>JBHLNF010000025.1:0-17557 GCA_048937405.1 Promethearchaeota archaeon
ATTTTCAGAAAATATCTTAAAGAATCGAAATATGGAGCCATTTGGCGGAGGTTCAAGTCTTACTTTTCGCTTAGCAGCATCATTTTTATGCTTATTATCTGCAGGTGAACTATCTGTGACCCACATCTCAAATAAGCTTCTTAATTTGATAGGGGGCCCGTCATAAGCTACAATTGATTTACCCTCGTCATTATGACCCGTTATTACTCTTCTCAACTTATCTTCCATAAAAGAAAAAACCTCCATTTACTGTTAAAAAGTATATACATTCATTTAAAACCATTTCTTTTCAATGACCTAATTATACACTATCTCTCAATATTAAAAGAAGAAATTCAGGTATTCAAAAATGTATTACCTTATTTGTAAAATTAGGCTACTTTTTAAAAAAAAAGATACTTAAACATAATAATACTGTTGAAGAAAAACCAATATAACCTAATTAATACTAAGATTAAGTGTTTTAACTATGAATGAAAATTTAGAAAAGAAGGAAAAAAAAGTATCATTAAAAGATTTCTCAACTTTCATTATAATGATCTCTACTTTTTATACAATCTCATTTTGTATAAATTTGTTCTATATTTCTTAATCTTTTTAATTGTTCAACACTTACGGGTATCTCTTTATTTGGATTATCATTTTTAATTTGTCTTAATAAGTTTCGACAAAATTCTAAAAGAAAATTAATATCATCTGGTATTCGAATGTAATTATTCTCCAAATTACTCATCCTTCAATTTTGAATTTTACCTAAATTCTGTATATTGAAGTATATACAGTTGTATATTATTTGTATAATTGCATATTTAAATTTTTTGGTTCTAAGATTATTAATATGTTTATCCCCATATATTTATATATGATAATATACAAATAATATACAAGTAAAATAATATATAAGAATATATCACAATTATTAAGAAGAAATTATAAACACATACTAATCATAAGAGACTGATATTTACAATTGTCATTTAATAACCAAGAGGTCACAGTTAGGAGAAGTAAATTAAAAGGTGAGAAATAATAACTGAATATGAACTCAGCAATAAAGATCGTATTTTAAATCTTCTTAAGTCTCAATCATTAACAAGTATTGAGATATCAAAACAGCTCAGTTTAACTAAACAAGATACACGTACTTATCTTCTACGCCTAAAAAAACAAAATAAGATTCAAACTCTCGGAAAGAGAGGAAGGCAATATATCTACACCTATAAAGCTCCTGTAGACTCTGAAAAACCTCAGATTGATACCAATATACTAGTAGAAGTATTAAAAGATTATCTTGAGTCTGAACCAAGCT
Organism: Promethearchaeota archaeon; assembly: GCA_048937405.1. Classification (GTDB taxonomy): domain Archaea; phylum Asgardarchaeota; class Lokiarchaeia; order Sigyniarchaeales; family SOKP01; genus Loki-b32. The sequence goes on from JBHLNF010000025.1 coordinate 1,310, forward strand.
TTAAAAAAGAGGTCAAAAAGAAAATTGCTGAACTTGAAGCGAAACTTAATAGCCTAGCCTCCAAAACAAACGAAACTTATGATGAACTTGAAGAAGAACTTGAAATGTTACAACACATAGAACCACCTGGCAAACAAAAAGCAAAATTCCCTGAATTCTTAACTAGACAAGCATTTGAATCCCATGTTTTAGAAAATCTTGACAATATCTTAGAAAAATTAATAGATTCCATTCCAGAAGTAAATGCAGCAACCCTCGTTTCAACTGAAGGAGAAATATTAGCTTCAGTTATGCCTAAGGATGTTGAGGAAACCACTATAGCTGTAATGATTGCAGCACTTCTTTCATTGGCCGAAAGCGCCATAACTTTAATTAATAGGGGGGAAATTCAGCAATTATATATTAAGGGAATAGATGGATACCTTCTCGTTTTACGAGCAGGTCCCAATGCTGTATTATCGCTCTCTGCCTCGAAAGATGTAAGACTTGGAGAGATTTTTCTCTATTGCATACGAACCTGTGAGAAAATCGCAAAATTAATTTAAAGATTTTTGAAACAAGTTTAGCTTTTCGTCAAATTATAAAATGAATTTTGAGGGTAACCTACGTATAGTTTTTAAAAAACAAATTTAATGTTAAATTAATCATCATCTAAGAAATCGAGGTCCACCACTCGCTTCTTTTTCTGTTGACTTCTTCTAAAGATGATCTATCTTTCTCTATTTCTCATTTCTTAAGATTTGTGCTATCTTATATAACACATTCTTGCAATCAAAGAAAACTACCCCCATTTTCGCTTTTTTTGTAGTTGAAACTGTCAATACTGCTTCCTCTGCGTCTAAAATCAATATATAACCATCAATTCCTTTAATATACATCTGGTTAAATACCCCTAATTCCATATCTACAATAGTTCTTTCGGAGATAGAGAGTAATGTAGCAGTCATCGCAGCAATTCTTGGTAAATTATATCCTCGGGGTAATATGGAAAAAATTGGAAAACCTTCTATTGAAGTAATTATTGCAAATTTAATATCTCTATTATTATGTAATAAATCCTTCAACACAGCTTCTAGTTTCGCTGTTCTATTATTTTCTATAATATTTTTTTCTATAATCATAATCTTAGTAATTTTTTATTCTATTGAAATCTAAAAAGATCTAAATAAACTCAATTTCATCTTAGAACCTTTTATCATATTTATCTTTTATATCTTTCTTAATTTGGTTAATTACTTACTAATAATTTGTAAAACTCTTCAAAGAAAAATTGAGAAACATTGGAAGAAGAAGTTAATAGAATTGCTACTGTAATTGCTCAAATACCCCCTGATGGATTTCTACATAATAAAATTTGTATGAATACCAACTTGAAAATGAGAAGTCTTGATGCATTATTCCAATATTACGGCCAATGAATCGCTTAAGTCGATTTGTATTTAGAAAATAACAACGATTTATTCTAATTTCTTAATATTTCTGCAAATAGTAATTGGTTTAATTAAGGTATAGTGTATAATATTTAATTTTTTTAAAAAAATTAGTAATTATATTGACGTCTAATCATCATTATCTAAGAAATCGAGGTCCACCACTTGCTTCTTTTTCGGTGATACTTTTTTTAATGTCGAACCATGTTTCCCTAAATCGTTAATATTATCAAATCTAATATCAGGAAACATCTGATTCATGAAATCTATCTCATCTTGAGAACCTTCCTTAAATAAATCTTCGAATTCTTTCAGCTGACCACCAAAATCTCCAAGCTTTTTTGAGGTAACTTTCCCAACAACTTTACCAAATCTATCCGAAATTTTATTCATGAATTTTGAACTGCGAATACCTTTTGACTTCTGTCGCTCGCGTAATTCCTTTTGGATATATACACTCCACTGATCTCGTGGAACTCCCATGAATCTGAGCTCATCCTTCATTTTCCGGATTAATTCTTTTTCTTCTTTTGAAAACGAGTGTTTCGGCTTTTTTCTACTCATAACAATATAGATAACGATTTTAAAGTTATAAAAGCTCGTAAAATCTAATTAACATGGTTCTTAAATCTTTACTATTTCCAATTGAATAAATTTCTAATTTAAATTACAGGCTAATTAGTAAATAAAAAAGAAGAAATTCTTTTATACAAGAGTGTAATTACTTATTTGTAATAATTCAAGCTAAAGCTTTTTTGATAAAGATGAGAGAATTAAATAATGAGGAAGAACAATGGTTAAAATTGTTTGCACAGGATAATGAATTCTTCCATTCTCTTTTAGAATTTTATGAAAGAAATAATTATTTATCTGATAAACAATATTCTTGCTTAGCTCGAGATATTTATAAGGCTCAAGAAGATGGTGATACAATATTAGATAAAGAAGAATTAAGATTTCTTAAGGAAAATGCTGATAACGATGAAGAATTGATGGAACTGTTGGAAATTTATGAAGATAATGGTTTTTTAGATGAATATGAGTATAGGTAATTTTTACATTTAAAACATAAATCTAATAATAAAGAAAAATGGACAGAAGATTCTCGTATTCAAAAATCTGTTGAACTAAAAAATATTAAAATTAATCATAAAGGAGATCCTAAGAAAACTATAGTTAGAATTCCTTGTCCTCACTGTAATTCCCTTTGTTCCCCTCAAGTTAGATTCTGTGTAAAATGCGGAGAACCTTTACCTAAAGTTGAAACATATGAACAATCTAAAGATAAAGCATTAGTTAATAGTTTGAATTCTCAGAAACCTATTGAAAGTTTGAAATTTAAAAGAGTAAAGGATTTTTTAAATGAGTATTTTTTATCTAAAGACTTTAATTATGATGAAATAATTTATGTTTTAAAACTAGAAAATAATAAATGGTGGATTGGAAAATCAAAATACTTTTTAAAACAAATTGAAAGTATTAAAAAAGGTAAAACAAATAAGTGGATACGGGAAAATCCGGTTGTTTCCGTTAAAGAATTAATCGAGGATGGAGATATTGTGAGAATAACATTGGATTATATGGAAGAATATGGATGGGAAAATGTTCAAGGAAGTTGTTGGTATGATGGACAACTTGATAAATACATTCCTAATAAGATAAAACGATATATTTCAGAACAAAAGAATCTAATTATAAAAGACTAACTTAAATCATCAAGATTTTTATTAAGTTTTTCTCATGTATTTAATATATGTTTCAAATAATTTGTATAATTTATTAAAGAATGGCTTTGCTTCTTCTGCTTTTTTTCGATCCACTTTAAAATGTTCATGAACGATTTGATTCCTTATTATCCTCCATTCATTTAATTCTCCTAATATTCCCGAATAAATATTCAAATTATCTTCTATCTCTTTTATAATTTCACTGAGATTTATCTGATCATTAACTTTTATTTCTTTATTTAATATTTCTTGATAAAAAGATTTATAGAAAATTTCAGCTCCTTTATATTTGAGCATTATATAATCACTGTACCGTCTGTCATCAAAAGCCCTCTGGGCATCCCTATTAATTTCATAGATATTAGCCATAAATGGAGGCAAATTTTGAGTTCCTATCTTAACACCATCAATTATTTTAGCGAGTATATCTGAAACGCCTTGTACTATCTCTGTAGGATTTATTTTTGTGCCATCTTTATCCAAAAGCGGTATGACTTTCGAAATATTTCGAAAAAATCCAAAAACCTTATTGAGTAGTTCTTCTTCTTTTGAGTTCATTTTATGAATTTAATCCTTTTTTATGTTTAGATTCTTTAGAATTGAATCAGAAATTCTAGATTTAAGGTTGCTTATCTTTATTTCATTAAAAAATCGCATTAAAAATAACCAAATTTCACGTCTAACATAACTTGGATCGAGAAAGTTAATCTCTTTAGGGATTTTAATTTCACTTAGATTTAAAGGTGTTAAGTGTTGAATAATAATGTATTCTAAAAACTCTACCATCCCATCATAGCAATTCAAAACTTCATCTTGATTTAGTTCATAACCATCATGTACAGCCTTGTTTCTAAGATGATTCATGTTGATTAACTTTTCTTTAAGTTCATTTGGAAGATTCAATTCTTTAATTTTCTCTGGCATTTCTTTTTTATTATTTTCATTTTTTTTTCGGATTTTATAATAACCATCTAAACTAGATATTAATCTAACAAAAAATTTAAAGGATTCAATCTTTTCTGCTTTCCAATCATTTAGATCTTGACTCCAGGCATTTAAATTGATCTCATCTAAAGCGTTAATAATTTTATTTTTTATTTTATTAGTAAACCCAAGAAAATGCTCAGTATAGTCCTTATAAGGCTTAGGATAATTCTTGATGAAATATTTAAACTTTTTATTATATTCTGATAATCCGATATCATCTTCTGATATTCTCTTGATTGCTTCTTCAGCTATAAATCTACTAATATAGCTGCATTCTGGACATGTAATAATCCAATTCGTTAAGACTATATTATTTGGTTTGATGATAAATTGATCAATACCTTTAAATACATTATTAGGGCTTCTAATCATTAGTTCTCCATTTTTTTCAACAATATGGCTTGATCTTGGGTATTTATGGATATTAATTACTTTTTCTTGGTTAATTGATTCAGGAATAAACTGATTTTGGCAATTTGGGCATTTAAATTTATCATTTAAGGGTGATTTTTCTTTATTCAAATTGATTCACTTTATAAACTTGTTAATTTATATACATTTTTGGATATTCAACGTTTTCAAACAATTTTCTTAATCTCTCTATATTTTGAAATATTTCCTTTCTAGTAACTTATTTGATTCAAAAATCTTAAAAATATTATTCTAATAATTTCCATTATAATTTAGCGCTATAACTCTTAGAATTCTTTTAAAGATATTCAATACTTCTTTTTAATTGGTTATTAAGGGTCTAGACTAAAATCTTGAATATTAGCTTTAAATAGCCAATTGTGTAATACATACCCAAAAGTAATATAAATTCACTTATAAAAATATATTTTCTTGTCTAACATTATTATATAGGGTATGCAGGGTAAATATACGTGAAATAACCCTTTCATTACAAAAAAAGTATAAATCTTATACTAAAATTGGAAAATATTTTTTCTTTAATTATCTAATTATTATTAATTCACTAAGAATATCTAATAAAAACATGGAAAATTGAATATAAATATAATATCTACCATTATTTTATATGAGACAATATCATGAATCAAAAAGACCTTAACGAATGGACAAAAGATAAACCAAAAAAGACTGTAAAAATGGAAAAGACAAATACAGGTAAAACTAAAAATAAAAAAAATAATTCCAAGGGACCTATTGGTTTTGAGGATAAATTATGGGAAGCTGCAGATAAAATGCGGAACAATATGGACCCGGCTGAATATAAACATGTTGTCTTAGGTCTAATTTTTTTGAAATACATATCAGATGCTTTTGAGGAAAAATATAATCAACTTAAAAGTGAAAAATATGCTGATCCGGAAGATCCTGATGAATATTTAGCTGAAAATATTTTTTGGGTTCCTAAGGATGCGCGATGGTCATTAATCAAAGATAATTCTAAAAATTCAAGAATAGGAATAATGATAGATGATGCGATGGATGCGATTGAAAAATCCAATAATTCTCTTAAAGGTGTTTTACCAAAAATTTATGGGAGTCCTGATTTAAATAAAATTATGCTTGGAGGACTTATTGATCTTATTAGTGATATTGGTCTAGGAGATCGTGAAAGTCAGTCAAAAGATATACTCGGGAAAGTATATGAATATTTCTTAGGGAAATTTGCTATGGCGGAAGGAAAAGGAGGTGGGCAATTTTTTACTCCTACTTGTATTGTTAGACTTTTGGTTGAGATGATTCAACCATATAAAGGTCGTGTATATGACCCTTGTTGCGGTTCAGGAGGTATGTTTGTCCAAAGTGAAAGATTTGTTGAAACTCACGGTGGTAAATTAGGAGAAATATCTATTTATGGTCAAGAATCTAATCCAACAACATGGAAATTAGCAAAGATGAACTTAGCTATTCGTGGTATTGAAGCGAATCTGGGACCAAAACATGCTGATTCTTTTCATAATGATATGCATCCTTCATTGAAAGCGGATTTTATTTTGGCTAATCCCCCTTTTAATGTAAGTGATTGGGGTGGTGAAAGACTTAAGGATGATATAAGATGGAAATACGGTATTCCTCCTAAGGGAAATGCTAATTATGCCTGGATTCAACATTTTATTCATCATCTAGCCCCGAATGGGATTGCTGGTTTTGTATTAGCAAATGGGAGTTTAACCTCGGAAACTTCAAATGAGTACACAATTAGGAAAGAAATTGTGGAATCAGATTTAGTCGATTGCATCATTAGTTTACCAGGACAACTCTTTTTGACCACTCAAATTTCTGCAAGCTTATGGTTTATTTCTCGTTCGAAGTCGAAAGGTAAATTTAGAGATCATCAGAATGAAACATTATTTATTAATGCTCATTCATTTGGACAAATGATCGATCGTAAAACAAAGGAATTTTCAGAGCAAGATATTAGAAAAATCTCGGAAACTTATCAAGAATGGCGGAAGCTTAATAGTAACTATAAGGATGAATCAGGATTTAGTAAATCTAGTACGTTAGATGAAATTAGAAATAATGATTATATTTTAACCCCTGCAAGATATGTTGGAATAAAAGAAGTAGAATATGATGATTTTTTCGAAGAAAAATTACATAAACTCATAACTGTTTTAATTGCTCAAATGGAAGAAAGCAAGGAAATTAGTAGAGAAATAAAAAAAAATTTTGAGATTATAGGATTTAAAATGTGAATAGGGATTAAAATTCCATAATTAAACCAAATAGAGATTTACTAAATGAAAAATGTTTATACTTTTAAAAAAACTGAAATTGGAATGATTCCAGAAGATTGGAGATTAGTCACTATCCCAGAAATAGCAGACAATTTTGACAAAATAAGGGAACCTTTAAGTTCTAAACAACGCTCTAAAATGAAAGGTAAATATCCTTACTATGGGGCGGCAAAGGTTATTGATTATATTAATGACTATAAATTCGAGGGAGACTATCTTCTTATAGCTGAGGATGGCTCAGTGACAAGCAATGGATCTAATCCCACTTTACAGCTAGCCCATGGAAAGTTTTGGGTGAGTAATCATGCTCATGTTCTACAATGTAAGTCATATGAAGATACTCTATTCTTATATTATCAATTAAAAAATACAGTAATTACTCCATTTATAACAGGAGCGGTTCAACCAAAGTTAAATCAAAAAAATCTAAACAGAATTAAAATTGCATGGATTGATTCAGATTATGAACGGCATTTAATAACAAAAATTCTCTCTGATCTTGATAAAAAAATTGAACTTTACCATAAGATGAACGAAACCCTAGAAAAGATGACACAAGCGATCTTTAAATCTTGGTTTATCGATTTTGAACCTTTTCTAGATAAGGAATTCGAGGAAAGCAAGCTTGGAAGGATACCAAAAGGGTGGAAAATTAAACCAATAGGAGAATTTGCAGATTTTTTAAGAGGTTTCTCATACAAAGGTACTGAAAAGTTTGATGCACCAAATGATTATGTTTTTATAACTCTAAATAATGTATTTGAAGGTGGAGGATTTAAACCAAAATACACTTGGTTAAAAAGTGAAAGGCTTAAGGAACGTTATTTTATAAAGGAAGGTGATTTAATAATTCCTAACACTGAACAAACTAAAGATGGCAGATTATTAGGATTCCCTGCGATTGTTTATTTTCCTTATAATTATAAAAAAAAGAAAGGTGTTTTTTCACATCACATAACTAAAATCATTCCAAAAAATAATAATCTTCTTTATTATTTATGCCTTGTATTGAAAATATTCCAAAAGGAAACCACTACTTTTCATACTGGAACTACCGTATGGGGATTAGATATAAAGGGATTTAAAATGAATAAATTAGTAGCAGCTCCACCTGATCAGAAATTAAGTGAATTTAGTACTTTAGTTAAACCATATTTCAATAAAATTATTTCAAATTGTAAAGAAATTATGATTTTAGAAGAATTACGAGATCTCCTATTGCCACAATTAATGTCTGGGAGATTAAGAATTATAAATTCCCAAAAATTTCTGGAGGAGAACAGCAATTAGGATTACCGAGAATGAATTAGAAGAAATGTCACTTGAAATCCTTCAAGATATTGGATATGAGACTATTTATGGACCTGACATTGCATGTGATGGAAAAAATCCTGAAAGAGAGTCTTATCAAGATACAATTTTAGAAGCACGTTTGAATTCTGCTCTTAGTAGATTAAATCCAAGTATACCTAAAGTAGCAATAAAAGATGCTTTAAGAAAAATTCATAAAATAGATTCTCCCGATTTGATAATTAATAATAAATCTTTTCATAAAATGCTTGTTGAGGGTATTGAGGTGAAATATCAATATGAAGGACGCCAAAAGGGAGATATTGTACAGATTTTTGATTTCAATGATGTAGATAATAATGATTGGCTAGCTGTTAATCAATATACAGTAATTGAAATGAAAAACCAAGTTATCTTCAATCGAAGACCTGATATAGTTTTATTTATTAATGGAATCCCTGTAGTAGTTATAGAATTAAAGAATCCTGCAGATGAAAATACTACCGTTAAACAAGCATATAATCAGATTGAGACTTATAAAAACCAAATCTCTTCATTATTTCGGACAAATGAATTATTAGTCATAAGTGATGGATTTGAAGCAAAAGTTGGAAGCCTGTCAGCTAATTGGGAACGATATATGCCTTGGAAAACTATTGAGGGAGAGATAGAAACTGGTAACACTAGCTTTAAAATAGTTACATTGATTAGAGGGATACTTGATCCTGCTCGTTTGCTTGATTATATTAGATATTTTATAACTTTTGAAGATGACGGAAGCGATATAATTAAAAAATCAGCAGCATATCATCAATTTCATGCGGTAAATAAAGCTATTAACGAAACCTTGCGAGCAACGAGAGAAGAGGGAGATAAAAAAATAGGTGTAGTATGGCATACACAAGGGTCGGGGAAAAGCTTAACAATGCTATTTTACACAGGAAAATTAATACAATCACTAAAAAATCCAACTATCTTACTGATTACTGATAGGAATGACCTTGACAATCAATTATTTAATACATTTTCACTTTCTAAAGACTTAATAAGACAAATTCCTAGACAAGCGGATAGTAGAGATCAAATAAAAGAATTACTTACTACTTCTGGAGGTGGTGTTATCTTTTCTACAATTCAAAAATTTCTTCCTGAGAAAGGAACAGAATATCCTCGTCTCTCAGATCGAAACAATATTATTGTTATTGCTGACGAAGCGCATCGTAGTCAATATTCATTCAAAAAAACGGTATCCGATAAGGGATTATTAAAAGAAGGATTTGCAGCCCATATTCGAGAAGCTTTACCTAATGCTTCTTTTATTGGGTTTACGGCTACTCCAATCGAATTAGTAGATAGAAACACATTTCAGGTTTTTGGTGATTATATAAGTATTTATGATATTTATCAATCAATTGAAGATAAATCAACGGTTCCAATTTACTATGAAAGTCGTTTGGTTAAATTAAAGCTAAATGAAGCCACAATACCTACCTTAGATGAAGAATTTGATGAAATTACAGAAGATGAGGAGGAATATGCTCGAGAAAAATTGAAATCAAAATGGTCTAGAGTTGCTGAATTAGCAGGAGATCCTGATAGATTAGAAGAAATCACAAATGATTTAGTTGAACATTTTGAAAATCGAACTGACGCGGTTGAAGGCAAGGCACTAGTAGTTTGTATGAGTCGAGAGATTTGCGTTGATTTATACAATCAAATTATTAAAATACGTCCTAATTGGCATTCCGATGATGATACTAAAGGAGAGATAAAAGTAGTAATGAGTGGTTCTGCTAGTGATGTTCAAAAAATGCAACCTCATATTAGACCAAAACATAGAAGGGAATTAATTAAAAAACGGTTAGTTGATCCTGAGGATCCTCTTAGAATTGTACTTGTTAGAGACATGTGGTTGACTGGTTTTGATGCCCCTTGTCTACATACGATGTATATTGATAAACCAATGCAAGGACATAATCTTATGCAAGCTATTGCCCGTGTAAACCGCGTTTATAAGGATAAACCAGGCGGACTTATTGTTGATTATATTGGAATCGGATATTTTTTAAAGTTAGCTTTATCTATGTATTCTAGCCAACAATCGCGAGAACAAACAGGAATACCTATTGAACAAGCTCTGGAATTAATGCTAACTTATTATGAAATTGTTTCGGATATGTTCTTTGGATTTGATTATTCAAACTTTTTTAATGGGTCTCCTTTACAAAGATTACAATTATTACCTGCTGCTATGGAACATATTCTTCAATTAGAAGGAAGAGATGGAAAAAAAGAATTTTTGGATAATTTAGCAGCATTAAACAAGGCATTTTCATTAGCAACACCTCATGAAGAAGCTCTAGCAATTCGAGATGATCTAGCCTACTTTCAAGCAGTTCGAGCTGGATTTGTGAAATCAACAACTCCTTCAGGCAGAAGAAAAGAAGATATTGATCATGCGATAAGACAATTAATTTCAAGAGCTGTTATTTCAGATGAGGTTATAGATATATTTGAAGCAGCAGGATTACCAAAACCAGAAATCTCAATTTTATCGGAAAAATTCCTAAAAGAAGTAGAAGGTCTGGAGCATAAAAATTTAGCTGTGGAATTATTGAATAAACTTTTAAACGATCAAATAAAATCACGAGCTAAGAAAAACCTCGTTCAATCAAGATCCTTTGCAGAATTATTACAAAAAGCAATTATTAAATATCAAAATCGAACAATTGAAGCAGCAAAAATTCTTGAAGAACTTTTGGAGTTAGCAAGGGAAATCCAAAAAGCTCAGAGTCGTGGAGAAGATTTAGGTTTAAATGATAATGAGGTTGCTTTTTATGATGCTCTAACTACTAATAAAAGTGCGGTTGAGATTATGGGAGATGAGCCGCTTAAAAAAATAGCTAAAGAGCTGGTACGAGAAGTAAGGAAATCAGCTACTATTGATTTTACAGTAAAAGCAAGTGTTCAAGCAAAAATGAGAATTACTATCAGGAGATTATTAAAGAAATATAAATATCCTCCAGATCAACGACCTGAAGCTGTTAGGTTGATAATGGAACAAGCTCAATTATTTGGTGAAGAATGGGCTATAGCTACTGTTGTTTAAATTTGTAAAAATATAATATATATTTCATCTAAAAGTTATTTTCCAAAAATTTCAAATTGTTCAAAAGACTTAATTTTACCAATAGTAATTTCACTTTTTATTTCTGTCGATTCATAAACATCAATTCTTTGTTTTGAATTATCTGCTGTGATGTATATATAAGGACCAAATGATTTTATTAAACTATCTTCGTTATTAGATTTATAAATATTTTTTTCCATAATTTCATCTCTTTAAATTAATCTTCATTTTTAAAGAATTTCCAACCCTGTGATATAGGTATCGTATTAACTTTTATATTCATGTCTGGCATCCGAAGCGCATTTATTTTTCCTTTTGTTTTATATTCACTTCTACATCTGGTGCTCTCTAAAATAGCAATAAAGTTTTCATATTCTACTGGAGGGATAGATTTAATATTTATAGATTGTATGATTTTTTGATATACATTTTGTAGTAGTTGGGGAGGTAGATTCTGAGGGATTTGAATTTGAGATACAGTTTCTATTAGTTTTGAGACCTCTTCATCTTTTAAAATGATTTCTAATGGATTAAAAGGCCAATTACACTGCATTTCGTTTTCAATATCCTCCCAAACATTCCACATTAACTTTTCAAGATTATCATCTGGATCAATTACTTTTAAACCTATAGATCTCGCTTCTGTTTTACCCAATGGATATCCGTGGTCATAAAAAGAAGTATTTAAAGATTCTACAATTGTTTCTACTTCATCTTCATCCTCCATATGCGTTTTTAATAATTTCTTGCTTAATGAAGATGATAGATGAGAAACACGTTTTGCTATTCCAATTGGAATAGATCCGACATCTTTACACATTATCTCAAAAGAATTTTGCAGTTGTTTTTGATCAGATATACCTACATCCTTTTTAATGAAATCTAGATAATATTTTAGATCTTCTGGACCAAAATGAAATTTTTGTGGAACTGCCTGCCCTGGTTCTTTTTTATAATAAGTTAATTGAGGATCAACTGGACCTAAATTGGAAAAGGGATGCATTATTATTTCATCAGCACCTAATGCTATCAGTGTGGCAGCACTATAAGCCGCGTATGGAAGCAATGCCCCAATTTTTTCAAATCTTTCTCTTAGCATACAAATTATGCGCCAAGAAACTAATGCATCACCTCCATTACTTATTATTAAAATATCAATTTCCTTTTTATCCTTTGGTATTTCAATAAGTTGCTTTGCAAGCTCAGAAACTATATCAGGTGCAATCAATCCTGATGCATTACTTCTAATACTAGTTACATATACTAATAAAGGTCTATTTCTTATATCTTCAATACTTTTATATAATTCTATTCGGTTATTGTAAGTCATTAGATTTCATTATTCCTTTGTGTTGAATAATATATACATTATAATCTAGTAAAGAAAATATTATAATATTTGCGAAATCGTGAAATAACCGTAAATATCTATTAGATTTTAAAATACGAAATAGAAGAAGAGGAGTCTACTCTAAAATTTAAAAAACAATGGTAAATATGATTTTTCTATAAAATAATTAAATTATTTTTTATCTAATTGGTAATTACATAGTTCATCGCAAATTTTAGTATAGGGATTTTCTCGACTCACATGAAAGAACTCTACCTTTTCATATTTCTTACATAACTGGTACACTTTACTGCGCAATTCCATAAGGTGTGGGTAATTTACCTTCCATTTCTTGTTAATCTGCTGGACTGCTAATTTATTGTCAGAATAGATTTGAATTCGACCATTATGGAACTTTTCAGCTCCTTTTAATGCGTTGATAATTGCCGTATACTCTGCAGTGTTGTTAGTTGATGTTCCAATATATCCAGAACCTTTATGAATAATTTTGTCATTATCAACAAATATAAAAGCATAGGCTGCTGGTCCGGGATTACCCCGTGCCGCACCATCAGTGTATATCTTTAGAGTATTTCCTCGTTTAATTGAGACACTACTCATGTTTGATCTCCATCTAATTTCTTACAAATTCTGTTTCTTTCAATTCAATATTGTTTGTAATATACTTTTGATATAAGAAATCATTGGTTGTTTACCCTTTTTTCATTTATAAACTATGAGAATAATTTGATCTATGAAGAAGATGATAAAAAATCAAAAGTATAACGAGAATCAACTCCACCTCAATCAATATTCTAACGGTCAATTAGCAGTATATTTACTTGGTCAAACAGGTGAACCTATAGCAGAACTCTCAATAATGCACGATTCAGTGGAACTTGCTTTAAATGAATTTGTTTTGAAAGATTATTCTGAAAATAGTGATTTAGCTACAGAACTCTTAGAATCAAATCTTATTGTATCTACTGATAGATATATTTTAATTGGATCACATCTATGTCCTATTTGTCAAGTTATATCCTAAACTTGTTCTGATTCTAAAGATTTTATTAGATCTGTATATCCAGTACCACTCAAAATTAGTCTTTTTCGAGATCTCGTCATACCTACATAAAGTAATTGACGATCCTTATTTGTTTTATACTTATCTAATTCAGGAATGATTATAGTATCTGCTTCCAAACCTTTTGTACCATAAAGTGTCCCAATTAATAATCCTGGGGTTTCAAAATTATAATCTTCTAAGTCTCTCCATTGGAGATTGTTTTTTCTAAGATAATCGAAAAAACTTAAATCATAATTTCTTTTTGCCATATTATATTTAAAAAGAATTAAAATTTCATCAGGGTTTTTCAAATATCGAGCAACTTTTTCAGTTAGCTTCAAATACTCCTCTTGACGATTTTTTGATATCAAAATTTCTACAGTTCCATGTTCACCAGCAAAATCTTTTGTTGAGATGAATTCATCAAAATGATCAAGTAGTTTAATAAGATTTTGAGGTATTGTTTTCTGAGCTATTGCACCAATTTCTATGGGAACACGATAAGATTTCTCAAATCTTTTTACTCTCCCTTTTGCTTGAATCCCAACATTAATCCAATAAAATTTCTTACGTGCATAGATACCTTGAAGACCATCACAAGTAATTAATAATGAATTGGTCTCAGGATTTAAAACTTGCATAATTGGGAGAAACCAATCTTTTTCGAAGTCTTGAGCCTCATCAATTAAAATCGCATCATAAATTACTTTATTCTCACCCAAGACTTTTAACATTTGCATAAATATCTTTGGAACAAAGTATTGAAAAAATTCAGTCATTATATTCTCCTTTTCAGCTTTTTTCTCTGCTTCATTGTATATCTTAGTAAATTCATTATTAGCACTTAAAATGTAATTTCTTGCCCAGCTATGAAACGTATTAACCGTTATATTTGCTTCATAATCTTGGGGATTGAATAATTGGAATAATAAATTTTTAAGCAATTTATTATAGCATAAGATTAAGATTTTCCAATCAGGATGACGTTTTGCTAAGATTCTGGCACGAGCTATCAAAAGAACAGTTTTCCCACTTCCTGCAACACCAAAAATTAATCGATGACCTGCCCCTAATTCTCTTGCCATACGTTCTTGTTCTTGATCCAAAAGTTTGATTTTATCTCCATCTGAAAAATATTTTAAAAGATTAGCTTGCTGAGGAGTTGGCAATCTACAGGTTGGAATTATATTAGCCCTTAGTAATTCAAATTGTTTATATGAAATCTTAAAATTCAAAGGGAAAATGTCATTACAAAATTCCGTAAACTTATCATTCCAATCAAATACTTCCTTAAAACATAAATGAATTTTAGAAGGCGCTACGCTTTTAATTTGCTCAGCAACATAATCATCTTGCGAAATTTGACTAAAACCGACTATTCTAGTTATTGGAATATCAATCGGTTCAGAAAAGTTACAATATTCAATTCTATCTTTTATCGCACGCCAGTATTGATACAATTGATCAAACGGATTCTTGATTGGTATGGTATTGTCATCTTTTAATCGTTCCCATTTGCCCGATTTAGTTATTGTTTTAAGATATTCGCCAGAATAATCTTTAATTTCAACAACTACAACACCATATTTCAGAGAGATTAAAACAAAATCAGGATGGAGATCTCCGATATATGGTTCAAAATAGCCAATTAGGTGGTTTTCATTAAGAAAAACTTGATCAATTCGCGAAAAGAATCTCTTTTCTCCATCAGTGGCAGTTAAAGGTGGTATACTAAGGAAATTTGCCATTTTCTTATAATTATTTCATCTAATTCTAAATCATTGGTTTTATATAAATATAAATCATATATTTTCTATATAAAATTTAAGTGAATCAATCAATCTTTCAAAGTGAAAAATATGAAAATATTAATTCAATTTAATTAAAGGTGATTTCAAAGTGAATTTTGAAAATGAAGAATTCATACTAACTTGGGATGAGTTAAAACTTTTAGTAGAGAATTCTATATCTTATATAAAACAAGGATTAAGTGAAGCAGGATATAACATAGATCAAATTCATCAACGCCCGAATTTGAAAAAAATTTATGATCAAATTATACAAATAAAAGATAAATTCAATTTTGATGAAAAATTGATTCAATGGATGGAAAGACAAAAGAAAATTGTTAGGGAAGAAAACAAAAGAAGTGAAGAAGAAAGAAAACATAAGACATTGAATAAACTAAAAGAAATTAGTAAAAAATATCCAAGAATATTAATTGATGAAATTGCTAATTTAGTTGGAGAGCAACCACCATATTTTATGACAATATTGAAGGAGTTAGAAGAAAAAGGAGAATTAAAATTTCAATATATTAAAAGTACACATGCAATCCTTTTTGAATAATAAAGACTTTTCTTTTTTATTAAAAGTACACATGCAATCCTTTTTGAATAATAAAGACTTTTCTTTTTTATTAAATCTAACATATTTTCTTAGTTAATATTATTAAAATAATATCTTCATATATACTTCTATATTATTATTCTTCGTGAAGCGGTTATAAAATAATTTTATTAATTCTTGAAGCCAAAACGTAATAGGATATAATTGTCTTAATAAAATTTGAACAAA
>JBHLNF010000016.1:0-61214 GCA_048937405.1 Promethearchaeota archaeon
CTCTCTGGTTTTGACATTTTATCTATCCACCCCATAAATGTTTTCTTTAGTTTCTCGTACTCCTAGATATTGATATAATTGTCCCTTCATATTTGATACAGATTCCATTTTCCTTTTTGCAATGTCAAACTCATCGCGAGTTACATCCCTTCCTCCTAACCCAACAATGAAACTTCTAAAAATTGTTCCTAATGGATATAAAGCGGACGCAACAGACATTGAAAAAGGTGGTAGCAACCCGTTCAAAGAATCACTTTTTTCTAATAGAATTAATTTCTCCAAATTATATTCTTCTACAATTTTTCGCAATTCTTCAAATGGAAATGGTCGATATGCTCTTACTTTAATCAAACCGACATCCTTATTTTTTGTCATCCAACTTATAATATTGCCGCACATTGAACCCATTGTACAAAATGCAGTTTTAGATGAATTGTTTAAATTGTAAGTTTCGATTAAATTATATTTTCTTCCTGTTTCTGTTTTAAATTTATTAAAAGCATTATCCATTTGGCCTAAAACAGGTTTTTTTGCTTCTTCTAGTTTTGCTCTTCCTTCCATAAAATAAGCAGGAGTTACAATACCTCCCCAAGTTCCTGGTTTTGATGGATCAATACTATGTCGTGGTTTCTTAGGAGTCATTCTTCTAACAGTTTCATCTGGGATTAGAGTCAATTTCTGGACTGAATGTGATATTATAAACCCATCATGAACGAACATGGTTGGAAATAAGGTATCTTCAGCAATCATAACTGAGAGAATAGCAGCATCGTATGTCTCTTGAACATTTTCAGATACAATTATGTTCCACCCAAGTTCAGAATTAGTTTGGGCAAATTCCCAAGAATTCCAAATAGATAGATTAGGTGAATTAAAAGCTCTCGCTGAAATCATCATTGTTAAAGGTAATCTCCATCCTACAGCCATAGGAAGTGCTTCAGTCATTAATAAATACCCTTGACTAGCTGTAGCTGTAAAAGCTCTTGCTCCAGCGGCACAGGCAGCTGTAGAAAAGCTTATTGCTGCTAGTTCTGATTCTACATTTACAAATGCTGCTTTTAATCTTCCATGATGAACAACATCAGATAGTCCTTCAACTGATTGAGTCTGAGGTGTGATAGGAAAAGCGCATATCACATCTGGATCAGTTTGAGTTACTCCTCCTGCAACAGCATAATTTCCAATCATAGTAGTTTCTATTGGTTCCTTTATTTCCTTAAAAAACATTTTCATAGGCTCTATTGACATTTTTTTCACCTCAATTATTCTGGAGCAGCACAAGCTGCTGGACCTTGTTTTAATCTTTTGCTAATTGCCCCTACTGGGCAAATCTCAAGACAATTTTGACAGGATTTACAATGGGATTGGTCAATACCCTTCATGTGCCATAACCCATCTTCTCCTTTTTCTCTTATAATAGTAAAATCAGGACAAATATACCAACATTGAGCACAATCAGTACATTTTTCTTCATCCCAAATCATATCCCATTCACCCCAAGAACCTGTATTAACCTGTTTACTGCCAATTTCTATAACATCTTCATCGCAATACCATACTCCCGCTTTATTAATGTCTTTATATCCTGGTAATCCTGGATAAACTTGTTGCCAAGGAACTTTTGTATCAACACTAAAATCAATATCAGAAGCTTCTGGTGCCTCATAAATACAAGTTTCCTCAAAGGCTCGTTTAATAGCTGCAACATTTTTCCCAGCAATTTCACCTTTAAATCGTCTCATTATAGCATCTGCTAAATCATCAATAGAAAAAATTGGCATAACTCTTAATAAAGTACCTAATATGATGGTATTTGTTATATTCCTACCAAGAATTTCCATTGCAATGTTTAATGCATCAATAGTTGCAATGTTTATATCTTTTCGGCCAATGATTTGTTGAATAGTAATTTGATCCATAGTGGTATTTACAACAAGCCATCCTCCTGGAGCAATTCCCGCTGTTACATCAACCTCTCCTAAAAGAGAAGGATCTAATACTGAAACAGCATGCGGAGCATAAACCTGTTCATTTGTTCTTACCAGATCCTCATTTGCACTAAGTCTCACGTAACTCTCAGTTGGAGATCCCATACGTTCTGCCCCAAATAAAGGTTGACACACTCCATACCCATAAAAAGCCTCCACACATAGATTAGAAGCAGTAACTCCACCCTGTCCACCACGAGCGTGAAATCTAAGATTAATCACGTGTTCTTTTAATATTTCTTTCATTTGATCTGGAGTTATCATTTTCTCTTACTTTTTGGTTATTTTTTCAATAGTTAAATTTATAAAAAAAAAAACTTAGGATAAACATTAAATTATGTATATTTTATCTTATAACTTTTATAGATTTTGGTTAAAAAAAATAACTAAAATCTTATAGAAAAAAATCCCTATCTTAAAATGGTCCAGATATAAAAGGAAGTCTTTAAATCTTCTTTTTTTATCGAATTATAACCTGCCTTCTTGAATTCATCTATGATAATTTCTATTGCCTTTTTCTACCCTTCTGCTCCTATTAATCGAGGAAATACTAGCTTTTCTGTTATACAATATGCATTATCCACATTGAGTTTTTTAATTTTTTACTAGAATTTTTTAGCTTATTTTCTAATTGTTCTACACTCATTTTTATTTTAAAAATCATATCTCTTTTTTAGTTATTAGATATTTAAACCACTCGAGAGGTAGGGTTTTTTTAACTTTTCGTAAGAATTTTGAAATACTTAACACACCTAAATCAGAAATTATTCCAGAAATATATTTTGGTGGAGTAATATCAAAATAGAAATTATGAACCTCTAAAAACTTATTTGTTATTATTTTATTGTAAACTTCCTTAATTGGCTTTTTCAAAATCTCAATCATATAACCATAGTGACTTTTTAAATTGTATTTAAAAGAATCACATACTACAATCACTTCAATTTTTTGGGTATAAGCTAATAAGCATAATGGAAATGTTCCAACTTTATTAATGATTGAACCATCCTTTAATATACTATCCGCACCTATTAAAACTACGTCGATATCATTAATAAAATAACCAATTGCGGCATCTATAATTAAATGGGTTTTGAAATGTTTAGATAAAATTTCTGCTACACGTTGTCCTTCAAGTAAAGGTCTTGATTCTAACACATAAATTTCAAAATTTAATTCTTTGTTTTCAAGTAATAAATTGATAATTGTTGAACTATAGGAAATTAATATTATTTTTTGTGTTTTTAATTTCCCATCTTTCCAAAAATTATGAAAATTTGACGCTAATAATCTCTTTCTTTTTTCTTCATCCTCCTCAAACTGATTTAATCTATCTTCTATAATAATTTTAGAAAAATTTTCCAAATTGTTTACAAGATAACCCATTGTATTAATAAGAGGAGCCATACTTGGACGAGTGCCTATTATTCGATTTAATAAATAAATAATATCATTTCTTATATCTCTATGTGGATCTTTGATTAGTTTAAGTTGAGCTTTTACTATTTCAAGAGCTTTATCAATAAACTCACTTGCACCAGATGTGTTATCCTTTCTCATAACATCAAGAATCTCTTCTAATTCTTTAATTTTCAAATTAATTTACCATTAATCAGTGATAAATTTTTGTTGATTATTTTAAATTAAGTAAACTTTCTTTTAAAATACAGATTTCCTCTCATAAACTATAAAAATTCAATAAATAATCAATACAATCCAGCAAACTAATTCTCTATATTAGGATATTAATAATTTGATACTATTAAATAACTCTGATATAATTAGCCTTAAATTGAATTTTTAAAATTCTAATTTAATAAGATTTGGTTTAAATTAAAAAAAAAAAAAATTATTTAATTGTTTTTTTTGCTTTTTACGCTTTTAATCTCTTACGTTAACACCTATAACATAATCAGAAGTTAAAATATGATCTGCACGATTGCTGACAATGATTAATCGAATATTATCTTCTTTTGAAGGTGAAACCAACATTATACCACTTTGTGTGGTAGAACGAACCCACATATGACGAACATAATTCAGATCTAATACAACTTCTGGATCTAAGAGAGGATAGTCTAAATTTAATACCGTAACTTCCCAGTTATTTTGGAGGATACCATCAGTTATATACCAACCATCTGTTACCCAGCCATCTTCTCCATTCTCTACATCGTCGAGAGGAAATACATCATTTGTAATTTCAATATCATCAACGTACATATTTTGAAGGGTAAATGCACCATCCTGCCATAAGCGGAAGTGAACTTCTATCGTTTTTCCCGCAAAAGGGGTCAAATCCATACTAACGGGCACCCAACCATCACTTAAACCCGTGAATCCATACCATCTTCCAGCAGCTTCATAATCAGTTGGTTCTTGACCAGTAGGACAATTTGGATTGTCTTGTGCAATTGCTACAAAATCTCTCATAGGTACATAATCATAGCTATGAGTAATGGAATTGTATACATACATCATAAATGAAGGATCATTTAAAGTATACCATTCACCCTCACATTCTACTTCTACATACCCATAATCCCAATCATCCTCTATCTCAAAATAGGTATAGAAATTAAGAGTGGTAATACCATCCTCAGGAATATCAAAACTTTGACTAAAACTTTGCCAAGCCCAAGCATTAGCATCAGAATACCATTCATATGTTCCGCTATGAGCAGGTGTCCCAGAAGTATCATCTCCGTCTATATATACTTTCGCCCAATCATCATTAGTAAACCTGTAATAGTGTGGAGTATATGGTTGTGGACTACCCCACCAACCTGATAACTCCCAATCCCCAGAAAAAATAGGTTCTCCCCAGTAATCAGATAGAAAAGCGTCAATTGACCAAAATCCTGTATCTTCACTTGGGATATCTAATGTATAATAGCCATATTTCCCACCCTTTCTCGAAGTATCATCAAGATAGTTAGCTATTGTCCAATCGTCGAATATTTCATTAAAACTTGGTGTACGATGCCAAGGACAACAATGACGATGATGGCAACTCATCGTTTTTAAAGCATTTTCAATACCTTCAATACCATTTGCTTGTTCTTGGACTAAAGTTCGGAAGAATTCATCTCCCCCATAATGTTCATAGAGATAAAGTGCAAAGAGATAACTAGCTCCATAATCTTCTAAACCATTTCCCCAGAAAGTAAGAGCTGTAGTCCAATGAAAAGCAAGATAGTATATAATGTGATTGGTCCAATGCCCATAACCACATAAATAACTAGCTAAATCTGCGCATCCCTCATCGACCCAAGAAGGCTCATCAGGATCTTGATCGAAGTGTACTAAATGCTCGAATTCATGAGCAAAAACACCTTCCATGACTTGGCTTGAGCCGGGACCAACACGATTTTCCCAGTCAAAAGTATCACAATGCATAATGTTTTTATTATATTCAGCACTTGTGGAAGCTGAAAAATATCCTACAATATAAGATCCAGCAGCATCATTGTAATAGGATTCATCGCGAATATTGAATATTAAAGTCCAAATTTTTTGACCCTCATCACCACGGGGAAGAGGTTCTCCAAACACATTTGTGACTGTTGGGTAGATTGTATTATCAAATTCATCCTTCAAATATTCAAGTTGTTCAGGGGTTATTAAATGTTCATCAAATCCCCAGGTACCATATGGATTATCATAATGATAATATGCACCATCAAAACTATCATATGCTTCGGTCGTGATAAGAATAAGACAATGATCTCCTTCCAATAAAACAATAAATTCTTCAGGATATTCCGTACCATAATAATCATCAGAAAGATCAAAGGTAAATGTATCCCCAACCTGAGCAGGTTCACCCATAGCTGAAGCACCAGTCGCGAGAGCAGATCCTACTTCTGCGGCTTGTTTTCGTATTGCAATTTCTTTTTGACCCAAATCTTCAGGTGTTAAATCTCTTATTCCACGTTCTAAAGTTTTTGTTGATGATTGAGATGCACCGAATATTACTGTTGTACCCGCAATATTTATAAAGACGAAGACTATCAATAATACGATAATTTTATTTTTTTTCATTTTTTTTCATTTTTTTTTTTTAAATTATTTGTTTTAAGCCAAAATATAGATCTCCTCTTTATCATAAAATCTATATTTTGGTGAACGTCCAAAAGATTTGAAATATAAGATAATTTCAAAAGGCTTTCGTTAATCTGTATATTTGAAGCTTTGGTATTTAAGATTTCTGTTTATTTTGACAGAAATGTATGAGAATAGTGGGTCTCTATTCCCATTATTTAACACTTTTATCTAAAAATTTGTTATTTGAGATCTCCCTTTTTTAGACAAAAATGGATAAAAATTACAGGAGTCAATTATCATCAGGAGAGAATAATTCTGAATTCTATAATGAAAAAAATAATGAAAACCATACAATCTGAAAAATTTAATTTTATGAAAAATTTGAAGAAATGATGATTAAGAAAGTCTCAACGGGATTAAACATTAAGGATCTGACATTTATTAACAATATCAAGTCTATTGCAGTAATTGGTCCATCAAAAAAGAGAGATTATTTCTTTTTGAGAAATCATTATGAGAATTTTAAAGGACCTGTTTATGCGGTACACCATTCAGTTGAAAAAATACCTAATTTTGATAATAATAATCTTTTTCCTGCGCTAAAAGACATTCCTGGAGAAATTGATTTTGCCTTTATAGCAGTTCCACCATCTCAGATTTTAGATGTTATTGAACAATGTGTTAAAAAAGAAGTTAAATTAGTTACAGTGTTTACTTCTGAATTTTCAGATTCAGGTAAAGAAGAAGGTATTAAATTAGAAAATGAATTATTAAAACGAGCCCAAAATAAAGTAAGAATCTTTGGACCAAATGGATTGGGATTATTTTATCCTAAATTGGGAATTGCGTGGCGTAATCAATTTCCAACTACACCAGGGAATATAGGATTTATTGCACAATCAGGAGGAATATGTAACATTGCTATATATGGAGCAGAAGCCTTAGGGATTAATTTTTCTAAAGTCTTTTCATTTGGAAATGGAGCGGATTTGGATTTTGTTGACCTACTTTACTTTTTAAGCAATGATTCTGAAACAGATCTTATCTTATGTTATATAGAAGGTATTAAAGAAGGAAGAATCGATGATTTAAAAGTAATTCTCAAACAAAATAAAAAACCAATTATAGCATTAAAAGGAGGTCAAACTGAAACGGGATCTATTGCAGCTAAAACTCATACCGCTTCAATTTCCGGAGATAATCGTCTCTGGGAGACACTATTTAAGCAATATAATATAATTAAAGTAGATTCTTTAGAGCAATTGTTAAATACAGCTCGTTTAATTGATTTTTATGGACTTTTTCAATTAAAAAACTTAGCAATCTTTAGTGTTAGTGGAGGATACGGTGTGATCTTAGTTGATTTACTTGAAAAAGCGGGATTAAAAGTATCGCCATTTAGTCCTGAAATTCAGGATAAGTTGAATTCTAAATTTTTTTTACCAGGAACAAGTTCGAAGAATCCTTTAGATATGGCAGCACAATTTTTTTATGGAAATACGGCATATGATATCATTGATCTTGCTTTATCCGATAGTAATATAGATGGGTTAATTTTAGACATGCCAAGTTTTTACTTAACTCCAGTCCTTAAAACATCTAGTATTGAATCATTCATATCTACTATGGTAGAATGCTTAAGCTTGGGACATAAACATAATAAACCATTAATCCCAATAATTCAACGTTTAAGTCAACCCCAAGAAAGAGAAAATATTTCAAGAAAGTTGACTAAAAACAAAGTTCCAGTTTTTGGAGATCCTCTAGAATTTATTCCTTTATTACCAAAAATTTCCAATTATTTAAGAAAAAGTAAAAAATAAATAATTATTTTAAAGCTACTTTACTTACCTGTGAGACTAAATCAGCAAACTTTTTTCCTTCTGCAGCAGATATCCAGGCAATAACAAATCTTTCATCAGAAATATTATTTCTTTTCATCCAGCTTCTTATCCTTTTTTCTCGCTTTATAGCCCAATCATTTCCAGAAATATAATGACAATCTTGAGGATGGCATCCAGTCAACATAACAGCTCCAGCTCCACGATCAAAACAGTGTTTAATAAAAGATATTTTAACTCGTCCTGAACACATAGTTCTAACAATCCTAGTATTAGTTGGATATTGAATTCGACTTGTTCCCGCCAAATCCGCTCCTGCATATGAGCACCAATTACAAGCAAAAATCAAGACCTTCTTTGAGGCATTTTCATGGAGAGCAATATCTATTTGTCTAAGGATCATGGCATCTGTAAAATTTGTCATAGTAATAGCATCTGTTGGACAATCTGCTGCACATGTCCCGCATCCCTTACATAATACAGGAATAATTCTTGCTGGTGTTTTCTTCTCTCGATCAACACTTATGGCACCATAGGGACAACGAGATACACAAGTCCCACAACTAGTACATTTTTCTATATCTACAAATGCATATAAGGGCTCTACATGAAATTCTTCTTTTGCAATTAAATTTCCACAGCGTCCTGCTGCAGCACTTGCTTGAGTAACAGTTTCTCTGATATCTTTTGGTGATTCAGCACCTCCAGCAATGAATATACCATCTGTTGGAGTATCAACTGGTCGAAGTTTAGGATGCGCTTCAATATAAAAACCTTTAGGATCCTTAGCAATAGGAAATGGAATAGATTCTGAAGAACCTTGAACACCTATAGAAAGAACTACTAAATCATATTCTTCAGATAGCATTGTTCCAGTGCTAATATTTTCAACATTGATAATAAGATTTTTATTGATGGGCTTTTCTTTAATCTGACCAGGACGTCCACGTATAAAAAGAATTCCTTCTTCTCTTGCTCTAGAGTATAATTCCTCAAATCCCTTACCAAAAGCTCTGATATCAATAAAAAATATTGTAACCTCAACTTCAGGCCAATGTTCTTTAATTAAAAGACTATCCTTTATACTTTCCATACAACAGAAGTTAGAACAATATGGATTAAATCTCTTATCACGTGATCCTACACAATTTATAAAAGCAACTTTTTTTGGTTTCTTAAGATCACTAGGACGTACGAGTTCTCCATTTGTAGGTCCTGCAGCATTAATTAATCTCTCAAATTCAAAGGTTGTTATAACATTAGGATAATTACCCCATCCATATTCGGGAAGATTAGAGGCATCAAAAAGCTCAAACCCTACTGCGATAATAATGGCTCCTACTTTATATTTAAAAATTTTTTCAGAATCTTCATACACAATAGCTTCTTTTTCACATTCAGGAACGCATTTTCCACATGCTAAAGGAGAAAGACCTAAACAGTTTTTTTCATCAATTATATAGCTGGCAGGTACGGCTTGGGGATATGGGATATATATTGCTTTTCTCCAACCCAAGTTACCAGAATACTCATCAACAACGTTTTCAGGGCAAATAGCAACACAATCCCCACATGCAGTACAAAGGTTTTCATCAACATAACGAGGTTGTTTTTTTATAGTGACTTCAAAATTACCAATATATCCAGATATTTCTGTAACTTCAGCACAGGAAATTAAATTAATATTTTCATGATTCCCTACATCTGCCATTTTTGGACCTAAAATACAAATCGAACAATCCATTGTTGGAAAAGTTTTATCGATAAGAGCCATTTTTCCTCCAATTGTAGGTGATTTTTCGACAAGAATAACTTCATAATCGTCAGCTAGATCTAATGCAGCCTGAATTCCTGCTACACCTCCTCCAATGATTAAAACCCTTTGGGTAATTGGAACAACGATATCATCAATTGCTTCCAATAATTCTGCTTTAGCAATTGCCATGTCAACAATTTCCTTAGCTTTTTTAGTCGCTTCTTCCTTCTCTGAAAGATGGATCCAACTACATTGTTCTCGGATATTAGCAACCTCCACCAGTGATGGATTTATTCCAACTCTTCTTAAAAGCGCTTTCCATGTTGGACCATGTAATCTCGGGGAACATGCAGCTACAACAATTTTCTCTACACCTTGCTCTTTAATAGCAGTTTCGATCTCTACTTGCCCTGGATCTGAGCAAGTATAAGTATTAACTTGAATTAGTTTGACTCTTGGATCATCTTCTAATTCTAGCGCTAATTGATCAATATCAACAGTTCCACCAATATTTTTTCCGCATTTACATAGGAAAACTCCAATCTTAGGTTCAATTTCCGTTTTATCAATATTTTTTGTCTTATTTTCACTTTCAGTCATAATTTCACTCACTTTCCTAATTTCATTTTGTAACTTTTTTATTTTGTGCATCAATACGAATTTGTTCTATTCTTTTACTGAATCCTTTACGTTGTTCATTAACAAATTCCCCACATATTATAATACCTTCCTTGTAATCAAAAGTTGCTTGATGGGGGGGCCAATCAACCTTAATTTTAATTTGTTTTTGTAACCATTGCAGCATTTCTATCGCATCACCTAATTTATTTTTGGATCCATATTGGACAAAACAAGGAGCTAAAACTTCTATAAAACTAAATCCTTCATTATCAATAGATTTAAAAATACTTTTCTGTAGTCTAAGGGTGTCATATCCAGGCCATCTTGCAACATATGTCGCACCTGCCGCTGCTGCTAGACTAACCAAATTAAAGGGAGGTTCCACATTTCCATAAGGTGTTGTAGCAGTAATATCACCAATCTGACTTGTAGGAGCTACTTGTCCTCCAGTCATTCCATATATATTATTATTTACACAGAGAACTGTAATTTCTATATTTCTCCTAGCAGCGTGAATGAAATGATTTCCACCAATCGCAAAAAGATCTCCATCTCCCGATAGAACTATGACCTTTAATTTTGGGTTAGCTAATTTTATACCAGTTGCAAAAGGTATAGCTCTCCCATGTGTTGTATGGAAAGCAGGTGCTTTAAAACAGCCACTAGATCGACCAGTACATCCTATGCCAGATACAATAGCATAATCTCTATATGTGAGACCCCTTTCTTTTAAACAACTTGTAATTGATGTAATTACAGTTCCAATTAGGCAACCTGGACAAAAAATAAATCGATTTAATTTTAACATTTCACTTAGGGGATGACAAGCTGATTCAGGGGGAATTGATATTTGATCTGATGGGGTTATATGTTACACCTCCTCCATTAACTTTTTATAAATAAATTTTGGACTAAAGGGTATGGTTGTTGGAATTGTAATTCCTGAAACAGTAAACAAATGCCTAAATCTCTGAACTTCTCTAATTATCATTCCATTGTTCATTTCACACACAATAACTTTTGAAATTCCCATTTTCCCAATTCTTTCCATTAATTCATCAGGGAAAGGCCATAGCGTTTTTAATCGTACAAGACCCACTTTATGTCCTTCCTTTCGTACGCGCTCAACGACTTCTGGTATGCCTCTTGCGTTAATACCATATGCTAAAAGAATAACATCAGCATCATCCAAATATTTTTCCTCCCAATCATTAATATCTGGTCTTGCTTTTATAATCTTTTCACAGAGGCGTTTAATAAGAGTTTCTGCTGCTTCTGGGGTCATCTGTGGATTCCCTTCACTATCATGAGTTAATCCAGTAACATAAAAAGAATAATCTGTACCTGCCACTGCCATTCCGGGCACAAGATCATCATCAAGAATCTCAAAAGGTTTATATTCTTCGGGTGGAACTTGAGGCTTTTTACGTCCTATTATCTCAATATTTGAATGAATATTAACAACTTCCATCATTTGTCCAAGAATTCCATCTGAAGCTACAATTACAGGTACACGATATTTCTCAGATAGATTAAAAGCCCGAATAGTTAAATCATACATTTCTTGGACTGTAGCTGGTGCTAATACAATTATTTCATAATCACCATGAGACGCATATCTCGTTTGATATACATCAGATTGAGAGGCATTTGTCGGTTGACCAGTGCTAGGACCTCCTCTCATAATTGTAACGATAACTGTTGGTGCCTCTAACATCACACCTAAACCTATACTTTCAGCCATAAGTGAAAGTCCAGGTCCAGAAGTTGCTGTCATAGCTTTTTTTCCAGTGTAAGAGGCTCCAAAACAACTTGTAATAGATGCCAGTTCATCCTCCATTTGAACAAATGTACCATTAACTTCAGGTAGTCTTCTTGACATATATGCTGCAATTTCTGAGGATGGTGTAATAGGGTAACCGGCAAAATAACGACATCCTGCTGTAATAGCACCTTCTGCTGAGGCATAATTCCCTGAAGTTAAAATTTTTCTTTCTTGGAAATCTGTTTTACTCATTGTTTATATCCTCTTTTATTTTCGTTTCTATAATATATAAACTAACAGTTGGACATAACCGTTCACACTGTCGGCATCCTCCACACTCTTTAGAATTAACTACGATTGCATAGTGAAGCATGCGACTGTTGAATTTATCTTTACTTATTTCTATTAAATCTTTTGGACAGAATGCCAAACATAATTCACAACCATCACATTGCTCAGAATCTATTAATATCTCATAATTTTTCTCTTGTGAAGGAGGTGGTAAAATAGGTTTTCGTTTAGATTTTAACATTTTTTAATCCTCTAAAATACAAACTTTTCTGAATATATTTTATTCTCTTATGGATAAAAAAAAATGATTCTCTATTAAATTTGCTTTTTCTAAGTATAAGTGACTCATTAAATAGTTATTCCTTTTTATGAAATTACTTTAATGAGATGTTTATAGTTAAATCTAATAAAAGTTTACTACAAAAAATATTCATTATGCTTTATTTATTATTTCTTGATAGAGCGCTTGTCCAATTTGATAAGCGTGTATATTTATAGCTCTAAACTTTTTTGGCAAATTATTTAGGACTTGAGTAAAATAATCTTCTTTTAAATCAATTTTACCATTCTTTTTGAGATGTTGAGAAAGAAATCCTAAAGTAACAATATTAGCACTCTTAGGTAAATTGCTTTCATCAGCTCGTCTTGTAATTGGTACACGGTGGATTTTACCTTCCTTGATAATATCCTCAGCATTTGCAATTGTATGCTCATCAATAAAGGAGAAGGTGTTTTCATATATACATTCAGCTGCACGTTCGAATCCATTTTGATCTATTGCGAAAAAAATATCGGCATCTTTATCGCAAAAAGGATATGAAATAGGTTTAGAATCTAAAATTACATCACAAAAAATAGGACCACCTCTTACAGAAGGTGTATAGTCAACAGTAAGTGTAGCATAATAATTTCCTACCATTGCAACACGAACTAGTACACTTCCCAAAAATTTTATGCCTTGACCGCCTCTACCTGAAAATCTTATTTTTAATTTATCGTTCATGTAGATTATAAAAATTTTTTTTATCTATTATTTTTTTTGGTTTATCCTCAATATATTCTAGTTCACTATCCCTAATTCAAAATTAATATTTACAGCCCAAATGGTATAGATAGCATAGATATAATTAAGAAATTTAAATGTAAACTGAAAATTAGAGAAATAGAACTAACTATAATTAAATTTTTTGTCTTAAAATATACATAGGTATAAAATATACTTATGAAAAAGTAGTATATCAATTCTATTAAAACTAAAGGGATATTTCTATATCCCTCTCTTGAACTCATAAGATAAATCGGGAAAGGGAAAAAAGCAATAGGTAGAAATAGATAAAAAATTAGAATTATCATGTAAATTACACAATTTAATATGATTGCTTTCCATTTTTTAAATTTACTTGAAAGAAATGGAAAAATTAAAGCCCGGAAGATAAATTCTTGCCAGAAACAAATGGTAAAAACAAACAAAATGATAAAAACATAGAATATGTTTATTAGAGGTATTACTTCATAACCAGCATTAAAAATAAAAAAAATAAGAAGGTTAATTAAAAGAACTAAAATGGCAATAATAATACTTAGAATAACCTTTTTTGTATTTGTGATATCTTCTCCGAATATTGTTGAGTTTAGAAAGTTTTTTATTGACATTTTACCATATGGAATTCCAAAAGATAATTGATTTATAAAAATCAAAAAAATTATATAAATTATATTTAAAATGAACAAATTAATTGAATAATGTCTGATTAGGGAATTAGAAAATGTAAAATTTATAGGAAATATCAGGAGATTTGCTAAATAATTTAAATACGTAATTATAAGACTAATCACTAATATTACTATTATCGAAATCCAAGGGCGTAGAGTAAACCAAGTTTGTCTTCCTTCAAATTGTAAACGAATTTTCCTTTCTTTAACAGGCGATCTTAGTCTTTTTAGTGGAAAAAATCTGATAAAAATAATAAAAACAACAATTATTCCAATAACTACAAAAAGTGTTTCAACAGTAACTAAGGAAATTAAATCTTGAAATCCATAACTTATAAAGGAAAAAGTAAGAGTCCATAAATAAATCGAATATCCTGCTATATATATAAGAATCCATTTAAAATTTTTATTTTCTGGTTTTACATCTTCAATTACGTAATAATTTTTAAGTTTACCAAAAAGATAGATCTTTATCTCAAACATCACAATCAAAATTAGTAATATTAATGGCAAGGCTAATAATGCTGTACCTAGTGAAATTAAAAAGACATCTTGTCCAAGATACATTAAAGAAGGTGCTAATACTGTAATTGTTTGAATCAACAACATTAAATACAATTTTGATTTTGCCTGATCTCGTGGTATTATTGGGAGAGCTGCAAATATCGAGGTTCCAGATTCTTCAATATTTAAAATACCATGTATAATCATGCCTGAAACAACTAAATTAAATCCTATAATGACAAACATATTTAAAATAAAGTCAATTTCAAAGGGATTAATACCTCCTACATTTATACTATTATATGTTAATATAAAAACGAATCCAATTACAATTGGCATTACAAATGATAAGAAACTTTTAAGATTTCGAGTAGCTATTATAATATCTTTACGGATAAAAGCCCAAACAGGATTTCTAATTTTTAAAATGGTTTGCTTTTTTAATATAGCTGTTTTATTTATATCTGCTTTTTTATCTATCTTAAGTTTTGAATATGAAGATTTTTTAATCCCTTTGATTGATTGTTGATATATTAAATACACTAAGATTAAAAAAAGAAAAAATCCAACTAAAATATTGAACCAAATATATGTTGGAATATGTTTTGGAGAGATAAAAGTGGAAATGAGATAACCAGGAGCAATCGGATAAGGAATTAAACTCAAGATCAACACAATTAGAGTGGGATATTGTGAACTAGCAAATGCATTAAAAAATTCATCAATAGAATTTAATGCCCATTGGATTAGAAATACACTTCCAATTACAATAATTATATAACTACTTAAATTACTTAAACGAATAAAATGCGTTTTTTTGTCTCCAATATTATTAATATTTAAAATTCTGTTTAATCTTTCGCTGAAAAGAATTAATAATGCTAATGAGAAAATTGTGTCCAATGTTGAAACACCAAAACAAATTAAGAAAATAATTATATTTTGGGTTCCAATAAGCATTATAATAGGAAAAGCAATAGTTATTGCTATTAGTGGAATATCTAAAGTACGAATTATTGTAAGAAAAATTAGTTGTTTTAATTTTGTTCTTGAAATTGGTAAGGTTTCAAACCAATCGAATATCCTTCCTGATAAAATCTTCATTGTGCTTAACATAGCCATAAGAAAAAAGTTAAAAAATTGGAAAAGAAAGTATATTCCAAAAAGTACACTACCAGCAAATAAAATTCTTTCAATTGGAACGTTACCTTCATTTACAAGTGATAAAACCTCGAAATATGTTAATAATGGAATTATTGGTAAAATTCCAAAGAGGATTGCTCCAAAGATTTTTGATGCCAAAATCCTTCTTCTAAGCGACTTTTGATTTGATAAAAAACTCGTAAAGTATCTAAACCTAGAAGTTTCTAATTGCTCAACTTGCTCCTCTACCAATATTTCCTTTGTAGCAATCTTTGAAAGTGAAAAAATACTTAAATTTTGGGCCCTCATTAAAATTAAATCTAATTTTATTATATTCTAAATAAGACTTATTAATAAATATAGAGGCTAAGTAATAATAATCTTATTAGAAATATTTAAAGAAGTAAAATAGAGTGAATTAAAAAAAGTTACATCTATTTTTATCAAAATTTTGATTTTTAATGGATATAATGAATATTGAAGATTTAAATAAAGTGATTATTACATTCTTAACAAGAGAATTATTAAATGTATGTTCTAATTATTATTCTTATATATCATACAATTTATAGATTGAACTTGTTTGATTATCTAAGTAAAGTTCACTATATCAAATATGGAGGTATTGGTTTTGGGAAAATATGATGATGAGGATTATGTCTATTGTAATAATTGTGAGGAAGAAATACTCCAAGATAAAGCAATTTATGTAAAAGGAAAACCTTATTGTGAGAAATGCTATCAAAAGGCTGATGAGTATGGCATCTATGATGAATATGATGACGATGATGATGACGATGATGATGACGACGATGATGATGATGACGATTAATCTTCTTTACATAAATTTATAACTCGTAGCTAAAATAATAGTAAAAGTCCTAAAAAAAAATATATTACTAACCAATATTTTAATTAGAAATTCTTTTAAAAATTGATTTCTTTTAATAATTTTATTTAAATTATTTGTTGAAACTAAATTGTTTCTTAAAAAATTGGAATAAATTATGAATTTTAAGAGTAAGTTTGTTTTTGTTACAGGCGGTGTTATGAGTGGCATAGGAAAAGGTGTTGCTACTGCTAGTATAGGTAAGGTATTACAATTTCGTGGTTTTAAAGTATCAGTAGTAAAAATTGATCCTTATTTGAATGTAGATCCCGGAACTTTAAACCCAATCGAGCATGGTGAATGCTTTATTACCGAGGATGTATGGGATTTCAGACCAGTTCCTGGTTCTGATGAACGATCATATAGAATTTCCGAAATTGATCAGGATTTTGGGACCTATTCAAGGATTTTAGGAATTGAAATGCATCCATCCCATAATATAACATCAGGTCAAATTTATCTATCTACAATCCTTAGTGAAAGAAAAGGAAGATTCTTAGGGAAAACAGTTCAAATAATTCCACATGTAACAGATATTATAAAAGAAAGATTAATGGAAATTGCGGATAAAGAAGATTTAGATGTATTATTAATTGAATGTGGTGGAACGGTGGGTGATTTAGAATCAAGTATATTTTTGGAAGCGTTTCGTCAATTAAAATTAGAATATCCAAAACGTACTGCATTTGTACATGTTACTCTCATTCCTTATTCAAAAGCTGTAGGGCAGCAAAAGTCAAAACCAACTCAACACTCAGTAAAAATGCTTCAAAGTGTAGGATTACAACCTGATATAATAATTGGTAGAAGTGAAAAACCCTTAGATAAAGACATAAAGAGGAAAATTTCATTGTTTTCTAACGTTCCTGAAAACGCAGTAATCTCAAATCCAGATTTAGAAATAGTTTATGAATTACCATTATTTTTTGAAGAACAAGGATTAGGGGACTTAATTTGTGAGCTTATTGATTTAAAGGCAAAATTGGTTGCATATAGTGAAGTAACAAATTACTCAGAATGGGTTAAAATGGTTGAATTATTTAAAAGTACAAAGGAGACTCTAAAGATTGCAATGCCTGGTAAATATTTTAACATATCAGATTCCTATATCTCAATAAATGTGGCTTTAGAAGATGCTGCTGCTCATCTTGGCTATAAAACAGATTTAAAAATGATTAGCATTGATGAAAAAACAAATATTGCTGAAGAACTAAAAGATTGTAACGGAATTTTGCTTACACCGGGATTTGGTAAAAGAGCAGTGGAAGGAATGATTAAATCAGCAGAATATGCCATGGAAAATAAGATTCCATTTCTAGGTATTTGTTTTGGAGCTCAATTGTTTTTTGTGGCCTTTTGTAGAAAATACCTTGGCTTAAAAGGGGCCAATTCTACAGAACTTGACCCTAACACACCATATCCTGTTGTTGATATTTTAGCAAGTCAGAAAGAAGTAACTGAAAAAGGAGGAACAATGAGATTAGGAGCACAGAAGATCTTAATTGAGAAGAATACACATTTATATGATGCGTATAAACAAGAATTCATCTATGAACGATACCGACATAGATTTCATATTCAACAGAGATTTATTAAAGATGAAGCTAAAGAAAAAGGTTTGCGTATATCAAGTACTGATGAAACGGGAACTATAATTAATAGTATAGAGTTAGATAGAAAAGATCATTGGATGGTTGGTACCCAATTTCACCCAGAATTTAAAAGTCGACCATATAATCCATCTCCACTATATTTAGAATTTATAAAAGCATGTATTAAAAATAAGAAAAAATAAAATAATTCTCTGAGAATTACCAATACATAAATAAGTTCTTTTGGTTTAGATTGAATAGGGTATTAATCAATTTCAAGAATCCTTTTTGCAATCTTTTTCTTTTCTTCAAGATCTGCTTGTCGAGTAATCATAATTCTCTGTGCTTGGGGAGACCCTGCTCCATGCATAGATTCTGTTCTATAACTTACAGAAGCTACACCCATAGTTAAGTTCTCTATAAAACGCAGAACTTTATATCTATCTTCAGCACAAATATCTTCACACGTAGTTAAATATTTTTCAATTAAATGTCCAACTTCTTCAGAATTCATATCTGCTTCAGAAGGCATGGTGCAGATTATTCCTCCTGCGAGATCTTCTGCTAGTCTTCCTATTTCGTAAGGAAAGCGTGTAACATTTTGCTTACACACATTAGCTAATAGCATATCCATTTCGTAATTTCCTGCTTCTCTTTGGAAACCTAAGGAACTGCACGCTATACCACAACTATATAGTGTTTCATTTAAATGTATCATTTCCACAAGCTTATCTTTCACATGAGATGCTTTTTCAGTACCATTGTATTCGCTAATTAAAGCTGTTGCTCCAATTAACGCATCCCCTACCCCTACTTTACATCCTCCATAGGATTGACGATGAAATCCTGCAAAACGGTTAACTAATTCTCCTGAAAATTCAATTTCGCCTTTCATGAAAATATTTTCTTTGGGAATAAAAACATCGTCAAAAACTACGAATATTTCTTGGCCACCATATTTAAAATTTCCAATATCTAATTTCCCTTCCTCCATTTTTCGAGTATCACAAGATTGCCTGCCATATATCATAGTAATTCCCTTTTCGTTAGTATCCATACCAAAACTTACTGCATATTCTTCTTCACCTTCTCTTAATCTGAGAGTAGGCATAACAATAGCTCTGTGAGAATTAAGAAATCCGGTTTGATGAACTTTAGCACCTCTAACGATAATACCATCATCATTTTCATCAACAATATGTAAAAATGCATCAGGATCTGGTTGATCTTTTGGTCTTTTGCTTCGATCTCCTTTAGTATCGGTCATTGCTCCATCTACCATTAGATCCTGTGTTTGAACTTCAATCCAATATTTTTTAAATCTCTCGTGATAATTTGTTTTATATTTTTTATCCAATTCATAAGTTACGCTATATAAAGCATTCGCTGTATCAAAGCCTACACACCTTTGAAAACAACATGCCGTATGTTGACCTAATAATCTTTGCATCTTAACTTTTTTAATTAAATCATCTATAGATTGGTGAATATGTGTAAACCGATTTATTATTTCTCCTGTTAGATGTGATTTTGCTGTCATTAAATCTTTAAATTCTTCGATTTGTGCTAATTCATAAATCTTCATTACTGAATTAATCGAAGGTTTAATAATTGGATGATTCCAGAATTCTTCAACTTTTTTTCCAAACATATATAAATTAACTGGTCTTTTTATGCTTTCTAAATACTCTTCTGGAGTTTTTAATGGCATTTATTTATCATCATTTATTTTATTTTGTTAATTGATAAAAATTTGATTAATTATTAAAAATATCTTTAATATAAGTTAAGATCTTACTTCGATCTTTTTTTTTTTGATAAGACTTCTTGTATTTATAAAATAGTCTTTTCCGAAACTTCTAACATGTTTTTTATGTGGATCAAGAAGTCATCATTCGTACAGAGAGAGGAAAGTTCTTTTTTAGCTATTTCTGCATCATCACTTCGTTCTCTAAACTCAAAGGGAGATAAAATACCTGAAGAACTCTTCTTTTTTAATTCTTCCATAATTTTATCAATTTCTTGATTGAATTCATTTATATTATTTAGATAATCTGATAATGCTGCTGGGAGATTTGGATGAATTTTTTTCAATATATTAGAAAATTTCAATAAATTTTTAGAGAAAAATAGTCTATTCTCGAGATTCTCATTAGCTTTTTCGGATTCTTTAAGAAGTTTAAACATAATATCATAAAATTTCAATTCATTTTTATCCCTACTAAGGAATTTCGTTAAATTTCTAATTTTATCAGATGTATCGAAATCTCCCATCAGTTCATATTCTTTTATTTTATCTTCTGTTTCTTTAATCTCTAAATTCAATTGCTCTAATTTCCAATTACTCAGATAAGTATCCAATTTCATTATTTTCTTTTGGTATTCCTGTTCATCGAGAATAGTTCTAGTTATATTAAGAACATCTGGTAAACAATCATACAAATACTTTAGTAATGATATATAAATTGTGTGTTCTGTATTTGCAATAGGTCTCTCAAAAAATTCAATTGCATTCATGTTGTCACTTAATTCCAATAATGATTTGAAGAATTTTCTGATAGTTAGCATATTTTTTTGAGCATCTGTCGCTATTGAATACATCTCTTCAAAATATTTTTTGTAAAATCTTATTGCTAAATCAAGTTCCATTAAGAAATTATTTACTAATGGGATTAAATCACCCGAAACACTTGCTTTTTTATACTCCTCTCCAATATCTTTTAATCGATCTTCTTCTCTAACAGTTATCATTTTAACAATAAACTCTGGAAAATCTTTTGTAACAATGTCATAAGTTTTAATGAAATATCTTTTTTTGCTTAAAATAGGGATAATAGTATTAATTGTCATAGTTCTTTTTTGAATGGCTTTTAAATCTTCATCTAATATTGTATTGATGTGTTCATCTATTTTCTTTTTATTCTCTGGATTTGAAACTTTTCTATCTTTTAATAGTTGATTAAGCCGTATTGATCGTATTTGAGCATTTCGACCCCCAAAAATTTCTACAAATATTCCACCTAGAATTCTAAGAGCCAAAGCTCCTGCTATTATTTTATCATTCTGTTCATTAACCAGAATTTGATTTGTTAGCATATTCATTAATCTGAACATAAAAGTTTTTTCTTTTTCTCTGGGCATTTCTAAAATTTTGGATCTGTATTTCTCGACGATTTGTTCCTCTGGTAGTTTATTTTCCCATAATAAATCTAATATTCGATCTCCTTCAGTTTTTGGAAGTATATCTAAATAGCGAGGGATTATTTCAATTAAAGCTTTAGCCCAATTTGAGTGCTCAATTGCTAATGGAATTTCTTCATGAAGATCAGATAACAAATCATGTATTAATCCCCCTTTTTCTAAAACTTTAGGTCCACTATACTTTCCTAATGTATGATCAAGTATTTCATCAAAATTTGGTTCTAAAGAAAAAGGCATACGGATTTCGATTTTTTTCAGAAATTCTAAATATAAATCAAATAACCCACGAACTTTATGGTTAGATCTATTTATAATGAATTGATTCATTTCTGCTTTATTTAAGTCACCAATGTCTATTAAAGAATTAGCAAACATGATGGCTCCATTGAACACTAACTCTACTTTTTCAGGCTCATGATAAGAAGCAGTTTCTGAAAATTTGAATATATATTTAGCTAGATCCGAACCAAGATACTCTCTGTGCTGTTCTGGTATTTGATTAATTGCATCCAATAACTCCTCCATCAACATATGAATCATATCTTCTCCAAGAATGAGAGTATATTTTTTTTCTGCTCTTTTTAAAAAAGCTTCCACATCTGTAAATTGAACGCGTTCCTCCTCTTCTCCAAAAAAATAAGTTAAAACATCTTCGAAATTTATGCTAGTGTCTAGAATATTATTTTCTTTAGCTACTTCAATACAAGTTTTAAATAGATCTAATAAAGACCCTAATTTATTCTCACTTCTCTTTCTTATTTCTTGATTAATCTGATTTCTATTCTTTCCTTCTAAGTTTGTAATTGAAGTTGAAAATATTAAAACATTAGTCAATATATTATCTAAAGTTTTACTATTCAAGTCATCAAGATGTTGAGAAATTGTAAATAAATGTTTTGATATTTCAGAACTCATATAATCTCGATGAGCTTCATCTATTTCTTCGAAGGCTTTCATAATTTTAACAGAGTATTCTTGGGTCTTGTCATTTCCTAATTTTTCTGAAAAATTTTTTTCAGCACGTTTAATAAATAATTCAACATCACTCAATTGGGTAACTTCCTCTACACTACCCACCATATACGTCAAAATATCTTCAAAAGTCTCAAAATTTTCTATTACTACTCCATTTTTGGCTTTTTTGATAAAGTTATTTAGTAAATCAGAAAGGTTTCTCATCGAATTATTACTTCTTTTTATTAGCATCTGATTTACTTGGTTTCTATCTTTGTTTGCTAGATCTTTGAGTGATTTAGCAAATATAAAAATATGATTCAAAACACCCTCAGTAATAGCTGGCGATATATCTTCAATCTCTTGTGAATAATTGAATAAAAGCTTTGGGATTTCTGAACCAATAACTCTTCTAAATTTAATAGGAATCTCGTTGGTGACCTTTTTAATATTATTTAAAATAGTATTTGTTTTTTCTTCTCCTAACTTTTCCTTAAAAGAACGTTCAGACCTTTTTAAAAAAACTTCCATATTTTAATCACGGATTAATTAAAGAAAATGTAAAATATTCAATATCTAATTAAAATTGATTCATGAAATAAATCAGATAAATAAATAACCTAGATGATAAATTTAAATTTATGTTAAAGAAAAAAAATACAGGATTCCAGTGAGCACCAGTAATGAATTCCTTTTTTCTTAAAATTTATAAACTCTTAAATTAAATTAGAAAATATTGGAAAAAAAAAATTTCGATTAATAATAAAGTAAATAACTAAAAATAAATTAATGAAAATGGGATGAAAATTATGGCTGAGAGTGATGACCAATATAAAAAAGCTGCTGAGATATTAAATAAAGCAGGAGGGGGTGGTTATCCAGTTACAAACACGATAATTGATATATTAAAGATCAATATTAATGAACAAGATTTAGATCTTATAATGGCTTTTGAAAAAAATATATCTCAAACAATGGAACAATTAATGGAAAGTAGTGGATTATCTGAAGAACAGATATTAATGAAAGCTGATAACTTAGCAAAGAGAGGAGTGTTATTTAATCAACCAAATCGTAATGGTATCATGGTTTATCGCCTATTACCAATTGCTAGACAGTTTGAATATAACTTCATGAAAAAACTTGATAAAACCGAAGAAAATCTTCAACTTGCAAATGTATTTGAAAGGTATCATGAAGAAAATAGAGAACTTGTTAAATCAAACATCGATAGATTTAAAACAGTATTTAAAACAAGACCTCCTATAGATAGAACAGTTCCAATTCGAGAGAATCGGGAAACAGGAGAGGAGCTTAATATCATTGTTAATGAAGAATTAGAAGCACCTATCGAGCAAATATTACCAACCCAAAAAATTGAAGAATTAATTGAAAAATATGACGAGATTGCTGTAGGAAATTGTTTTTGTAGGCAACATAGTGAGTTTATTGGGAACCCATGTAAACAAATCGATCTTATACCAAGTTGTTTTACTTTGGGTAAATCTGCTAGGCACACTTCAAATCATGGCTTTTCAAAATTAGTATCTAAGGAAGAAGCTCTAAAAATCTTAAAACAATGTGAAGAAGCGGGACTAGTTCACAAAGCATATCATTTGCATGGGGATACTAACAAAGAGGAGGTAGCAGTTTGCAACTGTTGCAGTTGTTGTTGTTTAAATGCAAGAGGGTGCTTAATTTTTCCTACGGCTAATGCTACTAATTACTTAGCAGAAATAGATCCTGATTTATGTATAGGTTGCGGTACATGTATTGAAAAATGTCATAATAAAGCAATTGAATTAAATGATGATAACAAAGCTGAGAGAATAGAAGAATATTGTATCGGATGTGGTGTTTGTGCTTATTTCTGCCCTGAAAATGCGATATCTCTTATTGAAGGGCCAAGAATCGTAAGAATATTCCCAGAAATAAAATAGTAAAAAAAATTATAATTAAATATTTGTGTTTTCAATAATCATTGCAGTTCCCTGACCACCACCACAGCACATAGTAGCAAGCCCATATTGAGCTTTCTTTTCTTTTAAAATTCTTGCTAAAGTACCAACAATTCTGGGACCTGTTGCTGCAATTGGATGTCCTATTGCAATACCACCACCTTTAACATTTATATCATCTAATCTGTCATCTAATCCCATCTCATGCATCCAATTAAGAGCAACAATAGCAAAGGCTTCATTAATCTCAAAATAAGATATGTCATCAGTAGTAAATCCTGCATGTTTTAATGCCATCCATGATGCAGGAACTGGCCCTCTCCCCATAACTGTAGGATCTACAGCACCAAATCCAATAGAAACAATACGAGCTAATGGATCTAGATCATGTTTCTTTATAGCATCTTCAGACATCAATACCAAGGTTGCGGCTCCTGCATTTACAGGACATGAATTTCCCGCAGTAACCAAACCTTGCTCCGTACCAAAAGCTTCAATATATTCTTCTTTAGTCAGGAGTGGTCTATA
The DNA here is from genome assembly GCA_048937405.1 of Promethearchaeota archaeon. Classification (GTDB taxonomy): domain Archaea; phylum Asgardarchaeota; class Lokiarchaeia; order Sigyniarchaeales; family SOKP01; genus Loki-b32. The sequence goes on from JBHLNF010000016.1 coordinate 24,792, forward strand.
GTATCCACCAGCCCAACCAGGAGTAGTTAATCCCCTTAAATCTTTTGTACCCTCGTATGTAGCCTTTTTTCTAATTGATGTATCATGATCGATTAATAATGGAGTATCTATATCACCTTCTATATGTCCCATTATTGGTACTATTTCACCCTTGAAGAATCCTTCTTCTAAAGCCTTTGCGGCTAATTGATGGCTACGAACTGCAAATCTATCATTATCCTCTTTTGAAAAGATATCAACATTCATTTCATGGAGTTTTTGTGCGGTCTCTAACATTGAATACGAGCAACGGAAGTCAACAACATCATCAACAAAAAACTCATGTCCTTTCAACATGGCTGGGGATGGTTCTCTTACCGTAGGAGCTTTTGATCTTGACATAGTGGCATTATTTTTCCCTGCGGCTATTGCAACATCAGAATAGCCTAAAGCAATATTGTCATATGCTATAGAAGCAGCTGTCATTCCTGAACCACATGCTCTATCTAATGCTACAGATGATACTTTTACTGGAAATTTCGCTAAAAATATGGGATATCGTCCTCCAAAGGTTACGTATTCATGATTAAAATGAGTAGCCCCGATATAAAACTCCTCTACATCTTCAGGTTTGACTTTACCATTTAATCGATTATCAAACATTTCTGTTAATGTTATTGCCGTTAATTCATCTGGCCGTAAATTTCCAAAAACATCTCTTGATGGCTCTCTTGGTCGAGATCTTGAAAATGGTGTTCTAATATAATCTGTAATATAAACATCTCTTAATTTCATTCTTTTTAAACCTCTTTTTATTATTTTAAATTTATATTTTATTTTATTAATCTAAATTTTCAATTATCACAGCTGTTCCCTGACCACCACCACACGACATTGCAGCTAGTCCATATTTTGCATTTTTTTCCTTAAGAATTCTAGCTAATGTTGCCGTGATTCTCAGTCCTGTAGCGGATGCTGGATTACCGATTGCTATCGCGCCCCCATGAATATTCATCTTATTTTCCCAATCAATCCCTAATTTATTTGCAGCATTAAGAGCGACGATACTAAATGATTCGTTAATTTCCCAATAATCTATATCATCCACTTTTAAATTTGCATGCTTTAAAGCCATTTGGGCTGCCGGTACCACGCCTCGCCCACGTACAGTTGGATCTACACCTGCAAAACCAATCGAAACGACTTTTGACATGGGTTTTAAATTGTATTCTTTTAGTGCTTCTTTAGATGTTAACAAACAAAGTGAAGCTCCATCACTCAATGGAGCGCTATTACCCGCAGTTATAATACCTTTCTCTGTACCGAATTTTGCGATATATTCATCTTTTGTGAATACAGGATTTTTATAGCCACCTGACCATCCAGGAGTACTTATGACGGGTGAATTAACAATATTATCTAAAGTAACTGCTTTTTTAATGGATTGATCTTTTTCAATCTCAATTTCATTATTAGAATCTCCTACTATATGACCTTTAATACTCATAATCTCTTGATTGAAATATCCGTTTTCCTGAGCTTTTTCTGCTAAATTATGACTTCGTGCACTAAATTTATCCAAATCATCTTTAGTAAAAAGATCTGCTTCCTCCTCCACAAGTTTTTGTGCTGCCTGAAATAACAACCGACTAGTTTTCCAATCATATAAATCATCATTATACCATTTATTCTCTGGATCAAGCATCAGGTTATCAGGAGGAGTACCAAATATTTTTACTTTTCCATCATAAGTGTGTAATGGAACTCGAGTAAATTGTTCAAATCCCACAGAAACCACTACATCAGAATAACCTAATGAAATATTTGAATATCCAACATGTAAAGTCGTCATGGCAGAACCATCTTGTTTATCAAATACCGTTGCAGGTACATGGAAAGGAAATTTTGCCATAAATATAGGAATTCTTCCCCCATATGTACCGTGTTCATGCTGCAATAAAGAACAGCCAACCAAAAACTCACTAACATTCTCACGCTTTAGAGTACAACCCTTGTTTGGTATTCTATTATCAAACATATCAACTAAAACATGAGCTGCGAGTTCGATGCCCCATTTCTTACTAAAAACGTCATCGTCTGGATTTAGAGGATTTGCTTGAGAAAAAGGAGTTCTTACATGGTCTACTAAATATACTTCTTTTGCATCTTTCAAATTTCATTTTCACTTTTTTATTGTAAATATAAAGAGTTTAATGTTGTATTATAGTGATTGAATAAATCTTTTCAGGTTTTCAAAATTTTCCTAATTATATTTTATAAAAAAAAGAAATTTTAAGAGTATTTATTACCTAAATTAATCTACAATAGCATAAGCATTTCCCAGAACTACAGTTCCTCGCTCAGATCGTACTTGAACTATATAACGTCCGTTTTCTTTCCAACCTTCAGTAGTTAGGGCTTCTCCAGGATAAACTTCACTCGTAAATCGTGCATTGAATTCTTTAAATCGAGAAACATCACCCTCACATAAACCATATACTATAGCACGAGTCGCATGACCATATGTGCATAATCCATGTAGAATTGGTCGGTCAAATCTTCCACTTCTTTTTGCAAAAGTTGGATCTATATGTAAAGGGTTAAAATCACCGCTCAATCTATATATTGCTGCTTGATTTATATTAGTTTTATAAGTTATACTAAAATCAGGATCTTTACCTTCAGGAGGATCTAGTGTTTCAGCCTTTGGACCACGATCTCCCCCCCATCCACCTTCTCCAATATAGAAATGAACATATTTTGCATCAAAAATTTGTTCATCTTCCATAGAGCTTCCAGATATTTTTGTATGAATAACTGCTGCTTTTCCTTTATCAAATATATTTTCACATACTCCTTTAACCTTAATCTCTCCTTCGGAGGGAAAAGGTTTATAGAGTTTGATCATTTGTTCTCCATGAATAAAACGGGCACCATCAATTCCTTTTTTACTAAATCTTGGAAAGCCACCACCCCCAACAATGCAAGCGTAACTAGGAAAAACTTGTACACCTCCAGGATATCTTTCATAAACAAATTGTAACTCATCGGGTTGAGCACCAATCCCTAAATTATATAAAATTACATCTTTCCAAGTATATTTACGAATTCTCTCTTCTGTTTCTTTCCCTATTATATCTAAATCTAAACTTGTCATTTTTGATCAATTTGAAATTTTAAAAATTTATAGTATATTTTTATCACGAATAATTTATTTATTATTCCATCTAAAAATATTTTCACATAAATTTTGAAATTTCTTTTATTTTTTCAATAAGGTTTGTATTACTGAAAAAAAATAAAAAAAGATGATTTTTTAAGAGATCACTCGATTATAGTAAAAACTTCACTAAGTATGATTGTTTTATCTTTTCATATTTGGTTAATATATCAATTCTTATTTGGTATTCTATTGTTAAACATTAGCAGGTTAAAATAAAAAATAAGATATGAATATTATTTTCCTCCTATTGTCTTCACTTGATTTTTAAGATCTTCTAAATCTTTTTCTAACATTTCAATTTTTCTTTCAGCTACTTTTAGTCCCATAGTCAATCGGTCAATCTTACCTTGTTCTTTATCATGAAGATCAATTTGACGCTTTAATTTCTTAATATAAGTATAAAGGTCTTCACAAAATTTAGTAAATTGTTCTTCCTCCCTAAAGTCACATTCAATTCCTAATTCACGATTTAAACCAATTTTAGAAAGGTCTTCCCAACCAAGTTCTTTTGCTTTTACAGGAATTACTTGCACATTATATTCTCTAGACAATTTTAATTCATATTGACAATCAACAGAATTAACAGAATTTGATGTTGCAATAAAAAGTACTATTTGTGAATCAGGAATATTCTTATCCATAAATCCATCAATATTTCCACTTAAATCACGTTCACAAATATAGGCGATATTAACTTCTAATTGATTTTCTAAAAATAGACTTAATTCATTTAAACGACAGGGTTCATAATCAGCGACAGCATGGCTGATAAAAACATTTATCGCCATTTTCTTTTTTCCATATTCTTTTATCTCAGGAAGAGTTTTAGCTGAAATTAATTTATCATTTAATTCGAGAGGATTATTTTCAATAGTAAAATCAATTAAATTGGTCAATTTAAACACAGAATATGGTAAATAATGCAATTGGTTATTAGATAATGTTAATATTTCTAATGAGGGCAGTTTTTCTAATTTATCCGGAAATAATTTAAGATTATTATTATATAAATTAAGCGTCCGAAGATTTGATAGACCAAAAAGTGATGCTGGAAGGGATTCTAATGCTAAGTTCCCTGTTATTATTAAAGATTCTAAATTATCTAAATTTCCAATATTTTCTGGAAGTTGCTTTAATGAACGACAATTAGTTATCACCAATTCTTTCAAGGATGTTAATTCTGTTAAAACATCTGAGAGTGTTTCATTTTTAGATGAACTAATAATTAAAGTTCTCAAATTTTCTAATTTTCTGAAATGTTCGGGGAATAAATTAGATACTAAAAGCTTAAGATTCTTTAGATGAACGATAGATTGAGGAAATCCGACCATTTGCAAGGGAAGCTCAAGTTCTTCAAGGAATTTCAATTCACTAAGAAATTCAGGAATTTCCTTAATGTTAGTTTCAGATAAATTCAATTTTTTTAGATTTTTAGCTTTTGTTAGTTCTTCAGGAAAAATCTCCAGCGGATTATTATTTATTATCAAAGTTTCAAGTTTATCAATTTTTTCTGATTCTGTGCTAAATTTAGTGATTTTATTATAAGATACATCTAAATACTTTAGGTTAATCAATGGTTTTATAAATTCTACATATTCTAACATACACTGTGATACATCAAGATATTCAATTTCGGGTAATAAATTTAACTGAAGGTAAATATCTTTAAAGTTTAATCCGTAAATTGGTTGATTTAAATCTCGCCTTGCTTTAGCCTCTGCCTCTCGTCTTTCCTCTATTGAGCGATACAATGCACGCGTAGCCTTCCAAAAATCTTCCTGTCTTCTATTTAATTCATTAATATAATTTGCAAAGACTTTTTCCCATCCATTTAAATCCAAAGCTTTAAGCATTTTAAATTCTGATATTTTTGGCATAAATTCAGGCATCTGAATTTTTCTTTCATTTGTGCTATTAAAACTTAACCCTAATTCAATTACATGATTATCTTGCGCAACAAATCCAAATTGATGTTGTTTAAAAGTTTCTACATGATGTGTTTGTTCATCAATTCTAAAATCATCCCATGCTATTTTTTCAATATGAGGTATCGATATTCCAAATATCTGTTCCATATATTTAAGGATTTCAACTTCTTCTTCAATCAAATCCACATTTTCATATTTTGCAATCATTTATATTACTCTTTTTAAAGAAGATTGTTTTCGGATTAAATTATATTAATTAAAACATAATATTTAAAAACATACTATTTAGCAACCTATTTTATATTTTTATGATAAAAGAATTGAAATGTATTCGAAAGGGGAATTTAAACTGCTAAAGAGGCATTCCAAACTTTGAAATTATTATAGGTTCTTATTATATCAATAAAATATATTTTACAATAGGAAAAAAATAAAAAAAACTTGATTTTTAAAGAACTAGTCGATTATAGCATAAGCATTTCCTAGAACTACATTCCCTCGCTCAGATCGTACTTGAATTATATAGCGTCCATTATCTTTCCAACCTTCGGTGGTTAGGGTTTCTCCAGGAAATACAACACCTTTAAATCTTGCACTGAATTCTTTAAAGCGAGTAACATCACCTTCACATAGTTCATTTACAATAGCACGTGTTGCAATCCCGTATGTGCATAAACCATGAAGGATTGGTTTTGGTTGACCTGCCATTTTAGCAAAATTTGGATCTATATGTAATGGATTAAAATCTCCATTTAATCTATAAAATGCTGCTTGATTTGAACTGGTCTGAAAGGAACTACTAAAAACTGGTTCTACATTCTCGGGAGGATTTAAGGGCACACTTTTTGGTCCTGGATCCCCGCCGAAACCTCCTGAACCAGCAACGAAATATACATATCTAGAATCAAATAAATGCTCGCCTTCTAGTGAATGACCGGTTATTTTTATATGTATGACAGCAGCTTTACCTTTATCGTATATATGTTCTATTATCCCTTTTGTGTTTATTTTTCCATTTGGTTTAAAAGGTGTATAAAGATGGATTAATTGCTCACCATGTAATAAACGAACAAAATTAACTCCTGGTGGGAAAATCATTCCGCTACTTGCTGCTATCGTTGCAAAACTCGGAAACACTTTCATACCACCTTGTGCCCTCTCAAAAACAAAAGATAAATCTTCTGCTTGTGCACCAACACATAAATTATACAAGGCACTATCTTTCCAAGTATACTCAAATGTTCCCTCTCTTGTCTGTCCTGCTGAATTTACATCTAAATCAGGCATTTCTAATTTCACTTATTTTTATAAATTGATTTTTAATTGTACTAATAAATATAGATTCAATTAAAAATGATTACAGTTAATAAAAATTTTAAAAGAAAAAATAATTTGCTGTATAACTTAAATTGATCTTCTAAATGTATTATAAAATCACTCTAAGTAATGTTTATATTAAAAAATATAAAATTATAAAAAAAAGAATAGTATTTTGTTTATTTCAAATGATAAAAAATATAGTTTTATGCATCAAGATTTTCAATTATAGTTGCTACTCCCTGTCCGCCTCCAACACAGGCGTTTGCACAACCGAATCTTGCTTTCTTATCTTTAAGGATCCTTGCTAAAGTTCCAGTAAGTCGAATCATAGTAGACCCTAGTGGATGGCCGATAGCCGTTGAACCACCCATAATATTAACTTTATCCCAAGAGAGATTATATTTATCAATGCAATTCAGGGTTACAATGCAAAAAGCTTCATTAATTTCCCAATAATCAATATCCTCCGCTTCCATGCCAGCAACTTTTAAAGCTTTTTTTGTAGCAGGAACAGGACCTCGTCCCATTACTGTTGGATCTACTGCTGCCCAACCAATTGATACAATTCTTGCCATGGGTTCAATACCTCGTCTTTCAGCCTCCTTTGCATCCATACAAACAGCAGTTGTAGCACCAGCATTTAGCGGAGAGGAATTTCCAACAGTTATAACTCCTTGTTCCGTACCTTCTCTTTTAACATATCCCTCTTTTCCTCCATTTTTTTCTAAATAAAATGGTCGTGATAATCGTGGTAATTTTGCATGTGATTCCATAGTTGAAGCTCTAGCATTCATATCTCTATCAACCATTAGGGGCGTATTAGCATCACCTTCAACATGACCTTCGATAGGTATAATCTCACCTTTAAACCATCCTTCTCCATGGCTTTTCACCGTTAAATTATGACTTCTCACTCCAAACTTATCTAAATCTTCTTTAGTAAATGTAGGTACTTCTTGTTCATATAACTTTTGAGCAGTCTGAAGCATACTAAAAGTTGTTGGCATGTCAAGGTCAGGTCGATAATATTTACTATTTTTGTCATTTAACTTCATATTTGGGCTAGCTCCAGTACCTCTACCACGACCCATATGTTCAAATCCATTAGCTAACGTAATTTTTGCGTTTCCAGTCATAATTTCCATAATTCCTACATGCATACCAGAACCTGCTGAACCACATTGTCTATCTATAAAGAATGCAGGAACCTCTGGTGGAAAGCCTGCCATAAAGATGGGAAGTCTCCCTCCATAGGTCCACCCCTCCCCCACACCTGCTGCGACTCCAACAGAAGATTCTTCTATATCTTTCTTTTCTATGCCTTTATCTGCCAACTTTTCATCAAAGAATTTCATTAATAACTGAGCTAACAATTCATCTCCTCTTATCTCGCCAAAAACATCTCTTTCTGGCGTTCTTGGTCTGCATCGAGAAAATGCTGTACGGGCATAATCAATTAACCAAACTTCGTTTATTTCAACCAATTTTTTTTCACTTTTTTTAAATTTGATTTTTAATGAAAAATTTAGTACTACAGTTTAAAATTAAAAATAATATTTTAAGAATTTTAAAATAACATATCAACTTTATAAACTTGATGTTATTGAAGTCCTACAGCAGAGGCTATACAGGCAAAACTAGGAAAAACTTTTAATCCACCTGGAAACCCTTCGTATAAGAATTGTAATTCATTAATCTTGGTACCAATACCAAGTGCGTATAAAACAACATCCTTCCAGGTATAATTAAAGACTCTTTCCTCTGTTTTTTTCCCAATTATACTTAAGTCTAATTCTTTCATTTATAATCTCTAATAATTAACTCTTGCCTGTATTTATGCTTTAAGGTTTTCTATAATTGTTGCAACTCCTTGTCCACCACCGCAACATGCATTAGCTACTCCGTATTTTGCCTTTTTATCAATTAAAATTCTAGCTAAAGTCCCACAAAGACGAATCATTGTTGATCCTAATGGATGACCAATTGCAGTTGATCCTCCCATAATATTAACTTTCTCTTCTGGAAGATTAAACTTATTCATGCAGTTTAAAGCGACTATAGTAAATGCTTCGTTGATCTCCCAAAAATCGATATCTTCAGCAGTCATATTTGCATATTCTAATGCATGACGTGTAGCTGGAACTGGACCTCGTCCCATAACTCGTGGATCGACTCCTGCCCAACCAATTGATACAATTCTAGCTAATGGTTCAAGTCCTCTTTTCTTTGCCTCCTCTGCTTCCATCAATAAGCATGTAGTAGCACCAGCATTGAGAGGTGAAGAATTTCCAGCAGTAATAACTCCCTCTTCTGTGCCTTCTCTTTTAATATAACCTTCCTTTCCTCCATTTTTTTCTAAATAAAATGGAGTAGATAGCCTGCGTAATTTTCCAACGACTTCCAATTCAGACTTTCTAGCTGCCATATCTCTATCCACCATCATTGGTTCTTCAACATTTCCTTCAACGTGTCCTTCAATAGGTACTATTTCCCCACCATTCACTCCACTTGTAAACCATTTTGCTTCTGTACTTTGAACAGTTAAATTATGTGATCTTACCCCGAACCTGTCTATATCCTCTTTAGTAAATGTAGGTACTTCTTCTTCATATAATCTCTGTGCTGTTTGTAACATATTCATTGAATTTTCAATATCAACTTCAGGATTGTAAAAAGGACTGTTTTTATCATTAAATCTTTCTCTTCCTGGATCCACACCTCTTCCTCTTACTCTCGTCATATGTTCATAACCGGTTGCTAAGCCAACTTTTGTATGACCGGTCATTATTTCCATAGTTAATACATGCATTCCAGCTCCAGCAGAGCCACATTGTTTATCAATAAAGAATGATGATATTTTAGGTGGAAATCCATTTAGAAAAAGAGGAATTTTGGCACCATAACTCCAATTCTCCAATACACCAGCAGCAATCCCTAACGAAAATTCCTCAACGTCATTTTTCGTTATTCCTTTATTAGCTAATCGTTCATCAAAAAAATTCCTTAGGAGTCTAGATAATAATTCATCCCCTCGAATTTCCCCAAATACATCTCTTTCAGGTTGTTGTGGTCTGGAACGTGAAAATGCTGTTCGAGCATAATCAACTAACCATACTTCTTTAAAATTCATTTTTTTTTCCTTGTAATTTTATGATATTTTTGATTAGAAAAAATTCGTTCATTTTAAAAGTTATTGACTTATAAACATCAAAAAATCAAAAAAAAAAACAAAAAAATAGTTCTATTTTATTCTCCTTTAAATACTGGTTTTCTTTTCTCTAAAAATGCAGAAACTCCTTCATTAACATCCTTGCTTCGTGAATTTATAGCATAACTAAGTAGTTCAAATTGTAAACCTACATTTAATGGTACCTGAGTTCCATAATTAATGCATTTTTTAATTACAAACAGACTGTTTGTGGCAGCATTTCCTAGGAAGGATGCTTTTTCATGAACAAAATCTTCGAATTTGTCATCATCTACCACATAAGAAATAACACCCCAATTGTACATTTCTTCAGCAGTATAATGGTCACCAAAGAACATCAATCTTTTTACTCTCATTTTACCAAGATTCTCAATCAATCGTTGAGTACCACCATTTCCAGGAAAAATACCACGTTGTATTTCAGGAAAACCAAACATTGAGCGTTTAGAAGCTATAGCTATATCACAAACTAATACTAATTCAAATCCTCCACCTAAAGCAAACCCATCAATAGCAGCTATAATTGGTTTATGAAATTCCTCGATTAAGTCATAATACTTATGTCTTCTGTACATTGCATGACTTTGATGTCGTAAATTTTCAGGATCAAGATCACTACTAGATCTATCTGACAGGTCAGCACCAGCAGAGAAAGCAGGCTTTTTAGTAAATTCTTTAGTTCCACGTAATACTACACATCGGACTTCTCGATTAACTTCGACCATCTCTAATGCCTCTGAAATTTCTCTTAACGTTTTAGTTTGGAGAGCATTTAATCTTTCAGGTCTCGTTATTGATATTACTGCATAATTTCCTTCTTTTACTTTTTCTAACTTAACATGCTCAAATTTTTTGTCATCAACCATATTAAATACCTTTTTTCTTTTTTTTATCTTTAATTTTCAATTATTATAATGATTAGAAATGGAATAATTAATATTTGAATATTTTTAATGTTATAACTTTTTTTAAACTAAAATTTATTAATTTTAAGATATATCTAATTCAATAGGCAGTAAATAGATAAATCTCAGAAAATTATAATAGAGAATTTTATATGGTAAAAAATAACAATAAAACAAAAGATAACGAGCTACAATCCGAACAGGTTTTTGGTAATGTAAATATTAAATTTAGTAAACCTTTACCAGATGTTTATACAGCTAGAGTTATTATTTCTAGTTGTGGATGGATTGATACTACTGAAGGGATTGTATTAATTGATACATTAAATAGAAGACATCTTGCTAAACAAGTGAAAGATAGAATTAGAAATAAGATTAAATACATTATTTATACACATGGTCATATAGATCATGTAGGAGGAGCATCTGTATTTCTTGATGATAATCCAGAGATAATTGCTAGTAAATATCTTCCAGACAGATTTGATAAATACAAAATGTTAGCACAACATCGTGCTCACATTAATGCTATACAATTTAATGTACCAGAAACCTTAGATTCAATAAATTATGTTTATCCAACTAAAACCTTTTTGGGAGATTTAACCATTAAACTTGGAGATAAAACTTTTGAACTGCATACAACTCGTGCAGAAACTGATGATGCTCTATGGGTATATGTTCCTGAAATTAATGCTGCGTTTATCGGTGATTTGATAATTGGCAGACGTTTTCCAAATATAGGAAATCCTTGGAAACCGACGCGTTTCGCTTTGGATTGGGTAAAGACTTTGGAAAAAATACGTGCGATAAAACCAAAATATATCTTTTGCAATGGTGGAGGAGTAATGCTAAAAGAAGAAGCAGCAATTGAAGCCTTAGATGCAAATATTGAAGTTATTCACAATCTGCATGATCAGGTTGTAGATTTTATTAACCAAGGAATGCATATCACAGAAATGATTCATACTGTAAAAATTCCAAAACATCTAGAAAATAATCCCTATCTTAATCAAGTATATTCTCGCGTTGAATTTTTTGTTTATAATGTATATAGATGGTATCATGGTTATTTTGATGATAATCCTGCACATCTTTTACCAAGACCGGAGAAAGAGGTATTAAATGAGATTTATAATCTAATTGGGAATCCTCAAAAAATATTGAAAAGAGTGAATGAATTATTTACTCAAAATCATACTCAACTTGCACTTCAAATACTAGATATTCTTATTCAAACAGAACCTATAAATGTGGATGCCCGAAGATTACGTATTGAACTTATGAAGAATTTAGGTAAAAATGATGTTTCTCTTATGTCAAAAAACGCTTGGTTTTATTATGTAAATAAAGATAAAGAATTTCTTAAATCTCTGAGGAAATGATTCTTTACTAAAATACTCAATATATCATGAAAAATAACACAGAGCTCTGATATGATATAATAATTTACTTTATCAATATCTTTCATACTATCACTTAAAATTCTAATATTTCTGCTTTTTAAATTTTGGCTTGAATATTATAGACGGTCTGACCTTCTCATAATAATTAAAACCTTCTGCATCATGAATATCACCATATTTTTTTTGTAATTCCTTAAATGATGCTACATCAAGAGCATACATAGGACATGCTTCAACACAGATGGTTTGTTGTCCTTGTTCTAGACGGTCAAAACAAAAATTACATTTTTCCATTTTTGAATTTTCTTCATCACGAAATTGAGGAATATCCCAAGGACAAGCTTTTAAACATTTTGCACCACACTCTTTCTTTCCTATACATTTCTTAGAATTAACAATAACAATTCCATCTGATTCTCTTTTAGTGATAGCTTCCACGGGACATGCTTTTATACATGGTGGATTAACACAATGATTACAAGCAATTGATAAATAAGCTAAAAACAACTCAGGAAATGTTCCATTCTCAATAATATTGATTTTTCTCCAATTAACACCAACAGGGAGATCATTCCAATCCTTGCAAGCTAATACACATGTATAACAACCAATACATCTTGTTTGATCAAAATAAAAACCCATTTGCATCATTTAAATACCTCTATTTTATTCTTAGGAGATAATTCAATTTCTACTAAAGAACTATTTAAAGGAAAGGCACCACCAGGTGAATAATTATCATTCGTTAAAACATTAGCACATCCACCAAGATCGACACCATCTTTATCTGGATTATACCATGCACCTTGATATACACAGACAGCTCCAGGTATAATACGTTCTGTAACCTTAGCAGGAATTCTAATCCTACCTCTATCATTAAATACATCTACTATATCTCCATTGTTTATGTTGCGTTTCAGAGCATCAACAGAGTTTATCCAAACGGCATGAGTTTCCACCTCTTCTAACCATGGAATAATACTTAAAGTAGAATGGGTTCTTCTTTTATTATGAGGAGTAAGAAGTTGTAATGGAAATCTCTTTGCTTTAGGGGAGTCATAATGTTCTTCATGGGTTAAATATTTTGGAATTGGAGGAATTAATGGATTATTGTTCTCTGCAATATGTTCACAAAAAATTTCAATTTTTCCCGATAACGTAGGAAAGGGATTATTCTCAAGATCTACAATTTGTTCTTTAAAGGCAACAAAAGGTTCTTCAACCTTAACTTTAAAATATCCATCTCTCTTCATCTTATTGTAATTTTTTATATCTTTTCGAGGAGCGGTAAACATTCTTAGAAGTTCATCCTCTGATAAATCTAATAGACTGTTTTTTATTCCCAATTTTTTCGATAATTCTTTACATATTTCTAAATCTGATTTTGATTCATATAAGGAATCAATTGCTTTATTTAAATAGATATAATAAGGTGATCCTAACCATGGAACTGCAATATCATTGCGTTCCATAAATGTATTAACTGGTAAAACAATATCTGCTAATTGTGCCGTAGGAGTCATGAATTGTTCATATACTACGATAAATTCTAGAGATTTTAGAGCTTTAATGCCTTTATTGACATTTGCATACTGGTTTAAACGATTCGTTGCTGCTATATATGCCATTTTAATATCAGCAGGATACCCTCCCTTTCTACCTTCTAACATTGCATTATAATAATCATTAGAATGAATACGAGTATTTGCAGGATTAGTTCCACCTCTTAATTTATAAAGACTATCTTTACGAGGAGGGGCATTTAAATCAATAGGGTTATCTTGGATCCTAGGTTTTTTAGCTTTTTCCTCATCTAATTTGATTGGACCAATCTTTTTTTTCCCTCCTGTGATAATTCTCTCCCGACTATAGTAGGCACGCATGAATCCAGATGCATAACCACCATTAATTCCAATATTGCCTGTTATTACACATAATATGTTAGCAGCTCTAGAGTATTGTTCACCAAACATTGTTCTAGCGGGGCCCCAACCCGCAATCAATGCAGCCGGTTTCGCTGTAGCGTACTCCCGAGCAAGATCAATAATTGTTTCTGAAGGTACAGAAGTAATTTTTTCTGCCCATTCAGGGGTTTTTGGAATTCCATCTTCTTTACCAATAACATATTCCTTGAATTTTTCAAACCCCACAGTATATTTTTCAATAAATGACTTATCGTGTAAATTTTCAGTTATAATCACATATGCCATAGCTAATAACATAGCAGTGTCAGTGCCAGGGCGAATAGGAATCCATTGATGGGCTATAGTCGCGGCAGAATCTGTAAATATTGGATCAATCGCTTTTATTTTTATTCCCTTTTCTCGAGCTCTAGCCAACCATAGACTAGTACCAGGATCCCAAATAGTATTTACGGGATTCCAACCCCACATAATTATAAATTTGGAATTAAGTAGATCTTCTCTAGCATTTCCAGTCATCAATGTGCCATAAGTTGCCATAGAAGCAAAAAGAGCACCTTCATAGGAGGCAGCACCCCACATTCTAGTATATCCTCCAATTTGATTAAGCATCAATGCATGAGGAGTAATTCCATGGAGCATCCCTTGATTCCCACTTCCAGGAACAAGTAAAATAGCGGAGTTTCCATATTTTTTTTTTATTTCTGTAATTTTAGAAGCAATTTCATCTAATGCATCCTCCCATGATATTTTTTCAAATATTCCTACACCACGTTTACCAACACGACGTAAAGGGTGCTTAAGTCTCTCATCAGAGTAAACTCTCTGTCTATACGCTCTTCCTCTTAAACATGCTCTTAATTGTGGTTGTTCTTCATTATCGGTTTCTAACCGAATGATCTTTCCATCTCTTATAAGAGCACGTAGAACACAACGCCCTCCACAATCATGACAACAACCTGTTTTAACTATTTTAATTTCATTTTTTTTTGCATCTATCTTAAAATCAACCTTCCATTTTATTATAAACTGAATCTTAACTATAAATATGCATGATGTTTAAAGACTTTTTATGTAATGAGTTAATGAAAGTTTAATTGCTATTTACCCTATTTGTTGGAGAGAAATAAGAGAAGATTAAGAAAAATTACTTATTATTCATATCATGGTTTTCTTCTCTCATATATCATATAGCAATTTATTCCCATAAAAATATAAAACTTCTCTCAATGATCTACAACAAATTCAGATTATCTTGTTTTCAACGGAGAATTTTATGAGAATATTTTGCATAGAAAATATCGCCTTTAATACTAGTGATAATATATATCAATAGATTTTCAAATTAATCTTATATTATTTGATACTTCTTTTTAACCTTTTCACAATTCTTTTCCAAGATTTTTTAATTTATTGTGTATAGTTATAACTTAAATTTACATAACAAATTAGAGTTGATATAAATGACAAATATTAAGAATATAGTTCAGCTTGGTTTTGGCGATATGGGAAAAGGAATCGCCCAAGTTTGCTTGATGGCAGGCTATAATGTCACAGCGGTTGATGTAAATAGTGAAATAATTGAAAAAGGTTCAAATTACATAAAAACAGGATTCCAAAAGTTAGAAGAAAAAGGGAAATTACCCACAGGTTCGAGCGCGGCAGATTTTATTGCAAAATTAAAAACATCTGATAATATTATTGAAGTTTCTAAGGATGCAGATTTAGTTATTGAAGCAGTAGCAGAGATTCTAGATTTAAAACAAAAACTATGTAAGGATGTTATTGAAAACTCTCCTGATCATTGTATTTTTGCTTCGAATACTTCTACGATGAGTATTACTGAGATCGCTGAGAAATGTAATAAACCTGAAAATGTGATAGGCATGCATTTCTTCAATCCAGCTCCCTTGATGCGTCTCGTAGAAATAATTAAGGGAGATAAGAGTTCTGATGAGTCTATGGAAATAGGGGTTAAAGTTGCGGAAACTCTACCAGTTTTGAGAGGAGAAAGATACGTTGCTCGTGTATTAAAAGATCGTCCTGGCTTTATTGTTAATCGTGTGCTTGCACCTCGAGGTATCTACACTAATTACATTATTGATATGGCTTATGAGAAAGGTATTCCTTGGGAAGAAGTAGATGCTGATCTATCTGGACCAAATGCTCCCATGACTTCATTAACTTTAGCGGATTTTACAGGACGTGATATTGCATATCATGGTGGGCTTTATTATGCAGAAAAACTTTCACCCGATTTTGCACCTGGAAAAGTAACAAAAATGCAAGTAGAAAAAGGAACACTAGGTAAAAAAACTGGACAAGGGTTTTATGATTGGTCAAAAGGGAGACCTCAACCCGATCTCTCTAAAAAAGCTGGAATTGTTAATCGTGATATTTTTACCGCCATTGCAGCTAATGAAGGTTGTAGAATATTGGAAGAAGGCGTTGTTTCAAGTTGGAAAGTTATCGATGAAGCAATCTTAGCAGGTATGAATTTTCCCGGTCCAATGGAATCTGCAACAAAGAATTATGAACGTTATGCTAGTCTTTTAGAAGAAACTGCTGAAAAATTAGGTAAATCTTATCTAAAACCATGTGAATTACTTAAATCTGGAAAGTTTGTAGATATGTTGTAATTTATACAAAATTTTTTTTTTTAAAAAATTCTTAAAAATATTCATTAATTCAAAAGGAGGAACAAAATGATAGAAACAAATATAACAAAAATGTTTGGGATTAAATATCCAATATTAAGTGCCCCAATGGGACCATTTTTTACTCGAGATTTAGCACTTGCAGTAAGTGAAGCTGGCGGCTTGGGGGTATTATCAAATGTAAATATAGTGGGAACAGATCCAGTTGAGGAACATAAAAGAAGCTTGGAATATATGATTGAACATACAGATAAACCATTTGGGCTTAATATTCTTACTTCTCGTAATAATAGAGGAGTCCAAGAAATGGTAACAGAATTACCAAAAATAGTTATGGACAATCCAAAAATGAGAGACCAGTGTTTGTATTGGTTAACTTCGGCAGGATCTTCAAAGTTTCTTCCCGCCTCTAAATCATTCCAAGAATTAAGAAAAAATTCCAATGTTAAACACTTTCATGTATCACCCGCTGTGTGGTTAGCACAGAAATGTATAGATGCTGGAGTGGATGGGGTAGTAGTAACTGGTGGAGAAGGAGGAGGTCATCAATCCTATGAAAAGGTTTCAACATTAGTATTACTACAACAGATTAATAAAACGTTTCCTGATTTACCCAAAATAGCATGTGGGGGATTTGCAACAGGAGAAGCACTATCAGCAGCATTATCTTTAGGAGCAGGAGCCATCGCTATGGGATCTAGATTTATTGCTTCAAAACAAAGTGAATTTCATGAAAAGTATAAGGCTTTAATTCCACCAGGAAAACCTCAAGATACAGGACTCTACACCGGTTCATTTGGTCCTATCCGTTTATATAGAAATAAATACGCTATTGCACATCCAGCACCCGGCTCTAAAGAGGAGATGATAGCTTATGAGCAATCTATACCCCCAGAGGTAAAAGCTTTAGATTCAGGGGCTTATGATAGAGTTTATAACGGAGATACTGAAACTGGTGCGGTATTACTAGGTCAATCAATTGGTATTATTGATAGTATTGATGATGTTTCTGAAATTATTGAAAGAATAATGAAAGAGGCAGAAAAAGCAATTAAAAATAACTATTCTATGTTGAAATAAAAAATAATATGTAATGGATTGAAAATAGAATAATTAGAATAACAAGAATAATCAAATTATGAATTATGAGTTGGGAGTGAACTAAATGATTAAAAATTACATCTAATTAAAGAAAATAAAATCATGAAAGTATTTCCAACATATAAAACATAAAATTGATATATTTTTATTAATTTTTTCTTGATAACAATCAAAATTTATAATTAATAGACGTATTATATTTAAATCATAGTTACTTAATTTATTATACAATATAGTAAATCTATTTTATTATTCATTATATCCTTATTTGAAAATAGAAGGAGCAAAATAAAATGGTTGAAAAATCCTCTAAAATGTCTGAAACATCTGTTAAAAGAAGAACTCGATGTCGTTCTCCCGAAAAAAAAGCTGCTCAATTTGAAGAAATTTTAGAAGCAGGAAAAAAGTTATTTGAAGAAAGGGGAAGAGACGGTTTCAGTTTGCGAGCTTTGGCTAAATCTCTTGGAATGAATCAAAATAATTTATATAATTATGTGGAAAGTAAACGAGAGTTATATATAGCCATCAGAAATAAGTATTTTAAGCAATATCGAGAAGAAAATTTAGATATAATCAATGATCACAAGAGCTCCTCTTTTGAGCTTCTAATGAAGTTATTTAATCACTTTTTAAAGTTTGCTGAAAGAGATTTTGGTGCATTTCGCATGATGCATCTTAGGCAATCTCCTCCTTCTGATAAGATAGGTCCTATTGAGAAGGAATATCGTGAATTTAGACTTTTAACAGGTACAAATAAATTAATAAGAAAAACGATTCAAGAAGGGGATATTATTAATACTAATGATGAAATGCTTACTTTTTTTGTTTATAGTGTTGTTTTGGGTGCTGCTATGATAGAACGTCATATGAGAGAAATGCTAAAAATTAGTATGAAAGGAGATTTTGCAAGTGAACTCATACAATTTGGAGATACTAATTTTTCAACAGAAGAATTTCGAAATTTTGTTTTAGAAAATCTAGAATTTATTCTACGTGAAAAAACATAATTTAATAAAATCTAATAATTAAGAAAATCTAGATTTAATATTCATTATGTAATTATAAGAGGTTGAAATAATAATGGGAATGTTAGATGGAAAAGTTGCATTAATTACTGGGGCTGGACGAGGTGTAGGTCGTGAGGAAGCACTTGCAATGGCAAAAGAGGGTTGCAACTTAGTAATTAATGATATTGGTGGAGGCTCCGATCATTTAACAAAGGATTCTAAAATTGCGGATAGTGTAGTTGAAGAATGCAAAAGCCTTGGAGTAAAAGCAATAGCAAACTATGACTCTGTTGTAGATTATAACAAAGCAAAAGCTATGTTAGAGCAAGCAATTTCTGAATTTGGGAAATTAGATATTATTGTCAATAATGCTGGTATATTAAGGGATAGAATGATTTTCAATATGACAGAAGAAGAATTTGATGCTGTAATCGCAGTTCATTTAAAGGGAACCTTTAATCTTACTAAACATGCAGCAGTTTATTTCAGAACATTAGGAAAAGAAAACCCAAATTTAAAAAATTTTGGTAGAATTATAAATACCGCATCTGATTCTGGTCTATATGGTAATCCAGGTCAATCAAATTATGGTGCTGCCAAATCAGGTATTGCAACTTTCAGTGTTATAGTGTCAAGGGAACTTGCAAAATATGCAACTGTGAATTGCGTTGTACCGAGTGCCAGAACCCGTATGACTACAGATTTAACTCCTAAAATGACCGGATATATGAGTACAAAAACTAAAGATGGATTTGATGTTTTTCACCCTTCACACTTTGCACCATTAGTTGTTTTTTTAGCATCTGATGCAGCCAGTAATATTAATGGAGAAATATTTAAAGCAATTGGAGATAAAGTATGGGTATATCGTGGTTGGCGGGCTGTAAAGAAAATTTCAAATAATTGGAAAACGTTTACACCCCAACAATTAGCTGAACGTGTTGAATCAGAATTAATGACAGATTTACCATCGAAAAGAGAAGGAGCAGCAACTAAAGAAGATTTATTTAATTTATAGATTTAAAGTGATTATTTTAACAGAATATATTTTAACCAAAACAGAAGACAGAGTTTTTCATATAATTTTAAACAGACCTAGTAAAAAGAATGCATTAACAAGAGCAATGTATAAAGGTTTGGCTGATGCATTAGAAGCCGCAGAAACGGATAAAAATGTTATGGTAATACTAATGTATGGTAATGGAGATTCGTTTTGTGCAGGAAATGATTTAAAAGATTTTCAAGATGTAAAGTATATAACTGGAGCTAAAACTGAGGAAAGACCCGCAGTGGCTCTTTCAAAATGGTTATTGGGGGCTAAAAAGCCAGTAATTGTAGCTATACACGGTTATGCAGTAGGTATTGGAAGTACAATGCCATTGAATTGTGATTTAATTTATGCATCAGAAGATGCTAAATTTCAATTTCCTTTTACAAGCCTAGGTTTAATACCTGAATTTGGATCAACATTTATTCTTCCAGAATTAGTAGGAAAATTTCGAGCAGCTGAGTTATTTTTTTTAGGTGATTTCTTTACTGCTGAAGAGGCAGTTAAAATAGGAATGGTAAATAAAATTTTCCCAAAAGAGGAACTGATTGAGAAAGTAACAAATATTGCTAAATCACTAGCAGAAAAACCACCAAAAGCATTGAGATCAACAAAAGAATTAATAAATAAATATCACAAAAGTATTTTGGAAAATCTAAAGCAAGAAGAATCCATGGAATTTAGAAGAAGATTAGTATCACCAGAAGCGCAAGAAGCATTTTCTGCTTTTTTTGCTAAAAGAAAGCCTGATTTCTCACAATTTGATTAAATATCAACAAAAAACCTTAATTACCCAGATTTCGGATAATTATATTTTCAAACTAAAGAAAAGTGTAAATTAAAATAAATCAAAATATATCAATAAAATATAAAATTTTAATGAAAAAGCATGACGGAAATATTAGATCAAGAAACATATGAGAAATATGAAGAAGCAGCAAAAATAATCAATAAAGCAGGACGCACATCTTATCCTATAAATGATACGTTAATTATGATTTTAAGACACGTCATTCCTGATGAAAAGGACCTCAAATTAATAAAACTCTTTGAAAATAAGAACTCGCAAACATTAGAACAACTACAAGAAATTAGCAATCTATCTGAAGAAGAAATAATAAAAAATGCTGAGAATTTAGCTAAAAAAGGAGTAATCTTTGATCAACCAAGTAGGACTGGCCTTAAAGTATATAGATTGATGCCTTTCATTAATGTGGGTATTTTTGAATATACTTTCATGGGAAAATTAGAGGATACTAAGGAAAACAGAGAATTAGCAAAACTATATGTCAAATTAGGATCAAATTTGAGAAGTAGAATAATGCAAAATTATGAAGCACTTTTGATTCGTCAGAAGAAAAGACCACCTGTAGATAGGACAATACCTTTCACCATAAATAAAGATACTGGAACTGAAATAGAAATTATAGTAGATAAATCAATAGAAGTCCCTGAAGAAAAAATTCTTCCTGTTCAGAAAGTAGAAGAACTTATTAAAAAATTTGATGATATTGCTGTTGGTCATTGTTTCTGCCGGCATCAGCATGATTTATTAGGAGATCCATGCAAACAAACTTATATAAGAGAAAATTGTTTTACATTTGGAAAATCTGCTCGATATACTTCGGACCACGGATTTAGTAGAAAAATTTCAAAAGAAGAAGCTTTGGATATAATAAGACGATCAAATGAGGATGGATTAGTTAATAAAGCCTATCATCCGAATTTTGACATCACTAAAGATGAAACAAGTTTGTGTATGTGTTGCAATTGTTGTTGCGGTCAAACACGAGGTTTTAATGTCAATCAAACAAATCATATAGCCATAATTGATCAAGAATTATGTAATGGGTGTGGTATTTGCGTTGAAAAATGTCATACTGGAACAATGCAATTAAATGATGATAATATTGCCTATAATGGAGATCTCTGTATTGGTTGCGGCGTTTGTGCATATTTCTGTCCCGAGCAAGCGATATCTTTAAAAGAAAAGGAAAGAATTGTTCGCTTTACTCCACCTCGAGTACAATAATCATGTATGACTTTTTTTTTTCTAATAATTTGAATCATATTCTCTAACTTTATTATGACTCCTAAATTGATTTAAAGTAACAATAAAAAAATTCAAAAATTAAAATTGTGTTTAAAATGGTTTTGGAAACAAATATAACAAAAATGCTAGGAATTAAACATCCTATTGTTGGTGCTCCTATGGGCCCCTTCTACACAACTGATATGTGTGTAGCTATTTCTGAAGCAGGAGGTTTGGGTATATTATCCCACACTACTATTGCACGAGGACAAGAAATTGGAAATGAACCAAGAAAAGATCGAGTCTCGACTGATGCTCTTGGACCAATGAAAAAAAATATGGAGTATGTTGTTGAACATACAGATAAACCATTTGGATTTAATATAAGGACCTCTAGAAATGAAGTACAGGCTCCAACACTCTGTAGAGAAATACCAAAATTTATTATGGAGAATCAAAGAATTAGAGAACAGTGTGTATATGCTCTCACAAGTGCAGGATCTTCTAAAACATTACCTCAAAGTAAAACTTGGCAAGAACTAAAAGAAAAATCTGAAATTAAACATTTTCATGTAGCCCCTGCGTTATGGCTTGCAGACAAATGTGTTGCTTCTGAAGTGGATGGTATGGTCGTAACTGGTGGAGAAGGTGGAGGACATCAATCATTTGAAAAAGTAAGCACTCTTGTCTTACTTCAGCAGGTTCATCAAAAATATCCTGATTTTCCCGTAATTGCATGCGGAGGATTTGCAACTGGAGCGGGTTTAGCTGCTGCATTATCAATGGGTGCTGGAGGTATAGCTATGGGTTCTCGTTTTATTGCTAGCAAAGAAAGCGAATTCCATGAGAATTATAAAAATGTTGTACCTCCTTCAAAAGCTCAAGATACAATATATACTGCAGGAGTGTTAGGACCAATTAGATTATGGAAGAATGAGTATAGTCTCCATCATGCAGCAGTAAATTCAAAGGAGGAACTCATGGCACATGAACAGCAACTCAGATCACTCCCGCCTGAAGAATTTATAAAACAGGCTCTTGAAACTTCAAATGCCTATCTTGCTGCTTATAGAGGAGATATAAATTCTGGAGCAGTACTACTAGGACAAAGTATCGGTATTATTGAGAGTATTGAGAGTGTATCAGATATAGTCATTAATATAGTATCTGATGCAGAAACATTGTTGAAAAGCGCAGCAGGTAAGATTAAATAAATTATTTATTTACAATGACTTTTTTTTTGTAATTCTTTTTATTTTCAATAAGTAATTTCAATTAATTAAAAGGGATCACTCTTTGTTTATAACGGAGATCTCTGTATTGGTTGTGGAGTTTGTGCATATTTTTGTCCCGAACAAGCGATATCCTTAAAAGAAAACGATAGGATTGTTCGCTTTTTTCCTCCCAAAGATAATAAAAATTCTAATAATTGAAATTCTTCCTATCATTTTGGATACTATTTCTTTAACTTTATTTTGTCTACTAAATTTAACTAAAGTAACTAATAAAAAAAAAAATGAATAAAAGAAATAGTGATTATAATGGTTTTAGAAACAAATATAACAAAAATGCTAGGAATTAAACATCCTATTGTTGCTGCCCCTATGGGTCCATTTTATACAACTGAACTAACAATTGCAGTATCAGAGGCAGGAGGTTTAGGTGTATTAAGTCATAGTGCTTTGATAAGTGATGTTTTAGCCAATAAATCCCCTGTGGCGATAATGAAAGAAAATATGCTTAAAGTAGTAGAGCACACAGATAAACCTTTTGGTTTCAATATTAGGACTTCTCGTAGAGAAGCTGCCGCTATAGAACTTGTTAGAGATATTCCCAAATTCATTAGAGAAACTCCAAGAGTAAGAGAGCAGTGTGTATATGCTATTACTAGTGCTGGATCTTCAAAAACGCTACCTCAATCAAAACAATACCAAAAATTAAAAGAAAGTGGTTCAAATATCAAACATTTTCATGTAGCTCCAGCATTATGGCTAGCAGAAAAATGTGTTGCCTCAAAGGTAGATGGAATGGTAGTAACTGGTGGAGAAGGAGGAGGTCATCAATCTTATGAAAAGGTTAGTAGCTTGGTCTTACTTCAACAAGTATTACAACAACATCCTGATTTTCCAGTGATCGCATGTGGAGGATTTGCTACTGGTAACGGACTTGCTGCTGCTTTAGCTTTGGGAGCGGGAGCTATTGCAATGGGATCTAGATTTATTGCCTCTCATGAAAGTGAATTTCATGAAACATATAAAAATGTTGTACCCCCTGCAAAAGCACAAGATACAGTATTGGTCACCGGAGCATTAGGACCAATTAGGCTTTGGAAAAATGATTATTCATTACATCATGGACTTGTAACAAGTAAGGAAGAAAAAATGGCAGAGGAAGCAGCATTTACCCAAGAAGATATAATTAATGAAGGTAAGGCATATGAAGCAGCATACAAGGGTGATATTAATTCTGGAGCTGTTTTATTAGGGCAGAGTATAGGAATAATAAACAATTTAAAGAATGTTAAGGATATTGTCGATTCAATTGTTCAAGATGCAGAACATCTTTTGAAGAAAGCCAATGCATCAATTAAATAATCAAAATAAAAGGAGTTTTTATTAAATCACTTCTTTAATTTATTTTTTATATATTATCTTGACTTAATATTTATAGCATATAAATCTTTTAAGGATTCTAATATCTAAATATATAATTTGAATTTAAATAATTTAACATATGATCAAAGACTATATAAGATTAAAAAATTTAAATCGATTTAATAAATTCATTAGACTTAATAATTAGTTGCTATGGTAAATCCAATTAATAAATTCAAAATTTATAAATCCGATGCAGCCCCATTTTTCTTTTATATAGAAATATTTCCTCCCAATCTTACATCTTATAATAAAGAATATGCTCTAGTACTCTTAAAAAAAATAAAGGAAAATCCAATAATGCCTTTACCTATGAGAGTGGATCGGGTATTTAATGGAGAAAAATCACTTTTAATCCGCCCTAGAGAACCAATCTCCTTCCCAATAATGGATGATCTAGAAGCATGGGTCAATCCCTCTATATTTCTTCAATATGGAATAGAAAAATTGCTGTATTTTACTGAAATTCGTGCTTTTGAATTATTTATAAGTCATCTTAAGATAGAAAAAATTAATAAATGGTGGAAGGCATCAAAATTCCTTTATGCAAAAATTCGACAAATTGAGGAAGATTTCTCAGCATCTTTAAAAGCTTATATTAGTACAGTATTAAAAGCAAAACTTAATAATGAAGATATTATAAATGCTGCAAAGGATTATTGTAAAATTATTAAGGAACTATGTGAAAACAGAATGAACCAAAATTCTATTATAGTTGAAACAATAAGTAAAGTAGGTAATGTTAGAATGTATATAGAAAAAACAGGAAGATATCGTGAAAAAGGGAAAAAAGTTGAAAAGATTGAATATCATCCTGAGCTTATAGATATTGATGTATATAACCTAGTCGAGAAGGGCTTTAAGTACAATAGAGATAATCAAGACATAAATTTAGATGAATTAAAACCAAAACAGATAAAATACATTCCACTATTATTCTATGATGATTTACTTGAATGTATGCTCCAAAATCTTAAAATATTAGAAGATGGAAATGAAAATATATTAGATCCTTCATTTTTATTGGATAGGAATATAATTCTTCTACATGAAACTAAAAAAACAGAAGAATTAAAAATTCATGACTTTTCTTGGTTTAAAACTTTCGAGGAATTAAAATTTGAGTCAATACTTGAATCAATAAAAGCTACTCTTTTAGATCTTTATAAATCTAAAGGATATATTGATAATAATAAAATAAATTCCTAAAGTTCTCGAGTTGGATTTAGTTAAAGTTAATTTTATTTAATTAGTTAATAAATAACCTTAATAACAGTAATGTTTTTCTTATTTTAAGGATTTAAAAGTAGAATTTTACAAAAGAGTAAATGCAATACAAGAAAGAAAGACCCGCAATTTTAATGCTCCAAGATGGTCGGTATTTTCAAGGAATTGGTTTTGGGGCAACAAAAATTGTAACAGGCGAATTTGTATTTAATACTATGACTGGTGCGGGGTACCTTGAAACTCTCACAGATCCATCTTATTGGGGACAAATAGTTGTAATGACTCATCCCCTTATAGGAAATTACGGAGTTCCTCCATGGGAGAAAGATGAATATGGTATAACTAAACACTTTGAATCAGATTCTGTTAAAGTAACTGGTTTTGTTGTAAATGAATGTTGTAAATACCCTAATCATTATCAAAGTGTTAAAACTCTTGATGAATTTTTGACTGAACAAGATATTCCTGGAATTGAATGGATTGACACTCGAGCAATTACTAAAATTTTACGTGAAGAGGGTGTTCAAGTTGGAGCACTAGCAGTATATAATTCAGGGGAGAATCCTGATATTGATTATTTAAAACAGCTTGCAGCAAAAGTAGTAGACCCAAATCTCCGCAATCTTGTAAGCGAGGTTTCAACAAAAGAGGTTTGTATCTATAAGTCACCTAATCCAATTGGCAAAGTTGTTTTGTTAGATTTAGGTTATAAACTGAATATTTTACGAAATCTTGTCTCTAGAGGATTAGAAGTAATAATAGTACCACATAATTATACATATGAGCAAATTATGTCTTACAATCCAGATGGAGTATTTATTTCAAATGGTCCTGGTGATCCGGCATTATGTAAAGAAGCAATCGAAGTTTCCAGTAAACTTATCGAACAAAGCATTCCTACTATGGGAATATGTATGGGAAATCTTATCTTAGCTTTAGCCACTGGAGCTGTTTCATATAAACTCAAATACGGACATCGAGGAGGAAATAAAACAGTTATTAGTCTTCAATCGAATAAATGTTATATTACATCTCAAAACCATGGTTTTTGTGTAAAAGATTTTGAAAAAGGAGGATTCAAAGAGATCCTTAGAAATGTTGATGACCAGACTAATGAGGGTATTGAACATAAAACTAAACCTATTTTTGCAGTCCAATTTCATCCAGAAGCCTGTCCTGGACCTTTAGATTCATTATATTTATTTGATAAATTCATAGATAACATGAGGTTAACTTCCTAATGCCATTAAATAAAAATATTAAAAAAGCTCTTGTTTTAGGAAGTGGAGGTATTAGGATCGGTCAAGCAGGTGAATTTGATTATAGTGGTTCTCAAGTACTTAAAGCTCTTAAGGAAGAAGGTATAGAAACCATCTTAATCAATCCTAATATCGCAACTATTCAAACTGATCCTGAATTATCGGATAAGGTTTATTTATTACCGATCAATGTAAATTATGTAGAAGAAGTTACCAGAAAAGAGAAACCTGATGGAATTTTACTAGCATTTGGAGGACAGACTGCTTTAAATGTAGGTGTTGAATTAAATGAATTAGGAATTCTTAAAAAGTATAACGTTAAAGTTTTAGGTACTCCAATTGAAGCAATCGAAGCAACTGAAGATAGAGATCTTTTTGTACAAGCTATGGATAAGTCAGGAGTTAAAGTGTGCAAAAGCAAAGCTGTATCTTCATATAATGATGCAATAAAAGCAGCAGAAGAGATTGGATTTCCATGTATGATTCGAGTGGCTTATACATTGGGTGGCAGAGGATCAGGGATATGTACTAATATGAGAGAATTTGAAAAGATGGCTAAGAAAGGTCTTGCTCAATCAAGAATAAGCCAAATATTAATTGAAGAAAGTATATGGGGTTGGAAGGAGATTGAATATGAAGTAGTAAGAGATGCCGAAGATAATTGTTTTATTAATTGTAATATGGAGAATTTTGATCCCGTGGGAATTCACACAGGTGAATCAATTGTTGTTGCACCTAGCCAGACCTTAACAAATGAAGAATATCAAATGCTTCGTTTAGCCTCTATTCGTGTAATAAGAAATCTGGGAATTATTGGTGAATGCAACATTCAGTATGGATTAGATCCATTTTCAAGAGAATTTAGAGCAATAGAAGTAAACGCTCGTCTTTCACGGTCTTCAGCATTAGCTTCAAAAGCTACAGGATATCCATTAGCATATATAGCCGCAAAATTAGCAATAGGGTATACATTACCAGAACTAAAAAATAAAATTACTGGTATTACTACAGCATGTTTCGAACCTGCTTTAGATTATCTCGTGTTAAAAATACCTCGATGGGACTTGACAAAATTCCAAAGAGTAGATCGAAAAATCGGCTCACAAATGAAATCTGTAGGTGAAGTAATGGCAATTGGTCGTACATTTGAAGAAGTACTTCAAAAAGCTTTGAGAATGCTGGATATTGGTATGAAAGGATTAGTTGGAAATGAAATCAAACCAATTGAGGATATAAATGAATTAAAATTTAGCTTAAGCAATCCCACTGATTTAAGAGTCTTTAGGATTGTCGAAGCTATAAATAAAGGAATTTCTATAGATGAAATATATCAATTATCTCGAATAGATAAGTGGTTCCTCTTTAAAATAAAAAATATTATTGATATTGAAAAAGAATTAGAGAATATAGAGTTTTTAGAAACCAGTGATGATGATAAAATTTATTGGTTTGAACGAGCAAAACGTTTTGGTTTTTCTGATGGACAAATAGCTAAAATCATGGGATTAGATGTAATTACAATAAGACAAATTCTAAAGAGAAAATATCAAATCCAACCATACGTAAAAAGAATTGATACATTAGCAGCAGAATGGCCTGCTATCACAAATTACCTTTATATTACCTATGCTGCCTCTGAACATGATATTGACTTTGAACATGAAAGCAAACAGAACTTAAGAAAAGTAATAGTTCTTGGGTCTGGAACTTATCGCATTGGAGCTTCTGTAGAATTTGATTGGGGTTCAGTGAATTGTCTATGGGGCTTAAAAAAACTCGGGGTTGATCAGGCAATTATGGTAAATTACAATCCAGAAACGGTCTCTACGGACTATGACATATCAGATAAACTTTATTTTGAGGAATTATCAGGTGAACGTGTATTAGATATCGTTGAGCTTGAAAAAGCTGATGGAGTGATAGTATCTGTAGGTGGTCAGATTGCACAAAATCTAGCAGCAAAGTTTTCAAAATATTCTGAATTTTTCAGAAAAGTAAATCTAAATATATTAGGAACACATGGAAGTAGAATTGACATGGCAGAAGACCGTTCGAAATTTAGTAACTTATTAGATCAATTAAAAATTAGTCAACCTCGATGGAGTATGTTGACGAATAAAGAGCAAGCACTGAAATTCGCAAAAAAAGTAGGGTATCCCGTTTTAGTACGACCTTCCTACGTTTTAAGTGGTGCAGCAATGAGAGTATCTTATGATGAAAAGACTTTAAGAGATACTTTAGATCTGGCTGTAGCTATTTCTCAGGAATATCCTGTTGTTATTACTAAATTCTTTACAGGTGCAAGAGAGATTGAAGCTGATGGAATATGCGATGGGACCAATGTCTTTATAGGAGCAATAGTAGAGCATATAGAGAATGCGGGGGTGCATAGTGGAGATGCAACAATGTCAATTCCTCCACAAACAGTTTCTGACAAAGTTATTAAAACAATTGAAAAAAATACTGAAGAAATTGCATTAGCATTAAAGATTAGAGGTCCATTTAATGTACAATATCTTGTCAAAGACGAACAAGTATATGTAATAGAGTGCAACCTCAGATCAAGCAGGAGTATGCCTTATGTTTCAAAAACAAGAGGTATTAATCTGATGAGATTAGCTGCTGAAGTGTTTTTGGGAGCTAAAATCCCTCAGTCGATAATGGAACTTCCCTATGGAGATTTTGTTTCCATTAAAGCTCCAATGTTTTCTTTCATGCGTCTTGATAAAGCTGATCCTGTTTTAGGTGTAGAAATGGCATCTACAGGTGAAGTTGCATGTATAGGAGAAGATTTTTCAGATGCTTTAATTAAATCGCTTGAAGCCACGGAGATGAGCATTCCAGTCCAAGGGGGAAATGTTTTAATATCAGTAGGAGGTAAAGAATTAAAACAAAAAGTAATACCTTTAGCACATAAATTAAAAGCTTTAGGTTTTACAATTTTTGCTACTGAAGATACTGCTATTGCGTTAAAAGATAATGGTATCTATGCCGTTAAACTTTATAAAATCCATGAATATGGTATGGAGCCAAATATAATGGAATGCCTGCAAAATGGAGCTATTGATTTAGTGATTAATATCCCTCTCCCTACAACAATTCAAGAAAAATTCAGAACTATAATGGAAGATGAATATAAAATTAGAAGAATGGCAGTAGATTACAATATCCCTGTAATTATCAATTTACAACTGGCAGAAGCTTTAATAGATGCTATAGAAAAGGTTCGTAGAAAAAGACTTGAGATCAAATCTCTAAATGAATATCATAAAAGTTTAAAAGAAATTTACTGGTAAAAAAATTCCATGTCATTATAGTAATTTTATAACTTTAACAAGAAAAACTTTATACAAATTAATAAAAAAAATTTTTGATTAGTTCAAATGATAGTTATTATTTTTTCCCTTTAATTAATGCGATTAGGATTACTAGTAATCCAAATATCAATGCATTTACTGTACCTGTAATTAGAATTCTAATTATCCCGTCAATTAATGTGGCGGTAAAACTGATATAATTTAAATTGAAATCATCAATGGAAATTATAGCTATAAACATTAGCATATAACAGATTGCTGTTATCATCCAACCTCCTATAGATTCACCAATATTACTCCCCATAAGCCCTGCAACAATTGCAGCAATAATAAAAGATATTAAACCTGCCATATAAAAAAATTTAAATGCAAAGCTAGATGCATCGACAGAATTAGTTATAAGTTCCCAGGGGAAGTATCGAGAAGGGTAAATCAATAAAAAAACACTACTGGATGGATGGTCTGCGATTGTATCAAACACAGAATCTAAAATGTCTCCAATTGCGAATGAAATAATGTAAAAAAGGAAATTTAATACTAAGAAAACAATTAAACTGAATATAAAAGCCCTACCTGTACTTCTTTTCATTAAATAAAACCCCTTCTGTCTATTTTTAAAAATTTAAAATATAATAATTAATAGATGTAGGAGAATTTATAAGGTTTTTATATATATAAAGAGAATTAGAAAAAAAAACCATTACATTAAAGAATATACATCGGTTCAATAATAGAAATCTTGAAAAATAGTGCAAATATAATTCTACTTATTATTTATGCTATATTTTAAGTTATAATTTTGGTGTTAGAGAGATCTATTATCGTGGATATATTTTAATTCGACTGAAAATCATTGGTACACAGTGGAAAGTATCAGAAAAATTAAGGAATTTGAATTTTCAGAAGAAAAGTGAAAAATGGCAGATCACTTATGTAACACCATTGTATGGTGGTTGGGATTTATTAGTTGAATGTAAATTTAGCAATCTAGAGGATTTAGATGAAATTGTTACATTCTGCAGAACTGACTTAGAATTAGCTCAATGGATAGAAACAACGACCACTCTAATTAGTACAAAGAAGAATTATAAAGATTAGGTTTATTATTGAGATATAAAAAATTTATTAACTTTCTAATTATTTAGATATATTCTCTAGGATTAATCTATGATATTCTCTTGGAATTAGTTGTAGCTCTTCTAATAACCAGATTTTAAGCTTTGCTTTTTCTAGTTCTTCTTCCAACCTTATATCATATGCAATTACTTTATCGGACACAACTAGTTTATAATTGTTTTCATATTTAAATTAATCCGTAATAAATCATAGAAATTTGTCGGAATTATTAACTAATTAATATAATTACTTTTTTTGTGTACAAAAAGTATTAGCAAAACTAAAGAAACTTCTCCATGAATATTTCATCTTCATAAATATTATCAATTTTAACTTGTCTTGTGAGTACTCCTTTTTCAATGAAACCCAAATCTTTATAGAAATCTATAGCATTCGTATTTCTAGCTCGAACATATATTACAAGTTTTTCATAACCGTTTTTTCGAGCAAAATTAAACACAAAGGTAGCTATTTTTTTTCCTATTTGTTTCTTACGCCAAAGAGGAAGGATAAAAGTCCCAATTGTCCCAACATGTTCAAATGAGTCTGAATAATTTATCCATTTATCTAATGATTGAAAACCTATAATTTGATCATCAACTTCAGCCACAAAGATACCCTCACGATCAGAAAGATTAGATATATATTCTTTCTCTTGTTCAGGTGTAAAAGGTTTATTTATAGCAGAATATTTTCTTTCTGAGCAAATAACTGACCATATAGAGGATATTTTCTCCGCATCCTTAACAGAAGCTTTTCTAATCAAGATTTCCAAAGTTTTTCTACCCCAAAGTTGACTCTCTTAATGTAGAATTTTAAAACTTTATAATTTAAATGTAAAAGACCTATTAAGAATTAAACATTTCGTAAATAATACTACGAGAATTATAATGTTTACCAAAGAAGAGTAAAAAAATGCAGAAAACTACTACTAACATTATCAATACACGTTATGTCGAATTTTCTCCAGGAAAGGATCCTTTTGAAAAATCTCGTCAGAAAGGACCCAGACGCTGGATCTTAAAACACATTTTTCATGGTTCTAATAAGATATTGTTTTTTATTGTTTTAATCACAACAATCGTCGCTTCAAATTTAAACTCGATTATTTTCATAATAATTGGAAATGCAATTTCTGATTTTTTACTTGGAAACTATTCTACTTTAGTTTTTTACACTCAAATTATTTTATTTTTAAGTATTGGAACACCAATAATGAGATTAATCAATAATATGTTACGAGAAGTAATCGCCCAAAGAATGGAGAGAGATTGCAGGAAAGAATTTTATACAAATCTCCTAGGAAAAAGTCAGTCATTCCATGAACAACAGAAAATTGGAGAACTCATGGCACGAGTAACCGATGATGTTCGACAACTAAACTTCTTAATAAGTCCAGCTCTTTCCTTAATTTTTGACTCATTTACGTCATTAGTTGTTCCCTTAATATATATTATAATTTTTTATCCTCCCCAATTAATTCTTGCTCCTCTAATGTTTTCTATACTTTTTCTATTTTCTTTAAGATCATATGTCCATAAATTAGGGCCAGTTACAGGAAGATTAAGGGGTTCTTTTGGAATGATGAATGCTACTTTAAATGAAACACTAACAGGCATAGAAGTGGTTAAAGCAACCGTTCAAGAGGACAAAGAATTAGAAAAATATTATTCAAAAGCTAAATTGTATCGGGATGCCTATATAGAACAGGGAAAAATTCAAGCAAAATATCTTCCAATCTTAATTTTATCCATCTCATTAACATTAGCATTTGCTCATGCTGTAGTTTTAAATTTTTTAAATTTAATGAGTATAGGTGAAATTATAGCATACTACGGATTAATTGCTCAATTAAGATTTCCAACTTTTATTTCCATTTTTGTATTCGCAATAATTCGACTTGCTATTTCAAGTTCAGAAAGATTGCTTGATTTAATGAATAAGGAAACTGAAATTGATGAAAATATAAAAGGTATCAAAAAAGTCATAGACGGGGAAATTAAATTCGAAAAAGTATCATTTACATATCCAGAAAGTAAAAAACCTGTTTTAAAAAATATTTCATTCACTATTCAACCAGGTCAAACCGTAGCATTTGTTGGGACAACAGGATCTGGAAAAACTACTCTAACAAAATTAATCTCTCGTTTGTATGATGTAAATGAAGGAAAAATATTAATAGACAATATAAACATAAAAGATTATGCTTTAGAATCACTAAGAAGTCAGATCTCTTTTATCGAACAGGATGTTTTCTTATTCTCTGATACTATATTCAGCAATATATCATTTGGAAGGACTTCATTTTTAGATGAAATTATTCAAGTGGCTAAAGAAGCTCAAGCTCACGAATTTATTATTAACTTTCCTAATCAATATGAATCAGAGGTGGGTGAAAGGGGTGTTCAACTCAGTGGTGGTGAAAGACAAAGGATAGCAATTGCTCGTGCCTTTCTTTCGGATCCAAAAATTCTTGTCCTAGATGATTCTACTTCTGCAATTGATTCAAACACGGAAGATAAAATCCAAAGAGCCATTCAAAATATCCTAAAAGACAGAACAACGATTCTTATAACTCATAGACTCTCCCAAATTAGATGGGCTGACTTAATAATTGTCTTGAAAAAAGGTGAAATTTCTGCTATGGGGTCACATGAAGATCTTCTAATATCATCAGAGGAATACAGAAAAATATTCATTAAAAAATTTGATATTGATATTAATGAATTAATAAAAAAAGAGCAGGTGTCGTAAATGGGGATGTATGTAGGACTTGAAGCTGAAGAATATGATAGAAAATTTCGTGATAGAGACCTATTAAAAAGAATTTTTCATTATTTCGGTCCATATAAACGAACTATGATGCTTGTAATTATCTTTCTTACCATATCTTCTTTATCAAGTTCATTTGTG
Organism: Promethearchaeota archaeon; assembly: GCA_048937405.1. Lineage (GTDB taxonomy): Archaea > Asgardarchaeota > Lokiarchaeia > Sigyniarchaeales > SOKP01 > Loki-b32. The sequence goes on from JBHLNF010000016.1 coordinate 59,017, forward strand.
CCTGTTCTTGTCAGTATAGCGATCAGTAACCTAGCATCAAATAGAAATGGTTTATATTTATTTTTCTTAATAAGTATCATTTTATCACTAAACCTACTTACATGGTTATTTAATTACATTACAGCTAGATATTCATCTCAAGTAATTGGAAATGTGGTTCTAGATCTAAGGAGAAATGCTGGACAAGCAGTTTTAACTCATGATCTTTCATTTTTTGATCGAAATCCTATTGGAAAAATCGTCTCTAGAATTAATACAGATTCAAGTGACTTTGGACAGACCGTAGATTTAACTCTTCAATTCATTTCTTCAATATTAGTTATTAGCTTTCTATTAATTATTATGACATTGATTAATTTGACATTAACACTCATTACTATTATTACGTTTCCAGCATTTTTTATATTAGCTTTATCTATTAGAAAATTAGCCCGTTCTAAAACACTTTTAGGACAAAGAGCCTTAGCCTCTGTAAATGCATATGTTAAAGAAAGTTTTTCTGGCATTCAAATAGCAAAAACGTTTCGACAAGAGGAGAAATTATATAAGAACTTTAATGAAGTAAATACAACATCCTATAAAGTAAATTTAAGAAGAGCTTTTGTATTAAATGGTATTTTTCCTTCATTAGGTATTATTCAAGGAGTGGTATTAACTTTAATAATTTATTATGGTGGAGTTAATGTTCTAGGAAACGATATTAGTATAGGAGAATTAAATTTATTCATACAGGGATTAAGTTATCTGTTTTTTCCATTATTAACGTTAGCTTCTTTTTGGCCCACTTTTCAGACTGGTATGGCTGCTTCAGAAAGAATATTTGCTCTTATAGACACATTACCCTTGGTGCTTCAAAAAAATAATATGAAGCCTGATAAACTTAAAGGTGAAATTGAATTTCAAAATCTTTCATTTAGGTATGAAGAATCAAATGAAGTATTTACAAATTTTAATTTGAAAATTGAGCCTGGAGAATCAGTTGCAATTGTTGGTCATACTGGTGCAGGAAAATCAAGCTTAGCAAAACTTTTAGCAAGATTTTATGAATTTCAGAAAGGAGATATTCTAATCGATGGAATAAGTATTAGAAATTATGATCTTATAGAATATCGAAAATATATCGGAATTATTCCACAAACTCCATTCCTATGGGCAGATACAATTCAAAATAATATTAAATATGGTAACAAAAAGGCAACTAAAAAAGATGTTCAAAATGCCTTAGATTCAACAAGTGGTTCTGATTGGATTAGTGATTTATCGAAAGGCTTAGCGACTGAAACTGGTGAAAGAGGTAGTTTAATCTCAATGGGACAACGTCAATTAGTTGTTTTTGCGCGAGTTCTATTAGAAAATCCAGCAATCCTTATATTAGACGAAGCAACCGCTTCAGTTGATCCATTTACTGAAACACGAATTCAAGATGCCCTTCAAAAAACAATTGAAGGTCGTACTTCAATCATAATTGCTCATCGTCTCTGGACAGTACGACATGTCAATAGAATAATTGTACTCGATCATGGGAAAATTATAGAAGAAGGAAATCATGATGAGTTAATGGCTAAGGGGGGAATGTACGCTGAGCTTTACAACACCTACTTCAGACATCAGAGCCTTGAGTACATTGAAAAAATGAAGGAAAAAAAGTATGCCTGATAAAGATAAAATTCTTGAAAACTATGTAGAACCAGATATTACCATAGAATACATATTTATTGAGAAGGCTGATAAACAGGTCAAACCTATAAATGATGATCAAGGGTATCTAATGGGATTTTTTAATCTTTTTATCACGGGCACTTTTAAAAATGACAATCTTAAAGACTTTAAGAAAATGCTTTTAGATGAATTGAATTATTGCGTAAAGACATATGATCACTTCAAATCAGAAGATATTGATTTAGAAGAATATAAATTTGGGCTTATAGACAATGATCGAAATGTCAAAGAATTCAATGAAATGGATGAAGTTTTTTTTCAGGCTTTATTAGGTTCCCTTCGAAATTTAATGATTGTAGATAAAAATTTCGATATTGAAGAATTCAAGCTTCATAAGATCTTTAATCGTTGGTTTGATGAATACACTAATAGAGTATAATTCCTCTTTGATTTATAAAATTAGATTCCTTTTTCTAAATAAAAAAAGAAAGTAAATGATTTTTTTTGAAAATTTTTTATTCAATCAGCGATTTTAGCTA
>JBHLNF010000026.1:0-15388 GCA_048937405.1 Promethearchaeota archaeon
AAAGATAATAGGGTTGAAGATGCTATTAATGATGCTCTTAATACACCATTATTAGATGTAAGTATTGATGGAGCAAAGGGTGCTTTAATTCATATTTGTGGAGGAAATGATATGACATTAGCAGAAGCAAACTCAGTAGCTAAGAAAATTTCTGAAAAAATGGATATGAATGATTCAATGGTAATATGGGGCGCTCGAGTTTCAGATGAATTTGATGGCTTATTACGAGTAATGTTATTAATAACTGGTATAAAATCACCACAAATTTTCGGTAGTGGGTATTCTTTGAATCATACTCTCTATAATTCTAGAACAAATAGACCATCAAAATTAGGATTATCTGATGATATTTTCAATATTGGGGAAATTACCTTTGATTAATTTTCTTTTTAGTTTTACTTTTTATAGCTCTTCAAAGATAATATTTTATGAATGATAAATATTCTCCAGAAATTCAAGTAGAATTAAATAAAATTATAGGAGATATAAAAAAATGGAAAAATATTTTTGATTCTAAAATCGAATTCTATTATGATGGTTGGGCGATTTTTTTGAGGGAAAAGAATTCTTATCCTCGAGTAATCACTATTTTTAAATCCTATAAAAAAAAAAAATATTCAATTAAAAGTTTTGAAGTTACTCTGAAAGATCTCCAAAAAGAAGAATTTGAAGAATTATATTCAATCGAAAATATTGAAAATATAAATGAACTATTACATGAATTAAAGGATATTATATATGGTAAAGATCTAATAAAAGAGGTTTCAGAAATCCATGGTAATTCGTTCCTAAATTGATAATTAAAATTCAGGACTATAAATCTGCCTAAATTGCTCCTTTTTCTTTTCATTGTATTTATTTTCTAAAAACTTCAATACCACATGATGAGGCATACCATTTATTAACATACTTACAGCTTTTCTAGCAATTTGTAAATTGTCATAATCCGCGATAATAGAAATTGTCTTTCCATATACTGAGATAAAACTGTCAGCAAACCTTTCAATTGTTTTTCTCATTTCTCCATTTCTTCCAATTATTCGACCCTTTACACGTTTAATTCTATTTTCAGATTTCCCAATAATTTTTAATAAATTAAATATCTCAATATCATGATTTTCTTCTAATAATTTCATAGCTTTAACGGGATTAAAACCTCTGTTTACAGCATTAACTACTTTTTGAGCCGTAAAGACATTTAATGGCAAATAATTTGGATTATCTAGATCTGGTATGATATCACAATTTCCAGATTTACTATCCAGGTCAATTTTAACTCCCAATTTATTTTGAATTTCTTGTTTTACTTCTCCATTACGACCAATTAGTACAGCAATTCTATTTTTTCCAATTTTCATTTTAATTCAACATTAATGCCATATCTTAATAATTTTCAAGGTTTATAACTTCATAATAAAATTCACGGGGATTAGGTGTTTCTATTCCTAACTTTTTAAAGTATTCAAAAATATTTTTTATATCCCTTACTAGATAAACTTCTGCTTTTGGATGATGAATAGATACTGCTTGAGAAATATCTATTATTATTGGTTTTTGATTATGATATAATATATTGAACTCACTAAGATCTCCATGGACTAATTTGGCTTTTTGGTATAAATTTTTTATAAATACTAAAATCTCATTCATTAAATGCTTAGGATTTTTAGGAAATTTAATATCTTTCAAGAGTGGAGCAGGAATTGATCCAAATCCAATATAATCCATAATTAAAATATTATCTTTGATAAATATCGGATTTGGTACATTTAAACCGACTTTATACGCTCTTTTTAGATTCTTATATTCTTTACTAGCCCATAAAAATATAACTTTTGAAACATTTCGTGGTATTTTCTTAAATCTGGGATCACCAATAATATAATTTCTCATCCATTTTGAAGTATTACTGTCAATCTTATAGATTTTAAGAGCAACTTCCTTTCCCTTTAAATCATATGCTAAATAGATATTTGCCTCCTTACCCGCGGAAATAACACCTTCTACTCTTTTTAATGGTCCATTTCTTAATAACTTACTCAAGCTAAAAACAGTCCTTTCATCGAAAACTGACTCTATTGTTGCTTTTTTTTTTGATTGATCTATTTTTCTTATTCTTTTATTATCGATTTTTCTTTTTTGAATTTCATCTATATTAGTTTCAAATTCTTCATCTATTTCAATATCTAAGATATCATCATAGTCTTCTGAAGTATCCTTGTTATTTTCCTCCAAAAACTTTTCCTCTAAAGATTTTTTTTAATTATTTTTTCATTAAAAAAATAAGAATAGTCTTTTATCAATTTAGTGTTATTTTCTCCTCTAAGAATTACTTTATTTTTTGTAATATTTTCAACTCTAAAATCTTGATTCTTAATAATGATAATGTCATTATTACTTAGTGGTAAAAATTTTATTAAAGCTTTAAATCTATAGAGATTTTTACCTCTTTGATTATCTCTTCCCACTAACTTTTTTGTTCGGTTTAGTAAAAAGTTATATTTTGACTTTAAAAATTTGATTATATAATTCATTAATTCAATTGTACTCAAATATAAATCTACTCCATATTTCTGATCCTCCATTTTAGAAATATATTGTCTATGATCTTCTTTAAAAATTCTGTCCGTAAAAGTGTTAATTTCATCTATAACATATTTAATCAAACCAAATTGTTCTTCGTCTTTGACACGTAATTGTATAATTGATAAAAAATATGTTCCCCCCCTTAAATTAGAGCAATTCTTGCAAAGTATGTGATTTAAGTTTAATTTAACTGAATTTTGGTAATATATGTTTGTATCCTCCTTTAAGATACCTTTAATTATGATTTCAAGAGAAGTAAGTAGATCTTTCGAAGAAAAAACAAAACTATCTTCATTAAAAGAGATCTTGAAATTAATATTATTTTTCTTTACATATGATTTTAATATGAATTTGAAAGTAGCTTGCTTAATAATAGAAAAAAAATCATTCTCTAAGGGTTCAATCCACTCATCTTTTTTTGAAAAACTGCCACAATCAAGACAAATATTTAGTGAAAAATGATCAGGTAATTCGAATAGGGGGTGTTCTTTTAAATAACACTCAAGACACATTCCAAAATGAGGTTCATCTCCAACTAATGTTTTTCCACATATCGCACAGAATCGATTTGGCATTAAAACATCATCTTTATAGCCATAGGAATTCCACATATAGTTTTATAATGCTGAATCAACTCATTCTCAATAGCTTTCTCTATTATTTTTTCTCCAACTATATTGAAATATGACGCATTTTTTAAAATCATAATAGCCTCCTTGAGATGTAGTAGCTTTCCTCCAAAGAAACTATTAGAAATTTCAATTCTTAAATTTCCTTCTTTGAAAACTTGATTTAATAACTCTTCATCACAACAGGCTATAGTTTCAATATCCTCCTTAACATGAACTTTTAGGTATACTTTCATCAATCAATCGTAGTTCGATTTTTCCTTATTTTTCTTTAATTTCTACTCTAGCTCCACAAGCAGTGCATTTTAAATATAATTTCCTGCCTTCTCTTTGAATTTGAGTGTCTGGTTTATTACAAATGCTACATAAAACATAGGTTTTGGTATAATTTTCGATTAATCGATTTAGAACCTGATCTTTATATTGTCCTTTTAAAAACAATTGTTGACCACGAATTTCTCCCATTGTACCAGCTTTTTTCAGGAAGATTCCAAGAAAATGCTTCCTATCTCTATTAAGAGTACTAATTATTTTGTTAAAATTTGTGATAAATGTGTTCCTGCTTTCAATCCGAAGTTCTACTTTTGGAATTTCAAATCTTGATAATTTTCGAACATTCTCTGGAATCTTTTCATATGCTTTATCTAATAATTCATCGTAATTATTTAAATCCATAATTTTATTCACTAACTACTTGTACTATAAGGATATAACTAAGCATAAGAAAAATAGTTTTCCTTTATTATCAAATAATTTTAAAATACTTGTTAAAACTAAAAGGCTTCAAAATTATCATTATCAGATTCATAAATACGCGATTCTAGGATCAAATCTTTAATGATACTTCTTAATTTACCCTCGGGAATTTCAATTTCTTGTTTCAAGGTTTCAAAATTTATTCCCTCGCCTTTAGTAGAATATTCTTCTACTAATAGAAATACCTCTTCCTTTAAAATTTCATGTTTAGAACCTTCTCCATCCTTTTCAAATAGAGTATTAATATCTATTTCATCTGAGAAATCCTCTTTTTTATTATCTAATTGAAGAATATCTGGAATTTCTTGAATATCACCAGATTTTATCTTATGAATAATTTCAGCATTCCTAAGTAAAATAAGATTTGGTTCATTAACCTTTTTCATTATATCTATCCATAAGGAGATATACTCTCCATACTTACTTATCCGTCCTATAACTTCTACAATATCACCTTTATTAAAAACATTAAATTTTTCAGGATTTATATTCCTTATTATAGCTCTAATCACACCAGTACTATCATCTAAGTCAAAATCAAGTCTAATATTTGAATGTAGGTCTTCCTCTAATCCCATATCCATATCAATTGCTTCTATTATCTGTTCTTTCTTATTTATAATAGTCCCAATAATTCGAACACGTTTTACCTGTCCAAATATAGTATAAAAAAATTTTTCGCTTTCATTATATTGCCCTTCTATAATATGTTTAATCCAGCATTGAATAGTGGGATTTCTCTTAAAACTCATGATATATTCTAACTCATAGCTTATTCTTATTTTAATATTATTAAATTTTTTTTTTTTCAATATAGAAATACCTATTAAGCTAATAATATCTAAGAGATTCCTCTCTTATAATGTTTGTAGGAATAAATTTTTTACTTAAAAGGAAAATTGAATAAAAATAGTAGCGGGGGTTCGATTTTCAGTCTGTTGGAAACCAACAAATTAGTTACCTTTGAACGAACGAATCTGCCGATCCATCGGTTGTGAAGGATCGTTCTCAGGGTCTCTCTATGGTGTTTACATGCCATTTATGAGCCCTGCGGCATAAACCAGGCTAGCCCACCCCGCTATATAAGCACGTATGAGCTTAAATCCTATGCATTATATCTAATTATATATATAACATTATATAAACTAACAATTTAATCTTTTTCGATTTTTAATAAGATTAGTCCTTTTAGTAACAAATTTTTCGATTCATAAACAATAACTTTAACTTCTAATTTAAATTAGATATCAAAAAAGGAATTACTTTGATAGAGTTTCATGTCTTTGTTTAATGTGTTTTTAGATTTCATTTTGAATCCATGGTTTATTTTATCTTTATTATTTTGGGTTTTTGTTTTAATTTTAGTTCGTTTGTTGAGAAATAGAAAAGAAGCATATTTTCTCTGGTTTCCATTACTAGCAATGTTTAAAACAAGAAGGTTAAATAAATTTATAATGAAAATTTCCAGAAAAGCTCCAAAATTTTGGAAAATCTTTTGGACGATTGGTATATTTGTGTCATTTAGCTTTACTATCTATGCTCTTTTTTTCTTTTTTACAAATTTTATTAATTTGCTAATTAGACCTAGTATTGAACAAGCTATAGTTCCTCTTATTCCCGGAGTAACAATTGATTTACCTCTTCTTTTTTATTTAATACTTCCATTGTTGTTTATTATAACAACACATGAATTAGCTCACGGAATTTCAGCTGGTGCTGATGGAGTAGATGTTAAATCTACTGGAGTTCTCGGGGTGGGTCTTTTTTTTCTTATAGGTTTTGGAGCATTTGTTGAAGTTGATGAAAGAGAACTAAGTTCTCATAAATTTCATAGAAATACAAGATTAAGAATCGCCGCTTCTGGTACTTATGTAAATGGTATAACAGCAGGAATTGCTTTTATCCTATTATTATGTTTTCCTCTGATCATCTCTCCCTTTTATAGGCAAGTTACTCAAGTATATAGTGTTCTAACAGAAGAAGAGGGAGGAATCAATGAAGATAATTTAACTCATGGTGATGTTATTTTAGCTATTAAAGAGAAAGGAACGGAAGATAACGAATATGTGTCTCTTAACAATGATGAGGGAAAAAGCCTTACAGATATTTTAAATAACAGAACCAGTTTAAAGTGTTCTATAGGAGATAACTTAACATTCAGAATTTATAATCCTTCTACAGATAGCTATTCAGAAAAAAATGTAACATTAGGACCTCGATACTATTTAGGGATCCTCTATGAATATATCTCAAATACTACACTACGAATTACTAGAATCTACTCAGAAAGTGAAGGAGGAAATAATTATAATAAAAATCTGGAAGTAGGATTAAATATTATAGAAATCAACGGAGTTCCAATTAATCTTTCCACTGGAGATACTTTAGGGAAAGCATTAACAATATTTAATTTGAATACTATTAATTTTAGTACAGAAACTGAAACATTCATTTTAGATATAAACACGACAGGAGTAAAAATTGGAATATACAGCAACCCGTATTATATGCACAAAAACGAAGTAGCTAAATTTTTTACTAGTTTTTGGCCAGAATTTTGGTTAAGAGAAATTGCATGGCTTTTTATTATTGCTTTCAGTATTACTCTTTTTAACATGCTTCCTTTGCCTGTGTTCGATGGTGATAGAATCATAAAAGAATTGCTTAATTGGGGTTTTGGAGAAGAATATAAAATAACTAAAAAAAAAAAAGAGAAAATGAGATTCAAAAAAGATGATAATGAACTTAATTTATCTGAATACAGGGTAGAAAAAGTTGAATATGTCAAAATCCTCATAGAAAATAAAAATAGCATAAGAGAGCAAAGTGAAATTATTTTATCGGATAATAATTATACTTTAATTGATAAAATTGGAGATGGATATAAAGATACAGTTACTTTAAATCTCCCTGAGCAAACAAAATTAGAGGAAGGTTCAATAATAGAGATTGGTTATGAATATTGGTATGATGAAAAACGAAAAATTAAGAATTCAATCATAAATATTCTACGCTACTTTACATTATTCATTATAGCAGGAAATTTCATTTTATCTTTTATAAAGTTCGGTGGAATTTTGTTTTGGATATAAAATTTAAGTAATAATTTTTATAAAAGACTTTAATGAGTAATTATAAAATATTCCTAGATACAGGAACATGTTCATATTGTAATAACATTGGAATAATCAAGAGAAAATATTCAGGTGAAAAACTATGTCCAGAATGTTTTCAAAAAAATATTGAAAAAAACATCTATAAGACTATTTCCAAGTATAAAATGCTAAAAACTAATGATAATATTATTGTTGCTCTCTCTGGAGGGAAAGATTCAATTACCTTACTCTATAATTTAAAAATCATACAAAATCGAACATATAACTCTAAACCAATAATAGCTTTAATTATAGATGAGGGAATAAAAAATTATCGAGAAAATAGTATTAAAAAAGCCAAAAATTTCTGCTCAAAATATAATATTGAATATAAAGTCAGTTCATTTAAAGATAAAATAGGAAAAACATTAGACGAGATAATTGAATTAAAAAAGGATTCTTCAGATTATAAATATGCATGCAATTATTGTGCTACTATAAGAAGAAGACTATTAAATGATGGTGCAAAAGAATTAAATGGAACTGTTTTAGCAATGGGACATAATCTCACTGATTTCGCTGAAACTTATCTAATGAATATCCTCTATAAACGTTTGGATATAATAGCAAATCAATATTTTTTTAAGGAAGAGAATAATAAAATAGACCAATTTTATATAAAAAAAATCTCACCGTTAATAAGAATCCCTGAAGAAGAAATTTTTTTATATGCAAATATAAAACAATTAGATTATTATCCTTCTCACTGTCCTTATAGAGAAAAAGATCCAATTATCAGAAAAAGAGTTTTGGATTTCATTCAAGACTGTAGAGAATATAGTCCAGAATTAGAATTCAACCTATTTAATGGTTTTTTAGAATTATCTAAAACATTATATTATCATAGAGAAAAAAAGAATTACAATTTATGTCAAAAATGTGGTTATCCTTGTGGAAATGGAAACATTTGTACTTATTGTAGTTATTTTCAAGAATTTTCTCACTAATATTATGTAATCAAATATTCTCCCATTTCTTTTAATTTATCATATTCTCTTATTTCTTCCTTAAATAATGGAACTTCAATCAAATTCTTATGCAATTTTTCACCAAATATTTCCCTTATCTTTTTTAGATTTCTATTTTGCATTTCTCGCCTACTTTTACAAAAATCACATAATTCAGTAGAGTCTTGGTATAATTGATTTACAACAATATTAGAAACAGGGATATCATATTTAATTAATTCATTAAGTAGTCGACCAGTTTCCAATATTGCCATTTCTTCTGGTATCATAACGACAACAAATGAATTTTTTACTGGATTTGTTAAATCTTCTCTTGCATTTAATATCGATAGATTCAACCTTTCTAACATTTCCAAAGAATTATCAGCTTTCTTCTCTTCTCGAGTGAACATCCTCTTTAGAGCACCAAACATTTTTCCTAATTTCACTCTCATTTTTATAAGCTTACCAATCCATCCAGATAAAGTCTCTGGGAGTCCTAAAAACCTTAATGTGTGCCCTGTAGGGGCAGTATCAAAGATCACTAAATCATAATCGTGTTCTGTCTCAATAAACTCTAAAATCTTACCAAAAGCTAATGCTTCATCAATTCCTGGAGGATTCATTGAGGTTAAGTCTCCCAAATCACCTAATAAAGGCATTCCTCCCATCATATCTCCCATTCCCATATCTTCTAAAGGATTTATTTCAGTTAATCCTTGAAATTCTTCCATCTTAGCTTTTGGATTAATTTCTAAAGCAGTTAAATTTTTTATACCTTCTATTGGAGTTGGAATACCTGGTTCTAATTCAAATCCAAGACTATCTCCCAATGAATGAGCTGGATCAGTACTAATTATTAATGTATTTCTTCCTTGTTCCGCTGCCCATATTGCTGAACTTGCTGCACAGCTAGTCTTTCCAACTCCACCTTTCCCACCAAACATTACAATTTTTAAGTTTAATAACAAATGTCTCAATTCCATTTTTAAATCTAAACCTCTTTCATAATTTGATGAAATCTGGATTCAATTCTATATTAATATTCAATTTTATAACGAAGAATTGCTGCTATTCCTCCAAAAGTACTATATAACATCTCTCCTTCTTCTGTTTCTGCTGATAAAATATCAACAGAAGTTCCTGTTGCCTCAGCAATCTCCCCTAATTCTTCAATTATTGATTTTTCTTCAATTATATTAAATGTATTGGAAGTACACTCAGGACAAGATTCACTTTGAATGTATGTTTTTAATTCATGAAGATCGTTTTCTTTAGTTGTTCTTGCTTCCACATAACCACAATTCGAACATTTTAATTTAATGTGATAAGTATCCAATTTTTCTGAAAGAATTAAAGTATCAACAGCTCCATAGTTTAAAGCTTTTTGTATATCATCTAATCCATAGGAAGCTAAACCTGAATCAATAGATATTTCTTTTAAAAAATTTTGCATAATTTGTTTTTCTCGTATATATTTTACATCCTCTATCTTATCCTTAACCTTTTCTATAAGTGCTCGAATACCTTCAGTACCTCCATACCCAAGATCCACCACATCCATAATTTTTTCTCGTAATCTATAATCTAAACTCTCGTCATTAGCAAATTTTTCTTTAGATTGACCTGGACCACCGATAAAAATACCCTGAAGATCTTCCATAGGAAGGAAAAGTTCATTTACAGTATCCGAAATTCTTCGATAAAAAAGTTTCTCTCCTTCTTCAATTAATCTTTCAAACCGTCTTTGAGATTGACCTCCGGCTCTATGTTTACTATGAATTCCAGATGTAAACTCTCTAATTATTTCTACTTTATTTCCTTTAATATATCCTACAGCAGATTCTTTCCTACCAATAACTAATAATCCATAAGACTCTTTCGAGGTAAGCATTTCTTCCAATGGCCATAATAAAAACTCACTAGCGCAATGGTACCTAAATGTTACTACTCTATCAGGAGGTTCGACAATATACAACTCATTTTTTTCAGTACCAGGTGTATTGCTTTGAGGAATTGCTCCTGAAAACATAACTAATCCATTTTCAGGTACATCTTTAATATTTTTTAATTGACCTAAAAGACTGGAGATACTATCTAATACATTCTTTCGAGTTAATTTCGATTTTATATTCTGACTTTCACTAATTTCGTTTTTTAGATGATTAGTTACATCCGAAATTTTTCTGTCATGAGGAATGTATACAGAAATCAATTCAGTATGAAATCCTCTCTTACTTTTAAGATTTTCTAACAATTGTTTTATTTTATATATACTTAAATCATTAGGCTTCTTTTTCACATCAGAACTCATAAACATCTACAAAATTTAAAAATTATGCAAAAGATTAATAGTTTTTCTTTATATCAATCTATATAAAGAACAATATAAAAGGATTTGAAATAATTTGACTCCGAATGAAACCCAAGATCATTCCGTCCCTAAATCCCACCCCCGCTATGAAAGTTTAAAATATCGTCATAAAATTATCGAAAATATGAAGAATCTCGTGGTTGCCGAAGCGGGGTTGATAGCACATGGGAGAGGTGAATGTTTTGACTATATTTTAGGTGAAAAAACATTAGATTCTGCAAAAAAAGCTATTAAAGCAGCTGTAGCTGCTTTATTAATTGCTAAAAATCCTGTTATCAGTGTAAACGGAAATGTTGCAGCATTAGTTTCTGAAGAACTTGTAAAATTATCAAAAGATTTAAATGTTCCTCTTGAAATAAATTTATTTTATCAAAAAGAAGGGAGAATTGAAGCAATTAAAAATGTTTTACTTAACGCAGGAGCTACCAAAATTTATGGTGTTGATATCAAAAATATGTCTGAACTTGAAGGTATTGAGAGTAATAGAAGAAAAGTAGAATTAATTGCTAAAGCAGATTTAGTTATGGTTCCATTAGAAGACGGCGACAGAACTGAAGCTTTGAAGAAATTAAATAAAAAAGTTATTGCAATTGATTTAAATCCATTGAGTAGAACAGCATTATGGGCAGACATTACCATTGTTGATAATATCATACGAGTGATACCAGAAATGATAAAGTTCGCGAAAAAATTAAAAAAATTAAATCCAACACAATTAAGTAATATAGTTGAAAGTTTTGACAACAAAATTAATATTCAAAACACATTAGAGCAAATTATTAGATATCTTGAAATTCAAAAAACAGAAGCTTTTGAAATTGTAAAAATTTAATTATTACTGACTTTTTAATTCATAAAAACTTAAAAGTATCAAATCCTATATTCCATATATCGATATTGTTATTTTCATTTCAAAATTCTAAAACCAAGATCTCGATGACCACAAATAAAGAAAAAGAGACAAAAGTCTTCGATGTTGTTAAAACAGAGCAAGAATTTTTGATAAGAAAATGTACTTTAGATGATTTAGATGAGGTAATTGAAGTAAATGAAAGAGAATTACCTGAAGATTATCCCTATTTTTTCTATAAAAGCATTCTAGATAGTTTTCCAGAAAGTTTTTTAGTAGCCGTGAATAAAAATGGAAAGATCATAGCATATATCATGTGGAGAGTTGAAAAGGCTCCATCTATAAACAGTTTAAAATATGAAAATAAAGCCCATCTCGTTTCAATAGCCGTGTCTGAAGGGTATAGACGAAGAGGTATTGCGACTACTATGCTATCACTTAGCATGAAAGCAATAAAAAAACACAAAATTCAAGAGTATGTTTTAGAAGTCAGAGTTTCTAATTACTCAGCAATTAAATTATATGAAAAATTTAATTACAATATAACGACTATTAAGAAGAATTATTATCGTGATGGAGAAAATGCATATTTTATGACTTTAGCAGCCTAAATTTGTGAATTCTCTAATCCTTTAATTAAATAAGTTAGCATTTCATTAACAGGTACCTTCATTCCCAATTCTACAGCATATTTCAAGATTCTACCGTTTATGAAATCAATTTCAGTAGCTTTTTTATTCAAGATATCTTGCAGCATTGAATTCTTATTATCTGCTGTGTTTTCTGCTACATTACAAGCTATTGAGAAATAATCCTTTTCAGGAAGCTTAATATCTTTTTTTTTTGCAACTTGGATTGCTTCCATTATCGCTTGTTTTAATAAATACTTTAATTTATCGTTTTTCAGTAATTCCCCATTAGGTAATCGCGTTAGAGCCCCGAGTGCATTGATTCCTGTATTCACAAAAACTTTTTCCCAACTTTCCATAATAATATCATTTACTATAACTGTATGGAAACCAGCTAAATTCAAAATGTCTTTTAATAATTTCAAATTTGACTCTGATTTAGTGAATTGTTCTGAGCTTGAATTAGATTCGTTATGATATGGAAATCCGATCTTCGTTATTCCTTTACCTGTGTGATAAAGATGACCCGGTTTGCTGAGTAATGCTCCATTAGAAGTAACTGCTCTTATAATTTTTGACCTATCATAGTATTTTGTAGCAAGATCCTCATTTCCAATTCCGTTTTGCAATATTACTAAATAATTACTCACATTAATTAGATCCTTATACTGAGTTAAAGCCTTTTCACTATCATAAGTCTTCGTTGTAAGAAACATATAATCGAATTTGAAAGAAGGATTATTCTTTATATCTTCTTTGAGAAACTTCTCATTTTCATAAGCAACTATATTTTTAACTACTATGATATCTTGATCTTTATAGATTTTTAACCCTTTTCTATTGATTATGTCAATTTTTGGGTCAATATTGAAAAATATCACTTCTATTGAATAAATATCAGATTGAACATTAGCTAAATATCCTCCAAATAAACTACCTATTGATCCAGCCCCAATAAAACCAATTCTTAGGTTTTGTTTAGTCAAAATTTATTAAGTCTTATGTAATTTATTTTATAAATTTATCCAAACTCATTTGATCTTTTGAAAATTCTCCTGATTTTTTCTTAATATCTAAAATTTTTACATCTTCTGGTGTATGCCTAGGGAGTACATTTAATTCCTTCATAAGCATTAATGAATTTTTAGTTGCATATCCCGAAAAGTGATTATTAAAATAAACACCAACTCGATCTGCTTTCTGAATAACTTCTCTAATTGGAGAAACCCATTTTTTTATTTCTTCCTCAGAAAAACAATAATCAAACCAGATCTTTTTACCATATCCATGGAACCTAATATACGCTAAAGTTGGATTTGTAACATCCATCCTTGGAGGTAATAATGGCTCAATAACTGAACAGTATGTTAATGATTTTTCAGTTAAAAATTGAAAGACTTCCTCCCCCATCCATGATTCATCTCTAAATTCTACAACCAAACTATAACCATCTCTCTTAGGATTTCCTGGCCAATTATCAATAAAATCCATTAAATTTCTAAAATGCTCGTTCCTTTTAAAAAAAGGTGGTAATTGAATTAATAATGCTAATAATTTTTTCGATATAATTAATGGTTCCATTGCGTTCAAAAAATGATTTAAATCCACAAAACAATTATTAACATCTAATTTATGCTCATGTGTTATTGATTGAGGTAATTTGGCTGAAAACAAAAAATCACTAGGGGTTTTATTTACCCAATTTTCCACAATCTTTCGGGGTGGAATATTATAAAAACTGGTATTTATCTCGTTAGTATAAAAAATCTCTGAATAATAGACTAAATAATCCTCTTTTTTCAAACTTGAGGGGTAAAAAGGACCAACCCACTCATCGTATCCCCATCCAGAAGTTCCTATTAATACTTTCTTTTTTGACATTAGATGATATATGTCCTAATCAATCCACATTCTTTTCAAAATTTGATATGGGTATAATGAATAATTTACAGTATTCATAAATAAACTATAAAAGTTACTGTATTTTCTAATTTGTATTATCATTAAATTCTCCCTCTCCTTACTAACAATCATTTTTAAAGACTTAATCAAATTAACTCAAAGCCATCGTTTTACATTTTAAAATTTATGATATTAGACCATAAAATTTTTAATTAAGTATTTACTCTAATATTTCGTCGATGGTAATTTTACAATCGATAATTATTGGTGATAAAATATCTCATCATATATAGATGACATACACCTTTAATTGGCAACGCCTCGTGGAAGTACATCTCATAAGGCGAAACATGCGAGAATTTGATGGCAAAGACAACAAGATGAAAGAAAATCGTTTGTGCTGCGCATGGAATACCCTATGAATGAAGTGATACAGGAAACGATGTGCTACGCCAAGCATGAAAATCATGCTCATAGGAACATACTCCCTATTAATATTATGTCTTCTTATTATCGTCTCAAATCGTCATTAATGAAATTAAGCATTCACTAAAAAGAATCTTAATTGAATTATCGACTCCGAATACGCTACCCTTATGCAAGCAATCTGAATCTTTCCTTAATTAGACGCCAAAACGCCTCCGCTATTTGGTGGATATCTTGGCTTGGGCACCGATGAAGAGCGTGACAAGCTGCGATAAGCTCGGGTTAGTCGCAAGAAGACGCTGACCCCGAGATTCTCGAATAGGACATCCGCTTGCGGCCCAATAATCCGCAAGATTCCCGGCAGGGAAGGGGAACCCTGGGAAGTAAAACATTTTAGTACCAGGAGGAAAAGAAAACAATAGTGATTCCGTAAGTAACGGCGAGCGAAAGCGGAACAGATCAAACCGAATCCCTAGGGAAACCTATGGGAAATGTGGTGTGTGGGCCTTGTACGGCCTCTCTAGAGAAGATGAATACCTCTGGAATGCTGAGCCATAGAGCGTGATAGCCGCGTAATTATAATCTAGATGGCTGCTGCAAGAGTCCCCGAGTAGTGCGGGATGGTTTTCTCGTACGAATATACCAGATACACGCTGGTAAATCTAAATATGTCCCAAGACCGATAGCGCAATAGTAGTGTGAACAAAAGATGAAAAGTAACCCGGAAGGGCTGTGAAAAGTGCTTGAAACCAAATAGCTTATTAAGGATGCAGCCTGAAAGGACAGATTCTGCATGAATGAGTTCTGGTGACAGAATATCAGAATACAGAGGACTAGGGTCGCATCATCAGTCTGGAATCATTGGCCAGGGAGTTTATAGTAGTGGCAAGCTTAAGCGTCTTGCGGCGCGTAGGCATAGGGAAACCAATATTTTTGCAATCTAATTATCACATTAGGAAGAATTACTCGTCAAAGGAGGGTTCTGCCTTCCTAAACACGTGTAGCTATTCCTTCTAAGGAATTAGACCAGAAAAATGGTCTTAAAGGGCCAAAAGTCTCTGCTATAATACCCGAAGCCGGTCGATCTATTCCTGGTTAAGATGAAGTCGTTCGAAAGGGCGATGGAGGTCTGCA
>JBHLNF010000027.1:0-14146 GCA_048937405.1 Promethearchaeota archaeon
GGCTTAAAAAGTTCGAAAATAGCTTTCGGAGAAGTTTTACCTAATGTGCTACCCTATATATTCTTGGCTTTTATTATATTTTTAGGTAATGCTATTATAATTGAGGCAGGAATAGCATTGATTGGATTAGGACAACAAAATTGGCTAACATTAGGGTTATTATTAAATCACGCAGTAGAGTGGGGTTTTATATATCCCAGAAGACTTTATGCGATATGGTTAACTCCAGGAATTTGCTTGATATTAATATATTTAGCATTCTTTATAATACACTCAAGTGTAAGTCGGACCTTTGAACAAAGAAAAGTATAAAATTTTAAAAAAAAGAAAAAAAACTAAATATGACAGAAGAAGTAATTAAAATAAAGGATCTTAAGGGTTATTATAGAGGATCATTTGGAGTTGTTCATGCTGTTGATGGAGTATCATTATCTGTTAATAAGGGGGATATTTTGGGAATAGCAGGTGAATCTGGATGTGGAAAAACTTCTTTAGCAGAATTAATAACTGGAAGACCAATACAATTATTGCATCGTGAGGGAGGGCAAGTTTATGTTAATGATCTTTCAATGTATGAATTAGATGCGGAGGTTATAAGAGAAGAAATTCTCTGTAAAGTGATGGGATATGTACCTCAAGCTTCCCAAAATTCATTAAATCCAGTTAAAAAAATTAGAAATTTTATATTAGATGCAATGAGGGAACGCATAGGAACAAAAACTAAACATAAAGAAAAAGTTTTAGACAAAGTAGCTGAACACTTTAAGAAATTAGGTTTAGAAAAATCAGTTATGGATAAATATCCACATGAACTTAGCGGAGGAATGAAACAGCGTGTCGTTGTAGGCATATCTACTTTATGGAATCCATTTATATTAATTGTAGACGAACCAACAAGTGCATTAGATGTTACTACTCAACAACTTTTAATAAAAACATTTATACATTTAAAGAAAATAGGAATCGTTGAGACAATATTATTTATTTCTCATGATCTTCCCACCTTAGCACAAATATGCAATAAATGTATAATAATGTATGCCGGAAAAATTGTTGAACAAGCAAGTATGGATGATATTATTAGTATTCCTCAACATCCATATACTAAAATGTTGGTGTCTTCAATAGCAAGCTTTAATCCTGATGGGTCTGCTGAAACAAACTTAGAAGGAATTCCAGGAAGCCCTCCAGATTTAAAAAACCCTCCTAAAGGTTGCAGATTTTATCCACGTTGTTCAAACCATTTAAAAAAATGCAAGGAAAACTATCCCCCATTTTTCATTCCAAGAACAGAAAGTAACCCAGTAGCATGTTGGTTATATGAGGAGGTTGGTGATTAATGCCGAAGAAGGAAATACTAAAAATTCAAAATCTTACAAAAAAATATACCTCTGGTCTTATAAGAACTAAAGAGACAATAGCAGTTAAAGATGCTTCATTTAAGTTATATTCGGGAGAGATTATTTCTCTTGTTGGTGAAAGTGGAAGTGGAAAAACAACTATAGCTAATTTAATATTAAGATTTATCCAACCAACTGAAGGAAAAATATTTTTTAAAGGGAAAGAAATTCATGATATTCCAATGAAAGATTATTATAAAAAAGTCCAAGGGATCTTTCAAGATCCTTATAGTTCTTTTAATTATTTTTATAAAATTGATCATATGTTAAATCAAGTGTTTAAATATAGCTTAAAGGATATTTCCAATAAAAGACAAGCTCTTGAATCGACATTAAGTATTGTAGGGCTTAATACAGACGATATTTTAGGAAGATTTCCACACCAAATTTCGGGAGGCCAATTGCAGCGTGTCTTAATTGCAAGAGCGTTACTTTTTAAACCTAAATTAATAATTGCAGATGAACCAACAAGTATGATTGATTCAAGCTCTCGTGCAGATATTTTGAACCTTTTCAAAGAATTAAAAGACGAAACAAATCATACGGAAGGTATATCAATAATATTCATCACACATGATATAGGACAAGCGCAATATATATCAGATCGGGTAATAGTTATGAAAGAAGGAGTATTCGTGGAGAATGGGCGAACAAAAGAAGTTTTTCTAAATCCTAGTCATCCATATACTCAAAATCTATTAGCTAGTGTACCAAGTATTTACCGGAAATGGGAATTAGATTAAAGGAGAAGGAATATTCAAATGTAAATTTAAAATTTTCTTAAAAGAGTTCAATTAAAAAAACAATTCTCTATTTTTTTTTAAGTTAAAGTATATTTAGGTGTAAATTTTGAAATATGGATATTTTGATGATGAAAATAAGGAATATGTTATAACAAGGCCAGATACCCCACTTCCATGGATTAACTACTTAGGTTGTGAGTCATATTTTGGTATAATCTCCAATACTGCAGGGGGATATTCTTTTTATAAAGATGCCCGATTGCGAAGAATTACCCGATATCGTTATAATAATGTTCCTACTGATTTTAACGGGCGTTATTTATATATTCGCGATAATGAAAACGAAGAATTTTGGTCTCCAACTTGGCAACCAACTCGAAGTAATTTAGAACATTATGAATGTAGACATGGTTTAGGATATTCAATAATTAGTTCTATTTTTAAAAAAATTGAGGTAAAAATTCGTTACTTTGTACCTTTAAGGGATAACTTAGAAATTTGGCAGCTTTCAATTAAAAATAACCGTAAAAATCGTGTTAATTTATCAGTCTTCTCATGTATTGAGTTTTGCTTATGGGATGCTGAAGATGATAGTACAAATTATCAACGTAATTTTAACATTGGTGAAACTGAGATTGAAGATGGAGTGATTTACCATAAAACAGAATATCGTGAAAGAAGAAATCATTTTGCTTTTTTTGCTTGCTCAGAACCCATCATAGGTTTTGACATGCAACGAAATGATTTTTTAGGTGCATATCGAAGTTGGGAAAGTCCAATTGTAGTGGAACGAGGAATATCCGCCAATTCTGAAGCCCATGGATGGGCACCAATAGGATCCCATCATATTAAAATTATGATTGAACCAAGTGAAACAAAAAAAATTATTTTTATTCTTGGATATCATGAAAATCCTATTACTCACAAATTTAATCCTATTGGATCACAGATAATAAATAAAGATTCTGTAAAGAAAGTAATTATGAAATACTATGACCCAATAAAAGTAGATAAAGCGTTTAAAGCCTTAGGTATTTATTGGGAGAATTTATTAGGGAAATTAAAAATTAATACACCTGACATTCACACAAATAGGATGGTTAATATATGGAATCCTTATCAATGTGCTATTACCTTCAAACTCTCAAGATCAGCTTCTTATTTTGAATCTGGAATTGGCAGAGGAATTGGATTTCGTGATTCTAATCAAGATTTGCAAGGTTTTATATATATGGATCCAATTCTAGCTAAAGAACGTATATTGGATCTAGCTGCTACACAATTAAAAACAGGAGGTACTTATCATCAATATCAACCCCTAACAAAGCAAGGAAATCATAGTTTGGGTAGTGATTTTAATGATGATCCACTTTGGCTAATTTTAAGTGTTGCTACGTATCTAAAAGAAACAGGTGATTGGAATATCCTAGACGAACAGGTTCCTTATGAAAACGTTCCTGGAACCGAACAAACTCTTTTAAATCATTTAAAAGATAGTCTTCAATATATTCATGAACGATTAGGACCACATAAATTGCCTTTGATTGGTCGTGCTGATTGGAATGATTGTTTAAATCTAAATTGTTTTTCAGAAGTTTCAGGAGAATCCTTTCAATCAATCAAAAATAAGGAAGGCAAGATTGCAGAATCAATATTTATTGCATCATTATTTATTTTGGCATTAAAAGATTTTGTTGAAATCCTTCAGAAAAAACAAATAGATAATGACTTGGAAATGTATCTCGATTGGTCTGATAAGATGAATTCTGCAATTATAAAATATGGATGGGATGGAGACTGGTTTATTCGGGCTTATGATGATTTTGGAAATAAGGTCGGTTCCCATCAATGCAAAGAAGGTCAAATCTATGTAGAATCCCAAGGATTATGTGTTTTTGCTGGAGTTGGTATTGATGAAGGTTTTGCAGAAAAAGCACTTAATTCTGTTAAAAATAAACTTGCTACTCCTTATGGTATAATGCTTTTACAACCTCCTTACACACAATATTATCCTCATTTAGGTGAGATCTCATCTTATCCACCTGGATACAAAGAAAATGGATCTATATTCTGTCATACTAATCCTTGGATAATGATCGCTGAAACTATAATAGGACGTGGAGATCAAGCTTTTGAATATTATATTCGTTTAAATCCTTCAGCACGGGAAGAAGTTAGTGAAATTCATCGCTGTGAACCATATGTCTATGCACAAACAATTGCTGGAAAAGATGCTCCAACTTATGGAGAAGCTAAAAATTCTTGGTTAACTGGAACAGCAGCTTGGAGTTTTGTTGCTATGACAAATTGGATTCTTGGTATCCGTCCGACTTATGAGGGATTATATATTTCACCAATAATTCCAAAAAGTTGGTCAGGTTTTCAAGCTACTCGGATTTTTCAAGGGGTTAAGTATCATATTTCTGTAGAACGTGTTGGCAAGGGTAATAAATCTATAATATACATAAATAATATACAAATAGAAGGTAATGTTGTTTCACCACCATCTTCAAAAATTAAAGAAATGTTTATAACCGTTAAAATAGTCTAAACTATGTATTTGTTTTATGTCTACTTTTCTATCCCTTTTAGTCTTAAATCTTATAAAACTAAATTATAATTATTATTTTTAGTAAATTATTCCACAAAAAAAATAAAATTATTAGAAGAGATGAGAATGCATAGAATGAAAATTAAATTATAATATTAATTAGTTTATTTTCTTAGCATCGCACAAAGACGTACATCTGTATCGGGAATTATTGTGTCTTCAAGTACTTCAAACCCATGGTGTTCATAAATAGATACATTTTTATCCGTATTTGTTTCAAGGTAAATTGGTAAATTTTCTTTCTCAACCCTTGCAAACATAGCTTTTAGTAAAGTACTCGCATGACCCTTTCCTTGGAATTCAGGTTCAACCCCAAGAGGTGCTAAATACCAATGTTTGAAAGGTGCATTACGTTTATGTATTAAATCAGTATATTCTTCGATTTTTTTTGTTCTTTTGTAAAATTCCATACCAAGTTCATCGACGACTTTCTTTCCCCCACTCCGTACTTTTGCTTCGTATGTTTTATAAATATATTCAAAAGGGATCCATCCAGCAAACCCTTCTAAATCAGAACTTGGGGAATATACCTCTCCGTATAAAACGTCATAACGTATTACATATTCAAAGACATACTTTAGTTTCTCTTTTCTTTCAGAATCATCAGGAATGGTGTAAATAAAACCTGGATTGTTATAAAAAGCGCGGGATAAAACTTCACTGGCTTTTTTAACATGATCTTCAGTTAAACGGAAAAGTTTGTTTAAATCAGTCATTATTGGTATTAAATATAATAAAATGAACGTTAAAAGCTTTTTTGTTTTTGTTTATCAAGATTTTAATTACAGACATATTTTTAAATACTCATTTGATAATCTAATAAATTTTGAGAATTTAATCTAAGATTCGAATAAAAATTAATAATCTAAATATATGTATTGAAAAAATTGATATTAGAAAGAAATTAATAACTCTTGGCAATATAGACCGTACATCCTGCAGGTTTCCCACAGATTAGGCAGGTTGCAAACTCGTGTTTTTCTTCATCAAACCTTCTACCTCGAACAAATCCACCAATTTCTTTTTCAACCACTTCAGCACAAGGATACGCATCCATATCAATTGAGCAGAAACCACAGCACACAATTTTACCATTATTAATTGCTTCAATTGCTGCATCTTTTTCATAAACAACTTCGATTTGAGATTCGAAATCAATCAAAGATTTCTCTTTAATCTCTTTAGTATAATTTTGAGCAAGATCATCGATTTTAACTTTCAAATTGTCTTTTTGTATGGTCAATTTTTTTCCATCGTGCCTTTTTACAACTATTACTTTATTATTTTCGATATCTTTTGGTCCTATCTCAATTCTTAATGGAACCCCTTTTAATTCCCAATAATAAAATTTACTTCCAACAGATAGATCGGAATCATCAAGTTTAACTATATACTTATCTTTTAGTTCTTCATATACTTCCTTAGCTCCTTTTAGAACTGCTTCTTCTTTCCCTTTATATAATATTGGAACAATCACTATTTGGATCGGAGAAATATCAAAAGGCAAGATTAATCCTTTATTATCACCTAGATATGCTATTACTGCTCCATAAATTCGACTTATTGCAGGACCATAGCATGTTTGATATCCATACTTTTCCTCACCATCTTTATCTACAAACTTTATATTGAATGGTTTTGAAAAATTTTGTCCAAGTAGATGTGTTGATGGCTGTTGCATCACTTTTCCTGAACCCATTAGTACATCAGCTGCAAAAGTTGATACTGCTCCAGGAAATTTATCCCACTGAGGTCTTTCAAAAAAGATAATTGGAATTGCAAATTCCTCTTGAAGCATCTCATATGCCATTTCCATATCTTCTTTTACTTGATCCATAGCCTCTTCCATTGTGGCATACACGTTATGAGCCTCTATCCAATGGAATTCTCTGCCTCTAAAAAAGGGTCTTGTCATCTTTGTTTCATATCGCCAAACTTGACATGATAAATACCTTTTAAAGGGGAGATCTTTATAACTATGAATCCATAAAGGATACATTTTATATAATGCCGTCTCACTTGTAGGACGTAGAGCTAGCTTTTCAGTAAGTTTACCCGAACTACCTGCTTCGGTTACCCAAAAAACTTCAGGAGTAAAACCCTCAACATGCTGTGCTTCTAAATGAAAATTTGATTCAGGTATTACGGAGGGCATCGTCAGTGGTAAATGACCATTCTTTTCTAATAATGTTTCATACTTAGCATACATTTTTTTAATTGTAATCGTAGCCCATTCTCTATAAACCACAAACCCTTTAACATTATATCTGATATCTGCTAATTCTGCTTTATTTAATATTTCTGTATACCATGCGGAAAAATCCTCTTCCTTCGAAACTGTAATTCCTGTTATAGGTGCTTCTTTTTTCTTTTTTCCCATCGAAAATCATCAAATATAATTAACCAAAAATTATATACTTTATGAGAATCTTAGAAAGGATATCTAAATTGATACAAATTAGATACTATTCTTTAGCTTTTATCAGAAAGGAGTAAAGCATTAGTAATTATTAATCCTGGTTTTACTACAACATCATACTTCTTCGTTCCTAAAAACTCTTGGACTTCTTTTGCTACATTTTCTATTTTTTTTATATCATGCTCATCAGGAACCGAATAACTAATGACTGATTGGGCGGATTCTAAATCTATTTTACCTGCTTCGTCAACTTTTTTTATTGAAACATGATTTGCGCCAGCTAATTTTGCAATTTTCTTAATTTCCTCCTCTAAAGAGCCAAATGTAAAATACTCTTTACTTCTCGACAAGAATTTTTCGGATATAATCTTTTCTAAATTAGCCCGGGAGGTTGGATCATAAAAGGCAGTTAATTCTTGTGCACAGATAGTTTTATACTTCCCTTGAATTAGCTCTTCTTTACTATTTATAAACTCAATTAATTTTTCATAATATTCTGGGTCTATCTTTTGAAAGTTTTCTATGTTTCTAACTAAATCCGTCAATTTATCAATCAAATCATAATAAAATTTTAAGATAGACTTAATTTCCAATTTATCCTTCATCTCTTTTATTTCAGGATAATACTTTTTAAGAATTAGGTTAATGCTTTTATTAAATTTAGCACAAACACCAGCTATATCATCAACAACTCGAATAGAATTTCTATTTAGTAGTTCAATTAAATGACTCTCTAAATTCGGTAAATCCTCGAAAATCTTGGTAATCTCAAGCCTGTATTTTTTTTCAATATAGCTCATTCAACTATAAAAAAGATAAAAATCTTCCTATATAATGTTATTTTTATCATAATAAAAAGAATATTTGTGATTTGGAAATAAAACCTAAAGAGCAATAAATATTTGTACCATAGTCATTATTGCACCAGAAACTATTGGAACAGTAAAATTATCGTCTACTCCAAATGAAAAGAGTTCAATTATAGGAGCCACAACCCCTCCACATAAAAGAATAATTAAGGGAATATCAAAAATAAAGAAGATAAAATATCCACAAATAAGAACACTACCGAAATACGCAAGTGTACCTTCAAGTGTTTTATCAAAAATTTTATGTTTACCAAACGCTAAGCCAAATATTTTGCCAAAAATATCTCCGAATATTAGAAATATTAACGAAGCTATAGCAATATTTTTTTCAAATACTAGAATGCTAATAAAACCAGCAACGAGAAATACTGTCATTGAAGAAAACTTACTAACTTCACCTTTTTTAAAAATCGATTTGACTTTTTCAGTCAATAGCACATTAGTTTGCTTATTAATGAATCGTGTTAAATCAAGTAAAATAAAAGCTAATGCAACAGAACCAATGAGTATAAGTGAGGGAAGTTTTGGATTAAAAACATAAAATATGACAAATATTATTGCAAATGGTCTCATCGCAACTCGCCACCAATGAGATTTAAAAGTCTCATCTTCGATGAGTATTTTCTTCTCTGATATTATTTTATAAAGCCCAATTGAAGCAATGTGAATAAGGATTAATATAAAGAAGAAATTATATTCACTCGTAGGATAAATTTGAAAAACAGCAAAACCAAGAATAGGGAATATAATAAGGGATAAAAGAGAGCCAATATTACAAATATAAATAAAAAGAACAACTAAAATTAATAAATACAGTATTACATAGAAGATTTCTATACTTGTAGTCATATAACAAACTAAATAGAAAAGTAATAAACCTGTTGATGTTGCTACTCCCTGACCACCATGAAAATTAAGATAATAAGGGAAAATATGTCCAATAATCGCAGCAATTCCACTTAATTGTATTATGAAAAAGCTGCGATCTAATCCATAAGCCATTAACATTACTGCTAAACCTTTTAAAGTATCAAATATTGCAGTTGGAATACCATACTTAAGCCCCAAAACGCGAAATGCATTAACTGTTCCAGGATTTTTTGTACCTTCCTCCCTTAAATCAATTCCTTTTAATTTTCCAAAAATAAATGCTGGTAAAATTCCCCCGATCAAATAACCTAAGATAATGCATAAAATATCTAAAAATAGTTCAATGAAATCCATCAATACTCACTTAATTTGATACTAATTGAATATTTTGTTTATAAGAATATAAATATTAAGTTTTATACAATATTGAAATTAAAAGAGAAAAAAAATCGTATATTTTATTCAAAGTTTAGAAATCCTATTGCTAAAGCTTAAATTTAATCTAAATAGAACATTATTGATGGAGATAAGATAAACGATTTATCTTTTTATTTAAAAACCAAAAAACATTAAGGAGGTCATAACAGCACCACTAATTATGGGAACAGTGAAATTGTCATTCATTCCCAAGGGAAGAAATTCAGAAAAAGTTGCTGCAATTCCTCCTCCTATTAAAATAAATAGGGGGATATCCACTATTGTATAAATGAAGTATCCACATATAATAATTGTACCGATATAGGCAAGAGTTCCCTCAAGGGATTTATCAAATAATTTATGACGACCATAAGCTAGACCAAATATTTTACTAAACATGTCACCAAAAGTGAGAAAAACCAATGCAGTTATCGCTATCTCTATCTTAAATAATAAAATAACAATGAAAGTAGAAATTAAAAATATTGTCATTGATGAGAATTTTTTTTCCTCACCCTTTTTAAAAATTGATTTGATTTTTACTGTTAATAGTTCTTGAGCCTGCTGAGAAAGAAATCGAAATAAATCAAGACCAATAAAACATATACTTACAATACCTATTAAAAAAAGAGCGACTGTTTTAGAATACACAAAGTAAAATACCAAGAATAGAAGAGCAAATGGTCTTATCGCCACCCTCCACCAATGAGATTTAAAACTCTCATCCTCAATATTAAACAATTTTAACGTTATAATACTATAAATACCAAATAAGATAAGAAAAGCAAGAATTATCCAAGAAAAAATATTATAAGGATTATTAGGATAATGTAAATAAATAGCATACCCATAAACAGGTAAAGTAAAAACCATTGGCATAGATTTTTTTGTTCTAGATGCTGAATAAAATATTATATAGATAGCCATTAAGAAGAATATTACAAAAAAAAATTCAATATTAACTAAATACTGAGTGAACATATAAAGTAATATAATTCCAGAAGCTGTTGCTATTCCTTGACCACCACGAAAGTTCATATAAAAAGGTAAAATATGTCCTACAATTGCCGCAAATCCGCTAATTTGAGCAAAAATATAATTAGCCCCTATTCCAAGTGTTAAAAAAATAGCAATTATGCCTTTTAAAGTATCATACAACGCTGTTAGAAGGGCATATTTGAAACCTAAAACGATATGGACATTGGAAGTTCCTGCATTCCCAGTTCCTTCTTCTCGAATATCAATTCCCTTTAATTTCCCTAAAAAATATCCAGGATTAATTGTACCTAAAAAATACCCAATTAAAATACCGAAAAAACCTAAAATTACCTCAAAAGGCTCTATGGAATTTCACTTAAATTAGTAATAATCTATAATAGATTTACAAAAATATAAGGATTAAGATTTAAAAAAAATAAAAATAAAATATAAAAAAAAATTAATCTCCTTGTCCGAAATTGGATAATCTCTTCACTGGAGTTTGCTTTTTATCTGTTTAGAGCGAGATCTTAATGTAACCTCTGTGACTTTAGCCACTTCTGAGACTTCAGCCTGTGTCTTCCTGCAGTTTCCCGCTTTAGCCGCCATGTAAATTACACTTGCAGCTAAACCTTTGGGATCTTTACCTGTTCGTAATAATCCATTTTTAGATGCTTCAACCAGCATGTTGATCGCTTGTTTCTGGGTTTCCATGGGTAAACCAAGGTCATTCCCGAACCGAAAGACTAATTGTTCCGCAGTTATGGGTTTATATTTCAAATTCAACTCAATAAGTACTTCCTTTACAATCATACCTAAAGAGCGATGGACAGTTCTTCTGGGGGTCATAGATGCTTCACATACTTCTTCAAGTAATCTTGGAAATTCATGTACTCGAATTGCTGCATATAAGGAAGCAGCAATGAAACCATCAATCGATCTTCCCATAGTTAATTTTTTCTTTGCTACAACGGAATAAATCTTCCATGCCGTTTCTTTTATGTATTCTGGTATATTCATTTTGCTTGTGAGCATTTTAAGCTTAGGTTTTGCTTCCCAGAAATTTCTTTCAATGCTTGAAATTAACGAATTTTGGATTTTAGATAATCTTGAGAATAGTGTTTTTCCCCGAGCATTTATTAATCTACCCTTTGAATCAATTTTTGAGTTTGGTAACATAGTTCTCGGACCGAATTCACGCCATCTTGGTTCGGTTCTACGTCTTTTATTGACTTCTTCTACAGTATAGGCGCGACGTTCATTTCCTACAAGATTACGACCGAAACTCATACCACAATTCAAGCATACATTATCTCCATCCCGAGACTCGATAGAAGGATTATTACAGCATTGAGCATCTGAGCTACAGCTTAATTCATCCTCTGTAGTGGCTTTGGTTGAACGTAGTCTATCTTTATAACTCATTTCTGTTCACTTTTTATTATATTATTCTTTTCCAGCGTTCTCTATAATAAACCATAAGGATATTGATCAACGCATTTTTTTGTTCTGTGATGCTTATGATCGGTTTTGTATATATTTATTGCGTTTTTATTTTATAATTTTACTTTTTTTATTATAGATAGTGTCTATTTATTATGGTTATGTCACTAATTGTTAATCCAATATATAAAAGCTTTTCTATATAAAATTGTTATTCATATAAGAACAAATGAAATATGGGTTTATAGTGGGAAAAGATAAATTATAAGTTATGATCAATGATAAAATGAAATTTCCTATCTTAATTTTGAAAAAAAAATTATAGTTTCTCACAAAAATAGAGAGTAAGAATTATTTTTATGAATTAAGAAATCTATAATCTTTCTTAAAAATTGAGGACTTTAATGACAAAGATATATAAATCTCTCCATAAAATAGAGAAATATCTGGTTATAATATCCTGTGAAATAGAAATCTGAAGCATGCCCTCCAAGAGGCATCCATAGTATTGCACACATTTTATTTCCTTTAGCAATATATCTATTCCGAATATTTTGAGAGATACTAAAGTAATTCAATATATCATGGGTACCTTGGAAGATGAGACATGGTGGACTATTAGATTCGATCAGTTTCTCTGGATTTTTAAAGATATCTGATCCACTCACTCCAAAAAATCCCATCTGTCCATTTGCAGGATAGAATGGAACTAAACCTTTAATTTTTATATCTGTACTAAAAATATTCGTATAGTTCCCGCTCGCAATTGCTAAAGCTACTGCACAAGTGAGATGTCCTCCAGCAGAACCTCCACTTATAAATACAGAATCTAAATTAGCACCATAATTTTCCGAATGATTAGTAATGTAGTTAGTAAAAACACCAATATGTCGCATCATATCATCTATATTGAAATTTCCTTTTTTATAATTTGGAGTTAGAGGATCAAGAGCATATAAAGGATTCTCATCGATGCCATATTGTATATCAAAGACCGTATAACCTTGAGCTGCAAAATACTTATTCATCTGCATCATATTCATTAATCCTTTATCTCCAGAGACCCAACCCCCTCCATGAATTCGAATGATAGTTGAATTAATACCAGGAAGATCATTTCTTTTAATAACAGGCATATAAACATCAAAATATAGTCTGATACCCTCATCATCATAGAATAAAGTATTTTTTTCAATTTTGCAGTCTTTTGGTGGGATTCCTAAAAAATAATTGGATAATGAAAAGGGAGTTTTTAAAAAATATTGATTCACATTTGGAGGGATCTCTTCTCTCCAGTTTGAACTAAACATACGTGAAAAGTCTTTTTCAATATCATTAATCGTGTTATGTGTTAAAAAGAGAGGTACCATTAACATTCCTGAGATTATAACGCTAATTATTATATTTCTATATCCTTTTCTTGTATTCCATTTACGATGTTTTAATTTCAAAAGTAAGATTGTATTTCCAAAAAATATTATTGAAAAGAATATACCAAATTGCCCCGAAATAATTGCTATAAATGTGGTAACAAATTCAAAAGATCCAAAAATACATACTATTCCAAAAAGTATTCCTATAATGAAAGTAATCCTCGATATTAATGTTAAGATTTTTTTTAAAAAAATTTTAGTTTTAGTATTTCCTCTCGAAATCTTATTCTCAAAAATTTGGATTTGCAAACCTGAGTTATTATTTTGGTAAATTCTAATCCCTAGAATAGCATAAATCATTCCAAAAGCCATTACTGCAAAATAAAAAAGGTAAATCAATGTATAAGCCCCTAGATTATAAAATAATTGGTTTGAATAAGTAACTGAGATAAGTAAATTTCCTAACATGATACAAGTTGTAGTAAGAATAATTAAAATCAAAAAAATATAACTTAACACATTCCATCGAGTTGGAACATTGTAATAATTACTTCTCATCATTGAATTAATAATAATCATTATGAAATTATTAAAAATAGAAATTAGTATGATAACTCCCAATAAGTCCCAAAAAATGGAATAAATAGGAAATAAAATATAGAAAATTCCTGAGATGATGCAAAATAAATTTAATATAATTGATATGTAACTGATAATTTTAAATGAAGGAATCTTCAAGGTTTTCTCTCTAGTTTTCAAATTCTTGTCTCTTTTAGCTACCCCTGCTATTAGCATAGATTTAATCATCAATTCACTTGTTAAGAAATTTTAACAGTTTTAATTACTATTAAATCTAATAATTCCCTCAGGAATCAATGTCTTAACTTATATACTTAATTAAAAAAGTAATATTAAAACATGAATAAATAGAAAGATTTAAAAATTGGAAGCGTAAAAAACAAGAAATTAATATTTATAACCTGATGGAAGAATCTCTCTCAGTTTTCTATCGATTTTATATAT
>JBHLNF010000017.1:0-52380 GCA_048937405.1 Promethearchaeota archaeon
TCTCCAGATTTAACAGTTTTAGATTCTAAATTAGATAAATTTAGAGTTAAATTTTCTAAAAATTTTCGAATAGTTGGATAATTTTGGGCATATAAACTTAATTGATTTAAATCTTCTATTCTCTCCTGCCAATTATCATATTTAGATTTTAAATGTTCTTCAAGAACTTTTATTAAACTTTTAATCGCTTCAGAGGGATTTTCTTCTGGAGAAAAATCTATTAAATTTTTCACATATGAGATTAAATTTCTTATACCTTCCTTAGATATATGAGCCCCTTTCAACTTTTCAGCATAGAACATTTTATTAATCAAAGCATCAATTGGATGTTCTATGTTTGATATTGCTTCGAAAATCTTTGAACCAGAGGTCATTCCAATCCCTTGAATAATTGAAAAGATTCTAGCCCAAGAAACCTCATCATAAGGATTCTCAATAATTCGTAAATGAGCTAACATATCCTTAATATGAGCTCTTTCAAAAAATGCTACACCTGCTCGAACCTCATAAGGAATATTTTTAGCTCTTAATTCAAGTTCAATCTTAAGTGAATGTGATGCTGCTCGAACTAGTATTGCTATATCTTTTAAATCAAATCCCTCTGCACGTAATTTTAAGATTTGATTTGCAATAAAACGTGCTTGATCACTGTCATCTCCTAAATTCACTTGAAATGGTAAAACTCCTTTATGGCGAGTAGATCGCATAGCTTTCTTAAATTGATTTTTATTATTTTTAATTGAGTCATTTGCCAAATTTAAGATCTCAGGAATACTTCTGTAATTATAAGTTATTGTAAATCTCTTGCAATTCTTATTTTTTTCTTCAAATTTCAAGATATTTTGAAAATTAGCACCTCTAAACGCATAAATACTTTGAGCATCATCACCTACTGCCATGATATTATTTCCTGGGTTACATTTAACTATTTTATGTATAATTTCATCCTGAACGTAATTTGTATCTTGATATTCATCAACAAGAACGAATTTAATATTCTTAGCAATTAATTGAGCAATAGCTCTCTCATCTAATAATTGGTTCCAATATATTAAAAGGTCATCAAAATCTACTAAGTTGTCTTTTGCTTTTTTAGCCTTATAAATCTTGAATACTTCTTCTAACTTCTGTATAGTAGTTTCACTATCAAATTGATTATACTTCCATAATATTAAATCCCTAATCGATTTGTGGCAATTAAAAGAGTAGGATAAAATATTTTTTGCCATTGTGGAATTAGGAAAACGCTCCTCGATTTCTTTTGCATTAGCTTTTTCTATCGAAAGCTTCATTAAAGTTTTAGCATCAGTTTCATCCATTATAGTATAGTTTGTTTTTAATCCTAGCATTTTTGCATATTTTCGAATAAACCGATTTGCAATAGAATGAAAAGTTCCAGCCCAAATTCCTTTAGGTCGTTTACCCAAAAGTGTCTCTACACGCTTAATCATTTCATTAGCGGCTTTATTTGTAAAAGTGACTAACATGATCTCACTTGGTTTTACACCAGAGGATAGCAATTTAGCCACAGAATATACTATTGTTCTTGTTTTTCCACTACCAGCTCCTGCTATTACTAACATTGGACCATTAATATTATTGATAATCTCAAGCTGTTCTTCATTCAGATTATCGTTAAAATTGATTTCTTTAAACTGTTCTTTAAATTCAGTGAATTCTTCTTCTAAAGATTCTGCAAAATCTTCATCGTAGAACTCAAATACGTATTCTTCTTCAATTTTCTGTTTCTTGTCGTTCAAATTTTAACTCTTTATTAATATACATTTAATGTTTTCAATAGATTTTTATTTCAAACCAGATAATCCATAAAATGTATCTTTATTGCTTTAATTTTTTGAAAATATCTCGTTAATAAATGATAAAATAAAAGATAACTAAAAAATAGTTCATGTGAGGGAATTTATTAAATTTCTTTATGCAAGACCAACTAATAGTTTAAAAGCAATAGTTTCATCTTGTTCATCCACAGATGTAATACTGTAAGTAATATCATATTTATCTCTAATATGGGGTGCTAATTGTGCAGAAATGAATTTCATTCTGGCATTCGTTTTTTTTCCTTCCCAAATCCACACTTTACCCTCATGAGAATCAACAAAAAGCAAAATTTTATTTGAATCTAATATTTCAAACAATGGAACATTTTCCTTCAATTCAAGTTGTTCAAAATCATCTAATTCTTCGTTTAGCTGATAAACAGATATCAAAATCTTTTCACTTAATTGTCTTGGTAGATATATATTATTATCTTAATCGCATTAATTTATAAATCTTTAACCTTTTGAATTAAATTTCTTGGAAATTTCTGTGGATTTATAGAAGATAATTATCTAGTTTAACTAAATTTTAACAAATAGACAATATGTAAATTATAAGATTAGCTAAATAAATTGCCAATAAGGTGAATTATTGACAAAATTAAAAATCATTTTGGAATTTTCTTCTTCGTAAGGTTGAAATAAGATGCCCTCTGGAAAGAAGTTGGATTCCAAATTGGGAACTATATTCTCGAGAAAAATCAGTAATGACGTTGCAAACCATAATTCCACCTTCAAAATTAGTATCAATACATGCTTTATGAAGTTGTCTTAATTGAGTAATTGAGATTTCTCTTTTCCAGTCTCGTATGAATACTCCAAATGAACTAAGATTGTTTTTTATAACTGCATCAAAAGTCCAAGACTTGCCAGATTTTCCTTTATTTTGTACTGGTCCTTCTATAAACTCATATTTTTCAGAAAAAACATTCTTAGCTAAATCAACTAAAGGTCTATTCCCCAATGACACTTCAAACACTAATTTTCTATATTATATATATATTATATCAATATTTATCCAAATATTATTTAAGATAATATATTACCTCTGTAACATGTTTTCCTATGCATTATTTAATCAGAATAAAAACAAGCGACAAAAATTTCTTGATAAAACCTTTATTCATAAAAAATTCAATATAATTAGGAATTGCTACAGAAAACATTCAACTTATAAAATGGATAAGCGCCTTCATTATCAGGACCATTTTTCTGTATAAATCTGTATACATTTTGTTGTAAAAAGTCTAATAATCCTTGAATTACTTTATCACAAATGGATTTACACTCCAAATAATTGAATCCACAACCTTCATTGTATTTTTCACAAAATTTTTTTATTTGTAATGAAATACCTTGAGCAGATAAAGGGATTAAAAAATCCCAGGTGTCTTTAAAACCCGCCATTTGACTTGGAGGGATTTGTTTTAGTAATCCTATTAAATGCATTTTAGAAGAATTATGATTAAAACGTTTTTTAATTCCTTTAAGTTCTTTCTTGGCTTCAAGTTGACAAAGAAATATATAATAATGGAGTAATCTTTCAGCTTCCTTTGTTTTTTCAGGATCAATTATCTTCCAGCCATTAGCTTTTTTACAACTTATCTTTTTATTATCTAGATTAAAAAAATTCGTAGGATAAATCCAACATTGAGGGGGTTTAATTCCTGAATTATGAACTTCACACCCATTAATTTTCTTATTATATAAAAAACATTTTCCTGTTTTATTATCAAACCTTAATTTAAAGCTAAAAACATCGCCCCTAACGAAATCATCTTTAGTTGCATATCCTTTTTCAATATACTTTTGTGCTAAAACTTTGGGAACATTGATTTTAATTGAACAACAATCACTATGGCATATTGATAAACAATCTGGTCCCTCAATTGCCGAACTCATTAGTTCATTGAATCTCCTGACAACTTGCCAAAATTTGTCGTTAACCACAGTTATATAAATTGCTATAATTATGTTTCTAACTCATCAATATTGATTATCAATTATAAAATTATATTAAAAACATTGTGGTTTAGGTAAACTTTATATTTTCTTACTTTATTATTATGTAAAATTTTGACAACAAAATTTGTATAAAAATTTTCTTAATTTAAATAATAAAAATATGAGAAGAGTATCGAATGTCAGAAAATCTTATAGTCATAGATATTACTGATGAAGAACACGTTGTTCTCGACGGTTCACAGAATATTAAAGAAATCTCAGGTAAAGGAACTTTACTTGTGAAAAATCCGACACAAAGAAGTAGATTATGGAATTTAATATCTAATGTTAAAGAGAATGTAAATACATCTTTGGATTCAAAAGAACTCACAGTAGGGACGCTAAATCCCACCCAAAATTTTTCTCAAAAATATGAAATAAAAGAACTTAAAGAATCATCTTTAAAAATCCAAGAAATTTTTGATACAGACAGATCAGATTCTGGTAAAGTAAACAATGCATTTCTCTACAAATTTGATAATAAATGCAGTTTAAAACTCATTCTTACAAATCCTTTGAATTTACCTATCCTAGATATAAAAGTTAAAAGGGATATGCCAGCATTTATTCAAGAAATTGAAATGAGAAATCCATCCGTTGGTGATGCCTCATTGAAGGAAGAAGATGGTAAACGAATACTTTCTTGGGAGTTAACTTCTCTAGAAGCAGGAAATAACGCAGAACTTGAGATTTTCTTTACAGTGAATATAAAAGAATTAGGGTCTCAAGAATTGGGGAGTTTAATTGTGAACTATTTAATCAACAATTACAAATTGACGTTGATGAATCCTGAAATAAGAGGACTTACAGATTCGATGAGTGGAATAGATAGAGATGAGAGCTCTCAACCTGGTATGTGGGATTGTAATGTTGAATTTATCAATGAATCTAGTTTTCAAGTGAAACTTGAAGATGTAAAGGTATCTCAAACAATTGCGACAGGAGCTGAAACAGTAGTATCCCAAACTCCTGATAGAGTCCTAAATCCTGACGAATCTTGGGATTTTAATTTTCAAGTTGAAGCTAAAGATGTACCAGAACTAAGTTCTGAAATTGGATTTACACCATTGTTTGTAGTGATTCCAAGAGTTATTGGTGAAATTATTAAAGAATCTACGGTTTATACGGTATTAAGTGCTACTATTGATAAAGCCATAAATCCTCCAGAAGTTGATGCATATGCTAATACTGATATGTCAATAATTAATATGATAGTAAATGATGGATCCTCAAATATCGATAAATTTTTCTTGTCGGATGATCTCCCACCAGATTTTATTCCTCCTTTAGTTAAAAATATAAAAATCGAGTTAGAAGGAATTGATATTAGTTCAAGAGAAGAATTTGTCCAGAAAATATTAATTGATCCGAGTGACCAAGATTTTTCTAAAAAACATCAGATATTTGTTGAATTATATAATCTTGCTAATGAATTTATTCCGGGAAAAAAACTGGTTATTTCCTACCCTCTATTAGCAAGAAATCCTAGACCACCAACTGAAACAAAATATATGACTCCTGTTAAAATTGACATTAATTCTCCTGTAGAAGGACCTTCATTTGTTAGATCACCTGATGAGGAACCTGAATTAAAGGTAAAATATGTTAAACGAAAATTGAAAACACTTAAAAGTATTAAACCTGGACTTACTGAAGGAGAATTTAGTATAGGTGTAAGAGTTCAAAACAAAGGAGATGTCGAATTAGAGAATGTTTTAGTTAAGGATATAATACCATCTGGGTTTAGCTTAACTGAATTTACACCTCCGGAGGGTGCAACTCATGAACTGGTACAAGTTGGTGATTTATCAGAACTTCATGTAAAAGTGCTTGAGATAAAAGGAGGTTCTTCTGTTAGTATTAACTATAATTGCTCTGGTTCTGGTGATTATCCTCGATCAGAACCGGTTATTGTAGTTTTAGGTAGAGGTGGAGGTGAATCATCAAATCCTTCAGGAGCACCTCCCGCAGGGACAGAAACACCAAAAGCACATGTAGCCGACTCTCAAGCGGGTAAGTTACATGATATTTTTATCGATTTATATAAAGCTGTGGATCGTGCTCCAACAGGAGAAGTTTTTGGAAATCTACTAGAGAGGAGAAAAGATGAATTTCCACCAGGTCCAGTTCTACATCAAATAATCGCATTTGCAAAGGAATTAAAAGCTCTTGGCGATAAGATTATTGTAGGATCGTTATATGATGATGTAATGAATAAATTAAAGGATTTTAAAAACAAATATAGTTAATTTTTTAAAATTTTATTCTCAATTTTTTTTCTATTTTTAATGAGATTTGATTTAAAATAGATTGACTATTAAAAATACTCACTTTATAAAAAAGGATTAAATAAAGGTTAATTTATAAATAGATATTTAGTTTATCAACATCTTTTTGTATTCTTGAAATACGCTTCTCTTGGCCTTCCTCATCGAATCCTTGTATATCTTCTTCTAAAGTCAGTTGTTCTTCTTCATATGCTTTTTCCACCTCCATTCCATATCTAATCGCAAAAGCGACTAATTCTGGAATGAGAGAAACCATGGCTCTGAAACTAAAAATACCTGCTAATAAAGAAAGCCTATCTAACATCTCTCCAAAAGGATCTAATTCTATTTCTGGTTTTCTCATTATGTCTAATATTCTTTTAAATAGTACTTCATAAAATAACTCTTGTTCTTCTTTACTTAATTTTTCTTCTTCTTCTCCCATTTGTGACAAACCTCGAATTTTATTTAATAATATTAAAATAAGAAATAAATTTAATTAATTTCAATTAATATTCATTTAAGGAAGTTTTATAAAATATTAAGTTTTATGAATACAATGTAGTAAGATCTTACTGTCTTTTATGATAGGATAAGTAAGAAGTTAGATTATGTTCCTACTCTTTTTTAATATTTATGAATGGATTTTATTATTGAATATAGTTATGATTTTATGAATAATGTAAAAATTGATTCATATGTTATTTTTTTATAGATTCCAATCAGAAATGTAAAAGATTTTATAAATGTTATATGAAAAAATGATAATAATATAAAATTTCTTTTAGGTCATTAAGAATAATAAATATTAATAATATATTGAGAGATTAATTTATAAAAATTAACTTTAATAAACAAGAAAATAGGTTTGAGAATTTTATGCTAATAATAATAATCATCGTTTTAATTTTGATCTTTTTATTTAATTTTATAGCTTATTGGATAATATGCTTAAAACAAAAACATCAAATGAGTAAATCTTATGAGTTATATAAAAAGATCTTCCCTATAATTTGGATGGTTTCTATTTTTCTAATTCCCGTTCTAAATTCAAGTTTTTTTGAACCATTTTTTTATATAAATGTTAGTTATTTTCGGCAATATTGGCCGTGGTTCTTTTTAATAGGAATAATCACAATTATTTTCGGAATTAAGATAAATTCATTAGCAATAAAATCATTAAAAATAGTAATAAACGGTAATGAGTCTCCAAAATTAATAGTAAAAGGCGTTTATGAAATAGTTAGACATCCTCAATATTTTTCTTGGTTTTTAATGTATTTTGGTATTACCTTTATATTTGATTCCCTTATTGCACTGATAATTTCTCCGATTTTATTTATTTTGACAGATAGATTGTGTCTTCTAGAAGAAAAATATTTGCTTATCCCAAAATTTGATATGAAATATGATCAATACAAGAATAAAACGCCATATCGATTGATATCACCACCCTATAATTATATATTTATAATTATGGGACTTATTGTAGTATATATAGGAATCAGTAATTATTTTAATCTACAATAGATATTGAGTTGATAAAAAATTAAAATAGCAATTTTAGCTACAGATGGATATGAAGATCTTGAACTTCATTATCCGCGTATTAGATTGAATGAAGCAGGGTATGATACAGAACTAATTAGTTTGTATAAAAGAGAAATCAAAGGGAAACACGGATATCCAATCATACCTGATAAATTAATAAGGGACGCAAATCCCAATGATTATGATGGTGTAATAATCCCTGGTGGGACAAAAAATCCCGATTATCTTAGAAGAGATGAAAATGTTCTTGAATTTGTTTCACAAATCAATGAACAGGGAAAACTAGTAGCTGCTATTTGTCATGCTGGTTGGGTTTTAATTTCTGCTAAAATTCTTAAAGGACGTAAAGCTACTAGTTATTTTGCAATAAAGGATGATATGGTGAATGCAGGTGTTCGCTTCGAAGATGCTTCAGTAGTTATTGACAATAATTTAATTACTTCACGGATACCAAGTGATCTACCTGATTTTATGAAAGCAGTTTTAAATTTTCTGAAAAAATAACAAGTATATTTTAGATAAAATTTAGATCATTTAATGTAGAGTTTTAACCCTTTGAATATTTTCTTTAAGAAGTTCTAAAAATACATTAATTTCTTCAATCTGTCTATTTAATAA
Source organism: Promethearchaeota archaeon (assembly GCA_048937405.1). GTDB lineage: Archaea > Asgardarchaeota > Lokiarchaeia > Sigyniarchaeales > SOKP01 > Loki-b32. Next base: position 8,279 of record JBHLNF010000017.1, read on the forward strand.
TTCAATTTTTTTATCAATAATTCCTTGATCTGACACTTCTTCTTTTTGTAACTCTTTTCTTATAATAATGTATGATCTTATTTGATTTAAGATAGTTTGCATTCTTTTAATCTTAATTTGATATATTTTTTTATATTTTTTTAAATCTTCAAGCCTTATTTCAATTGTTTCAATATGAGTAAAACATCTATCTGTATCTTCCTCTTTCTTTAAATCTTTTAAAGTTAATGTAATCTCTTTTAAATAAGCCATTACTAAATTTTTTTGTTCCTCATCTATTGATTCTAATTTAAAATGGGAATCATCTGAAATTTCATCCACAATTTCTGAAGTATATTTAATGTGAATTCTATTCGATTGAATTCTTGTTATGGAGTCTAATTCGGTAGATTTATCTGATAATTCAGATTCATCAAAATCTGTTATTAATTCTAAATTATCTAACTCTAATTGAGTAATTAAAGGAGAAAATTTAACTTGAAGCTGTTTCTTTCCAAAATACTCATCATTTTGTCGAAGGATTTGAGTATACATTTGGATAATTTCTGGACCAATTGGTGCAAATAAGACACCCCCATTCTGGTCGAGTTGATTTAATAAAGAATTTATTCTTGATTGTTCAATAGCTCCAGTTACCAAGATTTTTTGCCAAGGACTTAATTCAGGCATTCCATTAAGAGGATTCTTAACGATGATTGATATGTTATCATCAAAATCTAATTTTTTTAAATTATCAGAAGTAATTTTAGCGATTTCAGAATTTGCCTCAAGAATTATTATTTCACCTTTAGGTGCTAATTTATGTGCTAAAGCTGCAATATATCCGCTTTTAGCCCCCAATATTAGTAGATCATCATCTTCCGTCAGAGAAAGGCCTTGAAGCATTATACTTATCATATGTGGGGCAGAAATCGTTCTATAGCTGTTAGGATTTTGCTCATCATAATAAAATAAATTTGGTACATCCTCATAAAGTCGTACTACTTTAAGAAATCTATCTGGAATGAATTGTTCTAAGGGAACATCCATAAATGCTTTTATTAAACGCTTATCCTTTAAGATTTCATTTACAATTAAGGAGTCTATTAAATGCTTTTTCTTTACTTTAAGTTTATCCTTGAATCTTTCGTTTCTGTCCAAATTATATCAGTCACTTTTTATATTAAAAAAATAATATAAAAACAAATTATTAAATTTTGTTTTAATAATTCTAAACTGTTCTAATCACAATATATTAATATGTTTGTTTTAAACGTTGAGAATCTAAAGGATGCTAGAATAACATTAACACTAATTTTTATTAATATCTTATGCTACCTCCTTTTTAATTTAATAGCCCCTGAAAATGTGCTCTTTTATCTTGTACAAATTAACAGAAACGTGATTAACGAGTTCCAAGTTTGGAGGCTTTTTAGCTCAATGTTCCTTCATGCTGATCCTATTCATTTATTCTCAAATATGCTAGCTTTACTTTTGTTTGGCGCGACTGTAGAAAATAATACAGTTATTTCTAAAATACAATTTTTAATTATTTATTTTATTTCAGGTTTAATTGGTAATTTATTCTCCCTATTTTTACTTCCATTGGATTCAATTAGTTTAGGAGCATCTGGAGCTATTTTTGGATTAATTGGAGCCTCTTTTATAATTATTGCTACAGATGATCCCTCTCTTTTATATTTTGCTATTTTTTATATCATATTTTTTTTAGTTACTTCATTAATGGAGGGGATAAATTTTTGGGCTCATATATTTGGTTTATTAGGAGGTTTTTTATTTGGTTATCTATTCTACACTCGTAAAAGGAAAAATAACCCTATATATTAGACTATATATTAGATTATTAAGCTCATTTTTTTTTCTTTTTATTTGCTAATTCCATAGAAAAATCTTTTGGACAAATATTATTTAATGAACACAAATTACACTTTGGTCTTAAAGGAAAACATATTTGTTGCCCAAATCTCACAAATAATCTATTAATTTTTAACCATAATTCCTTTGGAATCTTTTCCTTTAAAGCTTCTTCTGTTTTAAGAGGATTTTTAGTCTTTACCCAGCCCAATCTATTTGAGATTCTATGTACGTGAGTATCTACGGGAATCGCAGGCATCTTAAAAGCATACACTAATACACAGTTAGCGGTCTTACTCCCAACACCAGGTAAACTTATTAATTCCTCATAATTCTTAGGAATGATGCTATTGTACTTATTAACTAATATTTTTGATACTTCTTTAATTCGAGCAGCTTTTACTTTATAAAAACCTGCTGATTTTATAAGCTGTTCAATATCATTAATATTTGCGTCAGCTATACTTCTTGGTGTATTATATTTTGAAAATAATCTTTCTGTTGCCATTCTTGTGTTAGCATCTTTTGTTCGTGCTGATAATATCGTTGATATTAAAATTTTAAATGGATCATGTTTATTTTTAGCTAATTCATCTAAATGAGCTTCTCCTTCTAATTGCTTTTCAATTTCATCCAAAATATCTTTATATTCCATAATAGATCATTTTTTTTCTAATACATACAGTCTTCTTTTAGTTATTTGCCCTTTTTTAGCATCAATTAATGTTTTAACATAATCTTTTCGAAATTTAAGTTTCTGATTTGATTTGTTATTTATTCTGGTTAGATCTATTAATGGCACAATGACAAATTTGTTTTTGTAAACTAATTTTTCAATATTTATTTGAATATCATTTCCATCAATAGTACTAATAATTGGAGAAATGAAACAAAGTCTACAATTTGGTTTTAAAATAAGATAAGCTTCTTGAAAGAATTTATCATATAATGGTTCCAACTTTGTCTCTATTAACTCTTTAACTTGAGTATAATAAGGTTTATTTCTGTAAAAAGGACCTAGATCTGGTTCAGTACATATACCATCAAAAGAGTATGCGTCATAAATCTCAGATAAATTTCTTGCATCATGATTTACAACTCTTTTATCTATAAATGGAGGTATTTCTTCTTCCAACAATGATAATAACCAAAAAATGTTACGGATTGTATTTTTCACTTTTTCTGTATCAATATCCAATCCAAATATTTGGAATTCATGCAGTATAGCAAATAAACCTATAGTACCATTTCCAATAAATGGATCAAGAATTTTCTTTTTTTCTCTATTTGTAAATAAGTTTAAAAAGTTTAGCATTATCGTTGCTAATTTTGGAGAAATTGCGCTTTTAAATTCTTTAAATGGTCTTTCTTCATCAATCTTTCTTTTAAAATTTGGATCATCAGTTGTAAAGGTTCTTGCGATATATACACCCTCTTCAGTGAAACCAAAAATTATTTCAGCTCTATTTTCTTTAAGGAGTTCATATTTAATTATATGATGTGGAAAAATTGGATTCAGATTACCTAATTTTATATTTTTTTCAGGATATTGATAATAAAGTGCTTTGGTTGCCCCTTTTCTTTTGAGAATTTCCATTATTTCTTTGTTTAGAAAAGGTAGTAAGTGTTTAATTAATACTTCAGAATAATATTTCTCATCATAGAGATTTGGATAAATGGAAACAGCAAAAAACATACTCTCGTAGATTTTAGGAAAAATTCCATCTTTTCCAATGATCAAATTATCAAGAATTTTAAGTATCTTCTCCCTTGATTTTTCAACAGATTTAAACTTACTAATTTGGAGTGGAAAGGCTTCCTGAATAGTGTTAATATCAATAAAATCATAAATTTCTGCAATTTTTTGACAACCTCCTAAAATGAATTGAATTTCCATGAGTTTATTAATATATTGTTTATCCTGGTGTAATTTTTCAAATTCTACTATCGCGATATTACCAGAGTAATCGATTATTTTACCCTTATTTTGAGAATGTTTAAGGTAATTGTCTAATTCTGCAATTGATAATCGAAAATTAGAACCTAAAACAAATAAAAATCTTTCCATATTTCTAAGAAAAGGAATAATAGATATAATTTCTATTTTACGGATAATAAGTATACTAATTTTTATTTTTTTTTCTTAACCATTGTTTAAATGCTTTCGTTGGCTTACCATGCCAGATTGCTTTTTTAGGATATCTCTTTTCAAATTCATCAATATCTTCATCTGTATATTCTAGTAGAGATTTCTCATGAGATGTTTTTACCTCCGCCTCATCTTCCTCTTCCTCTAAATCAATTGAAATCTCATATGTCTCACCAGTAATATCTCCTAACGCGTCCATAATTTCTTCAAGATCTTCTTTTTTTCTTTCTAAAACAGGGAGTTTTTCTAATACATCCTCTTCAGTAGGTTCTTTTTTCTCTTTTTTTTCTTTTTCTTTTAACTGTTTTTCATATGCTTTCTTTTTCTCTAATCTCTCTAATCGTAATTTTTTAATTTCTTCAATAATTACTTCATAATTATCTTTAAAATATTTCATCCCTACATTTATAAGATCTCCTGCGTTATCCCATTTCTCTTTTTTAACAATACCTTCAATCCAGTAATATAAATCTAAATTTAGTTCAATTGTTATAGGTTTTCCTTCAGATTCTATAGCACCTATCAAAAAACTCAGAATATTAGCTATTAAAAGATCATTTTCAAAAGCAGTAAAGCCATACTCACGAGCAAGTGATGAAAAAATGCTAAGATTTCCAAAACCAACAACTCTTCCCTTAAAGTATTCTACAGAGACCATTAACGGAATCTTAGGACTATCCTCTTCAATCCAATATTCACCATCGTAACGCTTATGCCAACTATTTAACCCAGATTGTATTATCGATTGGATTTTTATATTCTTCTCATCCTCAATAAAATCTAAGATCTTTATTGAGCAAGAACTTGAGAATACTATTTTCTTAATTTGTTGTGTTATAACGTGTGGTTTAAATCTGGTTATAATTGGTCTTTTCTGAAGATTTACATAGTTAACTGAATCATAAATCTCATCCGAAACAAATTCAAATCCAAATCTTTTTGTTAAATCATTTAAATTTGTATTATTAGTATGATCTCCTCCACTGGAACTGACTATTAGAAGACTGCCCCCTTTTTTTACATATTCCTCAAGTATTTCAATTTCATTCTGTTTTAAACTTGTATTTCTTGGAGTTGATAAAATAATAACATTATATTTCTCAAAATTCCCTAGAGAATTAAATCCGGTTTCGATTTTTCCTAGTTTATACCCAGATGTGAATAAGAACTGAGTAAATTCACTAAAACTTGATGATTCTAAGATTAAAAAATTATTATGACTATAATCTAAAGCAATACTAGTTTTTCCATTCAAACTTACCCACACCCATTCATTTTAAATTCGATTAAAAATTGTCTCACTCTTCTATACTATATAAGATATAAACTTCTCTTCTATAAATAAAATTATCTATATTTTACTTGCAAATATATCTAAAACTATATAATTAAATTTGATCTATATATCTTATTTGATATAACTATTACCTAATCAATATTATCGTTTTAATTTAGGTAGTTATCTATTTTTTCTAAGATATTGTTTTAAAATAATCACCACAGCAATGTCGATAATTCCTATTGTTAAGCTGATTATAGTAAATAATAACCCTAGATTAAATCCGATTACATTACTTTCTGACACTTTTTCAATAATGACTTCAAAATGTCCTATATTTCCTAAAGTGTCACTCGCATAGAATATAATAGTCACATTTCCTTCATTAATAGAATCCCATATATTTTCATCAATAGTTCCTGTTAGACTATTAATCGTGATATTAGTCAGTCCACCATCTAATGTATACCAAATTTTATCTAGATGTGGTTCAGTAATTAAAATCTCAAAATTAGGAGCATCATTACTAAATTTCTCATTTTCGATTGGTCTAAGAACTGAGATTTCTGGAGCAATTATATCTTTCCTAATCATTATTTGGGCAAATCCAATATTATTTGAGGTATCATTCGCGTAAAAAGTAATGAATACTGAACCATTACTTTCCTGGTTCCATGCAACTTGATCTATTATTCCAGTAAAATTCTCAAAGAAAATCTTAGTTAAACCCCCATCTAGTGAATACCATAACTTATCGAGATTGGATTCAATAATGGTTAAATTATAGCTGGGAGGTGCATTTCCAAAAAGATCGCCATTAGATGGATTATTTATAATAATAGTAGGAATTTCAACTTCTTTCTTGCATATATTATTTTCAATAGTATTTCCCGTGCAAAAATCTTCTACAATACACTGACCATTTCCAATCAAAGTATTGTAAGTAACTTGGTTATCATTACTATGATCTAGCCATATTCCATAGATAATATTAAAGTTAACATTATTTTCTGTAATGTTATTACTATGACTTACTCTTAAAAATATTCCAAACTCATTATTATTGGATATAGTATTATTAAAAATGAAACTATCAAGAGCATCATTTAAATAGATTCCATACTTACTGTAATGAATTTCATTTCTAAAAACAGTAGATAGATTGCAATGAAGAATAAAAATACCATTTTCGGGATTATTGTTCACATTATTTTCTGAAATAGTAATATTATTACATCCTTGTAAGTTAATACCGTATTCATTGTAATAAAGTTCATTTAAGGTGATATTAGTATCTTCACTAGATATCAGAAATATTCCATTTTCAGCATTATTAATAATTTCATTTTTTAAGACAAGATTCCAATAACCTCCCCAAAGTTCAATTCCATTTTCTTGATTATCATTAACCTCATTTTCATAAATAAAACTATTATTACAATCTGTAAGGGACATTCCATATTCATTAAATTCTAATAAATTTGAAGAAATATTGTTATTTAAACTTGAAACTAATTCAATTCCCTTATTTTTGTTATTTAAACCATGATTTTCTAAAATAGAATTAGAGTGACAATCGTCAAAATATAATCCATCAGTATTATTAAGAAGATCGTTATTAGTTACATTATTTGAATGACAATTTCTAAAAAACATACCATGATTACTGTTATTAAAAGCATAATTATAAGAAATATTGTTATAATAACAATCGTCTAAGAACAATCCATCCATACTATTATTATATAGATTATTTTTAAAAATCACAGAACTATTGACATTTTCTATATACATTCCACGTAAACTATTATTGACTTCATTTTCACTAATATCAAGATAAATACTATCAAATATTTCAACTCCACAACCAGTATTGTTGTATAAATAATTTACTGACAAAAAAGTCCCAGTGCAATTTAATATAGAAATTCCACTTAATAAATTATTGCTTACATTATTATTCATTAAAGTGTTATTCTGTGAGTTATATATTTCAATTCCGCTTCTATTATTATCTAAGATAATGTTTTTTGAACAATTATTAAAATGTCCTTGTTCTATTCTAATTCCATATTCCTTAGTAATGGTAATATTATTCTCAAATATTAAATTGTGACTAGCTTCACCTTTTATTGAAATTCCAGATTCATTTAACTTACTAAGTTCGTTGTTATCGATTTGATTATGACTACTACCAGCGTCTAATTGAATTCCTGTAGTTTCAAGATTGAATAAAATATTATATGATAAGTTATTATAATTGCTGGACATTAGCGTCACTCCCGCATTACTTCCAGAGATATTATTATTATAATAACTATTATTATTACTTGAGAAAAATAAAACTCCAAAAAAACTATGCAGATTCAAGGTATTATCTGAACAATTATTCATATGACTATTTAGCAAAATTAATCCAATATAATTGTTATTTGTAAGATTATTTTTTGAGATTGTATTGTTACCACTACCATAAAGGAAAATGTCAGCCCCAATCGGCATCATAAAGACAAATTGTGGATTAATTACATTTTCGGTTGCGAAATTGTCTAATACTTTATTTTCTGTACTATCTTCAAGAAATATTCCACTTTCTTCATTGTAGGTGAAGTTATTTTTGAAAATAGTATTATTATAACTTTCAATTAAAGATATTCCATGTCCTTGATTATATGAGCAATTATTATTTTCTAATATCCCATTACTAACATTAATTAATTGGATTCCTGCACCTTTAAAATCTATCCCTTTACTTGAATTATGAACAGTACAATTTCTTATTTTGAAAAATTCCCTTGAATTCTCAATCAAAATACAACTGCTAGAATTTAATCCATTTATTGTAACATTTTCAATAATATAACGAACACCATCAAAATAACACCAATCATTGTCATCTGCTGTATCTGACCAATTAAGGGGAATACTTCCATCAATGTGGATAAAAGAGGCAATATAACCTTCTGAGTTTTTTGGGACTCTATTTATATCATTTTTAAGAGGATTAGACGTTTTATTAAATATTTTTATATTATGAACAAATATATTGAAAAGAGATAAAATAAGAACTGAGATTAAGATAAGAATTGTCAAACTTCTTTTTTTTTTAATCATAAAATAAAACTCAACTGAAAAAATTTTAAGTATTTGAAAGAATTAATAAAAGATCATTTTATAATTCTTCGTCTATAACGTCGTCTACAATTCTTCTTTTTTTCTTGAGATAAAGAGTTAATCCTACTATAGCAGCAATACCGATAACTCCCATAGTTACACCGATTATAGTAATTAATAATCCAGTATTAAATCCGTTTCTATCAGTTTTTAACTGTATTTTTTCAACAATTACTTTTGCACTCCCAATATGTCCTAAAACGTCACTTGCATAGAATATTATGGTTACTTTTTCCTCGCCAAAGGAATCCCATATATTTTCATCAATAGTTCCTGTTAGACTATTAATCGTGATATTAGTCAGTCCACCATCTAATGTATACCATATTTTATTAAGATGTGGTTCTACTATTGAAATTTCATAGTTAGGTGGATCCTCAGTAAAGATTTGATTTTCTTGAGGATAAATAATTTTAATATCTGGGATTAGAACATCTTTTTTGATATAAAAAACTTCTGAATCAATTAATCCCTTGGAATCATTTACAAAAAAAGTTATAGACATAGTCCCATTCCCAAAGATATCCCAATCTGATTGTTTAATAGTTCCCTCTAAATTAGAGATCTCACTCACTATTGTAATCATATCTTGAGAAATTGTATACCAAGTTGTATGTGCGATTCCCTCATCTATAGAAATTTGGTATGAGGGAGGGTTTTTTCCATAAAGGTCCGTATTAAGTGGCAAAATGACTGAAAAAATTGGAGGATCCCAAAATATAGGTTTTATATCCTGACTTAGTGCTGGACCTTGAATATTATATGGAGTATCCCCAATACCATCATCATTTATATCAGTTCCAGGATAATCATGCCAATAATTACCAATTGCACCATTATCCCACAAATTGTTAGTTCCGTTATCTATACCATTAGTTCCGGATGGATTAATGAAGTTGTTTTTATAAATAAAAGAATAATTACTTCTATATAGAAAAATTCCTTTTTGATTACGGAGTACATCATTTTCAATAATTGTAATATTAAGATTTCTCTCCATATATATTCCATATGGATTATATTCAATTAAATTGTCCGAAATTGTATTATTTTCACTTAATATTAAACTTATGCCATAATCTGTATTATTATACACTGTATTTTCCGAGATAGTATTATTTAAGCTCTCATATAACCAAATCCCATAAGAATTATTAAAAGCATCATTATTGCAAACAGAATTATTACGACTATACCAATCTAACTGTATTCCATAGGCATTATTCCATACTGAGTTATCATAAAAATAACTATGATTGCTATTCCTAAAATATATACCTCCATGAATATTTTCATTTGCTATATTATCCCAAACTTCGTTATATTCAGAATAGTAAAGTGCGATTCCTGAAATATCGTTATTACTGACATTACTTCCAGTAATTTTATTATAATTACTATAATCTAAACGAATTCCTCTGTCTGAATTATAGGTTATATTACAATTTATTATAGAATTATTATGACAATTATCTAACCAAAAACCATAACGTTTATTATTATTACAATCAATATTATTAATCTTTCCATTATTAGTGTTAATTAATCTTATTCCGGCGTCCCATGAAGTTTTTCCTGAATTATAAACCTTAGAACTATTAATTATAAAAAATATATTAGAGTCTCTAATTATGATACAACTATCAGAACCACCAGCATTAATTTCAATATTGTTAATAACATAGGGCTCATTCCAAGTCCCAAAACCACTACACCAAGAAGGATAATTAGATTTATACCAGTCCCAAGTATGATAACCAGAACCAGATCCTCCGTTATCATCTATTTTAATTTTTCCAACTTCTATATATCCTGAACTTCTAAGAACAAAATTGTGATTTGCAGAATTTATAGTTCCTAATAATGAATCTTTATTAATCCCAACTAACACAAGATTGAGTATTAGAAAGAGTATTCCTAATGTTATTATAGTACTTCTTTTTTTATTTTTCGATTTTATTAAATTATCACCAATTATATTTTCTATATTAATTTATTACTTCTTTGTATATAAAAGATGATATATATATTCTAATTAGAAAAAAATAAGAATAATCATTATATTACGAAGATATCCAAAACAGTATGAAATAAATTCGGACCATAACTTTTTACAAATCTATATGAATTTAATTCACATATATATCCTTCACTAAGTGCAATTTCTTTGAACTCATCAAATAAAGATAAAAAATTATCCTTTTCTACTACTCCTTCATAATGTATCATCGTTCCTTTGTCCTTCACCAAAGATAACGCCTCCTCTATATAATCTTTAGGCGCAGGAAAAACGCCCATAATTATTCTATCAGCTCTTATCCCTGATTCACTAAGTTTTATAGCTTCAACCTTACAATCCCCATTAATTGGCAGAATTTTATTTTCTAAATGGTTTATTTTTATATTTTCCTTTAAATATTTGTACGATTCAGGATTCAGCTCAATACTATATATTCTTTCAGCACTAGAATGTTTTGCAATAGGTAATGAGAAATATCCTATTCCTGCAAACATATCCACAATTACTTCACCATTTTTAACCAAAGTCGCTAGAAATTTCCTTTCATTGAGATTTCCTTTACTAAACATAATTTTTGTAATGTCAAATAGATATATTATGTCATGTTCTTTATGCTTAACTATTGGATTATTTTCTCCAGCGAGCCATTCAATTTTTTCGGGTTCTCTGAAAGATCCAACAATTTTTCCCCTATTAATAAATATAGATTTAATACTAGGGAACAATCCTAAACAAGTTTCTCCGATTTCCTTTTCTCTCTCCTTTAATATTGGATTAAGTTTTAAAATTATGGTATTTCCTAAGGTTTGAAATCCCCGGGGAAGTAATGAAAGTTCTTCTTTAGATAAATTACCTTCTAATTGTTCCTTAAGTTTATCTTTAAAACCCATTAGAAAATTAGATTTTGATTTTCATTATAAATTTGAATAAAGCTATACATCTTTATTAATTATCTATTCTAAAAAAGTATATCAATTATTTAAAATTTGAAATATAAAAGTTTATTTCGACAATAAAGTCTTAGATGAATAAAATGACTGAAAAAGACCTAAAAAACAAATATATTGTTGAAGAAGAATTTGATGAAGAAGATGTTGAAGAAATTAAAGTAGAAGATATTCTGGAGTCATATTAATAAGAACTTTATTTAGATGAATCAATCCTAAAATCGAGTTAAATTATTATATAATTATAAATCAATTATAATATACAAAGTATATTATAATCTAATTCAATAAAAAAACTATTAGAAAGTGAATAAATAATGCCGAGTTTAAATGATCCAGAATTTTTAGTAGACGAAAGCAAGGTGTGGTTTACACCACCAGATCAAGGAGGTTACTGGCCTCAAGGTGTTCCACATCAAATAAAAGACATAGAAGATGTTGAAGTTTTACCATTATGGGAAGTTTTCTTAAAAGCAGCAGAAAAATATAATACCTGGGAACGTGATGTTTGTGTTTTTGTTTATGGTCCATATATAGAGCGAGTGAAATTAAAAATATTATTTGATTATGCTAAACGGTTTGGAACATATCTTCACAAAGAATTAGGAGTTAAAAAAGGAGATGTTGTTGCAATTGATCTACCAAATTCAATTAATTTTGTTGTTGCATATATTGGTTGTCAATATATTGGTGCGATTGCCCAAGGTATCAATCCTCAATATAGACCATTGGAACTTTTACATTCCTTAACGATGACTAATGCTAAAGTACTTGTTCTTATGGATATGTTATATCTCGCAGGACCTAAAGAGATACTTCCGAAGTCGAATGTAGAATATCTAATACCTTCGAATCTTGTGGATTTTCTGACTGCTGATGAAGGAATTATAGAAAAATTAGGAATCCCCAATGCTAAAAATGCAATACCGAATGAAACTGAGGATTATAAGATTATTTGGATGGAGGATATAGTTAAAAATACAGAACCAGAAGAAGTTGAGGTAGATATTGATCCGTGGACTGACCCCGCAGTGTACCTTATGACTGGTGGAACAACAGGATTGCCCAAAGTTGCGATGCTTTCGCATGCGAATTTATGCACGAATCTTCATATGGGTAAACCTTGGACACAGCTAAAGGCTGGAATGATAACAATTGGTTCGATTCCATTTTTTCATAGTTTTGGGATGACATGCGTTATGAGTGCTGCTTTTAATTTAGGAATGATAATGCTTCTATTTCCAAAACCACCAACTGATGATGTTTTGTGTGAAGCAATAAATAAGATAGACGCACCTGAAGGAATAATGTATACTGGAGTCGAAATGTTATTTAAAAGGCTCACAGATTTTGTCCATGAGATGGGCGTAGAAGAATTTAAGAAAAAATATGATTTTTGGAAAAAAATTAAATATGCTACTCAAGGAGCTGGTCCTTTACATGATTATATTCGGATACCATTTGAAGAAATTTTTTGTCCTATACGTTCTGGTTACGGATTGACTGAAACCTCTCCAATGGTAAGTATTGCTCCCTTTTGGGGACCTACTAAGACCGGAAAACTAGGACTACCACTTCCTGGTTGTGATTGGGCTATATTTGATTCAGAAAACTTTGAAAATGGACCTATTTGCGATGGAACAAAAGAAAGAGGTGGTTTTGGAATCGAAAATACTGGAGAGATTTGCTGTGCTGGACCACATATAATGTTGGGTTATTTAGGTCAACAAAAGGAACAAGAGGATAATTTAAAATATTGGGGTGGAAAGAGATGGCTTCTTACTGGAGATATTGGCTTTATGGATGAACATGGTTGGGTTGAAATTCGTGATAGAAAGAAATCTTTGGTTAAAGTCTCAGGTCATTCTGTATTTCCTAAAGAAGTAGAGGAACTGTTAGGTCATCATGAATATGTTGATGAAGTTGCTGTTGCGGGAATACCCGATGAGATGACAGGAGAGGCTATAAAAGCATGGGTTACTCTTAAAAAAGGATATAAAGCCGATCGTGATATAACTAGTGAACAGTTGAAGGAATGGGCTAGAGAGAATATGACCAAATGGAAAAGTCCAAAATATATTGAATTTGTCCGAAAGATGCCTGTTAGTATGACAGGAAAAGTACAACGTAGAGAATTACAGGAAAAAGATATAGAAAGACTCAAGAAGGGAAGAGAAATTAAAGGTTAATTTAATCATTTTTATTTTTTTTTTTTTTTGTATTTGTTTTTTATTTTCTCTAATCTACTAATTTTTTACTTTTTAAATTATTCACATTATTACATCCTAGATAAAATATTTTTGATACTTAGAAAGTGAAGGATTCTAGATCATTACAATGAATAAAATTGTACTCATTTGATTTCAAATAATATTATTACCTACATTATTTATGGCTACAGTCCGATAGCCTCTATCCCATCCACCTCTTGTTTTTGGGAATACTTTTTCCATTGAACTCTCTTATTCACTCCCATTGTTTCTCTCAATACGAGTATCGTTATTTGCCCCCTAACTATGATAATCCGAAGGAATAACAGTGAGCGGAAGTGGGTAGGGATCTCTCTTTTTCATTCGTATTTCATTGAGGCTTGTAAATATAACAATTATACTACATATCATAAGAATTAAAATGCCAGAGAGTCAGAATTTTCTAATATACAAGTGAAAAGGATGATAACTCGATGATAATGTACTAATTTATCAAAAACAATCACTTTTATAAGATAATAATATCATATGATCACATTCTTGAGTAATATACTCATTTTTGTTGCCTATATAGGTAAATATAAAAATATACCTTTTGTTATGTGGATATTATGAATATCTTTTAAATTGAGATATATTTATATTTGTAAAAAATGATTTGTCTAATACAATTTTTCAAAAATACTAATTCTTTGTGGAATATTAAGTGCAAGTACAATATAAATTAGTTAAAGTTGTATGTCCCCGCTGTGGGGTAGAAAAAGAAATATCAGTTCCCCAAAGTATATTTGAAGAAAAGAAAATTGGTCACATAAAAATAAGGGTTCCTAAAGGAGCAGCATGTAAAGATCATATATTTATTGTATATCTAAATAATCAGGGAACAATTCTTGGATATGAATCGATCGATTTAACTATATCCTCTTTAACTAAATTAGAATTAAGAGAGGAGAATTATGTTGACAATGGTAAAGCAGTGAGTTTAAGAGATTTTATTGAAATGATCGGATTTCAATGCTTAGCAGGACTTATTCATGCTAAATTATTTAATTATCCATCATTAATTATTCAAGAAAAAGAGTCAGAGGTAAATCTGGAGTTAATAAATCATTTCCTCGATGATATAATGCCAGAAAAATATAAGGATACAGAATTCTTAAAAACCATCGATTATAGCAAAGATAAGGATTATTCTACTGAATATTTTTATGTATTGGTTAATAATCAGAGGAAACCAGCATTTCTTATAAATCTACGCAAACATATTGTTCAAAAACCTTGGAAAACGAGTTTAGAATTAGAATATTCATTTATTAATTCTGTCCTCTATAAAAATGATAAACAGGATAATCTCTATACATTAGAATTCTGTATTTCAAAATTTTTAAAAGATGTTGATGATATTATACTTTTTCTTAAAAGCATTAAGAGGATCTCAAAAAGAAATTTAAATAAAAAATTGCAGGAGATAAAAGATGACTCTTTAATTGTAAAAAATTATATAAATTTCATCATAGAATTCATTCAACAAAGAATAACACCAGAAATCGCAAAAAAAATTCAAGGTTGATAAAATAATTAGGATAAATTAGTAAGAAATAGTTTTGATTTGGTTTATATTCATTGAATTTATTTATTTAGCCTTTTATATGTTTTTCTCATGATTTTATATATATTCAAATATTCATTGAAGAGTGTATCATAGATTTTTCTGTTCTTAGGATTGGGTGTAAAGATATTTGAAATCTCACAACATTTTTGAATCTCGTTCCATTTAAGATAGCCTAAGCTAACTGAGGCAATAAAGGCAGCTCCTCTTGCATTTGCCTGAATTGGATTTATTACTTGCCTAATATTTCTATTAAGCACATCAGCAAAGATCTGACACCAGACATTACTCTGAGCCCCACCACCTATAATATTAAGTTCAGGGATTATAAAATCTTGGCTTTTCATATTTGGATTTTCTCTAATTTTCCATTTTTTGATAAAATTCTCCACATACATAAATAGCCATCGTATATTATATGCTATTCCTTCAAAGATTGCACGGATTATATGTTCTCGGGACATTTCTAGTGATAAATTATATAAACCTCCTCTAATCATTTCATCATCAATTGGTGCTCTTTCTCCAATTAACCATGGAGTAAAGATAAGATTATTTGAACCAGCGGGAATATGCTCTACAATTTTGTCGAATATTTTGTATACATCTGGAACAGCCTCTTCTTTTAATAATTCATCTTTATGATATAAAATCTTATCTCTGAGAAAAGTTAATGCACCTCCTGCAATTTCTTGTTCATTAGCAATAATATATTTTCCAGGAATTGCTGAGGGAACACTCGCCATATTATGAAATTTATCTGTTTTTTTATATGGAACTGGACATGACACCCAATCTGAAGTGCCTACACAGATGTGTGTTTCATAATCATTAACAGCACCAGATCCTACTGATGCTGATGGTATATCTGGTGCACCTACTACAACTTTTACACTTCGATTCAAACCTAATTCATCAGCAACATCGTTTTTCAATGGGCCTAGTATATCAATTGAGGATTTAATTTCAGGGAATTTCTCTGGTGCAATTTTTAAAACTTTAATAAGTTTTTTTGAGTATTTTACATTATTAATATCTCTAATATCTGTTATCCAATGAAGATGAACCGAAACTGGAGATGTAGCAAATTTTCCTGTAAGTCTTAAGTTAATAAAATCTTGAGGTTCTAAGAACTTATAAGTCTTATTGTAGATATCTGGAAGTTCATTTTTAATCCATAATATATGAGCAATTGGATCTTTTCCATTTTTGCTGGGACCTCCTCCAGTTCGTTTTATCCATCTTAAAATTTTGAATAAGGAATATCCTGAAACTTGAATTAAACTTTTATGAAATTTTTTAATATATTTTGATCCTCTTGTGTCCATCCAAATTATTGAATTCATTAAATGGTTTCCATCTTTATCAACTGCGACAGTTCCACTCCATTGACTTGTATTACATATACCTACAATATCATCAACAGAGACTCTTCCACTATCAATAACTTGCTTGGAAGTATTTAAAATTGCTTTCCACCATTCTTCAGGATCTTGTTCTACAGCACCACCTTTTTGTACGTATAAAGGTACTTCTTTAAAAGCCCATTCAAGAACTTCTCCTTTAGTAGATACAATAGCAGATTTTGGACCCCCTGTACCATGATCAATAGCTAAAATATATTTAGATTGTGAATTAGACATAAATTATATAAATGATAATAAAGTAAATAAAGATTCTTTAAATTTTATATTCCAAGAACTCGGTATTTATTATTTTAAAAAAAATTAATTTTTGATGAAATAGTATACTTATTTATTTTATGTGCAATTTATACTTAAGTTTTGATTAATATGTCATCTAGTATGAAATATGAGGATATGAGAGCTAAAATTGAAAATATTGTAAATCAGCCAATTAGAAAATTTAAATCAGAAGAAATAAGAGGGATAATCGATAGATATCATAAGAATCATCCAAAGTCCAAAACAGCATATGAACGAGCAAAAAAAATTATCCCTGGAGGAGTAGAACATAATCTTGCCTTCAATCATCCATTCCCTCTAGTAAGTAAAAGAGTATATGATTGTTATATGGAAACTATAGATAATGTAGTTTTAACAGATTACTTAATGTGTGGTGGACCTATAATTCTAGGGCATCAGTATAAACCCTTAATAGATAAAGTTACTGAAGTAATTCAAGAATTAGGACCTTGTCACGGAATAACAAATGAATATGAATATATGGCAGCTGAGCAACTACAAAAATATTTTCCATCATGCGAAATAATTAGATGGTTACAATCGGGAACTGAGGCAGATATGTTGGCAATTAGAATCGCGAGAACCTTTACAAATCGCAAATGGATAATTAAAATTGGAGGATCTTATCATGGTTGGTCTGATCAACTTGTATATGATATGCATGTTCCAGGAACAAAATTATTAGAGTCTCATGGGATACCAAAAAATGTGTTTAAATGGACAGATTCATGTCCTCCGAATGATATAGAAACTCTTAGACAAATGATTAAAGAAAAAAGGAAAGTAGCCGCAGTTATAGTAGAACCAATGGGCGGTGAATCTGGGAGTATTCCTGTAAAACCTGGTTTCAATAAAGAAGTAGAGGAATTATGTCATGAAAATAAAACTTTGATGATTTCGGATGAAGTTGTATGTGCATTTAGATTAAATATGCATGGAGGACAAGGTTATTTTGGTTATACTCCTGATATTTCAGTATTTGGAAAAATTGTTGGACATGGTTTTCCTTCGGCTGCAGCAATTGGAGGGAGAACCGATGTTATGAGTGTGTGTGCTGGAGGTGTAAGTGGAGGTAAGAAAGCATATTCTGGGGGAACTTTAGCAGCAAATCCGTTAACTTGCGCTGCAGCTTATTATGCAATTAAATATATTGAAGAAACTAATGCAACAGAAAAATCTATAAAAGCAGCTACAAGGCTTTCAACAGGACTAAATAAATTATTTGAGAATTATGATTTACCTTGGTTTTCTTATAATTATGGAGCAACAGTCCATTTTCATACAAGTTGCCTATTTGGACTTGATTTAGGTGATTCTCAACAAGCTGGAGAACTCCCAAAAAGGAAAGCTTTTATGGATGAAATGGGGGCTGCTCTTATTGACCAAGAACTTATTTCAGTGGCAGGGAGTAGATTCTATACATGCATGTTACATAATAATGAAATAATTGATAAATCAATTCAAAAAATAGATAATATTTGTCAAAAAATCGATTAAATTTCAAAATTCATAATTTAATTTTGCTTTTTTATTGTTGGATTAGTTTTTAATTAGGATTTTTTGCTTTAAAAATTAATTAAAGATATCGCACCTCTTGTTAACTTCTTGATTTCTTCACACTTACCTTCAGATATTAAATCCTTAAGTCACTAATCATTTACGGAAAGTTTCTTATTTAAGTAAAATATATAAATAGTAATATTCTTTTTTTACCGAAATATTGAAAGAAATTTTTTGACCTAATAATAAATGAGTGTTGATGAACAAGAAAAGTTATTTGAAGCTGCATTTATAATTAAAAGTTCTAATTATATTGTAGTTTTTTCTGGAGCAGGCATCTCTACAGAATCTGGAATTGATGATTTTCGGAGTCCTGGAGGTCTCTGGAGTCGTTATGATCCTGGAATCTATGCTAGTTATCAATACTTTTTAAAAGATCCTTCTCTTTTCTGGAAAATGCATAAAGAGTTAGAAGGTCTTGTTGATAATGTAGAACCTAATCAAGCACACTTAGCTATTGCTGAATTAGAGAAAATGGGTAAAGTCAAAGCAGTCATTACTCAAAACATTGATATGTTACATCAAAAAGCGGGAACAGGAGATTATGGGGCTAAAATATATCAACTACATGGGGAATATGCGAAATTGCATTGTGTTAAATGTCAAAAAGAGTTCGATTATAATGAGATAGATACTAAAACTGTTGATTATCCAGTATGTGATTGCTCAGGATATATAAAACCTAAAGTTGTATTATTTGGCGAATCTCTTCCTCACGGAGTATTAGAAGGAGCGATGAGTGAATGCACAAATACAGATTGTCTAATTGTTGTAGGAAGTTCTCTATTAATTTCACCAGCTAATTTTATGCCCTCAATAGCCAAACAATATGGTGCGAAGATAATAATTATAAATAGAGAAAACACAATTATGGATGATCTAGCGGATGTATTTTTAAAGGGAAGTGCTGGAGAAATTTGTACTGAATTACTTAAAATGGTAAAATCTTAATTAGTATTTTTAGAATTAATTTTCACATTTTTTCAGATTTTTTGATTTCTCTATGTTCTTTTGTAATTAAAAATCGGATAATTTCTGTGATATTTTTAATTCCATGATACTCTTTAATATCTTCTAATTTATCGAATGCCTCTTTTTCTAAAGATATATGAAATTCATGTTTTTCATTGTTCATTAGTTATCTCTCTTTAAAAATAAAATAAGAAGTTTACTATATTTTGGATATATTATGGATAATCAAGGATAATAAATGGATAGTTTTATATATAAGTATATCCCTATTAATTTTGGATAGACATATAATAGCAAGGAATATTATATCACAAAAAATGATTTCCAAGATCCCATACTTCTAAGCTTTCTTAATCCAATTGTTTCCATCTATTTTATATTGAATAATAAAATCGTATAATAATAAATCCTAATCAAAAAATGAGTTTATTATTGTTTGGAATATTAATTCTTATAGGAGGGATTGCTCTTATTATTTACTCTAGTATGAAGGCTGTAAAGCATTCTGTCATATTAGCCGCGGCATTAGGAGTTTCACCCTTAATAATAGGTGTATCTTTAGTTTCTATAGGGACAGATATATCTGAAATCTTTAATTCACTCGTATCTTGTGCATTGGGACATAGTGATATTGATGTTGGTGATTCTGTTGGATCAGATCTGACTCAACTTACTTTAATTTTTGGAATACTACCTTTAGTTACTGGGATTATTTATGTTAATAGAAAGGATATGATTATTTTAGGAGCTTGTGAAGTGTTATCACTTATCTTAATCTTTACTATAATTGAAAAAGGTTATATTACAAGACTAAATGGTATATTAATGGTTGGATGTTTAGGAATTTATATATGGTTAATTTATAATGCTAATAAAGAGAGTGTTTTACAAAGGGTAGAGATGATTGAAAATATAGAAGCCCCTAAAAACAAGAAATTACACTTCTTCTTAGCAATCCTTAGTTTTGCAGGTGTAACGTTAGCCGCTTATATGATTGTTGAATCTGTAATTATAATTTCAAATTTTTTAAATATTCATGAATATATCATAAGTTTTTTTATTATTGCTGTGGGTACTTCACTTCCAGAATTAGCTGTTGATATAAATGCATTAAAATTAGGTCACCACCAAATTGCAATTGGAGATATTGTAGGATCATGTATAGTTGATTCAACACTTTCCATTGGTATAGGACAAATTGTATTTAATCAGAATCCTAACTATATAACAGCTGCTTTGGTAATACCAACAGTTCTCTATACCTTAGTAGCTAGTATTATTGTTTTTATAACAGTTATAGTAAGACGAAAAATTGATAATAAAGCAGGAGTATTCTTTATTACAATATATTTCTTATCTTATCTATTTCTTTTTACATTCTGGCTAAAAATTTAAGAAATATATAGAAAATTTGTTTTTCTTAAGGTTTTTTATTAAGTTTACTTAATAATTTTGATGCATCTTTCATAGTTAAGGCTAAACCTTTCATTAGATTAATAAATTTATCAGAAAAATAGATCTTTCCTTCAAAAGGTTTAGTTTTACTGATGGTTATGATTTCCTTCAGATTCAATATGTTTTTTTTATTAATTTCAATACCCAATTTATCAATGTGAATATTTTCTAATTCTTCAATAGGTGTTTCACTGGTGATTTTAGAATAAACCCAAAATTTTGAAGGTCCTTTTTTTTCAGCCTTTCGTTTTTGGGCTTCTTCAATTTTTTTCTTTCTTAATTGTTCTTTCTTTTTAAGTTCTTTAGGGTCCTCATATTCCATAACAAATTCTTTGAAGTCATTCATGTAAAATTCTGCATCGCTAATGCTAAAAACAGAGGGGAAAAGAATAACAATTGTTAATGTGGCATCTTCCACATTTAGAAATTCAGAAAAAATCTTTTGATTATTTTTCAATTCAAATACCATTTTTTTCAATTTAACTTCATGCTCTTCTCTTTGAAGTTCAAACTGACGAATCATATTAATAAATATTTCATCAGGTAAGGAAAAATATAATACATTTCCTTTTTGATTAAAGAGAGTTCCTCCTAAAATTACGCCCTCTTTCTCATCATTCTTTAATTTTGTAATTATTTTATTTATTACAAAAGACACACCATAAGTAGCAATATCATCAATAATTTTACTTCCAGTTTTATAGATTTCTAGATTTTTCAGCTCAAGATCAGCATTTTGATAACCTCGCACACAAAACCATTTATCTATATATGCTTGAAAGCCATGTTCACACATAAAATTTGAAGGAACTGAAATTGTCAAAATAGATTCAGATTCTTTCACCAGTTTTTTGTCTACTTTCACTATTTTTGTTGCTTTACATATAGGACAAAATAATTTTATTCCCTTTGTATCTTCTTCATAAATTTCGTCTTTTTTTAACAAAAAAATCAAATCATTAATTATTTAAAATATAATATAATCAAATTATACTTAATAATTTACATTGCAGTAAATTTGATTGGTCATTGTATTATATATTATTTAAATAGGCATATAGAATTTGCATAAAGCACATTGATTTGCTCTCAATCTTCTTTCTGGACCTAGGATGATTAGTCTTTCGCTCATATCCCCACCACATTTTGGACAACTTTTAGAAAAGTTTTCTTTAATTGAATTTAAGACTTTTTGTATCCCTTTTTCTAAATTTATTAATTCATTAGCATTCTGGATAATTTTATCTGCGGAAGTCATACCAATTCCTTTAATCCATGCTAACTGTTCTGGTTTTGACTTAGCAATCTCTTCTATTGATTTTACTCCTGCATTTACTAATCTTTCAGCTGCCATTGGACCAATACCCCGAACTCTAACTAATTCTTCAATCAAAAAAATCTTCGTCTAATGCTATTTTTGAATCTACTTATATATAATAATGTTAATTAGATAAAATAAAATTTGAGATGATATATATAAAAAAAGTAAAAAAAAATTATTGTTCTAATTGGCGTCCTACTCCAATATAAATTAAATATCCTCCAGCAATCGCTAAGATTAAACCTATTAAACCCATTATTGTTCTAAATATAGCTTGATTCAAAAGATTTGATATAAATATTCCATACATAAAGATAATTAAGGCAGCAACACCAAATATAAAAAATCTCCATTTTTTCTTTAATTGCGCATCTTCAAATTTTTCGTATATCTGGAATGATAAATAAAATGCAAGGAATACGACGATCGATTCAATAATGACTAAATAGAGGAAGAAAGGAAGCATCCAATGTGGACTCCAGCTAACATCTGGATCAATCTCTACACCCCATCCTTCAACATACACTAAAAAGATCATACAAAACATGGCAATACCATAGACTATAAGAATTAATAATTGTTTTATGGAGGTGATAACTTTCTCTGATTTTAACAATATTAATTCAAAAACTACAAGGAAAATAGGTGAATAAAAAATTCCGAAATTCGTTAAGTAGTTTAAAAATAGAACTAGATTGACATCCTCGAGTGGTGCATAAATGAAATTTACAAATAATCCAATTGCAGCAGATAAATAGAATCCTGAAAATATAATATTTAATCTTTTTCTATCTCTTTTAAGGATTTCATACGAAAGAAATATGAAAAAAGCAAATAGAATCCCTTGAGCCAGATATACTGTTATTGCTCTACTTGTTGTTAGTGCTCGAAATAGACTCATGTTAAAGACACATTCATATTAATTGTATTTTAAAATATAATTACTTAATGTATAATCTATCATTCTCTATTTATTATTATTACTTTTTCTAAATAGAAAAAATTTTACTTCATTCTATGAATTTTTATAAAAATAAAATTCTCTATTCAAATTGATATCTTACTCAATATATCAATTCTAATGATGTTATAAACAGTTAAGCCAAATAAACCAATTTATAAAAAT
The DNA here is from genome assembly GCA_048937405.1 of Promethearchaeota archaeon. Taxonomy (GTDB): domain Archaea; phylum Asgardarchaeota; class Lokiarchaeia; order Sigyniarchaeales; family SOKP01; genus Loki-b32. The sequence continues at coordinate 31,661 of JBHLNF010000017.1, forward strand.
ATGAATAGTAAAAAAGAAATTTTTGTTAAAATACTAATACTTTTGTTTATTATCTTTCACGCCATTCCTGTCCGCAACGTCCACAACGAAATTTCTTCCCATAAACACGGGGATAATCACTAATTATGTTCGTTTTATCTGTAGATTCATGAATCATATTTTTATTTTCTTCTCCGCAGCTAGGGCACTTTCTACGACCCTCCTCTCTCTCTATTGTTAATAAACCATTTGATTCTTCTCCCATTTTACCTAATCCAACTCCATTCTAATTAATATATTTTATATAGGCTTTAATCATCCAAGATAGGTTTTTTAATAATTATATTTAAATTTGTCCTTATTGTTTTTATATCTTATCGATTTTCTATTATTTATTTAATACTTCTATAAAATGTCTTAGAACATAAATTTTAATTCAACTTAAAAGACTTTTTCCGTATTCTTTAGCTTTATCAAACAATTCTGGACTTGAATATTGAAATCTTAAAATGAAATCATTAAGAATTGTGTTGTATATTTCATCTACATCTCTATTTTTATTGAATATTTCAAAACAATATATAAAATTCAAATCCTTTGTAGATTTTTCCAATTGAAATCTACTAATTTTAAATTCTTTTGATTGAATTTTTTTAAGAATGAGTTCAACATTCATTCCAACTAAAATTGATATTCCTTGAAAAGAGAATGTTTCATTAAATTCTTCTATTAATAATTTATTTACAATACTAATTGAATCTGGTTTATATAAATTTAGAGTAAGGATTAACACATCGATTTTTTGAATATTTTCAAAATCATAAATTAGACTATTTAAATTTTCATATAAATTAATCCTGATTTTAATCGGTATTTCTTTGAATACTATCAAAAATTCATTATATTCGTCAGAAAGATTAGTTTTTATAGCAGATTTGATCAAATTTTCAAAAAAAATTGTTTTTAATTGTTCTTTATTTCCAATGATTGCAATACGTAAACTATAGCTAATTTTCTTCAAGATATTCTTTACAAAAATAATTAATATTTTAATTAATTTTCTAATATAAATTTTTTTTGATAGACTATTATTGTACAACTATTTTTCTAATGAATAATTAACTACTATTCTACTAATTGGTTAGAATTGTCGCGGATTTATTTAGAACTAATTTTTATGGTTATTATCTGGAGTTTTTCATTTATTATAGCGGATATAGCTGTAGAATTTATTCCGCCTTTATCTCTCGCATTATATCGATTTATACTTGCCTCATGTACATTTCTAATAATTGATATTTATTTTAAAATAAAAAATAAAAAAGACAAGTCATTAAAAATTGAAGAAAATAATGTATCAAAATTTTCTAAAAATGATTGGATTTTAATAATAATTTCAAGTTTTACAGGTGTTTCTTTATTTTTCTTTGCTCAATATTCTTCGATCGAAATCATTGGTCCATCTCTTCCCGCTTTATTTGTTTGTTTATTAACACCTGTTATTATTACGATACTAGCTTTACTTTTTTTTAATGAAAAAATAAATAAATTTAAAATACTAGGATTTTTAATTGCCACGATTGGAGGATTCTTATTAGTAACAGGAGGTAACATTACAACTCTCACTCCTGAATCACCTAATTTTCTTGGTTATTTATTTGCATTAATAACTCCAGTACTATGGGCGATATATTCTATAGCGACTAAAAAAATATCTCAATCCCACTCAAGCAACTTTATAAATAAATATGTGGCTTATATTGGTACAATTGAATTGTTTATTTTTGCATTAATAAATAATGAACTTCCAGTATTTTTTAATAATTTTTTTACTATTCAATTATTCATATGTGCATTATATTTAGGATTTTTATGTTATGTTTTGGGGTATTTTATTTGGCAAAATTCTCAGAAATTATTAAAATCCTCTAATGTAGCTTCATTTTTATACATTGAGCCCTTTCTTACGTTAATTTTTTCCTTTATTTTTCAAAGAAGCGAAACAATCATCATATGGAATATCTTAGGAGGAATTATTGTATTAATTGCTGTACTTGTCATAAATTATAAGTAATAAAAATAAAAGAGATTGGATTATTCTAATTTTAAAAATCTTTTTACCCAGTTAGGTAATATGAAACCAATATAGTAAAATGTACTTGAAAGCATCATCAATGTTCTGAATATTATCAACGTCACTGGCGCTAATGGAAGAAATCCATCTCCTAATGCTCCTATGGCATATAAGTTGAATGATATTATTAAGAATCTTCCTTTCCATGGAATTTCAGGATTATCTCTCACTTTAAGGGAAGCAATCGAAAAATCATTACCAGTAATTGTACTTACAACTAAAGAAAATCCTAGAAATCCTAGCACAAATCCCTTGTAACTAATATCTATAGGACTGTCTTTTGTCCCTATTAATGCATCTACGGGGGCACCTGAAGCAAAGAATAGGAAATAGAATAAATAGATGAAGAAAGCAATCGAAATACCTATAGTTATGATTATCATGTGATTTTTATATTTGGAATGTAACATTGACATATAAATTTGGAGCCATGATAATAAAGCTATAGGGACTCCTATCGTCCCTATTAGGACATAAACAGGATAAGCTATTTCCTGTCTTGTAATTAACCAGTAAATATATCCTAGACCACTAGGATACCACGGAGATATTGTAAAGATAACTGCTAAAAAGAAATAGAATAGTAATTTTTCTTTTGTGTGAATATATTTGATGAGTGAAATCGCGCCATAAATCCACGCTATTAAAACCGCTAGTAATCCTAAGAGTCCAGACAATTGATATAAAACCTCTAATTCAACGAATAACATATTAAACACATATAAAATTTGAGTTTTTTTTATTAATTATTATTTAATATTCAAATATTTAATATTTCATAAAACAAAAAATGTTAGTTAATAAGTTCTATTTGATATAATTAATTCTATTAATTTTTTAATAAATTGACAAAAAAAACATATATATTTTGCCACTATATTAGATTTAAAAAAGCATTTGAAAATTAATCAAAAAATAAAGGTGAATTATTATTCCAAGACGTTATTATGCTAAATCTAAGAAGACCTATGCAAAAGATCAAAGTTTTACTCAAGACCAGGTAGGAGAAGAAAAAGAACGTTATTTAATCAGTATAGAATTAATGAGCTTAAAAACTTTAAAAGATTATGATATTATGGGATGGCGTGGAGAATTTTACTTTAAGGTAGACGGACCAAAGACTTTCAAAGCTCGATGGCCTAATAAGGGAACCATAAAACTACAAAAGAATCAAGAATTTACGTCAAAAGCGGATATGTCTCTCTGGAGTCAATTTAAAACAGTTCGAGTAGGTAAACCTGCTATACAGAAAATTAAAGTTATCTTGAGAGAACAGGATCACATGAAAAAGGATGAGACGATTGCTGAACAAGAATTTGAAATAAAATTACCTTCGAAAACAGAATACGTTATTTTGCAAGACGAGAAAGAAAAAACAAAAGCAAAACTTCGAATCCAAGCAACAAGAACTAGATATTAAGATATAATTTTCTATTTCTCTTTTTTCTTTTTAAATTTGTTCTGATTGATGTTTTATTGTTGAACAACCATTATTTATTAAGGCATCTGTTTACTGGCATGACAATAACGGATTTGAGTTTTCAGGGATAAGTTAAGGTGAATATAAACCAAAATCATTTAAATTCCAAATCTTTGTCAATTGAAATGAATAATAAGTGAATGATTTTTCATGATCCCATCGTTTAATATTTATAAATTACTTTAAGTATTAGATGAATATTATGAGAAAACTAAATAGAGGATGATAAAATACCTGCAGTAAAACCTTCAGATGGTCCAGTTGCTGTAACTGGTGCTTCAGGCTATGTTGGTTCCCATGTGGTTATCGCTTTGATGAAACACGGATATACTATACATGCGTGTTTGAGAGATCCGAATAATCCCGATAAGACTGAACATTTATTGGCACTTAATAGTGGTGACTATACTGGTCATGTGGAACTTTTTACAGCTAATTTGCTCGAGAAAGGTAGCTACAACGAACCATTCGCTAATTGTTGTGCTGTATTACACGTTGGAACTCCAATGGGTTATGGTGGTCAGAATAGTCCTCGTCAGATATACGAGGGTGCTTTAAATGGCACTAAAAATGTCCTTGATTCAGTTCAGAGAGCTGGTACAGTAAAAAGGTTTGTATACACTAGCTCTTTTTCTGCTATATATCACCCGACACGGTCTGGTTATGTATATACTGAAAAAGACTGGGCCTCAGATAATCGTGAGAATGATCCAAATTGGAGCGTAGATAGAATTGATATTGATGGCGATATGTCCTATTCGATGGCAAAAGTCGAGGTCGAGCATATATCGAATCGTTTTGCTGAGGAAGATGGTCGCTTTGACGTCATTTCTGTATGTCCCATTGCGGTACTTGGCCCTCTTCTTTCCCCCATTCATGAACGAGTGGGTTCTTGGCAATGGTATCTTGGTCTTATGTTGGCAGGTAAACCATGTCAACAGAATTGGCAGTCTCTATGGAATATTGTCGATGTACGTGATGTTGCTGAATCACAAGCTCTTATAATTGAAAGTAATGTCTGTAAAAATGGATGGCGGTACATGTTAAGTGCAACAGATGAATCTGGAGAACTCGATGTGTTTCAACTTCAAGCACATTTACAAAAATTATTTCCTAATATTGATGTAGGTGGTGCTCCAGATGCAATTAAATCAATCATTGAGAAGTATGGAAGCGTCTATCAATCACCTCTAGCTCATTGTGATAAGGCTCGTGAAGAATTAGGTCTTAAAACTCATTCTATCGAGAATACATTATACGAAACAGGGAGAACCATAATTGATCTTGGTTTAGTGAAACCAGCTTTAAAATAAAAATAGTTAATAAAATAATCGTATTTAATTTAAATCTCTTAATTTATACTGTTTCACTACTTTCAGGGATTTCCTTAAGTGAATCAATAATATTTATTATATCCTCAGCAAGTTCATAACGCTCAGCCCTATATTTCTCCCGATTTAATCTTTTTTCAACTATTAATGGATTTCCAACTTTTACTTTTATTCCATCTCCCGAAAACATATTTAAAATCTTTGTTTTTTCTGTGTATATGGCAATTGGGATAATTGGTGCTTGTCCTACAATAGCAAACTTTATTATTGCTGCCATCGATTTTATCTGTACTTCACGATCATGTCTTGATTCAGGTGTCATCCCCACGAGATCACCCTTCTCATTTAATATTTCAAATATTTTATCGATTGGTTCAGTATCATCTTTACTTTCAGTACCTCGAATCATTCCAAGGCTTTTCAAAACAGGCCCCGCTATTTGATGTTTCATTAACTTTGGATCGAGCATGAAATGAATTTTTCGACCTGAAACTTGACTTATTATTAACATATCACGAATTATATTAGACGCGACTGTGGTTAATATTGCTTTTCCTCTAAGTGGAATATTTTCTTTACCTTCAATTTTTAAATTCATAAAAGCCTTAAAAAAAAGACCACTTAAACCTTTTACAGCACCATAAAGGACGTCAGATGCAATTAATTTTGGATTTAACTTATCACTTTCTTCATTTATTTCTGCACTCATACTTTCCACTCATCTTTTATACCTTTTATTATAATTTATCTATAAAATCGTTAACTTCTTCCATTCTTTTTTCATAATATTCTTTTAAATCTTTTTCTGATACAAATGTGGGTATAACTTTTTCTGTATAAAGGTCAAAAATTGTACTTAATTTAGTTTTATGTTTAAGGGTTTCAAGGAATTCCTCTCCCAATTCTTTCAGTTGTTTCAAAAATTCTGTCATATACTTAAAATACCTCCCATTTTCCACATCTACTACCCCACCGAGCGATTACCTTATTTTCATCTTGAGGCATTTTTACCTGGACAATCTCACAATTATTTGGGCAATCACCACAATAAAATGTTGAAGTCTTAAATTCAATATCTCCTACATGAAGACCACGGAATAAAGTCTCTGTTTCATGGTCTAAATAATAATCTCTTACTAGTATTGCCATCCCTAACGCTCCCATTAAAACATTATATTTTGGAACAATTACTTTACAACCTAGATGTCTTTCAAAAGCTTGAATTATCCCTTTATTATATGATACTCCCCCTTGAAACACTACAGGCTCATCTAACTCTTTACCTTTTGATAAATTATTCATATAATTTCTAACTAATGAATCACATAATCCAGCAATAATATCTTCTTTGGAGTATCCAGCATTCTGCTTATGAATCATATCTGATTCTGCAAATACTGTACACCTTCCAGCAATACTTACAGGATTTTTAGATCTTATAGCGTAATCTCCAAACTGCTCAATTGGGATTCCGAGTCTTGCAGCTTGATGATCAAGAAAAGAACCAGTACCAGCTGCACACACAGAATTCATGGCAAAATCGACTATTATACCATCACGCAGAATGATAATTTTTGAATCTTGTCCTCCAATCTCTAGAATTGTACTTACGTCAGGATATAGAGACTGAGTTGCTACTGCATGGGCAATTATTTCTGTTTTAGCGAGATCCCCCCCAACAATAGCTTTTGTTAAATATCTTGCAGAACCTGTCGTCCCACAGCAACGTATTTCGTATTCTTGGAGTTGTTCATTTTGTTCAATTTGTAATCGTAAATCTTCCATACCTGCTTTGGCAGACTCGATAGGAGATCCTTTATTACGTAAAAATACACTGGTTAGAAGATTACCATTAATGTCCATTAAAACAAATTTACAAGTAACACTTCCTATATCAATTCCAAGAAAAGCATCTCGCTTACCGTCTTCTTTAGCTACTTTATCAGAAACTTGTACTATTTTCATTCACCATTATTATCTTTGAATTAGTTGAATACATTCTTGAAAAAAATGTGATCCGTTAGATTTATAAAAATTCTTATTATGATCTTGAAGTGAAATATTTTCGATACTTAATTTGTGTTTACGTCTTGAATCCATCAAATCCACAAAAGCCTCTAAGCGAGTACGCATTCCTTCTTGTCCTGAATGCTCATCAAATGAAAAATATATAACTGGAAGATCATATTTTTTTTTTAATTTGTTTGTAATAATGGTTCGGGCAGTTACCTCGGGCATACAGGTGAAAGGGTATGAATGAACAAATCCTAGCATTCCAGATTGAGCAGCATGAATATAACTTCCAATAACCCAAATTGCCTCCCCTCCAATGTCCATAGAAATATAAGGTTTTGCTAGATGTTCTAACCATTTTCGATGGTAATTCAAATGAAATTTATGGACGATCCAATCATACAAACTTAGAAATTGATGTATTTCAACCCCCATTTCTCCGAGTTTGCGTCTTATATCCACATTGACATATGGCTCTAAACTTATATGGATTTCACCAGATAACATAACCTTCAAGGGAACTCTTGACTTATCAACATCAATCTTATTAAAATCTTCTTTAATGACTTTTTTAAAATTTCGAAGTTCTTTTAGTGTATTAGCTTGATCAAGTTTATTCAATACGCTATTTAATACATCAGTAGTGTCTCCCTGATTTCTCTCATATGCACGGAATAATCCTTCAGCGGTTTGAATATCATGCAATAATTTTGCTTTTTTTAGGAAAATAATTACAGCTTTCATGAATCGAGGATAAGAAAAAAGACCACTTTTACCACTAACCTCCTGAAGAGTCTGAACCCAGTGAAATTCAAGTAAATCTGCTTGATCTAAAGGAATTACTCTCACGTGTTTGTAACCCATATCATGTAAAAGGCGTTCTTGTACAGCATGATAAAACCCAAAACGACAAGGTCCACAATCTATAGCCATTACTAAAGTATCAGCACCTTTTTTAATAGCATTTACAAAGTCTCCTAGTGTTGCTTTAAATGGGAAACATACAAATTCTGGGCTGTATTTAACACCAACTTTAATAGCTTCTCTATTAGTAGGGTCAGGTATGATTACTTGTATTGATGGATCCAATTGCTCAAATAATGTTTTGAAAGCTACCCAATTTGGACCCATGTTCGGGAATGAGAGAATCATATACCCTTGAACTCCTTAAATCTAATTATTTTCTACTGTTGTAATTAAAAATGATTAAGATTGATGTTTATTTAAATAAACTTTTGTTTAAATAACAAAACAAATAATAAAAATATACCCATTATGAACAAATTATCAAAAGTATGATTGTCCTTATTAAAAATCTTAGTTTTGGTTAATAAATTTCAACTATAATAATCCAATTTAATTAAGAATTTCATATCTTTTTAAGTTCGAAACCACAATCTTCACAAATAACTTGAGATGCATCCGTCGTTGTTTTTCCACAATAAGTACATTGGCGGTAAAGTACTTTTTTTGGTTGTTGAACTTCAGTTTTTACAACCTTTTTAGGAAATGGAGATATTATTGTTTCAAATTTAGCCTTTAAGCCTGCACTGTGAGTTCTAACTTCAACATTGTAGTTCCCATCTGAAATATTCATCCTATTAGGAACAATTAGTGTTAGCTTATCTCCAATCTTTAATGATTTATTGTAAATTTCTGATAGATATAAATTAGGATAAAATAATTCATTTAGTTTCACATCAAAATCGTTTGGATACTCTTTAAAATCATAAATGCTAGTATTATCTATTTTGATGATTAAATCTTCAAGGAGATCTTTTACGATTCCCTTTTGTGTTAAAGAAGGAAAAGTTATCTCTAAAAAGTCACCTACAATAGAAATATTTACCAAACGTTTAGCGAACAAGCTTGGTAATTTTTTAATCTTACTTTTTATGTTATCAACAAACTTAGGCATATCAAAGTCCAGTTCGATAATTTGTAAAATTTATCTAATATCTGATTATTTTTTAATTAATTCTGACTGATAAAATCTGGGGTAATCTAAAAAAAAGAAAACCTGCTATGATTGCTATGGTAATACTTAATAAAACAATTATAAACACCAATAGGGTTTGTACTTGAAGTGCAGCTGAATATTTCGCGAGTGCTTCATAATAAAGTTTTTCTCCTTCAATAATATCTTGTCCTAATCCTCCGGTAACTTCCCAAAAAGTGATTTTTTCAACCCATTTTCTATTTTCATTTATGATATTTTTCTGTTCAGCCATTATTTCTTTTTGTTTAAACGATTCAAATGAGCATAAGAATATGAATACACCAGAAAGGATTATTATCATAATTCCTATTCCTAAAATAGGAAGGTTTTGTTCTTTTTCTCTCAAATAATTCAATCAATTTTTAATATAATTAAATCCTAATCAAAGATTATTCTATTTTCTTATTTAAGTTTTTTTGAATAATATTATGAAAAAAAAACAATATATATAGAACTGATTTTTAAAATGTATCAATCTATAGTAATTACTATAATATAGAAGTAAGAAATTTTTTGAAATAACATAAAAATAAGTAAGTAATTTCAATAATTCTAAACTTCTACTTGTATATAATAGTTAAGGGTAATATGGTTTATGAGTAAAATTCAAGAACTTAAAAAGATATTCCAAGATCTTGAGGTTAAAGTATTTGACATAATGGGTTCTACAGTTATACGAACCAATGGATTAGTAATTGTTTCTGCCTTACCTGGTAAAACTAATGAAAGAATATTAAGGGACTTTATAATTAATTATGATGATTCAATTCTATTTTATAGGTAAATTATGCAAAATATTGTGTATTTTGTTATATTCTATAATAAAAGCAATCTCTTAACTATTAAGCAATGGATTTATAATAAAGGAGAAATCTTAAAGAATTACTTCACGATTAAGAACTTTATTATATTTCTAATTTATCTACTTTTTTTATTACAAACTTTTTTATTCAAATTTTTGCACTATTTATAAAGATTAAACATATATGAGAATAATAAAACAAATGATGGAAAAATTTTGAGTTCTAAACAGAAAAAGGAGAATAAAAAAGACAAAAAACAAAAACTCAAAAAAAACGAGATAATCATAAAAGAGGAAGATATGGAAGATCAACAGAATTCAAGCAAAGGTAACATTTTTTCTATGCTTGATGAAATTGACGTAGCCATTAAAAAAGAGAGTAGAAAAACTGAAGAAACATTAAAAAAAGGTTTGATAGAGCGAAAACAAGAAGAAAAAAGAGAAGAAATTAAAACTAAAGAAATAAAGATTAGTGAAATAAAAAATAAAATTGAATCATTGAAGGATATTAAACAAGAATATTATGATAATGGAAATAATGAAAAAACTATAGAAATAAGTGAAAAAATAATAAGTCTTGCTAAAGAATATGATTTATTATTTATAGCATCTGAGGAAAGACTTTTTCTCGAACAATTAGAAAAAAAAATAAAAAAACCACAAAAAATTACTATTGATGAACAAATTGATAATCTAAAGAAGGTTAGACATGCACATTATATTCGAGAAAAATATGAAAAAGCAATTGAAGTATCTAAAAAAATAATCAACTTAGCAAATAGTGAAAATCTAAAAACCATCATTTCAGAAGAAGAAAAGTTTATATCCTTAATAGAAGATAAAATAGAAGCAAAAACTTCCAAAACTAAATTCATTGAAACATTAAAAGTAAAAGATGTTCAAGAGAACCGGATGGAACAAAAGATCGTAGAAGATAAAATAAATATTGAGTCAAATATTAGTAAAGATTTTGTAAAAAATGAGATCGGAGAAGAAAAGAAAAACTCTGAAGAAACAAAGTTGAAACTTATAGAAGTGGAAATGGGAATTAAAGACAGAATATCGAACTTTGAAAAAGAAAGACAAAAATTCGAGGATGAAATATTGAAATTTGAAGAGGAAAAAAAGAAAATTCAAGAGGAAAAGCGAAAATTCAATGAAGAAAAAGAAGCATTTAAATGGGAAAAACAAATGCTTGAAGTAGCAAAAGAAAAACTTAAGCAAGTTGAATTTAATCAAGACACAACTAATAAAGGAATAATAGAGGATTCGGAGATTAAGAAAATTGAAGAAATTGAATTGGATAAGAATGAAAAATTAAAAATTAATGAGCAAAAAGGGCAGCTCGAACGGGAAAAAAAACAATTTCTTGAGTTGGGAGACAAATTAAAGCAATTAAGAAAGAAATTTGAGGAAGAAAAGTGGAAATTTGAAGAAATAAAACAAAAATTCAGTGAGGAAAAAGAAATCTTTTCTAAGGAAAAGCAGGATTTTGAAGAAGAAAAAGAATATTTTAACAAGAAGAATATCGAATTTGAAGAACAAAAAAAAATCTTTGAAGAAAACTGGTTAAAATTTGAAATAGAAAAAGATAAGTTAAAATTAGAAAAGCAAAAATTTGAAGAAGAAAAAGAAATATTTAATTGGGAAAAACAAATGTTTGAAGAATTGAAAAATTATGAGAAAGGAAACGAATAACTTATTTTAAAGAATATTTTGCTGACATCCTTATCTTTAAAGAAAGTTAATTAACGCACTCCTTTTTATTCTCTAATCCTTTTCAATTCAATTTTTACAGCATTACTTTTATCAGGACATTCCCATTCTACAATATCTGGATCATTCCCCCAAGATTCTGGAAATGAACCTCCAAACTGAAGCATGATAATATATGGAAAAATATCATGATAAAAAAATCCACATAGTCCTCCTGAATCATGACCTTCTAATTTGAATTTATCTCCTATTTTGTGACCTGCATTACAATGGCCTTTTATCTTCTTAATAGTTCCAACAATTCGATATCCTGTTTTTGGCACAATTATAACCTATATAATCTTTAATTTTAAATTTTTTAATAATTAATTATATTTATTGTCTAATTTGTATTTAATTTAAATAATAATGACTTTTTATACAAAATGGCGATTTTTTGACTAGTCTTATCAATTTGGGACAGCCCCATGAATTTTGGAAGTATTTTTATCAGATATCCAAAATCCCGAGATGTTCAAAACAAGAAGAAAAAATTAGAAATTTCATTAAAACGGAAGCGGAAAAATTTGGATTTGAGTATAAAATTGATAAAGTAGGAAATATTGTAGTAAAAATTCAAGCTAATGATCAAAAATTAAAATGTATTTTACAGAGCCATATGGATATGGTTTGTGAGAAAAATGAAGCAACGATACATGATTTTTCAAAAGATCCATTAAAGTTAAAAATTATTGATATTGAAGATGAAAAATGGATTACAGCTGAAGGAACAACATTAGGTGCTGATAATGGAGTAGGTGTGTGCTATTCATTAACTATAATGAAAAAAATTTATCAGAATAAATTAAAGTTTAATTCATTAGGATTAGATCTATTATTCACTGTTCGTGAAGAATATGATATGGCTGGAGCACAAAATGTGAATTTAGACCTAGTTAATGGGAATTATTTAATTAATCTCGATTCAGCTCGACAAGCATTGACAATAGGCTGTGCTGGGGCTATTGGATTTCATACTAAGATTAACGGTAAAAGTACATCAATAAATCAAGATCAATTAAATCTAATCCCTATAAATATTTCCATTACTGGATTAGTTGGCGGACATTCAGGAGGATGCAATAAGGGTCAAGCACATGCAATTCTTATTTTAAGCCAAATTCTTTGGAATTTGAATAATAAATTTCAAATTTATATAAATAAAATACATGGAGGGGATGCGGCAAACGCTATTCCTAGAGAAGCAAATTCAATTTTATTTGTTAAGCAGAACCATTTTGAAGAAGTAAAAATCTATATTCGTGAAATTTTTAGAGAAATTAAAATTCTCTTTGATGGAATTGAAAAAGATATGAAAATTAGTATAAAGAAATTAGATGGATTCTCAAATAATAAGGTCTTTTCCAAAAGGGTTCAAGATAAATTACTAAATCTTTTATATATTTTTCCTAATGGTCCTATTGCTTTTCATCCAAAGATAAAAGATTTGATGTATACTTCAACAAATTTAGGAAAGATAAGAACTAAAGATGATTATATTAAACTTAGATGGCTTCACAGAAGCTTGAGTGAGTATTATAACAATGATATTTACGAACAAATTTTAAGATTATTAGAATTATCTGGTCTTGAGAAAGAAAATACATTTCGCAATAGTTATCCTCCATGGGAACCAGATTTTGATTCAAAACTCCTGAAAATTGCTCAAGACAGTTATAGGGAATTATTTGAAGAAAATATAGATTTTAAAATAATTCATGGAGGTTTGGAAGCTACACTATTAATAAATAAAATTCCTGAAATTGAGGCAATTGCCATTGGACCTCACTTAGAAAAACTTCACTCTCCAGATGAATGTCTACAAGTTAAATCCGTTGAAAAAACTTGGAATTTTCTAAATTATTTACTTAAAAGAATTGATAAATGTTAGAGATAAAATGATGCAAAATAGTTCCAAAATTGCTATAATTTCAGATATTCATGCAAACAAATATGCTTTAGAAAAATTTCTTAAATACATCGAAGAAAATTTTAAGGCGGATAAAATCTTAAATTTAGGAGATTTTGTTCACATTGGACCACACCCAAAAGAAGTGGCACAAATAATATTTAATGATAGACGATTTGAAAATATAATTGGAAATAATGAAATGATTTTATTAGATAAATATAAACCAAATCAAGGATCAGAACATCATACCAAATGGACAAGAGATCAGCTTGGAGATATATTTCTTGAAAAAATTCAAAAAACTCCAACTTCAAAAACACTGACAATCAATGGGGAAAAAGTTTTAATGCTTCATTCACATTTTTACGATACTCCAGGACGTTCTATTCAGGATAATCTCTTGATTTATGAAGGAAAAACATTAAACGAATTTCTAGATGACTATCCTAGGGAAGTTAGAATTGTTTTAGTTGGTCATTCACATGAACAATTATACATCTCATGGAAAGGGAAAATCATCATAAATCCTGGTTCACTCAGTATTACTTGGAAACCAATAATTTCATTTTGTCTAATGGAAATCGATACTTCAAATAATATAAATTTAGAATTTAAAAACATATCTTATGATGCTTCAAAATTAAAAGATGATTATAAGCTGCGAAATGTTCCAGAAAAAGATTTTATAGTCAAATATTTTTATCCGTTTCTCTAAAAGTAAAAGATTTTTTTTTATTCTAATTCTCTAAATTAATATGGAAATCAAAGAACGAGAATTAATTTCTTTTAAAGAAAGAAAATTCCCAAAAGAAATATGTTTTAAACCAATTGGAATTATTCATACTCCATTCAAAACTCTTAAAAGTATCCCTATTCAGTCAGTAATGTCCAATCAACAGGGGACTATTGAAATTTTTCATAAATTTAAATCAAGTTTAAAAGATCTATTAGGATTTTCCCATATTTACAGTTTATATTTTTTTGATATGGTGAAATTACCTGTTCCACTTCAATCCAAACCCTTTTTGGATAATGATGTAAAAGGGGTATTTGCTACTCGGACACCTTTTCGTCCGAATCCAATAGGTATTTCGATTCTAAAGATTTTAGATATTAAAGAGAATATAATTGAAGTAAATAATGTGGATATCCTCGATGGAACTCCGATTTTGGACTTGAAACCCTATATTCCTCAATTTGATAATGTAAAAACTAAAAAAATTGGTTGGTTGAAAGGAAAAATTAAGTATAAAGTAAGTTAAAAGACCGATTTGAGTTTGACATCATCTTTCAAATCTCTTTAATAAAAAGAGTATTTTTCTCATTGCGAAGCCTTTTTGCTTGAATAGCAATGGTTTCAAGAAGCCTACGTTGATTTGTTGATATCCAAGGACCTTCACAATCAATTGCGGCATAAGCTATCTCACTTTTATTTGCTAGAGGGCGAATAATAGCTTGGGAGTTCATAGCTGGTTGACAATTGAAAGTTCCTAAATTAATCAAACCATCATAAATGCCCTCTTTAACAGAATGCAAAAATCTTCCAGTAATTAATGGAGTTTCTGTGCAACTGTTTAGAGAGACATATTTATTTCCCTCATTAAAGAGATCGACAATATCTATAAAAGGATCAAATAATAATTTTGATTTTCTCATTAGCTTTCTGAACATCTTTAGTTGCGAAATTAAAAATTTGAAATTATTCTTATTTCTTTTTACTCGAATTACTTCTTTTCGCTCAATTTCATTTAAACCATCAGTTTTAAGTACTTCTTCTTTAAATTGATCTTTTGGATTGATGTATCCTTTTTTAAACCCAAACCTGATAGTACTTTCAGCTAATATTAAACTCATAGTTTCCACAATATCTACGACTTTTGTAATAATTCCTCTCTCAAGGAAAAATTCTTCAACTGGATAATGATCAAACATCAAATTTAAACCACCAAAAATTAAGACCTTCGGTGTTTTTTCAACTGTTGATTTAAGAGGGATTTTACTAAGTTCTCTCGCCCATTTTAATAAAGAAGTGTTTATTGTCTTCCTTCCTTCTCTTATGTTTTCAAAAAGACTATTTGTTAATTCTTCAAATTTTTCTAAAGCTTCAATTTTACTTTCAGCAATACATTCTAAAGCATTTCTAGCTTCAGTTATGTATTCTCCTAATATAAAAAATATATTTTCCCATGCTATTAAATCAGAATTTAATCCCAAGAATTTATTAGTATATTTTGGGAAGGCACCAAAAATTGCATTATTTAAATTCAATCTTTTTGCGAATGTTTCCCAAAGAACTGGCCATGCCCCATTTTGACATGGTCCGTGTTGATCTATAGGAATTCGATAAATTGATATTTCATTTTCTTTTCTATATTCATTAATATCCTTTAAAACTGCTCCTGCTATAGCAAAACTCGGAAGGCATTCTCGTCCAGAACAGATATTTTTAGCATATTGCATAATTGAAGCATCAGTTTCTTTGCCTATTCTTATATTTTTTTTATATTTTTTAAACAAATCTATCACAAGTCGCCTTCCGTAAGAATTCCGAGCTTCTGGGTTGATATATACTATTCTTGGATCATCAAGTTCTACTCTATCACCATTACTGTCAATAATAAAACTGTAATCATCTGAGAATCTCGCTTGTTTAAACTTATTTATTTCTTCGTCCTTAATTCCCTCTATTTGTTCTATTTTAGTCATTTTTACATAGCAACACTTTCTAATATTTGTTCATTAATATTCTTTTTGGAATTTCGATATCGTTCTTCAATGATATCTAAAAATGCACCAACTCTGGTTTCAAATCCCGCATGAGCAGTATGGGAATCTATTTCAAGATAACAAAATACTTGTCCTTCTAGTTGCTGTCGAAAATGATGATACATAGTACCATCAGGCCCACAAGAAAAACATGATACAAAACAAATGTATAAATCAGGATTTTTTTTTACATGCTCAACCGCATTTTCAATCTCTTGAGTAAGGCTCCATACATTCCGAGAATGTGATGTTTCCTTATTTAATAATGGTAATAAATCAGAAGGAATTGCATTATAACCTCTACTAACAATTTTACGGGGAAGTGCTATATTCACGTCAGGAGGATAAACAACATAAGGTCTACCTGCTATAATTACTGACGGTTTTTTTAATAAATCTTTTAATTTATTTTTCCCATACTCATTATATTTTTCTTTAAACTTTTTATAATGAGATAATGCATCTTTTCCGGCATTTATACCCATTTCCTTTTCTAATCCTAATAAACAAGCAATCCTTCCAAATTCTTGTAACGTTGTTTCGATAAGATCTTCCGAAATCCCAATATGAGGTGATAATATCTTTTCACTTTCATTTTCAAAAGCCGCTCGGATAATGTCAGGGATAGTTGTTGTGGAAGGGCAAGTATAACCATGAATATATCTTGATGGGATTTCCAATTCAACTACATAAGGTAAGAAAATAAAATCTACATTTCGATTAATTAGATCATTTACTGCTCCATGAACTAGTTCACCAGGATAACAAATAGGTGCTATTGTCTTGGTATTACCTAATTTTGAAGGGTTTGATAACATTACATTGTATCCAAGCTCATTGATGAATTTGGTATATAATGGGAAAAGTATATGAGATGTTAAAGCCATAGGTATTCCAATCGTTCCTCGAGCATTCTTTAAAGTTATAGCACCAAATTCTTCAAACATCATCTTATTTCTTACTTCTATGATATCCTGACCTTCCTCTATTTCTGTACCTTTTTGGCGCAATAATTTATACTTAGAGCATAAACCACCAAAAGGATAAACTTTTCCTCTAATTAAGATCCTTTCAATTTCGCAATTATTTTCACACGCCTTACATCTAAACGTATCTTTAATTTGTATTTCTCCTTTTATTAAGTTTTTAAGATTGTATTCTCTTTCAGATATAATATTATTTTCCAGAAGATCTTTTGTCATAAGAGCTGTACCTACTGCACCCATAAGTTCAGGATGAGCTGGGACTATAACCTTTCGTTGTGAGCGAGCTGCTATAGCTAATGCGACTGATCTATTAAGAGCAACACCTCCAAGGAAAAGAAGATTCTCTCCTATATGACGTGGACCTACTATCCGCGAAATATAATTATCCGCAATTGAATAAACTAAGCCTGCAACAACATCTTCAATCTTGGCTCCTTGCTGAAGGGCATTTCTCAAATCAGTATTAATAAAAGCCGCACATCGTTCTCCAAACGCAATTGGATGAGTACTCTTTATCGCAATATCACTTATATCCTCTACCTTTATACCCATATCAACTGATGCAGATTCTTCAAGAAAACTTCCTGTTCCCGCAGAACATCCCTCGTTCATCGCATAGTCAATTGGAACTCCTTTAAGAAATGAGATGAATTTTGAATCTTGACCTCCAATTTCAAATACAGTGTTAACATTTGGAATTTCTTCAGTGGCAGCTCTAGCGTGCGTTAAAATTTCATTAAAACTACGACAATTATCTAAATAAACAGAAACCATCTCTCTGGCAGACCCACTTACCCCACATTGAATTAATTTGATAGATTTATTACCTACTTGTTTTATAAGGCTATCAATACATTGTTTAGTTGCTAAAATGGGATTTCCTAACGTTCTTAAATAAACACTTGCATCTACTGAACAAGTTGATGTGTTAAACAATACAGCTTTGGTTGTGGTAGAACCAGCATCTATTCCAAGAATATATTTAACTCTCTCTTTTACTCTCCTCTCATTATCTATATTAACCCGATAATCTAAAAGAGACTTGGATTGTGAAAGGGGCTCATGAGTCTGAAATTCAAATTTTAAAGGTTTAAGCCAATCCTTAGTACTATTGGAAGTTTTTTCTAATTCAGAAGCAAATATAGAGGCACCAAATGCTTCTAGGTAGGGACTTTCAGGTAATACTTTGATATCAGAATTGGGTAAAAATCTAGATAAATTTTCAATGAAAACTTTATTTTGAGTTACTCCACCTGAAACCAGTACTAACTTTGTAGGCCATTGAGCGGTTTGTATCATTTCACTAACTTTTCTTGCTAGATCGTTTATTAACGTTTTAGCAATATCTTTAGGTTCACATTCACCCTTGTTAAGTTTATGAGTAGCATCTGATTTACAATGAACAGAGCATCTAGTCGCTAACTGAGTAAACTCACCCTCTTTACTAATTTTAATTCCTTCTTCTATGGATAATCCCATTCTTTGAAGTTGCTGTACTATGAATTCACCAGTACCCGCAGCACACTTTGAAGTAGAGATAATATTTTTTATTATTCCATTTTTTATTGGATAAACACTAAAAGTCTCTCCACCAAGAGATAATACAATATCCGGTTGTAAATTGTAAAATGAGAGTACTTTTTCTAAGCATTCTATCTCTGAAATATATGGAAAATTAAGAAAACTCCCTGTAGCTTGTCCCGTTATAACAATTTTTGAATTTTCATCAACATTATATTTTTTAAATATCTCTAATATCTTCTTTTTAGGATACCCTTCATGACGTATTACCTCACTCGCTATTACGCCATTGGTACTTTTACGAACCCACTTTACAGAGACTGCTCCAATTTCTAAACCTTCAAAATATTGAAGTTCCCTATTAGTTGCTCTAGCAAGACTCCTATCTGGCATTTTTTTATTTTTACTTAGATATCGATCGATTTAAATAAATACAAGAATAAGAATATAATCTAATTTAAATATTATACCACAAAAAATATGATGACTGATATTATTCAATGAAGCTCATTAAATAATTCATTATTTTACCCTAATTAAGTAAAAAATTTTTGTTTATTGGTTATTCATTTTTAAATAAAATAAATTATTAAATAATCTATTTAATTTTAATAAAAAAAGAATACAGGACTTTTTAGTTTATTCTTAAGAATGAGAAGAAATTGAACCGCGGTTCAGTCATAAAGTTTTTGCAGATCTTAACTTTTCTGATTCCATGGCTAATTTCTTTTTCTTTCTACGAGCCATTTCAACGAACGCCTCTATACGAGTAATCATTACCGCTTCTCCACTATGCTCTCGATAGCGTTCACGAAATCTCCCTAGATAGTTTTGAAGGGAAAACAGACGAACTCAGGGCTGTGTTTCACGCCAATCTTCACATCGTTACGATTCGTGGGATCTGGCAGAATCACCTCGGCACCCATACACTCGAAGAAAGTCTTGAACGCCGGCCGCGAATTGCCCATATTTGGAAAAGAAACTTTCATAACAAAATAACTTCTCAAAACTTAAAAAGAGATCCGATACCAAAAAACTAATTTCTTGAAAAAAACTCGAGTGCATTCTTAACGGTGAATCCTATATCTAATTTCTTTGATGGATTCAGCATTGTTAAAACCATTGACATTGGTTTTTCAATACTAGACACCAAATATTCAAAATTGGATTTCGGCTTAAAATATATATTTTTTATTTCATCCGGAACCACATACTTGATATCTCTAAACAAGGGATTAGTTTTCTTGTTGCCAACCATTAAATCATGAAATGATTCGACTCTTGTTCTAAGTCCTTCAAAACCCGAGCTTCCATCAAGACTAATATGAATTTGGGGCATGTAAAACTTGTCCATATTTTTCTCAGCTTCTAACATTCCCATGAGGGATATTTCAGGCATGCAAGTAAATGGGAATATATGGACAAAACCATCAAAACCTTTTTCTTGAGACTCAAGATAACTTCCCATATTCCACACAGCCTCCCCCCCAATATCCATTGGAATATACTTTCTTGCAACACGTTCAAGTCGTCTTCTTCGTTTGCTGGCGTTAAGTTTGTACATGACCCAATCAAAGACATCATACTGCTTGTGAACCTCGATACCCATGACGCCTAATTCTCCCATCAGATCATAATTAACCCATTTCTCCAACATGACTTGGATTTCTCCAGTATAACAAACCCTCAAAGGTTCCATTTCCTTGTCAATAGGAATCTTGCGAAAATTTTCATCTATCGTTCTATCAAAATTAGATAATTTCATCAAATTATTTTCGCTATCAAGTAAATTCATCAAAGTATGAACTACTTTGGTAGTCATTGCTTTGTTTTTTTCTCGACATCTAACAAGTCCTTCAATATGGCTTATTCTTTCAACATAGTATGCTTTAACCAAGAACAAGAGTGTGTTTCTTAAAATTTTATAATCATCAAATTTTCTTCCTGTTCTTTTTTCTAAATCATGAAATACCCTTAGCCATTCAAGATTTCGAAAATCATCTTGACGCAGATAAAACATTCTAACATCCTTGAATCCCATA
>JBHLNF010000018.1:0-50378 GCA_048937405.1 Promethearchaeota archaeon
TTATGCTGAATTTTTTTGAACCATATTTTTTAAGCTTTCTGATTAGTTCTATTGCCCTAGTTCCATTTTTAATGGGATTCAAAACAATTCAATTAAAAAAATATGATATACCTAATTTAAATCGAGAAAAAATGATTGAAGAATAAATTAAATAACTTATTATTTACTCCTAGAAAACATATTATAAACTATTTTGTTTCTTAAGTTCTTAAAATAAATGAAATATGACTTGCTTTTTCCATAATCATAAAAAAGTAAGTTGGGATTAAAAAAAGTAAAATTAAGATGGTAATATAAGAGATTTTATATTTGTATTGTTTTCTCCAAAAAGAGAATTTGGTGAATCGTGATTCATAATTTTAAAAAGAGAATTTTACTGAATTAGATTAAAATCACTAGATTCATTTCTGACTATTTTTTCTTAAAAATTTGGAATATAAATTTTTTTAATTTCTCAAGAAGTCAACTATAATTTGATTAATTTCTGGAGCTTTTTCAAAAGGAGAAGAGTGTCCAACGCCTTCAAGTACAATAAATTTGCTATTTGAAATACCTTCATGAATTTTCATATTTACTAATTTTGGCATTTGTCGATCTTTTTCAGCACAGATAATTAACGTTTCAGAACTAATCATATGCAAACTTTCTAAAACATTATGAGTACCAAGAGCGTGAGCTTGATTTCTAATATCTTGAGGAGTTGCTGGATTAATTATACTTTTATTAATTAAATCTTCTGCTGAGAATAGTCCATGGAATTTCTTTTTCGGACTTTCTTTCATTAATTTTAAAAAATTACGGGAAAATCCCATTTTTGCTGCATCAAAGAAAGTTTTAACCGGATCTTTTAATCTTGCTTCATATCTAGCAATTTGTCCATTTTTATAGAGTTCTAATCCAGATTTTTCTTCAGGCCAAGCAGCCATAGTGTTTATCAAGATTAATTTATTTACTCTTTCAGGATATTTTATCGCAAAATGTTGAGAAATCATACCACCTACAGACCAACCTACTATGTG
Source organism: Promethearchaeota archaeon (assembly GCA_048937405.1). Lineage (GTDB taxonomy): Archaea > Asgardarchaeota > Lokiarchaeia > Sigyniarchaeales > SOKP01 > Loki-b32. The sequence goes on from JBHLNF010000018.1 coordinate 1,020, forward strand.
TGCTTTCTCAATCTTTAAAAAGTCCATCAAACTTTTAGTATCATCAGCAAACAGTTCCATAGTATATGGTTCATTAGGTCTATCAGATTTTCCTGAACCTCGATTATCAAATCTTAGTACCTTAAAATATTGAGATAATGGTTCAAATTGACAAAGCCATTCCTCTTTAGTAACCCCAAATCCATGGATTAGAATAACTGGATTACCCTCTCCACGAACTTCATAACAAATTTTTATATCATTAATATTTGCATAAGATTCAGTCATAACTTTTAAAAAAGTAGAATAATAATAAATTTATTCTTTTAAAAAGGCTATTAAAGAATTATTTACTTCTGGAGCATTCTCCAATGGAAGATAATGCCCTCCATTAAATATAATCAATTTACTTCTTTTTAACTTGCTATTTAATTCTAAACTTACACTTTTGGGGGATATTCTATCTTTTTCTCCAGCAAGTATTAACACTTCATTTGATATTTCATGGATTTTATCAATTGTATTTAATTCTGCTATCGCATTGATTCTATTCTCAATATCATGTGGTTGTGAAGTATCATTAAAAACTAAGTTCATTAAATCATTTGTATTGAAGATTCTATGAAATTTTTCATATGGACTTTCTACTAATTGTTTGTAAAATTTTCTAGAAAACCTTAGTTTCATTTTTGAGAAAAAAGCATTTTCAGGATTCTTTTGTTTCTCTTCATGGAAAGCTAACTGACTTCTCTTAAACATTTCTAGCCCAGATTTATCTACTGGAATTTTTGTAAGAGCTGCGATGAGTACGACTTTGTCTATCCGTTTAGGATATTGTATTACTAAATATTGGGCTATCATTGCGCCAGTAGCCCAACCAATTACATGGGCTTTTTCAATTTCTAAATAATCCATTAGATTTTTGACATCATTTGCTAGATCTTCTAATTTATAAGGCTCTTTTGGGTGATCTGATCTACCTGATCCTCGATTATCTAATGATATCACCTTAAAATGTTCTGCTAATTCAGGAATTTGTGCTAACCAAAATCCTTTATGTAAACCAAAACCATGAATTAAAATAACTGGGTATCCATCTCCATGAAGTTCATAGCAAATTCTAATTCCGTTTACTTCTGCAAATAAATCGACCATATCTATTAAAAAATCCGAATGATATTTGAGTTTTTTTATTGAGAGCAGATCATTTATTAGTTAAGACACAATGCAAATTGGAAATCCACAGAAATTACATTTTCCAGCAGAATCTAAGTATAATTCTTTAATCCCCATTACTTTCCTTTTTATGACTAATTTAGTACATTTTGGACAATAAGTATTTTCATAATCAGTAGTGGGTAGATTCCCAAGATATACATATTTTAAACCAACATCTTTTGCTATTGCATGAGCGTTATACAAGAGTTTTAGAGGTGTCGGTTCACAAATTCCATGCTTTTCCGATTTGAAATGAGGAAAGAATCGAGTAATATGATATGGTGTTAATTCTCCTAATTCATTTAATATCCTTTTTGATATTTCTCTTATAATCCCATTTTCAGAATTAAATCCAGGAATTAATAGAGTTGTAATCTCTATATGTATACCTAAATCCTTTGCTAACTTTACATTTCGCCATACTTTTTCTCCATCAATTCCACAATATTTCTCAACCATATCAGAATCTCCTTTTATATCTATATTCATTGCATCAAGACCAGCATCTGCCAAGTCTATTAAAACATCTTCCGTCATGTAGCCATTTGTAACATATGTATTGTATAGACTATTTTCTTTTGCTAGTTTAAAAACTGCTATTGAATATTCAAACAATAACGTAGGTTCATTAAAAGAGATTGACGTTCCATTACATTTTTCGTTTAAAGCGATTTCAATCAATTTTTCAGGAGAAATAAAATCACCAGATATAACAGATTGATAAGTGTTTAAAGGATTTGTTTTAGAAAGATGATAGTTTTGGCACCAGAAACAAGTAAAATTACATCCATAAGTCCCTATTGTTATTGCAGTACTTCCAGGATGAAAGTGATATAAAGGTTTTTTCTCTATGGGATTAAATGATAAAGCAGGTATTAGACCATAAACTATAGAATATATTTCTCCTTTTTTATTGGTTCGTGTTTTGCAAAATCCAAACTTTCCTTCTGAAATCTTACATTTCTTCTCACAAGTAAAACATTGTGTTAAATTCTCATCAATCTTTCGCTGGTATTTAGCTTTTATTAAAAAGTCTGAATTCATATAAACCTATTTTTTAAATTATTTAATAATGCATTATATACAATTTAACATTAATGAGTTTTAATAAATTGGAAATTTAATAAACACTCCACTATTTAGAAAAATATTTAGATTTATGTTAAGGAGCAACTATTAAAATAATCATATACACAAGCATTAAATTACCTAAAATGATTCCAGTATCTTTTAAGGACGTTTTTCCTAATAAAGTAGTCCTAGGCTTTCTATAGATATACATAATTCCCAATGGAAAAAATACAATTGGAATAAATATCCAATATTGAGTAATAATGAATGAAATGATTGAAATAACTAATGAAAGTAAGCATGCAATCCAAATTACCAATTGAGACGACTTAGGCTTTAGTTTTGCTAATGAATCTCCATCAATCATTTCATGTACCATCTGTCCTGTAAATGCTACAGCAGTTATAGCTGCTAAAATTAATGATTCATACAATTGCATTCGTGGAAGAAAATTGAAAATAATATCCCCGGCATTAATTTTAATCATAAAATATGGTAAAATTATGTGAGAGGTTCCTAAAATAATATGGTTAATAACAACAAGCCTTTTGAACAAACAATAGAAAATTACCAAAAATATAATCATAACTAAATAAATTCCTAGAATTGGATTCACTAAAATATCATTCATAAAACACATTGAGCCTAACAAAAAACTTGCAATAGCAAGTACAGCAATTTCTTTTCTACCATATCCTTCGACTCTTTCCAACGTTTCCTTTTCATTAAGATCCTTCATATCAATAACATCATTAAGAGTATTTCCTGTAATAGCATAAAAAGCAAATCCTGATAATATCCAAATATTAGAACGTAATTCATAATTATTCAAATATATACACAAAAGACATGGTATTAATACAGAAAAAAGATATTCTAAACGAAGTAGTCTAAATCCTTTACTCATGTAAAAAATCTACTCATTTAATTAATATTAAATAATAAATTCTAATATTAACAAAAAAATTTAAGATTTTGCTGAAGAAAATTATTAGAAATAATTCTATTTGTTATAATTAGTGAAGAGTTGGTAAAACAAGTATAATAAAACATATTCACTTGAATGGTTGTTAAGGTTGTGATTCTTATGAGTATTAAGATCAGAAATCATTTTATGTTTATATTCAAGCATCTCTAACTATTTTATTCTTCTAGATAATATCTAAATCCTAAAATATTCAGGTTTATAATACTAGTGGTCCCCCTCTTAAAAAGAGGGGGACTTACTTTCCAAATAAAAGAGAATTACTATTTTGTGGTTTTTTATAAAAACCTAAATGAGTTCTGTTATTTTAAATAATATTAAATAAAATTAAAAAAAAGTATTAATATCTCTTACGTTTTTTTGGTATAAAATCTTCTAATCCAAAAGCGAATCCATTAGGATGTAACATATAACAATTAATGGATTTTTTCCATCTCTTTTTTTCTCTATTTATATCAATTGGATCTTGATATTCTTCATTAATTGATTCCATTTTAGTTTACCTCAATTTTTTTATTTATATTAAATTTTAATTTTTTTGATGTTTGTTATACTACTCTTTCTAAGTTATATATAATTTAAAGAACTAATTAATGTTATGTATAAAAAATTAAAGGAAGAATAAAAAGTTTAAACAAACTTAAATATTATATTATATATTAATTATGTATGGAAAGAATTTTTAGAAAATTGCAGAAAATAAGTGGGTCCTATTTTGTAAGTTTACCTAAAAGTTGGGTTGAAAAGTTTAATCTAGATAGTAAATCACCAATAGCAATAGACTACCTAAATGATGGCTCTTTAAATATTACACCTAAACATGAACAAGAGGATATGAATCTGAAAGAGGAACTTACCCTCCAAGTTAGTCCCTATATTGCTAGAGAAATCATATCATATTGTTTAACAGGGCAAACAAATATAGTAGTAATTTCTGATAAGGAAATTGATAAAGATTTGATAAGTCAAATAAGATGGATTGTGAGTGGACTTCCTAATACTGAAATAATTGAAGAGCAAAGACAGAGAATAGTGATACGAAATTTTGGTTATAAAAAGATTCCCACTAAAAAAATAATTCAACGTTTATTATATTTAATTGCTAATATGTTTGAAAATTTATTAGAAAATCGAACTGATGATTTGAACTATGATTTTGAACAGTTAAGAAGATTTTATTTTATATTAGTAACCCATATAAGAACTTATCTTAAAACTGGAATATATGTTTCAGAAGATGCTGATTTTACACCACTCCAAGCTATGGATTATCGCATGTTCTGTGAACAAATTGAAAAAATTGGAAAGATTTTGAAAGATTTAAGGATCAATGAGAATGTAAGAGAATTTTTCTTAGAAATTAATAATTATTTCAATGATGTAATGAACGCATATATGAAAAGAGATTTGAATTTAGCTCATCAAATTTGGTTGGGAAAAGATGAATTAGTTGAAAGAGCTAATTCTTTATTAAGCCCTTTAAATTATGAGGATAAAGACAAAATAAAAGATATAATAAGAATTGCAGAGAGATGTAAAGATATGGCCGCTTTTATATAAAAATTAATTATCTTATCTAGTACTTTGAATAAATTGTACTTCTTTCTTTTGTTCATTTTCCCATTTTTTACGTTCTGAACGCAACTTGAAAAGATCAATATCTTTATATATCAAACCTTCTTCTTCTGCGGGAATAGTTCTTTCAGTACGATCTTTTTCAGGAGTATATATTAAAGAATCGCCGAATTCAGCCACATTGGCAAAAAAACAGTAAGCATAGATAGATCTTCGGGCATCGAAATGTGCCGCTTCAAAATCAGCAGTGACGGGAGTGAATGCTGGATTAATAATAATATCTACTGGTGGTTCAAAATTCTTTAATTCTACTCTTAAATCCATATCCAGAAAGTCTCGACATATAGCAATAGCGATTCTTCCATATTCAGTATTACAGACTAATATTTTTTGAGGTCCTGAGGTGATCTCTATAGCTTCTTTAAACTTTTTTTCTTTAAAGTGAATTATTGCAGGAATGTGTTTTTCTTGTTTCCATAGAATTTTTTCAGGTGAGACAACCATACAAATATTTTGTTTTGTTTCTTGATCATGATAGGAACCAGGAATAATATACATATTATAATTCTTAGCAAGATTTGATATCTCTTCTATAAATTCTCTATAGTTTAAATCTATAGTCATTTCTGGAAAAATTAGAATATTAACTTTATTTTTGCTAGCATCATCGACCATGTCTTTTACTTTATTTCTCACAGTATTTACTTTATTCCTCTTAAGACCCAATAGTCCAGAGGATTTCTCTTCATAAAATTCTGTTATAATATCACCTGATTCTGATAAACCAATTTGAGCAATCCCTATTCTAAATTGACTTTTTTGGATTTTTGACTCTTGTTTAAGGAAATCTGTATATATTATTTCATACTTTTTTCTTTCTATTCTCTCTATTACTATCTGTCTTTCTTTTTCAGTGAACTGACGCGCTTCGCCTAACCTTGGAGATTGACTACTTTCGATAGGACAAGAAGGAGCATATATACCAATAGTACTTCGGGAAATTGAAGGCTCTTTTATAGTATTTAAAGCGGAAAAAAGTATTGATTCTTCCCGTTCTACTCTATTTAATCGATCCTGAACCTCTTTCTTTTTATCTCTATAACCTGCTTTGCCAAATAATTCAATTGCTGATTTTAAATATTTTGCGCCTATTCCTAAGAGTTTTCCTTTTTTCTGAAGATCTGCTTCTTCGTCAGCCCTAATTAGGTTCCATGCGGCATCAAAATATATAGAGGTCGCTTGAGCCCAATCGGCACCACTTTTAAAACCTCCTTTTTCATATGACGTAGCTGCTTTACTAAGATTCAATTTAACTTTTGGATATAAATCTGTTTTGATTTCTATCCTAATTGCACCATCAAATTTACAACCATTTTCAAGAGCTTGACAAAAAGCTGAATTTCCAGAAGCTAATAATTTTAATTTTATATCAGTAAAAAGACTACTGGCTTTTGTAAATAATTTCGCTGCTTCTGAAAATCTTTCAGGATCTTCATGTATTTCAGCAATTTCCATATTTTCCCAAGCTTTACACAAGAAATAAACTGCTTCCAATTCTTCTCGTTCTTTCTCAATTTTAAAGAGAAAGCAAATATCTCTAAATTGTGAAGAAGCAAGCGCGAATTTTTCCGCAGCAGCGATATGCTCTCCTTGCTTTCCTAAGATTCTTGCTTCTTCAAGGTTTATTCTAGAGGTACAATAATTCATCCTTACGTGAGCAACTTTTTCAAGTTTAATAATTCTCTCTCTTTCAAATTTTTCTCTGGATTTCTCATGAGAAATTTCTAATGCACTAATAGCTTTCTTAAAAGTTTCTGCTGTCTCTTTAAATCTTTCTATAGCTTCTTCATGATTTTCTTGTTTACTTAGTTGCTCTGCCTCCTCCAATAAAATCCAACTAAAATAATAGGAAGCCTCATAGCTATAACTTGATAATTTAATTAAAACATCATAAGCTTTTTCATACTGTTTCTTGGCTTGTAAATGATTTTCTCGGATATGAAACGATTTAGCTTCTTCAATAAAAGTCCAAGCCTTAACATAGTTATGTTTCTCGGTTGTTCTATTTTTTAGCAGCTTATACTTTATCAATTTCAGTGACTTATTATAAGCTTCTTGAGCTTTCTTATAATTTTCTGCAGAAAGCATATAATTACCCAAACGATCTTCTATACGAGCTATATACTGATAACTCGCCGCTTCATAAAAAAAGAATCTTCTATCAACACTCTCTTTTATTGTGTGGAGAAAAATTTCCCGTGCTTGAATTAAAATAGTTTTTTCTCCCGTTATAATCCCTAATTCCTCAAATAATAATCCTAGCCTCATTCGCTCTGTAAGAGCACCGGATCGAGATAAAATAGCATAACTGGTTAATTTATTTTGAGCTTCTATTGCCTTTTTAAGATTTGTGATCCTTTCTTCCTTCTCTTTAGCGATATCTGCAAGTGTTTTATAGGCTTTATAAAGACTTGTATAACCACTAGCTCGAGGAAATCCTCCCTCATATTTTAAACCGAATTTTTCTGCCTGGATAGCATGCTGAAGCATAATTTGGGCATATTCACCTTGTTTTGTTTTTGATTCCGCGAGAATAGCAAGTTGAGAATAAGCTAATATCAAACATTCGTATACCCATGATAAAATATTAGGGATATGAGGAGAACTCATCGCTGCTTTTGCATGTTGTATCGCTTTTTCAGCATAGATTTTGCGTTGTGCAGCAGTAAAAAAACTCCTCTGAGAAGAAGTAGTATAATAAAGTGCAGATAATACATTTCCTAGAGAACGATAAAAAATATAAGAATGTGCATAGATTTTTCCTAATTCTATGCAGTCTTTGATGTCATTAAGAATTCTCTTTTGAAGATAATTGACTTTGCCACCGTAAAGTGCAAAATAATCTATGAAAAATATACATAATAATATGTTAATTTTACTTTTCGTTTTTCTGGCAAAATTTAAAGCTTTCTCTAATAATTTTATTCCCCTATCTAGGTAATCTTCTTGTTCTCTTTCATCTTCAACAAATTGATATCCAAAATAGCAATAATAAGCTCCCATAGCTTGGTAAATTAAATTATATGCCCAAGAATCATCTAAGTTATCAATAAATGTAATAGTATTCTTGCATTTTGCCAAGAATTTCTTAGTATCCTCGATAGAAATGTATATATTTTTTTTAAAATCTTTAACTATTGTTAGATTGAAACCGATTATAAATTCCATATATAATGAGTCAGCCAGAATTTGAATATTTCCAATTTTTTTTAAGATTTCCCAAGCTTTTTGAGCAGATTCAATTCCTTGCTGAGCAATCCGATCATATTCTTCTTTACTGATGTTATAAGTCATAAGGAGAAATGAAGCATCTGCTATACATCCCAGTACTCTCGCAAAACTCTCTTCATCACCCTCCTTAGAATAAATCTTACTTGATTCACTAAACAGTTTAATCGCCTGAACATATATTTTCTGAGCTTCTCCATCAGAAGTTGCAAGAAATCCACTTGTAAAAACTGTTTTTGCTTCGCATTCAATCTCTTCAGATCTATTTCCAAGTTGTTTAAATAACTTTCTTGCATCCTTATAAGCCTTAATAGCACAATTTATGTGATTCAAATATTCCTCCGCAGTTTCTACCGTATCAGAAGCACGGACATGACTATACCCAAGCCTTTTATAACAATTAGCGGCTTTTTCAATTAAATTATTCTCTAAATAAAGTTTAACAGCTTTTTCATATAAGGTCGCCGCTTCAATCCAATTATAATTTTTTTCTTCCATTAATGCCTTTTCCAATAAATCTTCTTCTTGCGTTATTTCTGTCATCTGAGAGTTCAAGGATTTATTCAATTAAAATAGGATCTATTTAATTTGCCCTATACGATATATATTTGTTTATTGATCAAATTTTTCATTTTATACTTAATAAATTTATTCATAAATGTATAAAAAGTGAGAAAATGGTAAATTAACTTATATATCAAATTTTTACTTTCGAATTACCCATATACTACTCCCACCCTCCTTGATAAATTCTGATCTTGTAAAGGAGGTCGAATCAATAAACTCTCGAAGGGTTTTTTCATTATAAAAAAATGAAGCTTTAACTTCTGTAAACTTATGAGTGATATCAAAAAGTTCAAATCTTTTTTTTGGGGCAAAAGTATCAGGAATCATACTTTCTCCAATAAGCAACATCCCTTCATCATCCAATAATGAATATAAATTGTTAAAAACACTTACTCGATATTTCTCATCAGTATTCATTTCATGAAGAACTTGATTTAAGATGATTAAATCAAATTTCTCTTTATAGAATTGTGTAAATTCATCAATTGTAGTCTCAAAAATCTCTATTCTTTTATTCCAATTATTTCTACTAATTAATTCTTTTGCGTGTGCTATTGCAATAGGATCTATATCAATTCCTATAAATCTTGCTTTGCCGTACTTTTTTGCCCAAGTTTCAAGATTAAATCCATAACCACATCCTAGTTCAAAAACAGTACCTGCTTCTCGAATTTTTTCGCAAAAATTCTCAAATTTCTTAGAAAATAATCTTTCTGCTAAAGCCCCAAACCTAGCACCACGTTCTTGTAGATCCTTTATAGCATTCCCTGATAAATCCAATATGCTCCATACTTTACCAGTTCTAAAATACTCTATTAAAATATCCTGACTTGGAGCAATATAATAGAATGCACCAAGAGTCCCTCCAAGGTAAGATTCATTATTTCGGTCAATAAGTAATTCATATATGAAAGGAGCTGTTTTTAAAATTTTGGATTCAGAATTCTCAATCTCGAGTATCCCACATTCAAGTGCTAAATGAATCCAACCATCTAAATACTTAAAATCCAAACCTAATTTTTCAGATAGTTCAATTGGAGTAAAAAATATTTCAATTTTTTTATCAGAACTAATGGATAATTTGGCTTTTTCATATAAATAGTTAAAAATACCTAAACGTCTTCCCATACCAATTAATATTATTGTATTAAATCCGTAAAGACCATTTATCGCAAATTTTTTTATTTGATCATTAATAGAAACTTCAAGATTTTCTTTATTTTCAGTGTTAATTTAATTTCACCATGATCTCTTTTACTTATTCATATTCAATTATTTAGTAAAAATTAATAAAAATTAGTACTACACAATTAAATTTCTTTCAGAGTTATAACTTCCTCTGGTAAAAATGATTTAAAAATATCGCTTAATTTCCTATTATCTTCAATTGGAATCCCCCTTATTTGAAATTGAGATCTTTTCAATGGGTCGGTTTTCCAATCGAACTCTGCTAGAAGATAAGGTTTGATGTTAAAGAATTTATCTTCTGGATCAAGCATGAAATCGTCCATAAGTGTTTCAAGATCTTTAACTTTTACCATTTTTTAATCTACTTTCCATTGTATTTGATCGTAGAAAATTGTATCTTTTAAGGATTCTTAATAAAGCTTACGTATTAAAATTTATAAATTTTCAAGAATCATTTACTAAAAATACATTCTAATTGCTAAACCCATTAAAACTATGGCAACTAAAACTTGTAAATGACTTTTTGGTATTTTTTTAGAAATTTTTGCTCCAACTACAGAACCCAAAACTGCCCCAACTCCAATTAAAATCCCAATCAGATAATTTATTTCACCAAATAAACTTTTCGCAATAGTATTATAAATTGCAGTAAAAAATATTATACCCGTTGAGATTGCTGTGGCATTATGAATTGGATATTGAAGAATAATATGAAGGGAAGGAGTGTTAATTATGCCACCCCCAATACCTAATAAATTAGCTGTAACTCCAGCTAAAAAGAATAAAGGTATTGATTTTTTTAAATTAGTTTTATAATCATGATTATTAATTTCAAAGTTATTCTCAAATTCCTCGTGAGCTGGATCGTATTTTTTAGATTTTATTGCCTTATAAATCATATTTACTCCAGCTATCAAAATTGTTGTTGCGAACAATATTTTTAAGATAGTATCATCTAGATGGATGAAGGTGAATAATATCGTGCTAGTAAAACTTCCTAAAATTGAAAATGAAGAAAATAAGAGGACTTGTTGAATATGTAATCTTTTTTGTTTATAATAAGTAAAAAATCCTGCACCACTAGAAATTAAAATTATAAATGTAGAAGTATCTACAGCCACATCTATGGGAATAAGAAAAAAGATAACCATAAAGCTAACAAAAAATACACCCCCTCCAATACCTGCTATGCAACTTATGATACCAAAAAGAACACCAAGAATAAACAATAGTATGACAGCAAGAATATCCATATAATGTGAAATATCATAACCTATTATTAGTTTTCTAAAAAAACCTTATTGAATAATAATATATTACTAAACCAAGATTATAATAATAATAGTTAAATTATTATAAATTAAAAGTCATTTCTCTCTTAAATATGCCGGATTCTAATGCTGACAAATTAGTACTTGAATTAGTTGCATGTGATCGTTGTAAAAATGCTTTCATGATGAATAAGGGAGAAAAATTAAGAAAGCAACAACAAAATGAAGAAATTGTATGCGAAAATTGTATAAAATTAGAACAAAGAAAAAAGCATTTAGCTAGCTCTGTACGTGAATCTCAGAATGAAAGTAAAAATTCAATTAAAGAATATGAAAATCAAATAGAATCCTCAAATTCACAAGATACAAAAAAACTTTATTTAGAAAAAATCAAAAAACAATCTGAATTTCTCACTAAATCAATTGAGCTTCTCAAAAAGATTGAAGAAACTAATGATGAGAAATATATTGAAGAGTATAAACAACTTTTTGAACAATTAAAAAATAAAAAAGCATAGGAGATTATTGAAAAAAATTTTATTTCTTTATAAAAATTAATCCTATATTTCTAATTTTATCAGTAGAAACATATTTAGCATCCAATTTCATAATTTTTGAAAGAATTCTTACTATAATATTCCAAAATTTTCTGAAAGTAATATTAGATTCATATTTATTCCTTAAATTTATTAGATTCTCTTCAATTCTTTTAGGATTAGTTGATTGAATATCTGCAATTATCATGAGTCTACCATATACACCAAATATTTTTAGATTTCTTAGATTATATTTTTTAAAATTAGAGATAATTTTGTTTATTTCATACCTTCTGAAATGTCCAATTATTCTATCTTGATTAGTAAAATATTTCATTTTATGAGGTACAGTAATTACAACGATTCCATTTTCTTTTAGAATTCTACTAATTTCTGATATTGCTAATTTATCATCCTGAATATGCTCTAAAACATCCAAAGCACTAACAAAATCAAAAGACTCTTCTCTATAAGGTAATCTTATAAGATCACCACATAAAGGATGCCAAGCCTTTTGATTCAAATACTGCTTTAGAGGAAGGTTTGATATGTCAAAAAAAGATTTATGCTCAATATTTTCTAAAACATTGAGAAAAGAATTTCCAGATGAACCAAGATCAATAGCATGTAAGATTTTTCTTTTAGTTTTGATATTATCTCTCATTAAATCAAATTTACATCTTATTCCTGGAGAAATATAATATTCTGACAGAGTTCTAAAAGAAAAATTTTTATGCTTATCGTAAAAATCCTTGATCATTAACTTAATTTATGAGAGATTGATCTTAATAATTTTCTTACTAAATTTAAAAAAAAGGGAATATTAAAATTTAACATCTATTTATTTAACAAAAATTTTAAAAAAAATGATTCAACTTAGTGTCTATTTAGAAGATAGACCTGGCGAACTTGCTAATTTTATAAAACTTTTAATGGACAATAAAATTTTTATAAGGGCCTTGACTGTAGCACAAACCAGTGAATACGGGTTGGTTTTAATATTAGTTGATAATCCAAAAAAATGTATGAATATATTAGAAGAAAAAAATTTTCTCACTTCTACAACAGAAGTAATTGCAATAAAGTTAAATGATCACCCTAATGCTTTATATGGAATCCCAAAATCTTTAGGTGATAATAACATAAATATTGATTATTTCTATTCTACTTTAGTAAAAGATGAATTGATGGTTATTGTACGTGTTCAAGATGAAATTATAGATCACGCGGTAGATATTTTAAGAAAATCAGGATTTGTAATCGTAGAAAAATAATCTAAAATGAGCAAATCTCAAAAAGACACAATAAAAAAACTTTTCTTTTAATCTTTAAATTACTTAGTTTAATCTCTTTTGGCATTATTATTTTGAATATATTTCTCGATATCAATAAATATCTATTAATAAGTGTAATTGCTTTTCTTATTATTCTTTTTATATTTAGCTTTATTTTTGAATCTACTGAAGCTAAAACGGATAATAACAAAAAGGTTAATGAAATTATTGATAAATGGATTGAATCTGAAAAAACTGAACAATTCAGTACTACCTTAATCTGTCCAAAGTGTGGACAAGCTATACATCTTGATGCAACATATTGCTCTAAATGTGGATCTGTTTTAAATAATGAGTAATGTCTACAAATAATTTCAAATTTAATTATATAGTAGAATTTATGAATTTCTATCAATCATAGGTTATATATTAATGTGCTTATTAGAAACTCTTTCATTTTTAATTTTTAATTTTTAACTAAAGTTTAAATTTTAGTTTTTTGTTTATACATACTGCAGGCTATTTTTTGATGAAACTATTATTAATTTAATTTAAATTATGATTACGGAATCCCTCCTAGATTTGCAAATATTCATTTTATGTGTTATTGGAGTCATAATTTTTTTTATAGTATATATGAAAACTCGAGATTTAAAATATTACTTTCCTGCTTATCCACTTCTTCCAATTGGTTACTTTTTCTATTATTTACATATATTTGATCCAAATTATAGGTTAATTGGAAATCTTTTTTTTTTCGTGGCATGCATATTAACCATAATTGGATCTTTTCTTGAATATAACCACGTTTTTCAAATGAATAGGAAAAAAGTTAATATATACCCTCTCTTTTTTTTAAGTTTTTCAACTATATTTCTTATGGGATTACAATTTATACTCATCATATTGTTGGTGGTGTCAGGTTTTTTTCAAGCAAAAATCTTTTTAAAACTTAAAACACCTAGGCATGTACTAATTATGTTATTTCAAGGATCAAGTGGTTTTGCTATTCTAAACTCTATTCTAGATAGTTTTAATATTAAGGGTGCTTGGGAGTTAAGTTATATTAGCACAGTAATGCTTGCTACTTTCTTAATGATTATTCCAGTTGTCACATACATTGAAAAATTATTAATCAAATCAAGAGAAAAGTTAAAGAAAAGTGAGCAAGAGTTCCAGGTTTTATTCAATAACTCAACGAGTGGTATTGCATATCATGAAATTATTTATGATAAAAAAAAAAATCCCATTGATTATATTATAACAGATGTAAATCTTCAATATGAAAAAATTCTGTCATTAAAGAGAAAAGATGTGATCAACAGAAAATCTACTGACGTATATCAAGTTGAGGATCCTCCATATATTGATATCTATTCACGAGTTGCTCATACACAAAAATCTGTTTCGTTTGAATCCTATTTTCCACCATTAGATAAACATTTTAAAATTTCTGTAATATCTCCTAAAAATGGTGTTTTTATAACTGTATTTGATGATATCACAGAACGAATAAATGCTGAGAAAATATCTAAAACTGAAAAAGATAGATTACAAGCTTTCATGGACGGATTAACCAGTTCAGGGATTGGTGTAGATATTGTCAATATAAATTATGAAGTTATAATTCAGAATAAAATATTAAAGGAAAGATTTGGAGATCTTAATGAAGAATTATGTTTTAAAAAATATTTGGGAAGGAAAACCCCTTGTGACTATTGTCCGATGAGAGAAGCAATAAAAAATAATAAAGTAGAGAGCATTGAATTAACAGGTAAAGACGGGAGGAATTATGAATTGATTTCTGCGCCCATTCCAAAATCAGATGGAATAGCTAATCAAGCCATAGAAATCATCCTGGACATAACTGAACGTAAAATTGCAGAGAAAAAATTAAAAGAATCAGAAGAGAAATTTAGAACAATCACAGAAGAATCCCATTTAGCGATTTGTATCCTACAGGACAATGTTGTAAAATATGCAAATCAAAAAATAGCTGATTTATATGAATATACAATAGAAGAAATATTAAACTGGAAACGTGGAGAATTTACTAAGATATTCGCAGAAGATTCTTTAGATATTGTTTTGGAACAGGCTAAAAAAAAGCAAGCAGGAGATTCTGATATTTTTGTTCAATATCAAATTCATTGTATTAAAAAATCTGGTAAATTATTTTGGGTTGATAACATATCAAAAACAATAACATTTCAAGAAAGACCAGCAGATCTTATTACTTTAATAGATATAACTAAAAAAAAAAAAGCAGAACAAAAATTAAAAGAATCGGAAGAGAAATATCGTATGCTTTTCGAAGGGGCTAATGATGCTATATTCCTCTTGAAAGACTATAAACTCTCTGAGTGCAATACTAAATCATTAGAAGTGTTTGGAATCAATACTGAATTAGATATCATTGGTATTTTTCCTTGGGATATTTCACCTTTATCTCAACCAGATGGAAGGGATTCAAAACAAACGGCTATAGACTACATGAATGAAGCTTTAACTGGAAAACCGCAAAGATTTTATTGGCAACATTTGAAGAAAAATGGAAATCTTTTTGACACAGAAGTTTCCTTAAATCGTATTTTACTTGACAATGAATATCATCTTCAAGCAATTGTAAGAGATATTACCGAGCGAAAAGAAGCAGAAAGGCTTATTATAGAGGAAAATAAGAAATTACAAGAACTAAATGAAATTAGACAGGATTTGATCACGAGAATATCACACGAGTTAAAAACACCAATAAGTTCAACTTATGGTGCCACTCAAGCACTCTTAGAGCTTTATAGAAAGGATATGAGCGAAGAAATACTAGAGTTTGTGGAAATAATACAACAAGGAGGTAAAAGATTAAAAAGTCTAATAGAAAATTTATTGGAGTCTATAAAAGTCGAAGAAAGAGTATTAAAATTAAATTTTTCAAAAGAGAATCTTATTAAAATTATTGAAGAATGTGTAAAAGATATGCAGTATCATGCTAATAATCGAAATGTAGAGATAAATACATACCTTCCTGATGAATTAATTTTAAATGTTGATAAAATCAGAATTGGTCAAGTAATCATTAATATTATTTCAAATGCTATAAACAATACTCCTGCAGGAGGAAATATTTTTATAAGCATTGATAAAAAAAATGAATATGTTGATTTAATAATAAAAGATACGGGAGTAGGTATAACAGAACAAGAAAAATCAAGGTTATTTAAAAAATTTGGAAAGATAGAAAGATTTGGAAAAGGAGATGATGTATATATAGAAGGTTCAGGTTTAGGTTTATATATATCAAAAGAATATGTTAAGTTGCATGGAGGGGAAATATTAGTCGAATCAGGTGGTAGAAATCAAGGTGCTACTTTCATAGTAAGACTTTTTAGATAATAAAGTAAAATATTACCTGTCAAACTCTCAATTTCTTTACGTTAAAATTGAAGTAGTCTTTGATAATCTATTTAATAAGAATTTATTTGAATAAAATGGATTATTACTCATTAATATAATCATAAACAATTTTTAAATCTTTTAAATCAAATGGTTTCGAAATTAACCCATCAACATCTAATTCCTCAACCTTTTTAAGCGCCTCTGCTTTTGGAATTGCAGTTAAAAAAATTACTGGGAGATCTTTAGTTGACTCATCTAATCTAATTGACTTAAAGATTTCATAACCATTAATATCAGGTAAAATAATATCAAGTAAAACCAGTTTTGGTTGATAATTTGTTAATTTTTCAAATCCTTCAGTACCATTCATTGCAACAATGCTTGAATAACCTTTTGATGTAAAATAAGAATTTAGAAATTTTACAAGTTCAAGATCATCTTCTATTAAAAGAATATCACACTTAATCTTCTCTTCAGTTTTAATTTCATCCTTTTTAGAACTTATTGAATCCAGTTTCTCTTTTATTGTATTTTCAAGTATAAGACATTGATTAAAGGCACTTTTCAAAATATTTATTACATTTTCTTTAGATGGACTTTCATGATCTTCAAGAATTAACTGTAAATTAGCTTTTAATGATGTTAGAGGATCTTTTAAATCATGGGATAATTGTGATATAAAATCTATATCAATAATCTTTTTTTGGTTAAAAATTTGAGAATGATATTCTCTAAAGAATTTTAAAGATTCTCTAATTAGTTTTGATAAAGTTGAATAATTGTGTTCTTCAGCGAATCTCGACCATTCACTTTTGATCCCTTCAGGAACATAAATAGAAATCCTATCCCTATTTATATTATATGTTTTCTCTCCTTTCTGCCATTTTTTAAAGCTCTCTGTGATTTTATTTCTCCAAATTGCTTTTCTACCTGTTTCTTCCTCAAATTGTCCCATTTCTTTAGTTTTTTTAATTTGTTCAGAAATAACTCTCACCAAAGTTTTTTTACATATTATTATAATAGATATTACATTTATATTAATTTTTTTTATATTTTATAACCTATAATAGATTTCTTTTTAACAAAACAAATGATAAATGATAGACTTTTACATATAGAAGAACTTATATATGTAAAATTCTATTGAGTATATGTAAAAAATTCTTTAATTTAAAATAAAACAGATTAAATAACTTTAAAAAGGTGAAAAATAATGGTCATAAATTTTAAACTTGAATCAATGCAAAATTCAGAAGATTATTATAAAAAAATCCATATGGTCGCTGACCAAAATACTGTTATAACCCAAATGGCACAATTCTTATGTCAATTTCTCCCTATTCCTGAAAGACCGATGAAGGGATTCATATGGAGAGCTCTAACAGATTGGCAAGTAAAAAACCGAAAAGATTTAAGTGAAGTATTAAAAATTAGTCCCGATCAACGAGTGGAAACAGTGCTAGAAATTATTGCTTTGCTTAAAAAACATCTTACACGAATTTTAATTAGTCAGGAACAAGAACCATTATTGAATGAATCTTGTCAAAAAGCAGTAAAGTTTTATAAAACAAAGTTTGCTGGACGCTAATATTAATATCTTACAACTCTATTTTTTTTCAATTTAATTAATTAATAACTATATCAAATTGTATAATTCTTTCTTTTTTTCCAATAATTTGGAGTTTTATTTAATTAGTAAAACTTAAGAATTTTTACTAATTACAAGGCATACATCTAAATTATTATCCTAAGGGGAACAAATATGAGTTTAAAATTTACCGAAGAACAAGATATGATACGGGAAAGTGTTAGAGAATTTGCTCAGAGTAAAATTGCACCAATAGCTCTTCAAATGGAACAAACTAAGGAAATTCCTAGAGATGTTGTTAAAGGAATGGCAGAATTAGGACTTATGACCTGTACTGCAGATGAAAAATATGGTGGCCCTGGGTTAGATGCGGTGAGTGCGGGAGTAATTGCTGAAGAATTAGCAAGAGCAGATTGTACAGGATCCACTTGTGTATACTATTTAGTCCCTGCATCTTGGGGTTTCCTTTTAAATAAATATGGAACGGAAGAGGCAAAACAAGAAATATTTCCAAAAACAGTTTCAGGAGAGTGGTTCCTTGGAATTGCCACAACAGAAAGTGATGCTGGTTCTGATGTTGGTGGTACTAAAACAACAATAAAGCCAGATGGAGATGGATTTGTGGTAAATGGTGAAAAGATGTATATAAGTGGAGTAAGAGAGGCAGCTACTTATGGTGGAGGACATATCACCATCGCACATCAATCTCAAGAACTAGGAACAAGAGGAATGACATGTTTCTATTTACCTTTAACAGCTGAAGGAATTACACCTACCTATGTTGATGATTTGGGTAGAGAAGGGATCTCCTGTGGAGGCTTCTCGATAGACAATGTAAAAATCCCAAAACATTACATTCTAGGAGAAGAAAAAAGAGGATTTTATATACTTCATGAAGGATACGAATATGCAAGAGCTTTAATTTCTGTTATTTGTGCTTCTGCTGGCTTAAAATCTCTTGAAAATGGAATGACTTATATACAGGAAAGAAAGTCTTTTGGAAAACCATTAGCACAATACCAAGAAATTAACTTTAGATTAGCTGAGCATTACACGAAATTGAACATGTTAAGGGATTTGGGCTATAAAGCATTAAAGACCATTGATTTAGAGCAAGAAGGAAAAGCTTCAAGATTTGAAACCAGCAATATTGTGGCTCAAGCGAAGATGTTCTGTTCAGATTGGGCTTGCGACGCAATAAATGATGTTATGCAATGGCAAGGTGCTTTTGGATATTCACGAGAATGTCCTGATCAGGCAGCATGGAGAGCTGTTAGATCCTTTTCACTTGCGGAAGGAACTAAGGAAGTAATGAAAATGATTGTAGCAAGAGAGCTATTGGGTAAGAAACAATATTAAAATTCTTATTTTCTCTTTTTATTTTATTTTTTAAACAATTGTAAATCCATCAATTAAAGCAAAAGAAAAAAAATTATTAAATCTCAATCTTCTTTTTTTTTAAGAAATTCAATTGTAGCTAAAAATAATAATAATTAACTTTTTTTTCAATTTTTAATATCCTTATTTAACTCTTTAAAGATAAATTGTGAAACTATGAAATTTATAGTATGTGTAAAACAGGTTCCAGATACAACTGAGGTAAAAATAGATCCTGAGACTAACACTTTGATAAGAGAGGGTGTTCCTAGCATTTTAAATCCATTTGATCAATTTGCACTTGAAGAGGCTATTAAAATTAAGCAAGAAGGTGATGAGATTATTGCTATTTCTATGGGACCACCTCAAGCTAAAAAGGCTCTACTGAAATGTCTAGCATTAGGAGCAGATAAGGCAATTTTACTAAGTGATAAAGCGTTTGCTGGTGCTGACACTTGGGCAACATCTTATACTTTGACTCAATGTATCAAAAAGATTGGTAACTTTAATATTATTTTCTGTGGTTTGCAAGCTATTGACGGAGATACTGCTCAAGTGGGTCCAGAAATCGCAGCTCAATTAGGTATTCCTCAAATAACTTATGTGGAAAGTGTTGAAAAATTAGAGGGAAAAAAATTAACAGCTAAAGTTCAAACAGATGATGGATACAAAATTGTAGAAGCAAAACTTCCAGTACTCATAACTGGAATAACGCCTTCTTCATTTGAGCCTAGTAATCCTCCTATGATGAGTATAATGAAAGCAAACAAAAAACCTTTTTCTAATTGGAATGCTGATGATCTTGGAGGTAATAAAGATGATTATGGATTAAATGGTTCATTAACAGAAGTTATTAAGGTTTATTCCCCTCCAGCACGACAGCAAGGTGTTGTTATTGATGAGGAAACACCTGAAAAGGCGGTTCAAAAATTAATTGAATTATTCTCTAAAGATAAGGTGATTTAATCTGATAAATGTAGATAAGGAAAAATGTACTGGATGCGGACTCTGTGAGAAAGTATGTCCATTTGGAGCGATTATAATTGTAGATAAAATTGCACAAATAGGAGATGAATGTACTCTTTGTGGTGCTTGTGTCGATCAATGCAATGTAGGAGCAATTACTACACAAAGGAAAAAAATTGAAGAAATTGATTTATCAAAATATCAAGATGTATGGATAGTCGCTGAGATTAAAGATGAAAAAATTAGAAATGTATCATTTGAATTATTAGGTAAAGCAAAAGAACTTGCAAATGAATTAAATCAAATGACTTGCGTATTACTTTTAGGAAATAATGTCAAAAGATTCGCTAAAGATTTTTCAAAACGTGGAGTTAATAAAATATATATTGCAGAACATGAAGCTCTAAAAGAATATAATACTGAAACTTATTCATCTGTAATAACTGGAATAATTTCGAAATATAACCCAAATATTGTATTGTATCCAGCAACCATTAATGGAAGAGATTTAGCTCCACGAGTAGCGGCAACTCTAAAATTAGGACTAACAGCAGATTGCACTGGTCTTTCTATACGAGATAGTCTGTTATTACAGACAAGACCAGCATTTGGAGGCAATATCATGGCTGATATTATTTGTCCTATAACACGACCGCAAATGGCAACAGTTAGACCCAATGTTATGGAATCAGCGCCTATTCAAGAAGAAAATAAAGCAGAAATTATCGAAGTATCTATTAATCTAGAACTTAAAAATTTAAAGGTAAAAACAATAGAAATTATCAGTGGGACTACTATGGAATGTGGGATTCCAGTTTGTGAAGCAGATACTATCGTATCTGGTGGAAGAGGAGTTGGAAGTAAAGAGAATTTTAAACTAATCGAGGGCCTAGCTAAAGTATTAAATGCTGCTGTTGGAGCAAGTAGAGCTGCTGTCGATTTGGGGTGGATTCCAAAATCACAGCAGGTAGGACAAAGTGGAAATACAGTATCTCCAAGGATTTATATTGCCTGTGGAATATCAGGAACAATCCAACATTTAGTTGGAATGAAAAGTAGCGATATAATAATCGCAATTAATAAAGATCCTGAAGCTCCAATTTTCCAATTTGCAAACTATGGAATTGTTGGTGATCTATGTGAAATTTTACCTCTATTAACTAAAGCTTTAGAGGAAAAATTAAATGAAAATTAATACTAAAAAAGACCTTCATTTAGTTCTTTAGTTTAATTAAAAATTATAGTTACATTTTATCTATTAACGAGCTGGATACAACCTGTAGGACATACAATCATACATGAAGGATTTTTTTTCTCTTCTAGTTTTTTGATGCATAGATCGCACTTTATAGCTACCTCTTGAATATTATCAAATTGCATAGCTTCATAATTACATGCCTTGATACATTCTTTACATCCAATGCACAATTCACTATCAATTAAAACTATACCTTGTTCATTTATTGATATCGCCTCTACAGAACAAACTTCCTTACAAGGAGGATTTTCACAATGATGACAGTATATAGGAATGAAATCAGGAGATTGCTCAATCACTTGCACCAATCTTGGACCGATACCTAGTTTGTGCTCTTGTTTACATGCTATTTCACAGGCATGACAACCCATGCAATTTTCCTTATTAATTATTAATGATATCTTTCCCATCTAGTTCATCTCAATCATTTTCACACTGATATATATTACACAAGAGGACTCTTAGACTTGTTGCTCCCATTACTGGATCCATCGACTCATAGGAGTTATCTGTCAGTAAGTTTATGTTTGAAGTTTTCCATCCATGATCAGAGCTCTTGATCTCTGGATACCACCAGCCATGTTCTGCTACGATCACTCTGGGATCTATTCCGCTATTCAATTTTGCCCGTTGCTTAACACGTCCTCGTGGTGATTCAATCCAAATCCACTCTCCTTCAGATATATTATGCTTTCTTGCTGTTTTGGGATGAATCTCAACAATTGGATCAGGTCTTATCTCTCTAAGCCATGGTATCATCCTGTTTTCAGAATGAAAAAAAGTAGGTGTCCTTAATCCAGCATTCAAAATATATGGAAACCTTTTAGCTAAATCTGGATTAGATATATAACTTTCTGGTATCTCTTTATATTTTGGTAAGGGATCAAAACCCCATTTTTTAAGAATAGTCGAGTATAGCTCAACTTTTCTTGTAGGAGTGGAAAAACCTTTTTCTTTGTATTTGTAATATTTCATATCTCCTTGAAGATATCCTTTTTCTTTAAATTCGTTCCAACTTAAACCTGATGGTTCGAGTAACCAGTTAAGGGAATCTTCCACGGTATCCCACCATTCTTGACCTAATTTTTTACCCAATTCCATGAAAATCTTATGATCCTGCCAACACTCACCAATTTCTACAACCTTTTTTCTTGCTAGGATATACCCATGATACTTCCAATTTTCTGAAACGTGATCTTGCTCAAGCCAAGTACCAGCAGGAAGAAAAATATCAGCCAGTTCTGCAGTTGGTGTTAGGAAAAAATCTGATACAGCAAGAAAGTCGAGATTCTTTAATGCCTTGTAAACTTCCTTTGCGTTCGCTCTTGAAACCACAGGATTGGTTCCGACAAGAAATCCTGCTTTTACAGGATAAGGGTTTTCATTCAATATAGCATCCCATGCACATTTAGGTGTGATGATAGTCATTCTATCAGCAAGTTTATATTGATCTCCCCCAAGACGTTTCTTTTTCTGTACGATAGGTAATGCACTATTAGCAGAAAATTCAGATATTTTTCTAACAGGGGGAGGTTGGTAAAAAACATTACCACCAGGGATATCAAGATTGCCAGTAGCTGCCATAAGACCTATCGCGGTTCTTGTGAAATCTGTACAATTGATATTCTGTTCTGTTGGTACACCCCAATGAATTACAGCTGGTTTAATAGTGGCATACTCTCTAGCAGCATTTTGGATTAATTCTTGATCAATCCATGTTATCTTTTCCACACGATTGAGAGGGTAATCTGTCATAACTCTTTCAATAAATTCATTCCAACCGTGGATATAATGTTCTACAAACTCCTTATCGTATAGTTCTTCTTCAATAATCACTCTAAAAAATCCTAAAGCTAGTGCTGTATCTGTTCCTGGACGGATCTGAAGCCATTGATCTGCCTTTTTAGCTAAGAAACCTTTTCTTGGATCTATTACAATCAGCTTAGTACCCTTTTCATAAGCCCGCCAGAAACTTATACCCTTGTATTCATCTGGATTGGTCCATAGAGGATTACAGCCCCATATAATAATACACTTGGGATTATTTGCATAGTCACATACTGGAAGTCTTCCACATATGGTTAAACTAGCGCCGATCCGTGATAGATAACACATATGTCCCGCTGTAAGCAAATTTGGGGTCCCTAATAAGTTTCCAAATCGGGAAAAATGACTCTCATAATCCCGACCAGTCCCCTGACCAATAATAATAGCTTCGGGACCAAATTTCTTGATCACTTCGTTGAATTTTTCGGTTATCGTGTCTAAAGCTTCTTCCCAAGAAATTCTCTGCCAATCTCTCCCAATTTTTTTCATCGGAAAAAGGATCCGGTCTGGATGATATGCTAGTTGTGTGATTGCTAAGCCTTTACTGCACATAGATCCATAACTTATAGGCGATTCAGGATCCCCTTCCACCTTTATCACTTTATCATTTTTTACATGAGCGATAACTCCACATCCACCATGACAACCTCGACAAACAGTCCTAATCTTCTCAACTTTTTCCATTTTGCTTGTTTATTTAATATTTAAAATTAAAATTTTTATAACTTTTTCCTTTAATCTATTATAATTTTTCAACATTTTTATAACATAAAAATTCTGTTTTAAATTATACATAGTATTTCTCTGTCTAATTGATTTTTTAATGTTATTACATTTTTAAAAATTCTTACCAATTAAATTTATTGAAATATTATTAAAATGAGTGAAATAATTCCACCATAATTATATAATATTATTCAAACTCTTTTTCTGAATTTAATTAAATACATTTATATAAAACAAAGTGTTAATAGATTTCATGACAATTCTTAGTCGTATATTGGGTAAGAGATTGAAACTTCCACCGACCGAAACTCATAAAATCTTAGTTGAACGTGATATCAAGATTCCAATGCCCGATGGCGTTGATTTGTTGGCAGATCATTATTATCCTCTAGGGGAAAAGAAACCTCCTACTGTACTTGTCCGTTCACCCTACGGTAGACGTATCGTTTTTGGTCTTCTATTCGGTCGATTCTTTGCAGAACGCGGATTTCAAGTACTGATACAGAGTTGCCGGGGAACCTTTGGTTCGGGTGGTAAATTTTATCCATTCGTAAATGAGCATAACGATGGTATCGCTACCATTGAATGGATCAAAAATCAAGATTGGTTCTCCGGTGAACTTGTCACAAATGGCCTTAGTTATCTCGGCTATGTCCAATGGACAGTAGTACATGAAGCTGGATCTATACTAAAAGCGATGGCTACTCAAGTTTGCAGCTCTGATTTTGGTTATATGCACTATCCTGGGGGATCTTTTTCATTCCATGGTGCCCTTTCTTGGATTGTGATGACTGCTATTCAGCAAAGTTCGAGCTTCCTCAAGAGCATGTTATATAATCCATATAAAAAAATCAAACCTGTTATAAATCACCTTCCCTTACAAGATGCCGTTGAACTCACAATTGGGAAATCAGTACCTCATTGGCAGGATTGGCTTGAACACAATAATCCTGAAGATGAATATTGGAAGCAGTCAGACTTTAGAAAAACATTAACCGATGTATCCGTACCAGTCAATATGATTGGTGGATGGTATGATATCTTCCTTCCATGGCAACTCAGGGACTATACAGTTCTCCGTCAAGCAGGACATCAACCATTCCTCATGATCGGACCTTGGGTGCATGATGATATGTCTGTTATGGGAATGGCTGTACGTGAAACAATCACTTGGTTTCATGCTCATCTTAGTGGTGATTTGATGGAACTCCGGAAGGAACCTGTTAGACTCTTTATAATGGGGGCTAATGAATGGAGAAATTTCATGGATTGGCCACCATCAGGCTCTCAACTGCAACGTTGGCACCTTCAACCAAACAATGTTTTAGATCCTGAGACTTCTGAAGAATCCGAACCTGATCATTATCGTTATGATCCTAGTGACCCTACACCTTCAGTGGGCGGTACATTTCTTGGTCCAAATTCAGGTCCCCAAAAGAATAATGCTCTAGAATCTAGATCGGATGTACTTGTATATACAAGTGCTAAACTTAAACAAGATCTAGAGGTTATTGGCCATATACAAGCTGAGCTCTATATCCATTCCAGCCTCGAATATACAGACTTTTTTGCACGCCTATGTGACGTTAATCCCTCGGGTAGGTCTATTAATATTTGCGACGGAATAATCCGCTTAACACCAGGAAAATATATACGGGAATCTGATGGCTCTATCAAGATAAATATTAACCTTTGGCCAACTGCATATCGTTTCCTTTATAAGCATCGTATACGACTTCAAGTATCGAGTGGTGCTCACCCACGTTTTTTACGTAATTTTGGTACTGGAGAACCATTAGCAACCGCAACAAAACTCATTATTGCCGATCAAACTATATATCACGATCCCATTCATCCATCCGCGATTATCCTCCCAGTTATGAAATGATTCTCATCTAATAGATTGAAAAAATTAAAAATTAAAGAACATATTTTATTTCTTACTTTTTCCTTCATTTTCTCTGAGTCTTCTTCTTAAAATCTTTCCAGCAGGACTTTTTGGTAAGTTATTTACAAATTCTATAATTCTAGGATAACAATAAGCTGCTATTTTTTCTTTACTCCAATTAATAATTTCCTGCTTGCTAATCTTATCTTTATATTCATTTTGGAGAACAATACAAGCTTTTATATCCTCACCTTTGATAGGATCTTGTACCCCAATTACACAACACTCTAAAATAGCAGGATGCTCATATAAAACCTCTTCAACCTCTCTAGGATAAACGCTGTGTCCTTTATATTTTATCATATCTTTGATTCGATCTAAAATATAGATATATCCTGCTTCATCAATTTTGGCAAGATCACCAGTTCTTAACCATCTACAACCACCCTCCTCAAAAAACACCTCTTTATTTTCTTCAGGTCTATTATGATACCCCACCATTACTTGAGGTCCTGAAACAACTAATTCACCAGGACTTTCAAAAGGTAGAAATTCCAATCTTTCATTAATGATACCTACCAAAGTGTTAGGTAATGGATGACCACAGCTTCCAGGCTTTTTCTTTGCCCAAGGTGGAGAAATAGCAACACCCGGGCTAGCTTCAGTGAGTCCATAACCTTCTCCCATAGCAAATCCTGTTCTTTTTTCCCATTCTTTTGCTGCTTCAATTGGCATTGGAGTGGCTCCTACATGAGTAGATTTCAAACATGAAATATCCACATTTTCTTTTAAAGATGAATTTAAGAGATTAATATACATGGTAGGTACACCAAACAATGAATTTGGTCTATAATTCTTTAATATTTCAAAGATTTTTTCTAAATTAAAACCATTTAAAACAAATGCTTTCGACCCAATAAAAAGAGCAGAAACTAATTCCACTATTTGACCAAAAATATGATACCATGGGAGAACAAAGATAGAAACTAAATCTTCCTTAAGAAATTTATCTTTAAGATATTCATTAACTTGTCTGAATTGTAGACTATTAGCTACTAAATTAAAATGTGATAAGCATGCCCCCTTTGGATGACCTGTTGTTCCGCCAGTATATTGAATAACCGCAATATCGTTTTTTGGATTAAATTTAACTTCTGGTATAGGAATTGGTTCAGGATTTTGATCTAGTAAAGTATTAAAATAAATTATTTTTTTAGGTTTAGTTTTAATGGGAGTCTCATCCTTAAGGTTGACTAGAATTACTTTTTCTAAGGTTAATTGATCTTCGGCTTTTTTAAATTCATTGAAAAGACTATCAATCATTACAAGATATTTAGCACCTGAATCTCTAATTTGATAAGCTGCCTCTCTCGCTATATATAATGGGCTAATAGCTGTCACTGTTCCTCCTATATTCAATACAGCAAAATAGCTTATGATGAAATGTGGACAATTTGTTAGCCATAAAGCCGCAACATCTCCTTTCTTTACCCCTAATTTTAATAATATATTGCTAAATCTTAACGTTAGTTCTTGTATATGTTTATAGGTATATTCTTTGTTATCATACACTATAAAAGTTTTATTCTTATACTCTTCAGTATATTTTTCAAATAAATCACATAAAGAGATATCTTCAGGTATTTCTACTTCTAAAGTAACTCCCTTAGGTAAATAATCTTTCCAATATCCTTTTTTAATATAATCTGGTACATTCATACTTTTTCATTTCTTTATTCTATTTTTGACATAATATGATAATTCTGATTCCTTCTCCTCGACGCATTACATCAAAGGCTTCATTAATTTCCGAAAGTGGAAATTTATGAGTAATTAAAGGTTTTACTTGAAGTGACCCATTTTTCACTAAGTTAATAATATGGGGATAATCGACAGGACGACAACCAAGACTACCCATTATTTCCATTTCTCGAAACATTACACGACCAATATCAAAACCATCCCAACGCTGGGGTGAATATCCCACGGCAACTAGACGACCTCCAGTTCGTAAACTATTAAATGCTTGTTTCATAGTTGAGGGATGCCCTATAGCTTCAAAAGCTATATCTGCACCTCCTCCTGTTATTTTTCTAATAGTACTGACAATTTCCCGTTCATTCATATCTTTTGCTAAAACAGTTTCTACAGCTCCAATTTGCTTAGCAACTTCTAATTTTTTTGGTAGAATATCAACAGCTATAGGTAAACCTCCAGCTACTTTTATATTTTGAACAACATTTAATCCAATTCCTCCACAACCAATCACCACCGCCCAATCACCAGGTCTTACTTGACCCCGATTTTTAACAGCATGGTAAGGTGTCGAAATTGCATCTGAAATTATACAACTTTCTTCTAAGGATATTTCACTCGGCAGGTGAATTACATCTTTTATAGGAACTTTTATCTGTTCTGCAAATCCCCCATCAATATGGTTTCCAAGCATTATTTGATTAAGACAAATATTTTCTCTTCCTGTCCTACAATTAAAACAATATCCACAGGAAAGCACAGCAGGTATAATAACATGGTCACCCACCTTGAAATTTTTTACATCCTTACTTACTTCTTTAATACATCCTGATATTTCATGACCTAAAATAAGAGGTGGTTTTTTAGCTGTCGGGACTCCTAATTCAAGATAACCAAAATCAGTATGACAAACTCCACATGCTTCAACCTCTATTATAGCTTTACCAAATTCTCCAGAAATAATAGGATCAGGATAATTATTATCTATTTTTAAAGGTTCCTTGATATTTTCAAAAATTGCTGCTTTCAAGTTAATTTCCTACATTTTGTTTTATTACTATTCTTAAATAATTTTCCAAATTAATATAAAATTTATCAAGAGAAAAATTTCAGTAGAATTTACATGAATAGTTAATATTTTTATCTACATTTTCATTAATTTATTTTATGTCAGAATTAGAACCTGTCAAATGGGATTATTATGAAATCGGGCAATCAGCATCATTTACTAAAACGATAACTGAAGAAGATGTCATGAAATTTGCTGAAGTGACTGGAGATTACAATCCAATCCATGTGAATCCCGAATTTGCTGCAACTCAAATGTTTGGAAAACAAGTAGCGCATGGAGCTCTGAGTTCTGGGTTAATCTCAGCAGTATTAGGCACTTATTTATTCGGACCGGGTATATTATATGGTGGACAGACAGTAAGGTTTGAAAAACCAGTATTTTTTGGTGATACACTGACTGCCATTGCTACAGTAAAGAAAAAATATACTAAAAAAGAAGGCAAATTAAAATTTATTGATTGTGAGACTATTGTAAAAAACCAGAATGGTGAAGTAGTAACATCTGGTGAAGGTACTATATTAGTTTTAAAATAATTCTTTTCTTCTTTATTCTTCCTATAATTGGAAGCTAAATTATATAATCTAAACCATTTAAGGCAATAATTTCTTTTAAGGATTTATAAATTTTTAATTATTTTCATTTTTGTAGTAGAATTTATTATTTCTTTGAATTTAAAAAGTATATTTTTACTTTTTTAAGTATAGTAATGAATCATTTCAGTAAGATAAGTGCACAAAGTAAGAATATTACAAATCTTTTCTAAAACTATTAAATATTAACAATGTACCTATTATGAATGAAATAGGGGCAATAATATTAGTCAATTCTATTATTATATCCACAGTTTTAGAAAATCCCATGTATCTATCTAAAATATCTGGTCCAAAGACATATCCGAAAATAATAACACAAGCACCAAACACAATCAATAA
This sequence comes from Promethearchaeota archaeon, assembly GCA_048937405.1. GTDB lineage: Archaea > Asgardarchaeota > Lokiarchaeia > Sigyniarchaeales > SOKP01 > Loki-b32. The sequence goes on from JBHLNF010000018.1 coordinate 30,754, forward strand.
AGTTTTATTTCTTGAAGTTCCTATGTTATTCCAGAATAAGAAAAAGATTAAAAAGGGAATAAAAGTTGTAAAGAGGAACACAAAAATTAGAATAATATTTGATAAGGAAGTAAATCCTAGCACTAATATTATAATAAGAGGAATAAGACCTGCAAAATAATGTCTTTCATATGATATTAGATCCATAACTCTTTCTAAATGGATTATTTTTGTCCAAAATGGAAAAAACATGATTAAAATCCTAATTCTTAAAAGAAAAAAAGAAATTTGAACATTGTCTAAGAGAAATAATAATAATATTTGTAGGATATTCTCAATACTAATAAAAATATAAAACATTTCCCAAGAAAATAAGTCATTATAGAAGTGAAAATTTTTTTCTTTAGAAAATTTTTTTGAAATATATAGTTTGTCAATTATAAGCGCGGTAAAGAGTAGAGACAAGATGATATTAACTATATATAATATTGTACCTAGAATTTCTAAATCCATGATTAATCCTCCCAAATAGGAAATTGAATTATAAAGTTATTGATTTTTAAGGAAGAATAAAACCAAAGGTACTAAATTTCCTTTAAGCGATAATCTCTCATTTTTTCCTCGATTCACTAAATTAAATGCCAATTGGTTAATAGAATTTTCAGCATCATCAAGATTGAATAAATTTCTGAATTTTGGATCATCTGGATTTGAGATAATTGTTTTTTGCCATTGAAGACCTAGCGCATTAGCTTGAAGTTGCAATCCTGCAAGTGCCATACCTGCTTCAATCTCCGCCCAGTATTTCGTATTCATAAATGCTTTTCCAATAGTACTATGCATAAATCCTGAGCATGGTTTCTTTCTATCAATACATAATAAAATAGCGTAATGAGAAAAATCCATATCAAATTGACTTTCTATCTCATCTTTACGAATATCTGAAGTATAGCGTTTAAGAAAATGATCATAAATCTTTCGATTATCAACCTTAATCCATCTATTTAACGCGGAATATCCAACAGGATTATATATATATGATCCTTTTGGCAGTTGAACAAGATCATCCACAATAACTATTGGATAAACTGCATAACCCGCACATCCAGAAGCATGAACTCTACCATAACCGTTTTTCTCCAAAACATCTCTATTTCCATGAGTAGCATGATCAGTTTCTCCTTGGCAAGCCCATAACAATTGAGAGATTTCATGCAAATTTGTGTAATTTGGTGGCTTTTTATCAACATTTTTAAAGATGGCATCGTCTAACGGAATTCCCTTATATTGATTTTTGTAAATTGAACGTTCTTTATAACACGCTGGGATATCTAGCAATATTATTCCCTCCATCTCTGTTTTTTGAAGGGGCTCTAAAGTATCTTCTACTAAAATGCTCCGATCTCTTTCACGAACAGCCACAGAATATAGAAAAACATAATCATGATTTAGTATATTATTAATTAGTTTATTATATTTTTTTGGAGCTCTTGCGCGTTGAGATACTCCAAGTCCTATGCTTTCCACTTTTAACGAAAGATATTGCCAAATAAGGCCCATTTCTATTAACTCAAATAATTCAAGTGGGTCGTTCCAATTCACCTCTGGATAGAGTTCCATTGAATATTGAGTCTTTTCTTTATCTGTAATTAATGATAGCTCATTATTTTTATACAAATATATTCCTCCATTATAATTCTCACCTTCGGGTAGAATAACAAATAAATTTTTTGATGATGCTGCGTGATTGGTTGATCTACAAATATCTAAAATCTGAGTTAATGAAAGTATTCTACCTTCTCCTGAACAGTCTTTTCGACTTGATAAGCATCCTTGCAAGCTCATGTTTATATAATTTCTTTTATTTGATTAAATGAAATTCTAATATTTTCTTCAAATAAAATTTATGATTATTAAAATTTAATAAATTTTACCTTAATAAAGTAAAAAGTAAAATTTTTTATCTAATCTTGATGTTTAAAATAAGATTGAAAGATCATTAAATTTGATCTGAACCATTAAAACTGAGAGATTATTCATTTGACTTAATAAGTATGCAATAGGAGGATAATTGTATGACTTGGCTCAATATAGGTGAAATTGTTAATGTTAATGCTAAAAAATATCCAAATAAATTAGCCCTAAAAGATAAACGAAAAGAACTAACATTTAAAGAGTTAAATGAAAGAACTAATAAACTTACTAATGGAATTCTTAAAAATGGCATAAAAAAAGGCGACAAAGTTGCTATTTTGTCAAATAATTGTATTGAATTTATGGAACTATTCATTGCAGCAGCTAAAGGAGGATTTATTCTTGTCCCATTAAATTTTCGATTACATCCTGATGATATAAATTTTGTAATTAAAAACTCAGATGCAAAATGGTTCTTTGTAGAATCTCGATTCTATTCCACAACTGAAAAAATATGGAAAGAAGCTAAAGAGTTGGGATTCGAAAATATAGAGCGCGTTCTAATTGCCGATAATCCTACAGAAGGTTGGAAGTTCTATGAAGATCTTGTTGAAATGGGAGATAATGAATATCCTTCCATAAAAGTTGATCCAGAGGACACATGGATAATCCTTTATACCTCTGGAACAACAGGCAGACCAAAGGGCGTTATTCGTTCTCATCGTTCTTTTATCGCGTTTTTTTTAATTAATGAAGTAGAATTTTCTTTTACACCTCAAGATTATGGAATGATATTGATGCCATTGTCACACGTAAATTCTATATTTCATTCTTTCGTATTTACCTACTTAGGAGCTCCAGTTTTTATACATATAGAATACAATTTTAACCCTGAAGAAGTATTAAAAATAATTAGTCAAGAGAAAATAACATTTACTTCAATGATACCTACTCATTATAATCTAATATTAAGTTTATCAGAAGAAACAATACAAAAATACGACCTTAACAGTATAAACTCGTTATTAACTTCATCCGCTCCTGCTACCAAACAAATGAAATTAGGTGTTATGAAACTTTTTAGTAAAGCGCGACTTTTTGAGGCGTATGGATCAACTGAAGCAGGATTAGTTACAATACTAAGACCTGAAGACCAGATGAATAAATTAGGTTCTATTGGTAAAGAATGTATTGGAAGTGATAATATAAAATTATTAGATAAAGAAGGAAATCCTGTAGCAATTGGAGAAATTGGTGAGTTATATTCCCGTAGTCCACAATTGTTTGATGAGTATTATAAATTGCCTGAAAAAACTAAAGAATCATTCAATGGAGAACATTTTAGTGCAGGTGATATGGCGACGAGAGATAAAGATGGCTTTTATTATTTAGTGGATAGAAAAGCTAATATGATAATAAGTGGGGGAGAGCATATTTATCCCTCTGAAGTTGAGAAAGTGATCCTATCACATCCTTCAGTTAAAGAATGTGCTGTAGTTGGTTTGCAGGATTATAAGTGGGGTGAATGTGTTACTGGTGTGTGTGTTTTAAACGAGAATGTAGACTTGGATACCTTTAATGAGGAAATGCACCAATATTGTCAAGATAAATTAGCTAGATTTAAGATTCCAAAAAAATTCATATGCATCAGTTCTAAAGAAATTCCTAGAACTAGTTCTGGAAAAATTATTCATCGAAAATTAAGAGAAAAGTATGATAAACAAACTAGTGATTTATAAAAAATATCAAAACAGTGCTTAAAAAATATAATGGGTTTAGTAAATGTTATTTAAAGAAGCATATATACCATATGGACAGTATTGGAGTACTCCTTTTTCAAGGTGGCAAATGAGTTTCCAAAATCTCCACGCCATAAGATTTGCAGCAGATATTACTAAAAAATTTTTGGATATAAAGGGAATCTCATCTAACATCTTTGATAAACTAATCTTTGGTATTACAATTCCCCAACTTTCTAGTTTTTATGGAGGACCTTGGTTAGCAAGTATGATTGGAATAAAACATGTTACTGGACCTATGATTAGTCAAGCATGTGCCACTGGAACAAATGCAATTTCTATTGCTGCCCAGAATATTGAATCTGGATTAAATAATACTGTACTTGTAATAACAGCAGATCGATGCTCTAATGGACCTCACTTAGTCTATGTAAATCCTCAGGCTCCAGGAAACACCTTAGATTCAGAAAATTGGGTTTGGGATAACTTTGGAAATGACCCATTTGCTAAAAACTCAATGATTCAAACAGCTGAAAATGTAGCCAAAGAAGTAGGTATTAGTAAAAAGGAACAAGACAAAATTACGATAATGCGATATAATCAATACCAAAATTCATTAAAAAATAATAGGGCATTCCAAAAGAGATACATGATAGAACCAATCGAAATTAAAGATCACAAAGGTCAAAAAATACTTTCCATAATAGAAGGAGATGAAGGAATCTATCCTACAACAATGGAAGGTTTATTAAAACTTAAACCAGTTCTTTCAGAAGGTACTGTTACTTATGGAACTCAAACACATCCCGCCGATGGTAATTGTGGAATAATAGTTACATCAAAAGAGAAAGCAGATCAATTAAGAAAAAGAGAAGATGTTGAGATTAGAATTGTATCTTATGGAGAATATAGGACTAAGAAAGGATATATGGCAATGGCCATAGTTCCAGCTGCAAATAAAGCTCTAAAAAAAGGAAATATTTCTATTAAAGATGTATCTGTGATTAAAACACATAATCCTTTTGCAGTTAATGATATATATTTCTGTATGGAAATGGACGTTGATTGGAAGGATATGAATAACTACGGAAGTTCACTCATATATGGACACCCTCAAGCACCTACAATGATGCGTGTAATTATAGAATTAATAGAAGAATTAGTAGAAAAAGGAGGGGGATTTGGCCTTGCAGACGGATGTGCTGCTGGAGATTCAGCAGCAGCTCTACTGTTAGAAGTAAAAGTTAATTGATTTAAAATCATACTTTAAATTTTAAAAAATAAGAAAATAACTAATTTCGAGGTGAATTTCATACTTAGAAAGAAGCTTCACGCGACAAAAGAATTAGACCAACTAATGTCAAAATATTACCATGAATTGAACCAAGCTTCAAAAGACAATAATAAGAAAATAGCTTGGTGTTCAAGTGTTGGACCAGCAGAAATTTTAAGAAGTTTGGATTTTGAAGTTTATTTCCCAGAAAATCATAGTGCTATGTTAGGAACTTCTAGAATGGCTACAGATTTAATTCCATATGCAAATGCAATTGGTTATTCACCCGAAATTTGTTCATATCTTACAGCTGATATTGGAGCTTATTTAAAACAAAAAACTCCATTAACGAAGGCCTACCCTGATATTAAAAGTATTCCTAAACCTGATGTATTAGTTTTTAATACAAACCAATGTAGAGAAGTTCGAGACTGGTTTAGTTGGTATGCCAATGAATTCCGGGTACCATTACTGGGTATTTCAACCCCAAGAACTATAGATGATATTGAAAATAGCCATATTAAGTTTATTTCACAACAAATGGAAGGTCTTATTCAAAAATTAGAAAAAATTTCAAAGATTAATTTTGATCTTAATAAACTCAAAGAAGTATTATCACTCTCTCGTAAATGTTCTGAACTATGGGAAAAAGTGTTAGACACAGCAGCTACTATACCTTCCCCGTTAACTTTCTTTGATGGTACTATTCATATGGCTCCCGCAGTAGTTATGAGGGGAACAGATCAAGCTGTAGACTATTACAAAATTTTATTAGCAGAACTACAGGAGAGAATTAACAATCATATTGGAGCTGTGGAAGATGAAAGGTTTAGGCTTTATTGGGAAGGAATGCCTATTTGGGGAAGGTTAAAACACTATTCTGAATTATTTGCTAATCTAAAAACATGTGTAGTTGCATCAACCTATTGCAATAGCTGGATTTTTTCAGCTTTCGATGAAAATGATCCCTTTAGAAGCATGGCTAAAGCATATACTGAACTTTTTATTGTCCGTTCAGATGAATATAAAGAAAAATATCTTCTTAAAAAATTAGTATTTTTTAACATTAACGGTATTATTTTTCATGATGCCAAAACTTGCCCATATAATACTAATTCTCGATATGGTATGCCACAAAGACTCGAAAATAATATCGGAATTCCCCATCTGATTATAAATGGAGATTTAAATGATTTAAGATGTCTTTCTGATGAACAGTCAAGAACAAGCATCGAAGCATTTATTGAACAATTAGAAGAAATTAAAAGAACTTAAATTTCAATGTAATAATCTAAAAATTGTAAAAAAATATAAATAAAAGAAAATGATATAAAAAGCAGATCTTATAATGGTTAATAAAATAAAAGCAATTGAAATAAAAAATTATATTGGGAAGGAGTTTCACACAAAGTGGTATCAAGTTACTCAAGAAGCAATTGATAAATTTGCTGATCTTACACGTGATCATCAATATATTCATATTGATCCTGAATTAGCAAAAAAGTCAATTTATGGGGAAACAGTTGCTCATGGTTTTTTTGTTTTGTCTATGCTAGGTTTTTTTACATTACAGGATGGAGAGCAAGAGGCTATGCAATTTTATGTAACAGATGCAAAATCAATACTTAATTATGGATTTGATAAGATAAGATTTATTTCTGCTGTTCCTATAGGTGCATTTATCAGGGATGTAACCTATATTTCAAAAGTTGAGTTAGTCAAACGAGGTATGAAATTCACATCACATCATACAATTGAAATTAAAGGTCAAAAAAAACCTGCGCTCATAGCAGATTGGATAAATTTACTAATTTTATAAAGAAAAAACAGAGAGTAATTTTTTAGAATTTTAGAAAACCATATCAGTTATTACATAAATCCATTGAATTGATGATTTAATATATAATAATTTAAAATTTTGAAAATTGAAATATTTATGGCAGAGAATTTGAAGTTTGTAATCATAGGAATAGGACCAACAGGGGGGATTTTAGCTGCTCATCTAGCCACAGCTGGTTATGAGGTTGTTCTTGTTGATATTAATGAAAATCATATGAATGCTATAAAAAACAATGGACTCAAAATTAGATATCTCAAAGAATTTAACATTACTTTTCCAAAAGAAAATATTTTAAATTCAATAAATGATCTTCAAAATAAAGAAATAGATGTTTTATTTATTGCTGTAAAAGCCCCTCATCTTAGAAATATTTTATCACAAGTTAAAAAAGTTGTAAAATCGAAAACAACCTTGATTAGTATGCAAAATGGATTTGATACAGAACAAATAATTGCTGAATATATTGGAGAAGAAAATTCTTTGCGCATGATAGTTAATTTTGGTGGTTATATTATAGATAATGGAGTAATAAGAATGTCATTTTTTAATCCTCCAAATTATTTAGGATTACTAACAATAAAAGCTGAAGAAAAAGCAAAAAAAATAGCAGAAATAATTACTTCATCAGGAATGGAAACAATTTTCACTCATGATATCAAAGAGGAGGTTTGGAAAAAAAGTATTCTTAACACAATAGCTCCTCTCTGTGTATTAACCCATACAACAATGAAGGAGATAATGGATTTTAGTGAAACAAGAAAAATAAGTAGAAAATTATTATATGAAGGATTAAAGGTTGCAGAAGCATATGGTATTAATTTAGAACCAGACTTTATAGATAAAGGTATAGATTATTTGGAACATTTAGGACATCATAGAGTGTCAATGGCGCAAGATATCTATAACGGAAATCCCTCTGAAATAGACTTTCTCAATGGAAAAATTGTAGAATATGGTAATATCAAAGGCATAGAAACACCCTATAATAAATTACTTGTTTCTTTAATAAAGGTATGTGAATTTGCTCCATAAATTGCTAATATATCATAAATCATTTAATATATAATTATGAGTAATAAAATCTTTTTTGCAGGTATTGATGTTGGAACATCATATATAAAATCAGTAATCATAGATATTAAAAAAGAATTAGTAAGCTCATTTATTAAGCGGACTGGTACTTCAATTGAGACCTCAAGTAAAACTGCTCTTGATGAAGTTATTAATAGAGTATCATTAACAAAATCATCTATAAAGCACATTACAGCAACCGGTTATGGAAAGAATAAGATTCCTTTTGCTGATAGTTATAAAACCGAAATTAGTTGTCATGCGAAGGGGGCTTATCATTATTTTCCAAAGAAAATTACAATTATTGACATTGGGGGTCAAGATACCAAGGTTATCAAGCTTGATAAAGAAGGAAAATTAATTCGATTTAAAATGAATAGAAAATGTGCTGCAGGTACAGGAGCTTTCATTGAAGAAATTGCATACCGCTTAGATATTCCACTTAATGAATTAAACACATTAGCATTAAAATCTAGATCAAATACACCACTTGCAAGTTATTGTACCGTTTTTGCTAAAACAGAAATTCTTACCCGTATCAAAGAGGGTGAAAAGGTGGAAGACATGATAAAAAGTGCTTTTGGCTCAGTTATAAGAAGAATAATTGAGATGACTGAAATAGAAGGTTCAGTTGTTCTTACTGGTGGATTAATTGCTCATAATAGCATTATAGGAGAGATCCTAAAAAAAGAAATAAATGTTGATATTTTTATTCCCCCTCATCCACAATTAATTGGAGCATTTGGAGCTGCATTATTTGCCTTAGAAAATTATGATTAAAAACAAAATTAAAAAATAAAAAAATAAAAAATTTATAAATGTTCTAGGTAATTCTAAGTTAATATTTTTCCTAACTCTTTTCTAGCTTTTTTGGTTTCTTCATTTGTGATAAAGAATCCAATAAAATAAGCAAGTAAGATAAGTAAAAAATAGATTAATGCAGTTAAATAAAACCACCGTCCTAAATGCCCCATTACATCCATAATTATCCACTTTAATAACCATGTAGACGCGCCTCCTAAAATTACGAATATGATATCAAATAAGGAATTAATCAATGAATCCTTCCTATTTTCATTTTTTAAGCCCAATTTCCAAATTATCGTATTTTCTATTAATTCCCAACAAACAGCAACAATTAGCACAAAAATAAGGATATAGTACCATGGCATTGTTGCTGGACCGATAAGCATCTCCCAAACCGTTATTATTAATGAAAAAATAGAAAACGCAGCTATTCCAAAGGCAATATGACCCCAACTATAATAATCCCAAGGCGAACGACCCACATAATCATTTAGAAGCCCAACAAACGGAACATAATGTTTTTTTCCAGATTCTTCACTTGACATTTAAAAACCTCATTCTAATTTTCTAATTTTTTTCAAACAGATTTCTTAATAATACCACAGTATACTATTTTATAAATTTAAGTAATAAAAATCTAATCTTATTATTTGACATTTTATTAAAGGATTTGGAAATCAAATTTATATACGTATATTAACCTTTGTAAGTTATAGATCACTTTATTGATCTATTTTTAAAAAAAAAGTTATCTAATGAGAAAAATGAAATCTATAATAAAAAATAAAAAATTATATACATTGATACCAATCTTCTTATTTCTATTCTTCAACGCTTTAAGTTTAACTTCTGTAATGGCGATACCTATGCATGATGAAGCAGCAACTTTTGATCTTGATAGTGAGGATCCTTTAGCATATGGTGTATTTATTCCTGAACCTAATATGTATGCAACCTTGTCAATCTTAGGATCAAATCAAGGAGAATTTATATTGATGGATTTAGAAGGAGCTGAACAATCAAGTCTGGTCGTAGATCAACCAGGAGAAGATATTTCCACTATATATCCCCAATATTTTGATGATTACCCATTAAGTACTACTAATTGTATCGAGACTGTAACTATCAATGATTACATTGACCCTATCCGAGATATTTATTGGCTAAACGTATCTGCTTATAATGCTGAAAGTGCAAATCTCTCATCTTATAAGATAAATACAGCTTATAATTACTTTGTAATGAATGAGGGAGGAGAATTACAAATCCCCCTGAATCATTCTATCCCAATGCAGATTGATATTACTATTGATAGTACTGGACCTAAAATCCTTAAATATGACTGGTTAACTGATGATCCAGCAAAGATTACTGAAAACCATGATCTTGTATCTCCTTCAGGAAAAACAATAATATCTTTTCCATGGAGCGCGGTATATACTCCTACGACTCCAGATGTAGAGGTATTTGACTATATTATGTTTTTAGCTCCTGAAAAAGGTACTTATCGTTTATTAATTAATGCAAAACATGACGAAGGCAAACCAGCTTACTTGAATTTAGAGTTTTTGAGCTCTTCTATTTCTTCCTTACCCGTGGAATCATTAGAGTTTTGTGGAAATAGTGAGGATATTTTGGCAATTGAGGAGAGCGAACACTCTACATGGCAATCAAATTGGTTAAGAATCAATGGTAAAAAAGGGGATATTTTTAGAGTTGATTTGAATAAGGATTATGCGACTGGTTATGAACCTATAATATTTATTTGGATACCTACGAAAATGGGCTATTTTCCATCCCACATTGCTATATCTGAAGGATCTTATGATATTTTCTTTCCTATTAACGGTTATGCATATCTTTCATTTGTAGATACTTATTATGGTGATTGGTATAGATACTCATTATTCCTAAATAAATATGAAACTTTAGATTATAACATTGGAGCGAATTTAACCTCGGTAAGATTATCTCAAGATCAAAGAAAGGCTATAGAATTTTCACTTGAGGAGGATTCTTTCATCCAGTTTAACTTTACTTCTACTCCACCAGGGAATCCTTACTTAAGTGATATAGGACTAGAGTGGATGTGGCCTGATTATACTTTTTTGTTTATGGATTCGAAATCTCCTATTGGTTTTAATATGGCTTCTCCTTTAGATCAAAAAGTTGTGAATGATGAATTGTTTTGTTATTATTACATGCCTGCTGGAAATTACAAAGGAATGATTAAAAATTTTAATACTACTGTTGATGGTGTGTGTAAAATAAGTTCAAAATTTATTGATCTTCATAATGAGACAATTCCAATGAATTCTTATACCTATCCAGATAGATATCCTTCTCAGTTTGTGAATATAGAATTTGAACCCGATGATTATTGTAGTGATCTTCATAAGGCTCAATATATTAACATAAATATTACAGAACCAGGGCAATATTTCATAAATGCCACAATTTATGCTTCTGAGAATGCAGGAGCCGCACTTACCCCAAGCCCTTCTGCTGTAGTATATTATAATGGTACACAGGGAGAATGGTATGATAATTCATCTATGGCGATAACTCCAGGTCAAACATTTCCCGTGTTTGATTCTACCAATGATTATCTCTATATTGCTTATGATAGAAAATTTGGTGGTATTACTTTCGATTTCTCTCAAGGAGGAGATGCAGGGGGAGACATTTGGCCATACTTAGAAGTATGGAATGGGTTTAATTTTAATAGTTATGTAGATTCAGACGTTGATGGTACTAATCGTTTTCAACAAGATGGATTATGGTCATTTGATATTTTTGATCCTCAATTTACAAATTGGCAAAAAGGGACAGATCTATTTGATTTACCTGATATTGAAGAAGATATGTATTATTGGGCAAGATTTGATTGCTGGGGTAGTGCTTTTACAACCTTACCAACAATAGATCTGATTACTTTATCGAATATTACTTTGGGAGGAGATATAAATCTGGTGCTTGTAGGTGATAGTGAGTATGAGTATTGTGATTTCTTTACTCCTGATATTGTTCCCGAGTTGACAGATCTAGAGATTAATCCAGGTGGTATTTTCAATGACTCAGATGCAGGACTTGTATTCTCAAACACATTTCCAGGTATAATTGGTCTTGAGGAAGGAGAATACAAGTTGTTAATTATACCTGTAGATTGGAGTTATTCTGGACCTCTTTCATTAAACTTTGCACTTGAAAACTATTGGTCTTACCGACATCAAGAAATATATAATATCACAGCCTTAACACCAAATCCACAGCTACATAGTTTCCAAATAAATAATTACACCAGTTATGGTTATGCTAATGGTACTGGTCCGTTTTATGATTATGGATTAACAACACAATATAATGGTACTGAAGCTTTTGTGCCAAAGTTAGCTGGAAACAGTTATTTTCTATTAGAATGCTATGGTGAAGCAAATCAATGGACTCAATTAGTAGTTTCTACAAATAATGTTTCAAGTTATCATCTCTATTTAATGCAGGATCTTCCTTGGGTGGATTGTTCCCCAAATAGCGAAGTTTACGATTTGGAAGGAGGATTTGTAAATAGCACTCATGAATTTGGTGTACATTCTAATCACTTTTATCTACTATTTGAAGTTGATTATTTTGGTGGGCCAGGAGGTGAAATGGTTACTTTTAGAATAGCATTAAGTCAATATGATACAGTTGAACTTTTAGGTACGGCTCCTACAGCATCATATAAAGCTCCACTAGATACCTCATTAATATTTATACTCGCCATAACAATACCTGCTGCTATAGGAGTAACAGTCTTAGTTGTCTATATTACAAAGAAAAAGAGAGGTGGGAAAATATAATGAATTCGAAGAGTAATAGAAAAAAAATTTTATCATTCTTAATAGTCTCTTTCTTGCTTATACTGGGAATTTTTAATGTACCTTTTATTTATGCAATTCATATGGAAGGAGATGGAGCAACTTTTATTCCTGATGATGATCATCCTGTTCAATACGGTGTGTTTCTCCCAGAACCAAACATGTATGGTACAATTTCTATAGAGGCATCAAATCAAGGTCGGTTTGCGATGTTAAATTGGAAAGGAGTGGAGAAAGATCATGAACTTGTAGATTTTCCTGGTGAAGACATTTCAGATGTTTATCCTTGGTATTTTGATAAATACTATAAAGACACATCAACCAGCAATGATTTTATTGATCCTTGGATGATTGATTGGATTAATATAACCACTCTAAATCCTCACAATATAACTCTATCAAATTATACAATTAACACGGTTTTTAATTACCAAGTTCTAATTGAGGGAAATAGCTTGATAGCTCAGCTAAATCATTCTATTCCATTTCAAATTGATGTTATGATACAAAGTACTGGACCTAAAGTATTAAAAATGGATTGGTTAACGGATGATCCAAGTAAAATTAGTCAATGGATGAGTTTAATTTCTCCATCTGGTAAAGAAGTAGATTATTATGATGAAACAGCAACATCTCATGCTGTAACACCTTCTGTTGATGTTTTTGATTATATAACTTTTGTAGCACATGAAACAGGTGCATATCGTCTATTAGTTTATGCTAAACATGACGAAGGTAAAGCAGCTTTTTTGAATTTAGAATTTTTAAGTTCTTCAATTTCTTCCTTACCCTTGGAATCATTAGAGTTTTGTGGAAATAATGAAGATATTTTGGCAATTGAAGAAGCTGAACATTCTACTTGGCAATCAATGTGGTATAGAATTAAAGGTGAAGAAGGAGATATAATTAGGGTGGATTTGACTGAAGACTATACTACAGGTGTGGAACCAATAATTAGTATTTGGAATCCAGGTGAAAATGGTTATGTTTTAGATACACCCCTTGGAGCAGGTACTTACGAAATTTACTTTCCTATTAAAGAAAATGCATATATCTCCTTTGTCGATGCTGATTACGGAGACTGGTATAGATACTCATTATATTCGAGGAAATATGAATCAATTGGATACAATATTGGAGATAATTTAACAACGGTTAGATTGTCAAGATTTGAAAGCAAGGTATTAGAATTTTCAATTGAAGATGATTCATTTGTACGATTTAATTTTACCTCGAAACAAGCAGGAAATCCTCAATTAAATACCTTAGGAACAGAAAATGCCACTATTTTTATGGATTCGAAAAAACAGGATGGTTATAAAGTACTATCTCCTATAAAGTCGATAATAGCTAATAATGAATGGTTTCATTATTATTATATGCCTAGCGGAACATATAAAGCCATAATTAAAAATTCTGATGAGGCGAATGAGGGTGTTTTTGAAATAAGTTCAAAATATGTTGATTATTTAAATGATACAATGCCAATTACTTCGCTAACTTATCCTGATATTTATCCATCTCAATTTTTAACTATAGGATTCGATCCAGACGACTATTATGCTGGTATTCATAAAGCCCAGTGTGCTTATATTAATATTACAGAACCAGGGCAATATTTCATAAATGCCACAATTTATGCTTCTGATAATGCAGGAGCCGCTACCGCAAACCCTTCTGCAGTAGTATATTATAATGGTACAGAATCAATATACTATGATAATACATCTGCGGCGATAACTCCAGGTCAGACATTTCCCGTGTTTGATTCTACCAATGATTATCTCTATATTGCTTTTGATAGAAAATTTGGTGGTTTTACTTTCGATTTCTCTCAAGGAGGAGATGCAGGGGGAGATATTTATCCATTCTTAGAAGTATGGGATGGTTCAAATTTTAATAATTATGTAACTACGGACAGTGATAGTACTAATCATTTTCAACAAGATGGATTATGGTCATTTGATATTTTAGATCCTGATTTTGTAGCCTGGCCAAAGGGAACTACTCAATTTGATTTACCTGATATTGAAGAAGATATGTATTATTGGGCAAGATTTGATTGCTGGAGTAGTGCTTTTACAACCTTACCAACAATAGATCTGATTACTTTGTCAAATATTACTTTGGAAGGAGATATAAATCTGGTGCTTGTAGGTGATAGTGAGTATGAGTATTGTGATTTCTATACTCCTTGGATTGACTCCGATTTGTCAGATCTAGAGATTAATCCAGGTGGTATTTTCAATGACTCAGATGCTGGAGGTATATTCTCAGACACAGCTCCAGGTATAATTGGTCTTGAGGAAGGGCTTTATAAATTATTTATTATCCCACATGGATGGGATTATCAAGGACAAATTCAAATTGACTTTGGTATTGGAAACTTTTATTCTTATAGACATGAGCAGACGTATAACATAACTGAGGAACCGAACCTATATCCATATCAAATAAGAAGTTATAATGCTAGTTGGTATGGACCAAATAATATCACAAAATTTAGTTATGGTTTGACTACATCTTATAACGATACTGAATCATCTATATATGGTGGTGTTGGACCAAGTTATTTTGTATTAGAATGTTATGGTGATGCATATATGTGGACACAATTGGTTGTATCAACTAATAATGTTACTGATTATACTCTTTACTTGATGCAAGACCTCCCTTGGGTTAACAATTCTGGACCCAATAGAGAAGTTGCTACTATTGTTTCAACAAGTATTCCCGATGTTAATATGACTCATGAGTTTGGAGTACATACAGATCATTTCTACTTGATATTTGAAGTTACCTCACCTGGTGATTGGGTAACTTTCAGAATTGATTTAACACAATATAACACCACTATATTGACTACTAGTGTACCAACCGGCTCGTATAAAAAACCATCACCAGGACTCTCTGGACTCCTTTTTTGGGGATTAGTTATTGGAGTCCCTGTTGCCGCGGGAGTTATCGTTCTTATCTATGTTCTAAAGAAGAAAGGTAGAATTGGCACAAAAACACCATAAAACTATTTAAATAACTAAATTTTCTTTTTTTTTTAATATTTTATAGTATTAATAAATTTTTTATATTATATTTCAATCATCATAAAAGATTTTAAATTGGATAATAAAAATTTAAGATCCAATGAGTGTAATTTTACTTTTGAGAAAAAATTTATACAAACTAATGGAATTAGTTAAGAAATTTAAAGAATTAATCAATATAGTTTTGTAAAATAGATTTCATTCATATTAATTTCTTAATAAATTTTAAAAATATTTTTATTATTATGAAGTAAATAAAAAATTTGCAAAAAAAATTGGATAATCTTTTTCATAAAAAGTGATTTCTTTTCCATATTTTTTAAGAATTTTTTTTTTTTTTAATTAAACTTATGAATTGTTTTAGCTTTTATTATTAAATTAAGGATGTAAGTAAGACATATTAAATTTTTAACATCTTAATAGTGCCATACCTATTATATTTACAGAATAATGGAACAGAGCGTTCATTTAATTGACGAAACATTTATTAGGATAGATAACTAAATGCATAATAGAAAAAAAAATTTTTTTCTAGTAGTGGAATGTTTGTTTTTTAGCCCATAATTTATTCCTCCACGAATAAAACTAAAAATTCATTCCATTACTTACTTTTTT
This sequence comes from Promethearchaeota archaeon, assembly GCA_048937405.1. Taxonomy (GTDB): domain Archaea; phylum Asgardarchaeota; class Lokiarchaeia; order Sigyniarchaeales; family SOKP01; genus Loki-b32. Next base: position 46,890 of record JBHLNF010000018.1, read on the forward strand.
TTTCAAGATATGACGATTTTAGAAAGACTTATTCTTTTTACTTCGAATTTTTTAATAATTAAATCAATTCGATTAAAAATTAAGTTTCAAACTCTAATTAGACCATTTTATTCTTCAGATTTTAATTTTTTAAATTCTTGAATAAGGACTGGAATAATTTCGTTAAGATCTCCAACTATACCATAATGAGCCCAATGAAAGATTGGTGCATTTGGATCTTTATTTATAGCAACGATAATATCTGAATTTTGCATACCCACAATATGTTGAATCGCTCCTGAAATTCCACATGCAATATATAATTTTGGATTCACAGTTTTTCCTGTCTGACCAATTTGTCTATCTGGCTCTAACCAGTTCAATTCAATTGTTATTCGGGATCCTCCCAATTCAGCCCCTAAAATAGTTGCTAATTCTTCTAAAAGTTTAAAATTCTCTTTCGATCCAACTCCACGACCTCCGGCAACAATATATTTAGCATCCTCAAGATTCACAATATTCTTAGTTTTATTTATTACTTTTACGATTTTTGAAACAGAATCCTTTTCTTTAAATTGATATTCAAGTATCCTAATATTTACATCTTTTTGTACTTTTTCAGGCATTTTAAAAATACCAGGTCTTACAGTGGCCATTTGAGGTCTGCCAGAAGGAGTTTGAATGGTTGCTAAAATATTTCCACCGTATGTAGGACGAGTTTGAAGTAAATTTCTAGTTTCAGGATTTATTTCTAATCCAGTACAGTCAGCTGTTAAACCAGCATTAAGTCTTTTCGCAATTCTAGGGGCAAAATCTCTTCCTGTGGGTGTAGCTCCTATTAAAATTATTTCTGGTTTGTCCCTTAAAACTAGTTCTACAATTACTTTTACATACAAATCTGAATAATAGTCTTTCAATATTGATGATTTAATATATATTATCTCATCCATCCCATATTGGCTAAATCCTTCTAATTTGTCATCGAAATCATTTCCCAATATAACAAGAGTTAAATCTACTTTTAATTTATTTGCCAGTTCTCGTCCTTTCCTTAGCAATTGGAATGCTACATTGTGAATTTTATTTTTATAATGCTCTGCAATAACCCAAACTCCTGAAAATTGGGAAATATCTATTTTCTTTATTTTAATGTCCTCCCGTTCTAATGAAATTGCTTTTTCAGGACAAGATTCTATACATGCTCCACAAAGAGTACAATTTGTTAATATTTTTGCTATATTATTATTCAATTCAATAGCTCCATACATACAGCTTTCCACACAGCTAGCGCAACCAGTACATAAATCATCATCTATTATTATACTCAATGAAAATTTCCTCTTAGAAAATGTTATCTTTTTTTAGATAATGACATAATTTTTTTACTACTTCTTCAGGAGAACCTTCTAAAATAATATGCTTTCCCTTTCTTTCAGGAAAAAAAATTTTCTTGACTTCAGTCATTGAACCATTTATACCTATTTTGGAAGGATCTGCATTTAAATTCTGAGAATCAAAATTTATCAAATTTGAGTTTTCATAAGCTTTCATAATTCCCATCATAGTTGGGTATCTAGGTTTATTTATATCGGTTAATACTGAAATTAATGCTGGTAGTTTTGTTTCAATAACAACTATCTCTGTTGCTTTAAATTTTCTCTCTACTATAATTTTTTCTTCATTTAACTTAACTTTTTGAACATATGTGATTTGTGGAATTCCTAATTCTTCTGCCAATTCTGGAGGAACTTGCCCTGTATCTCCATCTACTGCTTGAGATCCACAAATGATAAGATACTTTTCTTCAGAATCAGATTCTTTCATAAATTTTTTAATTGCTAAAGCAAGTGTGTATGATGTAGCTAGTGTATCTGCCCCAGCAAAAGCTTTATCACTTAATAAGACTCCTTTATCAACACCCATTGCTAAAGCTTCACGTAATACTTCTTCTGCTTGAGGAGGTCCCATAGTTAAAGCTATAACTTCTGCTTTTTGTTCTTCTTTAAGTACTAAAGCCATTTCTAGTGCGTTTCGATCATTTGGATTAAGAATTGACTCAACACCTTCTCTAATTAGAGTATTTGTCTTTGGGTTGATTTTAACCTCTGAAATCCCTGGTACTTGTTTAATACATACGAATATTTTCAATCTAATCTCATGACCTCATTATCTTATCTCAAAAATTATCTATTTTTTTTTGAAAGCAATAAAAAATCCTGAAAGAATATAATTTATGATGTTGATAGAAAAATCTTAAATTGAAACGGATTATTTCAAAGTTATTTACGGATCTTTTTTACACTCCTTTTCTTAAAAGATTACCCGCAATTACCATTCTTTGAACTTCACTTGTTCCTTCATATATTTCGCCCATCTTTGCGTCGCGGAAATATCTCTCTACAGGATAAGCTTTCATTAATCCATATCCGCCATGGATCTGAACGGCATCATGAGCCGCTTGCATTGCAGCTTCAGAAGCTACTAATTTTGCCATTGAACTTGCCGTTCCAAAATCTTCACCTTTATCATGCAAAAATGCTGCTTTATATGTAAATAACCGAGCTGATTCAACTGCACATACCATATCTGCTAATTTCCATTGTATTCCCTGAAATCTTCCTATAGGCTTTCCAAATTGGACTCTTTCATTTGAATATTTGATTGATGCTTCTAATGCTGCTTGCCCTAAACCTAAGCATTGAGCAGCAATACCAATTCTCCCGAAATCTAAGATTTTCATTGCCATTTTAAATCCATCACCATATTGACCTAAAATATTTTCTTGCGGTACTCTTACATCTTCAAATACAAGTTCTGAAGTATTTGATGCTCTTACTCCTAATTTATCCTCTTTTACGCCTACAGAATAACCAGGAGTCTTGCTATCTACAATAAAAACAGTCATTTCTCTTCTACTATCTTTATCTCCAGTTTTTGCTACAACTAATAATGCCCCAGCTATACCTCCAGAGGTAGAGAAGATCTTTGTACCATTTAAGACATACTCATCACCATCTTTAACTGCTGTTAATTGAACCCCAGCAGCATCTGAGCCCGCATTTGGTTCAGTTAAACAAAATGCTCCTACCTTGTTACCTTTTGCAAGATCTTCTAAAAAAGCTTGTTTTTGTTCTTCAGTACCATATTTATAAATTGGATAAGCTGCAACACCATTATGTACCGCAATAGTAATTCCCCAACCTGCATCTGCACGTGAAATTTCTTCAATAACGATACAAAAACCAATAGTATCATTTTCAAGTCCTGCACCTCCATATTCTACTGGAAGGCAAGCTCCAAAATAATTCATTTCTTGCATTTTTTTGAAAGCAGTTTCATTTAATTCTTGTTTTTCATCGCTTTCCTTTGCGACAGGTACAAGGGTTTCCTCAGCAAATTTCCTAGTTATTTTTCTTAACATTTTTTGTTTTTCAGTTAACGAAAAATCCATAATAACATCAACAAATAATTTTCTGTTTTTTAAATAGTCTGTTTTTAAAAACTAGTTAA
>JBHLNF010000001.1:0-624684 GCA_048937405.1 Promethearchaeota archaeon
ACACATTAAAAGCAATTTGCTTGGTGCAAGTCTTGCACTCAAGAGGTCACGGGTTCAATTCCCGTCAGGTCCATCTTCTTGAAGTATCACTTTTTTCTAATAACTAGAAAAATTTAAAGTGATATCCATTGTGGGTTATAAAAAATAACAGAAAAAAAATAATTAACTAAATTTATATAAAAAGAAATAATTTATCTTTCTCGAATGGTTCCTTAATCAAGGTCAAAAATTTAAAAATGAAAGAACAATTTGGAAAAAAAATTTGGAGGAGTTCTTTACATCCTGATTATAAATATTCAGGTAAAATTCTGGTCAGTACTGGAATTGTTTTTTTAATCCTTCCTCTTATAATTTTTATATTGATATTAAATTTCACAGTCGATAAATATGTAATTATTATTTACATTTTACTTCAAATAATATTTTCAATAATAGCAATATTACCTATATTAATAGGAATGCAATTTTTTGCGACATATATAATCATTTATGGAAATGGTATTATATATCGAAAAGCATATTTTCTTAAATTTTTAAAGAAACATTATGTTCCATTCACTAAAATTCAAGGGATTGAAATTAAAAAGTCCCCGAAATATTACGGTAGTTGGTTTTTTAAATTCAAATATAGAGTTAGATATGGAAGAAAATCGCGACAATTGACAGGAGGATATAATGATTTATTTATTTTTATTCGAGGTAAAAAACCATACAAAATATCAAGTGCGTGGGTTCATGAAATAGAAAAAGCAAGCGAGTTAATCTCCAGATATATGAGGGGAGAAGATCCGACTTTAAAGTGCTTTTATTGTGGAAGAGAGAAGATACTTACCAGATGTAAATATTGCGGTCAAATTTATTGTAAATATTGTGAAGAAACAGTAAAAATCTTATCAAAGGATGTAGCATGCATTATCTGCCATTATAAGAAAATGGCAAAGAGAGCGTTTTATAGTTTAATTCTCTCTTTTTTAATTCTCTTTCTGTATAATTATTATGTTTTAGTATTTAATCGGGAAATTTTCAGTACTCCCCCAGTAGAAATCAATTATCTTGGAACATTGAGAGTATTTTATATATATTCTAATCTCTTATTGTCAGGCTTCTTAATTCCCTATGGTTTTAGTTTAATTTTATCCAATTTCTTCAGGATGAAAAGGATAAAATCATTAAAAATTAGCAAAAAAAAATATAATCTCTATTTCAGTGCTTTAATGGGTGTTATTATTATGGTTTGTAAGAGCATTTTTTACATACTAATACTAAATAGTGAATTACAAGAAGGATTTTTCGTATTCATCATCGATATTTCACTAATTTTAATTTTTTGTTGTTTTTTTTTTTATCTACATCATATTCGAGCATTAAAATTTTAACTATAGAAAAATAGAAAAGAAGTAGGAATTAAATATTTTAAACAAGTATTAAAGATTTTTTTAAAGACATTGTATTTAGGTATTATCTTTATCCCACTTTTTAACCTGATATTTAATATTAAAATAAAACTTATCTCTGGTTTGTATATCTCATTTCGAAATTCTTTGATGGAGTAAAAAACAAACTTAATTTAGTTAGAATTTTCTTTTTTATATATATCTAATTATTCAATGATAATTGTGATTGATAAATTAAATAAAATAGAACTATTATCAAAGCAGATTTTAAATGAATATAATCTTACATCAACAGAACTATATTTATTGTAATAGGATTAAAAAAAAACTCAAAAGATTCTATTAATAGAATTACACTTGCATTCAAGAGGTCACGGGTTCAATTCCCATTAGAGCCAGTATCATTTAATTGTTTTAGAAATAATTATTCTAAAAGTATAGTTAATAAATTTTTAAAAGACTCTAAATTATAATAGAGGATTATCCATTCCTTAATTTGAAAAATCAGAAATTTTTTTAATTATTCAACAAATATTCATTATAAGCATGAAGTATTTAGGGAGATTTTTACTGATCATTCTTTATCTATTTCAGGTAGTTGAGTCTGATGATGTTAAAATGTATCTATTTATTTTAGTTTTTTTTGGAATTATATTGTTAATAATAATTCTTGTCTATATTCTTATAACTTCCAAGCAAGATTAGAAATTATTTACTTTTTGAAGACATAATTTTTATGATATCTCTATCTTTTAATTCATAATTTTCTCCCAATCTTTTTTTAGTTTTAGCATCTATACCAAACATAAAATTATCTGCTAAATCACTATGGATTTTTTCTCTTACGAAATCTCTTAATAAAGTTCCCTTTTCTATTAAAAAAGCATCTGGTAAAATATTACTTTTATTATCAGAAAAAGTATTAATATCTGATACAGGATAAACACAAATTTGATTGGCAATAGTAAATGTAGCATAATCTAAAGCTTTTTGAATTCCTGTACCACCATAAGGTTTTAAAATCTTATTTCTTACCTTCTCTAATAGATTAATTTCGTTTTCATTCAATTTATTCTCTTCAATAATTTCAAAATTATTTGAGCCAGGAATGTAATTAATTACCTGATTTTCTTGATATTTTCTTAGAACATGTTCGGCTAATGCACTACAAGGAATAATTTTATCTTTATATTTCCGTTCCAAATCTTTTAGATTTTTTTCGCTGATTTCTTTATCAATTTTATTTGCTAATATTAAAATAGGTTTCGATATCCTCCTTAAAGATTTGGCAAAATCTAGTATATCTAACTCTGTCCATTCTGATGGATTCTTACCATCCAAATTTACTTCTTTTAAAGAGAGAATTATTTGCTGTTTAGTAATTTTTACTCCTGAGAGTCTCCCATATAAAGCTTCAACAACTTTTCTCTTTTCGGTAAGTATTATTTTAGTAAATTTTGACCAGTCTTCCCTCTCAAGAATTTCTTTAAACCATAAATTTATTTCTTCTTCTAAGAATAAAATATCTTCATATGGATCATTTTCTCCTATAGATATTAATTTTCCTGATTTATCAAGAGAACCAGTAATATCTACAATATGTAAAAGGATATCTGCTTTAATTAAGTCGTTTAAAAATTTGTTTCCTAATCCTTTTCCCTTATGTGCATCTGGAACTAATCCCGCTACATCAATCAAATTAATTGGAATAAATCGTGTACCATTAATGCATAGAGAATTCTTTGGATTATCTATGACATTTAACTCTTTGCAAACACATTTACTTCTTACATATGCGACGCCAATATTAGGTTCGATCGTAGTAAATGGTATTTCACTTACCTTCGCATGCGTTAAGCATGCAGCATTTAGAAATGTAGTTTTTCCACTACTAGGTTTTCCAATAATTCCTATTGTTAAAGTCATATGTATAATTGAATTTTAATATCTTAAAATTATTACTCTTTCTTCCCTAATCTATAGAGATGATTAGTATAAGAATCTATTACTACTTTTTGATAAATATCTCTTAAGATCTAGAATTTATATGAAATAAAACACTTTTTTTAATGGAAAAGTTATTAGTTTTTATTTTTTTTTCCAAATATGTTTTTATTGTGATAACTCAAGAAATCCCCTCCCTATAGGGATGGGATGAATTGAGGATGAGAAAAAAAACCATTAAACGATTAAACACTCCTCTTTTTAAACTAATTATTCTCTAGTATAGTAAAATTAAACTGAGTTGAAAAAAAAGAAATTGGTGATGTTAAAAAGAATAAAACACACAAAACTAGCAACTATTTGATTCAAAACACAGGCTATATGTCAAGGTTTGTCGAATTCTTAACCTATAAAGTGAAAAAATAGGTAAAAGAATAATAAGAATTGATAAGCCTAAGAATAAGAAAGCCTGTTGTAAAAACAGAAAGTTGAAAGAAAGGTTAATCTTTTAAAGAAGTATTACATGCGATTGTGGAAATCATGTTGACAGAATCTTCAACTCGGTACTTAATATCATGACTTGCTTTCTAGTCTTCAAGCATAACTATGAGGTCCTATCGCATAAACCCTCTGTGAACGAGGAATCATTCCTAACATGATGGAATGGTTTTCTACGACATACAGACCAACCCGTACTAGAAGCGGTTGTGTACTCGTAGGAAACCACAGCCGTTAGGCTGTGTGTAGTTCACGTTAACATACTATTTATCTATTAGCTTTAACCTTATGCTTTTCTTCTCAGTTTTATTCTATTTTTTATTAAAAGTCCATCAAAATAATATAAATAAACAAAGGCACTTAAAAGAACTTATAAAATTCAAAAAACTTTATTTTAATATTATTTATATTTAGTTTGGTATCTGAAATTCAAGGGATTTTCCATTTTAATTTTGAAAATATAATTAATAGGCAAAAAGGAGGATCTTTAGATGACCTTAATATGGAAAAGTTAGATAACTGTCAATTCTGTGGATCTATTATAAATAGTATATATAATGATAAAACATGTGGTTTTTTTGTAAGGTCTATTTTGATAATGAAAAGAAGCAGGTTCAATTAAAAAAGATCTATAGTGAATTTAAAGATATTATTGACTATAATAATAAATTTATTCGTTTTAATGACGAGGAAAATAAAAAATTTGATAGTATAAGTAGAAAATAAAAATTTATTTAAATGTAGTAAGGAAATTGTTGAAATTGTATATTCTATAAACTTTATTCTTAATATAAACGTTAAAATGTTTGAATAAAATCTCTGAAAAACATGAAAACACAAAAAACTTGATAATTACTAATGAGTATATCAATTTGTTATCTTTGATAATCTTTTCAACAATAGAAAGCTTAATGCACTATTTTTCGTAAACTTTTTTAATTTTATGACTTAGAGATCTATATAAAGAAAATTTTTAAAATAATTATAAAAAAGTGAATAAAGATGGCACAATTATCAGGTGTCCCAATCCTTATATTAAAAGAAGGAACTGAAAGAAAACGAGGGAAAGACGCTCAAAAGAATAATATAGCAGCCGCAAAAGCAGTTGCGGAATCTGTAAGAACAACCTTAGGTCCTAAAGGTATGGATAAAATGGTCATTGATTCGTTAGGAGACGTTAAGATAACAAATGATGGAGCTACCATTTTAGATGAGATGGATATTGAACATCCTGCAGCTAAAATGATAGTGGAGGTTGCTAAAACTCAAGACGATAAAGTAGGAGATGGAACTACTACAAGTGTAATTATCTCTGGTGAATTATTAAATCTTGCAGAAGAGTTAATGGAACAGGGAGTACACCCCACAATAATCTTTAGGGGGTATAGAAAAGCCTTACTAAAGAGTAAAGAAATATTACAAGAGTTAGCAAAAAAAATCGATGTTAATGACACAAAAACTTTGATGCAAGTTGCTGAAACATCAATGAATAGTAAATTAATAGGTGGAGTAAAAAATCATTTTGCTGATATTGCGGTTAAAGCAGTGACTCAAATTAAAGAAGAACGTGGTACTAGTATAATGGTTGATTTGGATCAAATTCAAATAATTAAGAAAGAAGGAAAAAGCCTCTTAGATACAGCTTTAATTGATGGAATTATTGTTGATAAAGAAGTAGTTCATCCAATGATGCCAAAATTAGTTAAAGATGCCAAAATAGCTTTAATCAGTTCATCGTTAGAAGTAGAAAAAACAGAATTTGATGCTGAAATAAGAGTTCAAACACCAGATCAAATAAATAAATTTCTTGAAGAAGAAGCAAATATGTTGAAAAATCGAGTAGCTAAATTAAAAGAAATAGGAGCTAATGTTGTTTTTTGTCAAAAAGGTGTTGATGACAAGGCACAAAACTTTCTTGCAAAAGAAGATGTAATAACTGTACGTAGAGTCAAAAGATCTGATATGGAGAAGTTAGCTAGAGCAACTAATGCTAAAATAGTAAATAATATTTTTGAAATTAATGAGAACGATTTAGGTAAAGCAGGTAAAGTTGAAGAAAAGAAAATTGGAGATGACAATATGATTTTTGTCTCTGAATGTGCAGAGCCGAAAGCAGTGAGTATACTAATAAGAGCAGGAATTGAACATGTGGTGGATGAGGCAGAAAGAATGTTAAACGACGCTTTATCTGTAGTTAAAGCTGCTATTGAATTACCTTTTATTTTACCCGGAGGTGGTGCTTCTGAAATTGAACTTGCAAAAAGACTCAGAGCATATGCTAGATCAATTGGAGGACGAGAACAATTAGCAATTGAAGTGTATGCAAATGCCCTTGAAATAATTCCTAAAACTTTAGTTGAAAATGCGGGCTACAATCCTGTAGATTTAATTGTCGAATTAAGATCTAAACATGAAACAGAGATAGGAAATTCTTATGGCATAAACATTGACACAGGAAAACCAGATGATATGATAAAAATGGGGGTTCTTGAACCTTTATCTGTCTTAACTCAAGCTGTTCAATCTGCTACAGAAGTTTCATCTATGATACTTAAGATTGATGATGTTATAGCTGCTTCTGGTTTGTCAAAAGGTTCAGAAGAATAATTTAATTCTTGACTTTTTCTTTTTATTTTTTTTTTTTAAAGGTTATTTAATTCTTTAAACTGGATTCCCCAAGAAAATTTAGAAAGAATTAAATTTGCATTATCGAAAAATTCAGTAATAAATAAAGCTGCAGCTAAGGCTTCTGCTGAGCTTAATTTTTCCCATTTACCATAGTTTGTTGGATTTGCAGCAATCAGAGGAGGTAATTTACGAGAAGTCTGAAAGTTCAATTTTTTTAAATTTAGAATATTATTCCAAGAACAATCAATTACTACTAATCCAAATCTTTGAATAGTTATTCTATCAACATAAGAAATCTCTACTGAGGCAAAAGGATTTAAAATGATTGCATTTTTTAATGAACCTTGAATTCTTTTAATTATTTTTAGGAGATTTAGTCTTTTCAATTTAGTAGCTGTACATTTCTTGGGATCACACTCTCCGTAGTTAAGACAAAACAGACTAGGGTTATTCTCCGTTGAATTGGAATTTACCATTTTTTAAGTTTTGAAATACTAATATAGATTATAGATAAAAAAAAATCAACTAATCATATTTATAACTTGTAAGTACATTAACAGACTTGATAAAACTCTCAGTAATCTGTTCCTTTCCTAATATTTGTAATATTGAATTGATAATATTTCTTGCTTCACACATAACAGGAATTCCTCCATAAGTTAATCCAAATAAACCAATAAAAGATATATTTTCAATGTTAGATGTCTCTTCTATCGCGGAGTATTTAATTATTCCTGAAGGACAAGCAATAAGACCATAAAAATTTTCAGAATTTTGACCTGAGAGAGCAATATAACTCAACAAATTTCCAATTGAACTCCCCACTGATTCCTCTTTCATTTTTTGAAATGCAACATTAGCACTTGCAGAAAATGCTTCAATAGATATTGGTAAATTTTGCCCACTTACCTCTCTAGCATCAAGTGTTAAACCCGAAGGGCTAACTAGACCATATCTTATAAAAATCGGATTTTGAATTGAATCTAAGACTTTACTTATTGAAGGTAATAAATTTGTTGACTTGATTATTTCCGGTTTATATGATGCAAATGGAACTTCTGACCCCATTCCAAAAAGATAAATTGCACTACGTACCTTATCGCAAAAAATCTCAACATCTCTTTCGGATTCATCTCCGCTACCAAAAAAATCCCCCAATTTCTGTTTCAAATAATACATAGCTGTTGCCAAATTATCGGCATCTAAGGGCCATTCTTTATGGTAATTATGCACTATAGTCAATAATGTCTCATTAATTCTGATTGTAACTAAACAAACTTTATCAAAAAATATGAATGATATAACTTGATCTTTAATATTCAAATCTTCCCAATTTTCCTCACTTGCAGAAAAAGCTGCTGCTGCCAAACTTGTAATCTGGTTTGGATTTAGTTCAATTTCACTTTTTCTGCCAATTTTTGCTATTGAAAGACCATTCTGATCACATAATACAACTAAAACAGTACCTTCTGACGCTCTCAGAATTGATGTTAAATGTTTTATTAATGATTCTCTTACACTCATTAGATTTACATAGATTTTTTATTTTTAGTCTTTTTAATATTATTTTTGTATTATATATGTAATAATTAAATTTTACTTTTTTAATTCAATCGTATTTAAATTTGAATGCTATCAAAAAAAATTTTTTTATTGTTATGTATTTTTATTAAATAATAAGGAATTATAGTACTTATTTTTAGCGGGAATTGCCAAGTCTGGTCAAAGGTTATAATGACTTGTTCGAAAGCCGACTTTAGGCGGTGGACTTAGAATCCATTCTCGTAGGAGTTCGGGAGTTCAAATCTCCCTTCCCGCATTTTTATTTTGTTAATCTTTTTATACTTCTTCATCTTCATATAAGAAAAGAAAAATTTTAATGGTCTCAAAGTTTTATTATAGTTAAAACTATAATATCGTGCTTCTGTAGTGTAGCTCGGCCAATCTTTCACCTACGTAAAAGAAGGGGTCTAGCATAGCGGGCCTTCACCCCGCCGACTTTCTCATGTCAATAACGACATGAAACGGCAACCGGGTTCAAATCCCGGCAGAAGCACTATTTTAATATAATAAGGTCATGTTTGGGAAATTTTAATCTTGTCAAATCTTGTCTAAAATCATGGTATGATTTTAATTTTTGTTTTGTAGTTAGATGGAACGTTATATGGTTCAATTTTGTTTTTTGATTTCACGTTGGGATTGAATGTTGGCATATCGCTTGGTTTTTTAGGATTTTTTTCAGGATTCTTTTTTAAAGTATCAACGCAGGATTTGGCGGCTGTACTTGGATGATCTTTTGGGCTTTTAGAGGGAAAACTCATTTTTATAATATTTTTAGGATTTATATGAATTATAAATATTCTCTACTTTTTTAAAGAAAAATGAGTGAGGGGTAGTATTGGAACATTTCAATCCTATTGAAATGGAAAGAAGACCGTTTATGGAGCAATATATTAAGATTGTTCCAGGAGATAAGAATAAAGAAACATTATATTATCTTAAATCAGAAGGGGAAAAACTAGTTAATCTAATGTATTATTTTAGAGATTATTATAAAAAATACAATAACGAATCTCTAAATAATTATTAATTATATAGATCTCTAAAAATGGTTAAAGTTTATTCACAGAGATTGTAAGACCCCCGTCAATTATAATATTCTGTCCAGTAATATAATCTGATGCTGGTGAAGCTAAAAACAATGCTACATCTGCAACCTGTTTTGATTCCCCAATCTGGTTGATAGGTAGTTTTACATTCCGTAATTTGATCCATTCTCTTATAAAATCCGGATCATTATTATATATCGGCGTAAGGAAGATTCCTGGGCAAATAGCATTTACAGTTATATTGCTAGGTCCTAATTCAAGAGCCCAAAGTTTTGTAAACGCAATAAGTGCGGCTTTACTTACACTATACATTCCTATGAAAGGATTTAAACCACATTCTGTGCCTGCACATGAGGTTATATTAATAATTTTTCCTGCTATTGGTTCGAATTTCTGTTTACTCATTTTTCTATAAAAGGTTTTTGTTACGTTCCATGCTCCTTTTACATTTACATCCATAACCCTTTGGTAATCTTTAGTTTTAGTTTTTAGGCTTGAGGAGCCTCCTCTAATTCCAGCATTATTTACTAATACAAATATATTCTCAAATTTTTGAAAAACATTTTTACTCATCTGATTTACTTGTTCCTCATCAGAAATATCTGCTTGTTCAAGTAATACCTCACTTTTATTCGACTTTAGAATAATATCGCGAGTTTCTTCAATACTTTCAAGGTTTATATCATTCAGTACTAAATTTGCACCTTTACTTGCATAAGCTATTGCCATTTCGCGACCAAATCCACTTCCTGCTCCTGTTATAAGAGCAACTTTTCCTTCTAGAAATTTATCTTCAGACATATTAATTACATTCTTAATTATACTTTATTTTCCATATAATCCTTTACTTTCTTTATAAAGCCCCAATAATTTCATTGCGGGTGGTGTTTCAAAAGCAATTTCAACATCAATAACTGCTGGTTTTTTTGATTCAATAGCACGTTGTAGAGCTTTTTTTATATCATCAGGTTTACTTATCTTCTCTCCATAACATCCAAATCCTCGAGCAATTTCTGCATAATCTATTGGTGGAAAATCTACATCACAATATCTTTTACCCAAATTAAGTTTTTGATTTGATTTTATCATACCCCACGAGCAATTATTACCGATTATAATGATTATTGGAAGATCTAACCTTACTGCTGTTTCCAATTCTTGTACATTAAACATGAAGCTACCATCTCCAGTAATACATATTACTAATTTATCTGGTTTAGCCATTTTTGCTCCAATAGCATATGGAATCCCTATACCTAAATGACCCATTGAAATAGAGCGATAAAAACTTCTTGGAGGGCGCGGTTTAAGACTTATTAAATCCAATGAAAAAAGAAAAATATCTCCACCATCAATAACTAGTTGAGTATCATCAGGGATAAAATCTAAAACTTCATATACAAGTCTGTGGGGTTTCATTGGTAATTTATTATATTTTAACATTTTTTCGGTTTGTTGCTTATCAATCTTCCTTACATCTTGCAAATATTCATTCCATTGAGACCATTCAGTAACTTTTTCTTTAGGAAGATTCTTTTCCATTTCTTCTAAAAGTTGATTGATAACAGCTCCAACATCTCCAACTATCGCGACATTTACAGCACGATTTTTACCAATTTCAGTTGGGTCTATATCAACTTGAATTATTTTTTGATCTTGATTCCAAATAGGGGTAGCGCCATAAATGATTGTATGGTCCCATTTACACCCAAAAGAAAGGATTGTCTCTGCTTCACTAGCAGCTCTTCTGTAAGCCATTGCTGTCAATTTTCCCCCTACAAAGGTTTTATCAGTTGTAACTGATCCTATTCCACTTAAAGTTGTTCCAACAGGAATATTGTATGCTTCTGATAACTTATTTACCAAATCATAAGCTTCTGAAGCAATAACACCACCCCCCGCTATTATTAGAGGTTTTTTTGTGGTCTTTAAAAGCTTAACTGCTTGAAATATAGATTCTTTGTTTCCAGCAGGTCTGAGGAATGGACGGTAATACCTTGGATCTATTATCTTTTTAAAATCATCTTGCGTAGCTTCCCTAACTAATGCAGTTTCTCTTAATTCAAGAAAAACGGGACCTCTTCTTCCACTCATCGCGGCTTTAATACATCTTTGAACTGCTTGCGGTATTTCATAGGGATCTTCTACAGAAACTTGTAATTTTGTAATAGGTTTCATTAAACTCATCTGGTCCAAATCTCCTTGGAGTATCCCAATATTATCAAACATTCTTGCGATTTGAGCACCAATTACCAACATTGGTATCGAATCAGCATTTGCTGCTGCAACAGCAGGAATCAGATGAGTGACTCCTGGTCCTGCTGTTCCTAAACATACACCTATTTCACCAGTTGCTCTTGCCCATGCGTCTGCCATGTGTGCTCCTGCTTGTTCATGCCTTACCATTACCGTGTCAATACCTTCTTCACGACCCCAACGCTCAATAGCATCATAAATATTTAGTAATTCCCCTCCGACGATGCCAAATATTTTGCTAATACCTTCCTTTAAAAGGCATTTAACTACTAAATCCCCACCATCGAATTTTTGTATTTCCATATTTAGACCTATTGCAAATAAAAATTAAAGTTTTTTATAAAAAGAATTTTAAACTCACTCGTATAAATTAGAACTCAATTAATTCAAGATAATATCCTAAATAATCCTTAGTGTCTAAAGAATAAAATTTGGTTCTCCCAACTTTTCCTGTTTGAATAACTTCAATATTATATAAATCTTTAAAATCTTTAATTAATCTTTCAGTATTTTTAGTATATATACCTAGATGATGTAGTCCTACTTTTCCTTCTTTAAGAAATTCTGAATAGAGATGATCACCATTAGACTCCAACAATTCAACAATTTCAAATTGTTTACCACCAAAATTTTGCATAATTTTTTTCATTCTAAATTTTGCTTCTTTTCCCTTGTAGTTTGCTACAGTAGTTTGTTCAACAATATTAATTCTTCCTTTAAAATCGAACAAGTTGTAATATATTTCTGCTGCTTTTTCTATATCTTTCACTAAAATACCAATTTGATCAAACTTAGGTAATTTCAGATTTGTCATTATAACTTTACCATTTCTTATTTCATTGTTTCAGCAAATTTTAATTTACTAATTGGTTTTCTCAAAGGAAATTCTCCCTTTAGAATCATTGATTTTAATTGTTCAGCTAATTTTATTGCACCATATCTATCTGATTGCCTTAAAACAATAGGGAGTTTGGAACCTTCAAAATCAATTTTCTTTAAGTCTAATCTAAAAGCATCTGGACATAAATGAGTACAATTTCCACAATTAAAACAACGAGTTCGATCAATTGCACTTATTCTTCTATTCCTAACAATGAAAGCATTTGTAGGACATTTATCAATCGCTTTGCATTTCTCACAATTTTTACAGGCATCAGGATCGAATTTCATTAGAAAATTTTTGTCCCATACATCTCCATATGTAATTTCACCAACTTTTTCTCTTCCAACTAGACTTAAAATTGTTAGAGGAACATCATCATCTGATTTTACAATATTATCAAAGATACTCTTATTTAGGATAGGAATTGGGACTGCAATACTACAAATTGGTTCTAATCCATATGAAGTTTTAAAAGCACCCATATATTCAGGCGACATACCTAAAAATGAAGCGATTGTCATCATATTTGGTTTTTCTATATAATTTCGTGTACCAGGGCCTATAAGATAACCAATATTTCCATTAACTAATATAGGACTACCAACACCAAAACTGTTAAATTCAAGATCATTTTGAAAAGGATTTAAGGCACCACATCCAGAGAATGTGATTTCTGATTTATTAGGTTCAAAAGGTAAACAAGAAAATATAGTATCTACTTTATAGGTTTCACAATTAATCATAGCATTATAGTTCTTAATGGCTTGTCTAGTCCCCATTAATTTAGCAAATTGCATATCTTCTAATTTGATTTCTTTTTCAATAGTTTCACCTTCAGAACTCTTAGCTATGATTTTTACTGGCTTTCCTTCTACAATTTCTCTAAAAAGAGAACCACCACAATAATTTTCTAATGTCTTACTTTGAGAAGTTCCATATATAATGAGATCTATTATACCTAAATATTCATTTGGGCATGGTCCTGGAAATGCTGGTATTCCATTAATTGAAACTTCGATGAATTTTCTTAAGGTTTTGGGTGGTGAAAGACGAAAAGAAAAAATACCCATTATTCCACTCATAAGTGCTTTAGTTGCTGTTGTTATGATATCAATATCTTCAAACTTAACCTTTTCGCCATTACTGATTCGTTCTATTAAATCTTGAACAGTTAATACAACTACAGATCCATTTTCAATCTTTTTTCTGATTTCTGAAAGTTTTCTTCTTTTAATCACTAGAGATCCTCACTCATTTTCAAAAATTAACATTTAAAATATTTACTGATAATAAAATTTATTTATTTTTCCATTTCTTAACATAATTATAAAGAGTCAAGCAGTTCTTTTGAGGTTAATTTGTTTTTGTCATATTTTGAATCAAGGTTATTAGCAAATTTCGAGAATTTTAATGATATAAAAAAAAAAATAGAATTTTGTGAGAAATTAGGAATTAAAAATATCATTTTAGAACCTACAAACAAAATACTATCAATTCCATCAGATATTAAAAGTAGATTAGAATTAGAGAAAAAAATAAATATTTTTTATCGAATAAATTTAAGAGTAACCAATCTCGATGATTTTAAAAGAAAAATCAGGTATTTTAATAATTTTACTGATATTTTATCAGTTGAATCCATGAAGAAAGAAGTCCAATTGCAAGCAGCGAGAGATTCTAGAGTCGATATAATCTCTTTTTCTAGTCCTGAGATAATAAAAACCCTTACTCCTGGAGTAATTTCACTTATTAAACAAAATAATTCGTATTTAGAATTTTCTCTTGCTCCACTTATGGAAAAAGTTAAAGTTATTCAATCAAAAAATTTTAGAAATCTATATAGATATTTTCAATTAGCTCTAAAATTAAAGGTAAATTGTATTATTAGTGGAAATTTTTCTAATATATATGAATTTAGAAATCCAAGAGCATTAATAAGCATATGTCATACCCTTCTAGGAGTTCCTCTAGATAAGGCAAAAGAAATTTATAAAATTAACCCAATTTTGTTATTAGAGAGAGTTCAAAAACGGATTAACAATAAACTTGAGACAGAAGTAAAAATAATTAGAGGAGGGGAAAAAGATAGCTAGAAAAGAAAGGCAAAGATATATTTTATTTAAAATAATTAAAGAAAATAATATAGATCTAACTCAAAATGCTCTTTTGAAATCAATTTGGCAATCAATTTGGCATTATTTTGGATTAAAAGAAGCAAATAAAATTGGTTTATGGCTATTAGATTTTAACTTAGAAAAGGGATATGGAATCATAAGATGTTCTCATCAGACTAAGGAGATAATTATTTCAGCATTGAGCTTTGTTAGAGAAATCAATGAAACCAATGTGATCTTATCTCCATTAAAAACATCAGGAACGATACGATCAATAAAAGAAATAATTAAAAAAAAAAAAAATGAATAAATTTTTTTTAATTTGACTGAAAATGAAACTATATAAATTAACAGAAGCTTACATACAGCGAATTAATGATTTTCCTACAACTGAGCTTCAAATTTCATTATTAGGTATTAAAGATCCAGATAATTATCCATACCTTTTAATAATACAATCAACCATAGAGAATTCTATAAAATTATCAATATATCCCTTAAATAAAGAGAAAATTTTAAAAATAACTTTTTCCGGATTTGATTTTTCAAATAAAAATATTAATGATATCTCTAAAATTCTCCAAAAATATCAGTTGATTCATACAACAGGTGTACTTTTAATTGAGAAGAAATTATTTTATGAATGCTATTTGAATCTAAGTTTAAATGATACAAAGACTAAAGAACTTAATGTATCTTTAAATAAGATTAAAAATATATTTAAAGAAATAAAAATTGAAGAAATTGGATTAAAAAAAGCAAAGTAATACCTTATGAACATTTGGAAAGTTTTTTTAAAATTAATGGATGGAGAAGAAAAAGAACTTGAATTAGTTGACGCTAAACCATTATTCGGAGGATATTTAAAAATTAAAAGAAGTTACTTTAATGCATTATCTAAGACAATAGCTATGACTAAGAAATATTTTACTCAAAAAGCAATAGAAAAAGTAATTGGACCAGATAAAGAAGATTGGACACTCAATCCTTGGATGCTAATTATTGTAAAAGATATTGAAAAGAAAAAGCCTTTTTGGTTTTTTATTAAAAGAGAAAAAGACTTATCTGGCTTACTTATTGCTATAGGTCCTAAACCATTTGCTCAATATAATACTAAAAATTTACAAGAAGGAAAGCGAGAAACAAAAAAGTTAATAAATTATATTCTTACCTATCTAAATAAATTCAATTGCGTTATTATGCTTCCTAACTATCTTCATTTGACCAAAGAGGCCTAAATTCAAACATTCAAATGATGTTATCACTATAATTTAATTATATAAACTGTTTTTAATGTAATTATTTAATATATCTAAAGGAATATGCGAAAAATATTAAATTCAAATTTAATTATCAATTTTAATATTTGGTAATAGAGAAAATAGAAAAATTGAAAAAAGATGGCTTTTTGATCTTGAAGAAACAAAATTTTAGAGCTCTAATTTGCACTTTTGTTATTAGCGTATGTGTTATATCTCTTTTTCTAATATCAAAAGGTTATAGTACAATTAATGAAATTGATTCTGAGATTGGAGAATCTCCCAAAATAGACGGATATATAGATCTTACATCCTCAGAATGGAGTAAAGCCACAAGTGAAGATTTATCCTTGGAGGATTTCCCTATTAATTTAAAGGTACTGCAAAATGAAGAAAACCTCTATATATCAGTTCAATTTGATTTAGAGGTTGAATATCATAGTATAGATGAATTTATAGCGTTAATTATTTCCAACAGTTCTTCTACAAATGAAGATGAATTTATTGATGCTAAAATCATTCAATTTACTAATATTTCAAGTAATGAATATATTTATTCGGATTATTATATCGATAATGGAAATTTTTTAAACGATACAATTCAAGATGGAGATGGAGCTGCAAGCTTAGAGGATGGTACTTCTACATATGAATTCTCTATTCCGATAAGAGGTTTACTAACAAATGAACAAGATGCAGAATTAGATTTTGATAATACTTATGCCTTTAATATTACTTATGGTGAAACATCAAATTACCAAACAGGAGTAAAAAAAAGCAGTATAATACTCATCAATATCAAACCAATTCAGAATTCAAAAATATTATCGATGGATTTAGCGTTATTGATAATAATTATTGTAATTTTTAGCTTCCTAGGAATTCTCTATTGTTATTATATTATACAAGTATTTAGATTAAAAGAAAAGATAAAAAGAATCAAAAGATAATATGTCAAAAATACCTAAACAACCAAAAGAAAAGAAAGATTTAAAGGGAGAAATTCAAACTGACGAACAATTTGCATATAGATCTATACTAATATGTGCAATATTAGGAGGTATTTTTTATATAACTTCGATTTTATTCAATATTGAAATTATACCCATATTCCTAAATATCAATTCATTTTGGAATATAATTTTTATAATTTTAAGAATAATTATAATACTATTGTTTTTTTTATTCATGACAACCAGTATAGGTAATTACAAAGAATTAATTGGCAAACCATTAAATTGGAAAGAATTACTTTTAATATTTATACTCTCAATTGGACAATCAATCTTAAATCCTATAGTTTTTGTCTTTTCTCTTATTGGGCTTATAATTATTATACTATATTTATATATAGTACAGGAAATGTGAATCATTATTTTATGATTATTATCAACTATGCATTCAAGTATATTATATATTGGTCATAGAGGGACAAGAGTCAATGCTGATGAAAATACAATCGAATCTTTTAAGAAGGCTTTAGAATTTGGAGCAAACTATATCGAATTCGATGTGAGAAAAACCAAAGATGGAAAAGTAATAATACTACATGATTCAACTCTAGATAGAACTACGAATGGTTCAGGATTAATTAAAAATTTTAATTATAATGAATTATTAAAATTTCGAACAAAGAATCATAATTTAAAAATCCCTCTCTTATCTCAGACTATAAAGATTTTAAAAGGGAGAATTAAGTTTATGATTGATTTGAAAGAGGAGGGTATAGTAGATAAAATATTAGATATGGTTAATAACTTTAAATTATTAGATGATTGTATTTTTAGTGGGAGGAATTTATCAGTTTTAGAAGATATAAAATCAACTTACCCAGATAGCAAGATTTGTTATAATATTACAAAAGGATTAGAATTAAAAATCAACGAATTTTTAAACTCAAATAAACTTGAAAAGTTGAATTTTAAACCAGATATGATTAGTTTACGCTCTAATATGGTAAATATTAAGTTTATTCAAAAATGTCGCTTGAATGATATAAAATCATTAGCGTGGGATTTTATTTCATACAATAATCCTATACAAATCATTAAATCTATGATAAATATAGGTATTGATGGGATTTTGTTTGATAACTATAAAAATATTAACAAAATCAAAAGATGGTTTGAAAAGATTTAAATTTATTTCTTAAATTCTGAGTTTCCACTAGGTAAATAAAGAAGAATTTCATCTATTGATAATAATTTAACCCAAATCTTTAAATCTCCATTAATATTCCTAATAAAATAAGATTTAATCTCTTTAGCTAATTGTCCTTTTGTAAAACCACCCGATTTTGATGGAATAATAGTTAGGATATTTTCAGTTTGCTTTATTATAGCACTTTTAGGACCAGAAATAATCTTGGGATAAAATAATTTACGATTACTACTAGAATCTTCTTTTAATTCAACAATTTTTAATCCAATTGCTAATTCTGTTTTCGCATTTTTAATAAAATTCTTTTTGCCAGATATCATAAAAGATCCTTTTGGTAAAGACTCACCAGAGGGAGGACTTCTTGAAATTTGATCTGGTTTGATATAATAAGTATCTACAACACCCCATGCCTCTTTCCAAGCACGTGAAAAGCTGGCAACAAAATCTGCGGCCTCTCTGATTGTATTTGTTGGGATATTCTTACTTTCTGTATTTTTAACTACAACTAAGGGAGAACCAGAAAAATTAGTATGAAACACTATATCCATGGGATCAATATATTTTTTATAAATAATTTCATTAGAAGTTGCGTCTCTTCCACCTATAATTATATATCCATCAGTAGAGATAAACCATCTAAACTTCTCATACCATTTTTTCTTTGGCTTTTTTATTAGAAAATCAATTTCAACTTCCAATGCCTCTTTCTCGAGTTCCAATTTATCAAGTTTTTTTTTGGTTTGAGTGATTGCATCATAAGTTCCCTCTATTTTTTTATCTGCTTTTTTCCCTTTATAATAGAAATTATTCGCGTTTTCTCCTATGCTTTTCTTTAAATCTATATATACTTCATTCTCATTAATTTTAATTAAGAGTTGGTTTGTAGAGGGAATAATTTTTTCAAAAAATTCTGATCCATTTAATTTTTCCATTTTTGCAGATTTTAGCTTCGAGTTAATTTCTTCCCAAGAATATCCTTTTTTCTTCGCATCTAGTAATACATATCTTAATTTTTCCAATGAATCTAGATTGGTAAATATTTCTTCACCTATTTTATAGTAATTCTCCTTTTTTTCTTTAAGTTCTTCAAGATATTCTTGTTGGTTTCTTAAAATTTTTTCTTGAGTTTTAATTTGCTTATCAAGTTTATCCTCCATTGGATTTTTTAACAACTCAGAATCAACTGTAGAAAAAAATTTATCAACCGCGGTATTAAATGAATCAAAATATTTTCTATCATATCCCTCAAGAATATCAATTTCAAAAGGAACTACTGAAATTTGTTTCCCCTCTTGATCAAAAATTATATGAGCTTGCAAATCATTAAATACTAATTTATTTCTTAGATTTTTGAAGGAATCATATAAATTTTCATAATCTATTTCCGTAAGGTTTTTTCCAACCAAAAATTTTTCAACATTACTCCTGTGGCATATTTCCTCACTATATAAGCCAGAAATATGGATTTTCCTTGAGAGATCTCTTACTATTTGTACTTCAGAGTTTTTAAATAGTTCAATAAATTCTGCTTTATTTATAGTTAAAAAATTTATTTCTTGTGATTTGGGAAATTTATATTCCCTTTTAGCTAAAAGTTCTCTATCTCTAAATTTTTTATACTTTTTGGCGATTCTTATGATATTATCTTCATCTAACAACAGAAAATTTCCTTTATTAAACAATTCTATAACAAACTTCCATGGTTCTTGATCTCTATTACTTAATTCAATTATAATAATTCTGTCAAAATCATGTTGATAAATTTTTAAAATCCGTCGATTTTTTAAAAATTTTCTTAGAGACCTAATATATTGACTTGGATAGCTCGGAATTGGATAATCATATTCAGTTAAATTAATCCGAGTATCTTTTTTAACAATTAAATTTTTTTTTCCAGAATTCGAGTTAATTCTAATTATCAGTAAATCTTCTATTTCAAATACATTTAAAATTATCCCATTATTCAAGATCAAGTCTAATTCTTTAACTATGGCGAATACATCAAAATTCGAAAATTCTCTTCCTAGTTTTAGCATTTTATGTATAGTTTTTAGTTCATCAATACATATAATGATTTTTATAATAAATAATATTTATAATGATTATGGGAAAGCATAAGAAGGTAGATATTAGAAAAAGAAGACAGAAATACCTAAAAGAGAGGAAAAAGGAACTTCAGGTAAAAGGAGTCCCAATTGAAAAAAAAACAGCAACAGAATTAGATATTCGTTTAGAAAAGGAAACAAAGTTATATTGGATCCGAGCTCTCACTGGAGCCCTTAGTTCATTTATAGGAAGAATTATATTTGGATTAATTGGTTGGTTCTTATTTCTGTGGATGCTTTTTTGGTGGTTTTTATTCCCATTTATAGTAAGTTTTTTTATATATAAATTCGAATATGATAAGGAAGAGTGGAATTGGAAAAATATAATATTACCTGGAATTGGTATTTTTTTCTTCTTGTTTATGATTGTAGGAGTTTTTCTTCACACAATTCTTTACTTTATACCAAATTTTTCTTCAATTCTTGAGCTTTTTTTATAGAAAAAATTAATTATTTTCCTTAGTTGCAATCATTGTATAACTTTTTTCTCCTTTTAGGGATATTTATAGTTCCTTTTAGTATCAATAAACAATCAATTTAATTCTTTTCCCTTTTACATTATCTCCTAGTGTTGATAGAGTTCATAATTGGATAATCTGTCTTATTTTCTTTTCTTTTTTTTCTTTTGAAGTAAATACAATTTCTTCAAGTTTATATATACGTTCACAATATACACATTGAATTTTTAAAGGTTTCTCCTCTAATACGAAGAATTCTGTATCAATAGGTTCGTCTGAATTTGAAATACAAGTTTGATTGACACAATATATCAATTTTTTAATTATTTGTGGAAGTTCAACCTTTTTCTTTTCAATTACTTTATAATTTTCAATTAGTGATATAGTAGCATTAGGGGAAAGAATAGATATTTGTTGCATTTGGGTTTCATTCAAAAAAACATTCTCAATTTTTATGATATCTTTTGTTAAATATTTTTTTGATGAAACATTTACTCCAATTGTCAATAAATTTTTAGATTCATCAATACCTGTAAGATTTAGGATAGTTAAAGCATACCCGGCATCAATATGGTCAATAACCGTTCCTTTAGAAATTTTATCAATTTTTAATTTTTCTTCCAGCATTTTCAATAAAAAAAATATCTTTCTTGAAAAAATTTATGATAGTAAAATAATAATACTTATCTTTTAAAATAGTGAAATTGTGATAAAAAATAAAATTGTTGATATACAGAAATTAAACGATAAGTTATCATCAATCTCTAAATCTAGATAATCCAATAAGCCAATAATCATTGCACCAATAAGTGGATTGAATATTAAACCCAAAATATTGAATTCATAAAAATTCCTTAATAGATATAAAACAATTATACCTGAAAGGAATGATATAATTATACCTGCTGCTAATCCTTCATAAGTTTTTTTTGTATTTTTAATTTTTCTATATCCAATTGTCCTACCCACTAAATTAGACGATATATCTCCGAAAATAGCCATTACCATCGATGTACAGATTATTACAGGACCAATCGGTTGAATTAACCCATATATTAAAATAGTAGAAAAACATCCAATTCCCATAGAAATATGAGGGCCTAATCTTAAATTTAGTTCTTTTTCTCGCAGTATTTGATTAACCGGTTTCAATGGATATATCTCTGGTGCTAATATTCGTACAATATCAGCAGTTAATAACCCAATTAATGATATCCCTACTAAAAATATAACTAAATTTTGAGTAAAAATCATTATATCTCCTTCCACTTGAAATACTCTAGGAATGAAAGCAGGAAGGATTTTTTCTATATATACAAAAACATTTTGGATTAAAAAACCAAGAGTAAAATAAAACAAAATTATCCCTAGGACAATTAGATGAGTTAATTTCCTATAAATATCATATTTCAGAGGTAATTCATTTGATGATTGGACTTCAATCTTAATGTTTTTTACTTTTTGCCTTTTTATTTTTATATTCTCACGTCTAACGAAAAGAAAAAACAAGGGAAAAAAAACTAATACAAATCCAATTATTAAGATATTAAATGGGAATATTATGAATTCTCCATTTAAAAAATTCAGAATGGTAATCAAAATAACATTAATTGTAATTGAAATTATTAAAATTATCGCATTTGTTAAATTATTAATAAATGCTCCTATTTCTCGTTTCTTTCTTGCCAAAAAGCTTATATAAAGAATTATAAATCCATAAGAATATAAAATACTCAAAATTAGTATTGAAAGAATATTCAATAAAAGCCAATCTCAAGAGTTTTTACTATTTAAAGGATTCTTTAATTTTAAGATTTTCTCGTTGATTGGAACTATTTATTAGAAAAAAAAAGAAAAGTAAAATTGAATTTAAAATTGAGTTTCATCGATTTTTGGCATCTCAATAGAATCAAGGGCTTTCTTAATTTCTTCAGAAGGTAATTCATAATCTACTAGGTTTCCATCCATGTATTCTTTATATGCTAATAAATCAAAAAAGCCATGCCCACTGAAATTGAATATAATAACTTTCTTTTCATTATTTTCTTTAGCTTTTAAAGCTTGATCAATTGCTTCCTTTATAGCATGATCAGTTTCTGGTGCTGGAAGAATTCCTTCTGTTCTTGCAAATTCAAGGCCCGCATTTATAACTTCTGTTTGATGATGCATTATTGCTTTAATTAATTTATTGTTGTATAATATTGAAACTATTGGGGCGATTCCGTGATATCTTAATCCCCCTGCATGAATTGGACTCGGTATGAAGTTATGTCCTAACGTGTGCATCTTTGCAATAGGTCCTTTCATTGCGGAGTCTCCATAATCCCATCTATATTCTCCCTTACAAACACTAGGACAAGCCCGAGGTTCTACGCCAATTATTTCTATATCTGGATGAATACCATTGATTTTATCTTTTAAAAAAGGAATCATTAAACCTGAAAAATTAGATCCTCCCCCCATGCATCCAATTACAATATCAGGCTTATCAATCCCTACTTTCTTTAGTTGCATTTTTGCTTCTTGTCCTATAATGGTTTGATGTAGAAGAACAAAATTAACAACGCTTCCAAGTGAGTATTTAATCTTGTCACTTCGCATACTATGTTCTAATGCTTCAGATATAGCGATCCCTAAACTTCCATTATGCTCTGGATCTACTTCTAAAAATTTTTTTCCACAATCAGTTAAGTTAGAAGGACTAGCATGTACTTTAGCATTGTAGGCACTCATAAGAATTTTTCTACCTGGTTTTTGAATAAAACTAGCTCTTACCATGTATACAGTGCATTTAAGGTTAAATAAATTACAACCATATGCCAATCCGGAACCCCATTGTCCTGCTCCTGTCTCTGTGACCAATTCTTCAGTTCCTTCCTTTTTTGCATAAAATGCCTGGGTGATTGCAGTATTTGGTTTGTGAGATCCAGTAGGAGATACAGATTCATTTTTAAAAAAAATCTTTATTTTATCTCCTTCTAATCCTAATGCTTTTTCTAATCCTAACGCACGGTGAAGTGGACTTGGCCTATAGGTTTTAGCAAAAATCTCCCTTATTTCATTAGGAATAGGAATTGTAGGCTCTTGAGAAACTTCCTGTAATACACAATCCTTTGGAAATATAGCCATTGCCATTTCTGGAGGAGCTGGCTTTCCATCCATTGGATTTACCAAGGGCGTCATAGGTGAGGGTAAATCTGGTAAAATATTTACCCATTCTTTTGGTATTTCATTTGGTTCTAATAAAATTCTTCCTTTATAATAATCTACCATTTTAATTACCATTTAATATCATTTTTTCACATCCTAAGATGCGTATCATTACAATATCGGAAACCAATAAAGTTAATGCGCAATTAAAAGGAGAATTTAATATTTTTAGGAAAATTTTAGAACGAAAAAATAAAATTAAGTAAGTTCCGTTGCAGTTGGCTCTATCGCCAACGCCAAGGCCACTGCCAGCAAAAGTTCCTTACAGTTGCCATAACATTTAGAATAAATTTATTTATTATTTTATTTCAATTATATTTTAATAAATAAAAATCTATTGTTCTTCCATATTTTTTTTATTTATATATAGACAATGATAATTGTGTAAAGTAATTAGAAAAATTATGGAAACTGAATATAAAAGATCATTCTATACGAAAAATGTTGTTAGAAAGATAAAAAACATATAAAACAACTTGATAAAAAATCAGAGTTTAAGGAGGAGAATTAAGAGGATTTAATTAATGAAGACAACAATAAAATTCAAGGAGAAATATTTTCCTTTATGAATAATGAAATGAATATAAATGAAAAAGCATTTAAAAGAAATTTATAACATATAATTCTTTAAGAATAATTAATATAAACTTTCCTAAAGCTTAAGGAAATTATTTCTTCAATTATCTTGCTTCAAATATTTTATAGAGGTTCTTGGCAGCGATCCTCATCACCTTGACCGTTTTCATCAGAGTATCTATAATTGTCCCAGCACATACAATTACTAATCTTCCCGCATTTGTAATAACAATATAACCATTTTCTGCTCGCACAATAATCTCACTTAAATCTTCTTGGAATAGAGTTTGAATTGTTGATCTTCCCGTCATTAATAAGGCACTGGCAAGTCCGCAAAATTGATCACCATCAACATGATATTGCGGTAAAGCGGAGAAAGCTATTTGATATCCTTCAAAACTCACGAGCGCTATAGCTTCAATATCTGCGTTAGAAGTTATGAAGGTGATTTGAGGACTTATCTTTTCGATATCATCTTGATTGATTCCTAAATCAGACCCAAATTGAATAAGCTAACACCTTTAGAGCTTTTAGATTTATTAATTATTATTATAAATATAATAATTTTCTGCTTATTATATTTTTATTTTTAAAATATGAGGAATCTTTCTCTGAAGAAATTAATAATTAGGGAATATAATTACGATTTTACTTTACTTATGATAAAAGATCCCCGTGCCGAGGTGTTTAAGATTTAAAATTGGAATATATTAAAAATGCTATAATGCAGGTTTCTTTCCTTCTAATTATCTCATTTTCATTAAATATTTTTATACGAGGTTTTTATTTACAAATCAAAAGTAAATTTTAATATTTTATCGACTTAAAAATATTTAAAACAATTATTTTTTTTGGATATGTTAAATATTTAAACTCTAAATTTTATTAATTTAAGAATTATAAAATGCTAATGAAACTATAATATGATAACAACACGAGAATCTATAAATTACCAGTTTTCATTAATATTTGGATATTCATCTCCGAATGAGGTTATTGTGGGGGACGTAATTGGTCCAGGTAGATTAACAATGAAAAAAGTAAATGAACTCTCACAAGAAGTAATTAAATTTTTAACCATGTATAATGCAATATTACGAGATTATACAGGAGCAGAGTTATTTTGCGTTGAGTTTGATTTATATAATATTGATGAAAAAAGTGCCCGAACAAAAATTTACCCTCAATCGATGATTTTTATTCCTGGTAAATTTAAAGATTGTGAAAGTTTATTACTTGCTTTGAAACCAGAAATGGGTGTACTAGATATTCATAAATCCAGAGAATCACTTAATAATATAAGTAAATTATTTTTTGAAGTAGAAGAACTTTCTAACCGTCCAGACTTAAGTAAAGAAAATAAGCAACGATTATTTAAAAAATTCGCTTCAAGATTTAGCAAAAAACTTTTTAGTGAATTAATTGAAGAAAAATGGAACAAAAAATTAATTGGGTTAAGCAAAACTCTCCCTACAGAAAAAGAAATGTTGAATACATATGCTAAATTTGTCTCTGATGTTGATATTTTATGGTATAAGAAACCAATGGAAATTAAATTTTTAGAGCCAAGATCTCAAAAGATTAAAGTTCCTTTTGAGGGACAAAAAGCTATAGAACATCTTAAATTTTTAATTTCTGAGCCAAGTGCGAATTTCATAGTTGATAAGACATTAAATTTAGGTACCAATCTCGTTAATTTAGCAAATACTGGTACTTTAGATGAATCTGTTGATGAAATAGTAATTTTTATTATAACTCACTTAAAAAATAAAATAAAAACTTTTGATGATCCACATACAGCAGAATGGCTGATTTCAAATGTTAATAAGGTTATAATCGATTTAGAAGAGTATTTAAACAAATTTATTGATTATTCAAATGAATTTCTGAGTTCAGGAGAAATGGGTGATTTAAATGAATTATTAAACAAATATCAGCATTTTATTTCAAATAAAGGCAAGTTTGAAGATGAAGACTTTGATGATATTTGTAATATAGCAAAGAGCTTTATTGAACAAACAATAACTCAAAAAGAGAGCTTAAGAATAATAGAATTGAGTTCAATTTTAAATTATTTTAGAGAAATTATTAGTAAAAGCCTTAATATAATAACAATTACACTTCCAAAATATTTGTTTTATCGTAGATTAAAGTTATTGACAATAAGTTTGATACAAAATTTATATGAAAAATTTGACCAAGAACAGAAACCAGCAAAAGTATTAGGACAGAAAATATTAAATGATTTTAAAGATACTCTCTTTAACCAAATTGAAACGCATTCTATACTTTTTGATAAAAATTATAAATATAATGAAAGATTTTTGATAAATGAGTTTAATTCTCTAATTAATAAGAATCTTGACGTTTTTTTTAATAAAATACATTTAAAAATAGATGACTTGGTTTCTTTTGCTGAGATTCAGATGGAATCTACTAGTAGTAGAATAATTAATCATATAGAGAAATTTAAAAAGTTTTCAAAAGAATTAAATTATTTATTAAGTTATGTTTTGAGACATTCTACAATAAATCGTTATATAAAAGAGGAACCTGATAAGGAAATTAGTGATCCTGTAACCTTTGCAAACAGATTTCATAGATTTTTAGAAAAAAGAATTGGAGGGATAAATTTAGAGTGGAAATTCCATATTCTTAACTGGATTAAAGACTATTCTATAAAATACCTTAAACCAGAAGAACAGAAAGAGTGGACATTAATAGAAGTATATAATGATTTTATTAATTATTTTGAAGATCGGGAAATGAAAGAACAAAAAATTGAAAATTTCTTAAAAATATTAGACGCTTATATTACAAAGTTGCATGATGCTGAAGAAAAAAAATTATTAAATGAATTTTATAAAAAATACGAACTTTCCATTGATGTTAATACTGAATTTCCTAAATATATAAAAAATTATATTCAAAGAGAATTAAAAAATCTAAATCCTCAAATAGAGAATACTTCTCCATTAAAATATTTTAGTTTGGATGAGATTGAAACATTTTATGATTATATTAAAAACACAGAATTGAAATATTTTTCAAAATTAATTCCAAGACCTTTAAATGTAGTACTAAAACACACTTTAACAAATGAAGAAAAGGATCTATTTAAGGGTGATTTATATCACATAATAGATTTCAAATTTTGGCATAATAATGTTAGATTTGAATTATCAGATAATTTTAATGAAGTATATAGAGAATGGGTGATTGATATATGATTAGTGGGGTAAAAAGAAAAACAACAGCTGTTGAAAGTACGTTTAGATTTTTTCAAACAGTTGATCTAATAATTTCTCACTTTAAAAGAGAAGCTGATAAAAAAAAAATCTTTGAACTTATTACTCAGAAATCTAACTTTAATGATCTATTGATAGCGACCGCAACAATTCATATATATCACAATTTAGGTATTCGAGTTCAGAAGTTATTAGATCAAGACAAATTCTCTTTTGATTCTACTAAGAACCTAGAAATTGAAGAAAAGATGATTATCATTGAGGAAGTCGATTCACTAATTCAGAATTCCTTAAACTTGGAAGTTAACCTTCTTAACAAGATAATAGAATTAGAAAATAAATTTATTTCTTTTTTAATTGAAGAAAGAAAGGAAAACATTCAAGAAATCCAAAAAAATCAGATGTTAAAGAATATCGAAAGACATATTGAGCAGGAATTACAAGAAATAATAATGGAGTATCCCCAATTCTATTTTTACGATTTAATAGGTGATTTAATAGGTTTAAGTAACAAAGTAAAGAAAGATATATTAGAAGAAACTGCTGGTTTTAAAGATATTTCTGTTGAATTAGAGAAGAAATTGAAATTAGAAGAAAAAGAAGATAAATTCATAGAATTAGCCACTTTGGATCGATTAATTAATCTGATACAGTCTGATTTTGAATTTAAATCATATAAAGAATTGCAAATTGAAGCAATGCCAGTAAGAATGATAAAAAAAAAAGTATTAGATTATAATTTCAACAAATTTCCGATATCAGTACCTGGTTTAAATATTTTTATTGAAGCTAATAACTTGAAAAAAGATTTAATAAAAAAAATAGAAATCGGTCTAACAGAAAAAATAAACTATGAACAATTTGAATCAAAAATACTAAATTTTTTAAAATTTGTATTAATCAAAAAACTGAAAGAGAATCCAAATGATTTTATATATTTCCTACAATCTATAAATGAATGCGGTTTTGATGATATAATTTATACCTTACAGAAGCGTGGAGTTTACAATATTTTGCATTTCATTAATTTAGATGAGGATCTTTCTGAAAAAGTAAAAAAAAATATGGTAAGATATAACATTAAAAAATTGGATATCATTTCATTAAATGATAATAGGCAGAATCTAATCTATAAAGCAAAAAAAGCGCTCTCAGAAATTGATTTTCAATTTCTTAAAGAATTAATTAGAAAGTATGATACAACCTCAGAATATGGATTAATTAATTTAATCAATCAAGATATTGAAAAATATCCAAATTTATCAAGAATTTTAGAAGAAAAAACAGGAACTAGTATTAATAATTTAAAATTATTCATTAGAAAAAAACAAGCTATAGATAAAGTTTTTTTAGATGAATTAAAATTGAAAAGTTATTCTCATATTTTATTTATTTTGGAATTCGATGATATAATTAATGAAATGGCAAAAGATATTTTCTTTTACATTTTATCCAAGATTTTAAGACAGCTTAGTAGAATTATAGAATTGTATCATAAAGTTTCTAATGATAGATCATTATTTCTTTTGGCTTTAAAAAAAATAAATGGAACAACCGATTCAGAAGAGTGGATTAGGATCAAAGTAGAAGAGCTGATCATTAAGCGATTAATTAGAAGACAGGAAGAATTAGTTGTCGTTTTAAATGCAAACAATCAACCATTTTTAGTTAATGGATTCTTGTTAGCGCGAATTATGGAGATATCTTTAAAAGAAGCTGTTTCTGAAATAAAAAACAATCCCAGTCCAATTTATGAAGATATAGTGCCATTAAAGCTTAAATCTGATCTTATATCTCCAATTTCATATTGTATAGGATATGATATTTTTAAACGATTTGAAAAATTTGAAGAAACTCGGAAATCAGAGATTGAACAACTTATTGAATCAAAAGAGAAAGAAAAAGAAGAGAAAACAAAGAGATTACGAGAAGAACAGCAATTAAGTACTTTAAATTGGATTGAACGTAGAATTACTAGTTCTTTAATGAGAATTAATAGTCCAGGAATTAATCCCAATCAGTTATATTGGCAGGAAAAAGATACAAAAATAGCTACAGATAATCTAAAGCTTCATAGTGAACTTAAAGGTGACTCTTTTGATTTAATCTGTCAATTTTTTAATTTTGCTATAGAAAAAATCAAGGACTTTACTCCAGAAATTAAATTACCCAATTATGATAAAATTCAGGATATGGTAAACAATATTGTTGAAAAAGTATTAATAAAAAGATTAGGAAAAATTCCCACACTAGAACAAAAAAATAATTTACTAGATGGAGAACGGTATGAGATTGGTAATCAAATTGCAATAAAAATAGGGCGAATATTAGATAAAGCGTTATACACTAAATTTAAAAGTAAATAACATTCTTATTGCTTGAAATATATTATAATACCAATATTATTTCTTTATGGATATCAATATTCTATTTAAATTCATTTATTTCTAATCTTTCATCAGGAATTTAGAAAGATATTAAAGTATTCATTCTTTAACATATTAATATAATTGATAGAAATATTACATTCTCATGGCTTCAGTTTTTTCATGGTTCAAAAAAGAATTGTCATATATAATAAATTCTTTTTTTGAAATTATTAAAGCAATTATCTTAGTAATCTTAATAACAGCAGGTTTAGGATGTGCAATATTCCTAATATATTTAGGATTTAATGGGATAGTCTCTACCATTGCAGGATTAATTACAGAAATTATCTCGTTAGTTTTATGTTATCTTATTTTTAGAGGGTATTTAAAAATAGAAGAAAAAACTGAAGATTCTAATACTAAAGGAAAAACTCCCAAGGACGCTCAGTAATTTGATAAGAAATTAAATATTCTTTTATCTCTTTAATTAATATAAAAGGGTCATATTCCCAAGCTCCCTGTTTATTAAATGAGACACAACTAACTTTATTTAAATTTAATTTAGATTTAACTAAAAATCCATATGTAGCAACTTGTGGGAGAGAAAGTAAAAAATTTCCTTCTGGTTTATAATCAATAACTTTGATAACATCATTTTCAATTTGAATCAAATCTATGTGTCCAGTAATTTCTTTATTCTTCTTTTCACTCCAGATAGGTGTCTCTATTGCGATTGAATCTTTATCTTTTATTAAAATATTTTTTAGAATAGGTTCATGACCAGGAATATTTCTAAAATTATTTTTTCTATAAATATCAAAAACTCTTTGGGCATATTTTGGCAATTTTGAATTTGAATCATGATATCGAATTTTTCCAGCTCTTAGTAATTTCTTGCTAAAACTTCTGATAAAAGCAACTTTTATCCCTTTTATTTTAAATTGAGATGCTCTTGGAAATTCTCTTGAATTAAATAAATTATTAGGAATCGATCCATCATACACATTTTTAAAATAATTCTTTAATCTATTCAATTCTTCTCTGTTGGCAGTTAATTGATTGTATTTTTCTTTATGGTGCAATTTATTCCAGTTAAATGAATAAGGAATATTTTGATGTATAAATGTTTTTTTTTTAAGCAAGATTGATAGTCTCTTTCATTAAATAAAATATTAATATTATAATATTTATTTCTCCTAGTTTTACTTAAAGAATCTCATTTAATAAAAAGAATGTATTAACAATTTATTATATTGGCAAAGAATTATATTTAATTTTTCCAAAAATATTAAAATCAATTCTTTATATAATTTTCCTTAAATTTTCATAAATTAAACTTTTTTCTCATTTGATAAACTAGTAAAAAAAATTTATAATGAATATTATTTATAGAGACTTTATTTTTTGTATTTATTTTAGATATAATGGAAATAAAATGAGTATAATTTTACTCTTTTTATTAGTTTTAATAAAATTATGGAAATTTAAATTTACAGAATTCATTTTAGTCTTTAGAGAAATTTTTATTGAGTTTTGTGGATTTTTATTGATTGCTTTAAAATCCTATTACTAATATTTCTAAAAAAAATAATCACAATTAAATTGCTTTGAACTCCATTTGAGAATTGAAATAAATGAATTAAGAATATGTATACTTTAATATTCACATTATAGGAGATATAAAATAAATGAAAAAAGAGGAAAAAAATGGAAGATCTAATAAGAAAATTAAAGTTGAAAATAAAGAAGGATTAACGATTTTCTATAATAAAAAAGAATTAAATGAGTTTTTTCCTCATTTGACAAAGGAAGTTTTTGAAAAGAAGAAATCAATAAAAATGGAAGGAATTGATGAAGAGATTGAACAAGATGTAAAAGAAAATGATCAGATCATTAATCAATCATATCCAAATGAACTATATAATCCTGGAGTTATTGATTTTATTCGAAGATGTACAACAAAAGAGGAAGCTATAGATATTTTAGAATATTTATTGAAAAGAAATGAAATTAACAATGAAGATTATAATAAATATAGAAATTATATATCTCAAGAAGATGGATTAAAGAAATTAATTAATGAGAGTGGAGGTTTGAAACGACCGGGATATTATATGAGGAAGTATTACAAAAAAATTTCTAATAATCAAAAATTAAATAAGAATAAAGATTAAATTAGTTTGACAAATGATGAACTTATGACAAAGTTAGCTACTTGCTCGGTAGCGATGATGTTGTCGCCCCAAACTGATGTCATCTATATCTTTAAACTATTCTTCTAATCTTTTACGGAAATTAATTCCTTTTTCTGTTAAATAATATTCATCATTATTCTTTTTAATAAGTCCTAAATCGGACAAAACGGGTATTCTTCCATTTATACAAGAGATTGGTAAACCAGAGAATAATTTAATTGTTTCATAATTTCTTGCTCCATTACTTATCGCAACAAGTATTTCAATTCCCATATAACCTAAAAGATTTTTCAGATCTTCTTGAGTTTCTTCTTCAGACATTATGAATTTATTGATTAAAATCTACTTAAACAGATTGATTCTTTTTTTTTTTAATTTATTTCTTTTTAGTATTTTTTATTTTCCTGATTTTTGAATTTTCCTTACCTTCTTTAATTTTAGTAAGATATTTATCTGCTACCACAGGTTCTGATTCTTTAGGTAACAATTTTCTCATCCATTCTGGAAAAGCAGTTGTAATTTGTAAATTTGTCTTTAGGACTATATAGGTTTCCTCATTATAATTTAATTCTTCAATTACATCATACTTTTTTAAAAATTCAATATTTTCCATAAGTGAATCCAGAGATTTTTTAGATACTAATTTTGGTAATTTATCTTTTGAGATTAACCCATTTCTTAATTCTGAAAGAACATTGTACTTCTTTGGATCAGCCATTATCTGATATAAAGTAAAAGCATCTTCCTTTATTTCTTCCTTAGATTTCTTTTCATATTCACTAAAATATTCTTGCACTTTAGGAAGTAGTAATTCAATTAATTCTGGTTTATCATCAATATATTCAATAACACTATCTGGTGGTATTCTCTCAGCATTTACTTCTTTTACTAAAAGTACGTATTTTTCCACTAAACCTATTTGATTAATAAAAATAAATTGACGCTCATCTAAAATTTCAATAATTTCATTAAAGTCTTTTTCAGAAAACTTTTCAATAAACCACTCTCTTAACCATTCTAAAGGAATAGGGCCTTTTGATAATTTTTCTAAGGTTGTAAAAATATGTTTATCTTTTAATAAAGATCCAATTTTTTCTTCTTCTGTTTTTTCTCTTGTATATTCGATGATATTCCAATATAAATTATTTACCCATAATTTTATTAAAGATTCATTTTTAACAATATTCTCTTGATCTTCTTCATTAAAATTATTTATATCATTTATATAGAATGCTGTAAATATCTCTTCATTTGATTGCAGCTGTTCTGAAAATTCACTGCATAAAATTGAGATTTTTTCTTCAATCTCAATAGTTATTTGCTGATCCAAAATTATTGAAACCATCAGCATTTCTTTGTTTCCTCTAGCCCAATCTGAATGAATTTCAAAATAATAATTCATTGATTTTATATTTTCAAAGGAATGGATAAAAAAACCTTCATTAAATTGTTGATCCATAATATTAGCAATTTTTAAAGAAAAATCTTTTTCCAATATATTTTTTGGATAAGAATAAAACACTAATGGTCCAATTTTGCGATGAAAATATGACAAGGCGACGATAGTTTTCAAATAATGAATCTCCATTACAGCTTATTTATTAGATAGCGAGAACAGCTTTTTTTTCTGTTTTACCTAAAATAAATTAATATTGAAGATTATATATTATTAAAGATAAATAAATTTATCTTAACTTAACCTCTAATATCTTAGGATAATTAATATAAGCGATCAACTTTAATTAATTTAATAAGTTTAAGATAAAATTGAAATCGGAAAATGAGTCCTATAAAATTAGTTGGATTTGATTTAGATGATTGTCTCTTTGACTCAACTGGATTATCTGAAAGGGCTAGAATTAAAGGACTTGATGCAATGATTAATTTAGGTTTGAAAATAGATAAACAGAAAGCCCAAAAAATATTGCAAGAAGTTGTAAATGAATATGGATCAAATTCTTCGAAACATTACAATCATTTTCTTCGAAGATTGAATCAGATGGATAAAAAAATAGAATATATATCATATTATGATCGATATAAATATATTGCCGCGGCTGTTATGGCATATCACGAAGAAAAAGTGAATTCAATAAAATTATATGATGATGTTGAAAAGTGTTTAAAAAAATTGCAGAACTTATCGATAAAAACAGCAATTATAACAGATGGGATACCAATAAAACAATATGAAAAGATTTTAAGATTAAATATTGATCATTTAATTGATTTAGTGGTCATTTCAGATGAAATTGGTATTAGAAAACCTAATCCAGAATTATTTAATTATTGTTTAAAAAAATTTGGTGTAAAAGGTCAAGAAACAATATACGTGGGAGATCGTATTGATAAAGA
The DNA here is from genome assembly GCA_048937405.1 of Promethearchaeota archaeon. Lineage (GTDB taxonomy): Archaea > Asgardarchaeota > Lokiarchaeia > Sigyniarchaeales > SOKP01 > Loki-b32. Next base: position 34,262 of record JBHLNF010000001.1, read on the forward strand.
TATAATTCCTGCTAATTTAAACAATATTTTAAGTATATATCTTCATAGAGGAGGAAAATATGATAATTATAAAACAAATCTCAAAATCCAAAAGGATTTTAAACCTGATTATGAGATCTCTAATTTAAACGAATTATTCCCTATAATTGATGAAATAAATAATAAAAAATTATAAATTAATATATATAATGAAAGTAGCGTGTATTCAACCCAAAATTTATCAAGAAAGAAATAGGTGTTATCTTGAAATTGAAAATATTTTAAAAACCTTATTAGAAAAGCATAATAAATGTGATATAATGTGCTTACCAGAAAGGTGGGTTCCCTATGCTAACAACTATTCAAAAAATTTACAAGAACAAAGAGGAAATGATTATATTGCAATTAAAAAATTAGCTATTGAATATAATGTAAAATTTTTAACAGGAGCAATTTGGGAAAAAAGAATTAATTCAAAAAAACCAGTAATAACATGCTATTTTTTTGATGAATATGGTGAAGAAATTGGATATCAAGATAAAATTCACCTCTATGCTTATGAACGCGAAAATTTTGAGGCTGGAAAAGAATTAAAGCTATTCAGATTTAACAAATCCTATTTGTTTGCAATTCTAATATGCTTTGACATGGCTTTTTTTGAAACACCAAGATTAGCAATTGAAAATGGAGCAGATATTCTATTTTCACCTACCCAAATAAGAGAAGATGGAATGGAAAATTGGTATGTTTACTTAAAAGCACGAGCTCTTGAAAATCGAGTTCCTATTGTAGCATGCAATACTTTTGGTAATTACTTAAATAGAAAATTTATTGGTAATAGCAAAATAATTTCTTTTATTAAAGGAAATATATCTCCATCTAAATTGAAAATTGTAGAAGGACCAAAAAATTCAAGTGGATTTATTTTTGATGAAATTGATTTAGATTTTCCAAAAAAAATAAGAAAAATTCGACTTGATGAGAAAATTGAAAAGGAAAAAATAAAAATTAAAATAATTAAAGAATAAAATCCTATAAATTCAAATGAGTAATATAAAAGACCTTAAGAAAATTCTTTTCTGTGGATTAGAAAGTGGAGGAAAAACATCAATTTTACTACTGTTAGACAAAAAATTTAGTCTACTATCAACTGTTAAACCAACAATTAAAGTAAAAAGAACACTTCATACTTCAGATCTTCTTGGTGCAAGTATAGTGCGTTGGGACTTAGGTGGTCAGAAAAGTTATAGAAAAATATATTTGGGAAACAAGTCCAAATATTTTACCGAAATGCAATCAATATTTTATGTAATTGATGTTCAAACTCCCAAAAAATTTGAAGAAGCTTTAATATTTCTTAAAGATATTATAACTATCACTTCAGAATCACATTTGGATAATTTTCAACTCATAATATTACTCCACAAGTATGATCCAGATATCAGAAAAAATGATGATATAAATCACCAAATAAAAAAATTGGAAAATGAAATTGCCTCAATTATTAAGGAGGTTCCTTTTGTAATTTTTAGGACTTCAATTTATGATGAACCAAGTTTGTTAAAAGCATTTTCACAGGGTGCTTATTATGCAACTCATAAATCCAAAATGTTTCAAACACTATTGAAAGATTATATGGGAAAAACTTACAACAGTTCAGCACTCTTATTAGACCAAAATGGCTTTATTGTTGCAAGTAGGAGCACAGAAAAATCATATCAAAGAATCTGTGAGGCGATTGCCCCACGATTAGCTCAAGCATTAGAAAAATTAGAAGAATGGGATATCAATACAATAGATATAGTAACAAATGTAGAATTTCCAGAACAACAATCTGGATTTCAGAAGGAGGCGATTATCTTCTTACGAAAATTAGACATTGATGATATAAGACTATATTTAGTAGCTCTCTGTTTGAATAAGAAAGTGAAAACCAAATCATATGAATATTTGCCTTTACTAGCAGATAATTTGAAAACATTATTGGAGAGTTTCGATTAAATCTCATTTCTAACGTCTTCTTCCTTTCTAATTTTTTGAATAGCCATTTAAAGGCATTTCAATTATAGTTTATAAGAGGATCCTTCTACTCATTAGAGTTGATTTCTCTTCCATGCTAATTCTCTTTTTTAAAATTCATTTTTACTTTTAGTTACCTCCCTCAGGGTGGGGTTTAAATATCTATATCTAAAATCAATTTAAATATAGGTTAAAATTATGATAGCAAATACTAATATAAATAATAATTATATCGGACCAAAAGCTTTATTTGATCCAAATTATATCCCACCATCCTTATTATATAGAAAAAAAGAAGAGAATTCATTATATTCAATTTTAGAGGATTCTATATCTGATGAGTATCCCCTCAATATATTATATCAGGGTATTAGTGGAATAGGAAAGAAAGTAATAGTGAATAAAGTCTTAAATGATCTTCTGATTGAAAACAAAGAATTCATTCAAATAAATACAGTGTTTGTTGATTGTAAGGAAAAAAAAATTGAAGAATTAATTTTTTCATTACTAAGTGAAATAAATATCTTTTCAGATTTTAACATCGATTTTCGATCAATCTTAAAATCAAATATCGCCCAATTATGGAATACATTTAAATTTATATGTGATAAAGTAGATTCTCGTTTATTTCTTATTTTTAATAATATTGAATATCTAGCACCTGGGGTATTTAACAAATTCTTGCAATTCAGTAGAGAGACAAATATTACTTTGATCTCCACAGCAAATAAAATAATTAAACCAGCGACAATAGATTTAATTTCTGAATTTGATTTTAAAAATAAACTAAACTTTTTTACATATCATGAGCTTTATGCTATTCTTAAACAAAGAGCTTCATTATGCTTTTCTCATGAAATTGATAAAGATATTTTAAGATATATTACAGATTTAATTTGTGAGCAATATGTACCTGTTCCAGGAAAAGGAATTGAAATACTCCGTGATTTATATCCCATTTTAAGAAATAAAAACAATCACAATAAAATTGATTTATTAGAAATCTGTCAAGATAATTTTGAGAATTTTCAAATATCTGATGAATTTAGTATGCTGAATTATCTTTCCGAAGAAGATATACTAAGTGTTATATTTTTAGATAACCTTTCAAACTACTTTATGAGTAAAACGAATTATTACATCTCTTTCAAAGAATTGCAAGAATTATTTGAAATTACTTGTGAAACTTTGGAATATGAAAAAGATTATTATGAATTAGTCAAACTAAAAGAACAACTTATAAATTTTGGAATAATTAAACCATCAAAAAGAACATATCAACATTCTAACACTTGCAATAACTATTCCACTTTAAAACATGATTTATTCTTCATATTAATAAATCCTAAACAAATTAAACTTATAATTGACACAATTTTCAATCAATGATTCAAAATTTTATATTTAACCTGATTATTTACTAAACTCAATAGAAAAAGCTAATCATAAACCATTTCGAAAATAGGAAAATGTAAAACAGATTTTTTTAGTAAGGTATATTATATATTTATAGGTATATTTACACTATTTTTTAATAACAAAGAGTAGAAATGGAGATAAATTTTGACATATATCAAGAAAATCTCAATGAGTGGTTTTAAGAGTTTTGGAGATAGAACAGTAACAATTCGACTTTCAAGTGGATTTACATGTATTGTTGGACCTAATGGTGCCGGAAAATCAAATATTATTGATGCACTTTGTTTTTCTCTTGGAAGAATGAGTAAAAAAACAATGAGAGCTAAGAGTTTAGAAGACCTGATCTTTGCGGGATCACGAGGAAAGAATCCTTCTCAAAGAGCCTCTGTTACCTTATATTTCGATAATTCAGATAACGTTTTTCCTGGTGGTCCTGAGGATTTTGAAATTACACGTATAATCAAGAGAGGTGGAGGTGGGGGGTATAAAATGAATGGAAAAAAAACTACTCGTCAACAAATTTTAAATGCTTTAGCAGCAGCTAATGTCGATCCAGATGGTAGTAATCAATTTGTCCTTCAAGGGAAAATTGTGGAGCTAACACATATGAATGCGGAAGATCGAAGGAAATTTATTGAAGAGTTAATTGGTCTTCAAAAATATGACGAAATGAAAGACGCTACATTAAAGGAATTAGAAAAAGCTGAAAGAGATTTAGGACAATTCGAAGCAATTTTTAAAGAAGTCTCTGCTCAATTAAAGAAGGTAGAAAAAGAGAAAAATGATGCTTTAGCGTGGAAAGAAATTGATCAACAGATAAATCTTTTAAACTCTCAACTGATTGCTTTGAAGATTTCAAAATTAAGAAAAGAAGAAGATGAATTGGAAGGAAAGATCGAAAATTCCTTAAAAATTATTGAAGAATTGCAAGAAAAAATAAACCGGCAAGAAGATATTTTAAAGCAAGAATCTCTTGTTATGGATAACATTCAAAAAACTATTTCAGATAAAGAAAAAGAAAGAGAGGAGATAACCGAAAAAATCACTCAAGTTAAAACAGAAATTTCCTCCAGTCAAACTACGTTAAATTTGGCAAAAAAATCAATTGATAAATTGACTCAAGAAATTGAAAACTTAGAAAGTCAACAAATGGAACTTGAGGAGGGACAAACTTTTGATTCATTGATAGAAACTGTGTCAAAAGAAATTTTAGAATATGAAACTCACATAGAGGATGCTAAAAATGAAATTGAAAAAAGACAGCAAAATCAAGCTGAATTAGATGTCAAAATAAAAACTAGTGAAGATGAAAAATCCCTTTCCAATAAAGAAATTTCAAAGATACAACAAAGTATTTCATCTAATAACGCTCAAATTAAGATGCTTAGAGGAAATATTAAAAAAAATGAAGAAAAGAAGGAAAAATTAGAAAATGAATTACAACGGTTAAAAAAAGACGCGGAAAGTATTGATGAAGCCATTGAAGCAACGAAAAAAACAGAGTCAGAAATTAGAAAACGAATAAACGACTTAAACACCAAGATTTCCAAAGAAAATCAAAACCAAAAAGATTTAGAAACTGAGATAAGCAATATTCAAACAGAAAAAAATCAATTGAATTCTAAATTAACAGATTTTCAAGCTTCTTTATCATCTCTGAACACCGAAATAAAAATGAATCAGGAGAATATACAAGAATTAAATGAAAAGAAAATTTCTACTGAGAAAAAAATCGCAGATTTAAGTAAAGGGAGAGATGCTGAGAAAGCGGTCAAAGAATTACTAAAAGAAAATGATACTATCAATAAAGAATTAAGTGAATTAAAGGCTGTCTTTAAGCAAGAAAATTCAATTTTTAGGAAAAATGAGCAAGAATTAGAATTAGCAAAAATGAAGAGTCATTCCTATGAATCAGAAACTAATGATAATAAATCAAAAATAGACAATATGAATACAGAATTAAAAATCTTCTCAAAAGAATTAACAAAATTAGAGCGAGAGAAGAATAATTTAGAATTACAAGTTGATTCCTTAAACGAAAATCTCACGTCTATTACCGGTGAATCGGAAAAATTACAAACCAAAAAAGAGAATGTTCAAAGACGTTTAGAAGAACTTTCAAAAGAAAGAGATAATTTTGTAAAAAAAATTGAGTCATCGGAAGAAGAATATGAAAAAAATACAAAAGATATCACTGGAATTCTACAAATTTTAAATATGCTTACTCAAAATATTAATATCTCAGTTGAATCGATTAAAAGTAATATACAGCAATCAAATGCAGAAGCTATCGAATCATCTGCGGAAGATTTTAAAAAATTCATTCTCGATATTTTTGATATTATGAAAACTGTAGAAGATATTGGTAATGGCCAAGAAAGATCCACTGAAATGACAGATATGCTTAATTCTATCATGCAAACTTTGAAATTGTTTACAGATAATGCTGATAGTACAATTAGTCAATTAATTGATAAAGTAAAAGAGTCTGCAGATGTAGAAATACAAACCTCAACATCTACATTTGATAGTTTTGTTCAAGATTTAATGGAAATCTTAGAAAATGTCTATTTATCATTAAGAAAACTTACTATGTCAAAAAGTCAAGAACTATACAAACAATTGGAAGAACTCTCAGAAACTATTAATTCACAAACAGATGATTTCAATAAAATTGAAAAACAATTATCTGAAAGTAATATTCAAAAAAACCATTATTCCGAAAATCTTTCTGCCTATAATAAAAGACTCGAAGAAATTAATAAAAGAACTAACCAGTTAAATGAAAGAATTAAAAAAGCGAAAGAAGAAATTCATGAAAGAGAAGAAACTATCAGCAATAGACAACAGGAAATCAATAAATTAGATAGTGAAATTACCAAATTAAAGGAACTTAAAGATACTTATTGGGATAGAATTTCTAAGATCCAAGATGATATTGATAACAAACAAAAAGAACAGGAAATTTTGAGGGGTAAACTACAGGAATTACACGGGATTCAAAATTTATTTGACAATATCACAGAAATTGATGAAAATGTTGAAAAATTGAATAACCTTATAACGGAAAAGAAGACTTTAATTTTAAATACTGAAGAAACCATTAAAACCATACAAGATGAACAAAATTCCTTCCAAAAAAATATTGATGAGCTTAAACTTAAAAAAGAGAATTTCTGGGAGATTACCGAAAATCTACGAAAGCAAATAGATGAAGAAAATAAATCTCTTGAAGATACTTTGGATCGATTAAGAGCACTTGAAAATGTTATGAGATTAATCACCTCTATCGAAGATATTAAAAAAGAAAATACTGAATCGAATAAAAAAATTGAAGAGTGTCAAAATGAGATTAAAGGATTAAACTCTAAAGCAGAAGAAATTCAAAAAATTATTGATGAAAAACAACAGGTAATAGATACTTTTAGAGATGAAAAAACTAAAGAGGTAGACGCACAAAAAACAGCCCAAAAGAATTTGAATAAATTGAATAAAGATGTACAGAAATCGCAAGGAAAATTAAATGAACTTAATAAAAATAAAGAAAGAGAACAAAAAATCATTGGATTAGGCCAAGATATAAAGGATACTGAAGAACAAATAGAATCAATTTCAAATGAATTAATCAGCTTAAAAGAAAACTTGGATACTGTAAACGCAAAGAAAGATGAAAAACAAAGTGAAATTGACAAGTATACCCAAGAAAAGGATGAATCTTGGAAAAAACAAAAAGAATACCAAAAGGTTTTGACAGACTTAAAGTCAGACCTTTCCATGGAAAACTCTAAAATAAATAATTTTGAATCAAAAAAGATAATGTGTACAGACCAAATTGAAACTCTATTCCAACGATCCAAAGAATATGGGTCATTACCCCCTGTAACCGAGGATCTTTCAGAACCAACATTACAATCTGAAATTGTCGAATCTACTAAGAAGAAAAAAGCTCTTGAGCCTGTAAATCTAAAAGCTATTGAACAATATGATACTGTGAAAGAACGATTCGATGAAATTGATATGAGACGACAAACTATTCAAAGAGAGAGAAAATCCATCCTTGACGCTATTGATAAAATTGAACTTGAAAAAACTCGTACCTTCATGAAAGCTTATCATGAAATTAATAGAGAATTTAGCCGAATTTTTCAAAAACTCAGCCCCGGCGGGTCTGCTAAAATGCTTTTAGATCGACCAGATAAACCTTTTGAAGGAGGGGTTAGCATCGAAGCTAGACCTCGTGGTAAAAAAATCTCAAGCTTGGAAATTTTAAGTGGAGGTGAAAAAACATTGGTAGCTCTCTCGTTTATATTTGCGGTGCAAGAATTTTACCCAGCACCTTTTTACGTTCTAGATGAGATTGATGCGGCCCTCGATGGCCCCAATGTTCACAGAGTCTCGATGGTACTGAAGGAGTTTTCCTCGCAAGCACAATTTATGGTTATAAGTCATAGAGAGGAGAATATTGTAAATGCGGATAGAATATATGGTGTTTCTATGCAACAAAGTGGTATCACCGATATCTTTAGTGTAGATTTAGAGGAAGAAGCTAAAAGACTTCTTGAACTTGAAGATGTCGAACCAACCATTACAGAATAAAGAGAATGATGAGTTAATTTTTTTTTTTACATTCTTGGCATCTGCTCCCTTGATATACAGCACCAGGAGTTGTATTCCACACATGTTCATTTTTACATTTTATGGTAATAGTTTTGAACCGACCTTTGTAAGGAGTTAATAAACTCCATCCTTTCTTATGTATAAAACCTTGAAACTTTTTTGCATACTTATCCATTTTACATTCTGGACAGAAATTCTCAATGTTTTTATAATGTCTTTTAAGCCCTTCTGGTGATTTTTTAAATTTATGACCTTTTTGACATTGATACCATAATGGAGTTTTTGCATTTACATATTCATTAACTAATTTACAATTAAAGATTCTCCCAATTTCTTGAAAATATTCCGTTGTTCCTTTTTCATTTCCAGCACATTTTGAACACCAATTATTCTTATATACAGAGTCTGGTGTAGTGGTCCATTGATGTCCCTTTTCACACATAATTGTAACTTCTTTTTTTGCTGTAAAATAGGGTGTAATTAACGCTCCACCTTTTTTTTCAACATAATCTCTAAATTTTTTTGCATATTTATTTTCATGTATTATAAATTCCCGATAATCATATCTAGGTCCTTTTTTAAGATCTTTTTTAGTCTTTTTTTTATATTCTTGTTCAATATATTTCTGCATTTTATAATAGGGTACAATTTTATCATCAGGGACTTGAATGAGGGTTACTCCATTATCTTTGCATAATTTCAATTTAAGAGCATCTTCTTCTTGTAGTTTTTTCAATTCTTCTTCAGTCATACCAAAAGCTTTTTTTCGATGTTGAATCCCCTGATACTCAAACGCTAATCCTAACTCTTCGTTATATCCATCGAGTTCCATTTGATTTCCGTTTTCATTAACTAACCATTTAGGATAACTTTTTGGAAAGGACTTTTTGAAAATCTTTTCAAAAAATCTTCTACAGATTGTTTCGCTAATGTATAAATGACAATGTGGACACCAAGTTTTTGAATAAACTACACTATTATAAGTAGTATAAAAATGATGTCCTTCAGCACATTCAAGATGAATTTTTGACTTGGCATTTTCTAAGTCCGTTGTATGACATTTACCGCCTTTCTTTTTTGCGATTTTTAAAATAGTATCAATTGTAACATGTTTTTGAGTGCGAATATAATCCCGATATTCTTTTTGTATAAATATCCTTTTTAGTTGGTTCCGAGCGGAAGTATCACTAATGAGAAGCCATTTTTGTATATCATATGCATTAAATTTACCTTTGTTCTTTAAAACAAGATTTTTAATAGTGTTATTTAAGACATCTTCATCCCTAATTTTCGTTGTTAATGTGATGTAATGTGAAAGTATTTTAGTTTGGTCTTTAATGAGAGTGGAATGGTTAGTTTGAGAGACATCTTCAAATTCATTTTTTTTATTTTTAATAAAATCAATAAAGGTTTGAGTTGGGCGAAAATTTTTTATCCAGCAGCCAGAGTTATTGAACTCATTCACAATTTCTTTTATTGACTCGTTTCCATGAGTGTATTGCAAAAATTCTTTGAATTTTTCGGAATTCTCTGGCATTGAAATATCTTTTGGGAATAATTTTAATTTTTCCTTAGTTTTATTGAATTCATTGATTTTTGGTTTATTATTAGTAATTTCTTTTTCTTCGATTGTTTTATTGGGAGTTTCTCGATTCTTGAATCTATTATTAACCGATTTTTGTGGTGACTTTTGTTTGATTTTTGTTTTAGTTTCTGTTGTAACTTTATCCTTTCTTGATTTTCTTATTTCTTTCCGAACTGGTCTCTCATTCCTTTCAAATTGGGGCATTTTTGATCTTTTCAATGGTTAATATTTAAAAGATATAAATTTAGATTACTCCTTTTCTTATGAGGAAAATTCCACAAGTGGGGCAAATTTTGCACTTTAATTCAACTTTTTTTCCACAATAAGGACAAATCCAATGTCTACTTTTAATTTCTGATAATCTTTCTATAAATGAAGTTAAATCTGGAGCATCTAGAACATATTGTTTTAGATCTTCCCTTTTTTCATTTGAAATTATTTCTTCAACCTCATCGATAAGTTCAATAATATTTATATCGGTTATTTTACCACAATCTAGACAATTTATTTTATATTCAAATTGAATTACATTTTCACTATCACACATAGGGCAATTAATGAAGTTTTTTGACATTGATAAAGAAATTTTAGTAGTTAATTTTAATTTGGTGTGATTATTGGTCGATATATTCAGATTTAAACTCCTATGTTTTTAAGAAAGGTATTTTGTTATAAGGTGAGGAGTTTCAGTTTTTTTACTGAATTAAAACGTTGTTAAGTATTTTAAGAATTTCTAGTATGTTGAAAAAGGAGAAATAGAAAGTGAAGAATTATTTTAAGAAAGAGATGTCATGATTCATTTTTGTAATGAGAATACCTACCTCTTCACTTTCATTTATGACTCAAATACTAATAGAAAGTAATATATGATAATTTAGTAGGTATTTAAACAAAACGAAAATATTTTTTGATTCCTAAACTCACAATTTGATATTAGAATTTTACAAACTGATAAAGAATTACTTTTTTTAAATAAAAATTGAAAGTGATTTAAAATTGGATTTAAATAATATACTATTTAGTTTATCCTCAATCGTTTTCTCTTTAGTATATTACTGAAATTTATTACTAACTTCTAGTTTCTCATATTTCCTTAACTCCTGAAATTTAGATAATTCTTCTTTAGAAATTTTTAGTAAATGAAAAATCTCATCTGAGTTAAGCATAAGAAGTTCTATAAAAGATTTGTTTAATTCTTTTTCTTGGTCTTTTGAGAGTTTAATATCAGGATAGATTTGTTTCAGTGCAATATAAAGAGCTTTGGCCTCTCCAGCAAATTCGTTTATCTCAGATCCTTTAATTCCTAATTGCTTCTCCAACTCTAGAAGGCAATAGTCGCGTTCTTCAACATGTTCAAAAATAGCTTTTTGAAAGTTTACCCATCCCAGATTCTTTGAAACTATCTCTACTATTTTATCATAAAACAAGTCAGGATTAAATTTAGTTAAATCAATTCTATACATTTTTAAGAAACACACCATAAATTATTCGAGGTTTATTTAATCACTTACTTTCCAAAAAATGAGTGGACGGCCCCTTCTTCCATTATTACGAGAATATTTTTCAATTAATTTCCTTTTTTGAAGCTTTAATAAATTATCATAAACAGTAGTCCTCGGAATTTCCAATTTTTTTGCCAATTCTCTTCGTGTTATTGGTCCAATCTTTTCTAAAGTTTTAAATAGAACATATTGAATAGGAGATAAATATCGTTGCAAATTGAGCCCTTTTTTTAATATTTCGCTTTCATTCATAAGTATTTTCCTATTTTCAAATTGAATTAATTAGAAATATTATAAATTTATCGACGAAAAACTTTTTAAACTACGATTATTATGTAATTTTTCTGCTAAATTCACCCTATAATTATTCATAAGTATACCTAAGAATATTTTAATATCTTTATGAAGAAATTACTTTATCTTCCTCCAATTAGACTGGTATTAATTCTATTTTAGTTAAGATGATATTTTTTGAGAAAATTTCAAGGATTCAAAATTAAATGATACAAAACCAAAATGAATAGAATGACTCCAATAAAGATATTCATGACTGTTGCCAAATAATAAATGAAATTAAAAATAGCTAAAAATTGTAAGCCTGAATCTACAATAAATTTTCTTAGTGTTTCTAAGAAATAATAAAAAGGTAACAGGAGGATAATATATACCATAGAACCAAGTATAGTAACTAAAGAATTTCCAGACATCAAAACATAAATGAATAAAATAATAATTAAAATAAATAAAAACCAAATAGGAAATAACAGAATTGGTAGTAAATTCATTTTTACTTTACCTTAAATTACTTTCAATTATTATATTCAAATTTCCATTTTTCCCAAAAATCGCGAGTTTCAGCATAAGATTTAACAGAATAATGCGCTAATTCGTGAAATAAGTTAACTAAGTCATGATTTTCAACTTTTTCACAATTTAAAAGATACTTAAAGATTTCCTCATAAAGAATTATAAAGTTGTTAAAGATATTTTCATTTAGTTTTTCGAATTTCTTTAACTTAGTAATTGTTTTACTTTCATAGAGTTTTTTGAGCAAATTCCACTTTTCTGATTCTGGATCATAAAGAAATAATTCCCTATAATAATCTCCAGCATGATAATTACTCAAATCAATTTCTGAAACAGAGACAATTCTCCTCTTATTAAATTCTCGGTTCATTAAAACTAATAAATCTAAATCATCCAATTGAGAAAAATTAATTTTAAATGTATGAATTAACCGATTTATTAAAGAATCAATGTCTTGAGAGTGGATTGTTTGAAATCCTCTTAATCCCGCAGCCAGACAGTGAAACCAAGCTTTAGCTTCTTCTTCTGTTAGAATCTCTCCTAAATAAATAATGTCCGGAGTACGATGAAGTAGTGTTTTTATATGATCGCTTTTTGTGTATCGATTCTTATTAGTTGTATCTAATGAGTCTGCTTGATATTTAAGCTGATGTTTACTGAAAATCAATTGTTCTAATGACTCGGTGACATTTTCAACATATATTTTTCGAAAATACTCTGGGGAAATCATATCGAATGCGTTAATTAAAGTAGTTTTACCTGTATCTGTCTCTCCTGTTACTGTGATGTTTACTCTTCTTATCATACAGAAGTAGAGAAACGCTGCCATCAAAGGATTAAGTGTATTTGTTTTCATTAAATCTTGAAGTGTTAAAATATTTTTATTCAATTTTCTAATATCCAATGAAAAGGTATTGACATTAATAGGTTTAACATCAATGGCAAATCTACAGTAAAAGTATTTGTTTTTAATGACGTATTTTAGAGTTGGATTAGAATAATCCAATCTTTCCTGACTATATAGTCTTAATAATGTAATTATTCGCTTTATGTCCTTGCTAGATAAAGTTATATTCGTACGACAACGACCGTATTTTTGGTGATCGATATAAACCATACTCTCAGGGGAATCTAAAAATATTTCTTCGATATAATTATCAATTAAAAGTGGAAAAAGCGTATTTAATTGAAGAAATGTAATGGCACAATAAAAAGCAATTCTTTTTTTCTTATTTTCATCCATCTTATAATTAAGGTCAATAATTCGTAAAGCGTCTTTCTCATATAAATCAATTAAATGTTCCAATGAAACAGTATCCTCAAATCTTAAAACTTGCATATAAGAAAGAATATTTTCAATCAACTTTTCAAAATAGGATTTTTCTGATTCCGATTTATGAATTAATTGATACTGATATAATTTTTCTGTCTTGTTTGCTATTCCAAATATTTGAATTTGATACAAACCTTTACCAATTTGGTAAGAATGCAGTAGTCTTTCTTTATTCGTTTCAAAGAATTTTGTGTCTGAAAGGGCTACTTTTTCATCAATTTCCTTTAATGAATGAGATTTTGTAATCAGAAACTCATAAAAATAAAAAATATCTTCAAATTTGGAACTTTCCTGTAGGGTAGTTTTATATTTTCTTATTAACTCTGAATCTAAAATTATTAATAATCTTTTTTCAATTTCCTTACATTTTTCAATGCAATCAGAGCATACAGAATCTACAGAACTAAAACCTTCGATTTGATCTACTATACGCTCTGTCTTGAAATATAATGAAATTGGATCTTTAAGATCTTGTTTATTTAAGGCAAAGAAAGATTCAAAATCTCCAAAAATTCTACATCTAAAATTATCTTTATAAACACATGTTTCTCTTATTTTCAATAATTTTGAATAGATCTTTCTAACTTTTTCTGTGTTTTTAAGACTTTCAAGTAATAATTTTGTTGTTTTTTGATCAGTTGCAACGTCTAAAGCTTGAATGTAAATTCTTTCGAATGATTTATCTTTATTATTTCTCACACTATTGAAAAGGCAGTAATAACATTTCTTATTCTTTAGAAAATGTTTAGAATTTTCTGGACACTGGTTGCATTCAATACTTAACACTTTTTCTTTATGTCCTTCAAGATTTTCTTTTCTTTGAATAGTTGTTTTAGTGTTGTTCAGTTCAATCATTTCCAATCATACCTGGAGTTATTAATCATTTCTTACTGTGATTTTAATTTGAGTAGCAATAAAATTATTGGATGGATCATATGCTCTGATTTCTAACCAATATTTCCCCACATTAAGGATAGTTTTACTTATGATTACTCCTTCATTATTGATATATAAATTAGAAGTATCATTGATCCAGTAGTGGTCAATACCAGAAACGTCAGATGCATTTACATCATAGAAGAAGTACTCTCCATATTCTATAATTTGATCTTTAGGTGTTTGATCCCATATAGGTTTATCATTATCCTTTCTATACTCATCAACTTCTTTTAAGTTGGGTATTATCCAAATTAGGAATGAAGATAATATTATAACACCTACTGCCAATAATAGTACTTTCTCAATTGTTTCCATGTCTTTATTTTAAGAGAAAAGAATAAAAAGTCCCATAATTTCATAGCTATTTTTTTTGATAAATTTAAAGATAAAAAAATGGGTGGATACAAAGTTCAGTGATTATTAAATTTACAAGATGTTGATTTCATTGATGGTATAAATTGATTTTGTAGAGAAATTTTTAAATAAAAGAAAAGATAGGCAATAGTATAAATCTCATAAGTAAATATGATATAAAGAGGAGCGAAAAAATGGCAGAAGTTGTAATTGCGTTATTATCTCCTATTGCAACATATATAGGAAAAAAGATTGTTGAGAAAATTAAAAAGAAGGATGACCAAAAAGAAATTAAAATAGATGTTAATAGTCCAGATTATAATGGGACCGCAAATCACTGGGTAACTAATCTATTTGAGCGTATAAATGAACAGAAAGATAACGATCTCCAATATGCCTATATAGGGGATAATTTGGGAACTTCCATTGAAAAAGATAAGGATGTCTCTACCCTTAAAATGCATATCTCAAAAGTAGATCAGGATGCGATGAATGAGCTTATAAGCAATAACCAATGGGCAGCGCAAAATGATCCCATTCATGGCAATGCGGTATTTAATTTTGCCATCCCTCAAGTTGCATATGCTCAAACGGCTGATGATACTCATCAAATAAAATATAAAGATTTCTCATCAATTCCTCTGAATGGAAAATATATGTTTACCACTAAATTACGTGCTCCAGATTACGGAAAACAAGATCCAGGTGATTTCTACAAAAAAGGGGGGACGTTTGAAATTCCTGTCTATTTAGAACAACCAGCAACAGAATATGAAGTGTACCCTGTAACTCCTCCTGCCCCCAAAATCCCTGATTATGCCATCCAAACGAAAATCATAAAGGATCAATCACAATCACTCAAACCAAGTGATGAGGTTTTTGTTTTTTGTCCTTTTTGCGGTACTAGAATACCCAGAAGCGCAAATTTAAAATTCTGTTCAGTATGCGGGAAAGATATCGAAAAGCACCTTAATTTTTAATTAATATTTGAATTACAATTTAATACTTTCGTTAGGAAAAGAAAATGGTAAATACAAATATTCTATGGAAAAAAGCACAGGAGTATGAAAAAAACCATAATTATAGGGAAGCGATTAGAATTTATCTAAAAGCGACTCAAATTGACTTGAAAGGTGGAAAGAAAAAATATCTTTCTGCAGAATTTAATAAAGAAAGATTTTGTTTGCAAAAAATAAGAAATTTAGACGGAGTATTGAATCTTCTAATAGAGCATTAAAAATTGAAATTAATTATAAAAATTTTTGATAGCGCTTAAGCATGTTTATAATTTAGAAAAAAATAAAATATAACGAGATTAGGTATAAAAAAATTGTTATATAAGGAGGGATTTAGGGAAGTTGCTCAAAAATATTCAGGAGATCTTGATAAGATATTGAAATATTATCAGGAATTATTGAAGACCAAAAAAGAATCAGATGACCAAAAAGCTATAGCATTTATACTTAATAGGATAGGAAAAACATTCTATAAAAAAGGAAATTATGAAGAAGCAATGAAAAATTTCAAAATTGCTTTAAAAATCTATGAAAATTTAGGATTCCTTAAACAAAAAGCAGAAGTATTGATAAATATAGGAAAAGTATATAAATTTGAAGAAGATTGTGATGAAGCTTTAGATTATTATCTTGATGCTTTAGAAATTGATGAACAATTAAATAATCTCTCCGGAAAGACAAGAGATATAAATGAAATTGGATTATTATTTAAATTCATTAATGAATATGATGAAGCTTTAGAAAATTTTGAAAAAGTATTAAAAGAACTTGAAGAAATAGATGATTTAGAGATAAGAGCCTCTACCTTAGCTTATATTGGGGCAACATTAAAAGACCAAGGTAAAAATGAGGGGGCTTTTAACTATTTCTACGAATCATTAGAAATTTACAAAAAATTTATGAATATTACAAAAAATGCCGAGGAATTTTATAATAATATTAAAAAATTAAGAGATATTAAACGCTTAGATTATATTAGTAACGTATTTGAGATTTCAGATATTATTGAGCATCCTATGAGAAAAACTATCTATGATATAAATGTATATTTAAAGTATATTGATCTCAAAACCGCCTTAGAATTCTATAATTTATTATTCAATGAATCTATCCATTCAGAAAGACCATCCAAATCTTATTCTGATCTTAGAAATATAGGACAAGCGTTAAAAGCAAAAAGTTATTATGCCCAAGCTTTAGAGTTCCTTAAAAAAGCTTTAGAAATCATAATAGAAAAAGGAAAAAGTAAAGAAGTAGATTTCAGGAAAGGAATATTACAGTGTCCAAATCCCGAATGCAACCAAGAATTATCAATTAAATTACCTGGGATTCTAAATGCAATCTTTGAAATATGTTCAAGATGTAAAACACAATTTTCTATATGGATGTTAAATCAAAATGATTCTAAAGGTATTCTTAACATAATTTCTAGAAGTGTTTCTAATAAGATAAGTTCTAACATAAATATTGAGCTAGAAAGTAAACGAGGAAAAGAAAGTGATACAAAAATGTTAGATAATATACATAATACGATTATGATAGTCAAGGAGATTGGAGTTTGCTTTTATCGACTTAAAGATTATCTTAATTCTGCTAGATATTTCTTACAAACAGCAAATTTATATAAACAAAAAGAAGATAAAAATAGTTCCAAAAAGTATTTAGATTATGTTATTAAATTATTACCGGGAATTGATGTAAAAAATAGACAACTTATAGAACATGAAATTAATCATCTTTCAAAAGTTTCTCCTGAAAGCCTAAGAAAAGCAACGCCTTTTCATACTTTTACTTCCTGTCCAAATTGTCATCGTAGGTATAAAGTTAATATTGTCGATATCACCATCGCAATATTAATTTGTCCTCGGTGTTCAGCAAAATTTTCAGTATATTTTAATAAAAGTACACAAGAATTTTATACTAATATTTTAGAGAAACCAAAAATTAAAGCATTAAGCCATCCTGACCAGAAAGAAGGGGATTTAGTTAAGTTCTGTGCCAGATGTGGACTGAATTTAGGTATTATCGTAAAATATTGTATAAGGTGTGGTTTAGAGATAATAAGAGCGTGAAATTAGTATAAAAAAACTATTAAAATAAAAAGATATGAGAGATAAATTATGTCCAAGAAAATAGCATTTGAAGTGCAAGAATTATATAATAAAGCAGAAGTTCTTATTGAGAAAAAGAAATATGAAGAGGCACTATCAATTCTAAATAAGGTGTTAAATATCGAACCTGAATATGCTGATGCAATGAGTAAAATAGGAACTGTACATACATTACTCATTTTCAAGCAAATGTCAAAAGAAGAAGTCATTAAACTTTCCGAGAGAGCATTAGAGTTGAATAATCATTCTCCAGTAGTATGGACACAAATGGGAATAGCTCATATGATAAAGATTGAATTTGATAAAGCAATCACATGCTTTCAAAAAGCTATTAACCTTAAACCCGATTACTCTAAGGCTTGGAATGGAATGGGAGTTGCTTATTTAACCTTAAAAAAATATGATATAGCGATTGAATGTTTACAAAAAGCAATTACTATCAAACCAGATTACGCCATGGCATTTAATAATATTGGATTGACTTATTTGAATAGAAAAGATTATGTTAGAGCACTCGAATACTCTCAAAGAGCAATAGATATCGATCCAGAAATATATAATCCTTGGAATAATATTGGAATAGTCCATCTGAATAATAAAGCGTATAATAAAGCACTTAATTGCTTTCAAAAAGTAATCGATCTCAAACCAGATCACTTCCAAGCTTGGAATGGTATGGGAGTTGCTTTTTTAGCAATAAGAGAATACAATAAAGCGTTCGAATGCTTTCAAAAGACTATTGAGTTTAAATCTGATTTTTTCGCTGCGTGGAATAGTATGGGATCGATTTATATAATTAAGAAAGAATTTGATAAAGCACTCGAATGCTTTGAAAAAGCTGTTAAACTCAAACCTGACTCTATCGCTTCGTGGAATAATTTAGGACTAATATACCTAAACCTAAAAAATAGTGATAAAGCACTTACCTGCTTTCAAAAAGTAATCGATCTCAAACCAGATCACCTCAAGGCATGGAATAGCATAGGATTAATTTATAAGAGTAAAAAAAAATATGGTAAAGCTATTGAATGCTTAGAAAAAGCACTCGAATTTGATCCAAATATAATAAATCATGTTGCCTATCATTCACAAATAGGCTACTTTTATTTTCAACTAGGGCAGTTTGAAAAAACTATTGAAGAACAAAATAGATCTTTAGATCTTAAAAAGGATTACCCTCCTGCAATATGGGAAAAAAGCTTAGCGTATAGGAAGTTAAAAAAATATCAAAAGGCAGTGTTTTGGATGCAAGAATATATAAAACTGAAACCTAAGGAGCATCTCGCTTATTATCAAATTGGATTAAATTTACGCAATCTTGGAAATTATAAAGAGGCCATTAAAGCCCATAACCATGCATTAGATTTAAAAAAAGATTTTGCGGTTTCCATGTTTGAAAAAGGTAAGTTGTATATACAACTTGGGAATTTTAAAGAAGCAATAACGCCTTTGAGGGAGTATTTGACGTTAAAACCTAATGATCATTCAGCTTATTATCAATTAGGATATTGTCTACGTGAAATCGGACAATATGAAAAAGCTCTTCAGATACAAGATTGCGCATTAAAAATCAAGAAAGATTATATTCCTCCATTATGGGAAAAACATTATTCATACATACAGTTAGAAAAACATCAAGATGCAATTAATCAATTAAAAAAATCGTTAGAATTAAAACCTAATGACTTTTTGGCTTATTATTTAATTGCAGAAAGTTATATGAACCTAGAAAAATGGGGAGATTGCCTCGAAGCGATTAATAAAGCATTGGAGTTAAAACCAAGTGATAAAGATGCATTAATTCTGAAAAAACAAATTTCATTGGTAAAAAATATAAATGAAACTGATTCAATTGATGAAAAAATTAGATTAGCAATTGCTTTGGATGAAAATCAACCTGAACTTAAAATAAAAGATGGTATCGAAGAGATTTTAAAAGATTTCCGAAACTTTTTACGAGAGGAGGGACCTTCGATGAATGAGCTTTCTGAGGCATTAAAAATCGCAAAAGATATGGATTTCTCCTTAAAAGATGCATTTCAAAGTGAAGAATTTAAGAAAATGGTAAAGGATAATCCAGACATGAAGAATTTTTTGCAACCTTTATTAGAACAAATACAAGCAGGACCGGATAAAATATTACCGGGAAGTGATACAAAAATAATGAGAGAAATCTTAAAAGATAATGCTTTAGGAGGATTTGCAGAAGTTATGAGTGATGTTTCAGATCGTATGGCAGATATTGATGAAAGCATTATAGCTATTGACGAAGCCATTCAAGAATATAGGAAGAAAGGTAATAATGAGATGGTTGCAAAATTTCTTTTGAAAAAAGGAAAAAATTTAATTGAATTAGGAGAAATCAATTCTGGGATAAATGCAATAGAGGAAGCTCTAATAAAGTTTGAAAAGTTAGGTAATAATAAGGGAATTGTAAAGAGTTTAATTGAAAAGGGGAAGTATGAAATATTTAATAAAAATTATGAAATTGCAATTTCTTATTTAGAGAGAGCAACTAAAATAGCTCAAAATATCAAAAATAAAAATTTAGTCTTATACTGCTGCACATATGTCCTATTGGGATATTTGGAATCAGGAAAAATAGAAGAGTTAGTAAGGTTTTTCGCAGTTAACGAAAGGATCTTTGATAATTTCTTTAAAATGGAAGGGATAGAAGACCAAGAATTAATTCTTTTATATTTAGAAACTTTTGGTAGAGCATCTATGAAAATTTCCAAAGATTACGAAAATGCACTTACAATTTTTCAAACAATGGAAAAATATGGAATAATTTTTTTTAAGTCAGTAGAGGTGGCAAAAGCACACTATTATGAGGGATTATGTTATCATAGATTAAAAAGATACTCCGAAGCGTTGATAGAATTTAATAAGGCGTTGGATCACATTCAAAAGCAAATCAAGGGAAAAGAATTAGATTTTAAAGCCGGAGTAGTAAAATGTCCAAATACAACATGTAAACAAGATATTCAAATTAAGATAACAGGTATCACCGGAGCAATAATAGAAACCTGTACAAATTGTAACACACAATTTTCTTTATGGGTTACTGAACCCCAAATATCGAAATGTTATTTAACTGTTCTTTCTGATGATATTAAAGTTGAAAATAGTTCAATACATTCAATTTACTTACAAAAGAAGAAAGGGAGAAAAACAAGTACAAAAATTGCGAATTTATTAAATCTTGGTGCTATGATTACATCACAGATGGCTTTTTCTTATAAGGATAAAAATGAATACCTTAATGCAGTAAAAACTTTTTTCCAAGCAGCAAGCATGTATCAGGCACTTGGATTAGTAGAACAAACTGAAATTAATTTAAATGAAACTCGAGGATTATTTCCAAAAATCGAAATTAAGGACCAAGAATTATTAAACCATGAAATACAACGACTTTTAAAACAGACTCCTGAGAATTTAAGAGGTAGAGATTTTACATACATTTTCATTTCATGTCCAAATTGCGGTACCGAACATCAAATTAGAGCAAGTTTAACAACTGTAGCAGATGAATTCTGCTCTAAATGTCAAGTAAAATTCTCAGTGTTTTATAATGACGAAACTCAAGAATTTTACACCAATATTTTAGAAAAACCGAAAATTAAAACATTAAGCCAAGCTGAGCGAAAAGAAACTGATTTAGTTAAGTTCTGTGCAAGATGTGGACTAAATATAAGTATTATCGCACGATTTTGCACGAGATGTGGATTGAAAATAGTAAGAGAATAAAAATAGGTGTTTAATTAATAATAAAATTTTGACTTTTCACTCACATAAAGGATAAAAAATGGAAGATTCGAAAATTCTATGGAATAAAGCTCGAGAATATTATAAAAAACATAATTATAGAGAAGCAGCTACAATTTTTCTCAAAGCAGCTCAAATCGATTTGAAAATGGGAAAAAGAAAAGAAGCTTTAGCAAAATTTACTTTTACAGGAGCATGTTTGTATAATATAGGAGAACTGGATGGAGCGTTGATGAATTATAAGAAAGCATTGGAAATTGCCGAACAATTGGGCGATAAAAAGGGAAAAGCCATTATAGTGAACAATATCGGGTTGATATTACAAGATAGGGGAGACCTGGATGGAGCATTGAAAAACTATAAGGAATCGTTGAAAATTGATGAACAATTAGGTAATTTGAAGGCAAAATCTACTAGATTAAACAATATCGGTTTTATTTTAAAAGAGAGGGGAGATCTGAATGGTGCATTGAAATATTATAAAGGCGCTCTAGAAATTGCTGAGAAATTGGGTGATAATGAGAATAAAGCAATATATTTAAACAACATCGGCTATATTTTACAAGATAGGGGAGATCTGGACGGAGCATTGAGGTATTATAAAGAATCATTGAAAATCGACAAACAATTGGGAGGTTTAAAGGAAATTGCAATTGATTTGAACAATATCGGGTCTATATTACAAAATAAGGGAGACCTGGATAATGCTTTGCAATGCATTAAGGAATCCTTAGAGATTGCTGAACAATTAGGGGATAAAAAGTTAAAAGCTACAAGATTAAATAATATCGGTTTTATATTAAAAGATAGGGGAGATCTGGATGGAGCATTGAAGTATTATAAAGAATCGTTGAAAATCAACGAACAATTGGGTGGTTTAAAGGATATGGCAATTAATTTGAACAATATCGGGTTGGTATTACAAGATAGAGGGGATCTGGAAGGAGCATTGAAAAATTTTAAGGAATCCTTAGAGATTGCTGAGCAATTAGGGGATAAAAAGTTAAAAGCTGTTAGATTGAATAATATCGGGATAAATTTATACTCTAGAGGAGATCTGGATGGAGCATTGAAAAATTATAAGGAATCCTTAGAGATTGCTGAGCAATTAGGGGATAAAAAGTCAAGAGCTATTAGATTGAACAATATCGGACTGATATTACAAGATAGGGGAGACCTGGATGGAGCATTGAAAAATTATAAGGAATCCTTGGGGATTGCTGAACAATTAGGGGATAAAAAGTTAAAAGCTGTTAGATTGAGCAATATCGGTTTTATAATAAAAAAGAGGGGAGATCTAGATGGAGCATTGAAATATTTTAAGGAAGCTTTGGAAATCGATAAATACTTAGGCGATATAAATGGAGAAGCCATAAGAATGAGAAATATCGGATTAATATCAAAAGATAAGGGAGATCTGGACGGGGCGTTGAAGTATTATAAGACAGCCTTGGATTTAATTCAAATACAAATAAAAGGAAAAGAGTTAGATTTTAAGACAGGACAGATTTTTTGTCCAAATCCACCTTGTCAACATCCTATCCAGATCAAATTTGTAGGAGATTTAACGGTTTTTATTCAAACTTGTCCAAATTGCTTGACACAATTTTCAGTATGGATGACTGATCCTAGCAGTTCCAAATATATAATAAGTGTATTTTCAGAAAAAATGTTGGAACAGAGGAAAATTGTATCTGGAACAATAAATCTGCGGCATCAGTCAGGAAAAGAGACACAAACTACAATTTCAGAATGGTTGCATGATGGGGCGATGATCACTTCTCTTATTGCATATTGTTTAAAGCAGAAGGGAGATTTGTTAAATGCCTGTAGTTATTATTTTCAAGTAGCAAGCATGTATCAAGCACTCGGATTAATAGACAAAGTAGAAAAAAATTTAAAGTTACTTGAAAATTTATTTCCAGAGATTTCAGGGGAGAATCAAAACAAATTCTCTCATGATATAGCTCAGCTTCGCAAACAAACCTCAGAAACTTTAAGATCGAGAGATTTTATTTACATTTTTATTTCATGTCCAAATTGCGGTACCGAACACCAAATTAGAGCAACCATTACAACTGTAGCCTATGAGCTCTGCTCTAAATGTCAAGCAAAATTCTCAGTGTTTTATAATGAAGAAACTCAAGAATTTTACACCAATATTTTAGAGAAACCTAAATTCAAAACAGTAAGCCAACCCGAGCAAAAAGAGACTGATTTAGTTAAGTTCTGTGTAAGATGTGGGCTGAATGTTGGAATGATTGCTAAATTTTGTACGAGATGTGGATTGAAAATAGTAAGAGATTAAGGATATTATCATGTTCTATTTTTACTTAAAGGCTTTATCGTATCCTTGAATAATGTTTATTTGATAATAATTTAAAAAATCTTTAAAGGTTAAGGCTATTATAATATAATCTAATTTATCCATTTTAATATCATTAAAGAGTAACACTGAATTTTGCATATACCCAAAAAAATCTTATTTCATAAATAAGATTCACGTTCTTCTGTACTAATTTTTGCCTGCCCTAAATTATGTAAATCTTTTGAAGAGAAATTCTGAGCTAATAAATCCAAAATCATTTCTTTTAAAAATTCATTCTCTTTCCCTTTAGAAGAAAATTTATTTAATAGTGATTTTTCAAGGTTGTCAATTGCCTTCTTTTGAAGATTATTAAAATTTTCAAGTGACTTCTTTTGAGAATCGTTCAAATTTTTCATAGAATTTTCTAACGTTTTTTTTAGACCCTTAAACCACTCTTCTTGTTTTTCCTTCAAGCTTTTAATTAAATTCTTTTCTTTTTTCTCCTTATCTTTACCTGCTTGGTTATCCTTAGTTTTTCTATTGAGAATTTTATCTTTAAACTTGGTTTGAGAAAGATTTTTCCATTTCTGGGTCGTAATTTTTTCGTTATTCATTTGTAAATCTTGAGGGTGATTTTCATGATTCTGAGTGTCCTTTGGGTGACTTTCTAATGACAAACTTAGAGATGATTTTTTCCATTGATGATTAGTAACTTTTTTTTGATCTGGTTTTTTTTTTTGGATTAGAGTTGTATTTTCTAGCAGGTTTTTGGATTTTTTATCAGTAGGCTTTTTTAAATTAGGACTTATTTTCTTTATATTTTTTATACCTGAATTTTTACTGGAAATCTTATTTTTTTTATAAAGAGTGGAATTATTAGTTTTTTTTTTGCTGGGAGTTTTACGCATTTTTTTATTCATATTTCTTAATCACTTACTTAAGTTTTTATAAAATAGTAAAAACTACTGATAAATTTGAGATAAACAATAAAAACTAAACAAAAAATTAAGAAGGGATTATTTGTTTAAGACTAATCGATAATTGCATTTAGGACAGGATTTATGTACAATATCGATGATATTTTCACATTTTGGACAAATTATTTTTGAAACTGTTGTTAGTTCCTTGGTTTTTATATTTTTTGGAGTGTAGTCTGCTGTTTTAAATGAGAAATATTCCCCTGTAATCCCTCTATCTAGAACACAATATCGATTGGGTAATCTTATAATAGTCTCAATATTCTGTGGATCCTTTGTAAATCGCTCTGCACTACTTAAACTTTGATGCATGAGAAACTTTAACGAAGGCAAGGAAATCGCACTGTCATCTAAAATATCTGCTCGCTGATCAGCAATAAGAAATGATATCCCACGATCCCGAAATTCTGCAAATATAATTTCAAAAATTGCAATAATTTGTTCACAAGCAATGTAATCATCACTTTTATGTTTACCTGGCGAAGTTAATCTCTTAAGAATTCTATGTGCCTCATCAATTTCTATAAGATATTTTAATCCTTTAACTCCCGTATCTGGCGTGAGAGTTCTGATTGTCTGTAAAATTAGAATCGATAATAATCTTTGTTCCCATTCATTACAAGAGGTTAAATCTATTTGCACAATTTTACCATTTATCCAATCTTCATACCATTTCCCAACTTCCACATATGGATTTAAAGCCTTTAATAATACGGGATTCGATAGTTGGGTATTAATTCTTGTATTAAGAGCCGAAGTAATTTTTGCTCGATATCTATCATCATAATCGTGATCTTCGTCATAGAAATAATCTATTACCAGTGTTAATAATTCTACTATTGAATCTGGTGGACCTTCATTATTAATTATATAATTTTGAAGAACTTGTTTACAAGCATAAACCCCTTCTTCTTCAAATCCAATTGATCCCATGATTCCCTTACTAACTTGGACAATTTGTTTTTCCATTTTATCATTATCAAGAGGAATTATATATGGTAAAGTGAGATTTTTACCGAATTTATAAAATCTTTCAGCAGAGTAAATATTTTCCTCGAGTTCTCTTTTAAAGTTAATTATTAGGATCCCTACGTCTGATTTGACTTGAGAAATTGATTTACTAATATATCCCATAAAAAAACTCTTTCCTGTACCCATTCCTCCAATGAGATTTCCACCTTGAACAAAATCATCCACATTTATATATAAAATATTTTCTTTCAATCTGCCATAATCATCCCTCCATTTTCCTACCGCAAAGTTGGAATTCTTTTTTACATGTAATGGCCAATTTATCACTTGATTCTTTAATCCAATTGGAACATTTAAAGGCATTTTATCATTAAAAGTAAAATCAAACGAAATAGGTGTTAAATGTCGACCATTATATAATATTCCACGTAGAAAATCAGCTCTAGCCCCACATAGAATTCTTCTGATCTTAGCGGTTTTTTTCTCATTTTTAACAGCAATTTCTAAGGTTTTTATCTTACCTTGCAGAGCATAAAATTCTGGATTTTTTATACTTAATTCCTTTCCTAAAATTTTATAATTAATGTATATCTTTATATGAAAAAGCTCATCTCTCCACATTTTGAGATATGTATCTTTTTCAACTGAATCCTTATATTTTAAAGCAACTATTTTAGCCCTCTGTTCCAAAATTTTTTTTGGAAAAGCCTTTTTCCAGATAATAAGCAGCTTTGTCGTATCCCTCCCTTCTCCAAAAAGGGTTATCATCCTATTAATTAAATCAATACGATTATTATATGGTGCTTTAGGAAACTTAATTAACCACCATTTTTCTTTTTTATAAAGAAATCCTTTATCCACTTCAATATATTCTATTTTTCCGTCTAATCCTGCATATGTTGTTTTTAAATTAGTTAATAGTTGATTTCCCTTTTTGATGCCTTCAATTTTGGTACGAGTTTTAATTAAGAATGATATTTCAAATTGATCTTTATTAAGTATTATTTGAACTCGGTTAGATTTTCTGTGTTTAAAAAAATCCTGAAGCCACGTTTGGAATTTTTTCTTTTCAAGTTTATCTTCTCTACCTATTTGAGTTATTTTAACTTTAGTAAGCCAAAATAACGCTCGTTTCTTTCTCCTCCTCTTTAAATTTAATCCACTTTCTCTCAAAAATGAATTAGTAATCGTCTGTACTGTATGATAGAAAGTTATTAATCTTCCCGTAATTGGTCTATAACCTAAACTTACAATAGCACCTATAGCTAAGAGAGCATATAATCCAAAAACAAACTGGTTAAAGAACAAATGTAAAATGTAAAAATACCATCCTGATATAAAAATTAAATATAAATCTTTTCGATATTCATTCATTTTTAAAATTGAGATAAAAACTAGGATCCCTATAAATACTATAATTGTAGTGCCCACTATAAAAGATAAAAATAATCCTGAGACAAAAATATGAGCAAAGATTAATACAATCACACTGTATATATAAAATGTCTTACCTTCTGATCGTTTATAAATAATATGATAAATCCAACTATACAAAAAAAGAATTAGTATCATCTCTATCTTGAATATATTAGATATAAACAGCTCTACTTCTTTAATTATAGTATGTTCAATTAAAATGAAGAATGAGATAAGCATGAAAATAGAACATAGATAAAATCCTAAAATATTTATAAACTCATATTTTTGCTTTTTATAATAGTAAATTGCTACAAAAATCATTATGATTAATGATATGATAAAAAGAGGATACAAGTAGTTTGAGAAGAACATGATATTCTTAGCTTTTTATTTTAGACTTTAAAAATATCAATAAAAACACAGATAATTTTCTTGACTTTAAATAATCAAATTATAATAATTTGACAAGAAATTACTAAAAACATTGAAAAAAATTGAAAAACAATTCTAAAAAAAAAGGCAAATACCAGCCTTTCTCATATTTTATTGAACAAGAATTAATCTTTTATAATAGTTTAAATCAAAAGAAGAATGTATTAGCCTTTGGAATACTACAAACTCGAGATATTTCAAACCTGATACAGATCTTAAATAATTTCATAAAAAAATCGTGTTTAAACTCATATACCATTCAAATAGGGATGCATTCTGAAACCCATATTATATTAAAATATATATGTGAAGAAAAAAAAGAAATAGTTCAGGATTATTCTAAGTTATGTGAACTCTTGAATAATAAAGAGATTCCATTTTGTTTATTAGAAAATAATTTATTAGAAATGGAGTTCTTGGGCATTTTAAGAAATGGAAATGCTCCTAAATTAAATGAGTTGAAAATTTCAATTTCCAATTCCAAAAATGGATTATCTCTCAAAAATGATAAATATTCTATTAATTATTTCTTTTATGATATCAAACTTGATTTAGTTATGGAGGATATCTATTTTTTCCAGCATATAAAAAAATTTTTAAAAGAACGGGAAATAAAATTTCATTTATTCTTATACAATACACTAGATGAAATTGGAGATTTAAGAAGCTCAGCATATCTTACTATAGTAGCAAAAGAAGAAAATAGCACAATTGATCTTATCAAGGTTTCAAATGAATTTTTTAAAAAGAATCTATTAGATCTACAGAAACCTAAGATAAGTCTTATTTGGCAATTATTGTGGCGATTACCAATCAAAAACAAATTAACTAGAATTGATAATAATTTTATCTTAGAACCAGAAAATACGCCCTTAACTCAATTTGAAATCCTGACCCTATTAGAAAAAAATCTATTAGAGAAACATATTAAATATGAACTAGTAAAAGACTCTCAAATGGTAATCAATCAAAACTGGTTATTTTCCATTTTTTCTAACTTAAATTTAAACAAGTTTTCAGAAATTATAAAAAATAATATTAATCAATATCATATCTATGTATTGGTAATCGATTATGTTGATTATTCAAAATTAGTAAGTTATGATAATATTACTGAAATAAACAACCTTACTATAATAAATCTTGAAGAATTCCTAGATTTAGATTATGCTCTTTTTAAATAATGGAGATTAAAAGAAAGTAATAGAAAACATGAAACTTTGTAAATATACCAAGATGTATATGAAGATTGATATTAGAATAATCACATAAGTTCTTTTATGACGTACAATCTTTAAAAAATAATAACATGTTATAACTGTGCAGATTATTAGAATAGAAAAGATTAATATAACATCTAAAATGTCAACAAGTTCATATAAAGAACTTATTTCTTGCATATTTTCAGTATAATTCATATTTCTAACAATCGCTATTACTAATGGCAACATCCCTCCTATTGCTCCTAAAATACCTGGAAAGATGAATATAAAAACTTTGACAAGAAATTTTTTTCCTGATACGATTAATCTAAATTTTTCTTCAAGTCTTCTATGTCTATCAAGAATAGCAAGTATGTCAGTAATTTTTTTTGAGGAATAATAAGCACTTTTTTTTAACATGTCATAAATAACATCCAATATAACTTTATATCGTGGGGAATCTAAGATTAACTTCAAATTATTTATTAAATCTTTAAAAGTATATTGGAAACTGATAAGGTATGAAATTTGCTTATAAAAAGTATCATTTAGTAAAGATAAATAAGTCTTACTTTTTGAATATGCTTTAATGAAAGCGACTTCAGGGCTATAATTATTTTTTAAAGTTAAAGCCAAAACTTCGAGAAACAATAGGAATTCATCGAATTGTTTTTCTCTTACCCCAGAATATTCATCTAACACTCCAATTAATCCGATGTTAATTCTCACCATTTTTTTAAACATCCAGTACATCAAGAACAAAAGTGATGTGGCTATGAAAAGAGCAAAAAATATATTTATTTGTTGAAATAGTATAAAAGAGGATAAAACTAGGGGAAAGAATAATCCTGTAAAAAAAATTATCCCTATTTTAGTTTGCAATGATTTTATCAATATGCGAAAATTCTTTTCTGAAGAATTCTCATCATAGTCTTCAATATCATAGTCATGACCAAAATTTTTTATCATGAGTTCAGATATATATGAATTAAAATCTTTTGATGGTGTTTCGATCAATAATAATTCTTCTTCGGGAACATACCCTAAATGAATTTTTCCATGAATAAATTTAAAGTTGTCAGAAATAGGTAATTTATAGTCCATCACTAACTTAATAAAAGAAAGACATAAATCAGATTTCTGATCTTTGATAGTTTTTATTAATGAAAAATTAATTTTAATTAATGATAATAATGTATTTACTATTTTCTCATCTTTTTTAATCCTTTTATAGATAGTTAGATTAAAATTATATGCAACCAATACGGCAAATATTAGTGCAAACATTAAAGAATAGAGAATGTTAAAAAATATGAGTCCAAAATTAATAATGAAAATGAACAGGAAGAATAGTAAACTAATAATATTGATAAAAATGAAAAAAGTTGCTTTGCAAACATCTACTTCATCTAAATTATACTTAATTTTATATTGCTTTTTATATTCTTCAGGAATTTGTTTGAAGCGGAGTAAGGGAAAATTATGCTTTTGAAAATAATTGCAGAATCTAATATATTTCTTCAATTTGTTATCTTCAAAATCATTTAACATCACAATTTCACTTGAATATGTGACTTATTCCTTTATTTATTTAAATAGGAAACTTGAATAATTAACACTTTAACTCGATAATGTTAAGAGGGATTTTATATTTAACCTGCGCTAGGACTACTTTTGAAAGTAAAGGAGTTTTATCTAATATAGCAATAGTAGCAGCATTACATTTATTCTGAATAGAAATTGTTTCTTGTATTTTATTTTGCGAAATCGAAATTGCTTCATTTTCTTTAGAATTACCATCTGATGTGAATAGGTCTATAAAACCTTCTTTCGCTTTAGTAAACTGTGCTATAGCAAAAACCAAAAGAAGTCCGATAATAATTACTGTGATAGCTAATACTAATACTTGGTTTATAATTTCTCCTCCAGATTCATTCTTTTTAAAGCTTTTATACTTCCTTTTAACTTTTTCTAAAAAATTTCTCATTCTTAACATATATGTTATTTTTTAAAGGATATTTTAAAGAGAACGTTTTTTAAAGTTTGGGATGGATTAGAACTTCAAATTATCAATAGTTAAATTGTAATTTCGTGAGGTTTTTTAATACCTTCATTAAGAAAAGGTTAGATGATAGACATAATTCACATTAATTCTAGCGGAAAATTGCTTTTCATTATTTTTACCATGATTCCAATTCTTTTTTACCTGATGTGGAGGAGTGGTTTTAATTTTGGAAAGGTAAAAATTCTGATGATTCTATCCAATATCGTAGCATTTTATTTTTATTTTTCTTCGTCTGAACACCTCTTTTTCTTTGCTCTATCATTGAGTAATATAATTGGAACTCTATTATTTTTAAATTTATTGTTCTTTTCTTCCATTTTTACTATAATAGTTCTAACAATACGCTCTAATCAAAATTTGGGTGAAACTTCTCAAGTTATAATTAAAAAAGAAAAAATACATGACTTTACACCTTTACCAGATTGGGATAATAAAAGAGATCTCGAATTATCAACAAGGATGGAGCTAGAATCTTATAATGAGAAAAATAGTGTAGAGGATAATCTTGAGAATTATAGAGAGGTGTCAAAAATTGAGTACTCCAATGATGAGTTTCAGAAATTTATAAATAATTTATTTAAAAACCAAAAGACACATCAGAAAGATCAGAAAATCTAAAATTTAGCGTTTAAAATTTAGAATTAACATAACTTAGCATTAAAGGTAGACCAAAAAAAAAAGCTAACATAAAAAAACCTATGAAATAAAAAAATCCTTTAGTTTTCTTTCCTTGCATGAATTTTTTAAAAATGGCATAATAAAGTCCTAAAATAGATAAAATTAATGATAGATATGAAACTGTAGCAGTTCCCAATGAAATAAATAAGATATGACCTGTTCCAAAGGAAGCTTGACGTAACTTAAATACATCCATAATGCTTATAAAAGGTGAATAAGGCAAAATTGAACAACAAAATGAAAGTATGATTTGAAAAATACTGAAAAGTGACAGTACTGATAATGATCCAAGTATTAAAACACCATATTTGCATTTTATATCTACTTTTTTCACACGTAATTTTAAATTATCTTGTCCAATCTCAAACTTCTGAGACGCGTTAATTAAATGGTTAGCCATTAAGAAAAAAATTATAGATAAACATATGTGTGACCAAGCAAAGAAGTTATATAAAAAATCATTAATATAATAGAAAATACCCTGAAACATATTAAATATAAATACAAAAATAACTATTTAAGTTCAGATAATAAAAAATAACCATATAGTCACTGTTATATATGAGAAAAAGATAGGTAAGACTATTGGTAAAATATGTTTCTTTCTTAATGTTCTCAATTGCTTATTTTTAAAATTATGTGAGCAATCATCAAATATTACATTGTGCATCATCTTATAGACAATTTCGCTATTCTCACAATTTTTCATCTTATTTTTAAGAAAATAATTGATTATCAAAAAAAGTAATAAAAAACAACCAAACACAAGGAAGAAATATTTTAAGAAATGGAAAATATAAATAAAGGGAAGAGAATGAAATAGAAGAATCAAAACTTTACCATCTCCTCCACCTAACAATCTAAAAACAAATAATGTTAAAGTAAGTAAAAAAATAAATGAGAAAATCAATGATTTAATAAAAATATACCAAATTATTGTATCTAAATAGATATAGCCTTCTAATGTAATAAAAACAAATGTAATTAGCAAATATATTTTCAGAAATTTATTTGGGATTCTTCGATAAGTCAAGTCGAAATAAACACAGACAATCAGAAATAAAAAAATTGAAACGAGATTAACTAAATACATTAAAATTACTATTTTTTTTTATGATTTGTTATTGGAATTCAATTATTTAAATTACTAAATTAATTCATTATAAAAGGAATCAATTAGAAGCCTTACGAAAGAGTTTTTTATTACATTTTTAGTTTTAATTTTTCCCGAATCAATTTGTAATAATTTCTTAAGGTTACTTCAGTAACTCCAGCAATAATGGATATTTCATTTTGACTTCTCCTTTCATTATTAATTAAACACGCACAATACAAAGCTGAAGAAGCTAAACTTCGAGGACTTTTTCCACTGAAATTTATTTTCTTTTCCAACATTTTTAAGATATTAATTGCTTGAGTTCCTGTTTGCCATGAAAGAGATAGTTTTGAAACATAGAGAGGAATCCAATCTTGAGGTTTAGGGGGAGGAAATTTTAAATTAAGTTCTCTCTGAATTATTTCAACGTATTTTTTTATAGTTTTCAAATTTAAATTAGTTATATTATTTAATAATTGGATAACTGCATTTCTTTTATTCAACTTTAAAACAACATAAAGTGAGGCAATAATCATTCCATTTATTGAACGCCCTTTAAGTATAACCTTTTGAATTATCTTTCTGTAGTAATAAGCTGCTTTTTCTTTAATATCATTAGTTAAAGATAATTGAGAGCAAATGAGTTCTAAGATATTCATTGCATAAGAGAGATTTTTATTTATTGATTTTTTAAATTTTGTTCGTTCTTGCCATTTTCTCAATCTATAAAGTTCTGATTGTTTTTTTGGACTTATATAAACTCCAGAGGCATCTTTATTTTCCTTTCCTATCATTGTAGTTAGTCCTTTATCAAATAAAGATAAAATTATTTTAGGTCCTACTCGTGTCCTTTTTTTGTGTTCTTCTGGAGTAAAAGAACGCCATTCTGGACCAGGATCAATAAAATATTCTTGGACAACAACTCCACAATTTTTACATACAACTTGACCTCTAAAGTAGTCTGTGATAAATATTGTATTTCTACACTCTGGACATGAATTTTTCTCTGATGTTGGCATTTTTAATAATTTAAAAACAATTTTAAAACACCTAAATGAAAGCGATTTAAAATGAAATCTGATTTTTTACTTAAAAACTGCTCGAAAAGTTAACTTTACTAAGTTCATGTAAAATTTTACATCGATTTATTGAAAATAAATGAGAATTTTGACGTATTTTTCTCAAATTAATGTCTAAAGCATAATTTATACAAATTTACTTTCAATCACCTCTCATTCTCTAAGGTTCTAAATTTCACTTTATTGGTTGAAAAATAAATTTGAAAGTACCAAGTTTTCAAGAAACTGAGATAAAAAACAGGTAGTATTTATACCTTAAAATAAAAATTTGGTGTCAAAATGGTAATTGAAAAAAAAGATCAATCAATTTATGATAATTGCCCGGAATGTGGTGGCGAGTTAATATCGAACAGTTTTGAGAAAATTTGTAGGGCTTGTGGACTAGTAACTGAAAATCTACTTAAAGAAAGCTCTTTTCTTTTCAATGATCTAGAAGATCAGAGAAAATTAAGTAAACAATATGTAGCTCTAGGTGAAAGGCCTGACTTTATAGGAGGGTTGGGATCATTTATAGACTATGAAGGATCTAAATATCTAAAAGATAAGGATGGTAGGCTCTTATCACCTGAAGAACAAAAATTATTTAGAAGGCTAAAAAAAAATTATGCTCAATTTCTTCATATTAAAAATCACGAAACTGAGTACAGAATCTTCAATATCTTGAACAAAATTTCATTATCTCTCAATCTTAATAAAAACATCAGAAATAATGCTGCTTATTATTACAAAAAAATAGTTAAAAAAGAGCAAAAAGTTATCAACAATATTTCGTTAATTGCTTTTTGTATATTTTATGCTGTACGGAAGGAATATCATAATGCCCCTATAACTATTAATGAAATAGCTGAAGCGTTTCAAACTTTTGGTCACCGTGTAAATCCCAGATTAATCATGAGAGATGGAATTAGATATAAACATCATTTAAAGAATGCTACTACTCCACATAAAAGTGAAGATTATCTCACAAGATTAATTGATCAAGTTATTAAACATAAAGATACTACCGAAAGGCTAAATAAAAAGGGAATAAATTGGTCAATTCAGGAATTTCATAATAAATTAATGATAAAATGTCGAAAAATTTTAAAAGAACTACCTTTTAGTAAAAGAGGGGGGAGAAATCCATTTATTTTGACAGGAGCGATTATATATCTTGCTGATAAACTATTAGCAAAAGATTATTCCCAAAAAGGACTATTAACACAATGGTTAGTATCTGATGCTACTAAGATTCCTGAATACTCTATCCGAGACCACTATGTGAATTTATTAAAACCAATTTTTCTAAAAAAAGAGTGTTTATGTAAATAAAAATGCAAAATTGAAAATTAAAAGAAGCTTTAGACATTATTAGAGTATGAAAAATTAGAACTTAGATGTTCTATATACGAAAAAAACTTTTTTTAAAGAAATATTAATCAAAATTTTAAAAAGAGTAATGTCCTACTTGATTATATCTTTATTAGGACATTAACAAAAACATATGGAAGTTTATATATATCTTTGACTTATTTAATTTTGATAAAAAGTAAAATATTGAGAGGATGAAGAGTTCTATAAATTTCGGAAAAATTTTGCCGATTTAAATGATCACTATTAACCTTTTTTGAATCCTTCCTGCCTTCAATATTTTCTTTTATCAAATATTAGAAATGACTATTCAATTAAAGACTTTAATATCTTTATTTTTATTTCGGCATGTTCATTACAAGGTTCAGTAATTAATATAGTCTCATAACAATCAAATGCACTTTCAAAATCTTCCAATTCAATATATAAATTTCCCAATTTATCTAATAGAATCTCACTATAAGAAAAAATATCTAATGCTTCTTTTATAATTTCAATTGCATTATTTAATTTCCCTAATCGTTCGTAACATTTTGCCAAATTATAGTAAGCTTCGAAATCAAACATATCTACTGATAAAGCTGCTTCATAATATTCTATTGCTATTTGATACTCAAATATATAACTATAAAAGTTTCCTAAATTATAGAGTGCAGGAGCGTTTTGACTGTCTCTTTTTAATACTTCTTGAAAACAGCTTATAGCATCATTAAATTTTTCTAATCCAAAATATATTAATCCTAAATTAAACCAGACATCTAGAAATTCAGGATTTATTTCAGAACATTGTTTCCAATACTTTATAGCTTTATTACTAACTCCTATTCTAGCATAAATTACTCCTAAATTAAATAATGCTCTTAAATTTGAAGAATCAATTTCTAAGACATCAGAGTATTTATTGATAGCAACACCATAATCTTTTAAATCTATAGAAATATCCCCCATTTTCATTAAATCTTTGATCCTTAATCTGATTGTTTTATTATTTCTTAATCTTTCTAATTCGGTTATTTTTTCCACCATAATTTCATCCTAATATAGTTAATATTATTGATAAAGATCTTTCAAATAGTTTTATTTAAAGAAAAAATGATCATGGTAAGTCAAAATTTTGAGTGAATTTTTTTTTTTAAAAAGAATGATATTATTTTCTCTATATAATGGCGGTTGAAGATTTTAAAGAATGTTCAATTTGTTTTGAAAAATTGGAAATCCCTCAAAATGATTTTAAACCAAAATTCAGTATAGGAACAATATGTAGAAAATGTTTTGATAATTTTACTCCTCAAGAAAATGAGATTTTAATTCATGCTTTTAATGTAGCACGTGGAATATTTCAATTCAATGAGAAATGCATTAACGCTATAAAAGATGTGCTTTTTGATGTTCAGTCTGAATTAAAAACTAATAAAAAAAGATCAATCAGCCTACAGGGCATTTTTCAGAAAATTCTAATCCGATCTCAGGTTTATGGACTTAAACTAAATATTTTTTTTAATTTAAACTATCATTTCTTTCAAAATCAATCAAGGAAATCAAATTGTGATATTTGTAATCAAAAAATAACAGAAGTTGAAGATAATAAGGATTATGGATTAAATAATCAGAGAGTCTGTGAAAATTGTATTCAAAAATTTACTGATGATGAGATTAATACTATGATTTCATTAATTAAGAAATATGGTGGATATTTTAATGAAATAAAGGAAAATAAAGTTACTATCAAGCAAATCTTAGAAAACATGCTTTTTAACCTAAAAAATGAAGAAGATTTTTCAGAAATGATAGAAATCAATGAAAAAGCATTGCATTTTGCTTTGCTTTATGGTTACCATCCCAAGCTCTTTATAGAGGAATTAAAGAAGCGCTAGGAAATGCAATAAGCTATATTTATTTAATTGAAACAGGATTAAGTTCAAATCCATTATTGTTAAGGGAAATTGTAATATATTAGGTCTTACTCAGTTTTTTTCTTAAGAATTGTTAATTAATCAGTTTAAATTCTCTTCATAAACACACACCATAGGTTCTACGATTGTATAATTATTATTAATGATCTTGAATTTCTTTTATCTTAAAATTAGTTCATATTCTTTTCTTTTTATTATAATAAACAAAAATTAAAATGCTAGCTCCACACAATATTCCTACAAAAACCATAGTCCCTATCATAAATTCAGTGGGGATATTGTAAGTTGTATTTGATGTCTTTGAGTTATTAGTTTGATTTGGATCAATTGGTCCTGATATTTTATAGCTATTAATTATCGCAAAACCTATATTTACATAGTCAACTTGACAATATAATCTAATCTTTAAAGTGTAAAGACCTTCATTGGCGGTTCCAAAATAAAATTCATTCATTTCATTGATATTACATACTGATTCCTTTGAATAGATCTCAAATTCCAC
The DNA here is from genome assembly GCA_048937405.1 of Promethearchaeota archaeon. Lineage (GTDB taxonomy): Archaea > Asgardarchaeota > Lokiarchaeia > Sigyniarchaeales > SOKP01 > Loki-b32. The sequence goes on from JBHLNF010000001.1 coordinate 71,704, forward strand.
TTCTGTTGGATCAGTTAGATTAATATCAATCTGTAAATCTATATTCTTTAAATGAGAGATTGAAGAAACTCTTCCAAAATAAAATAGATACATTATATCATTATCAAGTTGGATATTTTGTTCGATATATTGATTTTTATGAAATTTTAGTACATCATAGGATGTAATATTATCAATCTCCTGCCTACTTAATTTGTCATAAAGAACTTTTTGGTCTTTTCTAACATTGATTAAAATATTGGCATTGAAAGTAGTTTGCACATAAAATTCCAAGGTATAATTTCCAGTTAATGCCGTACCGAAAGGAATTTCATACTTACGTTCATTTTCAGATTCATAAGACATTTTATTTTCAAAAATATCATAGAGACTGTTTTCTGGATCCCTAATTCTAATCTTTATTGATGAAACATTGTGAGTGGTGATTAATTCAATAGAAATATTATAATTATAACACTCCTCCAAAGATAAATTATTAAATATTAGGATATCATTTGGAGCGACAAATGTGAAAATACCCTCTGGTAATTCTGAGTTAGGAACTGCTTGTGATCCGTTAAGATTCTCTTCTAAGATTTTTTTATGACTAACAAAATATATATTTAGATAAATATAGGAATTAGCTAAGATTATTACTATAAAGATAATTTCGATAATTTTTTTTCTCAATCTGAACAATTTTCGTTTTTTATTAGAAATTTATTATTTTCTTATTTATTCATCTTATTTAAAGGAAAAATGAAGAATGGGTGTGTACAAAATTCAGTGATTTGAAGTCCTCTTGATATAAAAATATACCCAATTTGATATGATTAAAATTTGTGATTTACACATCCATAGTAAATTCTCGGGTGAAGCAAGTAAAAATATTGATATTTTTAAAATAGCTAATAATTATAGGCTTAAAGGAATAGATATTGTAGGAATAGGTGATTGTCTTCATCCATTATGGAGAATAGAATTAACTAATAATTTTATTGAATACTTGGATGATGTATTTTTTACTCCAAAATTGCCAAATATATTCTTTTTCTTACAATCAGAAATTGAAGCAATTTGGAGCAATAATTCAAGTGTTAAAAAGGTTCACTTCATTCTTCTATTTCCAAACTTTGACAAATAAATAATAGATTCTCTTAATTTTTCAAAGATTGGAAATTTGGATAGGGAAGGTAGACCCAAAATTTACATTTCTGCTGAAAAATTAATTATTGGTTTAAAATCGATAGATAAAGACACAGAAATTATTTATTTTTCAATTTGATTTTTAAATATACAACATTTTTTCTTCCATTATAATAAATATTCCTCTTCTAAGCCAATAATTTATCCTTTTTATGTCATTTCGATTTAATCTCATTTCAAGTTGTTTCATATGATCATTAAAAAATCTAATTCTCATACCAAGACGCTTGGTTTTTATCATTTCAATAAGATCCTTAAATAGAAAAGCCTCATTTATCTCAGAATTTACTTCAAAATAATGCATATCACTATTTTTAAGGAAATCCTCATGAATATATACTTTATGTTCAATATTGCGATTTCTAAATTTAATATTATCAACTGGAACAAATGCCGTTCGATTAATTAATCCCCTATTGAATTGAATTAGTTCCTGAATGTCATAAATTAAAGGGAAAGCATAAAAGGCCATATGATTTCCACCATCTGTATGCACTAAAGCTTGATGTTGATCATGGTAAGGACCACTATTTATTTTGAAGATATATTCTCTTCCATCCTTTTCTTTAGGGCTTTTAAATTGATAATATGTAATTATTCCATCTTGAGGAGTCTCTAGTGCAAAATCATAACCCACTCTTCGTTCGCTATTACTCGAAACACCTCTAATATAACAATTATCATATTCTTTCTCATAATTATTCAACAATTCTGCTCCAATATTCAATTCTAAAGTTTTTTCATTCATCCTTCTTAATTATTGCACCTTAACTAATAATTGGGAATAGCATTTCATTTCTTAAGATCTTTATTCTATAATATTATTCTACTTAAATTAATTGATAAATAAGACAAAAGGGAAGTGATTATAAATCTGAATTTTATTAAATATTTATTCAATTTAAATTGTTGATATTTTTTTTTATACAGTCAAATCTAGGTTTTGATTTGATTAAGACATTATTATTTGATTTTATTATTTTTTTAAAACTTTTAAACAGTTTTATAAACTCTGTTCCTTGAAATCCTGAGATATAGGAAAAAAACTCAGCCTTTGTGCTTATAGTAACTTTTCTCACTATTTTTTTGATTAGAAATCATTTCTTTCCAATTCTAAATAGTCTTCCTTTTAAATCTAATAGCCATTTTTTTAGCATAAGAATACTTACAGTCATTAGCACATCTTAAATAGCAATTTAAATTATTATCTGCTCATTCTTTTGTTTTTTTCTTCAAAAAATCAACTTAATTCTTCTTTATATATTAATCTCATTTTTAATCGTGAAATTTGGTTTCACATCCTCCATAAAATGATAATGGAATTTTAATATATGTCAAATTTTGATGATGACTTTTTTTCTTTATAAATTAGTATGAACAGTATATCTTTACAACATATTTTGATTCAATTGAATTTAATTGAGAAAAATAGTAGGAACAATGAGTAAAGCACAAATTACCGTATATCAAAGGACACCTCACTACTATCATAGACCTAGGATTATTTCTATCAATATATTTAAGGTTTTATTCTATTTAACTAAAAAAGAAGGTTCTGCATATTTTAGTGAAATAAAAATATATTTAAATAGGAGTAGTAGTCAAGTCTCCCAAATAATGAGAAGACTTAAAATTAAAAATTATGTTAAAGTAGAGAATTGTAAACCATTGAAATATTCAATAACAGAATTAGGTAGAAAAGTTAATAGACAGACTATCAATGGTTTTTTAAAATATAATGGAAAAACAATTAGAAAAAAGGAAAATATAGATAAAAGAAAATCTAAACTTTATTCTAAAAACTTGGATATTGAAAAAGAATTAATAAAATACACTGAATTAGAACAACATTACAAAGATATACTCATTAGTTTCTTTATTGAATTGCCAGAAATATTAGTAGATTTAAATGTTGATTTCACTCCTCAAAAATATCATATCTTTGTTGAGGATACAAAAGCATTTTTGTTAAAACATAATATAATATTATAATGATTTAGAGAATTAACATTTCAATTCATTTTCCAATTATCTTCTCGTTTACTCTTAGTTTAAAAAAAAATCTTAAAAAATATTATATTATTCTTCCCTACTATTAAGATTGTGAAATATTCAAATGACATATTGTTATTAAAACTAAAACTTTCGCCCAAAGAATATAGAGATTTAAAGAAAGACTTAGTTTAATGTTAATCTTTTATTTTCAGGTAAAACAAACAAAAATAACCGATTTTATTAAGATAGAACTTAATACTATCGATATGAATCCTAAATTTTTTCATCTCTTCATAAGAGAATGGCATAAAAATCATTGTTCAAAAGAAGAATAATAAAAACTAAATTATTCTCAACTTTTCTCTTATCAATCCGGATTATAATAAAAGAAGATAAATGGCCTAATTAATTTTCATAGTTTATTCAAATATTCAGAAATAGTGATTATAAATTCTGAGTTTTAATTTTCCTAACTATATTTTCATCATATCACCCAGATATTACCTTTGTATTTTAGAAATTCATTTCTGAGATAAAGCTTTAATATTGACTTCATGAATAAAATACATGAAATAATGGGAGAAGATAAAAATTTAGTTATTGATAAAAAATTAATTGAACAAATTAAAAAGGAAATAATTAGCAGTATTGAACAATATGTTGACTTAAAACTAAAACCTGTAATTGACTATTTTAAAAAGAAGAGAGACTTTAATAAAATGAGTTATTTATAGAACAATTTATTCTTAGAAATCAATTTCCCTATTAATATATTTATTTATTATGCTTTCTTGTTTTCATTCTCATCAAATATTCCAACAATTCCTCCTAACTCTTGAAGAGATAAAATATTCTTATTATCAAATACACCCAAGAATTTTTTATCAAAATCTAATTTACAAACAGGACAATAAATTAAATTGAAATAATCAATAATTTTTGCATTTCCACATCGAGGACAAGATTTGTTTAATTTTAATCTATTTTTTGACATCTTTTGATATTATTTTTTGTAATTAAGATTAGAAATGTTTTATTTAAAGTACATGTTATTTTTAGATTCAAATTGCTGTCATATCATCTGGATTTATGAAGAAAACACTATCTCCTCTGATAACTAGTGTCCCATAATAAACTCTTGTACTCCCATTCTCTTCAACTTCGGCAGCTTCCGATAAAACAAGATTCATATGACCATCTATACTCCTTAGAATTCCTGAATAAAACTCTCCATTTTTCATTCTAATTAGAACTTAAGATCCTGTTAGTTTTTCCAAAGTTGTTTTATATATGTTTAATTTTTGAGTTTCAAATTCAGTTTTTAACATAGTGTATTTATATATTAGGAATAATCTATTAAAAATCAACGAAAACTTTTCCTAAATTTATATTATAATTACACCAAACTAGAATAGAATTATATTGTTCTCCAGAAAATCCATGCCTTATGATAAAATTAATAATATCAGCATACATTACCTCTCTCCTCCCTTTTAATATCTGCTTAACTTTCCTTAGAATATTCTTTAATAATTCAAAGTCAATTACTCCTGTTTTCTTTATCTTCTTTATTTTTTCAGCTTGTTGGTTCACAAGATTCCCTTCGGATGGTTTTTCATAATATTTATGATTTATTTTATCGTATATTGGTGTTTTCATTAAATTATAAAAACTACAAGAGAAAGAAAAGATTGGAAATTAGAAAAAGAAGATATAAACTATTCCCTGATTTACATCCGACTTAAAAGAGTAAATTATGATTAAAATCAAATTCTTGTCTAACATTAAAAATTAATGAATAGAATAAGTTCGTGAAACCGGTGTTTCACGATTAAAAATTAAATAGAATTACAAGCTATTTATAAAGGAAAAATTCACTTTTAGTTAAAACCAGCACTCTCACATATAATTTTAATTGTAAAGAGAATATCTGAGATGCTAAATGCGATTATGAATAATCAAAAAATAAATTATTACTTGATATAGAAGTGACTTTATGAAATTATATAATGAAATTCAAGAGAATGAAGATATTACCAATGATAGACTTCTAAAAAATGCTCTTTTTTCACATAATTTTCACAAAATACCTCCTATTATTGGTATCATTACAGCAGACCAATATGGAAACACTTTAATGGTATTTCAATATGAAGAAGGGGATGAATCCAATTATAATCCTATTAAATCCTATTTATCTGAGGATGATAAATCTCTATTAGATATTGATTTAATTTCTATGTATTTTAGCTCTTTTAAGACCTTCGCAGGACAGACCAACATTCAGAACTTATCAAATTTAGAGATCCATGGTTCAAACATAAAGATTCAAATTTATTTCTTATTTGATAAATATATGATAATAATTTTTCTAAATTCAAATACAGAATTAAATTTAAAAGATAAAGCCCAGATTGTACATTATTTTGAAGAACAGTTGATTAACCATGAATTTGAATTCAAATATTTTAATGCTACAGATTCAAGAAATACAATTAGGAAATTGGAGAAAAAGGGAAAAACTTGGCTTAAAAAGTTAAATGTAAATTATAGAGACGCATTTAAAAATATTTACCTGAAAAAACATGAAATGATTAACTTTGCTATGGAAAAAATTGCTCCTATTATTCAAGAAGAATTAATAGAATATTTTTCAGGAATTCCAGAAGATATTGTTAATAATGTAACAAAGGAAATTCGTAACAAAATTCAAGATAAATTCTGTGAATTCAACTCTAAATTATTAAATTCTTCATTACTAAATTTAGATCCCTAATTTTTATATAATTTTCAAGTCAAAGAAAATCAGTGTATCTAATTTTCACTATTCTCAATATGAATGAAAATATAACAATAATTAAGATTTATAATCTTATTTTTTTAAGTAATTAAAAATTGTAAAGGATTTAATTAATTAGAAAAAAATATCACAGAGATCGAAAAAGGATCTTCAAAATTTACAACATCATCTTCACTAATATCAATAGATGGTAAGTTACAAAAATTCTTTTGAAACCAGTAATAATTACAAGCTTATATTATGATTTGAAGATACTAAATATTCTGATAATTAATTTGTATATAGAATAAATATTGGAAACTAACAAAAAATTAAGAAAAAGTGATAAAATTACTTCCTTTGTTAATGTCTCAATATAACATCAAAAATCAAACTAAACCCAACACTAGAAATTTCACCAATTATTATAAAAAATAAATCCATTAAAAAATCATCAATTTCAATCCAGATAAATGGGAATGTAATAAAGAATCCAATAAATAACCCAAGTACATATTCTAATATGATAAATTTTATGATATTATGAAGATTTTCCCCCCGGCTATAGGTATAAAAAAGATAAAGACCTAGTAAACAGACTATCAACGTTACGAAAATAATTTCAATAAATCCCAAAATGAGATCCAAAGAAATTCCACAACGAATTATTCTATAAATTAGATTAAAAATTACTATAGCTGTTGTAGTGCGGATAACAGTTCTGATTAAAAGAACTTTTTCGCCATCAATATTTTCCACAAATTTATAAATTTTTTATTTTTTTTAACAATTTTGCATATTCTTTCTTTTCTATTTTTATAATTTTGTGTACATCAGAGGTATTTAATTAATAAGTTTGTGAAGAAATTATACCAGATTTACTAATATGTTAATTATAATGGAATAACTACAAAACTTACTTTGAGATTTTCACCGGTCATAGATATCGTTAAGTAGCTAATCCCTATAATTAAAGGCTGATTTCTGAGGATTTTGTCGATAGTTTCAAAGTAACTATCTGAACAAAATTCATTAAAATTTGCAAGTTGAATTTTAATTAAATATCAGTTTTGGGATATTATTTAAATTAAATATATCTTTTAAGATTAGAAGGGTAATTCTTTTAGAAGAATATTAATATTTTTATTTGTTATAATAGACATAAGGAGTTAAGCAAAAATAATTAATGAAATTTCTATTAAAATTTGATTAAATTATAATTTGGACGATTAATACCAAAATTGGTGAATGAGAATTTCAGATGATGAAAAAAATACAGAGATAGAATACAAGTTTAATGAATGGACTGTAAAAGATTTAAGGGAATTTGCTACAAAAAATAATATAAAAATTCCCTCAAAGTCTAAAAAGAAAGATATTATTGAGCTTCTTGAAGAGGTGGTATATCATCCTGATTTTGTTGATCGATCTCAAGAGCCAGAAGAATTGGAGGAAGAATTAATAGCTGAATTTGAAGATGAGGAGGAAGATCTTGCATTATTACGAAAAGAAAAAACTGAATTAAAATTCTGGCAACAACCCCCTTATTCAAGTTTATTGGACAGTGAATTAGCAAAAGAATCTGAAGTTGCGTTTTATGATTTATCAAAATTAGTTGATACTTTTTTTGACAATATGCTTCACGAGGATTTGATTAATTATAAAATTTCAGGAATTGCGCTTAAAACATCTGCAACTTTGCATCATTATAAAATCTCCAGTATTATAAAAGAAGAGGAAGAAATTCAAAGAAGAGAAGAGTTAGAAAAATTCAGAGAAAGGCATGCCAGGGGTATTCCAAGAACCTTACCTCAACCAATTTCTCCTAAAGTGCAATTTGCAACTAAGGATGAATTATTTGATGCGATGAGATCTGCTATTATAGAAGTAATGCAGAATAAGGAAAAATTGAGAAGGAGGAAGATGAGAAGAGATGAAATAAAACAACAAAGGCTTCAAAGGAAGTCTAAAGCACAGCTACCTAAAGAACTCCTAAAGCATATTAGTGGAAAGGAACAAACAATTGAAGAATTGCATGAATCGTGGTATAATAGAATAAAAGGTACAATTAACTTAAATAACGAAGAATCTAATTTTTTTGATTTAACAAATATTATTAAAGATGAAGAAAAAACTAGTTTAGGAAGGAAATTTTCTTTTGTAAGGATGTTTTTAGCTTTAATGTTCCTGTCTACAGGAAATAAATTGACGTTAAGCCAAGAAGAGGATTTTCGAAATATCTCAATTAATCTTAAATAAAAATTATATCTAAATGATAATTATCATAAGTAGTTTAGGAATATGGAAGAAAATTTAGATGAGGAAATTGATGAAGAACAAGAAGACATCTCTGAGGATGAGAATATAGAATCAAATAGCGAAGAGAATAGTGATTTAATTGATAAAATAGAAGAAGCAAATGAAGAAGAATCAATTGAAACATTTGAACAAATGGACTCAAATGATTCAATAATAAGTGAAGATGAAATTATAGAAGAGCAAGATATGGCTACTGAAGATTTAGAAAATCTTGAAAATCTGGAAGAACTAGAGCAACAACCAGAAACTCTATTAAGTGATGATTCTATTGAAGAACAAAAGACGGAAATTGCTGCAAACGCAGCCAAAGCTGCGTCAGATAGCACCGTTCTTGATGAAAAATCAATAGAAATTGAAACTAGAACTATTCAGCGGAATTTTATTGAAGCTGCTCTTTATGCTTCTGGTGGGCCTTTAACAATTGAAGAATTATCACATAGATTAGAATTTCCCAAAAAAGAGGTGGAAATTCTAGTAAATGAATTAGCTTTCGATTATTTAGAGCGTAAAACTGCTTTAGTGATTAATCAAGTTGGTGAAGCGTATCAAATGGGTTTACGACCAGAATATGTAGAAAAAGTTTCGAAATTTGCGAAGGGTGGGGGAATTGCTGAAAGATACTTAAGAACCCTAACAGTAATTGCTTTAAAACAACCAATTTTAAAATCAATGGTTATAAAGTTGAGAGGTACAGGAGCGTATGAACATGTAAAATATCTTCTTGATAATGGTTTTATTGATGCTACAAAAAAAGGTAGGTCACACGAATTAACCACAACAGATAAGTATGCGGATATGTTTGGATTACCACGAGATATTCGACAATTAAAAAGTGTTATGATATCTCAATTAGGAATAGAAGAAGGAGGTCAGATTGAACCTACGGGTGAAATTGAAGAAGGAGATCAGATTGAACCTACGGGTGAAATTGAAGAAGGAGATCAGATTGAACCTACGGGTGAAATTGAAGAAGGAGATCTAAGTGAATCTTCAGGAGAAACTGAAAATGTGAGTCAAAATGACTCTATAAGTAATAATGAAGAAGAATAATTTTACTTTAATTTTAGTCTATATTCTCTTAATGTAGGATTTCAAGCTGTTCTTCAAGGGCTTTTTTTCTTTCCTTTGACTGGTTTAGTTTTTCTTTCTCTTTTTGAACTATATCTGAACTAGCTTTTTGACTAAAGGGACCGCTCAATTTCTTTTCACTTTTTTGTATTTGTTTCTCAACTACTTCAATTTGTTTTGATATACGTTCAATTTCAGATTTTAAATCAATAATTCCTTCTAATGGAAGATATATCACAATATCTTGAAGAATAATTCGAGCAGAATGTTTAGGTATAGTGGTCTCATCAATTTTAAATTCATTTTGATCTATATGGGATAAAGTGATAATTTCTGAAGCAGTATTTTCAATTAATCCCCGATATTCCTCCGTTTGTATAATTAATGGTATTTTCAAGCCAGGTTTTATATTAAACTCCTTTCTTACACGTCGAATTTCGTGAATTAATGATTTAATTAAATCAAAATTTTCATCAAGCATATCATCTATTAAAGATTCATCAAACTCAGGCCATCTAGCTAAAATTAAAGCAGGTCCATCTTTTACTGTTTCAGGTAAGCTCTGCCATAAAGCCTCTGTTAGAAAAGGGATAATGGGATGGAGAAGGCGTAAAGATATTTCTAAAACATAAAGTAAAATTGATATAGGTGTGATCTTATCAGGTTCATTTTTATCATACATTCGAATTTTAGTAATTTCGATATACCAATCACAAAACTCATCCCAAAAAAAAGACTTTATAGATCGAGCAGCATTAATGTAATTATATTCTTCATAAGAATTATTAACTTCCTTGATCATTTTGTTTAATTTAGAAAGAATCCAGCGGTCTCCGATGTGAAGCTTTTCCTTTGCATATGAAGCTGAAAATCGTTCAATCTTTTCTGTTTTCTCCAGATTACCCAAAATATAATTTGTTGATTGCCAGATCTTATTGCAAAAGTTTTTTGAGGCTTTTAAAAGGCCCTCAACTAGATTTAAGTCTTTACCTGGGATTGTATTTGCAATAAATGTAAATCTTAATGAATCTGCTCCGTATTTTTCAATTATTTTTAATGGATCATATTGGTCAATGTCTTCCATTGATTTACTAATTTTTGCACCCTGTTCATTACGAATAATCCCATGAAAATAACACAATCGATAAGGTGATTGTTTAGTTAATTCTAATCCTAGCATCATTTCTCGAGCAACCCAGAAGAAAAGAATATCATACGCAGTTTCACGTATATTGTTGGGATAATATCGTTTAAAATCTTCACTTTCCACGTCTGGCCAACCCAAGGTTGCAAATGGCCATAAACCGGAAGAGAACCAAGTATCTAACACATCTTCATCTTGTTTCAGATTTTTATCATTACAAGTAGAACATTGTATAGGTTCTTCCATTTCACAGTTTTCATGTCCATTTGAACAATACCATACTGGAATTCGATGGCCCCACCATAGTTGGCGACTGATACACCAATCTTCTATATTTTCCATCCATTGATAGAAACGTTTTTCTTCTCTTTCTGGTATCATCATTGTTATACCACTTCTTACAGCATCAATTGCCTCCCTTGCGAGAGTTCTGGTTCTAACAAACCATTGAGTTGAAATTCGTGGTTCAATTATAGTATTACATCGTTGACAATGAGCAACTGCATGGGAATATGGTTCAATTTTCTCTAATAAACCTTCTTTTTTTAGATCTTTAACAATTTCATCTCTACACTCAAACCGATCCATATTTGCATATTTTCCTGAGAATTCTGGAACCATATTTCCAGATTCATCTATAACTGTGATTGCCTCTAAATCATGTTTAATTCCAATTTCATAGTCATTTGGATCATGAGCTGGGGTAATTTTTAGAGCACCTGTTCCAAATTCGGGATCAACATATGAATCCTCAAAAATAGGGATTTTGCGGCTAAGTACAGGTAAAACTGCTGTTTTTCCCTCATATTTTGAAAATTCTTGATGTTTTGGGGCAATGGCAACAGCTGTATCCCCCAATAATGTTTCGGGACGTGTCGTAGCTAAGATTATGAAGTCCGTCGCACCTTCCGCCCATTTACCAGATCCCCATTCTCCTTTTGATCCTTTCCATTTGTCTGTTATAATCGGATATTTTAAATACCATAAATGGCTTTCATGTTCTTCAGCTTCAGCTTCTAGATTTGATATTGCAGATTCACACCTTCCCGGACACCAATTTATCATATAGGTTCCTCTATATATTAATCCTTTTTTATAGAGACGGTTAAATGCTGTTAAAACTGCTTTATGATAGCGTTCATCTAAAGTAAACCTATTACGAGTCCAATCGCAAGAAGCACCCATACTTCTGGATTGATCTATTATTATATTTTGACATTTATTTGTCCAGTCCCATACTTCCTTTAAGAACTTTTCTCGTCCAATTTCTTTCCTATAAATCTTTTTTTTAGCTAATTCTCTTTCAACCACATTTTGGGTTGCTATTCCTGCGTGATCTGTTCCCGGGAGAAATAAAGTTTCCTTTTGTTTCATACGTTCATAACGAGTCATAAGATCTTCAAGAGTAAGGACTATCGCATGTCCTAAATGAAGAACACCAGTTACATTTGGAGGAGGAAGTGTAATACAAAAACGAGGACTATCTTCTTTCACTAAACCTAATTCACATTGTTTTTCAGGGCGAAAATATCCTTGCGATTCCCACCATTCATATATAGCTTTCTCGATTTTCTTGGGTTCATGCACTCTTGATAAATTGTTAAAATCTAACATATTAAATCAAATTTAATGTAATTTTTAATTTAAGATTAACGTTCTGAGTAAATATGAGATTAGTTAATAGATATTTTCTCTTAAACATAAGTGGACCCGGCGGGAATTGAACCCGCGACCTCTTGAATGCGAATCAAGCTTAAAATTAATTTGGGACCTACCAAACTAATGATCTTCCACTGATCTACGGGCCCAATTATACTTTTTTAAAATTATATTTTAAAAAATAGAATAACTAAAATCTTTTATGGTTTTTCTTACAGATTATAAAAGAACTACATAAATTTCATTAAATGATTTTTGGTCTCAGGAGAAAATAATAAATTTCCTTGTTTTTTATCTCTAAATCTTTTAATGGCTATATCCAAATATTCTTTATTCAAGTCAATTCCAATAAATTTTCGATTTAAAATATTACATACAATTCCTGTAGTACCCGAACCTACAAAAGGATCTAATACCCAATCTGCCTCATTTGAACAAGAAGAAATTATCCTATTTAATAGTTCCAATGGTTTTTGTGTTGGATGTTTACCAAATTCTTTCTCATCTTTAGACATTAAAGGAATTGACCAAACACTTCTCATTTGCTTATCTTTATTCTTTAATTTATCTTTAGGGTTATTCCAAAGCTTCATTTTCTCATAATTAAATGTATGGCGTGAGTTTTTGGATTTGCGAGCCCATAACACCATTTCATGACTATGTGTAAAATATTTACATGATAAGTTAGGTGGAGCATTTGGTTTATACATCACTATATCATTTATTATGTCATAATTATTTTTTTCTAATAAATATCCTACTTTATATATATTATGTAAAGTACCGGAAACCCAAATACTCCCATTTTCCTTTAACACTCTTTTACACGCTTTTAGCCACAAATCTATAAAATTTACATCCTTTACAAAACCTTTGGATTTGTCCCATTCTCCTTTATTAACAGATACCATTTTTCCTGATGAACATGTAATGCCATCATTTGATAAAAAATAGGGAGGATCAACGTAAATTAAATCAAATCTATCACTTTCAAATTGATTGAGTATCTCTAAAGCATCTCCATAATACAATATAAAATCTTTCTCTTCAAAATAGGGTTTTGTCATATTAAGATAAATAAAATTTAGAAATTATCTAATGTTCAATCAAACTGGTTAAGAAAATATAATATATTTTATTTATTAACTTTAAAGTTTAATATTAACAAAGAATTAATATTCATGTAAGGTAATCATAACTTTATCTAAATTGCTTAAGAGAGACAAACATGATAAACAAACAAAGGTTTGAAGAATTATTTAATCAGCGTTTAATTAAAGATATTTATGAAGAACAAATTGATATCGTTCTTTCAGGTCAATATGGTAAAGCTTTAGAATTATTAAGAGATGCGGAATCTACAGGTTTATTTCCTGCATTAGTTGGACCTCCTGGTGTTGGAAAAACTATATTATGTCGTTATTTTGCTAGTCTAAGAGCGAAAGAAAACAAAAACCGGAGTTTTCAATGGCTAACTATGGACGAGAGCATTAAGCCATCTCATTTTATCGGCTCCTTTGATCCCGCAATTACGTTAAAGAAAGGATTTGTATTAGAAGCTTTTAATCCTGGGCCTTTATTAAATGCTATGCTAGAAGGAGGTACTTTTTTAGCTAATGAAATAAATAGGGCTACAGAGTATTCTCAAAATACCTTGCTTGAACCTTTAGAGGAAGCTTCCATAGGGATTCCCCATTTAGGACGAATAAAAGCAGATAAGGATTTTTTCTTTATATGTGCAATGAATCCCGAAGAATTATCTGGAACACATCGGTTATCTGAAGCTTTGAAAGATAGAATAAAAGTTTGGATTAAATTAACCTATCCAGATAAATCGACTGAATTAGATATTATAAGAATTAATTTACCAGAACACTTTGTTATTGAAGAATCTGAATTAGAATTAATATATTCCATCATTAAAGAAACTAGACAAAATAAAGTTGATATTGAGATTCCTGCTTCTATAAGAGCTGGAATAGCTATTGCCAAATTATTAGCAAGAAAAAGATTATTAGAAAAAGAAGGAAAAGTGAAAGAAAAAGAATCTGCATATATTTATCTCTCAGATATTGCTCGTAATGTTTTATTGGGAAGTTTAAAACCTAAACCAGGTGTAAAAGTTGAAGATGTTATAGAAAATATTATTCTTAAAACTTTAGGGGGATAATTATTGGGAGTATTTCCTGAAAATCCATGTGAGTTTGCAGTAGAGTTTATAAGAAGGATGAGAAATCATCCAGATATTATCCAAATGCCTTCTTCAAGACAAGTGTTATCAATACCAAATTTAATTATATCAAGATATTATCGTAAAGGATCTATTACACCAAGTGATTTTATTGAAATTAGTACTGTCACTTCATTTCCAGATAACCAAAGTTTAGCAAAAGATATAGCTTTTGACATTCTCTTTCCAAATTATAAAAAAGATCTAATGAAATCATTCTTTATTGAAAATGAAATTGAAAATATAGAAGAGGAAGTCGTGGATTCTGGGATCAAATCAGAATTAGATCAACTGCAAGACTTAATAGATGAAATTGAATCTTCAAAATCTTTTGATACAAATATGATTCAGCAATTAGAAGAATTCATGAAAGAATTAAATCAAAAGAGAAATGAGGAACCTTATAAATCAGCACTCAATTTTTTCGATGATAATTCTGAGTTATATAAAGAAGAGATAACTTCATTTGAAAAATTACTTGAAGAAGCAAAAAATAGAATGATTCAAAAGATCAATTCCTTAGATCCAAAGGATCTTAAAGCGGGTAATAATTTAGGTTTAGATGACTTAATCCAAGAACTATCTTTACGAGAATGGGAAAAAATTACAAGTAAAGCGTTAAATAATCAAAATATTCAGGATGATTTGAAAAATCTGTTAAAATCTGGAAATTTAGAAGATTTACTTCAATCAATGAAATTTTTACAAGAAACTGGGGGAATTTCGAAAGGAGAATTAGAAAATCTAAAAAGTGAGCTTAAAGACAAAATTAACAATTTAGATCAATTATTTCAATCCGCCAAACACTTAGGAGAAACTCCAAATTTTAACCTAGATGAAATATTAAAAAATAGTATAGATCAGGCATCATTTGAACATAATTTTAGTCTTGCAAATTCACTTGATCAGTTTTTTGGCACTAATCTCAGGTCATCATTATTAGATAAATATGCTCAACAGAGTAGCAATGCAAAAATGAAATTATCGCTTGATAGTCTAACAAAAGCTTCATTTGCAAATAAATCTTGGAATTCACTATTTAATCAAGCACTTCAAAGCGCAATAAAAGAAGCAATGTCCCAAAACAGAAAATTTGAGGCATTTAAATCTCTTACCAATCAAATGAAGCAACTTATGAATAGTAGTTCAAATATACACTGTAGTCAAAAAATAGCTCAAAAACTTCCAGATCTTACTTCTCAGACTTTAAAATCCTGTGAAACACCATACCAATTAAGAAACGCAACCGAATTCTTAAGAAAAATAGAAATGAACCCAGATTCCGAATTAATAAAAGAAATTGGAAAATTATTAGAAATGCCCGAAGATGATATCTTTGAATTAATTGAACCAACTTACCAATTGCTTAAAAAGTTAATTGAGAATAAGAAAGCAGACTATCAAAGACTAAGCAATTTAATAAATCAAATTCAAGATCAAATAAATTCTAATAGAATTAAAGAATTAACCGCTATAGCTCTAGCATCTAATAATAGAGATGCGTTAGGAGCTCTTGGAAACCTCAATTTAAGCGAAGCTCTGAAAAGTGCTCAGGAAATTGGGGGTCAAGAAGGGGAAAATAAGATGATTTCCTGTTTATCTGCAGGTAGTGGAGAAAATCTACTTAAGCAATGGTTTATTCATCGAAATTCTCTAGCAGAATCAACTAAGCAAAAAGTTAAAGAATTAGCAAAAAAAATGTTAATTGAATTAGGTATCTATTATTCACGAGCACATTTAGGCAGTTCTACAACAGGTCCAATCCCAATTAATATAGTAAGACCGTACTCAATAGGAGACGATTTTGATAATATTGATCTTGAGGAAACAGTAAATAATATATTAGAAAAGGGGAAAAAATTAGATCATATTAATTATGATGATTTTTTTGTTTTTGAAACAGCAAAGGGACTTCGGACTGCTTGTTTTGAACTTGATATCTCTGGTAGTATGACTGGAGAAAAGCTTACATATATGAGTATCTCAGCTACAATGCTAATATATTCTTTAAGAAAAGATGAACTTGGTATCACATTCTTTGAATCAGATACGCATATCCTGAAAAATGTAGATCAAGAAATTGATTTAGAAAAGATTGCAGATGAACTTCTTTCCGTTACTGCACGGGGAGGTACAAGGCTACAAAGTGCTCTTGAATGGGCAAATAAACAATTTAAAGAACATTCAACCTCACGTGAAAAATTAAATGTCTTATTTACTGATGCTGAAGTCTTTGATATTAAAGAAGCTTTAATAGAATTCCGGAAAATGCGTTCATTAGGCGTAGATTTCATTTTGGTGTGTCCTGAAACTTCGTATAATTTAAATGAGGCTAGGAAAATGGTAAAAGTCGCTGGAGGTCAATTGCTTTCTATAAAGAATTGGGAGAACTTTCCCAAATTATTTTCCGATATTATTAACTCAAGGTTTTAAAAAACCATTATTTTATAAAAAGTATAAAA
This sequence comes from Promethearchaeota archaeon, assembly GCA_048937405.1. Lineage (GTDB taxonomy): Archaea > Asgardarchaeota > Lokiarchaeia > Sigyniarchaeales > SOKP01 > Loki-b32. The sequence continues at coordinate 88,545 of JBHLNF010000001.1, forward strand.
GATAAAACTAAAACGGAAAAAGCTATAAAATACATATGGAAATAACAAAAAAAAAACCGATTCCAAAATAATGGTAAAGAAATCAATATCAAGTCTAATAATTGATAAATTTGGCTTGAATATATATCAAAAATCACTTAATTATCTATCTAATAAAATCAATATTATTGAGATCAGAGAAGATCCAATAAAAATAAGAAGTATTGTTTTAGATAATGAACGTGAATTTCATCTTATAATAGACCAGGAAAATAATGAAATTTTTCATGACTGTCCATCATTTCTAATCCATCCTGAAAGAGAAAAGAAAATCTGCATTCATTTAATTAAATTATTATTGGTAATTAAAGAGAATATAGCAGAGATTATCTTAGAAAATTTGGAATCTTTCAATTTAACTTCTGAAGATATAGGTTCACACAAAAAAAGAAAGAATTTTCTTTTATTAGCTAATAGATGTTTTGATAATGAAAATTGTGTTGAAGCACTTAGCTATTTGAACAAGGCTATTATCAATCAGTTTGAGAGTCAAGATATTATTAAAATCTATTTAGATACAGCAATTAATAACGATCTTTTCTTCGAGTTCTTTGAATTTTTAAAAAATGGGTATGATAGTGACTTAGGGGATTACTTATTAAAATTTGATTCTAATATAGAAAGAGGGATTTTAGAATTTTTAGATGCCATCTCTGAATACTTTTTCTTTGACATCCTTAAAATCATTGAATCTATAGATAAAATATTTGAGTTTAAAAATTTTTCATTTCTGGCATCAAAGTTTGATAAATTGAATAAACTGGTGAATTCTTCAAATTTAAATGAAAAATATTTTTCAATCTATTTAATAAAACGATATTACAATAAATTTATTAACTTAAATAATAAATTTGTCGACATTTTTTCTCAAGATCAACTAGAATCTTTAAAAAAAACACTTTTAAATTACTTCTTCTCTGAAATTGATAATTTCTGTGTGATTGATAAACTAAAATTATTGAAAAAACAATTTCAGATAATAAACATTCCTAAAATATCATATATTAATGAATATAAAAGATATAAAAATGAAATACAAGAATTAGAGAAAAAAGTCTATCTTAAAAAATTTGCATTTTTAAAAATGATGATTGAGAAATATAAAATAAAAAAAACAAAAGGAGAGTTCTTAAAAAAAAGAAACACTTATATTGTTAAACATAACAATGAAAATTTGAAAAATCCTGTCTATAATTACATTATTTCTCGTATTGGTTTCTTTGGTCAAAATGAACAAATGATAAAATCTTCAGAAATTGGAATAAATTACTTTATTATGAAAGAGCTTTTTTTTGATGATATAAGTATTTATCAAGATGTATATTATTATAGACAACAACTCTGGGGGGAAAAAGACGATTATGAAATAAGACTACTTGATGGTTTATCTTTATCCAGTGAAATTATTGAATCTAGTTATGATATTGATCATAAATATTCAGATGACTTAATGATTATTGAGTGGGATTTAGCTCAAAAACCATTTCAAGGGAGTATAGTTAATGCTTATGGATCTCAAATAATAATTCCTGATTATAATAATCCTTTATTCCATGATTTAAAACCGTTTGATTTATGTTTTTGTAAAAAAACTCCAATCAAAATCGAAAGTAAAATAATTAAAACAGTTAATGTAATAAAAAAATGTTCGTTTAAAGATGCTATTAGAAGTGTTTCTAAGGGGATGGAATTTATAGAAGGGTACTATCCCTTGTCTCTAGCAAGAGCAGTTTTAAATAAAGAAATTGATCCATTTCATGCTCATGAAATCGTGTTTAATAATCCAAATAAAATGTTTGTCCCTAATTATAACGCTTTTATAAAAGCGTTTAATGAATTTTTATTGAATTATATTTTAAAAGAAAAAGAGAATATATTTGAAGAATTGAAAACTGATGTTATCCCTTATACTGATCAAATTCTTACTTTATTAAATTTAAATAATGAATTAGCTGGTTTGGATTTACCCTACACTGAAATTCTAAAAGAAAATATTCTTCCAGATATTACTTTAAAAGAATTTAAATCAAGATTTTTGAATGAAATCCATTTAATTGTAAAAAACAAATTAAATAAACGTGAAATAGGAAGTACATATATATTTGATTTAAAAAAAATACAACATACTCCATTTTTTAAATATTCTAATGAAATTCTTAATATTAGAAAAGAAGAATTTGAAAGCTCTGAAGTAATTAGGTATTATGATAAAAATGAAGTTTTTTATGATATGATTGAAATAAGTAAAACATATTATGGCAAAAAATTCTTGGAGATACTTCAGGAAGGGAAGGAATTAATTCTAAAACCTAAAAAATTTAAAAAATTTCAGGAATTTAGCTCAAAATTAAATTTAAAATTAAAAATTTTTACAGAGTGATGCTTAATAAAGAGTAGAGGATTTTTAATAAGAATTTTCTAAGAATAAGGGATATTAATTATTAAAAAAGAATATATGAAAAAACCTCAACCTCTTTATTTTTCTTTAAGTCCTACTTTTTTCTGGAATTTTAATATCTAATTTATTCTTATAACACTTATAAGAATTATAATTTTTTCAAAAAAGCACTAATTTTTCGACTGAAACTCATATGACCCGCAGTGAGTAAAATCCATACCATTATTAGGATAGTTAAAGTCCACTCAATGATAGGTTGAAGCCCCGAAATGAAGAAAATAATAAAGATTGCAAGTATCAAAAATCCCAGATATGCATGATATTTTTGAAAATTATGGTTTATGTCTTTAAACATTAAATAACTAAAGAGACTAATATAAATTACAGATCCACCAAAGGCGATGATTGCAGCAAAAATATGAATACCTTTAAAGAAAAGAGGATATGTATCATCTGGTCTAACACCAACTAATGCAATACATACACATGTAATAATTGAAATACCTGTTGCAATTTTTCTATTGATTTCATTTATACCTAATAATGCCTTTTTCTCAAGAAAAATATAAAAAGGAATTATTATCGAGCCACCAATTACAAATCCCATACTAAAAAAAGACTTTGCAGATCCATTTCCCAATGAACTTACTGTATTTTTTAGGGGATTATATCCTGGAGTGATACAAGCAGCAAAAATAACCAAAAAACCTGCAAGTATTATTCCAAAGAAAGCAAGCAGACATTCCATTTTGTTTTTAAAAAATTCTAACATTTTTTATCAATTTTTTTTAAAAAAATTCAAGATTCACAACTTTAACTTGTTAGTATTATTTAAAATTTATCTTTTTTTTAATTTTGAAAAAACAATGTAAATTTAAAACTTCTTTAACTATTCTATAAAGATCTTAGGATGATAACCATATAATAAAGCAAAGTATAACGCCTATTCATTGATTTCTATCATTTCTGAAACATCTCCTTCATTTTTTATATTAAAAAAGTCTATCAATAGAGTCGATATCAATGGAAATAAAATAACATTTTTCTAAAAAACTTATCATGAATTAACTTTTAGACCTAAGAAAACATTTAAATACCTTATTCCTTTATGTAATTTAGTTTTAACTATCTAAAAATGAAATCTAAATGAGAAAAATAGTATTTTCCTTAATGATTATTAGTTTAATTTTTTCCTCTACATGGTTTATGTTATCTATGAGTTATGTTAAGAGCAGTACACGTAGTAAATTAATTTTTATTTCCGATCCTATTGATCCCCCTATTGAAATATCTAGTGATAATGACTTTCTATTATATAATTTTCCTGGATTAGGAACAGAAGAAGATCCTTATCGATTAGAGAATCTAAATATAATCACGTCACATAGTTATGGAATTATAGTGCAGAATATTACTAAATGCATCTTAATACAAAATAATAAAATTACTACTTCATATAGATGTATTGGAATTTTCCATACTAGTCCAGGTACAGTAATTATTGCTAACAATACTTGTATTGGACCAGAATTTGAATTATATCAGTTGGGAATATTTGTAGGTGATTCTCCTTATATAAAAATATTAAATAATACTTGTAGCAATTTCTATAACGGAATTGACATTAACGATTCTCCACATTCTCTTATTGAAAACAACGTGTTTTCGAAAAATCATGCTGGTATAAGAATTGAAAATAGAGTACACTATTCAAAAATAATTAGCAATCTTATTGTAAATAATTTAGATGGAATGTATATAACTAATTCAAGGGAAATATTATTTGAAAACAACATAGTACGAAATAATGTTGTTGGACTTCTTTTAGATAGTACAAATGATGAATATCCCTCTCAAAATTGTGTTATTAGAAATAATTTATTTGAAAACAATACTTCTTTTGCTCTAGTATTTTCAGGATTTATGGGACAAGATTTTACTCATGAAAACCTTGTATATCATAACTCTTTCGTAAATAACAATCCAAAAGGAGATTCTCAAGCTAAAGATGGTGGAAATAACAATAGATGGTATAATGAAAGTTTAAAAGAAGGAAATTATTGGTCAGATTGGGGAGGGCTTTTACCATATGACATTGATGGTTCTACGAATGCAATAGATATGTATCCTTTAGAAACTCCTCTACATTCAACTTTGACAAAGATACCTATTTTTTTTATTGGAAGAATTATCTTGGTGTTATTAGGTATGGGGATAGAAGCTATTTTAGTCATTTGTATATTGATATTTGAAAGATTCAAAAAAAAAAGACGTAATTTAATAGAAAGTATTAATCCTAATAGAGCTTAAAATCCTGCCTTAATTTTCAAATTGTAGTGATCCATACACAGAATCATGACCCGGCATAAACCAGAACTTTCTTTTCCTTATTTTATCAATAGCTACAATTAAATTCTCATCTATATTATCAAAATTACTCTTTCCTTCCCATATAGCATATTCACCACCATTCTCTACCACTAATTTTTTATACACAGATAGATTATCTCTATCATATTCAGTTCCACCCAAGACAATAGAAATAAGATGTAATAAAGGAACTATATACTGAAAGTTTAATTTAAATGGATTTAATTGATCATTTAATTCTTGTACTCTAGATAAAACTCCTTTTGTTAACTTTTTCTTACAATAAGGACATATATCAATATTTAGTTTTGGACTACAAAAATAATCCTCTTTATCATTATGGCGTTCTGGGCGATGCCCATTATAGTAGTACTTACCCTGCGAGGGTTTTAGCTCATAAGTTTTAATAATACTATTTCGTCTTATTGAATCAACTAAATTTTGGTAGTTAAGTCTATTAAATCTAAGTAATGTAGCTTCCCTCCCTAACCTATGAAAATTAGTAGAATGACTATCTGAGTTTGATATAACAGATACTTTATTTAGTTCGGAAATTCCTCTAACCATTAAGGGATCTGAACTTAATCCAGTTTCAATTGAATTAATGTAGTTCATACCAACCCCAAAAGCTTCTTTTACAGAGTTGAAATGTGTTTTTTCTCCAAAAACGCCATAATATGGTGTGAAGATATGTGCAGGTATTATTTCTATGTTATTATCTATCGATTTTAAACCAATAATTAATTTTTCAGCAGAAATGTAAATTTTGGGTCTTCCTTCCCTATCCAAATTTCCAAATTTTGACAAATAAATAATAGATTCTCTTAGTTTTTCAAAGTTTGGAAATAGAAGAATAAAGTGAACCTTTTTAACACTTGAACTATTGTTCCAAATTGCTTCAATTTCTGATTGTAAGATAAAGAAAACATCTGGTACTTTTGGAGTAAAAAATATTCCATCCGAGTATTCAATTAAATTATTATTTAATTCTTTTCTCCATAATGGATGAAGACAATCACCTGTTCCAACAATATTTATTCCTTTAAGCTTACAATTACTAGCTATTTTAAAAATATCAATATATTTACTTGCTCCACCTGAATACTTACTATGGATGTGTAAATCACAAATTTTAATCATTTCATTCAAAATTTTTCATTAAGAGCTAAAATTGTATTCTAATTTATTTATTTAAATTCATAAATAATGATCAACTCAGTAGTAAATACAAATTTAAGACTAAAACAAGATAATATTCTTTCGATTTGTGAATTTGAATAATTTTATGAAGATAAGAATAGATTTTCATCATAATTTTACCTAAATAATAGATTTTATCTCTTTAGAAATTAAAAAATAAAAAAAAAAATAATTGATTATGATTTTTATTCTATACGTTATTAATCATTAGAGATCAAATTCTTTACGACGTTTTTTTAGAAATATTAAACCAGGAGTAATTACAAGTATTATAATTCCTATAAAACTCCCAATTGCAAAGGGCATCCAAGAATTAGGTTCTGTTCTGCTTGGAGGATCAATGTGGAATTGAATCATATCCTCTTTTACAGAGTAATAATGATTATCACTATTAAAATCGACGAACCCATAAACTAAATAAATTCCCTTTGTTAATATAAATTGTAATTGCTCAATGGTCCATTCAGCTACATAGCGATATACACCAAGGCCCATATGTTCCATCTCCAAGGTAGATAAAATGTCTCCATCTGGATTAACCAAATAAATTTTAACTATTAAAGGTATTTCAACAGTAGGGATAATTGGATTTCCAGTTTCAACATCTATAAGATAAGCTGCAATTGAAAGCTTAATTGATTCTGCCTCGAGATAATCAAATTCACCACTAAGTTTTAATTCTAACCGACGATATACTGTTATATTAAAAAATTTTTCAGCGAAATTCCCTTGTTCATCATAGAAAATTAATTTGAGATGATGTTCACCACGATCAAGCATGTTAGTGGTCAGTACAACAATGTCAGTCCTATAAAGATCATTTGAATCTTGAGGATAATGAGTTATACTCAGAGCAAAACCTTCATCTGGTTGTGCATTATATGGAGGATCAATATTAACAAGTTGGACATCAGTAATTGGAGAAGAATCATAGATTTTTATACTTCCGATTATCTGTGGATTCTGAGTGTAATAAATATCTAATTCGTCAGGAATAGTATCATCACCAGGATACCATGATGGGGGATTAACATCTAATCCACTTGGGTATAGACTATAGAACCACTTCTTACTCATAGGATTCCATTGATATCCAGTGAATCTACTATTATACACATCGTGATCATATCTTACAAAGAGAGAGGAATAGGGCATTAAATCTTCAACTAAATATCTTTGAATTTCGTCATAAATAGCTTTTCTTGCTGAAGGATTAATTTCTTCTAATCCTTGAGCCATAAGATTTTGAAGATAAGGATCATTTACATTAGCAAAATTAGCTATTGAGATATTAAAGCATAAAGAATTAACGAAATTACTAGGATCATTAAAATCAGGTAACCAACCTCCAAGGAAAAGTTGTACATCATTAGATTCTCCAATAAAACGTCTGAATGCGTGATTAACAATCCATTCCCAGCTAGTACCCCCATCTATGATTTCAATTCCAATTCTATCAAGACATTCACATAATAAGGGATATAAAGCAGAACGATGCAAATTTTCTACGTTATACGAATAATTAAATGTTGCAAATAATGCATTTGACCATAATTCTTCATCAACGCCTGGAAAATCAGTATCCCATCCTACACCAAAACCCATACTTTGCATAATCTCTCTTGCTCTAGTAATATTAAAGGTAGCATAGTTATTTGACCAGTTTGCATATAAGATTCCTTGAGGAATAAGTGATTTTGCTCTTATAGCATTTCCCTCCCATATTTCATCGATAATGTATGAATAATTAATCACATATGATATTGCTTGTCTAAAAGTTTTATTAATCTGTTGATTATTCATACTAAGAAACCACGACTCTGCAGCTGGACCTCCAACTACGGTAAAATTGGGATCTATTTCGAATGTATCAAGCATTGATGTTATTGGGTCATCTAAAAAGTCAATTATCCCTAAGATTAAAGCATTATTTCTTAGATCTCTATCTGATATGATCAGGAACCATAGATCTTCGATTCCTGCTGGACCTTGCCAGTAATTCTCATATGAATAGAATTTTACACCAATACTTTCTTGATATTCATCAAAAACAAAAGGACCAGTCCCAATTAAATCTCCTGTATTTGTATCTATGTAATTAGCAAAAGGAGTGGATTTTGGTGACAAAATACCAGTTGCCCAAGAAGATAAAAGTGCTTCGAGTGCTGCGTATGGTCTGTTTAATACAAATTTAATAGTATATACATCAATTACTTCAGTCCTATTAATTATTGGTACACCGTTATATCCAGAAAACAACGATTTTAATCTTGTTTCTCTGACTTCTATAGGTAAGGTTCCACTAATATTCATAAAATACGCTATTCGGTCAAAATTCCATTTTACGGAAGAAGCATTAAAAGCGGTTCCATCATGAAAAGTAATACCTTGTTTAAGTGTAACAGTATAATTTAAGCCATCTGTAGACCAAGTACCTAAATCTGAAGCAAGTCTAGGTATAATCTCACAATTAGGAGTAGATAAATTATAAGCAAACAAACTTTCTACAGTCTGATCAATTACATCAATTGATACCGAATCCCAACAATTATGAGGATCAAGATCGAATATAACAGAGCTCCTACCAACTATAAAAACATCATCGGGTCTTGGATATTTTAAAAGTACCTCCAATTTAGTGTCTTCAATGTTGTCTTCGTTATCAGCAGATCTATAGTATAAAGTTGTAACTCCATTATCAGTAATTATTATTGGCTCGATATATTCAAACCAATTAACTTCATCAAAGCTATATTCTGTATAGGCTACACCTGATTCCTCATCAAAAGCTGTTAGTTGCACTGTAATATCTGATAAATACCACCCATCAAATCCAAGAATGCCACTCACGTCAATAGATGTCTCTGGAGGTACATCATCCAGTTCAATTGGATTAATCCCCCATTCTGGAACCATTAATGTTCCAGTTGCCCAAGTATCTGGATAAATTATGTTTCCTGTTGGAAGTACCACTTTTGCCTCATCTTCCTGCCATTGACAGAATAGACCAATGCTATAAGCCTGTCCGTATAGTAAATCATGAGAAGATGTAAATGCAATATTTCCACTTACACCTGTAAAAGGATTGCTCGCGTTTATTTTCTCTAATTCTGATACTATTGTATCGGGATTAAAAGATTGGGTCTTACTTGTTACATTTGCAAGCAAATAGATAGCATCGTATGATCCTATCCCTGTGTATGCTGGTTCAATTCCATATTCTTCAAAAAAACTATTCCAAAATGGCATTGTTAGCGTTGTTTTTGATATATTATAAGTAGATTGCATAACAATTTCATATTGGCAACCACCGTTAGTGTCACTCCAATAAGGATCTAATTGAGCAGGAACATCTATACCAACCATAAGACACTTTGGCTTAACAACTCCGTATGTTTGAGCCATAATACCTCCAATGTCTGCCGTAGTTAAAGGAATCACTATTTGAGCTCCAGCATCGTCGATTTGATTCCAATAATTAGTAAAATCCTCAGTTGTTGCACTTAATGGGAATGCTATGTCTTCCACTATCTCAAAACCAAAAAGTTTTAAGTATTCTCTTAATACATCAACCATCCCACTAGTCCATTCTTTATCTTCATACAAAAGAGCGGATTTATTAATATCTTTACCGAGTGTTGCAGTTAAATAATTATCTAGATAGTATAAATAGGTCAAAAATTCACGCGCAATCGAACTTGCGTTGAGTGGCATTACACGGAAAAAATATTTATATCTCATATAATCATCCAAGACGTTTTGGGTTAAATTTTCAGAAGTACATCCAGTACCAATGAAAGGGATATTTGCATCCATTACAGGTTCAATGTATTCCTTCAATGCGTTCATGTTGTATCCTCCTATGATATAATGAGGATTATTTTTAAGAATCATGTCATTAACAGCATTGAGAGCTTTAGATATATCAAAGTCAGACTCGGCTTCATGAGTATTATTTGCAACAAGTCCAATATAATACTGTGTACTATCTATATTAATACCACCCGCTTCATTTATCTCTCTTACTGCTAATTCTGCTCCCTTCCAAGCGTGTTCACCGCTAATATGGTTCATATCATCTAAAATCCCTACTTTTATTAATTGTTCTATGGTTATATCCCCTGGAGCACCAGGGGCTATGTAAGGATCTATCATTGATTCATCAGCACTAACGAAAAAAGTAAAAGGCATCAGAAAAGAACTAAGTATGAGTAGTGAAAGAAATAAATAACTTTCTAATTTAGATTTTTTTATCATTTTATTTCACCCATTTCTGTAAAAAAAATACAGAATTGTATAATACAAAATTAAACATTTATTTAAAAATCTTTCTCTAAGTTATTAATAAAATTATATCAAACTCTTTAAAAGAAAATTAGGATTATTATATTTTAAGAGCAGTTGGATTCAGTTTTTCTTATTGATTTCGTTGTAATAATCCTTCTATTAATATGTGAAATTAGAGATTAGACTTTTTGAAAAATAAAGAGAATAAATCCATAAATTATATTCAAATTCATACTAAATATAAGTTTAAGATCTATTTAACCCAAAATTCTTTCAATTTGTCAATTTGAGTAAATATATCTAAAAGTATAATTTTATTTTTATCATAATTTTTTTTATTGAAGCACAAATTTATTTAGATAGAATTTGTAAGTTTATTGATAATTAGCAAATGAAATTGTTATAGTATGAAGAAAAATAATTTTCAACATCCTTCAAAAGATATTGTTGAAAGTAAAGGAACAATTCTTAGGGGAAAAACAATTTGTATGTGCCTAACAGGTTCAGTAGCAGTAAGTATTTCGCCTATCGTAGCCCGAGAACTCATGAGATTAGGAGCCGAAGTTATTTGTGTAATGTCAAGATCAGCAACAGAATTGATTAAACCTACCTTAATGGAATGGGCAACAGGAAACAAAGTTATTACTAATTTAACAGGAGCTGTCGAACATGTTTTTCTCGCAGGAGATAGATCTCATGGCGCTGGAAAAGCGGATTTAATATTAATATGCCCATCTACAGCAAATACAATTTCAAAAATAGCATGTGGAATTGATGATACTCCAGTTACAACGGTGGTTTCCACAGCATTTGGAACATCTATACCGATAGTTATCGTACCAGCTATGCATGAAAGTATGTATAGACATCCAATCTTAGAGCAAAATGAACGTAAATTACGGGAATGTGGAGTTGATATCTTAGGTCCTAGAATTTCGGAAGGAAAGGCAAAAGTTGCTAGAGTTGATGATATTATTGATAGGGTCATCGATTTATTAATTACCAAGAAAGATTTTGAGGGAAAGAAAGTTCTTATAACAGCAGGTCCAACAAGGGAAGCTATAGATTCAGTTCGATTTGTTTCAAACAAATCATCAGGAAGAATGGGGATAGAGTTAGCTAAAGAAGCTTCTGCTAGAGGAGCAGAAGTTATGTTAATTGCAGGAGAATGTATAGCAAAACTTCCAGATTATATTAACACCAAACATGTAGTTTCAACAGATGATTTTATAAGAGCAGTTAAAGATGAAATTTCATTGAATAATTATGATATTTTCATATCTGCGGCAGCGGTGAGTGATTATAAACCCACAGCATGTATTGAAGGCAAAATATCTTCTGACAATATTGAAGAATTACGTATCGATATGAAATTAACTCCAAAAATAATAAACGTGGCAAGAAAAAAAGATTTAAATTTATTTATTGTTGGATTTAAAGCCGAATCAAACGTATCTAAAAGTGAGTTAATAGAACGAGCATATAATCGGCTTGTTAAATCTGATGCAGATTTATTTGTAGCAAATGATATTGGTAGAGAAGATATAGGATTCACCAGTAAATACAATGAAGTATTTATTATAGATAAAAAAAAACATATTACTCACGTTGAGAGAAATACTAAGCGATATATCGCTTCTAAAATTCTTGATACTACTTTAGAGGTTTTTAAAAAAAAAGAAAAGTAGAACATTTTTTTCTACTATAGTTTTAAAAGCTATATTAAGAATATTCCTTTCTTTTATAAGATTAAGAACCCAATCATAATATTTAAATAGTAATTTAATTACTCTAAAAAGTGAAGGAACTAATAATATTCATGCTTATAATATTATAAGACAAAGAAAAATGAGTATTGACATCATATAAAATTATATTGTAGAAAGAATTTCGAAAATAACAGTAATGTATACTGTTAATTTTGGAAGTAAGTTTAATAAAATGAAAAAAAAGTGTATTACAAATTTCATCTAAAGAAGAAGGAAAAATAAAACAAGGGACTATTGCTGATTATATGCGTAAGAGGACTCAGCTAGTCGGTTTTGAATTTGGTTATTGGAAGCATGTACAGTATTGTAGTGAATTTATAGACAATGCTTTGGATGCGATTGAAAGCTTTCAATGGAAGGAATTAAAAAAATCAGATTCAAAGATAAGTTTTTCATTGGATCAAGAATTATTTTTAGAAAAATTTTCTATATTAGAGGCAGCAAAGGAAGAAAAAAAGACTCAACATTTAGATAGTGAAGCTAAACATACATTAATGCAGGAACTGGGTATTGAATCTACAGAAACCAATGAATCTGTTGTAAATAAGGTAGAAATAAAAGAAGAAGAATCAGGTGAAATAACAGATAAAGAAGAATTAGAGGTTGAGGAAGAGGTTAAAAGAATTATTGATGATATGAATGAAATAATTAAACCAGTTGAGTTTATAATTGATGTAGAACCAATCGTAATAATTCGCATCAGAGAATTTGAAGCCCCAGCTTTTTTAACATCAGAAATAAGTCAAAAAAATATCATGAGTTATTCTTTTGAGATTTTTGATAATGGCACAGGTATGTCAAAGATTGATTTAAGAAAATTTGGTAGATATCTAGCATCCTCAAAATCTATGGAACTAAAACAAACCAGAGGTAGTCAAGGATTTGGAGCACCAAGTGCCTTTAGTGATGCTCAAAATACAACAGGCAAACCAGTTATTACAGTTTCAAAGTCAATTGATAATATTTATGCAACAGTTGCAGAATTTTTTACAACTTCGAAAAATGAAAAAAAATACTTAATTCATCCAACTGAGATTGATAGTCCTTTCTTACATGGTACTTATATCAAGTTGAATTATTTAAACGTAAGGTATATTAGAGGATATGCTGAGAAGTATATTGAAGAAACAGCGTTTATGAATCCTCATGTTACAATAATATATATTGATCCTTTTGGAAAAGAAAAAATATACCGTAGATTAGCGACTTCGTTCCCACCCGAGCCAAAATATGCTAAACCTCATCCTTCTTCGGTTAATATTGGAGATTTACAAGATCTAATTACAAAATCAGAAAATAAATCTATTTCAGCATTTTTACAAGATAATTTTGTCAGAATGAGTTCAAGAACCGCTAAAGAAATCGTTGATATTGCTGAGAGAGACTTGCAAGATAAATTAAATTTTCTTATTCTAAAAGATGGGTATATAAATATAGCAAAGAAAAAAACTGATCAAATACACTTTATGAAAAATGAAAAAAGAGTCTATGGACGTTCTGATAAACCAAGAGATAAGCTAATAATTTATCAAGTTGAATCAGAAGAACTTAAAGAAAAGTACTGGAACACGGTTCAGAATTATAATAAATATATTAAAGATTATGAAAAAAACAATAAAGAAATCAAGAAATTAAATGATCAAATTGAAAAATCAGAGACTCAAAAAGAAATTAAAGCTATTGAAAGAAAGATTAAAAATATCTTGAAAAATATAGAGGGAATCAGAAAAGAAAAAGATAAAATTAAGGGAATTCTAAATAATCTGTTTAAAGATGTAAAGGATGGATTGATTGAACTAAAAAAATTTAAGAATCGAACTGATTTTGAATCTTTGATTAATGAAGTTCAAATATCTAAGACAAAACCTGTTGATTTAACAAAAGAACAATTTAATTCTCTTTTTCTTGCTTTCAAATCAATAAAGTATATGGCTCCTCCAACAGATACTGCAATACCAGTGGGTGAATCAATTTTAGAAAATACTTTAATTAAGGAAATTGGATTAAGGATTTCAGAAAGTTTAGATGATTTTGATACCCCTATTGATACTACTAATCAAACAATTGAATTACTACATGAAGAAAAAAAGAGATTACTGATAGAAGAAGGAAAAAAGGTTCAGGATGATGAAATTGCCAACATTAAAATAGATCCAGAAGAAGTTATAAACATAAGTTCTGAGATTTTAGGATCGATTGATATCGATGGAAGTTCTCTCGATCAACAAGTAGTAAAACAAACTATTAACGATGTTCTTACATTTTCTGATATAGAATCTATTGATAGTTATCATGATGTATTTGAATATTTCCTTGAAACCTACACAAAAGATGATGATTTTGTATCAGCAGAGACAAGAGCACCTACAAGTGGAAAAGGATTGGCGTACGTTGTCGAAGCTGTAATGGCTTATTCAAGAAATATGGAAACACCTAAACGTGCAAGAGATGTTTTGTCTAGGTTTGTGAATAGAACTCCCAAATTAAGAGATAGTGCTGATTGTGCTATAACAAAAGCAGTTCAATCAGTAAATTGGAAAAATTATAATCTTGATAGCTATGATAATGGATTACCAAAAGGTCCAATTAAATTATTAGTCAATGTATCTGGCCCTTTTGTACACTTAATGTTTAAATCGCAATCAAAAAATGCTCTTGCTGATGACGATGAACTGATTAAAGAAATAAAATATTGTCTTGAAGCAATAGGAAGAAGATTACGAGTATATCTCAATAGAAGGGCAAGTCTTCGTAAAAGCGAAAAAAGGTCTAGTTTAATAGAGAAATATATTCCCATATTTGCCAAAAGTTTGTATAATATCGCATCTCAAGGGGAAAGCAAATTTAAAGCGAAGATAATGACTAAAGAAATTGAAGAATTAATGAAGGGAGCAATAGGAAAAAAATCAGTTCCCTCTCCAGTACAAGATTTTAAGATAGAAAAACATGAGATAAAAGAAGTAAAATCTGTAGAGGAAAAACAAAAGCAAATAGAAATGCCTAAAGAAGAAATACCCGTTGAGAAAGAAATCTCTCCTGAAAAACCTAAATTAGAAAAAATAATGATTTCTAAAAAATCTTTACTAAACTGGACTGTCAAAGAACTAAAGAATTATTGTGTGGAAAAAGATATTGAATTACACTCAAAAGCAAGGAAAAATGATATTATTGAGAAAATTTTAGAATCTTTTACCGAAGAGAGAATAGTAAAGAAACCAGAAGAAATAAAAAGAGAAGTATCAGAAAAAATTATAAAAAAGCCAAAACTTAAAATAACTCCTATGAAGAAAAAGCCTATTCCAACAGTACCTAAAACAATAACTGCAAAATCAAAATCGACCCAAACAACACTCCCTATTATTACTACAGATAAAATAATATCGGTATTATCTAACGAGTGGCAAAATATAAAACACCTTATCTTTAAACTAAAGATTAAAGATATGATGGATGCCCGTTACCTTCAGTTGAAGTTAAAAGAATTGGAACGTAAAGGAGATGTATTGGTTGAATTAAAAATGGGAAGAAAACATTGGAAATTAAAATGAGGTAAAAAATATGGCAAAAACTAGTAAAGTTTATGATTTAAAAGCAGCAAAAAATTTATATTTAGAATATTTAGAAAAAGGAAAGGAACATAAAGAAATCGCTCTTCCACCCGATACTGTAAAAATTGATGATCTAAATAAAAAAGAGATGTTAGATCGATTATATAGACTAGTCGATAATGTTCTGGAAAGAATTTATAAAACGGGAAGACCCTCAATCGAATTACCTTCTAGATCGAGCTCTAATATCATTTGGGATGAAGAAAATGATCTGTTATTACTTGGTAAGCAAATAATGGAAAAGCAATTTCATTCATTAACCAGCGTCGCAGATATTACTAGACTAATGAGAGTATTAGAGGTAGTTAATGAGCTTCTCATTGAAGATATTCATGCTACTAAAAGAGAAATTTTCTATACTGATGTAAATTTATTCCAAGAGCAAAAAAATAGTGATAAAAGCATCGAAGATGTTGCCACAATGTTATATACGACAAGAAATTCAACACATATAGTTGCAGCTCCAAAAGGTACATGTGTTGGAAGATTAAGAATTCGCGATAGAAATGATATTATTGATTTGGAAGGGTTAGGGAGTGGTGGATGGACAATTTCACCAATGCTTGATAACATTGAAATAATTGAGTCTGATGCTGAATTTATCTTAGTAATCGAGAAGGATGCTGCTATGATGCGATTAGCAGAGGCTAGATTTTGGAGAAAGTACCCTTGTATCTTATTGACAGCTCAGGGTGTTGGAAATGTTGCTGTACGAATGTTTCTAAAGAGATTGAGTAAAGAATTAAATTTACCAATTTTTAGTTTAGTTGATAGTGATCCTTACGGTCACTATATACATTCGGTATATCTAAGAGGTTCGAAGAGATTAAGTTATGAATCACCTTTTCTAGCGACCCCAGATATCAAATTGCTAGGGGTTTTAACAAGAGATTTAGATAAATATAAAATTCCTCAAGAAGTCAGGATAAAAATGAATAAACAGGATGAGAAGCGTGTAAAAGATCTCTTAAACGAAGACTTCGTGAAAAAGAATAAGGCTTGGGAAGCTGATCTCAAACTAGCTCTTAAACTTAAAATAAAAGCAGAAATACAAGCATTTGCGTCTCATGGATTTAAATTTTTAACAGATCAATACTTACCAGAGAAACTCACAACAGGTGATTGGATATAAGAGTCTTTAAAAAACAAGATGGTGGAGTTGTACAATTAATCGATAAAGAAGATATGAAAGAATGGCCTATTGAATTACCTTTACTTTTTATCGAATATATAAGGAATAAACAATTAGAAAGCTATGGAAGTGCTAAAAAGGACGTGGAGAAATATCTTGATGAAATTTTAAGTGATGTAGCAATTCCTAGACTAGTAAGTGTTTTGGAAGGAACTGATAATGAACAAATTATATTAGCTTTGACTCGCATTGAAGAAATTTCAAGAAAAGACGTTGAAATGGCAAAACCAATTAAAAAATATCTAACTGATCTTTCAAAGAAAAATGATAAACAAATAGTAAAATTAGCTCAAGCTATTTCAAAAAATTTTAGTAACGCTGAGAGGAAAAAAGAATTAGCAGAGAAAAGAAAGATTATGCGTGAAAAAGAGAAATCTTTTCTTGAGGGCAAAATAAGTGGAGAAGATTACGCTAAGGCAAGAAAGGAATACTTAACATTAAAAGACTAATGAGGAATCTTATGATTTGGGAGAATGAAAAAAATAATTTTTATAATTTTATCTTAGACAATAATATAATAGGCTTATTTGAAGAACCTATAAAATTAAAATCTGGTAGACTGTCATACTGGTATATAAATTGGAGGAATATTGCTTCTGATGTATATCTACTCGATCAATTAACTGATTACTTATTATCATTTATTGATCACTTAAACTTAAAACCTAATTGTTTTTATGGTGTTCCAGAAGGCGCAACAAAATTAGGTATAATAACTCAATATAAATGGGCAAAAAGACAGAATAATTATAGTTCAAAAAGTTATCCTCTCTCTATGGGTAGAGGCAAGCAAAAAAAACATGGAGATCCTAAAGATCGTTTTTTTGTAGGAACCCCCTCTGGAGATACTATTATTCTTGAGGATATTACAACTACAGGAGGGTCATTAATCAATACGATTGAAAAATTAAAAGATTTGGATGTAAATATCATTGCTGCAATAGGATTGACAAATAGAAATGAATTAACTGATGATGGAAAAAGTGTAGAAGAGAGTATCTTGGAATACAATGTTCAATATTATGCAATGAGTAATGCTATTGATTTGTTACCAAGATTAAAAATTAGTAAGAATACAGCTAAACATATTGAAGAATACTTTATTAAATATGGAACAGAACCAATAAAACTCTCATAATTATTTAGTCCATCATAAATTAATTTCAATTAAAATCTGATTAAAAAAAATCTCTCCAAATTTTGATAAGATGATACAAATATTTATTGAGTAGTTTCTCAGAATTCGTTAATAACCTTTCATCTTCTAAAGATAACTCAGCCATAGATAGTTTTAATAACTTTAATAATCGACTATCAATAATATTTGAAGTATAAGAATTATATCTGTCCAAGTCAATTTTTGGTCTGTTTTTCTTATCTATTTCATTTATCATCAATCTTCTGAATTCTTTTATTTTATTCAAAAAATAATCATTTACTCTTTTAGTTAACTTTGGACTATCTCTCTCACTTATGGCATATCTTTGAACATCAACGCTGTCACATTTATCCTCTGGAGCTACTATTAAAATACCTTTCTCGATAAAAGGAACTGCAGAAAACAGCTTTATTTTATATTTCTTACCTTTCTCAAATTTACCAAAAGATTCTCCTAATAGAGAAAATCCTTCAAAATCTTTGATACATTCAGTGATAATTTTTTCATTATGAAAAATAAAATTAATCCTACTCAATGAATTAGAGAACCTATCTTCAAATATTTCCAATAAGGAATACACCAGATTTAATAACTTAAAAAATCTTTATATAGTATGTAAATGTAATACAAGAAAAATAAACTTACTATTGTTATATTAATAACTTAAAAACCTCGTGAAAATTTTGGTAATTGAAATAATTCTTCTTTTAGTATTTTTAATTTTCTTTATACTTGGATTCTATATAATTTATCGACAAGTTGCTTTAGTTAAAAAAGGAGTTTTTAGTAATAAAGATAGACTCCAATGTGTACTTTATGGATTTATCTTTAGCTTATCAGTTTTGGTAGTTTTTACTGTCGCTGTCATTTTTACTGTAAGATCACCTGATTTTTGGGACCCTGAAACAACACCACCAGAGGTTCATCCACTTGCATTGTTGATTCCATTTATTTGTTGCTTAGGGTATATTACTATTTATCCTATAATTGACTTTCTTTATATTGCTTTAAGTAAAGAATCAGACGAAGGATTGACACCATTTCATAAATTAATAAGCAATAAGCTAATAAATATTTCAAAAAGTAAACTTATTAAAGTTTTACTTGCTTTAACTTTTTCCATATTAATCTTTATCCTCCCTCCTATCTTACTATTTTTAATGGGAGTACCCTTTATAGTGATATGGATAACATGGGTGCTCATCTATCCTCTGATGATTTTAACTTTTTATGGATCTAAAGGTTATATTGCCGGTATTTCTAATTTATATTATCATATTCCAGATATAAGACGCTCTATTTTTCTTAATTTTGAGGATAGTAAAAGAGGATTAAAACAATTTATTTCTGATCCAGCACCATACATTGTCTTTGGTTTGATGTTATTTGTGTTTGTATGGGCTTGGATTTCACTATTCCAAACTATAGGATTCTTTTTCACTGGTACATTAGCTGTTTCTACCATGTCTTCAGCATTTGTGTTTGTAACTCTCTTTTTTGGAATACTCGGGTATTTCACACGTTTTTGGGGGAGAAAAATAAAGTACAGGGGAATAGATATTTATTTCGCAGCCTACTTAATGGCATCTATAGGAATTAATGTCTTAGTCAATTTTTTAATTGTTAATCCTGATAAATTATTATATACTTTTAATTTATGGCCTATAACTAATCAGATTGTACCTAATTATTTAATGTTTGCTTGGGCTGCAGTTATTGAAGAGATTGTTTTAGTTATTTTTACTTCATATTTCATTCTATCAAGAAATAATGATTTCATAACGAATATTAGGTATTCAAAAATTTCAGAATGTGGACAAACATTTGATCCAATTCCTTTATTTAATTTTATTAAACATCGTGATCCCAAAATAAGAAAACATGCCGAGGAAACATTGGTTTTAATGTTTGAAAGAATTCCTCTAAAGAATGAAATTAATATTAATAATTGGAAATTTAAAAATTCATTACTTGATGGATTATGTGATTATAATAAAAATTCTAGAAAAGTTTGTAATCAGATCTTAATTCAGCTAGAAAGAGATGTTCCAGAAATAATATTACCACTAATCTTAGAAGCTATAACATCTCCAAACTATGATAAATCTATCCCTGTTGCAAAAACACTTATGAAAGCAGATATGGAATTAATAGAAAAAATACCTCAAGATGTACTATTCGACTTAATTGAAGATTCCGAATGGAGATTAAGACTGTTAGGTCTAAAAATTACAAGAAGGTTGTTAAATAAAAATAAAGATTTAATACTTAATCTTAATATTAAAAAATTAATCAATGACCCAGATAATATCATTCAAGTTGAAATTCTTAATCTTTTAGCTGAATCTGCTTATAAATTACCTACTGATCTAATAGTTGATAAAATCTTTCATATTAATAACGAAATTAGTGCTGCGGCGATTAAAAATATTAAAAATCTTGATGCTAAACAAATTGATAAAAAAATTATAAATAAACTAATTCCTTTAATTAAAGATCCCTCTAGCTCTGTAAGAGCATCAATTTTTGACGTCTTGGCAAAAATCGGCAATTTTAAAAAGAATAACATTCCAATATTACCTTTTTTGGATGGTTTAACAGATTCAAATGAACTAACAAGACTTGCGGCAATAAAAATCTTGGAAAAATACTTTGAAGAAGAACCAGGGCTAATAGAGATTGATGAGATAATTAGCAAAATTGATCCTAATAATTATGAGATATTAAACAGCTTTGTTTCGCTTCTTGGAAAAATTTGGAAATACAATCCAGAAAAAATAATTGCTACTCTTCTAATATTTATAAAATTTGATGATGAACAACTAAAAGAGAATATCTCAAATATATTAGTTGATAAATTTAGTAATTATCCTGATTTAGTAATTCAAAACCTAATAAAAATACCAGACATTTCGAAATTTATAACTAAAGGAATAATTTCAAGAACCCTAATCAAAATTGGTAAAACCAATCCTACCACTGCTATTCAAATTTTAATGAAGTTCTTATCAGATGAGAATGAAGATGTCAGAATAAATGCACTTAATTCAATAGATGGTTTGATTGAAGATTTTCTTAAATATATAGAGGTTAAACCTGTTCTATTATTATTAAATAGGGATGAAAATAAAGAAATAAAAAAGATCGCTACAAGTATTATTTCAAAAATAGCTCAAAAAGATTCTACTCTTATAAAACCATACATGCCTGAATTTCTACAAATATTAGCTAGCCAAGAATCAACTTTAAGAGTTGTATTTTCTAAATCATTGTTAGAAATTGCTAAAGAATCCCCTGATATTATTCCAGTTCATAATATTTTAAATTTTCTTGATGATCAAGATTCATTTATCCGGGAAACTAGCGTAAAAATCCTAGGATTTATTGGATATAAGCAACCTTTTCCAGTAGTAGATATTTTATTGAATAAATCGTTGATTGATGATGAATGGATTGTTAGAGATGCGGCTGTGACGAGTTTAGGGAAAATAATTGATCATGTTGATAATAAGCAAAAAATCATCGAAAAACTTGTTTCACTCCTTAATGATGAACAAAATTGGGTTCGTAGGTCTGCCATGAATATTCTCTCAAGTATAAAGGAAGTTAGTAATTCTCATATTCCATTTGATCAATTACTCGATAATATAAAAAGTAACGATCCAAAAGTTAGAGAAGCTTCTGCAAGATTAATTGTGATATATAAAAATCAAATTGAAGATAAATTTGAAAAATTCAAATTTTTGCTAGAAGATCAATCAAAAGAAGTACGCTCTAGTGCAATCAATAGTCTTATTAAAATAATACAGGATATTGGAATTAATCGTATTTTAACTGTATTATTGCAGAATTTAAGCGGTGAAAGCTCTCTCCAAACTCAACAATCAATTGCACAGGTTTTAGGCCGTACAATGAAATATGAAAATGAAAAAATTAAAAAGCGTGTGATTTCTCTCTTGAAGATAAGATGTGAAATGAGTCAAGATCCCATTATCTGTGGCATCTTACAACAATTAAAAGAGAATTAATGTTTGCTTAAATCTAAAATACAGTTTATTACAATTCAGTAAATCTTCCTACTGTATCTTTTTTTTATTAATACCTATTTACGGTTTAATAACTACGACATTAATATTGGGGATTAAAAAATCCCCAAGAATAATTAGGTATATCAAAAAAATTAATATGGATTTATTATGACAACACCCTTATCAAGTCCTAGTCAACCCATTAATAAGATTCAAAGATTTGAGGATTTTTATAGGTTGTTTCAAGAAAGTCCAGGAGTTTATAAATATCAAGATCAAATTAATGAGATCTATGCAAAAAGTGGGAATTCCCTAATTTTTCTGTTTGAGGATCTATTAGCATATGATCCTGATATTGCAGAAATGTTAAGAAAGGATCCTGAAACTTTACTTGAAGATGCTGTCGATGCTTTCAAAAATTTACTAAAATTTCAAGGAGCAACACTAAGTAATCAGGATTATTTTGTAAGAATAACAACTAAAGATAAAAAGAGTCCATTATTCCGAGCTCTGAGGGAATTGAGAGCAAAGAATATTAGTACGCTTGTTTGGTCTAAAGGTATTGTAGTTAGATCTTCAATAATAAGACCAAAGATAATAAAAGCTTTTTTTGAATGTATTGTATGCGGAGCTCAATTTGAAGTAATTCAGTTAACTTCAAGAATAAGACTCCCTAAATTTTGTACAAATAAGCGTTGTAAAGCAAAAGCACAGTCTGATTTTAGATTAATATCGAAGAATTCAGAATTTATAGATTGGCAAAGTGTAATGATTCAAGAAATTCCTGAGGATCTTCCACCTGGAAGAATTCCTAGATCCGTTCAAGCAATTTTGACCCATGATTTAGTCGATACTGTTAAACCGGGAGATAGAGTAACATTAATGGGTATTTATAAATCAGTTATAGCCCAATCAACGAAAAACTATAATTCAACCTT
The DNA here is from genome assembly GCA_048937405.1 of Promethearchaeota archaeon. Lineage (GTDB taxonomy): Archaea > Asgardarchaeota > Lokiarchaeia > Sigyniarchaeales > SOKP01 > Loki-b32. The sequence continues at coordinate 111,533 of JBHLNF010000001.1, forward strand.
ATTTAAAACTTATTTTGATATCAATTTTATTGATCCTGAGGATAAATCTGAAGAAGCGATTGATCTAACCAAAGAAGATAAAAAGAAAATTGAAAACCTGTCCAAAGAACCATTTATTCAAAAAAAAATAGCACGTTCAATTGCTCCCGATATTTATGGGAGAGAGGATCTTAAAATGGCATGTGCGTTAAGTTTATTTGCTGGTACTAGAAAGAAAAAACCAGGAGGTGGTTATAAAAGAGGTGATATTCATGTTTTATTCGTAGGAGATCCCGGGACCGGAAAGAGTGAAATATTGAAATCCGCAATAGAAGTTTCTCCACGAGGATTATACACATCTGGGAAAGGTTCTACAGCAGTCGGTCTCACGGCTGCCGTAATTAAAGAAGCAGACACAGGTCAAATGAACCTTGAAGCAGGAGTTGTTGTCTTAGCAAATGGGGGAGTGGCGGCAATAGATGAGTTTGATAAAATGGATACTGCGGATAGATCAGCTCTACATGAGGCGATGGAGCAACAAACGGTGAGTATAGCAAAAGCAGGAATTGTAGCTACTTTAAAAGCCCAAACAGCGATTATTGCTGCAGCTAATCCCTATTCTGGCAGATATGATATATATAAAACGCCTACCCAAAATATTAGACTCCCTCCTTCTCTATTGTCGCGTTTTGATTTAATATTTGTGGTGGTCGACAAACCTAATGCCGCAGATGATGCTCAAATGGCTGAATTTATTTTAAAAAACTCGATGATGAATATAGAAGAATCTCTTGAGGATAATGATACTTCAATAGCACCAATTTCTAGAGATCTTCTGAAGAAATATATTAAACATGCCAGAAGAACATATAATCCAATATTAACCGATGAAGCAAAGGAAAGAATTAAAGAATTCTATCTCGAATTACGAGGTCAATATGATAGTGAGGATGCCATAATTTCAATATTAGCAAGAAATTTAGATGCCTTAGTTAGACTTAGTGAATCTTATGCTAAAATGGCCTTAAGAGATAAAGTTCTTAAAGAAGATGTTGAAGAAATTATTAGCTTATTCAAAAGATATCTTAAAGATACAGGATATGATGAAACTACCGGTAAAATAGATATGGATAGGATATTTGTAGGACAATCCAGAAGTAGTCTTAATAAACTGGAAACATTAATGAATAGGTTAAAAGAGATATTTGAAGAAAATGAGTGGAAAGCACAAGAAAAAACTAATGTTATTCAAATTTTAGAATTAGAAGAAACTTTGGATAGAAAATTCATAGAAAGTGCTCTAGAAGAGCTAATAAAAGAAGGAACTCTCTATGAACCAAAAAGTAATCAAATAAAATTTACAAATAAAATAGAATAATTCTTTTTCTCTTAATTTTTCTTTAGTCTATTTTTTGTTATTAATTGTTTTTACCGCTTCTTCAGAAATTTTTTTAAATGCAGTCTCAACATTTTCACCTGTTTTAGCAGAAGTGTATATAATGGATAAAGCATTTATTTTTTTTCCTAAAAAATCTATCTCACTTTCACTTATCTGTGTTTCTAAATCACTCTTATTAGCGAGTAATATAATAGGAACAATGTCGCAATATTGATTAATATCAGGAACCCAAAATTCTTCAATTTGATAAAATGTATTTTTTCTCGTTAAATCCCCTACAATAATCACCCCTCTAGCTCCAGTATAATAAGGTCTTCTCAAATTTGTCCAACGTTCTTGTCCGGCGATATCCCAAATCTGAATTGATATATTTGTCTCATTTTTCAATTTTATCTTTTTAATAAAGATATTAGTGCCGATACTTGCTCGATAGTCTTGAGTAAATTTCCCAGAGATAAATTTTTTAACTAAACTTGTCTTACCAACTGCGGGTTCTCCTATTATTATGATTTTTAGAGTATATTTGTTGGACTTGACCATATTTAATTATTCCTATGAAGAAAATTTTTTTAAGTATATATGTAGTTATTAAAATAATTATAGTTTAAAATTATTGAAGTAATTTTAGATTTTAAGATTATTGAAGAGAATTAATATAATGACAACTGGAATTGTATACGACGATATTTTTTTAGAACATGACGTTGGTTCACATCCCGAGAACAAGAATAGATTAATTACTATTATGGACTTCTTAAAAGAAAAGAAATTACTTGAAAATCCGAGCTTTAAACTTATTAAGCCCAGAAAAGCTGATTTAGAGCAAATACGGTATGTCCATGAAGAACGGGTGATAAAAGAAATACAGGAGATATGTGAATTAAGTGCAAAAACACATCGTCTTCAATATTTAGATATGGACACTATAGCATCTCCCAAAACTTATGAAGCATCATTATATTCTGTGGGTGGAAATTTACAAGCTGCTGATGAGATTTTAGATGGTAATATAAAGAATGCCTTCGCGTTAGTGAGACCTCCTGGTCACCACTCCAATTCACATAGATTTTCTGGATTTTGTATTTTTAATAATATTGCGGTTGCAACAGAGTATCTTTTTAGAGAAAAAGGTATTAAGAGAGTTGCTATTGTCGATTGGGATTGTCACCATGGCAATGGAACTCAAGATATATTTTATAAGGGTTCAGGATCAGATTCTGGAGAATTAGTAATATTCAATTCTCATCAGTACGGATATTTTTATCCAGGAAGTGGAAATTATGACGAAATTGGATCAGATAAAGGAGCAGGAAAAATAATCAATTATGCAATGCCTGCTGGGACTGCTGATGACGCAATTCCTATCTTTTTTAATGAGATAATTTCTCCTGTATGTGGTGAATTTAAACCAGAATTCATACTAATATCTGCTGGTTTTGATACTCATTGGACTGATCAATTAACAAATATGAATTGGACCTATCAAGCCCCAGCAGAATATCTAAAAAAAATAAAAACAATAGCGCACAAATATGCAAAAGATAGAATATTGATAACCTTAGAGGGAGGTTATGAATTAGATAAACAGGCCCGAGCTGTTTATAACTGTTTAAAGGTTCTTAATAATGAAGACAATGATTTAATACAAGAAAAATCGAGATCCTCAGAATCAAAATTATTAAAATATCTTAATACCCAATTAATTCCCGCTTTAAAGGATAAATTAAAACCTTATTGGAGTTGTTTTTAAGGTATAACATAGAAACACTTTTATATTTACATTTCTGCTATAATCATAATTACTCCAACAATTTTGTAGAAACTGTTTTTTATTTATTATTAAAAAAGATTGATTATTATGTCAAATGAAAATGAGAAAAAAAAAAGAGAAAAAAAAAAAAGCTCAGTACCTTCAATGCCACCTCCTTCGATAACTCCCCTCACCCCACCTCCATCAATGCCACCCCCCTCATCTCCACAACCTGAAATTCCATTATCACCGGTAACACCTCCACCCATGCAAACCTTTCCCTCTACTTCCACTCCAACTATAACAGCTCCACCCCCACCCCCTACAATACCATCATCCTCTATTGGACCTTCAGAAGAAGAATACAATACAGTTGTAGCACAGCTTCAACAAAAGGATTCTAGTTTACTCCAACTACAAACTCAGGTTACTGAATTAAATTCTCAAAGTTCACTACTAGCTGCTCAACTTAGAGAAAAAGAAAATCAAGTTACTCGATTAACAAATCAATTACAATCTCTTCAAACTTCAACTGAAGCATATCAACAACAAATACAACAATTAACAGAGGAGAAAGCTCAATTACAAGCCCATATTCCAGGATTGCAACAGCAGGTTCAGGAACTACAACAGCATAATTCAATGCTGCAACAACAACTTGGACCACTACAAGCACAAATAACAAAGTTACAAGAAGAAATAGCGTATAGAGATAAACGGATTGAAGAATTAAGAGAACCTAAAGCTGTAATGCCTTCTAGTTTAGCACAAGGTATCACAAATCAGACAGCAAGTTATAGTTCCAGCCCATCTATTACACCTTCAACAACCTCACCTGCCACACCATCGCCTCAAGTAGGAACTGGAAGAAGAATATGTCCCAATTGTGGTGCATCTGGGTTTGCTGTAAAAGAAGTTGAAGATAAAACACGTATAATTAGTTATATACCAAAACCAATTTATGCGAAGAAATTAGTATGCACTAAATGTGGATTTGAATTTTAGATATATTTACTATCCTTTAATCAAAAAAAATTTCAAATAAAATTTATTTCAAACCTTTTATTGAGCTGTTTGTAAATTAAAACTCTCTTATACCTATTTTTTAAGATAGTGAGTCAAACATAATATTAAAGATAATTTTTAAAAAACCTATTAACTTAAAAAAAGTTGTGGAAAATTATATATATAATAAATTTGATTAATATTCTAAACTTTTTTTGAAAAAAAAAAAGATTATTTATAGTATCTATGTCAGAATTAAGAGAGGAAATATTAGGAGCTGCCATTAATAAAAAAAGAATTATTGGTGTTATATTGGTAGCAATACTTTTAACTTCAATTTTCGCCTTCTCAACAGTATTTTTTAATTATATATTTGGCTCTCAAAGAGAATTACCTAATAGAAATTTAGAAAATGAAACAGAAGAAGAGCCATTATTAATATTACCACCTCCTCCACTTGACCTCGATGATTTACTCGACCTATTAGATCAGTTTGATCCTAATTTATTAGATCAACTAGACATTGATAATGAATCCTTGATGAACATGTTTTCTGATTTGCTTGATGGAAATTTAGACGATTTAGATTTAGGTGATTTTTCTATGGGATCAATTCTCCCTATACTAGCCTTATTAGGTTTGGCTGGAGCTGGGGATATTGAAATATTTAGAGTATATAATTATGATTCCTTAGATGATATGAGAGACGTTTTATGGAAATTCGAATGTTTTGATGAATATACTGGAGATGGATGGCATTCAACAGCAAGTACAGATATATATGACTTTTATGACTATTCTGATTATTACTCAAAATATGGTCCAGATCCAGAGCTTTTGACAATTAAAAAACCAGTTCCTTCTCCTGAAGTTGGAGGTAATTCAATGGTCATTCCAACACTTTTCCCTAATCCTTATGTTATGGATGGAAGTGTTAATGCTCCAAATTTAGATCCAACATATACAACACTTTATAAAAATGAATATAATTGTACTGTGCTAGATCTCTACTTCACATCAAGTGATGCAGTAAATATGACATATGAAATGTTTGGTCTAAACTTACCCACCGATCAAGAAATTAATAATAATGCTGTTGAACCTATTTATACCCCACTTTATATAAGAAATAAATATTTACAGTTACCCCCAACCATCGAAGATTATAAAAGTAATCATCCTAACTTTAATACTCATTTCGACAATTTAGATGCTATTATTGATCCTAGTGATAATGCTTTCGTGGTGGCAAATAAAATTAAGAATTATCTTAATACTTACTTTGATATTCCGAGGAGTGTTGATGAATACAATCCTGCTCCTGAAGGGGTTGATACAGTTGAGTGGTTCTGTCAAGAACAAGTAGGAGTATATTCTGATTTTGCTTCTGCTTTTTGTGCTTTTTCTCGTGCTTTTGGTGTTGCTAGTAGATTTGTTGATGGTTTTAATAGCTTCCAAATAGAAGAATTTTATGATAATATTGAAGGACAGAATTCGTTTGCTATAAAATATGAAAATCTCTATAATTGGGCAGAAATTTATGTTCCAATGGATATATCAGGAGCAGGACAATGGGTTCAATTCGATATCGAACCAATAACAATATTGGGAGGAAATTATAATATTACAGTCGATTCAGATCAATTATATTATTCTAGACCAGATACAGCAATAATCACAGCAAATGTTAGTTCTCTCACCAGTCCAGAAGAAGGTTTAACTATAACTTTTACAGATACTACAACTGGGCAGAATTTGGGGCAAGATATTACCGATATTAATGGTGAAGCATCAATCCTTTTTGATCTTAATGATTCACACGTAGTTGGTCCTCACGTCATCGAAGCAAAATATGACGATGTAAATTCGAATACTACAGTTATTGGTATATTAGGTGATATATCAGTGCTTCTTATAAATGTTAATCCAGCAGAAATAAATATATCTGATTCTCAACCGGATTCGACAAACATTCAAGGACATGTCTATGACCCAAAAAATGGGGAAAGTGTCCAAAATGCTGTAGTAAATCTTTTACTATTTCAAAGAGGGACTAGTACAGAGGAAACATTTGCTTTCAACCCATCCTCAGTAATAACCGATAATAATGGTGATTTCAACGAGGTTATTGATTTAAATCCCTCTGTTCTAGTGGGACAATATGAGGTTAGAGCTGATTTTAATGGGACGTGGATTTTATATGTTGAACCTTATCTTTATCAAATTCCTTCAATGTCAAACTCAAGTAATAGAATGGGACTGAATGTCACAAAATCGTTAGATATTTCATTTTATATCGATGGTATACCTGCTGTTAATCCTACTAACCCTCTTGTTAATCGAAGTGATACTCTTACACTTACTGCTAGAGTAGTTTCAGTAGTTCATGGACCTATGTATAATAAAAGAGTTTATTTTTATGATTATTCTAGAGGAGATGTTCTCATAAATTCTGATCTAACAGATATAAATGGATATGCCTCTACTAGTTATTTTGTCGGAGATTATTGCGTAGCAGGACCGAACTTACTATACGCTAGAATTGGTCTACAAAAAAATTACTCATATTTTGTTTTAAATGAGACTCCTACTATAAATATCATTTCTGGACCAACTCCTCGGGTTATAAACCGTACAGGAAGTGGAGTAACACAGTTTAATATAGTAGGAGAAATTTATGATACTACTACTAATTCTCTACCAATACGCTACTCCGAGATAACGCTAACATTATTAAGAGGTGGTATAAATTATTCGTCTTACTTAGTTCCAAATGAGGCTTACCCTTATCAAACAGACGCATCTGGTAATTTTGATCTTACTTTTGGAGTTGATTCCAATACTCCACCGGGTAATTATACGTTAAGATTAGATTTTAACGGTACAATAAATTTATTATCTTATCCTTATCCCTATTATTTTGATTTACCAATTTTAACCACTACATCATATTTTATAAACGATCTTAGAATAGAGACAGAAGCATCTTTACTATTTTGGATAAATGGAACTACATCAGATAATTTTAATAACCCACGAATTAATCGTAATGAAGATCTAAACCTTTCAGTATATATTCATCTCGCTGGAGTTCCGATAGATGATGGAGAAAGAGTTGATTTTTACGATGTTACCCAAAACATCCCTATTGGTTATGATACAACCATAAATGGAATTGCTACAGTTATTTATTCAACAAATTCTAGTACAGTAGCAGGACCACATTTGATTTACGCTACTTGGAATGGTAGAACTAATTATTCTTATTTTGTTTTAGATGAATCAATAGATATTAATCTTCAGGCATGGCCTCAACCTCGAGAAATAAATAAATATGGCCCTTCCAGTAATACATTTATTATTCAAGGATATTTAAATGATACATCAAATTTTGACCCTATTAAATACGGCGAAATATCTATCCACATTTTTGACGGTACCGAAATTTTTGGTGGATTAGTACTTGTAAGTGGTTCTTATCAAACTGATCAATATGGTACAATCTATGCTGAATTCACGACGGCTAGTTTTGTTCCTACAGGTAATTATACTCTAGAAGTATGGTTTAACGGGACTTTCATTTATTCAAGTCCAAATAATATTTATAATGAACATGATTTTAATTTACCATATATCAATGCTTCTTCAGACGCGAATTACCAGTTACGAGTATATGACCCCGACGATATTAAAATCCATCTTTGGATTAATGGTACTGCTACATTACCAACTTATTATGATTGGGAAGGAAATTTCCCAGAAAGCTTTTCTCGTGGAGGAGACATAAATTTTACAGTATATATTTTAAACAGTACTGATAATCCTGTTACTTATGGAGAAGTAAGAATTTATAACATCTACAATAACTCATATCTTTTAGGCAGCCACACTTTTACTGGTGGTGAATCTAGACAAGGTTTTCATACATTTATTATAGATACAAGCTTATGGTATGGTGGAATTCATTATATTAAAGTAAATTGGTCAAGTTATGTAACATTTAACACTACTTTTGTAATTATAAATGAGCCGGTAACCATATCCACTAATTTGATTGATCGCATAATCACTAGGGATGTTGAAAATTTCTTTGTATCTGGAACCGTCCAAGACCAATTAATCGGAACTCCTCTAAGAGGTCTAAGATTAAATATAATATTACTAGATAGTAGTCTTTCAGATGTTACTCTTTCATATTTAATTGGCTCTAACTGGTTAACAATAAATAATGATGGGTCTTATCAATTTTCCAATTCAATTGCCCTTTCATGCCCACAAGGTGAATATTCGCTAAATATTACCTTTACGGGAGATATTGATGCTCCCGGTATATACCAAACAGGGATTATGATTCACAGTAGTTCATTGATTCCCATAAATATTACGGCTGGAACATCTTTAATAACTGATACGTATTGGAGTGATTGGGAGTCATATGATCCAGAATTATGGATTTTAGGCGATACAGTCCATATAAATGGTACTTTATTATGGGATAATGGTACAGCCATTGAAGGTGTAAATGTTATTGTTTCAGTTAGATATCTTTCAAATGGTACTTGGATTGATGCAAATTCTTTTGTTGTTACTGGACCTGGAGGAATTTTTGAAGGAATTTTAACTGTTGATGATGAGTGGCCTGATACAAGAGCAGAAACAACCGTTTGGGTCAATTATAGCCCTCCTGTTTCAGAATATATTGAGGGAGATGAAGAACCATATTTATAAAAATCAGTAATTTATAAAGAATTAGGAGAAAAGAAAATTTTATGTATAAAACAAGAAATCGAAAACACCTCAGAAGGTTTACTTGTTTTTTAGGTATAATTATTTTATCTATTCCAATTTTTTTGATATTTCTAAGTAGTAATAATAATATAGCAAATGATTTTTACAAAAATGAGAATTTAAACAAAGGTGATAATGACATCATCCCCAAAAATTCAGCAACATGGGGATGGGTAAATCTTACGAATTATATGATTAATGAGACTCGTCATTATCATAATGATATTGTTCCAATCGAAGGGCGATTATATTTTAAACCTAATGATACAGGTTATGAAGGAGAATCAGTATCTCTAAAAGTTGATGGAGATATCCTCTCCTCACAATATACTAATATAACAAATGAAAATGGAGAATTTAGATTTGACTATACAATTCCTAATTCAAGTAATATTTATACTGATCATAAATTTGAAGCGATTGTTAATACTGGTAAAACTGTTAAATATTTAAATTATTTAATTATCAACTTTAAATCAAACTCTACATTTGCTAATGTACTTTACAACACCTCTCTTCCATTACTTTCAGGAGAACAACTATCGATAAGCGGAGATTTAAGTTATATGAATGGAAGTAATATTCCTTCGGCCATAATTAATTATTATTGGTTAGATGGTACAAATATATTGTCTCAGGATTCTTTTAATACAGATGATTTTGGCTCATTTACGAATACTATGATACAAGTACCTAATACATTTTCAAATTACTTGGATTTAAAATTAAACTTTTCAGATGATCCTTTTGTTGATTATAACGAATCGACCATTTCTGATATTTCAATCTTTTCAAATATTACGTGTAATTTGGATATTGATAGCACCCCCACAGAGGGACAAGAATTTACATTAAAAGGCACTTTATTATCTAGCACAGATCCCACTATAAGAATAAGTAACAGAGAAATTAAGATTATCTATAATAGGACAATACTTAATACTACATCTGACCCTATAATAACAGAATCAGATGGCACTTTTTCTGCTACATTTCAAATACCTGAAGGAAATGGTACTGCGTCAATCCAGATAAAATTAGAAAATGATCTAGATTTAGATTTAAGAACACCATTACGATATATATCCGTTGAGGCAAGTTCTTCTTCAGCCTCCGGATCTACAGGTGGTGCGCCTCCATTTTTAATATTTTCAATGATTTTCTTTCCAATTATAGCAATTGTTGCAGTAGCATTAGGAATTTATGGTTTTTATTATTATAGAAAACGAGAGAAAGAGTCACGAGTGGTAAATTTACCACTTGAATCAAGAATAGAAAATCTTAAAATTCTTAAAGATTCAGGAAGATTAGAAGAATCCATATCATATCTATTTAATGCAATTTATATGGATTTAATCAATGCTAAATATAATCGGACGAGAAATATCAATGAAACCATCAGAGATTTTGCAATCATATCAGTGAAAGAATTAAAACTAACTCCTTCTTCAATATACCCCTTTATTCAAAAAGTTGAAGAGATAATATACGCAAAACCTTTTAAAATATTGGAGCAAGATTTCTATACCACATGCGAATTATTCTCACCAATATATTATCAATTAACAGGTTATAATTTTGTTTTAAATTTCTAAATTCAAATTTAATAAAAATATTAAGACAATTAATAATAAAAAAAGTACAAAAAAATAAAAGCTCATAAAAAATAAAATAATAAATTATTTTAAAAATAAAAAGCATAGGTTAGGATATAATGGCTAAAAAGAAAAAGAAACAACCAGAACCAGAAATAAATATAAAACAAAGGTTTGATAATGTAAAAATTCTAGCTGAAACCAATCGATCCAAAGAAGCAATTGCCTATATTTATCTTGTATATGATGATATTATCAACATCAAGTTTAAGAAACCAAGATTAGCTCATCAAACAATTCGTGAATATGCAATTGCTTGTGTTAATGAATTAGAAAAAAGATTAAAACCAGAATCTATCTATCCATTTATTAAAAAAATAGAGGATATTATCTATGGTGGAGTGGAACCAACGAATAAGGAATTGAATTTTACTATAGATCTATTCTCTAATATATACAATGAAATAACTGGAAAATCTTTTACTTTCAAATTATAGAATTTAGCATTTAAAATATTTTTTAATATTAAAAAAGATTCAAAAGTAAATTACAATGGTAAAACCTGGAAAAGCTACTCAGAAAAGTCTAAATACGTCTAAAGGGATAGTATTAGTATTTTTAACAATTTATTTCATAGTTTTTGGAATACTTATCAGTGATTTTATCGATAAATTTAAACAAATAAAACCAGAAGAGTTGCCTGTTTTTGTAAGTTATATCCCCCTTTTAAGTTATTTAGGTGCTATTTTTAGTAGTATTACTTTTCTTATATTTTTAAGAAAAACAACCTCTCAGAAAATGCGACAATCCCAATCCCGTAAGAAAATCAAGGCTGGGTCGATTTATAAACAAGGCTTATTCGTAATCATTGTTATCCTTGTCTTTATTCCATTATTTTCCTCTGCGATTGATAAAGGAATAAATAATCAGAACTTTTCAGTTTATAATGATGATTGGAATGGGGCTTCAAAATTCAAAACCGTGATAGAAAATGAAGGATATGAAGTAATGACAGTGCAATCTAGCCTGAGTGCAACTGAAAGACTTAATAAATCAATCTTACTAATCCTATTAGGTCCAAATCAATTTTATGACCCTATTTTTGAAGTACCATATTTTATAAAGTTTTTTAATGGATCAAATTCACTTTTAATATGCCATGATCATGGTTCTACAAGCACTTTATTATGGGAAATCTTTGTAGCAGGAGGACTTAAAGGACACCAGTTCCCTCTAACAATTTTTGCTAATGGGATCTTGAGAGATAATGAATCCTATTATAAAACTTCAGAATTTCCTGTTATCAAAGATTTTGCTGCTCATCAAACAACTACCGATGTGGATGAAGTAATTCTTTCAAAAGCATCATGTGCCATAGGTGGACCTTTTGTTGAGTATTTTGGATGGACACAAATTGGAAGTTCTTCAGAATATAGTTTTATTGATAAAGATGGTAATAAAAGATATAATTCCCCTGAAGATGATCTCAATCTTGGTTTTATGAGTATTTTAGAAGATAGCCAAGGTTTTTCGATCCCTACAACTATTCATCTCACACGCGAGCAAAGTGTATTTCTAGCTTATGATGGTGGCACACAGCGAACATTTGCATGTGCGGATGCAAGTTTATTTAATAATCAATTAATTGATTGGCCTGGATATGATAATTTACAATTTGGAATAAATATTATTGAGTGGTTGACCTATGCAAATGAGGGAAGACCTAAAGATGAGTGGGTAGTAGTATTTGATGAAGCTCATATAAGACCAGAATATTCAAGAGATCTTACATCTGCAGGAATATTTGGTTATGTCATGCAGTACATTGTTCACCTCTCTACAAATCCTATCACTGCGTGGATCTATCCTCTTTTAGCATTTTATACATTAAGAAAATATCTCCCGAAAAAAGATAAAAAGAAGGAGGAGGAAAAAATAGCTGAAGAAGAAGAAAAGAAAGAAGAAATGGCTAGATTTCGAACTTCTTCGTTCTTTGCTCAAAAAATTGATGAATATAAAGATAAGATGAAATATAGTGATGCTTTAAAATTATTATATAGAAGATTAGAAAGAAAATTAAATACTCAATTAGGAGGGAGAAAAATTAATTCTGAAAATGTAATTAATTTAGTAACAGCAAAAGATCCTTCCACAACCAAATTAAAAATTAGAAGATTAACTAGATTTATGGATAGGATATTATCAATTAAAGAAGGTAAATATAAAGTTAAAACTGAACAAGATTTCGAAGAAATATTTTTCGAGATGAGTTGGGCAGTTAATAATATTTAATCAAATTACAATAACTAAATATATAATACACAAATTAAAAAAAATAAAGAGGTTTAAAATAAATGGAAACTCCTGACAAAGCAAAATATTATGACCATGAAGAGATTGATGTAACACCAATAAGAGAAATTGCTCAAGAAGTTTTAAGTGAAGTAAGTCGAGTGATAGTAGGATATGGGGAGATTCTACAACAACTTTTCATTGCACTACTAGTGAATGGGCATGTCCTTTTAGAAGGAGTCCCAGGGCTTGGAAAAACCGTTATGGCTAAAACATTTGCTAATACTCTTGGAATATCGTTTCGTAGAGTGCAATTCACCCCTGATCTTCTTCCCGCAGATATCACTGGAACAAAAATATTTGATCAAAATGAGGGTGCCTTTGTGCTTCAAAAGGGACCTCTCTTTGCAAACACAGTCTTAGCTGATGAAATAAATCGAAGTGCTCCTAAAACTCAAGCAGCTTTGCTAGAAGCAATGGCTGAACGTCAAATTACAATTGAAGGTCAAACATTACCACTTGAAAAGCCTTTTATTGTAATAGCAACTGAAAATCCTGTAGAAATGGAAGGCACATACCCATTACCAGAAGCACAGGTTGATAGATTTCTTTTTAAATTATGGTTAGATTATCCTGAACAAGATGAAGAAGTTGAGATATTAAGAAGACAAATTTCAGGTGATTCACCTTCTGTCGAGGCTATAACAAATGGGGAAGAAATTCTAGCAGCTCAAAAAATAATGAATTTAGTGTATATAGATGATAGAATCCTTAAATATATTCGAGATCTCATTATAAAGACTCGAAATCATCCCCAAATAGCATTAGGATGCGGACCAAGAGCAAGTTTAACACTTATGAAATGTTCTAAAGCCCGTGCAGCGATATTAGGTCGTTCATATGTAACTCCGGATGATGTTCGAGCTTTAGTTGTTCCCGCATTAAATCATAGAGTTCTTTTAAAACCTGAAGCAGAGTTAGAAGGGCTTGATACTGTGAGTGTTCTTAAATCAATTACAGAGGAAATTCCCATCCCAATCTAAAACATTTTTTTTTATCTTTTATGATCATAAAATTTTAAATGAATTAATAGAAAAAAAAGGAAAAAATGGTGGAGACCAATTTTAGGTGGTAAAGGTAGGACTTTAATCTTATTTGCTGTTTTTTTTCTTACAGCAGGTTTTGCATTTGTAAATTATTTTTTAATTTACTTCGCAATTTTACTTCTATTTAGTACTATCATTAGTCTACCTTTATTCTACTATAAAATGAATGTAGAGGAATTAAAAGTACATAGAGAACTCGAAAAGGAAAAAGTATTCAAGGATGATTTTGTTCATATTAAAGTAGTAGTTGAAAATACTGGACGAAATAGTTTTGATTTTATTGAAATAAGAGATAATTATAATCCCCAACTTTTTCGATTGATATTGGGTGAAAATTTTATATCTACTAGAATTGGACCTAAAGCAATTATAAAATTTTCTTATGTTCTTGAGCCAAGGGTTAGGGGTGAATATGCTATTGGACCATTGTCAATAATAGTAAAAGATAGATTAGGTTTTAATTCAGTTGAAAGGATTGTACCAGATAGCGTTACAGATATTCTTATATATCCTCCTTATGAAGATATTAAAAGAATTGAAATTTTAGGGTCAAAGCGCTCTCTACAATTAAATTATGGAGTACAAAGATCGAAGCAAAAAGGTCTTGGTTCAGAATTTTATGGAATGAGAAAATACGTTTTTGGTGATCAATTTAGATTAATAGATTGGAAAGCTAGTGCACGGGCTCAAACGTTAATAGTTAAAGAGTTTGAAACCGAAAGAGATGTAACAGTAATGATTTTGGTTGATTCATCAGATACTATGGCGGGTGGAGCGATTGAAAACACAAAGTTTGAATATGCTATTAGAGCTTGTATGTTATTAACTAAAGTCGCTTTAACTAGAAGAGATAATGTTGGTGTATTTACTTTTTCAGATAAAAAAAATCTGAATTTCTTAAAACCAAATAGTGGAGAAGAACACTTCTATCAAGTTTTAGATTTTGTTGCTCGAATAAAACCACAAGGAAAATGCAAAATGATTGAAGCAATGGATCATTTCATTAAACGGTTTCAAAAGCGTAGTTTAATCTTTTTTATATCTGATTTGGAGGCAAATCCTAAAGATATTTCACAAGCTATTAAAAAATTAGTTCCCTTCAATCATACTATCATTGTTATCAATCCATTCAGTCCTTGGTTTGAGATTCATGAAATTGATCTATCATCAACGGATAAAGCTTTAGCAGAAGCCATTAGTGAGGAAATGCTTGAACATATTCTAACTATTAAACAAGATCTCCGTAATCTGGGAATAAGTATAATAACTTGTGGACCTGATGATATGATGAATCAAGTATTAAGCAATTACATGGAAGCAAAAAAGAAAGGGAGGGCTTATTAAAAAATGGCACGTACATACTTATTGGCTTTAAAAATTATTAATTTGGTATTATATTCTTTATTATGTTTTCTTTTTTTAGCATCAATTTTTCATTTTGATATAGTAATTGTTACAGCTAAGGATGAACTCGTAATACTGGCTTTTTTTAAGGCTTTAAAAAATGTTTTTTCATATGTAATCTATGGGATTAGTTTAGTTATTGCATGGGGTTGTGCATATTTGATAGCAAGTTTTGGTCAAAATTTTTATATGTTTGCTTTTGTTAGAAATTTTTTTGAGGAATACCTGAGTAAATGGTTTTCAATACCTCAACCCGAATTATCTAAAATTCCCGGTTTAATTCTTGGTGAGTTTGAAGTGCTTTTAACAGATCTTTATTTGTTCATTTTTCAAATATTATTAGTCGTTTCCATTATATACGCGATTAGAGCTTTTTATAAAAATGATCCAAAACATTCTCTTATTGCAATTGGGGGTTTAATGCTCATGGTTATTGTTCCTCTTATGATATCAGGATTAAGAGATATGTTGGATTTAATTAACCTTCATTATGAATATTTGGATACAATGGCTGATCCCATTGATCCAATTGTAAATCAAATACCTATTAATAATTTTTTCGCATTTTTGGCAAATCCTATTATCTTATTTGCAATATTAGCCTATATTTATTTAGAATTAGCTTTCCAAATTAATTATACTGATACTGTAACTAAACCTTCTATAGAAAGAAGTGAACGATTAGAAGCTCAATTGAATATTCTTGCAAGAGAATCACACTATGTTAATGCAAATATCGATAAAATAAAACAAGAAGCCAAAGAGAAATTGAAAGAGATTGAAACAGAACAGAAAGAGGGTTTAGCTCTCGGAAAATTCTTTGCAAAAACAGGTAAGCGATTCTCATATGTAAAAGAAATGATAGAAAAGAAAAAGTTAGAGGAAGAAGAAAAAAAACTAGTAACCGCAGCATCGAAAACAAGAAGACTTGGGAGATATATACAACGTCTTTTCCGAGAAGATTCAGAAGCCAGGGATACGTTAACTGCTAGTACATCAGCCCCTCAAGCTCGAAAGTTAGCAGTTTCTACACTAATTAATTTTACATACCGTGTAGGTTTACTTTTAATTATAAGTTATATAATTATTCATCCACGTTGGTTTATTGAGAACATATTAAATTTACCTCCTGCTATTACTGAAAGTGTAGCAATGTTTTCTCCAGAAGTTATTATAATTTTATTGGCTCCTATCATGGTAATCTTTCCAGTAATATCAAAATTAATCTCATTTATCAAACATAGAAATTTAATAATCAGATTACAACAAGAAGGACGTATAAAAGAACTTCTTACTTCTGTTGGGGATTATGTTAGAAAAGAAGAAGTTGAAGTACCTATAGAAGAAAAAACGGAAGAAGTTGCTGTTGAATCTACTTAGGAATGACTTCCTTTTTTAATTATAATTGAATGATAAATTGAGCTAAATCTTTTTTCTTTAATAAATCTACCATTAGCGTATCATAACAATAAGTTCTTATACCAAGTTCTTCAATTTTTGGTTTTAAACTACAATCTTTATTATCAATTATGAAATGTCCTAAAAATTCTCGATAATATTTTGCCACTCCTAAACATGAGATCTCTAATCCAATACATTTCATTAATTTATCAGCAGGTCCCTTAATTGGAGATCCTTCAATAATGGGACTAACGGAATATATTTTATCCTTAACTTTAGAGAGTGCCTTTTTAATGCCTTTCACTTGAACTATAGTTCCTATTGATACAATTGGATTTGAAGGACAGATTATTATTTTTTTTGCATCTTCTATATATTTTAGGACGTTTTTAATTGGTACTGAATTTTGAATACCCTCAAAATGAATGTTAAGAACTTTTGGTTTACATTGATGTTTAATGAAATATTCTTCAAAATGCATTGTTCCTGATGGAGTAGTAATAAATGTCTGAACATTTTCATTACACATCGGAATAAGATGAGATTTTACTCCCAAGTTTTTACATATCATATTGGTAATCTCTGCCTTGCTAAATCCTTGTTTGAATAGATCAGTCCGATAAATATGAGTAGCTAAGTCATAATCACCAGCATTAAACCATCCTGTATTATAATATCTCTTTAAAATACTTAAACAATTAAAAGTCTCATCCTTAAATCCCCATCCCTTTTCTTTATCTACCAGGTTTGCTAATGTATAAGTTATTATATCCAAATCAGGGCAGATTTTTAGTCCAAACAACTCAATATCATCACCTGTATTAACAATAATCTTTAGTAATTCCGGGCTAACTACATTTGTTAATCCCTCAATTAATTTTGCGGCTCCAACACCTCCAGCTAAAACAACATAAAAATTATCATTCATAATTTTATTAGTCTAAATATTAGGTTCATATATTATTTCTTTCAAATTTTTACGATTTGGAGCTTTTATTGTTTTAATTGGGTAACCAACTGTAAAAAAAGCCATAGGGATATAACTTTGAGGTAGTTGCAAATTTTCTCTTATAATATTCTTAGCAAAAAGTGGAGCACAATACCAGCATGCAGCTAAATTTTTCATCTCGAGAGAAAGGAGAAAATAAATTGCTGAACTACTAATACTTTGTATTCCTAAAAAAAATTCATTCTGATTTCTTTCAAAATCCGAATACTTTTCTAAATCTGAAGTATCCATGCATAGTAAAACCAAGAAGGGTGAATTTAAAAAACTATTTTTGGTTCTTTCTATTTTTAATTTAATAAACTCTTCTGATTTCCCATCTTTTTGTAAATCTATTCTTAATTTTTCATTCATTTTAATAATCAAACTTTCACGTTTCTTATCTCTTTCAAATATTATATATCTCCAAAATTGTCCATTATGAGCGCTTGGTGCCCATCTGGCAAGCTTAATACATTCTTCAACAATTTTTCTATCAACATCTTGAGTAGAAAAAGATAATTTATAGCTTCTACGCTTTTTTAAGAATTTTTTTATTATATCCTCTTTATTTTCTCTGAATAAATCAATCTCCTTATTTCTCAAAATAGATTTAATTGTTGCTTTAGTACTAAATTCAAAATTATATCCTCTTATTAGTACAATAGGAATACCCTCATTACATTCACCCATAACTAATTGTGCTGCTGCTGCTAAACTATCTACTTGGCCAATTAATGTTGTTTGGAGTATCTTCCCAAATAAATCATGTTGACCCCGCATGTCTAAAATCGGATTTATTCCTGAAACACCAATAGCAGTTCCAATAGCTCCTATTCTAAAAGCTCTCCCAAATGAATCGGATATTATTATAGCTACATCCTTTTCTGTTTTCTTTTTTAATGTTATTCTTATTTTCTCCGCTTCCATATCAGGATTTTCTGGTAAAAGAGTTATTACACCTTCACCATCGACATTAGACTTATCTATTCCAGCATCAGCACAAATAAATCCGTGTTTAGTTTCTGTTATTATTACGTGTTGACTCTTTACAATTTCCTTAGATTCATCTAAAATAGCTTGAATTAATTCAGGATTTTTTTCTGGTAATCCGTGAGTCTTAACTTTTGGTGTAATTTTTTTCCATAATTTAAAAGCTTTAGTACTTGGTGTTATCTTATTTAAATTCCTTGTTCTACCAATACTTTTTGAAATAATAGTTTGAGCGATAATTAATATATCTCTATCTTCTAAGGTTAACCCATTATTATTTATTGCCTTTAATATGATTTCGGGAATATTATCGCCTTTTTGAATTAATGGAACTTCTTTTAGTCCTATAATTTTAATTTCCTTACTAATATACATAATTTTTCGCTTCAGATCTTTGTATATTTTCTAATATCTTCAATATTACTTTCAGCTAAATTTTCAAACTTTTCAGGAATTGCACAACAAGCAGAAAAATATTTATACTGTATTTTAGAATTATATTCCCTTAACCATATTAAAGTATCTCTAGATGGGATTTCAATTCGAGTGATACCTGCTTTAATTGCAGCTTTTTCAATCTCATTTTTAGCTCTTCCCCGAGGTCTCATACACCCTAATGAAATTTCTGTCTTAGGAAAAAGAATTCTTAGGATACTTATCACCTTTGCAATATCTTCTGGTTTTGGAATCTTAAATTTAATTTTGGAATCCTTTGGAGGAATTAAAACAATAATAACTATTAATGAGGGATTAATATTAGATTCCTTAATAAATTTAATAGAATCTAACTCCTTGCTCAGATTTCCATAATGAAGACCAATACAAATGTGAGGAACAATATTTAATTTATACCTTTTTAATAAATTTATTGCCCTTTTATATTCACTTAATTCGATATCTAAATGGTATATATTCTTTACAACCTCTTCATCCATATTTATATCAAAGGATACTATATCAACCTTAGCATCAGCGAGCTTCTTTGCTGTTTTTTCATTTAACAATCCGGTGTGTGAATTTATTATTAATTTTGTTTCTCTTTTCACTTTTTTTATAGCATCTAAATAATTTAATAATGGCACTGAACCATCCTCCATATTCCCTCCTGATATTAATGCCCCTACTCCACCCTTTTTAGAAAGGTCAAATAAAAATCTCTCTAATTTATGGGGATCTAGAATAGGGGTCATTCCCTTTAAATATTTCTTATTACAATGTTCACATTGTAAATTACATTCTCTTCCCGTTATACTGATAGCAGGAAATCTATTTGTGGGAATATAAATCTTTAAAATATTATTAAAGTTTTTACGGGTAATCTCTTGGGTTATGTCAAATAATTCAGTTAATTCAATTGATTCTAGATTGAGAATGGTTGAAAAATCTCCCCATTCTATTGATTGAGATGTTATTTTTTCCTTCAACAATTGAGTTCTAGTCATATTTTTTTAGCCAATTTTGAGTAGAATATTTCTTTAGAACTAATTCTTCAGCTAACTTAATTTCTTCTTTAGTAAAAAAATCATCGACACAATTGATTTTTAGTGCTTTTTCGAAGCCATATTTTAATGATCTAAGTAATTTTCGTTCTTTATAGTTTGGAATAATATTTTTTATGCCTATACACTTTGCTCGAACTGATCTGACCATTCTAGATTTCGTTACATTTTCTGGAGTCTTAAGTACAGAATACATTAATTCAGGGTTTATATCTAATAAAATTGTACCATGTTGGAGGAGATATCCTTTTCTGCGGATTTGAGCATTTCCAGAAAATTTTTTTCCATCCAAAAGAATTGCTGGACAATGGATGACATCCTTCTCTGGTTTTAAACCAAAATTTGATAATCCCCCAATTATTCCTTGGGTGATTATTTCAAACTGATCTAAGACTTTATTTGCGCCTAATTTCTCAAGATATTTAATAGGACAAACAATTGAATAAGTAATCTCTCTAAATTCATCGTGGAAAACTGCACCGCCTCCAGTAATACGTCTTACAACATTGAATCCTCGATCTATGGCAATTTGAAGGTCAATCTCATCCGAAAGACTTTGATTTCTGCCAATACTTGCTGTTGAAGGGTGCCATTTATAAAATCTTAATGTGTTTGGAGATTTTCCCTCTATGACTGCTGTTAGAATTGCCTCATCTAAAGCCATATTCCAAAAACCATTCTTAACTGTAAGTGGTATAAATCTCCAGGTATTCATTTTTACTAATCACTTATTTATTTACAAATTTATTTAGTAATTCATATATCTCTTCTTTTTGTTTATCTGTCAGCGAACTTGGATAATTATAGATAGGACCTGAAGGTTTTGAAGTATAATAAGGGCGATTACATCCAGGACATCCAGAAGTTAAAAAAGAGTCTGTCTCATCAATGAGAATCTTTAGCTCTTTTTTATTAATATTAATATTAATAATTTCTCCTCTTGTATTAAATGTAAAATCCTTCAATTTTTTCCTTCTATTATAAATAAGAAATCTTCCTAACTGTATTTTTCTATAATTTGTAATACTAGGTTGTTGCTTATTTTCAAATCTGGTACCTTTAATTGGTGTAAATGCAAATAGAGAAACAATAATACCTAAGTTGAATAATTCTTCAATAAGTTGAATTACATTTTTTTCAGTTTCATTTAATCCAACAATTATATGAGTACTTACAAATCCAGGAGTAAAAATTTCTAGAGCTTCTTTTAATTTTTGAAGGTGCTCCTCCCATTTATAGGGACCTTCAACATTCTTACCTTTTATTATTTCAAAAATTTCGGGTGTAGCCCCATCTAATGCAATTCCCACTCTTTGAACACCTCTATTTTTTAATTCTTTCAATTTTTCTTTTGACATAGGTGGAATTGCAACTGAAATAGGAATGTCAATAATTCTTTTAATCTGAGTTATTATCTCGATTAAATCATTGAAATTTTCTGGGTAATTAAGTGTTTGAATACAAATTCTTTCAAATTTTTTTGAAGATGGCAAATACTTAAGTTTTGTCAGAAAATCTTTGAAGGAAAAAATTGGCCAATTAACACGAGATAGCTTCTCAATGGAGCTTTTTGATGATCTGGCTTGAGGACAAAAACTACAATTCGCTAAACAATGACCCTCCCTGAATGTCATGAGATAACACGTAGTAGGAGGATATTTAAATCGAGGTAACGACCCTAATTCTAAAACTGAGGCACTTCCAACAGATAATCTTATTTTTTCAATTGTCACTAATATCCTTAGTAAGTTGGTAAAGTTAAGTTTTATTGCTACAGTTTATTTTTTTTCTATTTAGAATAACTATTGAAATTTTAAGTAATAACAAAAGATACTATGGTTAGTTTTCTACATAAAAAATTTATTGAATCAAATACTAAAATATTAAATCGTTTGTATAACCACTAATTTATGGAAAGTAGTAGGATTTTATGGTTGATTATAACGCAGAAAAAATCGAGAAAAAATGGCAACAAAAATGGGAAAAAGATAAAATTTTTGAAGTTCAAGTAGATTCAGGGAAAAAAAAATATTATGTTTTAGAGATGTATCCTTATCCGTCTGGAAAACTTCATATGGGGCACCTGAGAAATTATACTATAGGAGATTGCTATGCTAGATTTAAAAGGATGAATGGTTTTAATGTTCTTTATCCCATGGGTTATGATTCGTTTGGTATGCCTGCAGAGAATGCAGCAATTGATCATGGTGCTAATCCTGAAGAATGGACTAACAAAAATATAAAGAAAATGAAAAATCAGCAAAAAAGAATCGGACTTTCATACGACTGGACACGGGAGGTATATAGTCATAATCCAAATTATTATAAATGGGATCAATGGTTTTTTTTAAAGATGCTAGAAAAGGGATTAGCGTATAAACAAGAAAGCTATGTTAATTGGTGTCCTAAATGTGCTACGGTTCTAGCAAATGAGCAAGCTCAAGGAGGAAAGTGCTGGAGATGTAATACAATTGTTGACCAGAAGTTTTTAACGCAATGGTTTCTTAAGATAAGAGATTATGCAGATGAATTGCTCGAGGGTTTAAATCTTGTTGATTGGCCTGAAAAAGTTAAGATTATGCAACAGAATTGGATTGGAAGATCAGAGGGTACAATAATAAAATTCCCTATTGATGAAGAAAAAAGAACTATAGATATATTTACAACTAGACCTGATACATTATATGGTGTAACCTTTATGGTTTTTGCTCCCGAACATCCTTGGGTTCGAGAATGGGTGATTGGAACGGAATATGAGAATAGTTTTAATAAATTATATGATGAGGTAATGCATCAAGATAAATTTGAACGAACTGATATTGAAATAACAAAGAAAGGAATGTTTATTGGAAAATATGCGGTAAATCCAATTAACAGTGAAAAAATTCCTATTTTCATAGGTAATTTTGTAATTTATGAGTATGGAGCAGGTGCTGTCATGGCAGTTCCAGCACATGACCAGAGAGATTTTGAATTCGCTAAAGAATACGATGTTCCAATCAAGATTGTAATTCAACCACATGACTATGAATTAAATATTACCAAAATGACTCGTGCATATGAAAGCGATGGTATCCTAGTAAACTCAGGAGAATTCAATGGCATGGAGAATAGATCTGCTATTAATAAAATAACTGAAAAATTAAATGAACTTGATATGGGATATGCTACTATAAATTACAAGTTAAGAGATTGGGGAATTTCACGTCAACGCTATTGGGGCTGTCCAATACCAATCGTATATTGTGATGAATGTGGAACGATCCCAGTCCCATATGAAGACTTGCCAGTATATTTACCAAATGATGTGATATTCACCGAAGCAGGTAATCCATTAAAATCAAGTGAAAGGTTTGTTAATACAAAATGTCCCAAATGTGGAAATGACGCAACACGTGAGACAGATACAATGGATACTTTTATTGATAGTTCTTGGTATTTCTTTGCCTATTGCGATCCCCCTTCTCTAGAATCAGATATTCCTTATGCTAAAACTAAGGTAAATTATTGGGGTAATGTTGATCTCTATGTGGGAGGGATCGAGCATGCTATACTCCATTTGATCTACGCGAGATTCTTTACAAAAGTGGCTCGTGATTTAGGACTTCACAAATTTGATGAGCCCTTCCAGAAATTATTAACTCAGGGGATGATTAATAAAGCACACCCATATTGCCCTAAATGTAATACTTTTCTTATGAAAGCTGATTTAGAAGAGATGAAATGTAGAAAATGTGGAAGTAATGATCTTATTCAAAAATCTGTTAAAATGAGTAAAAGTTATGGAAATACAGTAGATCCGGGGGAAATTATTGGAAAATATGGAGCAGATGCAGCAAGATTTTTTATATTATTTGGAGCAAGCCCTGAATCAGGATTAGAATGGAATGATGAGGGGGTCAATTTTGCTAATAAATTTATAAGAAATTTCTTTCATTTGTTAGCTACTCCAATTCAAAATAAAAGAAATAAAAGAAGTATTAGTGATGATCTAATTATATATAATTTGTATAAGACCATTAAATTAGTTTCTGAATACATTAACAGAATTGCGATTCGAGACGCTCTTAATTATATTATACAATTCGTCTCGGAGTTAACAAAGTATAAAGAGGAAGGAGTAATGGAAAAAATCTTTGAAGAATGTAGAGAAAAATTATTAATTCTTTCACATCCCTTTGTTCCGCACGTTACAGAAGAAATCTGGGAATTAATTGGAAAAGATAGATTTCTAAGTATAACTCTTTGGCCAACTTATAATAATGATCTCCTCAATGTTGAAAATGATTATAAATGGAATTTATTAAACAACACTATTGATGACATCAAAAGTATTAAATTAGCAACAAAAATCAATGATATAAAAAAAACTATAATTATAACGGCCACTGATTGGAAATATAAATTTTATTCACAATTAATGATATTAATTGAAGAAACAAAGGATCAAGGAGAGATCATGAAAGAATTGATGAAAAATGGCGATTTAAAAATTCACAGTAAATTTATCAGTCAAACAACTACTAAGATTCTCAAAAATATTGGAAAGTATTCCAAACACCATATTGATATATCTGATGAAAATCAATTTTTTAATGAAATAAAACCTCTGATCAAAAAAAGATTTAATTGTAATGTAGATGTTATAGTAGAAGTTAAGTCTGAACATAAAAAAGCATCTCAAGCATTACCAGGACGCCCTGCTATAGTTTTAGAATAATTATAGGATTTTTAAATTTTTTTTCTTTTGCCTGCTAATTTATATTCATTATTATTTATTTACGTATTCGATGTTAATTATAAGACTATAATCCTTACTTTGATTAAGATTTATTTTTGAAACCTTTCCATACCCTATTTGAAGTTTAAATGAACTTTTTAAGGGAATTTTTAATAAATAAGATAAGATTGAGCGGATTACTCCCGAATGAGTAATGATGCCCACTTTTTTATGACCTTTTTCGATTATATCTTCAAAAAATCTACAAGATCTCCTATATAGATCAAGAAACGATTCACCATTAGGACATGGTTTGTTTATAAAATCCTTTGTCCATTCTTGAAATTTAACTCTATTTATTAAATTCCATTTTTTTAACTCCCATTCACCAAAATCCATTTCAAGTAGGCGTTTATCTATTATTGGTGTTGTAGTGGATAATTTTTCTGAAAGCAAAGTACATCTTTTCAATGGACTTGAGTAAAAAACCATCTGAGGAGAAAAGGGCAATTTTTTTTTAAGTTCTTTAAGTTCATGTTCAAAAGAATCTGCAATATCTACATCAGATTGACCGTAACACACATCATTATCCAATTTTACATTAGTATGTCGAATAAGATATATATCCATACTTTAATCAATATAAGAAAAATTTTTTTTGTTATATGTATTTATATTATCACTTAATTCTATTGTTAAATTTTTTCAATTGATAAAAATCATCGATTGTGTTAATATTGAACAATAACTCTTCCTGTTCGCTAATAAAAATTGCTTGGTCAAGTTCTGGTTGTCCTATTAAGCGACCATCTATTATATTAATTCCTAGTGGTACTAAATTATTCTGTTTATCATCAGATTGGAAAATTATTGTTGGTTTTAATCCATATTGACTAAATAATTTAATCTCTGCCATAACAGAAAGTGCTGGTCTACTTAATATAAAATATTTATTGATAATCTCGTCGAGAATCTTAGGTTTAATTAACGGGATATCGGCTGCGATCGTTATGACAACCTCAAGATTTAATTTTTTTATTACAAATAATAAATCTGAGTGGTAATTAATACCAGGAGTTTCTATCAATATAATTGACATTTTTTTTTTCTCGAGGACAGATTTCGTCTGTGGAGTGAATGGAGAGAGTGCAATAATTACTTTATTGATATTTTTCGCGTTTAATGTCGCCTCAATGGCATATTCAATCATAAATCTATTATTAAATTGAAGTAATAATTTTTCTTGATATTTAGACTTAACTTTATCAAAATTAAACCGTTCACCTTTACCTCCTGCCATAATTATCGCTGGTATTTGCATAATTTAGTCTCAAAATAAAATAAATACTTTAAATAAATCTCAAAGAATGGAATATCAACAATAATATTAATATGAATAGTCTCGTAATCTCATTTAAAGCTCCAAGACAATCACCAGTAAGACCACCGAAATTTTGATAAGATAAAATTAATACAATAATTAAAGACAGAAGAGTCCCTATGACGAAAATTGTAAAGATTAAAATAGATTGGAGTAAATTCCAAGGCGAAATCCCGTTTATTGGAATAAATGTAAACTTAAAAATAAGTATATCATGATATAATAAAATATAATAGGTTCTAATTAATAAAGTGAAATATATTAAAATAATCGATAAAATTAATGAGAGAAACATATGTTTTTTCATATTTTTTTGGATAAATAGATCAGCCATCCTAGTTTTAGCAGATTTTCCAATAGAACAGGCAACTACCATATTGAATTTAGCACCAATTTCACTCAACATTAAAGATATTAGAATAATATTCATTGAGTAAGAGATGGTTATTCCAGTTAGTATTAATATTATAAAACCTAGTGTAAAACCTCCTGCCCCTATAGTTGACTCGTGCATTACTTCTTTCTTCCGCTCAGGAGGACCTGATGCCATTAAACCATCTCCAAAATCAATTAAACCATCAGTATGATGAATACCTGTCATTAATAGTAGTAATCCTAGGACAATGAACCCCACTATTAAAGACGGAAGAATACTGAATAAAATTAGACTTATAATGCTAGATATTAATCCAAGTACGAATCCTACAAAAGGGAATAACCAAATATATGGTGCGATATCTTCTTGAATATCAACTTTTCCTCTAATAGGAAATCTAGTTAAAAAAGAAAAGCAATTTTTAATTTTGTTTAGAATTCTCAATTCTCATTACCTCCTTGCTCCTAATACTCTCTTAAGTGCATCAGTATCACATTGAACTATAGAAGATCGTACTTTTTTTGCTTGTTTTATATTACCATAATTAGAAATAATGCTAATGTCGTTCTCGCTAAAAAAGTCATTCAAATTTGGGATATAACTATTATACCATTTTACATTCATGATAACCACAATTTAAAATGTAAAAATCAAAAACATTATTAAAATAATAATTATAGAAAGAATTACTATAAATAATAGAGCTGCTAATCGAACAATTCTAAAAGTTGTTCTAATATCTTCTGGTCTAAGCGTTTTATTGGAAATTCCTAACTTATAAGATCCTATTTTCTCAAGTTGAACATTTAATAATCCTGCCATAGTACCCATTGTCCATCCTCCATTAACGCTTTCTGTATGATTTTTATCTGATTTTAAAATCTTCCATGCATTTTTCACATCTTTTTTCAAAATTTTGCCGGCTAATAATAATAGTAATACAGTAAGACGTGTGGGGAAAAAATTGGAAAGATCATCCATTCTTGCTGAAAACCATCCAATATCTATATTTTCAGAATCTTTATATCCCACAATACTATCAGCAGTATTGATAATGCGGAAAATATAAGCGGAGGGTATTCCTAAGAACAACCAGAAAACATGATGGTGAATATAAGTAAAAAAACTTGCTCCTAATAAATTTCCAATTAGAAAAAACCAAAATACACTGGTAACTGCATCAGTAGAACTTTCAGCTATAACTTCAACAGCAGCCGAAATTATATGAGAATTATCAAGTGTTTCAGTATCTCGGCGAACTATAAAAGATAGCTCTTTTTTTGCTTTTTCTATATCACCATGTTTTAGATGCTCTCCAATAGGAATTGTGGTATCTCCTAAATTTTTGATTGCAAATGACCATTTTAAAATAAAGCCAAAAATGAATGAAATAAGGAGAATATCGAGGAAATTAATATTATTTAAACTAGAAGAATCCCAAATTTTCCATATCCACCAAATAAAGACCTGAACAAGAAATAGTGGTATGCAAAATATTAAAAAAGCAAATACTAATAGAAAAACCCCAAAAATTTTATCCAAAATTCTTTTATCACATTTCAATCTTAGTTTTAACCAGTTAATTACATTACCGATTATATTTACAGGATGATATTTTAAGTGGGGATCTCCAATTATAAAATCGATAATAACAGAGAAAAATATTGTCAAAATAACTAAAAGAATGAAATAAGATGGAAAAAGCGCGATATCCAATTATGACACCTATATATTTACTAATTTTTTAATTTCTTGAAGATTTATACTTTTTAATACAGTATTAGCATACTTCTGTATGTTCTCCTCTACTATACTTTTGTAAATTGTCTTTTTTTTTTTTCTCTTGACCCCTTTTCTCCTATATATATGTTTAATGAATCTTTCCCTAAAATCATCATTATCCCATAATCCATGAATATAACAACCAAAAACATTTTTATTTTTATTAATTGCTCCAATAAAACTGTTAACGGATTTTACATCAGAGTTTATTATTCTTAACAAGGGCATTGCTCCAGCTTCATATTTAGTTTTTCCCATATGTATTTCATATCCATTAATTTTTTGACTATTGAGGAAAGGTAACCCAATAAACTCTGCTAGTATTTGTTTTGTTATCTTATTATAATCTAAAAATTCAGTTTGAATAGGTAATAATCCTAATCCTTCAAATTCTCCAATAGAGTCACTTTCAATCTTATTGTCTATTACTTTTCTTCCTAATATTTGATACCCTCCACACACACCAATTATTAAAGTTCCAACTTGGTTTAATTGTTTTAATTTGTCAGAAAAGCCACTCTCTTTCATCCATTTCAAGCTTTCTACTGTATTTTTAGTTCCTGGTATAATAATAACATCAGAATTATCCAGTTGCTCTGGAAGAGAAACATAGGATATATGGATATCTTCCTCCCAATTTAATACTTCAAAGTCAGTAAAATTAGAAATTTTTGGTAAATTAATAACCTTAATATCTAAGAATCCACCGCCTTCACTTTTTTCCATAGAAAGTGAATCTTCAGCAGGTATTTTTAAATTAGATAAATAGGGTATTACACCACTACACTTAAGACCTAATAATTTTTCTAAGTCTTCTATTCCTGACTTTAAAAGAGTTATATCTCCACGGAATTTATTGATAACAAACATTTTTATTAGATTTTGTTCCTCCATACTAAGCAATTTGATTGTTCCATAAATTGATGCAAAAACTCCACCTCGATCAATATCGGCAATTAATATCACAGGGGCATCAGCTAACTTTGCAACAAACATATTTGCTATTTCCTTATCCATTAAGTTTATTTCAGCGGGGCTACCAGCCCCCTCAATTATAACAATATCATAATTTTCTCTAAGATAATTGAGAGCGCTTTTTATATAAGGTTTAAATTTTGGAACATATTTGGTGTAATATTCTTTTACCTTTGTATCTGCATAAGGTTTTCCCATAAGTATTATTTGAGAAGTTGCATCTCCTTTAGGTTTTAATAAAATAGGATTGAACTCTGCAATAACTTCTGACCTAGAAGCTAAAGCTTGCACAACTTGAGAACGAGCAACTTCTTTTCCATCTTTAGTGACGAACGAGTTTAAGGACATATTTTGTGCTTTAAAGGGTGCAACTTTATACCCCATATCACTAAAAATTCTACATAAAGCAGTGACTAACATTGATTTACCTGCATGAGAAGTTGTTCCCTGGATCATTAAAACTTTCCCGAGCATTCCTACAACCATCTATTTTTTAATATTTTCCAATATTTTAGAACGTAATTTTAATAATTCTTCTCTTGAAATTTCTTCAAATTTTTTTTTATAACTTATCAAACCTTCAAGGATTAATTCTGAATTTTTCATTTTATGTATAAAAAGACAATTAGAACATGCCCAAATAGGTTTTTGTGTATTAGAGTTTATCTTTTCAAATCCTCTAGTATCAATTTCATTACAAGGATAAAAAGGGCAATAGCAGAATGTACAATCTTCTAATCCATCATGACATGGTAAATAATCACATGATTTATCAAGACCAGTTAAACTTTTTCTTTTTATTGCTCTATTTATCAAAATCTTACCTTTTTCCAGCATCTCAGTCATCTCTTTAACTATTTACTTGATTATATTATAGATTTTAAAGTTTGAATTAATTTTATATTAGACTCTCGATCTTTTACTGAAATCCTTATATAATAATTATCCAAATATTTAAAATTAGAACAATCTCTTATTAGAATATTCTTTTCTAATAAAATCTTCTTTAATTCATGAGATCTAATTCCAGTATTTTCAATATTGATTAATATAAAGTTAGTGCGAGTAGTGAATAATTTTAGTTTTGGTATTCTACTTAATTCGGAAATTAGAAAATTTCTTTCTTTATTAACAAAAGAAATCGAACTTTTTATAAAATTATTATAATATAACATTTTTTCGGCAAATTTTTGACCAATACAATTAACTGACCATAAATTTTGAGCTTTCTTCATATGTTTTATTAAAACTAAATCCCCTACCCCAAATCCTATTCGAAGTCCTGGAATTCCAAAAAATTTCGTAAAACTGCGACTAACAAAGAGATTTTTATATTTATTAATCTTATTAATAAATGAATTTTCTTCACCTGTGAATTCAATAAAAGCTTCATCAAGAAAGACCAAGATATTTCTATCTAATGAAAATTTTATTATCTCTTCAATATCATTAAAATTTTCCAAATTCCCATTTGGATTGTTAGGATTACAAATAAATATAGCTTTTGTTTGGGGATCAATTCTTGACATAATTGGATGTTTCTCAAGCTTGAAATTATTCTGAAGATCCCTGGGGATATTGATTATATCTCCAAGATTTTTTCGAATAGCCCACTCATATTCAGAAAAGGTAGGTTGAGAAATTATTATATTATCATTGGGCTCAATAAATATATCACAAAAATTAGTAATTAATTCCATGGAACCAGCTCCAATAATAATATTTTCTAATTTAATTCTATTACTAAAGTAACTTACTAATCTTTCTTTTAGTATTAAAGATTCTGAATCAGGATATTTTTGGATTTCTGATAAACTTTCCTTAAACCATTCAGAATACTTATTAGAAGCATTTAATGGATTAATATTTATACTAAAGTCTATTATTTCAGATTTACCTTTAAATATTTTTTTCTTATATATTTCACCTCCATGTCTTTTATGGATTAAATCTTTCTTTTTTTTGTTTATAATTTTATCAAAATCCATTATAATTAATCCTTTTTATTCTGATATTTTCTGAAAAAGCGTTTCTAAATTATTTACAACCATAACATTACTTTTATTAATTAAATTTAGGTAAACATTTGTTGCTAACCCTCCAGTAAAATCTCGATTTTCAATTGGTTCTAATTCATAAATAATAATTTTTTTTTCGCATTCATTTAGAATATGTAAATTCTCTATATTATTATAACCAAAAGGCATATTTCCCAGAATTATAAGATCTACGTTTTCTAATACTTTCCTTAATTTATTCTTAGATTCTTCAGAAATTGGAGAGAATGGTGCTTCTGAAATAATCCTATAATTTAGTTCATTTGCTAATGAAAAATCATCATCTAAAACATTCAAAATACCAATACTAACTATATTATTTTTTAATTTTGGTAGAATTTCTAATGCAGATCCACCTCCAGCTATTACATGAATCCTTTTTCCTTCTTTTAATTTACATTTTCTTGAAATATGAGATCTATCTTTTAATGGAGTAATATAAATAGAATTTGTGAATAAATTTTTTCGAATTGCAATTTCTATATTATACACAGATAGAATATTTTCCTTTGTTATTGTTTCTTCAATTGATCCAAAAGCTTCAATATGCCCAGCATTTAATAGAATGATCTTATCACAAAATAAAGTTGCTAAATTTAAATCATGCAGAACGATTATAACGATTAGTCCATCCTTGACGTAATTTTTTAACATTTCCATTAATTCAATTTTATAGTTAAGATCTAACTGCGATGTTGGCTCATCTAATAAAAGAACTTCACTTTCTTGAGCAATTGCCCTACTAATAATAACTTTTTGTTGTTCTCCACCACTCAATTCATTAAATCCTCTGTGTTGTATTTCAGTTAAATTAAATTTATTTAAAATTTGATCAACAACATTAATATCCTTTATAGATTCTCTTGAAAAGCGTCCTACATGTGAATATCTTCCCATTTTAATAATTTCTCTTACTGAAAAATCAAAATTAATTGATGTTGATTGAGGAACTATTGCTATTTTTTTCGCTATTTCACGTATCATTAATTTGTTAATATTATCTTCATCAATTAAGACTTTTCCATAATTAGTTTTTAAGATCCCACTAAGAATTTTTAAAAAAGTAGATTTTCCACACCCATTTGGGCCTATTATTCCATAAAGATAACCCTTTTCAAACTGCATAGATATATTGTTTAAAACTTCTTTTGTCCCATATTGAAAACTAATATTTTCACATTTAATAGTCATTACCCTAATTCACCTTTTCTTTTTTTTTTAACAATTAAATAGAGAAAAAATGGTCCACCCATCAACGCAGTGAATATTCCAACGGGTATTTCGAGAGGTGCTATCAATGTTCGAGCGAAAATGTCTGCCCATAATAATAATAATCCTCCAATTAATGCACTATAGGGAATTAATTTTTGGTTATTACTTCCAATTAGTAATCTTATAGTATGGGGAACAATTAATCCAATAAAGCCAATACTACCACAAAATGCCACAGCTGTGGAAGTTAATAATGTCATTAAAAATAAAATTATTTTTTTTGATTGCTCAACATTAACACCCATTGACTGCGCCGTTTCATCTCCAAATACCATTAAATTTAAATCACGACCATAAAAAAACAATATTATTGTGCTTGGAACCATAACAAGTAACACGATATAAAATTCAATCCAAGTTATGCCCCATAAACTTCCCATTAAATAAATAAGAATTGTATGAGCTTTATCTTCGGAAAAAAATAAGATAAAACTGGTAAGGGCAGAAAAAAAGAAAGATATGGCAATCCCCGCTAATAAAAGAACAGTTGTTGATATTCTATATGTTGTTTTAGATAATTCATATACAATGGAAATTGATAATATAGCAAATAGAAACGCAACAAGTGGAATTGTTAATAAACTAAAAAAGCCAAGCACAAGTACTACCATTAGGGCGGTCCCAAATCCTGCTGCTGCTGAAACACCAATAATATAAGGATCAGCAAGAGGATTCTTTAATATTCCCTGAGCGGCTACTCCCGCAACTCCTAGCATTGCACCAATAACAACAGCCATTAATACTCTTGGCATTCGTATAGTTAAAATGATAGTTTCTTCTCCCGCATCATAAGTTCTTGGAATATTAAATCCAATTTTATTCATTATAATAATCCATACTTTAGGAAATTCGATTTCGACAGAGCCAATTGAAATTGCAAATATTACACTAAAAAATAAGAAAATTGAAAGAAAAAGAGGTAAAAAAATATTAATAGCTTTTTTTTTCATATTCTTTTAAATTAAAGATTTGGTTCTTTTTTTAGATTATTTTTAATCCAATATCCCTGGATATAGAGCTAATGTCATGTTAATTAACGCATCAATTATTCGAGGTCCTGCTCTTGTGAACTTGTCATCATCGCATATATATATTCGATTATTTATTACTGCATTAACAACATCATAACCACTTCTTTCAGCAATGTTGCTTTCATAATAATCTCTTCCCATTGCAGTAATAAAAATTACTTCAGGATTATTGCTTATAACCGATTCATGACTCACTATTGGATATTCCTCTTGTATATCACCAAAGATGTTTATACCCCCAGCTTTTTTAATCATATCATCAATGAAAGATTTAGCCCCCGCTACTTTTGGAGTTTCCCATACCTCAAAATAACAGGTTAACTTGTCACTATTATTTATTTGTGATGTTTCAGCTGTAATTAAATTCATTCTAGCTTTCAAGGAATCCAAAAAGTCTTTACTCTTCTCTTTTTCATCGATTAGCCACCCAATATCCTCAATATTCTTAAAAATATCACTGATTGAATTCGCTATGAGAATAACAACCGTGATATTATAATAATCTAATTGATCAATTATATCTGGATCATCCCTTGCTCCTATGACTAAATCGGGCTCTAAACTTACTATAATTTCAATATTTGGAGTAGAAAAACCTCCTATACTTGTTTTATTTTTTGTCTCCTCTGGATAATTGCAGTAGCTGGTAACAGCAACTAATTTATCTTCTGCTTCAACAGCATATAATATTTCTGTTATGGCAGGGGCCATAGATATAATTTTTTCAGGATATTCTGGAACTTCTACCTCTCTACCTAGTGAATCCTCAAATAATCTTATTTCATTTCCTTCTGGATTACAAATATCTCCAACAATAATATTAACTATGATTAAACTTGATATGAGTAATACTATTGTCAAACTGAGTAATACAATTTTAAATATACCTTTCATTTTTTTTCTCTTTATTTTCATTAAGAATTTTAAGAATACTCAAGAATATTCAAATACCAATAATTATCTCTTAAAATTGAGTTATGTTGTTTAATATTTATTTTCTCTTTGAATAAGGGACAATCAGTTACAAATGTATGAAATTCACCTAACTCCCCACATGTATTAATTTGATTATCTTTAAGATATTCAAAATAACTTTTATCTAAAAATTGACCAAGCCATTTTTTATTAATTAAATTTGCTTTTAAGCTAACAATAATTGCTTTAAATCCCACTTCAATTAACTCAAGGTAAATGTCATCGGCTGAGTATCCCCAAAGCGGTTCAACAGCTTGGACTCCTAATTCTCCACATACATTTTCTGCCCATTTCTTATGTTTTTGAATTTCAAACTCTTCTAAATAAATATCTCCAAAAATTATCCCCTTTAAACTATTTTTAATTAATGGCTTAATAATTCTTTTGAACTCTTGTGTATAATTATTCCAACTGATTTCTTGTTGTATAAGTGGTATATGCATAGATTTTGCTTGTAATTGTATTAGTTCAGTATTTATATTATGGGTATCAATCTTCTTAGATTCTTTAGAAACTAAATTTATTAGATGAGATATATTATATCCTTCACTAATTGCCTTGAAACATGCAAAGCAGCAATCTTTTCCACCGCTCCAAGAAACTAAATAGCTCATTTTTATATTTTTATTTTGAATTAATTTATAGGAAATTTATCCTATAAAAAATTATTTAATAAAGTAATGTACTAATGTTTTTAAAGTTATAGGTTAAGTTTCCTATAATTTTTAAATAAAATTTAATTAATTCATTTAACGACATTTGAATGTCGTTTTGTTCGAATGATTTAAAATATCTAAAAATAAGGAGATTTCTCAATAAATGAGAATACATCTTCAATAGCAATTTAAAAAATTTAAAAGAAACTCTGTTAAAATAGCGAATATTAATGAAAGAAATTATAAGAATAGGTAAAAAGGAAAAAATTGAAGATTTTATATCAAAAATAGAAGGAAAAAAACCTCTGTTTATATGTGTTATAGGAAATACTGAAACTGCAAAAATTCCTAGCATCTCTGCAGCGGGTGCTAATCCAGATATTACAGATTATACACCAGCTGCTGATATGGAATACTTAATATATGAGAAATGCAAATCAATTGAAGGTGTTCCAATTACACCTGATGGAATACCAACTCCTGCCTTGATTACTAAAGCTTCAATAGATTTAGCAGAAATATCCTTATTAGTTGCATCTGGTGGACTAAATATACATCCTCAAACACCATTTTTAGAATTTGGAGGGCAACCAGGAAAAAATATTTCAAATGGACTTGCTTTAAATAAAGTTTCAAGTGTATTTGAAAGAGCTAAAATATTAGGAGAGCAAATATCAAAAGCAGTAGATTATCTTGTAATTGGAGAAAGTGTTGCAGGAGGAACTACGACTGCTTTAGGAGTTTTAACAGCCATGGGATTTGATGCATCAAATAAAATTAGCAGTAGTTTACCCAAGAATCCAATTGGTTTAAAGATTAAAACTGTAAAATTGGGACTTAAGAACGCTGGTATAGTTGCTGGAGATTTAAAAAATGAACCCTTAAAAGCGATTAAATTATTAGGAGATCCTATGCAACCTGTACATGCAGGTATAGTTATAGGGGCTGCAGAAAGAATCCCTGTATTATTAGCAGGGGGGACTCAAATGAGTGCTGTTTTAGCAATAG
The DNA here is from genome assembly GCA_048937405.1 of Promethearchaeota archaeon. Lineage (GTDB taxonomy): Archaea > Asgardarchaeota > Lokiarchaeia > Sigyniarchaeales > SOKP01 > Loki-b32. The sequence goes on from JBHLNF010000001.1 coordinate 147,962, forward strand.
TAAATTCCATTAATCCATTGATAAGTAAAAATTTAGCTATAGGGACAACTAGATGGATAATTGAAGATAAACAAGCTGATTTGAAGGGGCTTATCGATCAAATTAATCCAGATATTCCAATCTTAGGCGCAAACCTTAACTTTAATCAAATGAAATATGATGGTTTAAAGGCATATGAACAGGGAGTAGTTAAAGAAGGCGTTGGTGCTGGAGGGTCTGTCATTGCTAGTATATTATCAACTAAAGGTATGATATCAATTGATCAAATTCATCAAAAAATTAAAGATAACTATAGGAGAATAGTTTTAAATGAATAAAAATACAATGAAAAAAGAATCTTTACAAAAAATATTCATAATAATAGCAGATCGGTGGAAATTGAATTTTTATTCAAAATTTATGAGTATTTTAGATGAAACAAAGAATCAGGGAGAAATAATGAAGAGACTTATGATAGAGAGTGAGTTTAAAAAACATAGTAAAATCATAAACCAAAGTGTCAATAAGATTCTTAAAAATGTGGGAAAGTACCCAAAATTGACTCTTACTACGAATGAAGAATTTCATTCTTTTGATGAAATAAAACCAGTTTTAGAGAAAAAATTCAATTCTAAAGTAGAGATTATGTATGAACAAGACTCAAAGGAACAAAAAGCAGCCAACGCGCTTCCTGGTAAACCTGCAATCGTTATTTTTTAAATATTTTTATTGATATATCAAAATTATTTCATTTAATGAGCTAAAATTCTACATGGTTTTATTAACTTAAGATTAATTTAAATATTATAAATTTAAATATGTTAAAAGTTGTTAGAAAAGCATTGAATCAATTAAAATATTCAAGAATAGTATTTTCAAAATAGATGACTATCTACGAACTTAGTATTATTACAACAACAGGATTTCCTTATTTCAATACCATAATTAAACCTATACCAGAAGGGGTAAAAGTCTTTCTTAGATTTTTTGATTTTTCTAGAAATATATCACTAGTTCAAGATGAATTAGATTTGAATTCAAAATTTGATCTTACTGCTGGTTTAATCTCAGCTCTTTTTGAATTTGCTCGAAATATTGATAAGAAAATAGATATTCTTGAATTCAGACCTAAAAAACTAAAAGATATAGCAAAGAATGTAAATATTAATAACAAATATCAAGGAGACGTGCTAATTACAGCACAAACAGAATCTTTCTTATTACATAGATCAGTAAGAGAAAAAATTAAATTAATTTATACTAACTATATTTATTCTAAAATTCCTCTTGATTCGGCTGATTACATTCAAGAAAATGAAGAAAAAAAAATTATAGAGATTCTAAGAGATTCAAAATCTAGACAAAAAGTCTTAAAATCTCAGAATGATTTAAAAAGAACTGCTAGTGCTTTTTTGAATGAAATGAAAGATTATGGTCTATGGGGCATTTGTATAACAACTTTTGATCTCTCACCGATAATTAATTTTGGAAAGAAATTCACATTGGAGAATGTGAATGATATTTTGAGACATATTGGTTATATCCCCGAGATTGTGCCTTTGGAATGGATTTATAGGCAATCTTTTTTTTCAAATGAACAAATTCAGGTATGTATTATCAAATCAAATATAGGACCTACCATTGAAAACAGTTTATTTGAACCTTATTTCTATTTGCTTTTAGCAGATCCTCAAAGTTATATGGGTGAGTTTCCTGAAAAATTAAATTCTGCTTTTAGTATGATTCTGGGATAAGAGAGATAGGATGTCTAAAATTCCTCCATTAATTTTAGAAAATAAGTTAAAAAAATATTTTATTTCAATTATCTTATTTAATAGATTTATCCGCTGCTTTTATTATCTGAAATAGGGAATTTGAATCTAGAGAAGCACCTCCAACTAATCCTCCATCGATATTTTTTTTATTAAACAAATCCTCAGCATTAATAGGTTTAATGGAGCCCCCATATTGTATCCTAACAATATCACTAATTTCTTTATCATATTTTTTAGTTAAAAGTTCCCTAATGAAAATATGTATTTCTTCTGCTTGTTCCGGAGTAGCTGTTTTTCCTGTTCCTATTGCCCAAATAGGTTCATAGGCTATAATTATCTTTTTCATTTCTTCTTTGGAAAGATCCCTAAATGTTTCATTAATCTGGTATTCAATTATTTCTTTTGTTCTTCCAGTTTCTCTTTCTTCTAAGTGTTCTCCAATACAAACAATTGGTTTCAAATTTATTGATAATGCCTTCTTAATCTTTTTATTGATTAAAGAATCTGATTCTTTAAAAATGTCTCTTCTTTCACTGTGACCAAGAATGACATATTCAACCCCAATTTCTTTTAAAAATTTAGGGGAAATTTCACCTGTATATGCTCCTTTATCTTCAAAATGCATGTTTTGTGCGCCTAATTTGATATTAGTATTCTTTAAAATCTCATACGCACTAGTTAGAACCGTATAAGGAGGTGCTATAATTATATCTACATTATCTATTCCCTCTACTTGTGGTATAAGATTTTCTAGCATTTCAATTGTTTCATTTGGGGTTCCCCGATTCATTTTCCAATTTCCTCCAATAACAAGTTTTCTCAATTTTTCTACCTCTATAATTATGAAATTATTAAATTAACGCTATAATTCAAATATTGAATTAAGTTAATAAAATTCTAACGAAAAATTATATTACATTTACAGTAAAAATAATTAAGAAAAAATTATTCTGTTTTAGGTAGTTTTCCAGATAATTCTGTTGCCTCAAGCAACTTTTTTACTTCTTTCACATCAGGATTCATAATTGCAGGTAATCCTAATTGTGAGCGACGTCGCTCTATAGCGGGTTGCATAGGAATTGCTTTACCATGTTCCAAAACAGTCGAAGCCTGACCAGTGTAGTGGGTGGGTGCCTCTCCTCGCGCAACGCTCATATTTTTTAAGATTGTAAAGATCTCTGTAAGCTCAACCTTTTGAGGACAAACTTCATCGCAAGTATCGCACATTGTACATCCCCAAATATTGAAAGCGTTTTCAGGCCCAAAAATCTTTTCTTTTAATCCCAATAAAGCATCGAGTATTAATCTACGTGGATTATATCTACCTTCGGTAACCTGTGCTACAGGACATGCACCACTACAAGTAGCGCATTGGTAACAATAGGCTAGTGTATTTCCAATATCATTACCAAGAATTTGATTTCTGAAATTAAAATCTATAGTTGCCATTTAAAATAATCTTTTTATAATAATATTATGTAGTATAACCTATAGTCAATTTTAAAATTAATTCTTTTAAAAACAAGTTTTAAATTTGATAATTTTACTTAATTTTTTTTATTATACTTATTTTTTCAGATCATCTTATTTTAAAATGTAAATGAAATCAATAAAAGTAATTGAATATTTATACTCTCAATAATATTTTAAAAGAATTTAAACTGCAAATTATTTAAAAATTGAGATGACATGACAAAAATAGAGGAACTAAAAGAATTTGGGATCGAAATTACAGAGGATATGAAACAAGGAAAAGTTATTATTGATGTTTATACTACTTGGTGTGGTCCATGTCGTTTTTTAAGTCCAATATTAGAAAAATTGCACAAAGAAGGGCTAATATCATTAATAAAAGAAGATCTTGATCAAAATAGACCACTTGGAGAAAGATTTGGAATAAGTGCAATACCTACACTCCTCCTATTTAATAATGGTGAATTGTTGAATCATCCTATAGAAGTTGAAGGCCAAATACTTGTGAGAAATGGAATTATGGTAGGTGCTGCTGGAGAACAAGTTCTCAGAGAAATAATTTCAAAAATGTAGGAAATAACCTCAACTTAAAATTATTTAATAAAAGAAAATTACTTTTTTACATCATTCTTTCATTTTTATTAAAAATTTAAGAGAATTATAAATTTTAAACGAAATTAGAATTAAATAGGAGAAATATATAATAAATAGAAATTATCCAAATATACGAATAAAGTAAAAGATATGTAATTTAAACGAATTTTTTAATTTAAAAAGCCTTCAGAAATCCTACAAATAATCTATTAATCAGATTAAAAATTTTTTATTTAATGTATTTTTTCAATATTTAATTTAAATAAGTTATCATGATAGAATAATGAATTACTCGAGGAAAGATTTAGTTCAAACAGATGCAACTATGAATCAAATGCGAAATAGCATTTATATTCTAGCAAACTTCATGAAGAATAATGGAGTTATAGATTTGAAAGAAAAACTAAGATCAATGGGGCGAAAAATAGCAAAAACATATATAAGGTACTGGAAACCTACAAATTTTGTTGATATTTCAAATTTGAAAGATGTGATAACAACTATTTATCAAAAAATACTAAATAGTACTATCTCAATTGAAATAAAAGATGATGAAAATATAATTAGTGTTAATGATCACAGATGTGCTTTGTGCAAATACCATTATGAAGATGTTAAAATTGCTGGTTGTGAAATAATATTGGGAATGGTATCTGAAATTGTCTCTCTAATCAATCAAGAATCCAGTAATCCATATTCTTTAATATTAGATCCATATGAAGTAAAAGAATCTCGAGCATTCGGAAATAAAACATGTATTCAATTGTATAAATTTAAAATTGGGAGGATATCCTAAAAATGGGGGCATTTCAGTGGTTAATGAAGAAAATAACTAAAGTATTTGGACGTTCTACAAATGCTTTGTTCTACACATTACTTTATAGAGAAATTCTTAATGAGATTAATGAAATTACTAAGAATGAAGAGGATAGCTTAATTGTACTTAGAGAAATAGGAAAAAGAGCAGCTTATGAATCTTGTGAACGCCACTCAAGTATTTTCAAATTTATGCCTGGATCTCCTAAGAAAGTTCTAGATTATTTTGAGATTCTTTGGGTTGTTGTATTTGGAAAAGAATTAGAGCAGTATTCTTATGAAGAAATACAAAAAGTAGGATCAAAATATAATGATTATGTTCTAAAAATTAACCAATGTCCAATCTGCGCAGATTATGGTCAAGATAAGGAAGATACATTTATTTTTAAAAGATTAGAAGATAGGGATACTGAAGGATTAGCTTGTGGACTTTGTGGAATGCTTGAAACAGTTGCAAATTTTATATTGAAGATAAAAAGAAATAACTATAGAATCCAAATAGTTGAACAAGCGTGTATAGCTAAAGGAGGGGATTCTTTGAGATTACTCTGTAAAATCCATGATATGAAAGAATGGAAAGTACTCAAAGATTCAAAAACTCAAGAAAATAAGGTATTAGGTAAATTTTTTAAAGATACTATTAAAGAAGAAGAATTTATTCAAGAAACAAAGCTGGATATTATTGACAAACTACAAGATGTTATTTCAATTGATAAATTAGAGGAATATCTTGATGAACCGCTAGAAGGAATAAAGCAAAGAGTTTCTGATATTATTAGAGATAAATTGAACATGGAACCTAAAAATTTTTTTGATTACTTTCGTAACTATGAGGATGACATGATCCGTATTATTGGTTACCTTGGAACTCATATCTTAAATGAATATGGCGGATTATTGGAAAAATCTTTCCAGAATGAATGGTTTGCAAAAGTCTTTGGTTATATTTTTAAACAATTTAAAGAATTGACATTATTATTTGTTCCTTTAGATGTTATACGTGATTATAATTCATTACTAGTAAAGTTTTTAGAAGGTATAGCTCCTCCAGAAATGGTTGAAAACGTGAAACTCTTTTCTGGTAAAGATACAATCAATTACATTTTTGATGGGGCTCAAATGGCTCTTGAAAATTTAGGAGTTGATTTTTCCGAACTCAAGGATAATGTGTGGGAGGAACTAAAAGTAGAACGCGAAAACGGTTTAATTTCTTCAGAATCCTCACCTTTAGATAGATCTCGTGAAAAAATGCCTCAAATCATTAATATCATTCAAGAGGTACTAATGGTCATCAATGATATCCTAACTTTGCCTATTAGAGTTTTAATATCAGAAAGCCATTATGGATTAAAGACAGCAATTAATTCAGTAGTATCAGAAGAAGAAGGTTTATATGGTTCTATACGTGGAAGACTTGATAATATCTTTGACCAAATTCAAGAAATAAGAAAGTAAGAATTGAATTTTTTGTACATTTTTCCATACTATTTCTTATATTTTTCCATATCCACTAAAATTTAGTCTTTTCATAGATTTCATAGAACCAACTTGTGATATATTGAAAGAAAATTCTCTCCCTTAAAACATCATAATGGGATTTTTCTTTTAAGCTCGTTAATTTTGCTATATCTTCTGATTTTAGCAAACCCCTGGTAACTAAATCCATCCGCGCTTTATATTGATCTATCATTTTTATAGGTCTTAAAATTACGCGAATAGCATATGAAATTTTATCTATTAATCTCTTATAAATCTCTTCCGATAAATTTAAATCTTTACTATCTTCAATCAGAAAGTTTCTAATATTCCTTAAAATAGAGTCTTTTTTGAAATAACTAATAACATCTTTATTATCCAATACTTGAGTAAGATAATTTACTATTTTTTCAACTGTAGTTTCCTTTATATGTAATTCATTCATTTCGTTTCCTAATTTCTCAATAAATTGTGTTTTTAAGAATTTTTTAAACTTGACAATAATCGCCTTATTTTGTTTATTATCTGAACATATTTCAATTACTTCCCCTCTTGGAGTAGAATAAGTAAAACCTAATCCTTGTGGTCCTAAACCTCCCTGAAGTACCATGGATAAATTATAAAAATTGTAATTATTCTTCTCCAAAATTTTATCTATATTTTTCATTATATTCTTTGGAGAGACAAGATGTTTTTTATTCTCCCTATACTCTCGTTCTTCTTCTGTACCATAATAGAACATTCTATATTTATAAGTTGCATCAAATTCAATTAGTTCATCTTTCTTCTTAGAAAGTTGTTCTTCTTTTGTTTTTAATTGATTTTTGTTTTGGGCAAAATTCTCTTTAAATTCCTTGAGAAAATCATAAATTGAACTTAAATATCTTACACTTAAACCGTAAATCGTATATTGGTCAAAAAAAACATTTTTAATGAAATGCATCATCTGATCCTGATCAGGAAAATAGGAATTTAACCGAGTTATGAAATATTCGTAGAGATCCTGAGGTATGACCTTATAAATAAAAAGAGTAAATGAATTTGATACTTTACCAAATAAATCATTTAAATTTGAAATAAATAAAATATCTTTTCTAAGATTTTCAACATTTTTTTTTTCTGAATAATCTAACTCTCTCTCTAACAAGCCATATTTATTACAAAATCTTAAAATATTAATGATCTCTCCTAATGCTGAAGTTTGATATCCAGTAGATACTTTATCTGTACAATTTAATAGCAATTTTGAAATAATATTAAATCGATCAGGGATTTTTTTAATATCAAAAAAAAGATTGAATTCAACCGATGCGTTGAATAGCAATTTATAGACCTTATATTGTCCATTCCTAAGACATTTTGTAAGGGTGTTATAATATGATTTCTCTAGTTCCTCTTTATCCTTTATCTTTAATAGTTCTGTTTTAAACTCAATAAAGAGCTGATTTGAAATCATTTTAAAACTATTAAGTTAAAAGTAATCTACAAAAATAATATTTTGCATTAATAAATATTGATAAATTACATTAATCTAATAATTCAGCGATTTTTTTCGATACACTTTGGATATTTAAGAAAACCATTCCTAATGAAGCATCACTTTTCGCAAGAGTACACAATATAGCATTTTCTCCTGCTTTTGATAAAATAATTATACCATCAACACCTTCTATCAAAATTCTTTTTAAATCTCCACGTGCAAGTTCTTCAACAGCGCGTTCTGAAACACTGAGTATTGCTGCACTCATAGCACTTACGATTCCATCATTAACATCTCTCGCAAGGACTGAACAGATAGGTAACCCTTGTACACTAACGATAGCGCTTCCCTGAATATCTGAGTTTACAGCTTCCATTCTTCTTAAAAGGTCGATGAGTTCACTGATATTTTCGCTCAAAAATTTATCAACTTGAATAAATAGTAGGTTATTGATCTAATTAGATAATAATATAATAATATTATTAATATTTTTAATTTTAATCTAATTTTAATAAAAACTTTATTATTAAAGTTAATACTTATTTAAAAAATATTTTTATCAATATCCGCATTAGTAATTATAATGACTGAGAATGAAAAGTTAAAAAACGAGATTAAAGAAGAAAAAAGTAAGGAAGAGTTAGATAAAGAAAAAGAAGAAAAACTCAAAATTGAATCTCTTCAAAAAGCAGGGAAAATTGCTCAAGCAGTTAAAAAGTATATTAAGCCAAAAATTAAAGTAGGAGCAAAAATTTTTGATTTAATATCTGATATCGAAGCTAAAATTGAGGAGTTAGGGGGATTTTGTGCTTTTCCAGCAAATATTTGTGTAAATAATATTGCTGCTCATTACACATCTCCAACTAAAGATGATGGTTTAGAAGTAAATGAAGGAGATTTAGTTAAAATTGATCTAGGTGTCCATGTAGAAGGATATATAGTAGATACTGCTTTTTCTATAAATTTTAGTGAAGAAGAATCAGTTGAGAATATCATACAAGCAATTGAAGTGGCACTTGATGCAGCAAAAATGATGGCTAAACCTAAAACTAATACTCAAAACATTGGTAAAAAAATAGAAGAAATTGTTAAAGGTTTTAAATACAATCCAATCAGAGAACTTGGTGGACATCAAATTGAAAGATGGACTGTTCATGGTAAAAAACAACTGCCAGAATTAGGCTCTCAGGGGGGAGATATAATGGAACTTGACGAGGTTTTTTCTATTGAGATCTTTGCTAGTACAGGTCAGGGTTCAGTTCATAATACCCAATATTCATATATATATGAAATGAATCCCTATGCAGGTAGAGTCCCTTTACGAAGAAAAACATCTAAACAACTCCTAGGCTATATTAATAAAAATTTTAAGACTTTACCATTTGCGGAGAGATGGTTAGCAAAAGAATTTAGGTTAGGAGTTGCTTTTGGGCTTCAAGAATTAATACAACAAGGTAAATTACAAGTACATAATGTATTAGCTGAAAAAAAGGGAGTTAAAGTAGCCCAGATCGAGGAAACAATCCTTATTACTGAAGAAGGATTTGAACAATTGACTTGAAATAATAATAAATAACAAATAAAAGGATTTTCTTACTTAATATGGATAAATTAAATATTTGTTTAATTTCCTTAACGTTTGCTCCTGATACGCAAGATGGGGCGGCTAAATTCTTTACTGGGATCTATAAATATCTAAAAAATCAAGGTCATAATGTAAAAGTAATTACAGGAAAATGGAATAAATCACTCCCAGATCCAAATATTTTGCAAATAGCTATTATTAGAAGAAGATTTTTTTGGTTTCCTCAGTTTAATATTAAAACCGTAAAATTTTTAAAACGAAATCAATTCGATATTATCCATGGTAATAGCCCTAAAGGAATTTTACCTATAATATTCGCAAACAAGAAACGATTCATATCTACGATTCATGATTTAGGTCCATTTGAAACTCGATTTACTAGAATTCCAATTGAAAGATTTTTAATTAAATATGCTGTTAACAAGTCAACTTATATCACAACCTGCTCTGAATTTATAAAAAAGGAAATTAAATATTACATCCCAAATACAGATTTAAATAAGATTTTTAATCTCTATTCAGCGATTGAAAATAAATATAAACCTCTTCCTAAAGAATCTCAAAAATTAAAAGAAAAACTTGGTATTAAAGGACCAGTTCTACTATATATCGGGCGAATAGCTAAATACAAGGGTGTTAGTGATATCATAAAAGCTTATCAAATTGCTAAAAAAGAGATTCCTGGATTAAATTTAGTAATGGGGGGAAAGCCTGATTTTTATATGGAAAAATCTTATCTAGAATGGAAACAAAAGTTCAATGATATCTATTTTGTTGGTTTTATTCATGAAAAAGAAATTCCTGTATATTTCTCGATGGGTGATATATTTGTAACATATTCTTATGCATCTGAAGGCTTTGGTTTAACTCCAATTGAAGCAATTGCATGTGGAACTCCTGTGATTTGTTCATCAATGATAGCATATAAAGAAGTTTTAAAGGATAACGCAATTTTTGTTCCTCCTAAAAATCCTCAACTACTCGCAAAAGAAATTATTAATTTGTTACAGGATGATATCAAGAGAAGAACTTTAATAGAAAGGGCCCAAAAGTTTATAAAAAGATATAGTTGGAAATCAGTTGGTGAAAAATTAGAGACAATTTATCGTAAATTCATATTTGATGAATAAAATATTGTTAGGAGGAAAGTTTCCATTAAACATTATAAACTAATTTTATCTTCCTATTTAAACTTTGATTGAAATTATTATATCTTATTTGTTTATTAATTTATTTTTAACAAACTCAAAACAAATTTCATTGGGATTCTCAAATTGGCAAATTTTTTCTTTAAATGAGCTTATCTTAAATCTATCTGGAGTGGGTCCTTGATTAAGAAGACTGATGGTTCTTTCTATGATACTCTTTGAATCCCGTAGGTGTTCTAGAGGAAATCCCTCACTAATTAAAAATTTTTCTTGAGGGGCTGATTCTCCGGGATAAAATTCTATACTAGGGACATTTAATAAACTTGATTCTCTCACAATAGTACCACCTCCACTAATTATTATACCCCCATAAAAGCATAAATCAACTAAATTTGGTAAATAGCGTGTAATGATTATATTCTTCTCTTTATTTAGGTTAATAAGTTCTTTCAAAAGAAATTGTTCTTGTATTTTTGAGCGGACTAAAATCAAATATTTATAATTTGGAAAAGCTTTAAAAATTGGAGGTAAGAATTTACTTATCAGAGTTTCTTCTGGTTTAATTTTTCCAATTAAATATGAGGCATGAGTGGGTTCAGTTCTCATGATTAAGAATTTACCTTTTTCTAAATCAAGATTATTCAGAATCTCAGGATTCGGCGTATATTCTGAAAGCCAAGCAATTTCATCTAGCCCATTATATCTAATTATTTTTTCAGGATCAGCATGAAGTTGTATATATAACTCTTTAGGAATGCATTTAGGAACTATTACATTATCTATAAATGGATGGATTAACTTGCATACAGGCTTATTTCTGGGTTCATCATTCATCCCTATTGATGGTGTTTTTAATCCATAGGCAATTCTTGTACCTTCCACAGAGAGAAAAGTAACAAAATAATCTGGTGAAAATTTATTAATTATCGGAAAAAGTTGATTTAAACGCTCAATATACGCGCATAATTTCTCTTCGATTTTATCACCACCATGACGTCCAATTTTCATGTAATCAACTCCATAATTCTCTAGAATTTGAAAAGTAGAATCATAATCTCGAGCGGTAATTAATAGTTTTATCCCTTCATTTTCAAACTTTTTATATAATGAATTAAACATAATTGCAGTTTTAGGTTGCTCGATATCAATCCAAATTCTTTTACCAGAAAGACTCATAATAAGCACTTTAATGACGATTTAGTTTTATTTTTTTTTATATATTGAAATATCATTAATCGAGAATTTAATAGTTTTTAGTACTTCAATCATTTAAATTTTTATTCTCTTGTATAGAGGAGAGCTATTTCTGACAAACACAAGGTTTTGATTTACACTTGATACACTTATCAGGATACTTTTTTAATAGGGCTGATTCAAGATCTATTTCTAATAAATTTGCCAAGGAATTTGACCATGCAATAATATCAGCTAATTCTTCTGAAGCATATTGTTTATCAAGAACCTTACTTCTTAAAACACGGGCTAATTCTCCAATTTCTTCAATTAACCAAATGAACGTGTTATTAATTCCTCTTTTCAAATCTTTTTTGAAATAAATTTCTTTAATTAAACTCTGAAATTCTGAAATTTTCATGTAAGCTCCATTCTCAATTGCTATTTTTTTTTTATTAACAGAACCATATCACTATTATCCACCACCAGGAGTGAATAACCATGAAAAAAGATCTAAATGTGCTAGAATAACAATTAGGATTAAAGCAATAGATAAAATTACCGTACTAATAGGTCCAATTTTTATACCTACTGAGCTATCCTGAAAGAATCTCATCAATCCTGCTCCTGCCATTGGCATCGGAGCACTCCCACTTCGTCTTTTTTTACGTCTTGATTGAGTTGTACGAGAGGACATTACTAAAGTTAGGTCTAAAATGTATAATAATTATATTGTAAGATAATTTCTAAAAGCATTTAAAATTTTTTTTTAAATCTTAGTACAAAATATGGAAAATTTTTTTATCTTGTTTTAATTATCTTTTGATAATTCTAAGAAAACATCAGTAGACTATGTTGAAAAAAATAAAAATATCATTAGTTATTCTAATTTTCGTTATTTTTTTGATTAATATCTCCTACTTTCCTTGTTTTTTAGATTTTGATAATAATAATAAAAATACTGATACAAATCAATTAAATAATTCTGCAAGTTTAGATGGAGTGGAGAATATATTAATAACCAATCTTTTTAGAAATGTCACTCTGAGTGGTTACGGCTTTTCAACATTTGAAGACTCGATTTCAATTACAAATTTCAATAACAATCCTATCAACTCAATATTTATTGGAATACCATTAAATAATTCAAAGAATTTGGTGTTTTTTAAATCTACGGGAGATAAGGGAAATACATTACATACAGAACGTCCGTTTTTAATAGTAAAAGATTATGAAATGTTTGAAATTTATTTCGACTCCCCCTTATTGCCTCAACAAACGAAATCTATTAAATTCTTTCATCAATATAAAGATCTCATTACTTTTTATGTTATAGATAGTAGTAATTTTCATTATTATACTGGATTGGTATATCCTATCTTACCATATAGAGTAGAAGGAGAGATAAAAGCTTATTATTACTTACCAGAAGGATCTGCAGATATAGAGGGTGGATGGGGTTTTGAGCATGAGGAACCTGAGTATTTTATACGTTATGAATTAGTATTTATTGAAGACCAAATTGGTGATTTGATCTTAACACCGTACATGGAAAATTTAGGCGAATTAAAGGAGATTTCCATCATTTATTCTCATGATTCTTTGTCAAAAATGGAAATCGGTAAAATTAATAGAGAAATATCAATTTCTCCATGGGGGATCATGAAAATTAAAGATGCAATTACAATTGAAAATGTAGGAACGGGCAATTATTACTCTCTCTCACTTTATGTACCATTACAAGCTAAAGAAATAACTGTTTCAGATGACCTAGGAGGTTTGTATTTCACTGTAGATTCTAGTGCAGAAATGAAATTGGTATTTATTCAATTAACGATAAATCGTATCATAATATTACCTAATACAACATATAGTTTTACCATTGAATATTACTTACCTTTTGAGGATTATTCATCCATAAACTGGTTTCAAAATTCAATTCAACTTGATATTTTAGCAACTAAATTTGCTTATCTTGGAAAACATCAAACAATAAAAATTATTATAGATGGATGTGAAAACATTGATTTTATTACCGCTCCTCCAGAATCGATAAAAGAGTCACATGGTACTATGATAATAACATATGAGTCAGATTATGTTACTCCTTTTGAAAGTAATATCATCCAATTTACGTTCACAATTGATCTTTTCAACTTACTTTTAAGACCCATTGCTATTATGCTTTTAATATCATTTCTAGCTATAATTTTTGTTTTATTTATCAAATTAAGAAAGGAAGGTAGTAAAACAGATTTATTAAAAAAAGAATTTATCCCTGTTAATGAAATAAGAGAATTCTGCTCTTTGTATGAAGAAAAAAATGCTTTATTCTTAGAAATAAGTCAAGCAGATGAAGACCAAAGAAGAAAAAAAATCTCTAAAAATAATTATAAAAAAATTCTAGATAAAAATACATCAAAAATAGATGAAATACAAAAAGAAATTATTCCTTTTAAGAAAACTTTATCAGAGATAAACATTACGTTTGAAAATGTAATAAACAAGTTAGATGTTTTAGAAGCAGAGCGAATTAGCGTTAAGGATAGCTTAAATCTATTAGAATCTCGATATAAAAGAGGAAGATTGCCTTCCAGAGCTGCTTTCCTTAAATTATCTGATGACTTTAAGAAACGGAGTAAAAGAATAGAGAGAAATATTGATAAATTAATTCAACAATTAAGAAGTTATCTTCTATAAACTATCTTTATAGTGGAAAAATTCATGAAGCCATGGTTATTTGATATATTAGCATGTCCTATTGATAAATATTTTCCATTAAAACTATATATTTTTTCCTTTGAAACCAAAACTGAAGAATTTCAAGTATTTCTTGACAAATATAAAAAAAGAGATCTAAGTTCTATAAAAGAAGAGAAAATAATTGAAGTATCCATGAATAAAGATGTACTCTTAATAAAAGATAATATTATTATTGAATTTTCCCCTCTTAAATCTTATCTTGAATTAATAATATCAAGTATTAGTGAATTAGATAATATCTTTGACAACACTAAAAAATTAACTAGTAAAGAATGTTTAAATTTAGTAAAGACAGAAGTTAAACAAAAAATTGTAGATTACTTGAAGAAGAACAATATTGAAAATATTGATGATATCTTTCCTGAATTATATTTTCTAAACAAAATAAAATTAGAAACAGAAATTGAATCTGGCTTACTATTTTGTGATAAATGTAAGAGATGGTATCCTATAATAGACACAATACCTCAAATGCTTCCAGATAAATATAGAGATCAACAAAAAGAAATTGAATTCCTTAAAATCAATAAAAATTTATTAGATGAAGAATTTTTTTTTCAAAACCTAAAACCATTTAATATATAAAAAAAGAGCCCGGTGGTGTAGTGGCCAAGCATTTGGGGCCTTGAACCCCGCGACCACGGTTCGAATATTATCAAGTATGCTTGTTAATTGAAATTCCGTGCCGGGCTATTTTTATATAAAGAAAAAGGGAAATCTATAAAATACAATATCAATTTATGCGAAAATAATACTTCACAATAACATGCCTCCTCTTACAGATTTAAATTGGAGTTTTCTGGAAATATTTTATTTGATATTACTTTTTTTAATTGGAATTTTAGTCACTTTTAAAATACTCCCTTTTATAATAAAATTCATGAATAAGAAAGATCATGTAGGTTATGATATACACAAAAACACCCAACCTAAAGTGGCTGAATCTGGTGGAATTGCTTTAGTTATTGGCTTTATAATTGTTTCTATTTTCCTAATGTTTTTTTTTCCAATATTGTTAAAGGAAACACTTATTTTTCTATCTACTGTTGTTAGTGCGGGAGTTATAGGATTTATTGATGATGTAAAAAAATTAAAATCTAGATATAAAATAATTCTTTCAATTTTGTGTGGTAGTCCTATTTTTATTGCGAATTACTTCGGATTTATAACAATTTCTTCACCCACAATTCCCTTTCTTGATAAAACCAGATTATCCTTTATATATCCACTTGTTATACCCATAATTGTAGCAGTTTTTGTCAATACTGTAAACATGTTAGAAGGATATAACGGAGAAGGTTCTGGAACATGTTTAATTATTGTAATATTTCTGGGTATTTGTGGGCTTATTTGGAATTCTGCTGAGGCTGTGCTGTTTACTATCCCAGTAATAGCGGTTTTAATCCCATTTTTTATTTATAATAAATATCCAGCAAAAATTTTCCCCGGAGATGTAGGAACTCTAAGTTTGGGAGCCATGATTGCTTGTATTATGCTTTTTGGATCGCTTGAAGTCGCTACTTTTTGTGCCCTTCTCGCTCATATATTTAATAGTTTTTATGTTATCAATTCTGTTCGTGGATTTTTTGAAAGTACTGATATTCATAAAGATAGAGGTGACATCATATTGCTTGGAAATGATAGAATTAAAGCATCAGATAAAAGAGATGCTGCCTTAACCTTACCTCGGCTAATATTAGCGAAAGGGCCATTAACAGAGCCAAAGTTAGTAAAAAATTTCTTTGCTCTATCAACAATTTGTGGATTATTTTCTATTGTATCTATAGTCTTTTTACAGGTTTCCATAGGTAATTATGAAGTTATTGCTTTTTTTATTACAACCATTATTATTTTTTTTCCTACTATTTATATATTGTATAAATTTCCTAGAATAAGAGGTATAGTCGTGCAGATGATCATTCTACTTGTTTCTATAACAATTTTTCTAGTTATTATAGAAGTATTTATTATGCCTTTGCCATTTGAAGATATTGAATTTTTTATAGTAGATATTCCTGTTAATCTTTTAATTTCTTTTCTTTTATTTGTTCCTGGATTATTATTATGGTATTTTCTAACTATTAGATATTTTTGGTCTGTAATTAAGAAAATAAACAATACAAATAAATAGATACAGAAATCTAACAATTTTCCTAAAAGAATTAAAATAATATTCATTATCAGAAAAATACGAGGTATTAGATTTGAAAAAATTTTTCAGAAATTTACTATTTGTTTTGTATCTTTTTATATCAATTGGATTTTCTTTTTTGTTCAATACACTGTTTTTTCATTTTGATTGGTCAGAACTTATAGTAGATTGGATTTTTATAATAACAACTTTTCTATATTTATTGACAATTGAAGAATTTTATCATTGGGTTCGAAATAATAAAAGAAGTGAAATGAGTGATATTGTAGCAATAGCTTTTTTCTTTTTCCTCATTTTGTTTTTTACAAAGGACTTTCTGACTTCTTTAATGGGAGCATTTTCGATTTATCTCTGGATTGGTATTTTTGAATTAAAAGATTATCCAATATTAAATAAAATATTGATAATCTCATTAGTGACCTACAATATTATATTTTTTGCAGGTATCATTTCCTACTATCAAAATAATTCTTTTTTTATAAATACGGCTTTCGCATTTTCCTTCTGGATTATTTTGATTATGGGATTTGTATTATTTGGGAGAAAATATTTAATTGTGTGGAGATTTATGAGTCCCGAATATCTAACACTATTTTTATATATAATAGCTTGGTTAGCAGTTACCTTTCTTAATCAATATACTGCTCTTAACTTCACTAGTAATAAACCATTAAATTTTGAACAACTAACTCTTCTTGATTTTTTTATGAATATATATTTTATTCTAGTCTGTGTAAATTGGATAATTTATTTTATTTCTGGTTCAATTTTAGATAAAATGCTTGGAATTAAGAGAATAAAAGATAAAACTATTTTGAAAAAAGTAACTGAAGTAAAGAATAAAATTGGAATTAAAGGTAAAGTAAAAGTAGGCTATGGAAAATATCCAATTTTAAATGCAATGGCATATGGCTCCTTTTTTGATAATAGAATTGCTATAATTGCTGAAGATCTGAACCAAATCCCTAATGATGAGTTAAATGGAATTATAGCTCATGAATTAGCACATACTAAAGGACATCATACATTAATATTAACTATAATCACAACAGGAGATCTATTAGTGAGAATGATTTTAGGTATTCCTGCCACATTATATGATTATACTTTTGGAAATCCGCAGATTCCAATGATTGCTTTTATTTTTTTGAATATAGCGATATATATCCTTCTTTTTATATTTGTAAGAATTTTAGAAGGAAAGGCTGATTTAAAAGCGAAAAAAGCGGGATATGCAAGAGAACTAACTAAAGCTCTTTATAATTTAGAAAGTTTCTATGCTACTGGAAGAGAAATTGGATTAAATACAATGTTATTATGTGATGAAAAGATAACAAAAGATAATCAACTATTAGATTATATGAATACTGCTATATATTTGCATCATTCTATGATCAAACCATCAAGAGCATCACTAATTTCAAATTTTATAAACTCTCATCCACCGAGTTATCATAGAATTGCAGCACTATTAAGTAATGATTTAAAGCCAAGCAAAGAAGCAATCCTTCCTTTTATTTGTTTGAAACAATCTAATCAAAAAAAATATGCTAGAAAATTTAAAATGGCTAGAGAGCAATTTAAATTGATAGCAAATGAGAAATTTAAAGAGTTTTTTAAAATTGACGATATTTCTTCAATGATGGTCAAGCTTAAAAGGAATGAATTATATAAATTTGAAATTCAGAAAGATTTTGTTTTTCGCAATCTAATTACAGATGATTTAATTCTTGGAAAATTAGACGATGTTGAATTTGTTGATGATATCTCGGATCCTATTCAATTTATAATAAACGATACTAAAAATCACAAAATTTGTTATTTAAACTCATCAACCTATTTACGCATTCGATATGATATAAATGCTCAATATTTCTTACAGAAAGATCAATCCTTAACTTTAACTGATGTTGTAATTTCCAATAAAACCAAAAAACCGTATTATCTTTTCATGGAAAATGATATCACTAAAATCCAAAAATCAATTTTAAAAACACATTTACCAATTTCAATTTCTCAAATTGATTCATTGAAAAATCAAGAGATTTTTTTAAAATCAAAAGGAACCTTAAAAAGATTTAAATGTACGGACATAATTAAAGCAGATAATTTGGGAAATTTTCAAATTGAATTATCTAATATAGAAAATAAAGATAAAGAACCAATCAAATATACTTTCAATCAATTAATAATTCGACCTAAAAGAATTTATTTAAATATTAGTAGAAGATCAAGTTTTCGAGAATCTGAAGTTGATATCATTAAATGGTTATCCATCAATCAACTTCAAGCTTTTATTTATCTTAAGAAACCTGTGAATAATATAGAAATTGGTTATATTCAGAATATTGAAGGCGATTTACAAAATAGTATGAAAAACTTCTCAATCAAAGATAAAAAAAATGAAAATGCTTTACTTATTATAAAGAATATTTTTGGAAAGGAAGTAAAAATCCCTTATAAGCAATTAGAGACAATTTATTTTGAATATGATGGTGCTCTAATACAAATTAAATCAGCGACAAGCTTTACTAGTCGTCTAGGGTATAAATTGCTAAAGAGGTTCAAACCTGAAAGAATCATTATGACTTAAAAAAGTTTAATTTACATGTGTCTTTCAAAAATTTAATTATGGCAAGTAAAATTAAAAGTATCATTCGACTTCTACGTATTCGACAATATTATAAGAACTTAATGATTTTTGTCGGGATCTTTTTCAGTTATAGATTATTTAATACCTCCCTCTATTTTCCACTATTAATTGGATTTGCTTTATTATGTTCAGCTTCATCTTTTAATTATATTATCAATGATATTCGAGATATTCAAAATGATAAGAAGCATCCCGAGAAAATTAGAAAGAAACCTCTTGCTTCCGGAGATCTTTCAATTTCTTTTGCCATATTAGTATTATTTATATTAATTTTATTTATAGTACTAAGTTTGATATTTATTATTCCAAATCTCGGGCTAACACTCATGATAATATTGATTATCACAACAGGTCAGTTGTATAATTATTTTTTAAAAAATTATGCTTTTATAGATATAATTATCTTGTCCACGGGATATTTATGGAGATCCATAGCAGGCTGTGCAATAATTGGGGAATATGTTTCTGGATGGTTATATTTTGCAATTTTTGAGATTGCCCTATTATTAAGTATCGCAAAAAGAAAGGGTGATTTAGAACTGCTAGGTAAAGAGAAAGCCATTGAACATAAAAAAGTATATGATCAATACTCCAAAAAATTATTAGATCAATTTTATGTAATGATAGCGGTCTCTGTTTTTATAACTTATTCGCTTTATCTCATCTTTAAATTTGATTTATTTATTCCAGAAGAAGCAAGCCTCAATGAACTGCTTGTTATCATAACAATACCAATTTCCCTCTATATAATTATGAGATTTATGTATCTTACCTCTGCTAAACCAGAAGTTGCTCGTAGTACTGAAAAAGCTTTTCTAGATAAAGGTATAATTATTGCTGGGATCTTTCTATTTACAATATTACTAATTTCATTTTATTTTGATGATTTTCTCGAATTATTCTAAACATTGGAAATAGCATTAGATTTAATTCTCCCAGAAAATTTCATTTTTTATCATAAAATAATAGGATATTTAAATACAGCATTTAGAAGATTATTATAACATATATTCAAATAATTTTCCTCTATAACTACCTGATATTGAAGGAAAATTAAATAATCACTCCAATTGAAGATCCATATAAGTTATCGCATTATAACAGATTCTTAGACAATCATTCAAAATTTTATTAGAACATTTATCTGGAGTGTCCAAGGTAGAATGAATGTATTTTGAATCCTTGTCTGAATGAAAACAAGCTACTTGAAAAAATTTTCGTGTTCTTTTAGTATATGCATGAAAAGACCTATAATCACTTTTTGGTTTAATAATCTTATTATATATTTCTAAAGGAATATTTAATTTCTCTGCTGATGTCCTTAAAATATCATTTAAATCCCTATTCATGGGCCTTTTTACAATTAGTCCTGTTTTCCCTAAAAGTCCGACATAACTCCCAACCATATCAATATTGATATTTATCGATCTTTCAAGATTATTATTGTTTTTAAATTCTTGAAAATATTTTTTTGTATATTTTTTTGAACCTTTTAATCCCCATTCTTCAGCACCAAACCATATGAATAAAACATCATAATTTTTAAGAGGCTTTTCCTTAATGATTTTTGAAAGTTCAATTAAAATTGAAACACCACTTGCATTATCAATTGAACCGGTTGATTTGCTAGAAGTAAAAATGAAAAGAAATATTGGGATAATAATACTTAATGTAACTAAAGAAAGAATACTAACCACATACAATATATAATTATTAAAAAAGGTAACATTGAATAAATTGAGTGTCAACCATACTGATATAAAAATAGCCAGACTAATGTGAGGAATTATTATAAATCGAATAATGCCTAATAATACTCTTTGCACTTTATATGACACTCTTGATGAGACAGAATCGTAATGTGCAGAGAATATAACCAGCGGCTTAGGAGATTTGTTATTATTAATTGAAATTTTGGATATAAGATTCTTTGATTCTTCCTTCTTTACAAATGAAATATTACGGGTTTTATAGAACATATATTTAATGAAATAAAATAGTACAATAATTAAATATAAGCGAAATATCAATAAATAGGCAAATAGCATTAAGTAAAGTGTTTTCATTAATAATCTTATTGGCGTATTCCAAGAAAAATATTCAATTCTTGAATCAACACCCTGTAATCTCAACTTTTCTTGGATATAATTAATTGATTTGGTTTCTCCCACACTAGCAGCTGAACGATCAAATGCTAATGCTCTCACATGATTTATAATGTTTAGTTCTTTATTTTCCTTGCTATTTACTCCTACTTCCATTTTTTATTTGCTTTTAGTATGAAATATTTTAATAACGCTAAACTTTTATTATACTTTAATGTTTCTTTTATATAGTGCAATTATAGATTCCAAGTGATTTCTCTTAAAAAGCAATATCTAATTTTCCAATTCAATTTTTAATCTCCAATGTGATTTCCTAAAAAATAAATTACGAGTTGATTAATCAAATAAATAATTATTTTCTTCATTGACTTTATTAGACACTCTAATATCATTATATATATAAAAAAAAACGATAAAACTTATAAGGAGTTGAATTTAAAACAATAATTAACAATAATTTAAATAAAATTTTCTAAAAATTTAAATCATTTAAGTGATAAAAATATGGAAATGGAAAAGAAAAATCTTGCAATAATTGTATTAGCCGTAGCTTTAGTGGCATCTGGTATTGGTAATATAGTAATTCTTACAATGAGTGGACTTATTGAGCCAACCGCACCAAAAGAATTACCCACGACCCTCATTTTTGGTACTGGTAGCGGTCCTGTTGACTCTGATCCCCAATATATGTGGGATAGTGCCTCATTTGACTATGCCTATCAAATTTGGGAAGGTTTATATGCGTATAACTTAAGTGATCCAGACACTCCTTTGTTTGCAAATCTTGCAACTGATTTTGGTACGTGGAGTGGTAATAACCACACAGTAACTATTCGACAGGGTATTGAGTTCCATTCTGGTACTAAATTTAATGCCACATCTGTAAAATTCTCCCTAGATAGAATAAACTTTTTAAGTAATCTTACAGTTTCAGAAGAATATAATGTGACAGATACATCTTATGGTGTAAGTGACCTTGCGGTATTATATATGTGGCCTGATGGTACCCCTATTCTTAATCGCACAGAGATCATTAGTGAGTATGTGGTTAAATTTGTATTAAACAGACCATATGGTGTCTGGCTACCATTATTGACTTTTACAGGCTCAATGATGCTCGATCCTGAAGTAACTCCAGCAGGTGATTATATATGTGAAGGAATGTCGGGAGCAACCTCAGAAACAATCTCTGGAACTGGTCCATGGAAATTTGATTATAACATTGCTGGTGTTGAAACACAATTCTCAAGGAATGATGATTTTTGGCGAGGTCCAGGAGAAATTGAAAAGTTAAAATTTACTGTTATACAAGACTCTGATGCTAGAAATACAGCTATGTTAAATGGAGAAGTACATATATTGGATGCACCTCACCCATCATACTATGATGAAATGGGTTCAAATCCAGATTTGGTGCTATACGAGGCTGGTCCTGGTACAATTACTCAATATCTTGGAATGAATAATGTACTTTACAACATTACTGTCAGAAGTGCAATTTCCTATGCTATTGATTATGATTATATGATCAATAACTTACTTGAAGGTGAAGCCGTAAGACTAAAATCACCAATTCCTCTAGGTATTCAATATGCCAACTGGTCATATGATGTTCCTACTTTAAATCTTACGAAAGCAAGAGAATATATGCAAAGCATGGGGTATGGTGTTGGCTATACCACAGATGCACAATGGGAAGCTGCGTCCTTTATAACAGTCAACTATACCTATAACTTAGATAATCAGTTCCGAATAGATATGCTCACGTTATTACAAGATAACTTAGGAAAGATCGGAATTGCTGTTATTGATAACGGTTTGGAATGGTCGCTATATAAAGCTTATCTACAGCTTCCACTAAGCCATAATAAATTATCAATATGGTTTATCGGATGGATGCCTGACTATAATGACCCAAGCAATTATGCAAATTCCTTAATGTCAAATATATCTGCTTCAAACACCGCACAAATCAATGATCCTACATTAGAAGCTTACTTATTAGCAGGTTTAGAAGAGACAAATCAGACTATTAGAAAACAAATTTACGGGGACATGCAAAAATACTGTGTTGAACAATTAAGACCTTGGGCTTATGGCTATGTTGCAAAAAATTTTGATGTGTGGATAAAAGAGCTACACGGCTATCCTAGCAATGGTATGGGTTACAATTATTTCTATCCTTGTTATTTTGAATAAAGAATGAAAAAACTTTAAAAAATTACCAAATAAATCAATTTTTTTTTTTAAAATTTCTATTTTTAAATTACTTCCAAATATCTCTACAATCATTTCAATACCATTATTTTTAAAAACCGATTTAATTACTAGTTTTAAATATTCCCTTCGATATATTAAGCTTGATTTCTGAAGAATAAAGCCGAAATGTTATGTTTGATTTTTTATTAATATTAAGAAATACTTGGTATGAATCTAAAATAATGAATTAATCCGACAGAATAAAAAAATAATAGAATAATTAATAAAGAATCGATCATTGATAAAGATATTTTTAGGAAAACAGTGGTTTAATTTATCTGATATAAATAAATATCGGAAGATTGTAATGGATAGATATAAAATTGAGCTTGCAAGACAGGGAAATTTTATTGTGGCAATTTTAATGACTCATTTTATTTTTTTTGGCTTTATTGCCAATGTTTATGAGAAATCGATTGGAGAAGATATATTATTTTTATATAAAGTTTTATTTAGTCCCCAATCTTTTGTTTCAACTTTTCTTCTTATTGCAATTATCTTCTTTATTGTTTTAAGAGAACCTTTTTTTGAGTACGGAATTAGGAACAGCATAATGCTTACTCCAATTATAGTAGGAATGTCATGGATATGGTATTGGTTTATTGTTGGATTTGATATCACAATTATTCCTCTCTATTTTATTAAATTTGAAGCTTATTTAACAATTATTAGTATTTTGGGCATTAATTTAACTTCAGCTATTCTTGCTTCTATTTTAAAAGAAATATATAGAGAACAAAAAAAATCCAAGAAACAAATTATTATAAAAGAAACATAAAAAAATAAGTACAATTTTATAAAAGAAAAAAATGACTAGGTGTATTGAATTTGAGTATACTTAAATATGTATTTAGAAGATTTTTAACTCTAATACCGGTTTTATTCGGAGTATTGTTGGTTACTTTTATACTCTCAAGGCAAATGCCAGGAGATCCTATATTAGCTCATATGCCTCAACAATACACAATGGCACAATATTTAGCCATGAAACATCGACTTGGATTCGATAGACCTCTATTTGACCAATTTTTTATTTACATCGGAAATCTCTTTACAGGAAATTGGGGTGTTTCTGTTTCTATTAATAAAGGTCAAGATGTTTGGGAACTTATTTGGGAAAGATTTCCAAGGACATTAGATATTACTATGTTTGCAATGATAATTGCCTCTTATGTGGGGATTAAAACGGGAGTAATTTCAGCAACTCACAGAAATAAATCAAAAGACACAATTCTTAGGAGTTTTGCTCTTGTGGGCGTTTCAATACCAATCTTCTGGCTTGGTTTAATCCTACAATTGACGTTAGCCTATAGACTGAATTTATTTCCAGCTGTGGGGTTTAAAACATTAAGTTATACTGATCCTAAATTAGTTACTGGCTTTAGGATAATTGATTCCTTAATATCGGGGGAATGGTACTTAATCTGGGATTATTTATATCATCTTGCTCTACCAGTACTATGTTTATCTTTTATAACTCTTGCGTCTATCACAAGACAAACCCGTTCTAGTATGCTAGAAGTATTGCAACAGGATTATATAAGAACTGCAAGAGCAAAAGGATGTAGAGAGAAAGATGTAATACATAAACATGCTAAAAAAAATGCATTGATCCCTACGGTGACAATCATAGGTTTGAATGTTGGTGGTTTATTAGGGGGTGCAATTTTAACCGAAACAACCTTTAACTTGCACGGTGTTGGTGAATTATTGCTACGAGCTATTGTGATTAGCGATTATTATGTAATTAATGCAATCGTATTTATGACAACTTTGATATTTATTTTTGTCAATCTATTTACAGATTTAATATATGCCTATTTGGACCCTCGTATAAAATATTAAAAAAAAGATAGAGATTATTTCAAAAAGGGAAGAAAAAATGGAACAGTTATATACACAAGAAGAGTTAATTGAGCAAAAAAAGAAAAAGAATATAGCAAAAAAAGTACTCTCATGGACGGCTTCGAATTTGAAATTTCTTTTTTTACCTGGTTATAGATTAGAAGAACTTACAATTCGACAAGAAAAATATGAAAAAACTATTAGTAAAAGAAAATTTATCAGAAGATTAAAGTCAACCCTTACAATAATAGGTATAGGTATCATTTTTATAATTGTCAGTTTTGCAGTCTTCGCCCCCTGGATATCACCCTACTCATTTCAGGAAGCTGATGGTATTTATGAACCTTGGTATGCTCCACCTTCTTCAGAACATCCCTTAGGAACAAGTCATTTTGGAAGAGACGTATTAGCAAGAATGATATGGGGGGCAAGATCATCTTTAACCATTGCATTGCCCGCGATTACATTAAGTGTAGTTGCTGGTGTCTTTTTTGGTGTTATTGCAGCCTACTATGGTGGATGGATTGATTCAGTCATTATGAGAATATGCGATATTTTTCTTGCTTTTCCAGGATTAATATTTGCCATAGTTTTAGTGGGTATATTAGGTCGTGTAATGCAATTTATCATTTTAGCTTATGGAATTCTAGGAATACCTTATTATGCAAGATTAATTAGAGGGAATGTATTACAAGCTAGAGAACTGCCCTATGTTGAAGCTGCTAAAGTTTCTGGAGCAGGAAGATGGAGAATAATGTTCAAACATATAATACCGAACACTATTCAACCAATTATTATCTCATTCACATTTGATATCGGTGGAGTTATTTTAAGTTTCGCTGGTCTAGCCTTTTTAGGATATAGCGATCCTCACCTAATTGAATGGGGCAGAGATATCGATCTTGGTCGTGGGAAGTTAGTTGAGGCACCTTGGGCGTCATTATTTCCCGGATTGATGATAATGCTTACCGTCTTGGGTTTTATGTTAGTAGGAGATGGATTAAGAGATGCCTTGGATCCTAGATTAAGGAACTTATAACTGCTATTTAAATTTGAGAAAACTAAGTGATTTGATAAAAATAATGGGTATAACCGAAGATAAATATAAAGTAGATGATAAAAAACTTCAAAAATTAACAGCAGAGAACAAAATTTCAGAACTTATCCTTGAAGTAGATAATTTGAAAACTTATTTCTATACAGAAGAAGGTATTGTTAAAGCTGTTGATGGTGTATCATTTAAAATATATAAAGATGAAGTTTTGGGTCTTGTAGGTGAAACTGGCTGTGGTAAATCAGTTACAGCCCTTTCAATTTTACGTCTCGTAAGAGAACCTGGTAAAATAGTAGAAGGAAATATTTTTTATAAAGGAATTTCTCTATTAGATTTAACTGAGCAAGATATGAGAGAGCATCGTGGTAGGGATATAACAATGATTTTTCAAGATCCTTTAAATTCCCTTAATCCCGTTATTTCAATTGGAGATCAGATAAGGGAAGTATTTCAATTGCACCAAATAGATGAAATCAAGAAAGATTTGGATGATCGTTTATTAGAAAGAAGAAATAAGAGAATTGAAATAAAAGAAATTGCACAATATCTAAAGGAGAATAAGGAAGAACTTACCCCTGAAGAAAGAGAAATTAATTTAAAGAAGATTAAGGATCTTAAAAAACAAACCGTTCATATACCTCTTCTTAAAGATATTCTTTCCGAAAGAGCAGAAAAAATTATTACAGAAGTAGGAATTCCGGATGCTAAAGGTATTTTAAAAAGATATCCTCATGAATTAAGTGGTGGTATGAGACAACGGATTATGATTGCTATGGCTCTCTCTTGCAATCCTTCATTGTTAATTGCAGATGAACCTACTACAGCGTTAGATGTTACTATTCAAGCTCAAATCCTTGATCTGATGAAAGAATTAATAAAGAAGTTCCAAACGTCAATTCTAATAATTACACATGATTTAGGAATTATAGCTGAATTGTGTGATAGGATTGCTGTGATGTACAGTGGAAATATTGTTGAATATGCAACATCTGAAAATTTATTTAAAAATCCGCGACATCCCTATACAAAAGGTCTACTTGGTGCTATCCCTAGTATTGAAAAGAGAGATCAAGTATTGCAAACTATTCGAGGCATGGTCCCGAATTTAATATATCCTCCATCTGGTTGCAGATTTCACCCACGTTGTGACTATAGGTTAGAAGTGTGTGATAAAATAAAACCAAAATTAACAGAAATTGGTGAAAAATATTTTGTTGCTTGTCATCTCTTTGACCCAAAATATAAAGATTCACCAAAATATGAACTAACCAAGAAAGAGGAAATAGATTCATATAAAATATAAAAATAATTAATAAATAAAATTAAATTTAAAAATAGAAATGACTCTTGGAAAAGAAGAACTTAAATCTGATAAATTTAGAGTGCAAAAATCCTCTAAAAAAGAAGATGAGGTTATCTTAACTGTAAGAAATCTTAAAACATATTATCCAATTTATGGTGGGTTATTTAAACGAAAAATTGGGGAGGTAAAAGCTGTTGATGGTGTTTCATTTAAACTTTACAAGAGAAAGACTTTAGGCTTAGTAGGAGAAAGTGGATGTGGGAAAACCACAATTGGTAATACTATTTTAAATCTCGTAGCTAATAATGATGGTGAAATTTATTATGGAAATCGAAGGGTTGATCCAGGAAGAATTCAGCGAATATCTGAAAAACTTATTAGGAGATATAAAAAAATCTATCTTGCTTCCGTTATGAATATTTATAGGAAAAGACATAAAAAAATCAATGATTTTTTCGTTAAAACTCCACAATGGATAAAAAAACTTTATGTGAAGACAAAAATCAAAGGAAAAGAGATTTTTGAAGATTTTAAAGTTGAAAAATTCTTTAGAAAGAAAATTCAAATGGTTTTTCAAGATCCTGATTCATCTTTAAACCCTAGGTGGAAAATAGTGAATATTATTGGGGAACCTCTTCGACTTTTGGAAGGTATGACAAAAAGAACCGAAATTAGACACCGTGTTCTTGAATTATTAGAAACAGTATCTATGAAAGCAGAACATTTAGATAGGTATCCTCATGAATTCTCAGGAGGTCAAAAACAAAGAATTGTAATAGCCAGAGCTTTAGCATGCAATCCAGAAATTATAGTGTTAGATGAACCGACTTCAGCTCTAGATGTTTCTGTTCAAGCTCAAATATTAAATTTATTGAAAAACTTACAGAATATGTTTAATTTATCATATCTTTTTATAACCCATGATTTAAGTGTAGTACAACATATTGCTGATGATATCCAAGTTATGTATTTAGGAAAATTTGTTGAAGGTGGTTCTATAGATGAAGTTTTCTATAATCCAACACATCCATATACTAGAGCCCTACTATCGGCTCGACCAACATTTGATCCAAGTTCAAAGAAAAATAGAATTATCTTAGAAGGTGATGTACCAAGTCCAATCAATCCTCCCTCTGGATGTCCTTTCCATCCAAGATGTCAAGAAAAAGGAGAGCATGTTGGATGTGGTTTAGAAAATCCAATAAGAATTCCACTTGGAGGAACTCATTATATGATGTGTTTGCCGTTTAAAGGAGAGAAAAAATCATATAAAGGAATAAATTACATTTCTGATTAGTACTATTACTATTTCACTTTTTTTTTACAATTTGTTTTCTTTAAATTTTTCAAATTCCCATTAAGTGCCAATTTACAATTGTGAAAGTATAGAAATTAAGTTAAATAATATTTTTTTTTTAAATGATGACTTTTATAAATTCTAGAGTCTTTGTCTTTATATCTTCATCTTAGATTATGCTAAATGATTATCAACATTAATCAGGTTAGCAGGTTATGAAAAATAATTCGATAAGAAAAAAAAACTTATAAAATTAAATTAAAGCTTTTCATTTCGAAACAAAAAGTTAAAAATAAAATTTTGAATTTTCTATTTTATCTATGACTGAAAAATCGCGAATATATGTAATTAAAACTTCTCCAAAAACTGTTCTTGAAGATTATGGAAAATTAATGCATTTATCCAAATATCAAAATTATTTCCCTAAAGATCTTAAAACAATTATTAAACTCAATCTTAGCTGGTCTAAATTCTATCCTTCATGTTCTAGTCCACCATGGCAAGTAGAAGGAGTACTTAAAACAATGATTGAAGATGGTTATGATCATCGTAATCTTTTTACAGCTGAAAACCGCACTGTTGTTACCAATATTTCGAAAGGTATTACCCAAAATCGCTGGAGTCCAATTATTCAAAAATATGGTGCTTGGTTTGTACCTTTAACTAAAGTTCCTTTTACTTCATACAATGATGATTTAAGATCAAAATTTGAGACATTAAGAGATAAAGAATTACATGTTTTAGATTCAAAAATATTTCCAAAAGGATTTAAAATACCAAAATTTTACTTAGGAAAACCTATAATTCACTTACCAACCATGAAAACGCATGGGCATACAGGATCTATTGGAGGGTCTTTAAAGAATACAGTTGATGATTCGAGGAATGGAGGAATTACATGCGCCATGAAAAATGCATTTGGTGGATTGCTAACAAAACGAAGACACTTTTCTCATCAATATATGAGTGAGGTATTGGTAGATTTACTGATAATCCAAAAACAGATACATCCTGCAATAATGTCGATTGTAGATGGAACAGTTTGTGGTGATGGTGCGGGACCGAGAACCATGATACCACGAATTAAAAATTATTTGCTTGCTGGGTATGACCAAGTGGCAATCGATA
This sequence comes from Promethearchaeota archaeon, assembly GCA_048937405.1. Taxonomy (GTDB): domain Archaea; phylum Asgardarchaeota; class Lokiarchaeia; order Sigyniarchaeales; family SOKP01; genus Loki-b32. Next base: position 178,020 of record JBHLNF010000001.1, read on the forward strand.
CTGTTGTTGCTAAAATGTTAGGATTTAATCCTTTAGACTTACCTGCTATAAAAATCGCTCATGACGAAGGTTTAGGATGTGGAGATTTTGATCAAATTGAAATTATTGGGGAAAATATCTCTCATGTTAACTGGAAATTTAGAGTTAAAAGAAGTTTGGTAATTTGGGGTGATCAGATGGTAAGAAAAGGTAAGCTCTCTTTTTTACATCCATTATTCCATAACAAACTGTTTATGGCTTTACCCATATTAGGCTCCTTAATATATCACGATATGTTTTGGTATCCTACAATAGGTAAAAAAAGAATTAAACAGTTCATGAAAACTGACTGGGGAAAGATGTTTGAGAATTACCCTACAGAATCTTTAGGGACAATAAACAAATTTAATTAAAGAATCTCTTTTATTGCCTTTTTATAATCAAACTTATTGTCTTTTTTATGAATTTTATAATAAATTAAGAATTCGATAGATCCTCCCTTTCCTAAGAGTGGAGAACTTTTTATTCCATAAGGAAATATATTGTTTTTTATACTCCATTCTATCAATTCTTTAAGTATATTAGAGAGAATTCTGGAATCTCTAATAATTTTAAATTTTTTTTCTTTTTGAAATTGAGTTTCAAAAAGAGGTTTTATTAATGCAATTATAATTCCTTTTTTTCTAAGAAAGTTTTTTACATTTGGAAGGATTTCTCTTAAAGAAGTAAAAGTAGTATCAATCGTACAAACATCAATTTTTTCCTCCATTTCTATTTTATTACGGGCATCAACACCAACCATCGGAATCACAATTTTTTTCATCTTCTCAATTCTCAATAACGGATGTAATAAATCAATCGCTGTATCTATTGCATATACTTTACGAGCACCACTTTTTATTAAACAATCTGTAAAGCCTCCAACAGATGCTCCAATATCCGCACAAACTTTATCCTTAACTGAAATTGAGAAAAATTTTAACGCGGATTCTAATTTCAGACCTCCTCGTCCAACGTACGGAAATTTTTTTAGCAAATGAATTTCAAGAGAATCGTCTACTCGCTTTCCAGGCTTTGTTATTTTTTTACCATTAATAACTACATAGCCGTTCATAATGAGCCATTGTGCTTTAGTTCTACTTTCAACTAAGCCTCTATCAACTAATACAACATCAATCCGTTCCTTCATCAAACTTCTTTCTTATAGGATTATTATATGTTTTTTCATAGATTATCAATGATATTTTTTTACTGATTTTACTTATTTGCACTTTAATAGACAAAATACCTCCCCATCTTTTATAAATTGCTCTAAACAATAAACCAATAGCAAAAAATGTGGCTGTTATAAAAAACCAAATATTAATAGGATTCAATCGATTCAAAAATAAAAAATACAATAGATTATGAGAAACATATAAAGTAAATGAATAATATGAATAATAAAATAATAATTTATAACTTTTTTCTGTATTAATCAGATTTAATATTTCAAATATTAATAATACAGAAAATAATGTTAATTCAATACCCAAAGCATAAATTATCCAAGAAAAAGTTCTTCGATTTAAGAACTTAGGAAAACTAATAAACACCCCAAGGATAATAAATAAGATACCAATTACTAAGAGTAAAAATAAATCCTTATACCTTAAAACTCTATTTTCAATTTTTTCATTTTGATTTGTATAAAAAACATTAAAAATTGTATCTCCAACTACGGTCCCAAATAGGAAAAAAGGGTAAAAAGTTAATATTGGATCTTGATGGATATCATGATATAAGATATGAAATATTAATCCATATAAATTTGCTTCACCTTCATATTCTAATAATAGTGATACCAGTATTTGATTTAAAATCATGACAATAAAACCAAAACTTATTCTAAAAATCCTTGAAGTCTTTAAAAGTGGCAATGTAATGATTAGAGATACTGCTGTTGTTAACAATACATACCAGGTCCATATCCAGGTAAGATCATTTAAACTCAAAGAAATTAATATATTATAAATTATTGCTATCGCAAAAATAAAAAAAGCTCGAAGAATGTAAGTATTTCTTATTATACTTGGATTTAACTGATTAAATTTACTAGTTTCAATAATTTTATTCCTATATGATAGTGTAATACTTATTCCTGATATAAATAGAAAACCAGAGGCGCCAATAGGATCAAATATCATTTTTGTAAAGCTATTTATACTAGAATAATCATTTTTTAACCACCAATCTATTAAATGAGTTAAAATCATCCAAGCCATACATAATCCGCGAAAAATATCAATGCTTTTTAATCTCTTCATAAATATTCCAAATTGTTGAGATACCGACTAATTAATATATACAAAAATCAGGAAAACATAATAGATTAACCAATTATCATTTTATTCTTTTGTAATTTCATGAAGAATTGCTGATGATTCACTGAGAGAAATTTCACCATCTAAAATTTTATCTATTAATTCCTGTAATGTGTTTAAATTATCAACATAATTAATATTCTCTTTATGATTGCTCTTTTTATAATTAGGTACCTTACTCTGTTTAAATAATGATAAATAATTCAATTGTGTAATTTCAACACCCTTCCTCAGTGCTAAAATTAAAGCCGAAATCTCATGCTTTGTTTTTACTCTCTTTTTATAATCCTTGATTTTAATTTTTGATGATTTAGTTTCATCAATTAGATATAGTCTCATTTTTTTCCTTAAATGAAATAAATCAAGAATAAAATCTACAAGTTCGTATGTTAAAGATAAAACGCCACTTCCAAATTTAAACTTTAACATCATCAAATTTGGATTATCATCTTGGAAATAATATACAATATCTTTAATTAATTTTATAAAATCATTTTTATCATAGAAAGTGTCAGAGATTAAAAAAAAATTATCTAAAAATATAACAATTCCAATTTTTTTTGATCCAGGATCTACAGAAAATACTATTTCCGAATATCTTTTTTTATATCCTACTCGGTATGCCGCTAAAACTTTAAAAATATAATTGTAAAAATTATTTCCTTCTGAATAAGGGAGAATTTCTAATTTTTCTGGAATATTTTTAAATTTTAATGCCTCCTTAAAAGTAGTCAATATTAAAGAGGGAACTTTTGGATTTTTAATCTTAAGATTTAAAATTTCAAACTTAATATTCAGGCGATTTAGTTCCTTGTTTAATTTATAAAAAAAATTTAAATCTTCAGTACTAACATATAAAATTTTATTTCTCAAATTATAATTATAAATATTAGATAAAATTAATAATTTCTAAATACATGAAATTTCCAACATTAGAGTTAAATAAGTATTTTAATTCCATCGACTCTTTTCAAGGTATTTTTTCTGTATTTGGGGATTTTGGCACCGGAAAAACTACATTTAGTCTCCAAACTGCTATAAATTCAGCTGAAATTGATAAATCTGTTATTTATATTTTTACTAAACCTAATTTCCCCTATGAAAAAATTAAATTAATTTGCAAATTCTCAAAACAAATTGAAAAGAAAATTCACTTTATTCATACTCTAAATTTTAGAGAATTATATAGATTAATCTTCAATTTAGAATTTTTAATATTAGAATATTTAACCCAGAATAAGCCAAGATTTAATCTAATTGTTATTGATTCAATAACCAATTTGTATAGATTAGAACTAAACAACGATAATAAAGAAAAAAATTATAGCTTGAACTATCAATTAAATCAAATGTTGGCCAATCTAGCATATCTTAATGAAAAATATTTTATTGATGTTTTAATTGTTAATGAACTAAATATAAAAAGGATTGAAAATCAAACTATTGAGATTCAAAGTGGTGGAAAGGTCATGGAATTTTGGGCAAAATATTTATTGAAAATTACTAAAACTCAAATATTAAATGAGAGAAAATTTTTATTTACAAATACCGCTAAACAATACTCTTTAGAATTTACCTCAAGTTTAGGAGAACAAGGATTTAAGAAATAAATTTTGCCAAATATTTACTAACTCTATAATTATTGATGATTATTTGATTATGTTAAAAAAAAATCTAACTTTAATTAAAGAAGGTTCAGTAAAATTTTACATTTATAATATTGATGAAGGACAAATCCCTTCAAAATCAATGAATACCTTTTATAATAAAAGAATGGAGATTAATCGAGATATATCAACTTTAGCTATCAATGCCTATACCGATTTGTATCAACAAAAAAACCTGATTATTATTGATTCTATGGCAGCATCAGGAATAAGCTCTATTAGGATATTGAGAGAATGTAAAAACGCAAAGAAAATCTTTATCAATGATATTAATCCTGAAGCTATTAGAATTATAAAAAAAAACATTAAATTGAACAGTCTTAATCATTCCCCAATTAAAATTATAATTTCCAGAAAAGATGCCAATTTCCTATTTTCTGAAATCGCAAGTAAAAAATGCAAGAATTTAGATGAAATGCAAGAATCACCAAATGTTATTTCAATAGATCCGTTTGGAACACCAAACCTTTATATTGACTCTGCCTTCAAAACAATACAAAAAAGAAATGGCTTAATGTGCATTACAGCTACAGACACTGCTGTTTTATTTGGAATTCGTCCCGATGTTTGTATTAGGAAATATTTTGCAAAACCGCTCCATAATGAGTATTGCAAAGAAATTGGGAGTCGTATTTTAGTCTATTTTATCTCTAGAATAGCTAACCTTAATAAAATAGGAATAATTCCTCTTTTAACTTTCTATTCTGGTCATTTTATCAGAATTTTCTGTTTAACTTTTAAAAATAAAAGAAAAATTACCGAATCTTTTGGAAATATTGGTTATATTATCCATTGCAAGAATTGTGGATATAGATCTTCATTTAGAAATAATATTTTAGAGATACCCAAGGAATGCCCACTATGTTTAAATAAAAAAACTCTTGATTATGCAGGACCTTTATGGATAGATAAAATTCATAATTTGAATTTTATCAAAAAGATGTTGTATTTAAATGAAAACTCTAAATTCCAAAATAAAAAAAGAATTGGAAAACTTTTGTCATTTATTGCAGAAGAAAATAATATGCCAGTTTCATACTATAACATTCATATTCTATGTCAAAATTTAGGACTTACTTCAATTCCTAAAATTCAAGATATCATAGAGACAATTGAGAAAATAGGGTATCAAAGTTCTAGGACTCATTTTAATTTTTTATCAATAAAAACCAATTTAGATTTGAATACTTTAAAGAAATTATTGATTGATATTTAAGAGTTATAGATGATTATAAAATGGCAAAAAATCGAGAATCTCACAAGAAAGAACAGTTTTACAGACAAGCTAAAAAAGATGGGTACCGTGCAAGGTCTGCATATAAATTATTTGATATTCAAAAAAAATATAATATTTTTAAAAGAGCTTTTTACATACTTGATATCGGATGTGCCCCTGGTTCATGGTTACAGGTAGAAAAAAAATTTGCTGAAGAAAATGTAATAAAATACAATGATCAATATTATTACCATGATCACTTTAAAATAATGGGAATAGATATTGTGAATACATCCCCTATTGAAGATGTTCGTATAATTAAAGCAGATATTACAAAGCCAGAAATCCAAGAAGAGTTGGATGCTTTTTTTCATAGTAAATTAGATTTGATATTGTCTGATGCATCTATAAAAAAAACTGGTAATAAATTCACTGATCATTTAAGACAATTAGCTCTATGTTATAAAATATTAGAGTTAGCTCTCAACAATCTAAAATTTAAAGGGAATTTAGTAATTAAACTGTTCCAAGGTGCTGATTTTGATAAATTTTATCAAAACATAAAGCCATTCTTTAAAATTGTAAAAGCTTATAAACCAATATCTTCCAAAAAGAAAAGTAATGAGATTTTCCTAGTTGGTTTAAAAAAAAAACACTAAATATCTTGCAATCGAGCTTCGATATCATCAAAATTAATTTCATAATCCTCATCTCGCGAACTGGTATTAATCCATTCAGTTAACCATTCACAATGTTGAGGATTAAAATTATCTAGATTTGTGTCATTACACTTATCCCTAAAGGGGCATATGAAACAAGGTTGCCTAGAAAACATGTTCCAAATAAAATCTTTATTCTTTTTATTAATTTTTAGTTCTTTAGCCTTAATATCAATGTCCTCAAGAGCAAATATATGTTTAGTCCAAGAGGCGTCAATTAATTCTCGAATCATTTTGATTTTTGATTGTAATGTTAAAATATCTAAAATATTTTCCAAATCACTACGTTTTTTTTTAGTCAGTTCTAAAAGTCTGCTAAATAATATATCTTTTTCACGATTTATGATATTTAGTATCATTTTTTCATCTTTTTTTAAGGAACGATTGAATTCTTTCTTTTTTTCCTCTATTCTTTCAATTCTTCTTTCCACATCAGATTTTTCCTCTAAAGGACCTTCAACATGTTCTTTTATTTTGCATTTATGACGCGATAAATAAGCAAAACCCTTTCCACAATAAGGGCAAATTTCCTTTTTTTTTTTTGCCATTGTAATGATTTAGTTTATTTTATTATAATAAATTTAACTATCAAAATTAAAAGGACTATAATATTATCATTATGAATATTTTAAAATTAATTTTATGCTTTTTCGAGAATTAACATAAAAATTATCAATAATTTTAATATTCTAATTTTAAATTGTATTTATACTATTAAGATCATTAATACATAACAATGATTATTAATAAAATATTAGGAATAGATAAAGATAAAATAATTAAATTACAAAGTGTCTACAATCAATCTGTAATAAATAATGAATGTCAATATTTTCTAACTTCAGGAGCTAAAAATTTTGATGAAACTATAGGAGGAGGTTTCTGCAAGCGCAAAAAATATTTGATATTCGGAGCAAATAAAAGTGGTAAAACTCAGCTATGTCATCAATTATGTGTTCAAGCCTATTTCCAATTTTCTGATTCTAAAGAAAATCCTCGATTCAAGAATGAGCAGTTTATTTTTTATTTTGATACAGAAAATACATTCCGACCTGAAAGAATTAAAGAACTTATTGCAAAGTACGATTTGGAACTTCAGAAAATACTTAAGAATATTTTAGTATCTAAAATTATGAGTAATTCCGCTTTTTTATTATCTTTAGAAGAACTTAATAATTATATAGGAAATAATTCAATCAATGTGCTAATCATAGATTCAATAAATAATCATTATAATTCTGATTTAGCAAATAAAAAAATTACTGCCAATAAAGCAAAAGGAGTTTTTTTTAAAATCTTGACTAAAATAAACGAACTTTCACTAAGTAATAATTTTATTATAATAGCAACAGCACAGATTAGCTTAAATTTAAATACGAACTCTCTTATAAAAGTCTTACCTATAGGTAATAATATTTTAAACCACTTTTTTTCAGAATATGTTTATCTGGATTATAAGGAAAAGGATAAAAGATATGTTCAATTAGTAAATTCATTGACATACCCTGAAAAGAAGTTATTATTCACAATATCCCCTCTAGGAATTCAAGATTATAAAATTTAATTTTACTATTTTAATAGTTTAAAAACTCTTCTATAGAAAGGTATTGAAAATCTTCTATAGGATTCTTAGAATTTACAAAATATATAGGGTTCTTTATCATTTTTTTCAACCACTTTATTAATTCTAGGGCATATCGGAGCTTTTTTTGTTTAGTGGAATTTGCTTCTTGATTTTCTTTTATTTCTATTTTAGAATATTTTCCTACAATATTACCAAAATCCATTCCTATTAGAAATAATCTATGGAATGGAGAGATTAATGATCGTAGAAAAAAAAGTATTCGATCTCCATCAGTAAAACCACCTGGGTTAATGAGATTTATCAAAGGCTCAACTTGAGTAGTCCCTATTACTCTTTCGAATTTAATAATCTCATCTTCATAATACTTTAGTTTTTCGATGTTATCTCCGTGAGCATGTATAATATTAAAATTAGTATAGTTAAATTCTTTTTTAGTAATCCCGTCCAAATCTGTAAAAATGGCATCGATTTTTATTCCCTTTTCTCTTAATAGGATTGAAGCTCCATCCGCAGCAAGATTAATAAAATTTTCAAAGAAAATGAATCCTTTTTTTTCCCCAATTTCATTTACAGTTCTTTCTAATGATGGGCCACAACCAAAAATTAAAATTGATGGTTTTTTTTGAATTCTTAGTTTAAATAACCTTAAAATATTATTTAATTCCCAATTTTGGCTTTTTTGTAAAAATATATGTGATAAATAATCACGAGCTTCACAGTCTTTTTGATAGTTGAATTTGAAGTCTAATTTTATCTGCTCATACCAGTTTTTAAATATTTTATGAAAATTTAGTTGTTCCTGTAGTTTAAAATCCATATTGTCATACTAAAAAAAAATTCTCTAAAAAAATCAATCATAAAATTTTAAATTATTATCTTAATTAATAAAAACATACTATTTTATTCAATATTATTATAATTCATAAATTTATTAAAAAGGAGTTTGAAGAATATGGCTAAATGGTTTACGAAAACACATCAATGGTTTGATGATGCTACAAAAATGGTTGGAATTACTCCTTATGCTGCAGAACAGCTTGGAGAAATTAGTTTTGTTGATGTAGAAGGTCTTGAGGGTGCTACTCTTGAACAAGTAAAAATGGATGGAGATGAACCTTCAAGCGACCCAATTGATTGTACTGTTGAATCAAGTAAGGCTGTTGGTGATATTTATTCACCAGTGAGTGGTAATGTAATTGAAGTTAATTCCGATTTGATGGATGAACCTGAGAAAATTAATGAAGATGCCTTTACAGCATGGTTATTTAAAATAGAACCATCAAATTGGGATGCTGAAAAGGGCAATTTATTAGATGAAGGAGCATATAATGCTTTAGTAGGTTAAAATATAAAAAAATATACATTTTATCTTAAAAAAATTTTATATTTTTTTTTTTTTTTGAAACTATTAAGAAATTTTAATAAAATAGCTTCTTTCTTAGCAAAAATTTTAATTTGAATATATGAAATCGTTTAAATCACTATATTTTATCTTTCATTATTCAAATTGTATACAAATAAAAGAGAATCCTCTATATTTAGGGATTAAATTTAAATTTCACCAAGTTTCACATTTATCATATATTGGAGTAGTACAAATGAGATAATGATCATAAATATACCAATAATCAAAACCCAAATTGCCATTTTCTTATTATATACATATTTAGATGCTTGAAACAGAGCAATAAATCCAATAGAACAAAATAGAATTAAGATAGATGCCACAATTCCTTCAATAATAAAACTCTCATGAAGATCTGTGTAGATAAATATAGGATCTCCCGCACTATTTGCTCCTATTGACGGAGGTTCTCTAACCATAAAATAAACTACACCTGTTTGAAGAACAAATAGGATAATTAAGATAACGATTACGCTCAAAGATCTTGAGGGTGTTGGAAGGGAAAGTCTTGAAAGTTTTAATTTAGGAAAATGAATTTTAGGTTTCCTTAATGAGTTTCCAAAAATCCAAGGTGTTTTATCTCTGATCTTTTCAAAAATAGTTTCAGAACCAATAATTTCCTCTTTTTTTAATACATCTTTTTGCATAAACTATGAAATAATTATTTAATTAAATTTATTAAGTTTTTCAAAGAGGTATAGAATTACACTTTGAGTTTAGCCTAATTTTTTTTAATAAATTAATCAATAATTTCCAGATTTTTATAACAGATTTAATCAATAATCGCTCATCTGGTGAATGCGCGCCTATATTTGTAGGACCAATTGAAATCATTTCCATTTCAGGAAATTTTTTTTTTAAAATTCCACATTCTAAACCGGCATGAATTGCCTTAATTATAATATCTTCATTGAATAACTCTTTATATGTTTCCTTACAGTTTTTCAACAAGGAAGATTGAAAATTTGGAGTCCATCCAGGATAGTCAGAATCCTTTACTATATTCATTTCTAAACCAGTTAAGTTTAATAACGCTCTGGTTTTTTCCCAAATAACGTTTTTAAAATATTCGCTTAAACTTCTCTGGCTTATTATGATTTCTAATTCATTTTCTCTGGTTCTTAATGAACCAAGATTGGAAGAACTGAAAACTAATTCACTAATTCGAGGATGTATCAACAAAGGACCATTAGGTAATAAGTACATTATATTTAATAAATTTTCCTGAATATTTTTATTTAGTACCTTATTATTGGTATATAGTTCTAGTTCCTCTAATGATATAGTTAGATTAGGTTCAATCTCATCAAAAATTACTTTTATTTTAGTAAATAGAGTTTTTATAGAGGATATAATCTCTGAAGATTGGTTTTTCTCAATATATAATACAGATTCTGCTTCTCTAGGTATAGCATTAGGCCTATTACCGCCATCAATTGAACAAATATGGATTGAATATAGTCTATTTAATTTCCAGAGAAGGTGCCCTATGATCTTTAATGCATTTCCCCTTCCTAAATGAATATCTACCCCAGAATGACCTCCTTTTAATCCAGATATAAAAACTCTAATCGGCATATATTTCGTCTTTTGTTGATTTAACTCAATCATTTCTTTTTTAATTTCAATGAAATGAACCAAACCACCCGCGCACCCTATTGTTACGGCATCATCTTCTTCTGAATCAAGGTTTATTAAGAAATCTCCATCCATAAATTCATTATCAATTTTAAATGCTCCTTTAAGACCTTGTTCTTCATCAATAGTAAATAACATATTAAATCCTAAGGAGTTAAAATTTAATTCCCCTTTATGTATTTTTTTTAATAGAGTCAAAATATAGCATATCCCTACACCATTATCTGCTCCTAAAGTTGTTCCCTCCGCTGTAAGCCATTTATCATTCTCAATTTCTTCAATTTTTAATTTTAATGGATCTTTTGAAAAATCATGAGATACTGATTCATTTTTTTCACAAACCATATCTAAATGACATTGTAATACAACTGTAAATTTTTGATTTGATCTAGCAGGAACTAGGATAATTAAATTTCCAACAGAATCTATTTTACTTTTAAAACCAAATCTCTCTGCTTCTTTCTTTATAAACGTTCTTATTTTCTCTTCCTGTTCAGAACACCGAGGAATTTTAGAAACTTCTTCAAAGTATTCCCAAAATTCGGACGGTTGTCCTAAATCTTTTAAATTTAGCAATTTTTTCCCTTCTAATTAAAATATAAATATTGATTCATTTATAATAATTATAGAATAACACTAAATTCTTTATAACTTTAGTCAAAGGCTAATTAAATGAGTTGGAAAGATCTTTATTCAGAAGTAAAAAAACGTAAAATTGAAGCACTAAATAAAAAAGATGTTGTACAAGCTGTTGAAAAGCATGGAAAGATTTTAGCCGTAAGTGGAAGATATGAAAAACCTAAAAAAGTAATTGAACATATGTATGCTTCATTGAAAAAAGTGATTAGAGAAAAAGAAATTATGAAAGAAGATCTAACTCAGTATGATGTATTATTAATTGGATGTCCAGGAAGTGATATCCCTTATGCTGCTCATCCAAAAGTTCGAGATTTTGTTATGAATGGTGGATGGTTGATAACAACTGATTGGGCTTTACGAAGTATTATTGAAAATATATTTCCCGGTTTTATACGTTGGAATCAAGCTAAAACCGCTGATGCTGTTGTTGCTTGTCAGATTAATGAACAGAACCACCCTTTTCTGGAAGGTGTAATCAGTGAAATTCAACAAAGTAAATGGCAAAAACAATCTGCAAAAAATACAAAAAAAAGTGAATTTCGCTGGTGGTTAGAAACCAAATCGTTTCCTATACAAGTTTTAAATCATCAGGTTGTAAGAGTATTAATTAGTTCATGGGAAATTCAAAATAAATGGGGAGAATCTCCTGTACTTGTAGAATTTGATTATGGAAAAAAAAATGGAAGAATAATCCACATGATTAGCCATACTCATTTACAGAAAGGTGGTGTTAAAGGAAAATATGCCTCTGCTTTAATCTTAACAAATATTTTAGACGAAAAAGTATCTCAAAAAATGGGTATAAGACAAAAATCAACTTCTGACTATGTTTCAGATTGGCAACAAACTCAACCACAACAACAATATAATCAAACACCCTTAGAACAACAATGGATAACTCCTCCTTCCCAAACAGAATATTTAACACCAGCTACAGAGGGTAGTGGTTTAACAGAAACGTCTCAAATAATAGAGATTGATGTGAATAGTCCCGATTTTTCATTCACTAATAAGTGTATTTATTGTAATTATGACTTTATGGAATATAAGGGAAGAATCTTTGCATGTAATGCCTGCAAAACCTTATATCATGAACATTGTATTAATTCCCAAGTTAATGAAGGAATATGCAAAAAATGTAATAGAATTTTATTATGGTAATTCCCTTATCATTAATAATACTCTCTATATCTTTCTTTTACAAATATAATTTCTTTGAATAAATTAAAAATTGAAAATAAAAATAAAAAAAAGAGAAAATATTTTCTTGTTCTAAAAACTAGTTTTCTATAATTTCAATAGCTTCTTCAGGACATTGAGTTTCGCAAGCCCTACATCCCACACAATCTTCTCTGTTTTCTTCAATAACGTTTACTTTACCACCCTCAGGCTCGCCAAAACATTCAGAAGGACATACTTCATAGCAGGTACCACAACCAGTACAAGCATCCATATCAATATTAATATCAAAGGACATTGTTTTTTAACTCCTTTCAATTGATTTTTCTTATGTTCAAAATTATGATTATTTAATAATAATCCTAATTTTGATAATAATAGAAAAAATATAAATTTCGTTTTTATTAAGAAAAGTTACCAAATGATTTTTATATTTTAGATTTAGTCTAAGTCTTTTAATAAAAAATTATTATTTAACATTGAACGCTAAGGAACTTTGGAATTTCAAATACAATGCCCCTATTCTTGGAATTGAATTATGTGATATCAATAACAATGGAAAGTTAGAAATTATTGCTTTTACTAAAAATGGGATGTTATTATTCATATCACTTGATGGGAAATTGTTGCATAAAGAATTAGTATCGAAAAATTCACCACTTTGGCATATGAGAATACATGATATTGATAATGATGGAAGACATGAATTAGTATTAGGTGGAATGGATGGAATATTAAGAATTTTTAAATGCAAATCTACTTATAATTTGGAACCTTTCTGGATACATAAATTTAATTCCTCTATTAGCGGAATTCTAATAGAAGACATAAACGATAATAACTTCAATGAATTGATTATATTTTCACTTGATAAAACTTTAAGAGTTTTAAATTCCTTAGATGGTAAATTAATATGGGGACAGATTTTTCAAGATGGTATAGCAGATGCGATAGTTTTTAAAAATAATAAAAAACATAATCATAAAGAAATATTAGCATGTGGAAATGACGGAACTATCAGATGCTATGAAGGGGTCAATGGAAAATTATTATGGTTTAAAAAATATTCTGATAAAATGCGAGTTATTACTTATATGAACACCATTAAGGGACAATTAGTTTTATCTGGAGGGGATGATAAGAAGCTTCATGTTTTAAATAAATTAACTCAAAATGAAATTAAGACTTTACAATTTAATAATTATGTTTGGAAGTGTGTATCTTATCCATTTCCAATCTTAAATAATTGTCTAGTAAGTTCTTATTCATTTGCTTATTTTAATGAATCGATACAAATTAAAAATATTGAATTTACTTCAAAATTAGCTTGTTTTAATGAGTCTTTTAATACAAAATGGGACTTAAATGGCTATAATATTGAATGTTTAAAGATAAGAAAAATTTATGAGAGAATTCTTATTATTGTTGGTACTACTAAAGGAAACCTTTTGATTATTGAAGAAGAAACAGGAAAAATAATATTTTTTGGAAATTATAGTTCTTGTATAAATATGACTCAAATATGTGAAGAACAAAGACTAATTTTTACATGCCATGATAATGGAACTATTATTGCTCATCATTTGGAAAAAACGTAAAATATTATAATTTAAAATAAAAAAAAGAAAATTTTTATTAAAGCTTAATCTTCAGCTTCTTCTTCAGCTGCTAGCTCTTCCTCAAGTTCTTCTAATGGAACAGGTGCAGGGGTTGTTAACATGCTATACCCAATCCAAATAGCAATTATGGAAATAAGCAACACTAGAAGCCACATAGGTGCTACTACAAATAATCTCCAATCAAGCCAATCGATCCCAAACAGATTAGTCCATTCATCCCACTCTCCAGTTTTAGGTGCCCAAACTGTTGTAAATAAGAGATCTAATATTGAACCCATTGTATATATTATAGCAATTAAAATACCAACAATCATTACAATGGCGCCAATTATTTTATCCTTTGCCATAATTATAACCTTTTATTTTTTTTATTTTTAGCAATAAATTGTTAAACATACAAATCATGCTTAATATTATTTTTAAAAAACTATTTAATTAAAACCATTCGATCATTCTATTAAATTGTAAATATAAAATTCGGATGAACCCTAATTAGATTGTATATAGATAAAAAATAATTATAGATTATAAAAACAAACTCTGAATTTATGCTTGAAGAAAATGGTTATGTTTTAATAATTGGTTCTAGTAATATGGATTTAAATATCTATTCCAAACGTTTTCCATATCCAGGAGAAACTGTAACAGGAGGGATATTTAAACAATTTCTAGGAGGAAAGGGTGCAAATCAAGCAGTAGCTTCTGTAAGATCAGGCTCTAAAACCATTTTTATAGGTAAAATCGGAGCTGACTTATTTGGTGATCAAATGGTTTCTAAATTGACAAGTGAAGGAATTAATATGGATCATATTATCAGAGATTCCAAAAATCCTAGTGGCGTTGCTTTCATTTTAGTCGATGAAAATGGTGAAAACATGATAAGCGTAGCACCTGGAGCTAATGTTAATCTAAAGCCAGAAGAAATTAGATCTAAAACTCAACTCATCAAAAATGCTAATTCAATTATAGTTCAAATGGAAATTCCAACAGAGACAATTCAAGAGATATTCAATATAGCTTCTGAAGGTAATTGTATCAAAATTTTAAACCCAGCCCCTTTAAAACCCCTTCCTATAGAGATTTTAAGGAATGTTGACATTATAATACCAAATGAAGGTGAACTCTATCAATTACATAACCAACTCGGATTTAAAAATATATTAGTCGAGGGTATACAAAAAATTGTTCAAATTTCAAGGGATCTTGCTGATTTAGGAGTAGAATATATCATCACAACGTTAGGTAAGAAAGGCAGTATAATTTTTGAAAAAAAAATTAATAAATTCTATGAAATTGCAGCTCCGGCGGTTCACACTGTAGATACAGTCGGGGCTGGTGATTGTTTTATAGGAGTTTTGGCAAGTTTCTTAAATAAAGGAGAAACAATTTTAAATGCTGTTAAATCTGCAACAGTAGCCGCTTCTATTGCAGTTACCAAAAAAGGTGCACAAGAATCAATGCCATATCTAAGCGAAATCCAAAAAAAACTTAAAGAATTTAATTTAAATTGAAACTAAAAGGTTATATTTATTTGTTTAATGAAAATATTCCAATTAATAGAAGTACTTTATTAAGAAAAACACACTCTAAGGAGTTAATAATTGAAATAAATCCAAAACAGTTATCAGATATCTTTTTGATTAATGGCTCAGACTTTAAAACAAAAGGTATAAAAGAATCAGATTTAGTAATTAAACCTAATTCTTATTATATGATAGTAAACAAAGGAAAAAGATCATTAAATATTAAGTATAATCAAGATATCTCTAAACATCAAATAGTATATAATCCTTATAAATATGAAACCTCACAAAGAATACTTCTTGAATCCGATTGGTTTAAAGAACGATATTGTATCCCTAAAGGATATATTAATATCCTTCCCAAGTGGTATAGCTTTAAATTTACTTATCTTGATTTTAATTTGATATTTATTCGACCAGAATTTGGTTTATCAATTCAAGTTCATAAGTATAGAAACGAATCATGGGAAATACTAGAAGGTAAACCTATAATTATCAGTGGAAGTGATGTATATTATTTTGTTGAAGCTGGTAGTACATTTCAAAATCCAATTAACACTTATCATTCTATTATTAATCCAAATAAAGATGAAAACAAATTTGTATTGATTAAAGAAAAATGGAATGGAAAATTTGATGAAAATGATATAGATCGTGTTTTTAATCCAAATCACTTTGAATAAATTGATTTTTGTCTATGTAATGAGTAGACAAAATGCGGTTTCTAATTTAAGGGATAAAAATAATTGAGATTCTCTTCAAAATTACATCTAACACTTATAAGTTTTATGATTTTTACGTGCTTAACCTAAAAGTTAAAATTCAATTGAACACTAAAAACCTTACCGGAATATGATTTATCAGAAAAAATTTACGGAATAATATTAATGGAATAAGCAGATTGGTTAAAAAATGGCTCCAGATGAAAAGTCTGACGAAAGAGAATCAGAAGAAATGGAAGAAACATCACATAGAGATTTAGAAAAAGATTCAAATTCAGAAAAAGACATTGAAAGTGAATCTGAAACAGAATCAAGGGAAGAATTAGAAGAAAAAGGAGAATTAGACACGGAAGCAGAGTTAGATAGACTTAGGTTTAAATATAGAGGATTTACAATAGATGAGTTGAAGAAAATGAATATGGATCAATTCATACAATTATTACCTGCCAGAGCTAGACGTTCTTTAAAACGAGGATTACCTCCAAGACAAAAAAAATTGCTAGAAAGATTGAGACGGGCATATCGTGCTAAAAAAAGAGGTAAAGATTTGGTTACCAGAACCCATGTAAGAGACATGATCATCTTTCCTGAAATGGTTGGTCTTAAAATAGGTGTCTACAATGGCAAAATATTTGAAATTGTTGATATAAGGCCAGAAATGATTGGACACTATTTAGGCGAGTTTTCTCTTACAAGAAAAAGAATACAACATGGGTCTCCAGGAATCGGAGCCACCAGAAGTTCGAAATATGTTCCATTGAAATAATAATAAAATAAAAAGGTTGATGATAATTGCCTAATTGGGGTTATTCTTTTGTAGAACAGAAATATGATACAGATAGATTGGCAAAAGCATCTGGTAGGGATATTAGAATTAAACCTAAACATGCAAGAGAAATTTGTGCTGTAATTAAAGGTATGAAGGTAGAACAAGCAAAATCTTACTTAGAGAAAGTTATTAGTTTGGAGCAATCAGTACCTTTTAGAAGACATAAGAAAAAAGTACCACATAGAAAAGATCTAAAGCAATTTAAATGGTATGCTGGAAGATATCCACAAAAAGCAGCAGCCAGAATATATGAAATTCTTACTTCTGTTGAATCAAATGCAGAATATAAGGGTTTAGATATTGATTTATGTAGGATCATTCACGCAGCAACACATAGAGGTAGAATAATAAAAAGAAACATCCCTAGAGCACATGGTCGAAGTACTGCAAAAAACAAGCATCTTTCACATGTAGAAATTGTTATTTACGAATTTCCAAGCTAGGTAAATTAATATTCAATTTGAAATAATAATTATGATAAAATTGATAGAAATATGAGTCCTCTAGTGAAAAACTTTATTGAACAAGGAATTAAGCTAATGCAAATAAATGAATATTTACGTTCAGAACTAGTTCGTGCAGGATTTGCAGGTGTTGATTTACAACGAACACCATTAGGAGTTAGGATAACCTTAAAAACGAGTCGCCCCGGACTAGTAATTGGGAAGGGGGGAAAGAGAATTCAAGAAATTACAGACGTTCTGCAAGACAGATTCGGACTTGAGATGCCTCAAATCGAAGTTGAGGAGGTGGCAGAACCAGATCTTGATGCTCAAATTATGGCAGAAAGATTGGCTTATTCATTAGATAGAGGAAGACATTATAGAAGAGCAGGTTATTACATACTCAGAAAAGTAATGGATGCAGGAGCTCGTGGTGTAGAAATAATTATCTCTGGTAAAGTAACTTCTCAACGTGCTCGAGTTCAAATTTTTAGAGCAGGAACTATGTCCAAAAGTGGTCAAACAGCTCAAGAAGGAGTAGATAAGGGTGTTGCACAATGTATACAGAAATCTGGAGTGTTGGGAATAATTGTGAAAATAATGCGAGCCAATACAAAAATGGGTGATGATATCCGAATCAAAGAAGATCTCTTATCTAAAGCTCAAGCAGCAGAAGAATCTAAGCTAGTAAAAACACGAGCAGATTATGTGATTGAAGAGGAAAAAAAGGAAATTCTAAGCAAAGAAGATAAACAATTGCTTGATGAAGTAGATGAGGAGGATACTTCCGAGATTTCATTAGATTCTGATAAAGAGATTGAAAAAATAGAATTAGATGATGAATAAGTATTGAATAAGTGATTAAGAATGGATATTATTATCGCAAAAAAAGTTCGAGAAATGGATGTTAGAGAAAGAGAAAGAACACTTTTGAATTTAAGAGAAGAATTGATGATGCTTTACTCAATGCAAACTGGTGGTGGACTTGCTGATAATCCCGCCAAAGCAAAATTATTAAGAAAGCAAATTGCAAGAATATTAACAGTTTTAAATGAAGAAAAGCGATGATTGACCCAAAATATTTGATATATCATGATCTTATAGGATTTATTGCCTATATTAAGCCCAAATCAAAAATTAAGGATAATAAATTCTTAGATGTAGGTATAGTAATCGATGATACAAAAAATATGTTAATTACTGAGAAGGATAATAAAATTAGGAAATTTATCAAAAAAGATTACATATTTAGATTTAAGCTACCCCACCAAAAAAGTGAAGAAGAGGACTATTATCTAGAAGTGCAAGGTATTAGAATTGTTGGTTCTCCTATAAATAGACTAAGAAGTTTAAAGAAGAAGAGATGGTTAAAAGCATGAGTGATAATATTGGTATTCCTGGAGTAATTCCTCCAAAGATTAAGTCAGAAGAATGCAAAGATCTTTCTTGCCCATTTCATGGTAAAACAAGAATTAGAGGAAAAATTACCCAAGGAGTTGTAGTAAGCAAAAAATCTAAAAATACTATTATCATAAGGCGTGATTATGTTCAGTTTGTTAAAAAATATCAAAGATATGAACGTCGTAATACACGCTTAGCGTGTCATTTAACAGATTGTTTGAGTAATGAAATTCAAATCGGAGATTTAGTAAGAGTTGGTGAATCTAGAAAAATTTCGAAAACAAAAGCTTTTATAGTTCTCGGAAAAATTACAGGTGGGGGGGTGGTTTAAATGGGAACGAGAAGAAAACTAGGGAGAAAAACCTATACTAAATCACGCACTAGCTATGGTTTATGTAATGGATCAAAAATCTTGATTGCCGATAATTCTGGAGCTAAAATAGCTCAAATCATTAATGTAGATGGTTTCAAAACTAGATTAAGAAGATTACCAAAAGCTTCTGTTGGTAGTGTTTGTACCGTTACAATAAAGAAAGGTAAACCTGAATTAAGAGGAAATATAGTAAAAGCTGTAATTGTTAGACAAAAAATGATTTATAGACGACTAGATGGAACGAGACTTTGTTTTGAAGATAACGCTGGAGTAATAGTAACGAAAGAAGGTGAACCGAAAGCAACAGAGATACGTGGTCCAATCGCACGAGAAGCTGCTGAAATGTTTCCAAGGTTAGCATCAATATCATCATTAATAATATAATAAAAGGATTAAAAATGAAAGTAAAATCAAAACATCCAAGTAAACAAAGAAAGGCATTATATAATTATAACAATCATCAAAGATCAAAATTAATAAGTACAAGGGTAGCAGATTTTCTTCGCGACGAATATGGAATAAAAAAGCTTCCTATTAGGGTTGGTGATCAAGTTCGAGTTTGTAGAGGTGAATTCAAGGATTTTGAGGGAGAAGTTATAGAAATAACACGTAATCAAAGATGTAAAATTAAAGAATGTACTTTTGAAAAAACAGATGGAACTCAATTTAATCCTGGTATTCATATTTCAAATTTAGTAATAACAAAATTTGCTAAAGAAAAGAACATGGATCCATGGCGTGCGGATATGATAGAAAGAAAAGCAGTATATGGTTTTTATAAGGAAGAAATTAAAGCACCAAAAAAGGAGAAGGAGGGCGAAAAATAAACAATGACGAGACATGGAGGCCAAAAATCTTTAAAAAGGTTAAATACTCCCGCTTTCTTACAAATTAAGAGAAAACATGGTACATTTTTCGTGAAACCTTCTCCTGGACCACATCCTAATAGACTTTGTCTACCTCTTTTACATATTGTTAGAGATCTCCTTAAAATAGTCGATAATCATAGGGAAGCAAAAAAAATAATTGTAGCAGGACAATTCAAGGTTGATGGAAAAATAGTAAGAAATAAATCATACCCCCTAGGATTAATGGATGTACTATCAATTGTAAAACTAAACAAACATTATAGAATCTTACCAGATTCCCATCATGGGTTGATTTTACATGAGATTTCTGAAGAAGAAAGTACTTACAAATTATGCAGAATAAATAATAAAAAGACCGTCAAGGGAGGAAATATTCAGTTAAATCTACATGATGGAAGAAACATTTTAATTAAAGTTAAAGATCCCAAATCCCCAAAAGAGGATGTTTATAAAAGAATGGATGTCCTAAAAATATCCATTCCAGAACAAGAAATCCATAAAGTCTTAAAATTTAAAGAAAATAATATTGCAATCATTATATCTGGAAAAAACATTGGTCAAGTTGGAAAAATTATTAATATATTGAAAAGATTTGGCCCTAAAGCTAGTACAGTCTCAATTCAACATAATGGAGGTCATACTGAGACTTTATATGATTATACTTTCATTTTGGGAGAAGAGAATTTTGAAATAGACATACCCAACTTAAATAGCTAATAAAGTTTAAAATCAAGTGAAAAAAATGTCAAGTAAAACAAGATCGAAAATATCATCGGCTCTTTCAAAAGAATTTGAAGAAAAATGGAAAAATCCAATGAAAAAACCATATTTAGAAAAGCTAGTTTTAAATATAGGGGTTGGAGTTGGAGGGGAAGAGTTAGAGAAAGCTGTTAATGTTTTAGAAACAATTACAGACCAAAAAGCAATTAAGACTACATCAAAAAAAAATGTGAAAGAATTTAATTTAAGAATAGGACGACCCATTGGTACGAAAGTAACTATTAGGGGTCAAGCTGCTGAGAAATTACTTAAAAGATTACTAATTGTTAATAATAATAAAATATTAAGAAAAAGTTTTGATAATTATGGTAATTTTGGTTTTGGAATAACCGAGCACATTTCTATTCCCGGTATTGAATATGATAATGCAATTGGGATATGGGGTTTGGATTGTGTAGGAAGAGTAGTTAGACCCGGAATGAGAGTAAAATCTAGACGAAAAGCTCGGACTAAAGTTCCAAAACATCATTATGTCTCACGACAAGAAACCCAATATTTTTTAGAACAAAATTTTGGAGTTGAAATTGTAGAAAAATTAGAATTAGAATATTTTTAATGAGTTTAGGTGAAATAAAATACCACAAGGCAAACATTTCGGTAAAGGCCAGAGAGAATGTAGAAGATGTCATACTCATAGAGGAGTAATACGACGGTATGGATTATATATATGTAGAAGGTGCTTTTATGAAATAGGAAAAGATATTGGATTTAAAAGATTTGAGTAATAATTAGAATAAAAAAAAGTGTGAATATCTATGACAAATACCATAGCAGATGCTTGTTGTGCCCTTAAAAATGCAGAAAGAGCACGTAAAAAGGAAGTTATTATTAGCCCTGCTTCTAAGGTTCTTCAACAAATTCTTCGAATATTCCAAAGACAAGCATATATTGGAGAATTCGAAGTCTGTTTATTATAAATATTTTAAAACTAAATTTCTAAACTCCTGTACTTTTATAGGTTTTGATATATATTGATTAAAACCAGATGACATAATACGTTCCTTATCTCCTTTCATTGCAAAAGAAGTTACAGCAATTATTGGTATATCTTTGAATTTTTCGATTTTTCTTAAATTTGAACAAATTTCTGTACCGTTCATTTCTGGTAATTGAATGTCTAGAATAATTAAATCTGGATTACCTGATTTGATTAATTCAAATCCTAAATCACCTCTAGTTTCTTCAAAAATTTCAATATCGGGTATTAAATTTAAAATTGCTTTAAATAGCTTCATATTTTTTTCATTATCCTCAATAACATACACACTTTTTTTCATAAATCATTACCTACTTTTTTATTGAAACATAAAGAGAATTACGTGAATAATTCTTTTAAGGAAATTTTCACCTATGACTTCTAGATAAATCATTTTAGCTAAGATATATAAATTTTTAGAAATCTAAAATTGAAATAGAAGAATTGCAAATTGATTTTAAGGACAAAATTTTAATTTTAGTTCTTGAGCTATATTAGCCATTTTATTTAGTTCTTCATAATCTTTTTCAATTATTGATTTCATGATATCAACCTTTAACTTTTTAATTTTTTCAAGAGTAATAGAAAATTCTTTATTAATATCCTCATATAATTTGTCTATGTTGCTATAAAGAAGTTGAGCTTGATTTTTATCAATAATCTCAGAATTAATTATCTTTCTTTGATAAAAAGTATTTAATTCTTCTAACCAATTCCTTCCAATTTCTCCTATTGGTAGTAGATCATCGATTTTTCCTGTATTTAGCCCCATTTCAAATTTATCCTTATATTCATCGAATAAATTCCTGAAATAATTGTTAATTTTATTTTCAATGGCTTCTAAGTTAATATTAGGATTCATAAAAAGAGTTACAGTATAATTATTATAACTAAAAATATGCATTTTTAAATTACTTCCTCTCAAACCAAAACCGGTTAAATCCTGAATATTTAGTTCCAAAGAAAATTTCTCCAACGCACTTATAAACATTGGAATCAATTCAAGATCAATTGGAATTATACTATCATCATTTGGAACACTTTGAGAAATATAATCTTTAATAGCATTATCATATAATTCAAAATTTAATAACGATAATCCATCTTTATCTGATATTATTGCTCCTATGATCCCTGAATTTTTTTCTTCAGTCGGAATTTCTAATAAAGGAAAATTTCTCTCATCTTTATCATTTGAGACGGAGAAAAAATTCTCCAAAACTTTTTTGTATATTACCTTACCTTTATTCGTTAAACTTAGAAGTGATTCATTTTTTACCTCTTTTACTTCAATATGACCTTTATTAATTAAATTTTCAACTAAATAATTTACCAATTTCTCAGGACGATTCAATTTTTCATAAAGAATATCTTTAGCAATAATTACATTTTTATCAATTTGATGTATGATTTTCAATGATTCATCAACCATATTCAATAATAATCCTTCATTAGGTAAGACATCTTGAAGGCAAGTTTTCATAATTTCAATGAAATATGAAAAAGTCTGATGAAAGTATTCCTTTTTCAAACTGGTAAATCGAAAATTTATTAGAGTATCATTTGAGAAACTATTCTTAATTATCGATCTAATTTCTCTGATTTTCTTTTCACTTACCAAATCTATTTTATGTAATAATACAAAAATAAAGGTGGATGGAGTAAGATCATTTCTTAAATCAATAACTTTTCTTACAAAATTAATGATCTCATCATTATTAGATTTAATGTCAATTACTACCAATATTAGTTTAGTGTCATAAAAAATTCTTTTTTCATCTGTTTCAAGCCATCGTTTATTTTCTTGACCAGCTAGATCAAATATACCAATATCTTCATTTAAACCTGGTAATCGCAATATTAATGATTCTTCTCCATATGTTGGGTCTAAAGCATATTCTAGTAACTTAGATGAACTTTCTCCTTCAAAAAAGACTTTACGAAGGGTTGTTTTCCCAGCATTTGGTGGTCCTACAAATATAATTTTTTTTCCTATTTTGATCACTTAAATTTTTTTATTGAAGTAATATATATTTTTTAATTTTTGTTTGATTTGACCAATTGTCCAAATTAATTTATTTGCACTAAGAGTTTCTGAAAAACAAACTAAATTTTTAAGATTAAATTTTTGATAATTCAAACTGTTCATAATAATATTCAAATTAGAACTTGAGAGAATTAAATGTTCAATTCTATCATTTTTAGATACATTTTCGAAAGTTTTATTTAATTGGGTTATAAGTTTATGCGAATGATTGATAATTATCGTGTTAAAATCTTTCGTAATAGATTGTGCTACTATACTATCATTTAAATTAGTAATAAAAAACATAGTTTTTGAAAAATTTGATATCATACTATCCAACAGGTTCTTTAAGTGAAAAGTATATTTTGAAAAATTGCTTAATAATTCATAAAATGCATTATAAAGGCTATAAATTAAATTTGGATAAATACTTGTATAATAAATAGACACATCAAATTTCATTTTTAAAATGTTTGTAAGGTCTTTAAGATACTCTTTTCTAGATCCTTTCTCTATTAAATCAATTTTATGGATGAAAAGAATTAGTTGAGCAGTATAGGAGTTATCTTGTAAAATTTCAATGACTTGTTTGATATCCTCCATGATTAATTGTTCATTTGTAATCCATGTTGGATAATCAAAGAGATATACTATAAAGTCAGTATTCTCAAATGCTAGAATTTGGTCATTATTTTTATTATTTTCCAGAAGTTGACTGAGTTCTTGTCCAGAAGAATCAAATAAACCTACCTTCAAATCTAACCATGAATAAACTGATGGCGATATTCCTCGAGTCGGTTCTAAAGGATTTGTTATTAAATTTATTGGATCATATCCTTCAAAGACAATTTTCTTAATAGTTGTTTTTCCTGTACCTGGTCTACCAATTATCAATATCTTTTTAGCTGAAGACTTAATAAAAAAAGTATCAATTTTCTCTTGGAAATATTTTTTTTTATCATCTTCAGATTTTCCTAAGAATTTTCTGGCAAATTTAATAAATTCAGATTTTTGATTATATAAATTAATCTTTTCTTTTTCTTCCAGTATAATAAGAATTATTTCATATCCAATCTCAGAAACTTTTGATTTATCACAATAACTAAGTATAATATTATCTTTATATGTAATTTCAATTAACTCACCCTTCTTAAAATCATCTTCATAGGAATGAGTCATATATATTTTATTGATTAATTCATCCGTTAGTTTTAATTCTAAAGGATATTTCAGCTCAAGCGTAGCACCCATTTTAGTATCCCAACTAAAAAACGCTAAACCTTTAACCATTAAATCTCAACTCTCTATTTTTTCTTTTAATTTTTTAGTTATAGTAAAAGTAAATGTTGATCCTGTACCTAATACGCTATTAAATGTTATACTTCCTCCATGTAATTCTACAAGCCTTTTGGTTAATGATAATCCAAGTCCGGTCCCAGGAACAGAGCGTACATATGTAGAATCTACTCTTTTAAATTCCTTGAAGATCAGAGAAAAATCTTTTTGATCTATTCCAATACCTGTATCATTTACTTTAAAAACCCATTGACCATATTTTTCTTGTATTTTTACTGTAATTTGACCTTCAAGAGTAAATTTAATAGCATTACTTAAGAGATTCAATAAAATTTCTTTGAATCGAATTGGATCTGCATAAATATATTTTTTTTCATCTAATCCTTTAATCTTTAATTTAAGGTTCTTTCTATTATACATAGGCTTTAAGCTTGATTTAATTTGTTCAAATATGTTATTTAATGAAACCTTTTGAATATTCAAGTTTATTTGTCCAGATTCTATTTTTGATATATCTAAAATATGTTTAATCATATCAAATTGATGTTCTGCAGAATTTTTTATATCGGTAACAAATTCCTTTTGTTCATCATTTATTTGACCATAAACACCCTCTAATAATAAATCAGAAAATCCAATAATAGCATTTAAAGGAGTCCTTAATTCATGTGACATTGTAGCCATGAATTCTGTTTTAAACTGAGAAGACTTTACTATTTGATCCATGTATAATTTCTGCTGTTCAAGGGTTTTATTTAACTCTTTAGTTCTATCCTGAACTTTTTGTTCTAATTCATCTTTAAATTTCTCTTCTAAAAGTTCTGAGGTCTTTTTTTCAGTAATATCTTTAAAAATCAGTTGAAATAGAGTTCCAGGCTTCTGTTTTATAATAGAAGCTTGAATTTCAACCCAAATACTTTCTCCATCCTGTTTTTTTAACTCAACCTCAACAGGTTTTGGAAAATTATTTTCAAAATTGGCATGAAAAATTTTCTTAAAATAAAGCTTAACTTCAAAAGGAAAGAAGTTGATAAGCTCATCTATTGATTTTTGAATAAAATAATCCCTTTCATAACCAAATATTTTGTCTGTAGTAAAATTAGCATCAACAACAATTCCATTAAAGTTTATTATTAATATGGCATTTGGTGAGTTATCAAATAAATCTTTGTATCTTTTTTCAACAAAAATTTGATCAGTTATATCCCTCGAAATAACAAGAATTCTCACTTGCCCATCTTTATTTATAAAATTTTTAAAATTACATTCATGCCATAGCCAATGGCCCTCTTTATGTTTAATTCGCAATTTTATAGTACTTTTTTCACTTTTTAATGGATCTTTTAATAATTTTGATATCTTTCCTTTATCTTTTGGATGAAGAAAATCCAGATATGATTTTTCCAATATCTCTTTCTTTTTGTATCCTAGCAGTTTAAATGCTATTTTTTCATTAAAATATTTAACTATTAATTTCAAACTAAGAATTATGATTAAATCATTTATATTTTCTTCAATGCGAATATGTTTCTCTTCTGATTCTTTCAACATTTTTTTTATTATATAATGTTCTATACCATTTCCAATAATTTGTGAAGATAATCGTAAAATTGATAACTGTGTCTCATTCGACTCTTTATGTATTGAATCATTTAAATATCCAATAAATCCTGCTAAGTCTTTTCTAATATATAGTGGAAACACCAATAGAGATCTGATATTATTAAGATTTAATAACCTTTTTGTAGCTTTTGCTTCATCAGTTAAACTAGAAATATCATAAATATTGATAATTTTTCCTTTTCTAAGTTGATTATTCCACCATGGAAATTTTAAAAGCCATGAATTGTTAAAGTATTCAAATAACGGTTTAATTCCTTTTGCACACCATTCATACGTATTTTTTAAATTAATCTCATTAAAATTAATAATATATAAAACAACCCGACTCGCTTTGTTTAAAAACCCAATATCACGTAATGTAGCATTAATAATATCATTAATCTCGATATCTCCAAAGAATCGAGATGAAATTGTTGAAATCAAAGTTTCTAAATCTGACCAAAATTGAACCAGACATTTTACATTTTGTTTTACATCATTTTTTTCTCCAAAAATATTTTCTTTGTTGTGAATTCCACTCATAATTTAACTTTAATTTAATCTATCTTATACATTTTTGATACAAATAATATCTATTCAATAAAAGATCATTCACAATGATCTTTGGGAAATTGTTCTTCAAGAGCTTTCATAATATCGTTGCAAGAATCCAAGATCATGTTAATGTAATTCATAATCTCAGGTCTAGATATTTTTCTATTTATATTTTGATCTATTATTAACTCACCAAATCCTCGAATTGTGTTAATTCCACTCCGAATCTGCATATTTATGGATTCTAAAGGTAGGATTTCATCTTTTTGCATATAAATCTTATTTATTTCTTTAATAAAATTCTCAAATTCATTTTTATCATCAGACAAAATTTTATTACGTTTAATTTTATGAAAAATCATTCCAATTTTTTTGAAATGAAGTATTGGTATTATAGAATAGCCAACATCCCGAAGTAGTATTATAGCATATAATTGTTTTCCTCCCCTTGCTGATAAATCCTCTATTTCGATCTTATAGATTTGGGCATAAAAATTATTAAAATCTAATATAACAAATTGATTTTTAGTATTTAGCGCGTCTCTTAAAAGATTTTTTACAAATTCTTCATTTTTCAGAGGAATTTGAGAATATAGGGCTCTTGGACCTAATGTATGATCATATTTTCCAATAATCATAATAAAAGGATATTTTTCTAAATTATGCTTAAGAGTTGAATAAATATCAAGATTTTCCTCTTCACGTTTATTTTTAAATTGGATATCTTTTATAATTTCTTTCATTTTTTTTCCATGTAAATTAAATGATATATACTAAATCTTAAGAATAAAAAAATCCTTATTGAAAGAAGTTTTTTATCCTTAGAATGATTTCTAAATTAATTGGAAAAGAATTGATATTTAATCTTTACTATTTAATAAAGTGTATGAGTTATTAGGAAAAAAAAGAAATTTTTGTACAAATTTATATAATAGAAGCATATTAATAATTTATGTCGGAATCCGCAAATACTATTATAAAATATTTCTGCGATCGCTTTTTAGATATTGAATACTATCCTTCTAATTTGAAGGCAATTTTGGATTTTGATTTGCATAAAATAAAAAATATTAAAAAAGAAGATTTGCTGAAATTCCAGAAATTTAATATAAAAACCTTTCGAGATCTATGTAATTTAGATCAATCTGATTATGATCGGTTGATAAATCATTCATTTATAGAAAAAAATCTACTAAATAATATTATTATTGCAGCAACTTTAATTGCTAATTCATGGAATAAAAGAAGTATTTACTTGAATAAACCAAAAATGAAAGTTGTTGTGGCTGGTCTTGATTTTGCAGGTAAAACATCTTTAATTAATAGATTGATTCACGATTATAACTACAATGATATGAATAATATTGAGCCAACAATAGGGACAAATATAGAAGAATATCACTCAAAATGGCTGAATTTAATATTATGGGACTTAGGTGGCCAAAAGGATAATATAAATGAATATTTAGAATCTCCAGAAAAATTTTTTGTACAATTAGATGTTTTAATTTTTGTCATTGATGCCCAAGATGATAATAGATATAATGAAGCGGTTCGTTATTTGAATGATTTAATTGAAATATTTACATTTTTAAATGAAAATCCATATATCCTTGTATTGATAAATAAAGTAGATTCTGATATAGCAGAGGATCCAGATTTTCAAATTAAACTTGAATATTTAATGGATAAAATAACTAATATCTTTATTAATAGTCAAAAATCATGGAATTTTGAGCTCATACCTACAAGTATCTATAATTTTTATTCTTCAGAACCCGAGATTGCTAAAAGCATTAAAAAAATCTTTACAAAAGAAAAATCAGAAACACATTTGGATACTATAACGGAAATTAATGAGAAATTAGAAAGAATTTTAAATATAAACCTAGAATTAATGGATAAAATAGTATCTGATTTTTCCAAAATAAAACAAACCTTATTTAGATTTACACACTCTAATGTTTCTCAATCACTATTTAACATTCCAATTCAGGATGTTCCCTGCAAGAATAGTTTTGATAAACAAAAAACAAATCAGAAAGATAGGACAAAGAAAAAAGAATCGAAAAAAAAAGAATTAAAAAAGAGAGAAAGAATAAAAAAAGTTATAGGTCCCCCGAAACGTTTAGAATCTATTATATCACCAAATGAAATTACACAAAATATAAAAAATAATCATAAAATTACTGAAGAAAAATTGAAAGAAATAAAAAACGATTTAACCCCAACTCCTAAATCGTCTGATTTACGATCAACCCCACCAATAGCTCCTAAAAAAGGTTATTTAAGTAAAGCTGATCTTAAACCTCCACCCCCGCCACCAAAAATTGCAATTAAAAATGATACTTCATTACAAGGGAATAGAAAACAAATTATTTCAGAATTAAAGGAATTATTTATAAGAAGAGGGTTAGTCCCTCATAAAAATATTTAATTATCGTTTAGAACAAATGAAAAATATTATAATTCGTATGAATTGTCTTTTTAATATTCAATTTTATCGGATTATAAAATTTATATTCCGCTCTTTTCCCTAACTTATTAGAATGTGATGTTCTCCATCATATTATTTTATTTGTATTTATTTAAAGTGTGTTTTATATTCCAAGATAAAATTTTTTCTTAAGATCTATTTTAAACTTATATCTAAATCAGTTTGAATGAAATAAATCTTGAAATCATTAAATTAAGGACTTTAGCAAGATAAAAAGATAATTTAATTCAAACTTATCAAATCTTATAATAAAGTGAATTTTTTATCTTTTACTTCTTATGATTTCTACTACTATTCACAAATATGGAAGCGAAATATAAAGAATTACTTTAATACCTGTAATAAATCAAGTTTCTAACTAGTAAATTCAACTTTTTTTACTAGTAATTTGTGATTTTTTAATGGACTATGCATTTCGAAAAAATTAAAAATATGAAATTTATTGCTTTTATGGAGTAATTAATAGAACATTATTTTATTATGCGGAAAAAAATTCAATCATTAGAAAAATTCAAAATAAAAAATAGACCTTTTAATCATAATATTTTAGAGGTTATAGTAGAAATAAATCTAGATGGAAAGTTTATTTGTTTTAGTCCACAGGTTTATGATCTTTTCGGTTTTCGACCAAAAAAGTTAATCAAGCTAAATGAACAAAATTTCATCCATCCAGAAGATTTATCACTTTATAGAGAAGTAATTGATAAGGTAAAAAACTTTAAAGAAACATTTATTGTAGATTTAAGAGTGAAGCACAATAAGGGATATTATGTCCCAATTTCATTAAAGGTTAATTTAATCTTACCTAATAATACAAAAAAAATAATTGGTATAATAAGAGATATTTCAGATATCAAAATTTCCAAGTTAAAATTTAAAGAATCTAAAGAGAAATATCTAAACATTATCAATAATATGATGGAAGGATATTTTGAAATTGATCTTAAGGGAAATTTTTTATATGCTAATGTGTATTTCTGTAAAACATTAAATTATTCTAAGGAAGAATTAATAGGAAAAAATTATCATTTTATTTATGAAAAAAAGACATGCGAACGTTTATTTAATATATTCACCCAAATATATAAGACAGGGATACCTCATCCTCCAGAAGAAGTAATTAAAGTGGTAACAAATAAGGGTAAACTATTATATGTTGAAGGATCTATTCATTTATTATATGATTCTGAAGGATATAAGGTTGGATTTTATGGCTTAGCTCATGATACAACAAAAGAGATAAAAAACAATCAAAAATTAAAAGAATTCGAATTGAAATATAGCAATATTCTCGAAAATATGATGGAAGGGTATTATGAAACTGATCTTAGGGGAAATTTTATATATGTTAATGCTGAGTATTGCAAAATTTTGGGATATTCAAAAAAAGAATTATTAGGAAAGGATTATAGAACCTTTTATAATGTAGAGGGATTGAGTAATTTACAGAGTATTTTTACCAAAATATATAAAACTGGGATACCTCACGCTCCAACAGGATTAGTAAAATTGGTGACAAAGAAAGGTAAACTTATATATTTTGAAGGTCCTGTTGATTTAATATATAGTTCGAAAGGAAAAAAGATAGGATTTTATGGGCTTATTCGTGATATAACAAAAAGAAAAATTGCGGAACAAAAATTAAAAGAGTCCGAAGAGAAATATCGAAGCATACTCGAAAATATGATGGAAGGATATTATGAAGTGGATTTAGAAAACAATATCATTTTTTTTAATGATTCTTTTAATAAGATATTAGGACATCCAAAAGAGAAATTATCAAATGAAAAATTTGATTGGTTTTTAAGTTCTCATAGTAAAAAGAGATTTTCCTTACTTTTTAATAATTTATTAGAGAATAAAATGTCATTTTTAATTTCCCAGTTTGAAATAATAAATCAAAAAGGAGAAATTATAAATGTCGAAACTTCAATATATCAAAAACAAGATATGAAAGGAAATATAATCGGATTCGGAGGATTATTGCGGGACATTTCTGAAAGGATGCAAATCGAAGAAATGAGAGAAGAATTTACTGAAGAACTCCAAAATCAAGTAGTTCAAAGAACTCAGGAACTAAATGAAGCATTAGAAAAGCAAGAATTATACATTCAAGAGATATTGAAGTCTTCTCGTTTTAAAAGCGAATTTATGTCTGTGATGTCCCATGAGCTGAGGACACCTATGAATGCCATCATAGGTTTTTCTGATCTTTTGATGGAGGGGGATTTTGGTCAACTTAATGAAAATCAAAAAGACTTCTTATATGATATAAAAGGGTCTGCTAACCACTTACTAAATATAATTAATCATATACTTGATATCTCGAAAATAGAGTCAGGTAATTTGAATTTGAAGATAAAAAAGATTCAACTGGATATAGTTATAAAACAAGTCAAAGGAACACTTAAAACTTTATTTGATAATAAGAATTTAACATTTAAGGTGATTGGGTTGAAAAAGAATAAGGTTATCAATGTAGATCCTATAAGGTTTAAAGAGATTCTTTTCAACCTATTAAGCAACGCAATTAAATTCACCTTAAAAGGAATTATTACTTTGAAAATTTCTGAAGATGAGATGCTATGGAAATTTGACGTGATTGATACAGGTATTGGTATAGCTAAGGAAAATTTAGGGTTTATTTTTATGGATTTTAGAAGAATTGATGATCCCCATGTAAATTCAACAGAAGGAACTGGACTTGGCCTTTCTGTTACAAAAAGACTAGTCGAGCTCCATGGTGGAAGTATCAGTTTTACAAGCGAATTTGGGAAAGGATCTACATTTTCCTTTACAATTCCTAAAGATTTAAAAGAAGGGTAAAGATTTGATAAAAAAAATATTTATCATTGATGATTATGAGAGAAATTTAAGGTTATATAAAGCGACATTTAATGGTGCCCCTAATTTAGATATCATTACGGAGAGAGATGGGATAAAAGGTTTAGAGATGTTAAAAGAGAGTAATCCAGATCTGATTATTTTAGACTATAAACTAACAAATATAACTGGTGTTGAGATATGCAAAGAGTTAAGAAAAATAGAAAAATTCAAAGATATTCCAATAATTATGGTTTCTTCAACCCCTATTGAAAAAGATGTTGATAGAGCAACCTATTTTAAGGAAGCTGGTTTTAATTTATATTTCTCAAAACCAATAAACATTAAAAAATTTAGAGAAATCATAAAAAATCTATTATTCAAATAATCATCTAATAAAACAATACTAGATTAAGTAGAACTATACTTTATAGATTTAAGTTTTTATTCCTTTGTTCTATAATTAGATTTTACTTTATAATTTTTTAAATATTTATTACCATATTATTTCTTTAAATAATTTAAAATTTCTGAGATTTGTAATTATTATGAAAGCTCTAATTAGATATGAATAATCTAACTGGTGGATTCTTTCTGTATCATTGTTTAATATTTCGAATTATGACATCTTCATTAGGCAAGAATGTAAGGTTTTTCGTTTATCTCAGGAATCAAAATTATGAAATTACTACCCTTTTTATAATCCCCTTTCACTTTATCTTCCACCCAGATATAACCATTATATTTCTTTATTAATTTTTTAACAAGAGTTAGTCCAAAACCCATTCCATTCAAACATTCTCGGATTTCATACTCTTTTTGAAAAATAGATTTTTTCCTTGCATTGGTAATACCAACTCCGTTATCAATAAATTCGATTTTAACAAAAGAAGTATTATTCAGAATTATTTTTGAGACGTTAATTAATATTTGAATATTTGAGTTTTTATTGTGATATATTGCATTAAATATAATATTCTCAAATACATTCTGCAATAATTTATCTCCTTGAACATATAATCCATTAAAATATGATTTTCGAATGCTTGAATAGTTGAAATTAATTTTTATATTATTTTCAGGAAATGATGATTCAATATATTCTATGGATGTCTTTAATAAATGGAGAACATCAATAGGTTGAAGAGAATTGTTAGAATCATCAAAATTAGTTACATTTTTCACATTTGAAATTATTTGAATTCCCCTCATCACCTGTTTATTTATAATATTCATACAAATTCTCATTTGTTCAGGTTTGGTTAAAGAAAAAGAGCAAAGTTGTAGAGAAGACTGAATAATATGAAGAATAGTCCCAAAATCATGAATTAAAATATCTCCATATGTATCAAATACATTTTTTTTCTCTATTGTTTGTCACCAATTATGATGCTAATTATTTTTATTGAATTTTTTTTATCTTTCTTATAAAGATTTAATTGTATTTTATGGTAAAATTTGGATTACAATACTATAAAGATTGACATTTCTATAAAAAAACTTATATTTAAATCTTTTTTTTCCAAAAAGGTGTATTACAATAAAGATCATTTAATTTTTGAAATGAGTTTTTCATCTGTAAATTTTAACTTATAATACTATTATTTATTTTAATGTCCTTCCTTTTTAATATTTTTAAAACAGTTTTAAATAATTTTTCTAAAGAAAATGGTTTATCTAAAAAATATTTTGCTCCTTTGGATAAAGCTTCAATCTTAATTTTATTATCTGCACTAGCAAATATTATTTTTGCTGTATTTTCAATCTTTAAGATTTCTTCAAGGATTTGAATACCGTTTTTATTTGGCATTCGATAATCCAAAATTATAATATCAGGTTTTTTATATAAATTCTTGAATAATGAAATGGCTTCTTCTCCATCACCTGTTAGACCTAATATCTTATAACCCTTACTTTCTAGAGCCATTTTGTAAAACCTTCTTAATTGGTTATCATCCTCTGCTATAAAGATTGATGACATATTCATTGTACCTCCGGAAGTTTAAGAATAAATTTACTCCCTTTGGTATAATCCTCTGGAATCTTGTTTTCAACCCAAATTTTAGCATTAAATATATCTAAAATACTTTTGACAAGCGATAATCCTAATCCTAATCCACTAAGGCTTTTATTCATCCCAAAATCCCTAGTAAAAAGACTTTGTTTCCTTGAATCGGGAATACCTACTCCATTGTCAATAAACTCGACCTTAAAAAATTTTTTTCCCTCTTCTTGAATGTGAGAGATCTTGATTAATATCTCAACAATTGAATTATCATTATGAATAACAGCATTAAGGAGAATATTTTCAAATATATCAAATATGAATTTATTTGCCACAATGAAAAAATTTTGTAGCTTGGTTTCAATTAGAATTTTCATTTCCCTTTTCTCTGTCCTTTTTTTGAGGTTATTAATTGCTTCTTCTAATATTTCTTTAAAATCTAGTTTTTCTAAAAATGTTTCAGATTCTAAAATTATGCTAAATTTTCTAACATTCCTAATTAAGTGTGTTCCCCTGTCAATTTGTTCTTTAATCAATTTTATTGATTCGTTTTCAGTTAAATCTCCAGTAATTTTTAAGTCTTGTTCAAATAATTCTAAACCCATTAATATGTTTTGAAGAATGTTATTAATATCATGAACGAAAAGATCCTTATAAAAACATTCTCTATTATACGCTTCTTGATATTTTTCAATAGATTTCTCGAAATTGGATACAGAAAACCATGTTATGAATGCAATAAGTACATAAATGTTTAATCCAATAAAATTAGGAAAGAATCCATTGATAAAGCAAATAAGTAAATTGACAAAAATAATGAAAAATGTCATAATAAAACTCATATATGGGGTTATTAAAAATCCAGCCATAATAATAGGTAACACAAGCTGAAGAAGAGATCTGCCTAAGACAAGTTCATAGGGAGTATCTGAGAGAAAAATAAGTATAGTTACTAGTACTAGAAAAGTGCTAATGGCTAATTTATTAGACAAATAGTTATTTACCAAGAAAATAACAATACCTCCGAAAAAAGCAAATGTGGATAAACCTAATATCAAAATTGTCTCTTTATTTCCTCCAATAGGAGATCCAATGATGAAGAAACTAAGATATATTAAAATAATCAAACCATCTGCAGATTCTATTCCAAGAAGTAAAATATTGAGAACTTTTTTTTTTCTCATTTCCTCTAGATCTTTTTTATGAATCAAAAAAAAATAATTTAGAATTCTCTTTATAAATGAACTCACCATTTGCACCCTTAACTAAAAAACAAGAATGATTATAGAATAATAGAATTAATATTTAAATTTAGCCATATTTGTCAGGAATAATTAGCAAACAAATAAATACAACTCTTCTCAAATTTCAAGATTGTTATTAATTAACTTATTTCTTCCTATTTTTGTCTAAAAAATAATTTTAGATAATTTATAATAATATCTTCAGTTTTTAAGCTTTTTAAGAGTAAAGGAAGATTAAATAAGAATCTTGGATTAGTATCAATATATTAGACAAGTTAATAAACATTTTTGGTTATAATAAGAATAGAAGAGAAATTATATAAAATAAAATTTGAGTTAACATTGGATTTCGCCCTCTATTAACCTTAAAGTAGGTTATTCTCCTCCTCACATTTTAAACTCAAGTTTTTTCTTCCCTTCTCCTCAAGTTTTAAGATAAGGTTGTTAAGTAGAGATAAATCCTAATATGACTCTTTCAATGTTTAGATCCTTGTTTCTAGGTCAAGCGCAATCAAATTTTTATTACTGGAAAGAAAAAGCAAAAGAAGATAATTAATTTTTTCTAATTAAATAATTTTTAAGTTTTATGGTTTTATTTTAGATTTCAATATCAATTAATAAAATTAAAATTTAATCCATTACTAATTAGAACAATACGGAGTAATGGATGGAAAAAACTAAAATAATAATTCTGGATATTGTTCCTGATTTTATTAATTAAAATAAGATAAGAAATTTTAGGAAAGAGTGAATAATTATGCCAAATACCATAGCAGATGCTTGTTGTGCCCTCAAAAATGCAGAAAGAGCACGTAAAAAGGAAGTTATTATTAGCCCTGCTTCTAAGGTTCTTCAACAAATTCTTCGAATATTCCAAAGACAAGCATATATTGGCGAATTCGAGAGGTATGATGACGGAAGGCAAGGAAAATTTAAGATAGCATTATTAGGTAAAATTAATGAGTGTGCAGGATTAATGAGATTAAATTATAAATTATCTCAATTTGAGATGTTAGAAAGAAAATTATTACCAGCTCCAGGATTAGGCATTATAATTTTTACAACAAATCAAGGTATAATGACGATGAGTGAAGCAGAAGAAAATCATATTGGTGGGCATACTTTATGTTATATTTATTAAATTATTACGAGGGAACTATTAAATGGTAAAAATTGCGTTTTTTAAAGAAGAATTGGAAATTCCTGCTGGTGTAAAAATCACACTAGAAGCTGGACAGCATATTCGAATAAAAGGTGCTAATGGTGATATAATAAAAGATTTCTCCCATATAAGAGGTATAAAAATCTCAGTGGAGAAAAAAAAAATTATATTTACAACTAACTTTCCAAAAAGTGGAACAGTAGCATTAATTAAAACTGTTGTTAGTATCATTAATAATTTAATTATTGGAGTTCAAACAAATTATAAATATGTATCTAAAATTTGTTATTCACATTTTCCTTGTAATTGTGAAGTGAAATCAGATAAGAAAGAGATTCATGTAGTTAATTTTTTAGGAGAAAGAGCCCCTAGAAAGGCAAATTATCCTAATAATGTGAAAGTTGAAGTAAAGGGAGATGATGTATATTTTATTGGACCAGATAAAGAAGCTTTAGGTCAAGCAGCTGCTAATGTTAAAAGAGCTTGTCGTATTCGGAAAAAAGATCCTCGAGTTTTTCAAGATGGGGTCTATTTATACAAAAAAATGATTGGAGATGAAATTATCTGGGAAATCGCCTAAAGTAAGGTAATTATTATGGTACAAGATAAAAGATTATTAGAACTTCGGAAAAAAATAAATAAAACTCGACCTTCATTTAGAAGGGTTGAGTCTTGGCGATATAAGAGAGTTAAAGATTCATGGAGAAAAGCAAGAGGTATTGATTCAAGAACAAGAAAAAAAAAGAAATCTGGCGTTAAATCCCCCTCTGTTGGATACAGATCTCCAAAAAAAGTTAGAGGTTTGCATCCTTCAGGGTATTTTGAGGTACCGGTTACTAGAATCCAAGATTTTAAAAATCTCAATAAAAATAGACATGCTGTTAAAATCTCTAGCAAATTAGGTTCAAAAAAGCGCATCGCTCTTATCGATTATTGCCAAAAAAGAGGGTTTAAAATATTAAACCTTGGTATTTCTCAAAAAGAAATCGAAAGTTTAGAGGCTATGGCAGAAGCCCCTCTATCTGATTTTGAGGATGAAGATTTTCTAGATAATGATGATTTAGAAGAATCTCTTGGTTTAGATGATAAAAAAGCTAAAAAAAAGAGGAGATAAAGGATGAATTTAAAACCGCAAAAACGAATGGCAGCAGAAATTCTTAAATGTGGGGAAAATAGAGTTTATTTTGATCCGTATTTAATTGAAGATATATCACTTGCTATAACTCGAGATGACATTCGTAGTTTAATAAAACAAGGTATAATACAGAAAAAATATAAAACTGGTATTTCAAATTATAGAAAAAAATTAAGACATCAGAGGAAGAAGAAAGGAAGAGCTAGAGGTTTAGGAAAGCGAAAAGGTACAAAGTATGCAAGAACACCAAAAAAGAAAGCCTGGATTAAACGAATACGTCCAATTAGACGAGAACTAAAAAAACTAAGAGATAGAAAATTAATTACACCTGCTAATTATCGAAAGTTATATAAGAATGCTAAAGGTGGAATGTTCAATACTGTTGCTCAGTTAAATAGATACATTAAAGAAAAAGAATTAATAAGAAGAGGGAGAGGTCGTTAAAATTGGCTAAAGGTCCAAGATATAGAAGATCATTTCGAAGACGTCATGATGGAAAAACAGATTATCATAAGAGATTAAAATTATTAAAATCAAGAAAATTAAGGGTAGTTATTCGAGCTTCAAATAATCATATGAGAGTTCAACTAGTTCAATCCACATTAGGTGGTGATAAAGTTTTAGTTTCTGCTTTTTCTAAAGAATTAACCTCAAAGTATGAATGGAACGCTAACACGGGAAACATTCCTGCTTCTTATTTAACGGGGTATTTAGCAGGATTACGGGCAAAAAAACAAAATATTCAGGACGGAATTTTTGATTTAGGGCTGTTCTATCATCGTAATCGAGTGTTAGCTACTTGTAAAGGATTAATCGATACTGGAATAGACATTCCTTATCGTGAAGAATTTTTTCCAGAAAGTTTAGATAATAGAATTAAAGGGATTCATATTGAAGAATATGCCAAAACTCTAAAATCAAATGAGCCAGAATTATATGAACAGTTATTCTCAGGATATTTAAATAAAAACAAAATTAATCCATTAAAACTAAGTCAAATGATTTCAGATTCATCAAAAAAGATTAAAAATCAAGTTTAAAAAGTGAGTTAAATAATGAGTCGTTTAAGAAATATAGATGAAGAATGGACCCCAAAGACACGTTTAGGTGAACTAGTTCAGCAAGGGCTCATGACACTAGATAAAATATTTCAAAATAATTTAGTTGTTAAAGAAAAAGAAATAATAAATATATTACTCCCTCAACTCAGAGAAGATGTAATAACTATACGTATGATACAAAAAATGACCGCTAGCGGTCAACGTAGTAGATTTAAGGCAGTTGTTATTGTAGGTGCTGATGGGTTTCTAGGAGTAGGAGCATCAAAAAGCAAAGAAGTTGGACCTGCAATTAGAAAAGCAATTGATAAAGCTAAACTATCCGTTATCCCAATCCTCAGAGGTTGTGGGAGTAAGGAATGTGGATGTGGAGGAACGCATAGTATACCGTTTAAAATCAAAGGTAAGTGTGGATCAGTCAGAATCCAATTAATACCCGCACCTGCAGGAGTGGGGTTAGCATGTGCAGATAAAGTAAAACAGGTACTGAAATTATGTGGTATTGAAGATGTTTGGAGTAAGACCTATGGCGATACAAGAACAAGTGAGAATCTAGTTAAAGCTACTTTTGAGGCTTTAAAAAATGCTCATAAATTTAACTTTAATATTTAAAAGTAAGTGGTGTAAAAATGGCTATGGCAAAAAAAAAAATAAGAATGAAGGAAACTGATTTTACTCCAAAATTATATTTTGCAATACGCATAAGAGGTGCCCCTGGTATGAGAAGAAAAATATTAGATACCTTAAAGATGCTTAGAATGCATAAAGTAAATCATGGGGTATTAATTTGGGGTACTCCTTCTTATAAAGGTATGCTTATAAAATGTAAAGATTATATTGCTTATGGAGAAATTGATGAGAAGACTTTAGTAAGACTACTAAGAGTAAGAGGGAGAGTAGAAGGCAATAAAATGTTAACTGAAGAACACATTAAGAATTTAACTAACTATAAAAATTTTAAAGAATTAGCTAAAGCACTACTTAACGGAGAAATTCAATTTAAAGAAAAATATATCTACAAAATTAAACCAGTATTCCGATTACATCCCCCCAGAAAAGGACATAAAGGTACCATTAAAAAACATTATAATGAAGGGGGATCATTAGGGAATGTTGGAGAATATATTAATGAATTAATCCATAAAATGCTCTAATCTAAAGGTGAAAAATTATTACACGAAAATATCCAAGAAAAGTTAGAAGCATGAGAGGAAGACGTACTCACGGTTATGGGAGAGTAGGTCAACATAGAAAAACTGGACAACGCGCTGGCAGAGGAAAAACTACTCAATGGAAAAAAAGTAAAAAAAGCTATTATTTAAAACAAAAAGAACTCGGTTTTCCAGACCCAGATTGGGATATTGGGAAGAAGGGATTTAAGAGACCTCAAGATATTTTAAGAATTTATAAAGTAAATACAATTAATGTAAAAGATTTAGATCAAAAGATTGATAATCTTGTCCTTGACAATAAAGCCACAAAATCTGGCAGTACATATAGCATAAATATGAATGAAATTAATATTCAGAAACTTTTAGGAAAAGGAGAAATACATAAAGCAATCAATATAACTGTTAATAAGGCATCTCAAAAAGCTATTGAAAAGATTGAAGATGCCGGTGGCAAAATTACCCTATTGTCTCAAGCAGAATAAAATTTAATATATTTTCAATACAGTTCTTTATGCAATTATTTCAATTATTTTTTTCTTCAGAGAAATTAAAATGGCTATGGAAGATTTTGTTGATGATGAAACCGAAGAGGAAAGAAGAAAACGAAAAATATGTTTATTAATTTTTATAATAGTATTGCTAGTTATGACGTTGCCATCAACATTGGCTATTATTACTATGTTTAAATGATGACTATGCTTTAAAATAACATTTTTTTAACTAATTGGATTAATCCAGGTAATATAAAAATAAATCCCAATGTATTTCCAACAATATGAACTATAGTAAATATTAATCCTGTCATAAAATAAGGTAGATATTCATTAAGTGTACCAAAATAAGATAACACTTCTACTAATGTAGAAATCAATTGATAACTTGAAGTAAGTAAAGCCCCTATCAAACCAAACAAAATCATTACTGAAACTCTATATAGATCCTCATCTGATAAAAATGCTCTTTTCTTTTGAAAAAAATTACCTGTCAATCCTCCAATTAAACCTGTAATTGAATAATGTGATAATTGGGCCATAAAAAGCGGTAAAGGAGAAGCACCTAAAGGATTAAAAAAACAAAAAATAAATGAACTTAAAAATCCCACTATCATACCATCTCTTTTGCCAAGAATAAATCCTGATAAGAATATGGTTAGGGTAAATAATTCAATATTAGGAATATATGCTAAAAGATACCCTAAAACTATTGCTAATGCTGTAAACATGCTAATTAAAGCAATTCGAAATGATTTTCTTTCCAACCATATTGAACAATTTGCTTTTTCTTGTTCAACATCAGGTACCTCCAATGTTTCACTAGATTCTTTTAATTCTGCTTTTGTTGCCATCTTATTCATTCAAAAAAAAAAAATTTTAGGATATAATTTTTTATAATTGAACATATTTTTTAAATATATAGGAAAATTAGCCTACGGGGCTTACGGCTTCTATTCTTTAAAAATTAAGAGTAGAAAGCATGTTTTTTTAATACTTACTAGCATTGAAGAAGTCTTTAAAATTTATTATATCTTAAGTAATATATAAGCAAAAATAAATAATAAAAAGGTAATTGAAATTGGAGAATATTATTATAATTAAAGAAGAACTGGAATGTGATACATCAACAGCTTTTAAAATGTTTACTAATAATAAATCCTTAGAGAGTTGGTTGACTGAAGAAGCGGATATAGAACCTAAACTTGGAGGTAAGTATGAACTTTTCTGGGATCCTAACAATAAAAAATCTAACAGTACAATAGGGTGTAAAATTACAGGAATCGAGAAGAATAAATTTATATCATTTGATTGGAAGGGACCAGTCGAATTTGAATCATTTATGAATTGTGCTGATCCACTTACACATGTGATTGTATTCTTTTCTCAGAATGAATCTGATTCAAATATAAGTAATATATTTTTATTCCATACTGGGTGGAGAGATAATTCTGAATGGCAAAAAGCTCGGATTTATTTTGATAAAGCATGGTTGAAGGCGTTAGAAAACCTGAAAGAAAAGATTATTAATAAAACCTTAGGCATCTAAATATTTAAATAAATAACTCTCATTCTAAATATTGACAAAATGAAAGATATAAATAACAAACAATTTGTAATTTTTAACAATAAAAAGCACTATGTCAATTATTTTGAATTTAATTCACTAAGCCTGACTGATCTCGGAATTAAAGATATATCTGAAATAAATGGCTTAGATAAGTTAAATAATCTAAATCATTTACACTTGTCTGATAATAAAATAACCCAAATAAATGGTTTAGACCATTAGAGAACCTTGAATGGCTAACGCTATAAGCTAATAAAATCACAGAAATTAAAGGTTTAGAAAATCTGAGAAACTTGCAAGAATTAAACCTCTGCTTGAATGAAATATCTGAAATAAAAGGACTGGATTCCCTAACAAACCTTAAGATTTTACGAATTTATGCGAATCGAATTGAAGAAATTAAAGGTCTTGAAAACTTAAAAAGTTTAGAAATCCTAGAGCTTGGTGAGGCTCAT
This sequence comes from Promethearchaeota archaeon, assembly GCA_048937405.1. Taxonomy (GTDB): domain Archaea; phylum Asgardarchaeota; class Lokiarchaeia; order Sigyniarchaeales; family SOKP01; genus Loki-b32. Next base: position 221,036 of record JBHLNF010000001.1, read on the forward strand.
TAGCAATCTGGAAATCTGATTAAAGAAATTAAAGGTCTTGAAAATCTTACTAACCTCAAGGAATTACGCCATTCATATAATCAAATCAAAGAAATCAAAGGACTTGAAAATTTAAAAAAACTCGAACTTCTAGACCTTCATAAGAATGAGATCACTGAAATTAAAGGGCTTGATAATCTAGAGAAATTGAAATGGCTTGATTTATCACATAATCAAATTATTGAATTTAAAGGTCTTGATAAGCTTAATAACTTAATTTGGTTGTTTTTAGAACCAAAATTATTAAAAAGCACTGAATTCGAAGAACATCCTGTATATGATTATAAAACAGGTAAAAAACTCTAAAGTTCGATCTATATTATTACTTTTAACACAATTTCTAAATCCTCTCCTAGTCTCAATTTTTTAAGAGAAGAGACCAAATCTTATAGGTTAAGTTACCAATACCTTTAAATGGTTTGGTTCTTTGATGATAGTATATTAGGAGAGAGTAGGAAAATTATCCTAATCAAATGATCCTTTATTTGAATAAACATATATTTAAACAAAAAGTGAATAACATCAATGAAAAAAAACAAAAAAATAACTTATATCGTTGTTTCAATGGTAGTTCTTCAACTTTTCATATCATTTTCAATTCCAAAAGTCAAAGCAACTATAAATATTCCCGATGAATTTAATAAAAAGTTAGATCTGGATGAGGTCTATATATATAATGTAACAGCATTTAATACTACAAAACCCCTTGAATGGTTAGATGTGGACTGGACGGCCCCCTCTAAAGGATTTGCAAATACTACAGCAGGAGGTCAGATTAAAGTAAGCTTTACCGGATTCTATGATAAAGATCCTAATGACTTTTTCAACATCTTTGGCAGTCCAATGCCTTATATGGATATCGAATTTATCGAGAATAGATTTGGGAATTTAGTTTCTAATGCTACGTTTTACAACATCTCTAATGGTGAAGCTGATCTTAATTTATTACTTGGGTATAATAGATTTAAATCTGGATTTCTAATTCCTATCAACAATATTTCTGGCTTAAGAAAACAGGCTTACACTCAAAATGAACCTCCTTATATGAATGCCACGGTTACCATCCAAGAGACTTCTACACGCATAACTTTTGATTTTCAGCAAAAAACCGGGCTTGAACAAAAGACAAAATCAACATATGATAAAATCTCAGGTCTACTTGTTAATACAAACACTAGTGTTGGAAATTATACTCTTGAAATGACACTTATAAATTTCCCTAGCTTTTCATCTGAAGAAATCTTTATTCCAGCATATCAGGTTTATTTAATTTTTGGAATAACTTTAATTACAATAACAGTAACTATTGCAAAATTGAAAAAACGAAAATAAAATATTGAATTGTGTTATTTTATATTAATTAATTTTTTTTTATTATTTTTTAAATCCTTATTATGAAGAAGAACATTAGATACCTCATTATTAGCATCGTAGCAGTATCAAGTTTTACAATACTTCTAGTATTCAATTTTCTTATCTTACCAAACATACAATCAAATAATAACCAAATAAATGATGATAATAGTGAAAAGCAATATGAAGTAAGAAATATCTCTGTATATATTGACTATTCAGGAGTTAAGGAAAATGAAATTTTTCAAAATATAAATTTAACAAATTATAAAACCACAGCTTATCATGCAATACTTAATTGCTGTGATATTAAGTTTAAAGATTTTGGGTGGGGTATATTCGTTGAAAAAATAAATGGAGTAGGAGTAGGATGGATATATTGGATCAATGATGATGCTCCACCTAGTATGCCCTGCAATTATTATTATTTGGTAGATAATGATATAGTTAATTGGAAATATGTTTAATTTTGACTTAATCCTTAATTATAGTGATTAATAATTCATATCTTTTGTCTCAATTTTCTGTAAAACAGGTTCCATTTCTCTAAAAGCTTTTCGAATCTTATGAAAGTAGTAACCTAATTTATATCCTTTTTTACAATTTGTAAATAACATAAAATTATTATCTGCTGATCCTACAAGAATGATAGTATAACCCTTTGTTCCTCGAATCACAATATCCCTTAATTCACCTTGCTGTAAACCCTGACTAATCTTCTCTCCTAACGAGATTAATGTTGCAGGGCTCGCACTGTAAATATCCCATACAACATCAGCAGTTTCAGAACTCGCAATTCTTAACCCTGTTTTTGAGACAACAGCGGTTCCTTCCAAATCGGTAGAAGCTTCTAAATTTTCTAAATTACGCATTAACTCATCTAGTATATCTTGGCTGATGTTAATTTCAGATTCTTTTGCTTGACCTATTTTAAACACCTCTGTTAAGATAATATTAATTTTTAAGAATTTAAATGTTTTTTAGTCGAATACTTCTTAATTCTTTAAGAAAAACAGGATCTCCTTTCTTTACCTGTTTTTCATCAGATTTAATCCCTACTATAACAGCACCTTTCGTACCAAATGTATCTAAAATTTTAGTAAATGGAGGTTCTAAGGACTTCCCAATTATTTTTTTTGCCCCGATAGCGCTTTGTGCCAAACCATTACAGACAATTCCTTGAGGATGATCTGGATTTTTGATGCTTCCTTGTTTAGTTTTATATTTATAAAATAAGGGTGGTTCATTATATATATTTAACAATTCTGCTGATCCCAATATTCTTAAAGTAGTAGGAGGTAGATCTAAACGACTAAGAAGCATAATATTTTTTTCTTTTCTTATTAAAACTTTCTCCTGTAATAATATTATTGCCCTAAATCCCCTATCTTTATTTGAAACAGTAGTTTGAATTTTCTTTCCGTTAAGTTCATAATATGGATAAATATTTCCACTAGTCGTTACCATTCCTATAGTAATATGGATCTGAGTTCTGAAACCTGTTTTTGGTTTAAATAGCTTATTATTATTTACTTTTACTTCCAAGATATTACCATAATCAAAAGCATTAGGGTTATCTGTTGCATAACAGCCCCTGTAAACCTTTTTCAAATCTAAACCCTTTATATTTATTCCTACTCTATCACCTGCTCTAGCAATATTAACATTCTGGTGGAATATTTGAATACTTTTAACACGCCCAGAAGTCTTCACAGGTATAATTTCTAAGTTTTGATTTACTTTTAATGTCCCATTTAAAATTGTACCTGTTAAAATTGCACCCATTCCTTTTATTGGAAAATGATGATCAATAGGAATTATTATATTGCCTTCAGTATGTCTTTCTATTTGTAAAGATTTTATTGTTTCTAATATACCTGTTTTTAGATTTTCAAATCCAACCCTATCTTTCGATGAAACGGCAAAAATTGGCACATCAGACCCAAAGATAGTAGACCCGAAAAATTCCCTAATTTTTTTTAACTCATCATCAATATTTTTAGAGAATAAATCAATTTTATTAATCACTACAATAATTTTGTTGATATTAAGCGATTCAATTAAAATAAGATGTTCTCCAGTTTGAACCTGAGGTCCTTTATTAATATCAATGACAACTATAGCACAATCAATGATTTCTACAGATGAAGCACTAATTTTTATCAAATCCGCATGACCCGGACCGTCAACTAAAGTTATAATATACTTATCAAGTATAAAACTGGTAAAACCTAAATCAATCGTAATTCCTCGTTCTTTGCTTTGAGGATGGGCATCAATACCTGCAGTGGAGATGATTTCGCTGAGTACTTCTGCTATTGCAGTCTTCCCAGAGTCGATATGTCCAAACAAACCAATGTGTATAGGGGTTTTCTTTTCAATTTCCATCTTTATGTACTTTAAAAATGACATAAATATATAGATTGTTATTCAAATTGTTTAACAGTTAGATATTTAATATTAGACATTAAAAATCGGACTCAATTAATTTTATTTATAAGTTTGATTTAAAATAACATATAATTTAGAAACAAAATAATAAGATGATAGAATGAGCCCAAAGTTTTGTCCTTATTGTGGTAATCCTGTAAAACAAACAGATAAGTTCTGCATCATATGCGGGAAACCTATGCTGACAGATATACCAAAACCACAAAAGAGGCCAGAAGTTAAAGCTGTCGAAAAAGAAAATGAAATTGTTGAGAAGCAACCAGAAGTAATAGAACCTGTGGAAGAATCTAAAGAAATTGAAACAGAAGAAGATAAAGAGAAGCCTAAAAAATCTAAAGAAAAAAAAGAACCTTCACCTCTACCTGAAGATGTAAAAGAACAACTTGAATATTATATTGAATTTAACGATATTCAGTTAAATAAAAAGATATTGGCAGAAAAATTAACTGATATTTCAAAATCCACGAAAGATGAGAGATACGAATATGACCTTGATTTTAAGAAGGAAGTAAATATAAAATTAGAGGCATTAAAAACATTAATTAGTGAATTAAAGGAAAAGGAAAATGCAGTCAAGCAGAGTTTAGAGGAACCCTTTATTGTACAAAGGATAAATAAAGATATAGACACCAGAATTTTCCAGCTTGAAAATCTTGCAAGAGAACATAAATTAAAAAAAGTGGATCGAGAATCTTTTGAAAAACTAAGAGACAAATATAAACAAGAAAAGGAAGATTTGGAACAAGAAAGAGATGATTTGATAGATGGAATGAAATTATGGATTCAAGACTTAAAATTAGAAAAAACAGAAATGTCTGGGGAGCGAAAGCTTACGAAAGGGAGATTTCATTCAAAAGAGCTTACTGAAGAGGAATTTAAAGAAGCAGACAAAGAATTCGATCTTCGATTAAAAAAAATCAACACTAAAATAAAAACATTGGAAAAATTAACAAAATAAGCATGATAGGGAAAATATTTTTATTAAGTAATATTTTTAATTGTAATAATAATGAGGAATAAAATAGTCGCTATAATCATTCTACTTGTCGGATTATCCCTATTGACAATTGGAATTATTCAGGGACAAAATTTATTAATAAATTTATTATATGAACAAATGGTAGCAGTTCCTTAATATTCAATCCCATCTTCCTTTTCTAACTGCTATTGAATCATCTAAAAACCCCTTCTTTTGAAAAATCTTTTCTATTGATTTTCTATATTTATTGGATTGATTATAATGATTTTTACATAAATAAATTTTATGTTGTGGATTTTTATTATATTTTAAACCTGAATTTTCAACATACTTTTTCCATGCGTTTTCAGAAAGCGATCGAATCGCAACTTCATCACACTCTTTAATAGAACACTGTTTATTTTTTGTAGATCCACCTAACTCACCTTTATCTTTAAGTTCCTTCGGAAGTTTCATGCTTATACACTTGCTAAAAACTTTTTTAGAATCAAATATTATGTATCTCAAATTATTTATTATCTTAAAATTTTTGCTAAAGCACATGGATAAATTAAACTTGATTTTCAATGGAAATTTAATTAGGAAATCTGTTTATCCATTTGATTCCCCTGTAAGGATCTCTATAAAAGATGATTTCTTTACCCCATCAGCTGTTCTCTTTTCAATTATTCCCTATGAAAATAAACCCTATGAATTAATATTAATTCATAGGTCTAATAAGGGTACAAGACATAGAGGAGAAATGTCTTTTCCTGGTGGAAAATTTGACCCGCTATTAGATTCCTCACTGAAGGACACAGCATTAAGAGAAACAGAGGAAGAAATCGGTGTATCTCGTAATGATATTAAAATTCTTGGATGTTTGGATGACTTTCCTACGATGACTAGATATATTATTACCCCCTTTTTAGGCTTAATTGATAAAAATCAAGTTCTAGTTAAAGATAGTCGGGAAGTTCAGAGAATCTTAAAAATTCCAATTGATTTTTTTACTAGCAAAAGAAATTTTAGAGAAGAAGCGGTTGATGTCGAAAGAAGAAAATTCCCAATTTTTTACTATAACTATATTGATGTTTCTAATGGTCAAAAATATACTATATGGGGGGCTACTGCTTATTTAATAACTGTCTTTATCGAAAAAGTGTATGGATTTAATATGTCAGACTCACGGTTAGAACGTTTCCAACTTAAAACAATTAAACAACTGAAAGAGTATGTTAAACTTAGAGATCAAATAACAAAGAAATTTTGACCTTAAATTATGATATTAACAGACTTTGCAGAAAATAATACCTATTTTATTTTTCCTAATTTGCATAAATAATCTGGACAATTTTTACAATTGGGGATCTTACACAAAAATCGGATCTTTGGAAGTATACATGATGAAAAAAAAGGGCATTCAATTAAATTTAAATCTGATGTTAATTCAGCATCACTACTCATACTAGTTTCACCTATTATCTCAATTTGATTTAAAAAAATTAACCAATTTAAATATTTAAAGAAAAAGACAGTCTAAGATTAGTAATTTAATAACTTAATAACTGTACTTTTGAAGTAATACTCTTATTATTGGTTATAATATCCACATAAAAAGCTTAATATAAAGAATAAAGAAACTATTTTTTCTATAAAAACGATGCATAATATTCATTTAGTATCATATACTATGTATATTTACTTACAAGAGGTATAAAGCTACAACTATGAAATATCGAAAAATGGGATCCCTTGATTGGGATGTGTCTGCTTTGGGATTTGGTGCTATGCGATTTCCTATGAAAGATCAAGTAAATGTGGATGAAGAACAAGCTATAAAAATGATTCGATATGCTATTGATAATGGTGTAAATTATGTTGATACAGCATATACTTATCATCTTGGTAAAAGTGAGGTAATAGTGGGAAAAGCTCTCAAAAATGGATATCGAGAGAAGGTTCATCTTACTACAAAATCACCTGTATGGCTAATACAAAAAAGAGAAGATTTTGATAAATATCTTAACGAACAGATCGATCGATTACAAACTAACCTTGATATATATCTATTTCATGGTTTAACTAAGGGACGTTTGGAGAAAATTAAAAAATTAAAATTAACTGAAAAAATGGAAGAGGCTAGAGAGAAGGGATTAATTAAATATATTGGTTTTTCATTTCATGATAGTTTTGAGGCTTTTAAAGAAATAATTGATTACTATAATTGGGATTGCTGCCAAATACAATTCAACTACCTTGATACAGAATACCAAGCAGGTCTTAAAGGAGTAGAATATGCAGGAAGTAAAAATTTAGCATTAATAATTATGGAACCTATTCGAGGAGGAAAATTAGCTATTCCAACAGACAAATTAGATTCGAAACAAGAAATAAAAGATGTTTTGGAAAAATCAAATACTAATAGAACTATGGCTGATTTGGCATTACAATTTGTATGGAACCATCCTGAAGTTTCTGTTGTATTAAGTGGAATGAGCAATATGCAACAAGTAAAAGAAAATGTTGAATCTGCAAATAATTCAGCAATAAATAGTCTATCAGCAGAAGAATTGCAGCTAACTTCAGAATTAAGGAAAATGTATGAAAAATATGAGCTTGTTCCCTGCACCAGTTGTAGATACTGTGAACCTTGTCCGAATGGAGTTGCTATTTCATGGATTTTTAGATTATTAAATGAATTAGCATACTGGGGTCAAGAAAGGATAGCTAGAGTATCATTTTTCTATAATAGATATGCGAAAACACCGGAAGAATTGGAAAAAAGGCGCTCCGAAGGACGAGAAGCAGAAGGAGTGGCAAGTTTATGTATTCAATGTGGTGAATGTCTTGATAAATGCCCCCAACAAATTGAGATCCCTGATCTTATGAAGAAGGTTGCTGCCATTTTTGAAGAAGGAAAAAAACTTTCAGAATTTTTCTAATAATTTCCTTAAAATATTCTATTTTTTTTTTTGTATAAATTTTCTCTTTAGAAAACTATATTAAACAAGGATTAGAGTAGGGATTTTCTACTCCTATTTTTTTGAAAAATTAATAATTATAAGGAATAAAGTAATCGTTATAATCATTCTCTAAAAAATAAGTTTTATAAAAAAAATTGAAAATTTTTTTAATCTATGAAAATCATTCATAATATAAGTTTAGTAACATAGACTATGTATATTTATTTAAAAGAGGAATAAAGATCCTAAAATGAAATATAGAAAAATGGGCTCCCTTAATTGGGAGGTGTCTGCTCTGGGATTTGGTGCTATGCGGCTCCCTATGAAAGATCGAGTAAATGTAGATGAAGAACAAGCTATAAAAATGATTCGTTATGCAATTGATAATGGTGTAAATTATGTTGATACTGCATATCCTTATCATATGGGTCAAAGTGAAGTAATAGTGGGAAAAGCTCTCAAAGATGGATATCGTGAGAAAGTTAATCTTACTACAAAATTACCTGTAGGGTTAATACAAAAAAGAGAAGATTTTGATAAAATTTTTAACGAACAAATTGATAGATTACAAACTACACCTGATATATATTTATTCCATGGGTTAACTAAGGATCGTCTGGAGAGAATTAAAAAATTAAATCTAACTAAAAAAATGGAAGAAGTAAGAGAGAATGGATTAATTAAATATATAGGGTTTTCATTTCATGATAATTTTGAGGTCTTTAAAGAAATAGTTGATTATTACAATTGGGATTGCTGTCAGATTCAATTTAACTATCGTGATATAGAATACCAAGCAGGTCTTAAAGGAGTAGAATATGCAGGAAGTAAGAATTTAGCATTAATAATTATGGAACCTATTCGAGGAGGAAAATTAGCTATACCAAAAAAAAAATTAGATTCGAAACCAGAAGTTAAAGAAATTCTAGAAAAATCAAATATTCAAAGAACTATGGCTGATTTGGCATTACAATTTGTATGGAACCGTCCTGAAGTGTCTGTTGTATTAAGCGGTATGAGTACTATGCAACAGGTCATAGAGAATGTAGAATCCGCAAACAATTCAGAGATAAATAGTTTATCTGCTGAAGAATTGCAAACTACATCTGAGTTGCGGAAAGTATATGAAAAATATGATCTTGTACCTTGTACGAGTTGTAGATATTGTTTACCATGTCCAAATGGCGTTTCTATTTCATGGATTTTTAGATTATTGAATGAAGTAGGATACTGGGGTGAAGAAAGGAAAGATAGAGTATTATTATTCTATCAAAGATACGCGAAAACTCCGGAAGAATTAGAAAAAAGGCGCTCCGCAGGGGAAGAAGTAGAAGGAGCAGCAGATTTATGTATTCAATGTGGCGAATGTCTTGATAAATGTCCTCAACAAATTGACATTCCCGATGTTGTGAAGAAAGCTGATGCAATTTTTAAAGGAGAAAAAACAGTTTCAGAACTATTCTAATAATTTCTCTAGAATATACTAATTTCATCCTTTTTTTTTTAATAATCTAAAAGTTAGGTAAAATCTGTTATATAAAGAAATTTACTAAAAATGCTTAAAATTTTAAACAATAAACCATAAATTTCTTTTACAACCATAAACTTAATTACTTAAATTGGCCCTTGACGGTCGGAATTGCTTGTAGATCATATAGATCTTCAACGATAAGTGGTCTCTGACGTTGGGCTTCAAACCCAGTTATCCTGCGGAGGGATAGGAGTTCGATAATCATAAGATGTTATCTTATCTTCGAATGTCTCCTCGAGGGCCGCCATTTTCTTACAAAAAATAATATTCAGGATTAATTATGGTCGACTTGAATAAGATTATTGATTTTTTTAATAATATGGATATTCCTGAAGGCATGCTTAACAGAGGTCAACTTGTTTTAAATGAGTTTTTGAATCCAATAAAAATCCTCTTTGAACAGAGATCTGTACCTCAAGAACCTTGGACAGATGATCAAATAGAATTTCTCCTCCAAACACTTTCAAACATGGATACAGATAAAGATAAGAATGCTGCCAGGGTAGGTGAAAGAGAAGCAAGAATTGCTTCAAAACTCCATTTAAAAACATCAGCAGGATTTTGTCATGGTGTAGGAAGAAGTGGTTTCTTAACAGCCCCTCAACCTAAAGCTCCAGGGGGATCTATCATGTATGAGCTTTCCAACTATTTAGCTCGATCCATTTTAAAAAAGTTCGGTCTTCCAAACATAAAGGACGCTATTGTAGTTCCATTATGTACTGGAATGTCATTATCCTTATCATTGGGTGCTTTAGGATCAAAACCATCTGAGCAATCCTCTAATTTCAAAAGAACAGTGTTAGTTCCACAAATCGATCACAAATCAATTCTAAAATCAATTAATTTAATAGGTTTCAAAACAAAAATTATTGAAGGGAAAATTTTTGGAGATGCTGTGAGGATTCCAATTGAAGATATAACAAGTAATTTAGATGAGGACTGTTTTGCAGTAATCTCAATAACAAGTTTTTTCCCACCTCGAGAACATGATAATATTAAGCAAATAAGTAAATTTGCTAAAGAAAATAATCTTATTCATATTGTTGTTAACGCTTATGGTGTACAAAGCCCTGAATGGATGGCATTAATTAAATCCGCCATTGATGCGGGGAGAGTAGATGCAATAATTCAGTCAACTGATAAAAATTTTCTTACCCCAGTAGGTGGAACTGTAATAGCCTCACCAATCAAAGAAAATATCATCAAAATAAGTCAAGCATATGCAGGTCGTGCTTCAGCAACTCCAGTTGTAAATTTTTTGATTTCAATGTTATCATTAGGAATTTCTGGTTATCAAAGATTAATTACAGAGCAACAAAAGAATCGGAAAATTCTTGAAAGTAAACTAAGAGAAGTAGCTGAAAAAATTAACGAGAGAATACTTGATGTCTTCAATCCAGTTGCGGTAGGATTATCACTAAAAACTCTAAAACAAGAACAATTATATGCACTTGGGGGGGCTTTGTATAATTTAAGAGTTACTGGACCGAGAGTATTTAATCCTAATGAAAAAGTATTTGGAACATGTTGTAGCAATTATAACACTCCTTATATTATAATGAATGCTGCAATTGGAGCAACTGAAAATGATATTCTGTCTGCTGTTGAGAGATTTAAAAAAGCATATAAGCAGATTGTTAGAAAATAAAATTATTCTAATATAATTTAATATTCTATTTTAACAGAAATAAAAATAAATAAAAGCTAGAAGTTCTATATTTTAATAAAAATTATTTAAACAATGCTAAATTGATCAGTGGAGAATTGCAATGGAAAACAGACTGTTAGACCAATTTAATAATGTTATTATTTCTCAGTGGCCTTCTAAACAAATAGAAGTAGTATATAATCCTTTAAATCCCCGAGAATTATTTGAAATAGCGTATCACACTGTTAATTCAGTAACTATGAGAAATATCTACATCAAACAATCTGCAAATGAAGATCAAGGAGGATCTAAAGCTATTTTTTACTCAAACAGCAAAAAATTTATAGTTATTGACGCTTTAGAAAATAACTTAACAATAACTAAATATTTTAGTGAAGGGACTACTGGAGATAAAATTATAACAGAAATTCAACCCTTATTTATGAGAAGGAAAGAGAATTTTGCTAAAGAAGATACAGAAGCGAAAACTCAGATTTTAAAAAGCATTTTAGTAGAGAGAAAACTTGATGAATGTACAAATTTAGTATTGTTAAAAGGGATTAATCGAAAGATTTATTTCGCTATAGGTGATGCGAGAGAATCTGCTGCTGTTGTTCCAATCTTTATGGAAGCTGAAGGGGCAAGTTTAGTACAATTAGCTTTGAATAAATGGATGGAAACCGCTCAGAGATTAGAACAAGAGCATAATTTTCCTGATAACCTTATTCCCGGTATTATTAAGAATCTAACACAGATAAAAAGATGGTTACTCGATTTAATCAGTTCATTTTTAGATAAATGATAATCCTTACTTTTCCTATATTGATTAAAAATTAAGTTTGTAGAGATTTAATATTAATAATTGTTGCTATTTTTTCAAAATAGAACTCTTTTTTTTTGATTTCTTTTATTAACTTTATTATAAAATTCCTTTAATTTTTGATAAAATCTATTATCTAAAAAATTAATGAATTCAAATTAAGTCAAAGAATAAAATATAGAAATTTCAATTTAATTACAAAAAATAAAATTTTTAAGCAGAATAAATTAAGACTACTTCTAAAATAGTAAATAGATTATATAGAAAAACGTGAAATGCATGTTTCACGAACAAAAAAAAATGGGCCATCGGGGATTTGAACCCCGGATCTCAGGTTTTTACTGTATACGAACATAATTATCAACGTACTTTGTCTGTTCGTAGGTCATTTATAAGACCTGCGCTTGTTGACCAAGCTTGCAAACCTGTTAACCATTTCAGTCATCTAAAGAAGCTTTAAATGAAAGCTAAGCAAATGGCCCCGCGATAGTATTGTATTCGATTCTTTTTCTAGCGTTTGAAATATTTTATTTTATAATGTCAAAAGGTACAAAAAGATAAAAATTTTTTTATTGGTGTAATCTGTTATATTTATAATTGAAGAAAAAAATGAGACTTAAGTTAAATACTAAAAATAATCTAAAAATGTTGATGTTCAATGGCTGAAATGTTAACAGATCTCCTTCAGAATATCTATAAGAGGATTGCTCAGCTTGGTCAAGCAATCCAAGAGTTAAAGACATCATTAGATGAACTTAATCAAAATATTGAACAAAAAATTTCAAATTTAACAGAAAAATTAGATGAATTTTCTAATGAGATTAATGTTACACAAACTAAGCATATTGATGCTGTAAAGGAAATTGGAGAAGGCACAACGAAAGAATTGAAAACTATTCAAGAAGGTTTAGGTTTAGAAGCTTTAAAAAATCTAATTAAAAAACTTGAGGAATTTGCTAAACTTTCTGAGGGTATTCTTAATCAAGATACTGTGAATTTATTATTATCTGAAGCAATTGACTCAGTTAAAAATCTTAAAGAATCTATTAGAGAAGAAGAGGTAGTTGAATAAAAAATTAAAGTTTCATTAAAATAGGGTGGAAAAAATGGCTGAACAATTATTAGATGAGATGATACAAAAAATAAATCAAATTATGGCTTCTTTAGATGGAACAATCGCACAAATTAACCAAATGAGCGGAGCTATTAATCAAATGAGCCAAAGTTTTTCTGAACAAACGGTTGCTATGACAGAAAATATTAGATTAATTGTTGAAGTGTTAAAACAGTTTAGAGTTCAATCTAGTAAGAGTCTTCAGGAACTTTCGGATGATTTTAACCAAAAAATAAAAGAACTATGGGATAAAAAATCTATTGAAGCAATTACAGAAGAAGAAATTAAATCAATTAGTATTATAAAACAAGCTTCAAAAGCAGTAAGTGATAATCTCTATTATGCTCAATTACTAAACATAATACAATCAATAAGAGAAGAAACAAACAGGATAATTAGTTCTAGTCAATAATAAATTTTTAATTTTTTTCTACTTACTCCCAATTTAATTTTGTAAATAAAAAATAAAAAGGTGAATTTTTTCTTATACCAATTGGTTGTTTTGTGATATTACTTCCAAATGATGCTGATTATAAGGTTATGGGATATTATTTTAAAGAGAGTAACTCTGATTTTAAAATTTCAAACGATTTGTTTCTCCGGCTAAATCTTGATCATTCTAAAAATGAATATAATTTATTAAAATTAAAGGATTATCAAATTTTCTCATATCTCTATAATTTTAAAGGTAAATTAACTCTAAAGGCCTCTGGACTCATTATTGGCTTACTCTTAAATGAGAATGATGAACCAGAAAAATTTCGATCATCTCTTAAAGCTGGGGCTGAAGCATTCGAAATTCCTAGTCTCAACATTTTGAAAAAATCGACAAATGAATTTGAAATTCTATTAAAGGAGATTTACTTAGAGCATTTAGAACCATTAGGTGATAGTTTGGAACCTGAAGCTTTAAAAAACAATATTATAAACATAACTAAATTTATGATCAGTGGTGGAAAAAAAGAAAGAAAAATTGCTCAAGAACTAGTAGAGAAAATTGAATTAGGGGAACATAATAAAATTTCTGAGTTTTACAAAATGGCTGAAAATGCTATTAAATCGTTAGATTATGAGAAAGCTGCAAAATTTTACTTAAAAGCTTCTGAAATAGCTGAAGGGTTATATGTAATGGATATAGCTTCCTTCCTTAAAGAAAAAGGTGCGTTTTCTCAACAAATTCCCGATTTATCAAAAGAAAGAGAAAGAATTGTACAAGAAGCACGAAATGCTCTTAGAAATGAAGATTTTCATAAAGCATATACCTCTTACAGAAAAGCAAGCAGTATCTCTAAAAAACTTATTCAATATGATAAAGAAGAGGAATATAGACTAAAATCAAAAGCGTTAGAAGACTTCTATAAAATTGATGAAAAATATAGAAAAAATAAATAAATTTCTCTTGTTTAATTTTTATAAATAATTAATTCTACAAAAGTTCTTGTTTATTCCTCGATATGGCAGATTTTAATCAAAAAATAATATGTTTAATCACTGATTTCGGTTTAAAAGGTCAACATTATGTAGCAAGCATGAAAGCAGTTATTTTAAAAATCAATTCTAATATAAATATAATTGATATATCTCATCACATTTCTCCATATTCTATAATTGAAGCCTCTTATGTATTAAAAACTACATATAGATATTTTCCTGAAGGAACAGTGTTTATTATTGTAGTGGATCCGGGTGTTGGAGGATCTCGAGAAATATTAGCTTTTAAAACCAAATCAAACTATTATTTTATTGGACCAAATAATGGTATTTTTTCAGAAACACTTACAGCTCTTATCTCTGAATGTGTAGAAATTCAAAATGATGAATTCTTTCATAATCCAATTTCTAAAACATTTCATGGAAGAGATATAATGGCACCTGTTGGGGCATATATACACAATGATATCCCCTTAGATAGATTTGGACCAAAATTTAGTCCTGAAAATATAATAGAATCCCCTGTTGTTTACAAGTTAGACATAGAAATGAAATCTATTCAGTGTATAATTCAGTATATCGATTCTTTTGGAAATGGGACAACCAACATCCCAATTATTAATAATAAAATATTAAATAGTGAATTAGAGTTAAAGGAAGATAAAAAAATAAAAGTGAATATCAAAGAAAAGAGATATGAAGGACGAATTGCCTCTCATTTCTCTAGTCTTCCTATTAAATCAATACTATTCCTTGTTGGATCAACTGGTTTTCTTGAAATTTCACTTAACCAGGGAAATGCTTCAAAAGAATTAGGTTTTAATGTTGGAGATACTATAACAATAAATCTTTAGGAAGGAATTATAAAGGTATGGAAAAAGAAATTCTGGCATGTATAGAAGAAAAAAATAAAAAATTTTTAGAATCAGGTCAGATTTCAAAATATATTTTTCCATTGGAACGATCAGAGGCTCATAAAAAGAATATATGTCATTTAGTTACAAGATTTTTTATAATGTCCCAAAATTTAAAACAAAATACATTTTTTCTCGTCCAAAAACGAGGAAAAAACAAAAATGAATTTCCTGGATATTATACTGACTCTTCTTCTGGACATGTAATCTGGGAGAAAAATTTGAATCTAAACAAAATCAAGCAAAATGCTATTAGAGAACTTGAAGAGGAATTTGGTATTCCCCCTAAAGCTATTCAAAAGATGAAATTTCATGATATATCTGATGAAGGAGATGAAATAGCATATATTTTTTTTGGGATTGTAGATATGAATATTCTATTAAAACCTAATCCTGCAGAATTAGATGTTAACTCAAGCAGGTTTTATAGTAGAACTGAACTTCATAAATTATTAGAGAATGAAAAAAATGTTGATCATTCAAAGAAGATATGGAAAACTATATTGAATACTGATATTTCTTCTCTATTTAAGAAAGACGATAAACAACCTTATGAAAATAAAGGCTCTGTTGCATTATTTATTGGCAGATTCCAACCATTACATCATGGACATATTTATGTACTCAACACTATTTTAAAATCTTATAAAAAAGTCAAAATTGGCATAGGAAGTTCTCAACTTTCTCATACTCTTAATGATCCATTTTCAAGTGAAGAAAGAAAGAAATTTATTGATGCAGCACTAAAAAAAAGAGAAATATCTTCAAATCAATATGAAATATTTTTTATTCCCGATATATTCAATGCTAAAAAATGGGTTGATCATGTAATCTCCATTGTGGGGAATTTCAGTTCAGTATATTCTAATAGTGATTGGGTAAGAGAATTATTTCTTAATAAAGAGATTAAAATTGAGAAGAAAATAATAATTTTTAAAAAAAAATTTAATGGGAATCATATAAGAAAATTAATTATTAATAATGATAAAAAGTGGAGGAGTTTAGTTCCAAAAGAAGTTGTCGAATTGATTGAAAATTTTGAAGGAATAAAAAGAATCAAATCATTATACACTGAAGAAAAGAACTTATGAAAGACTCAGAATTTATAGAAGTTGATGGTTCCTTTGGAGAAGGAGGAGGAGCAATACTTCGATTAGCGGCAGGGCTTTCTATTCTTATTAAACGCCCAATCCGAATAAAAAATATCCGTGCAAATAGACCCAAACCAGGATTACGATTACAACATTTAGTAGGTCTACAAACTTTATCTGAAATTACATCTAGCACTTTATCAGATTGTAAAGTTGGTACTGGAGAAATTACACTATATCCTAAACATTCATTTAAAGATAAAATGAATGTTAAGATTGCTACAGCAGGTAGTATAGGATTATTGCTCCAACCGATTCAGATCGCATGTTTGGGACTTAAGGAGCCAGAGAAAATTGAGTTATTTATTAATGGAGGGGGGACGTTTGGTAAATGGGCTCCAAGTCTTAATTATCTTAAAAATGTAACATATCAGATTTTTCAAAACCATGGATTTAATATTGAAATTAATATTGAGAAACATGGTTTTTATCCAAAGGGGGGTGCCATAGTTAAATGCACTCTATATCCTCCTAAAAATAACCTCAAGCCAATTTTATTGACAAAAATTGGAGAGATAACAAAAATTCGTGGTGAAATAATTATTACAAACCAATTAAGAAGAAGTAAAATTGGAGAACGAATTAAACTCTCTGTTATAAATCAATTAAATAAAGTTTTAGATTGTGATTTTAAAATTGATATCATTTATGTAGAGTCCTTAAGTTCAGGAGTAGGCCTCTCTTTATGGACACATTCAGATACAGGAGCTATTATTTCCTCAGGAACAATATTAGGTGAACGATCAATTACCTCAGAGAAGCTTGGTAAAATTGCTGCTAATGAAATTCTTAAATATATTAAAAATGCAATTCCAGTTGATAATTATCTAAGTGATCAATTAATTCCTTTTATGGGATTTCTCAAAAAACCATCAAAAATGAAAGTCCTCGAGCTTACAAGTCATACTAAAACTAACTTAGAATTGATTAAATTATTTCTTAATCGAAATTATCATATCAAACCAGAAAATACACATTGCATAATTAAATTTCAATAATATTGAAAAAATATTATTTACAGAAAATTAAAATTTGGATTTAATGAAAAAATTAGAAGAAATTTTTATAAGATTATTTTATTATATGTTTATTATAAAAATTATTTAAACTTCCCAAAAGAATGTCTCAGACGGTTGCTGCATTTCAGCGTTGTCCTAGATGTGGAAATGAGAATAGTGCTGACGTTTTTGCCTGTAATTTCTGTGGTTTTAGATTAAAAATTGAAAGGATTGAATCAATTAGATTTTTTCGGAGATATGAAGCTGAGTGGACTACTCCCTATCCATGGTATATGAAAATTTTATATCTTTTTACAAATCCCCCAAAAGCATTTCATGATATTAATCATAAAAGAAGTAAAGCTCCTGGGTGGATGATTCTATTCTTTATTTCACTCTTATATGGTTTAATGGGTTTGGCTTTCTTTTCACATTTTAATTTTACTGGAACCACCTTATTTCTGGATTTCCTATTTAATTTAAGCTTTTTTGTATCTTTTTTCGTGTTTGGGTATATTTTTCATTTAATCTATTTTGCAATTCTAATTTGGCTATTTACAAAAGGAGCAAATTATGCTGTAGGGTTCTCAGATAGATTAGAAAAACGTTTTAGTGCATTAAGAGAACAAAGGGAAAAGTATAAAGAAACAGATGTGAGCCCATTTAGTATTTATAAAGGAGGTACTATGTTACACTTAGAAGGGGCATTTAAATTTAAAATGCTGTTATGTGCATTTACTCCGTTTTTATTAATAACTGCTATTAAAATTCTAATTGTCCTTGCTGGTTTTCCAACTGTTGAGGTACCTGTTGATTTATCTAACCAACAACAAATCGATGCTGCCATTGAAAATATTGCTGATGTCACTTTTCAAATGTTTAATTCTCCAACTTGGGCCGTTATAGATATAATCGATGCTGTAATCATCGCATCTTGGGTGCCAATTTTGATGACACTAGCAATAAGAGAATTAAGTAATTCTTCCACTACTCGAGTCCTTATCTCGACTATTATCATTGGTGTTATTGTCGCAATTCTATTCTATTTTCTGCGCCCAACATTATTTGGGTAAATTTATTAGTTCTCAATCCAAAGGATATTTAAAAATTCTCATTTTATTTTTAATAATTTATTCAAGCAAAACATGGTTGAAGACAATAATAATCTGGAAAATAATTCTAAAATCGAATCTGAGCTTTTTGCGCTAGTAAAATCTATTACAACCCTAAATAATAAATATCAGAAAGGGATCGTGAATGAAAATTTTTTCAGAAAGACTTTAAAGAACGCTATGAATAATTTATTAAAATTAAATTTGGTTTTAAAAGAAAATCATATTCAGATGGCAGATCTCTTGAAAGAAATGAACCTCTCTCAAGAATATAACTCAGTAATAGAAATAATTAACCGTGTATCTTCCATAAATATGATAAATGATACGCAGGAGATGAAAAAACACACCTTTTTAGAATTACCTGGTATTACATCAGAAATTACCTCATCTTTTATTACACTTATGGATGCATTAACATTAGAAGGATTAAGAAAGAAAGATTTAATTTTAAAATTATTTAATGAATTAAACCACCATTTAGGCAACTTTCCTGGATTAGATGATATTTTATCTGAGAGTGAATTAATTCAAAAAAATATTCAAAATCATTTTGATAAAATTAGCTCAAACTCAGCCTTTAATGACAAGTTAATAGATGAATTATATCAATTATTTAAAGAATTTCAAAATAGATTGCACATACAACCTTAAGGAAAATAATAAAATTAATATTTTTTTAGCAATTTAAAACTATAAACAGTTTATATTCATCTTACAAAAAAAAAGGTAATAATAATTCCTCGTCCCAGTTTACGATCAAAAGCTCAAGCAAGAAAAAAATTGAGTACTCCAGGCAATAAAAATGTTACTCATTACTGGAGAAGAAAACCTAAAAGAGCAAATTGCGCAATATGCAAAAAACCACTTCAGTCTATTCCAAGATTACGCCCCTCTAAAATGGTGAAAACACGAAAAACTGCAAGAAGAACAAACAGAATAGAAAGTGGAAGGTATTGTGCAAAATGTCTTCAGACTTTAATAAAAGAAGCTGTTTGGAGTCAGTAATTCTTATCTATTATTTTATAAAATTATATTAATTTTCAGTAAAAATCATAAACTATACCCTTCTAAATAGATTAAAATAATATCTTAAAATAGCCAGCTATTATTATGATTATTTCAATTTCAGGTCTACATGGAACTGGGAAATCAACAATTGGAAAATTAATTGCCAAAAAATTGCGTATTCAATATTATAGTACTGGACAAGCTTTTAGAGATCTTGCGTTAGAAAAGAACATGACATTAGAAGAATTTTCTAAATTTGTCGAGGAGAATCCTGAAATTGATAAAGAATTAGATAAGAAAGTAATTAGAATTGCTCAGAAAGGAAATATTATTATCGATAGTCAACTAAGTGGACACATCTTAAAAACTATTGCAGATTTTAAGATTATGTTAGTTTGTCCGTTAGAAATCAGAGTTAAACGAATGACTGAAAGAGATGGAACATCATATGATGAAAAAATAAAAGAAACTCAAATAAGAGAGAAATCAGAATTAGAACGATTTAAACATCTCTATAATATTGATTTGAACGATAAAAAGGAAACTCAAAAATTATTTGATCTTATTATAAATACAGAAAATCTCACAGTAAAAGAAATTACAGATAAAATTTTATTAGCTTTGGAAAAAGGTAAACTGATTAATTAGTTTCAAAAATCATAAAAATTTTATTTTTGTAATTATTTTTTATATCACTAAAAATTTAATATGTTTACTGGATTTTTTATAGAGCCAGTAATTAAGAGATATATAAAAATAATTTGGTGACAAATTATATGAGTGTATATGATATTGGTAGATTATGCGTAAAAACTATGGGAAGAGAAGCGGGATACTACTGTGTTATCGTTGATATAATAGATAAAAATTACTTACTAATTGATGGACTGAAAATTAGAAGAAGAAGAGTAAATTACAAGCACATTGAACCGATAGCAGAAGTATTGGATATTAAAAAAGGTGCATCACATGAACAAATTCAGACAGCAATTAAACAAGCTAAATTAGAAAAAAAAATGAGTGAAGTTGTTTCCATTCCCACTAAATAATTAAATAAAATCATATCTTAAATAATATTTTATTCTTAAATTTTTTTCATGCAACGGTTGCCTAGCCTGGTACGGCGCCGGCTTGGAGTATTATCCCTTCCAGAAAGCCGGTGTGGGTATCCACTCGGGGGTTCGATCTATAAGAAGATTCTTCTTGCAGGAATAAATCCCTCCCGTTGCGTATTCCTTATAATTTCCCTAAATATCTTAAACGTCTGGGAACTCTAATGCTTTTGCTTTTTGCCCTGCAAACATACCACCCATCCCTCCAGAAGCTTGAGATTGAATCTTTAATAATCTTTGAACAAGTGTGTTTAGTCCCAATGAACATAAGAAATACCAAGCTGTAAAATTTATAAAAATTGAACCCTTTGCGCCTATCCAGGTTCCTATCAATGGAACATCATTTGCATGCATCGGAGACAATGCGACAGGTCCACTTCCAAAAATACTTCGAACTATCAAAAATATAATCATCATTGGAAGAAATTGTAGACACGAGGGTTTCATTCTCTGAAGGGACATCCGTTGCTGGGTTTTTTTAATCATAATATCTTTACGTTCCCATTTTTTTCGAGCTTTTCTATACCGTTCAGGATCGGTTTCTGCTAATTCTATTACCTTTTGTTTTTCCTCTTGATGTGCTTTAATTATCTTTTGTTTACGATTAATTTCTTCAGCATCAATCAACCATCTATTCAAAATAGCAGAAATAACTGCTGTTGTCATGGCTAATATCAATATAAAAAACATCGAACCGGGGGGTGTTTCTATTAAATCCAAAAAAGCATTCTTAAAAATTAAAGATAACATCTCTATATTTTATTATATTGAAATTATTATAAAGTTTTCAGAACATCTTCATTTCTTATGGATAATCTAAAAAGTCGAATATTCTGGATTTCTCACCTTTTTTATATATAATTATTATTGAAATGGAGAGATACTCTCGAGATTAATCTGGTGTAATTTTTAAAGAAAACAGCTAATCCATACCTAACAAAGAGCGCATGCCTGGATATTGACTCGCAGCTATCTCCTTCGATATTGTCTCGGCATAATTATGAATTATTCCAATTGCAATCAAAAGCCCCGTACCTGAAGTCAATGCACCTAAAGTATCCGCACTAAAACTTAACACTGCAATAATAATTCCATTAAGAATAACGAGTGTTGGAATATATCTCTTTAAGATTCGCTCAATAATTTTACTTGAACTCCTGAACCCTGGCACCTGCATCTTCGAATCTATTATTTGTTGGGCAATATCTCTTGGAGCAAGGCCCGAAACCTCCACCCACACACGACCGAGTATTATACAGAGGAATATAAAGATGATAAGATATATTATTGCTTTGAATGGATCCTCATATGCCTGTACAAGCCCTAATGGTGGAGTAAGATAATAAATCAAGCCGTAAATTGGGACTAATTGGCTTCCTTGACCCGACTCCACAGTCTTAAATTTTCCTATTATATCAACCCAAAATTCAGGGATAACTCCACCACGTAACCAACCATCAGGACCAGCCATTAATTGCCCAAAGAACAGAATGTTCGCATATAAAGCATTTACTAAAATAACTGGAATATTTGAAACATATAGGAGCTTCATTGGATATTTCCCTTTAAACCCTCGATAACCTCGATATGCAAGTGGGATCTCAACTCGGGTTGATTCAAACCAGATTACCACTAAGAATATAACAATAGTTGTAATGATTCCTAATAATGACGGCAACCTATTTCCTCTAAAGAAAAGCTCTCCTACTTGTGTTTTAGAATTATTATCAAATATCGAAGTAAAAAATGCGAGAACAATTCCTCTTGGAAGGCTATCAGGAGCGGGAGCAAAACTAAAACAGTTCCAAAATATCTGACCAGCAACTCCTGCCGCGATAAACAGGGAAACACCACTACCTAAACCCCATCCTTTTTGAAGAACTTCATCTAAGAGAATAATAATTATTCCTGCAAATAATAACTGAAAAAAAATAAAAAAAAATCCGTCTATCCCTATTGTTGAAAGTTCACCAAAAGCACCTCCAAGAATATAGGCAAGTGCATTAAAGATTGTCAAAAACACAGCAAGAACTTTTTGAGCTCCGCTAAACATAGCTCTATCATATGGATCAGCCATATTCACATTAATTATCTTTGCTCCTAATAACAATTGCATGATAAGACCTGCAGTAACTATTGGGCCTATCCCTAATTCTGTCAATGTACCTCTTTGACTTGCCAGAATAACACGTAACCAATAATAATAATCTGTTGATTGAGTTTTATCTACTCCATATAACGGAACATTACTTAATATTAAATAAATAATAAGAACAAGAGCAGTCCAAATAAATTTTTCTTTAAAAGAGACCTCACGCTGTGGTTGTTTGATCTCTGGCATAACTTTCACAAAAGGAGTGAAAAATCTAAGAAACTTTCCAGTCATAGGTCATCAATAGGGGGGTCTTTTTTGATAATTTCATTCAGTTTATAAAATCATCTTCTTAACTTTCAGATGTAATATAAAAAAAAATAGAATTTAAAAAAAAGTTTGTGCTTTACCATAGCACTAAATACGATAATGATACCACTATTTAAAATTGCTTCATATTCATTAGAAAAAAAGAAAATAAAAAAAATCTGATTCTTTTAGATTAAAATCTAAAGAAAATAGATGAAAATTATAAAGATTTTAATTAATCTAAAATTGTTTTACAATTCTGTTCTAGGTGTTTTTTCTATTGCAAATTGTTTTTAAAAATTATCTATAAGATATTATTGTGGTTTTATAACTTCACCTTAATAATAGGGGGATTAAAAGAGACTTCCAATCCCTGTTGGCTCTTCTTCTTCAGTTTCTTCTTCTTTTTTGGGTTCTGCTTTTTTATCCTCTACAGCACCTCCAGTCGCGACAGCAGTTACAGGTACCGCACTAGCAGATTTTATAATATCTTCTATGTTTTTCCCCTTTAATCCTGCAATAAGCTTTTCAATTTCCGATTTATCAATCTTCGCACCCGCAGCATTTAACACCTTTTCTACATTTGACTGGTTAATCTTCCCACCAACTTTGTGAAGCAATAAAGCGGCATAGATACTTTCCATATTTTATAACCTCTTTTTTATTTTTTTTATCATTTTATTTGTAATTTTAATTGAAATTTAATAAAGATCTAATTTTTATCCAAATAATCCTCCAATACCAACACTTTCAGATTCTTCTTCCTCCTCTGGTTCTTTTTCCTCAACTTTAGGTTTCTCCACTTCAGTTGGAGTGGGAATTCCTTCTCCGAAAATAACAGCATTTAAGGTATTTAATTCAGCAGCAGCTTTTCGAATATATTCCTCTGTCATATCATCTAGGAAGAAAGGCATCTCGAATACGATCCCCAGTGCTTCTCGATAAGCTCTAGACACATTTTGAGCAAATTGTTCCATATCCATATATAATATCTCTTCTGGTATAATTTCTCCATCACTCCACGCAAAATGAATTTTAATCAATGATTCAATAGGCGTTATTCCTAGTTTTTTCAAAACTGCTGCTTGTTTCACATTAACTAAATCACCTGCTTTATGGGTTCTGGTATCTTCACGAACGTGAATTGTATCATTCATTATTCTTGTAGGAAGTCTTAAAATCATGTTCAGTTCACTTATTACTTGTCCCGTAGGTAATCCAGTATCTCCGGCTGGAACCCATATATCTACTGGAGTAATTTCATTTGGTTTTGCTGGAACCCTCCATTCATTTTCAAGAAAAATGGATTTTAACTCGAATAAATCAATATTTGTGAAAACTAGACTTGATTGACCCGGGATATTCTGTGCTAATTCTTCTAAATTTTTCTTTTTAGATTTTTTTTTAAATTCTTCTATTGCTCGTAGTTGGAGGGATCTTTTTGACATTCGAAATTCTGCTCTCCCTCTTAACATCTTCCTCATCGTCTGGATTTGTTTATCACTAATATGAGCAACTTCTATTACAGCAACATTCTTATAATTTTTAAATAAATCAATTAAATAATTAATCTCATCAATTTTCCATTGTGGAATATGTTTGTTTTTAATCATCTCTTCACACCTTGATAGTTTTTAGGAATTCTTCTTGCACTTTTACAGGTTTTCCCATGGTTGATTTAAGATACATGGATTTAAAATTATTAAATTTATGGGGCATTTGATCAGCGATAAAATCTATAACGGTTTTCATATTTTCATATAATTTTTCCTGTTCCATAGATTTTTTCCCTATCTTGATAAAAATGATAGGCTGTCTTCTCATTTGAATTCGTATAACCTTTTTATAACGTTCATAAGCTAGCTTTAAATCTTCTGGACTAGTAATTATTCCATATCCTGTAGGGAAAGGTTTTGGCATTTTTCCAACAGGTCCGAGAAATCTTGCCAAATATCTCGCAACATCCCTCATCATTTTATCTTCAACAACAAAATAATCATATTTTTTGGCAAATTTTTTCTTAAATTTCTTCTCCTCATTATTTATACTTACCAGCCCATTTGAATCTACTGTATCTACACCAAGTTTTTTCGCTTCTAATAGGATCTCATCGGAGGCGATTACGCAAATATTCGGTTTATCCCCTGTAATAACTTCATTTGTTAATATAATTTCTTTATCAATTCTGTTTTTTGGATCGTTCAAATTGATGTCTTTAATATTTATGATAAGATCAATTGATTCATCAAATTTTCTTACCTTATCTTTGAACCCTTCCTTTTTAATTACAGAAAAATCGATTGCGGCATTCAATGATCTTTTTAACAATTTATCGTCTACTTTCAAGCTTTCTTATTCACCCTTTATGTTATCACTATATTCTCCATTTGTAATTCGTTTTTGAATAATTCTAGGATCTTCCCCTTCAACGGTCAAACCTACTGATAAAGCGGTTCCTAAAACTGTTTTAATTGCTGCTTTATTTGTTTTATCTAAGAATTTCTCTTTCTTCGCATCAACCACATTTTGAATCTGTTCTAAAGTTAGGTTACCAATTTTCTGTTCGGAACAACTAGAACTCCCTTTTTCAACTCCTACTTCTTTAAGCAATAATGATGCGGTAGAGGGTGTTTCAATAAATATTTCAAATTCTTTTGTCTCTGGATCGCATTCAATTCTAACTGGAACTGTCAATCCCTTAAATACTTTTGTCTGTGCGTTAATTTCATCAACTACATCTTTGATATTTATACCAGTCGGTCCTACAGCAGGACCAATTGGAGGTCCCCCACTTGCACTTCCTCCAGTTACCAATGCTTTAACGATAACTTTTCCCTTTTCACTCATTTTATGTCAGTCTTCTAATTATTTTTAAATTCAATGTTGATTTATAAAGGATAAGGAGCGTAAAAATATACGATATCATCTTTTTTTCATTTCAATATCTTAATTTATATTGAAACCGTTTTATTATTACGTCCTAAGTCTCTTTAAAATTACTTGAACTTAGTAATTATGTGAATGAAATAATGTTAAAAAATTTTTTTAAATTAAGAATAGAATGAACTCCTTCTAATTTTTCAATATGGATATTTAATAACTGGTTTCTAAAATGGTAAAAATAAACGGATAATCAAAATCTTTTGTATTAATTCCAATGATTTATTATTAGTATGGGTGGATTTTAACCTTTTATAGAGATCTATCTTTCATGGAAATAATTGGCTCTAGAAATTATAAATATTTTTTATTTTTAAGGGCTATTCATAATTCATAGATGATTATATCCATTAATAAAAGTTTAAAAAAAAAATTGGCTTATATTTAATATTAATCTTGAAAAAGTAATTTCAGTCTCCTCAACGGGGGATTAAGAATTTCATTTGATTTTACCTATAAATTAGGTGTTTTTGGCGATACTGGTGTTGGAAAAACAACTCTAATTCATCGTTTTATCACAGATAAATTTGAGTTAGACCTTGGTAGGTCTATGGGAGTCAATGTCAGCGCTAAAACCATAGATATAGAAGGTTTTGCTATAAATTTACAAATATGGGATTTTGTAGGTGAGCAGCGTTTCAAAAAACTTTTACCAATCTATTCTCGAGGGACTTTTGGAGGAATATTTATGTATGATATTTCTAATAAGACTTCCCTGTTAAACTTAATTGAGTGGATATCCATTTTTCATAATACACCGGGAGATAATAAAGATTCACCAATTTTAATCGTAGGAAGTAAATTAGATTTGGAGTTGGAGTCTAATAGAAAAGTATATCTTGAGGATGTATCTAATTTATCAAATTCTTATGAAATCATAGATATTATTGAATGTTCCGCAAAAACAGGTGAGAATGTAGAAAAAGTATTTTTAACTTTAGTTCATGAGATTATCGCAAGATCAACCTATTTATAAAATTATATCTTAGAAAATCTCTTAAATATACTATAGTTATTACCGACAGCATAATCTACGACCATGATTTAAATCGCATTTCATATATTCCTCAGATAATATATTTAAAATTGTCTCATGATCTAAATTAGTCTTTTTCCTAATATCCTCTATTTCAATCCCTGGAGTTGCTATTAGTTTAAAAATTTCCTTCTTTACTTCCTCACTTACTTCTTGGCTCATTATATTAAACCTGTTAGCATTAATTAATAAATTTTAACTTACAAATCTAATTATTTCATCAGCAATTTTATAATTAGGTATTATTAAATTCGCTGCCCCTGTTTCAGCAGCTACTCTCGGCATTCCATATAATACACTTGTTTCCTCAGATTCAGCAATAGTCTTACCACCTTCTTGTCTAATTGCCATTAACCCTGCAGCACCATCAGCTCCCATACCGGTTAATAAAATTCCGAGAGTTTTATGCTTATATACTCGTGCTGTGGAATAAAATAACACATCAACAGAAGGTCTACAAAAATTGACAGGTTCTCCTTCAAAGGTTCGAACACAAGGTTTGTTATTTTTTACCGTCACTTGCATATGTTTATCTCCTGGAGAAAAATAGATTGTGCCTGGTGCAATTTCCTCGTAATTTGCTCCTATTTTTACATTCATTTTACATGCATCTTTTAATGACATAACAAGTTGGCGCATGAAAAGATGATTTATATGTTGAACAACTAAAATTGGTGCAGGAAAATTAGCAGGAATATCACTGAGAATTGTTCTTAACGTTCTAGGACCCCCTACACTTGCCCCAATAACGATGATGCAGCTAGGTATTTCTGCTAGACCAATAAATGTTCTCTCTAAAAAAAATTCTTCAGCTCGATCCTTTAATGATGCTCTGGTTTCCTTATGTAATTTAATTTCACGAGTTTTTCTTAATTTCTGACTTTTTTTAATAAAAGTATTTTTGTTCAACAATCTGGATTTACTATCAATTTTTTGTTTTTTGGGAATATCTGTTAATAAAATTTTAGATATTAAAATGTCCTTAATTTTAGGAAGTACTTCCTTCCATATTCCTATGGGTTTAACGATATAATCATAAGATTTTAGGATAATTGGTATTTCAATGGAATCGATGACTTTTGGATCTACATCCGTTAATATGATAGTTGGAATATTGAATTGCTTAATTAAAAGATTAAATGGAATTAACCATTCTTTACTTTTATATTCAATATCAAGAATTAGAACATCTACTTCTTTCGTTTTAATACTGTTGATTACTGCTTGCCCATTTCGTTCTATCCCCTCGACATTAATTTCATTATGTGAAGAAAGCATTTCAGATAATAAATTTCTACGAAAGGTTGATTCAGATGCAATTAATACTTTTTTCGGCATTTTAGTTCTAATGGGCTCCTATTGAACATAATAAAAAATCTTGTATAAATACCTACTGATCATAAAAAATAATATTATTGCTTATTTGTTGGAATAATTCGATTTTATCTTTATTCTCCTAAAATTACCTTATGTGTAATAGTTCCAATTTGGTCTATGGATGCTTCAAGTACATCTCCTGGTTGGATTGGTCCAACTCCACTGGGGGTACCAGTTGCTACAATATCTCCAGGAACCAGTGTGATGAATTTAGAGAGATATGCTAGTATTTCTGGAATTTTAAAAATCATATACTTAGTATTTGATTTTTGACGAATCTCCCCATTTACTTTCAACTGAATATCTAAAGTATGTGGATCTTTTATCTCTTCTATTGATACTATGTTTGGACCAATTGGACCAAAAGAATCGAAATTTTTACTTCGATACCAGGGTAAATTCATATTTCTATCACTTATCTGCATTTTCCTTGCTGTAATATCAAGAAAAACGGAGTATCCTCCAATAAAATCGTAACCTTGCTCAATTTGAATATTTTTACATGTTTTAGAAATCACAAATGCTAATTCGACTTCATGATCCACTTGATTATACTCTTGATCATTATATAACAACTTAGGATATATTATAGGATTCCCATCAGTTACCAATGTATTTACAGTTTTTACAAAAAATAATGGATTTTTAGGTATTTGTGATTTCATCTCCTTTGCATGCTCTACATAGTTCCGTCCTAAACAAAGGATTTTTGTTGGCTCAATCACTTTTTTTCCACTCTTAAAATTCATTCTTTACTCGTCCTCTAAAATAAATCTAATTATAAAAGTACTCCTTTTAATATTGTTTTCACAATTTTTTATAAAAAAAATAAATCCTTAATAAGTATTTATGATTTTTAATATTTCAAGAGATTAAAACTCTATAATTTCTTAGTTCTTTACAGGAGAATTTCGCATCAACTAAATAAAAAAAAAAATAAAGATAACTACATCAATAAAATAAAAAATAATGATTAAATAAAGTGATAAAAATGAATGAACAAAATCATTACAATGATGAAAAGGAAAAAAAAACATTACCACAGTCCCTTAATAAAAAAATAGCTGCTTCAGCTATTTTTATGGCAGTTGGATTAGTTTTAAGTTATCTTAATCCCTTTGCATATTTTGAAATATTCGGAACAAAAATTAATCCTTTTGCTCATTTCATTAATGCTATTACTGGTGTTTTAGTCGGTCTAATCTTTTCGTGTATAACTGCCTTAGGGATAGCAATTCTTCGATTTTCACTTGGTATAGGGTCAATACATGCGTTTCATGGAGGTATTAGTGGTGCTTTTGTAGTAGGGATTGTATCGCATTTTTTACGTAAAAAATTTCCTAAATATGTTGAATTCGCTGCTTTTACAGAACCCTTAGGAACAGTTTTTATAGGAGGAACCATTGCTCATTTGATTACTCCAATAGGAGGAAACTATTTCGCAATTGAGAGTCTTTTCACATTTTGGGCTTTATTTGCCTTAAGTTGCATTCCAGGATGTATTATGGGCTTTATCATTCTAATAATTTTAAAAAAAGCAAAACTAACATGGGAAGATTTTTATTAGCATTTATTATATATCTATTCAATTTTTATGAAATTTAATTTATCTTTAAATTATAGAGCATTTATTGGACATAAGACCATTCTTTATGGAGAGACCAATACTAAAAAAACTTATTATACCGCAAAATTCGTTCAATACCTTATAGAATCAAAAAATTTAGATCCAAAAGAAATCAGTATTTTAGATTTTGCCCCACCATATAGTATAATCAAAGATATCAAAATTGGCGGTAAGATATTAGATTTTTATAAAGATAGTATTAAATGTAACAATTTATCCTTTGAAGGTGAAATCATCCCACCCCGTCTTAAAGCGAAGAATATTTACGAACTATATGAAAATGCGTGTAAAAACTTTAAAAAAACTTATAAGATTTTATCCTTTTTCAACGATAATCCAACTTCAATATTAATTATCAATGATATTTCAATTTATCTACATATAGGAAATAAAGTATTATTACTGGATTCAATAAAAAAAGCCACTACCTTTTTTGGGAATTCTTATTATGGATCATCAATAAATAGTGATTTTACATCCCTATTTACTCGTAGGGAAAAAAGGTTAATTGAATATTTAGTCAAAAAAATTGATTTTTCATATTTTACTGGATAAAACTAAGAAAATTAAATTTGACAAAACAATTTAATTTATATCCAATTTAATTATCTATGTACTGATATGCCTTCCCACTCCATAATACATTAAATATCCCCATAACAGTAATGAAATTGAAATTAAAGAAATAATTAATCTCAAAGCAGCATTATTTAATGTATTAGATATTATAAAGCAATAAAATAAAATTATGCATCCACATAATCCGATTAAAAAATATCTCCAACGATTCTTTATCTCTTCAATTTTAATTCTTTTATAAATCATAATTGAAAGAATTAATGCAGGAATAATACCTATAACTGAACTCACAGTTGTTAAATAAATACTGTAAAAAATACTCCATACTGGAATCCAATCTGTACTTGCATCAATTTTAACATTACTTGGATTTAAAAAAATATAAGATAATAATATGCCATAAATTATTATGAAAATTAAAAGTTTATAAGTAGCAATACCCTTTTCACTCTTTTCTAAAATTAAAGTATAAACTGTGAGAAATACTGGGGACAAAAATACAAAAAAATTAGATAATAAATTCAAAATCTTTACAGTTTCTGGAATGGTAATTGGAGCGTAAATAAAATTAAAAAGAAGACCGCAAGAAATTGAAGTATAAAATCCACATAAACTTAAATTTAATCTGTTCTTTTGTCTTTGAAGAATTTTATAAACGATGCAGAAATTAAAAAAAAATATTGCACCTAAACCAATATATATTGCTATAAATCTCGCTAAATCCAATTGAAAGAAAACCATAAGGATTTCACACTCAAATTTTTAATTTTCTTATTAAGAATTTTATATTATATATTGATTTATATTAATTTGGTGTTAATTTATAATGATTCTATTAAATTTATGGAACTCGTCCAATTCCTATTGTTCTTCCATTGTCTTCAAAAATTTCTATTTTTGTTAAACCAGCACTATTCATATCATTTTGCAAATTTTGGCGGGTAAAAACTTTGCCCATATTGAAAAGTGATTTATTATATAATGTAATTAATTGATTAATTAAGAAATTTTGAACAATGGGAACTTCATTTCTGGTGATTAGAATTATTTCTCCTTCAGGTCTAGTAACTCTGACTATTTCCTTTAGTAAACCAATTCGTGATAAATTAAAAAAATCTGGATTCTCACAATATCTTGGAATAATTACCGCATTAAAAATATTGTCAGGTTCACGAATAATTTTTTTATACATGCTGGAATATTTTATCTTTTTTAATCCAACTTTAAGAAGATCATCATAAATACTTCTATTAGCCAATAGATATATCTCATCGGCGAATTCGTTAAAATAATTAAGACTATATGGTGCCACATAGTCATGTAACCACACTATTAGGAGATTTTCATAGTGAATTTGATTATTTTCTGTAATAACT
The DNA here is from genome assembly GCA_048937405.1 of Promethearchaeota archaeon. Lineage (GTDB taxonomy): Archaea > Asgardarchaeota > Lokiarchaeia > Sigyniarchaeales > SOKP01 > Loki-b32. The sequence goes on from JBHLNF010000001.1 coordinate 252,981, forward strand.
TTTTTAGGAAAAATAATATCAAATTTAGTATCATTAATTATCGAGAGCAAAAAATATTGATTTATGACATTAATTACAGATTTTGTCAATGATGTGGCTGAAATTGTTTCAATCTTTCCCTTTTTATTTCGTTTAAATGCAAGTAGACCTTTCTTTTCAAGGGTAGAAAGACTATTGTAAAAGCTTGAAGTAGAAAGGTCAGTCGGTTTCTTAAGACTTTCAAAAAGTAGCTGATCAGTTTTAGAAAAATTATTATCTATTTTAGAGAGAACAAATTTTTTCTTATGTTGAATATATTGATTTACTTCTAAATATAAAGTATGCCTTACAATTGGTTCTAAATGCTGTAAGAGTATTTGTAACGTTATTATCTCTGTAATTGAGAGATCTGCAAAATTTCCAATTTCAAGATTTTTTGATAATATAGGAAAATCTGGGTCTTCCTTCTTTTTTTGATTATTTTTCATTAATATAATATTCTTTTTTTTGGATATTAATTTTTATGTTTTCAATTATATAAATTGAAAACCACTTTTTATTTAATAAAATAGGATTGTAATTTTCAATTTCCAAAAATGAAAAAACAAAGATTTAAATATCGAAAATTATATATGAAAGATGGAATCAAAAAAAAGTTGAATTATAGGAAAAAAGAAAAATTCATACTAAAATCCAAATAAAAATGGATATGCTCATAAAGAGCATTAGGGTGATCTAATTCAGAAATTTGAAAATTTATTGAAATTGAATGAGGATCTAAAGAGATGATATGTTTTAATTTAAAAATCATACTAATCTGTATTGGGAAAATGGATTTTATTCAAAAGTATTTTAAAATCAGATTCAAAACAAACTATAAATTGATGATTGGTGTAAATATTATGGTAAAAGATATCGAGATAAAACCTGGTGAAGTTGCTAGATTTTCAATTTGGGACATTAGTAATGATACGAGTTTCGAAACTCTCCAACATTTTTATTATAAAGGAGCTTTAGGCGCTTTTTTAATCTTTGATATATCAAAAAGACATTCTTTTGAATTGATAAAAAATCATCATAATCAAATTCAACAAATTTTTGGAAAAAATTTTCCCTTTCTATTAATAGGAAATGGACCAAATTTGCTTAAGGTTTATAGTGATGCAATTTATTGTAATAAACCTCGAGAATTCGCAAAAAAACAAGGATGTATTTATATAGAAAATCCATTTAAATTAGAAAGTAAAACCAATAAGGCATTTGTAAAACTAGCTCGTCAATGTATTCAAATGAAAAACCCGACAAAAACAACCTGTAATCTTTAGTTAAATAGGATTTCTCTCGACATGATTTATTTCTAAAATTAGCAATGATCTGAAGTTTGTTTCCATAAATTAAAATTATAGAATTAATAGGTAATCTATTATCTAATTTAATTTGACACCAAACTGATCTGTTTATATTTAATTAAAAATCTCTTTATCTCTCGATATATAAAGAAGAACTTAATAATACTATTATCAAATATAAACCAAATTATTTTTCCTATAATTGAACGTATTTGATTATATTGTTAGAAAAATAGAATATTCATATTTTACAGAATAATCCCTAGTAAATTCATCTTGGCAAAACAATTTTAATGAATGCTCAATTTAATTATCTACAAATTAAAAATAAAATTTGTGATTAAAATTGAAGAAACTAATCTTATTTGGACCACCTGGTGCTGGCAAAGGAACCTTTTCTGGGCAAATTAAGAAAATATTACCAGATATTGAGCATATAAGCACTGGTGATATTTTTAGAGAAAATTTAAAAAATAATACTCCTTTAGGTGTAAAAGCTAAAGAATATATGGATAAGGGAGAATTGGTTCCTGATAGTCTTACCAATGAAATTGTAAAGGATAGATTAGATAAGATCAAAGATAAATCATGGATGTTGGATGGATACCCTCGAAATATGGGTCAAGTGGAGTTCTTAGAAACTATTGCTGAAATCGATTTGCTTTTATTGCTAGAAGTTTCCCGAGATATTATCAAAAAAAGAATACTGGGCAGGTATGGGTGTAAAAACTGCGGAGAGATCTACAATAGGTACACTCTTCCCCCAAAAGTGGAAGGAAAGTGTGATAAATGTGGTGCTGAAATTAAATTCGAACAGCGAAGTGATGACAATGAAGAAACCTTAAAAAGTAGATTAGATACTTACGAGAAAAACGCAAAACCTATAATTAAATATTATAAGAAAAAAGGAAAACTAAAGAAAGTGGATGCTAAAGATACATTAAAATATACTGAAGATGATATTAAACGTATATTAGAAATTTAGTATTTAATTTTTTTATAATCCTTTTGATTTTTTCATTATGAAATATCGTATTTGTATAGCAATTCGGGTTAAATCAGCTAGTTTAAGTGAAGTTAAACCGTTATTGGATAAAGGAATAGAAAAAAAGCCTGATTTTATTGAATTACGATTTGATTATATTAACAATGTTCAATCTCTTTCATTAGATTTTATAAAAGATTTACTAAACATTATTAATCTCAGAATTCCTCTTATTTTTACGTTCAGAGCTCCATCTGAAGGGGGTCAATCTAATATTTCTCAAGAAGAACACTTCAAAATCTTGAAAATGTTTATCGAAGCTAAACCGGAATATATTGATATTGAAATGAACACTCAGGAAGATTATTTATATGAATTTATCAAATTGGCATCTCAAAATGGAGTAAATATAATTTGTTCATACCATAATTTTGAAAAGACAAATAATCTTGTGGAAGCAATTGACCTTATTACAAATTTCAATGATAAGCTTGTTCAAAATCTACCTCTAAAAACAAAAATCAATTCAAAGATTATATATAAAACTATTTTTACTGCTCAAACCTTTAAAGATAATCTTATACCCTTGAAATTGTGTAAACACTTCGTAAATGCTCCAAACAAACTTATCTCGTTTTGTATGGGTGAAACTGGTATTTTTTCTCGTATCATGAGTGTCACAGTTGGTTCATTTTTCACATATGCGTCCATAGAAGAAAAAACAGCCCCTGGACAATTAAATATTGATATAATCCGAGAGATTTATAATCTATTCTAAATAAAAAAATACTTTAATTTTTAACAACTGGAAGAGAAAAATAGAAAGTAGAACCTTTATTTCTTCCTTCTGATTCAACCCAAATTTCTCCACCATGTAGATCGATCACTTTTTTAGTAATATATAAACCTAAGCCAGAACCTTCCGTAATTATGTCAAATCCCTGACCGAAATGTTCGATTTTTCCAAATTGAGAAAAAAGTCTTTCTTTCTCTTTCTCGATGATCCCAATTCCATTATCATGTACAGCGATTGTTACAAAATCATCATTAACTTCAGAGCTAATCTCTATTGTTCCATTGAGTGGGGTATATTTAATTGCATTAGTTATGAGATTATTAATTACATGGCGAATCTGATCTCTATCAAAATTAATATTAATATTACTATGTATGTTTAATATAATTGAATGTCCCCTTAACGCAGCAAAACTATTTAACTCTTTTACACTTAACTCAATTAAGGAGGATAAATTATTTTCAATTATATTTAATTCACTCCCACCAGAATCTAATTCCGCTTTATGCAATATATCATATATAAGCGTCTCTAGACGTAAAACTCCTTTCTTTATATGTCTAATTATATTTAATTCTTCTTTATTAAAGTTATCTTTATACGTGTGTAGTAACAAATCAATATACCCTTTAATATGCATAGCTGGAGTTTTTAACTCATGAGATGTTCTTGTTAGTAGCTCAGATTTTATTTTACTCAACTTATTTAATTCTTCTCTTGCTTGTTTCCGTTCTGTAATATCTTGAATAATTGCTTGTATATACGTATCCTTACCTAATTGAATGAAATCGATATATGTACGTGCCCAAAATTGACTGTTATCCTTTTTCTTTAATAATATTTCTCTAGATGCCGGAACAATACCTGTATTTATAGCTCTTTGACGTTGTTCTACCATTGCAGCTTGTATATCTTCATAAAAATCAAACTCTTTAAAATTTCTTCCTAACATTTCAGATTTTTTATATCCAGAAATTTTGGAAGCTTCTTCATTACAATCTAAGATATCTCCTTCTATATTAAAGACCATTATGGCAAATGGAGCATTGTCAAATAAGTTTCGATATTTTTCTTCGGATTCTTTTAATTTTTTTTCTATTATCTTTCTCTCCGTAATATCGACAATTAAACCCTGAACACATTCCATCTTTTTATTTGGATCGAATACTTTTTGGGAATTTTCTAATACCCATCGTATATCACCATCTTTTCGGATAATCCGATATTCTCGAGTATCTGATTGTCTGTTAGATGAATGAAATTCTTTTATTTTTTCATTTATTCCTTGGATATCATCTGGATGGATAATTTGATTCCATTTAATTTTCTCTAAAATAAAATCATTAGGTTGATATCCCGTAATTTCTTCTATAGCACCATGGAAAAAATCAATAGAGAAATCAATATACCCTCGGAAAGCAATCCCCTGAAAATTATGAACAAAATTCCTATATCGCTCTTCTGAACTTATTAATCTTTGCTCGGCTTTTTTTCGTTGTGTAATATCAATAGCAGAGATCAAAGCAGCTCTATTTCCCTTATATTCAAGTAGTACCATGTTCCCATTAATCCACTTCTCAATACCACTTTTAGTAATGATTTTAATTTCATTTACTAATTTAATGGGTTCATTTCTTTCTAATGCTACTCCTATACTAATGACAAAATTTCTATAATCAGGGTGGACAAAATCCCAAAATTTCATTGCATAAATCTCGTCAAGTGAGTATTCAGTTAAATTTAAAACCGCAGGATTTGCATAAATACATTCATAATTTTGGTATAAAAATGTTGCAACTGGTGTTGACTCTACAAATGATTGGAACATATCTTCAGTTTCCTTTAATTTCTGTTCTGCTTCCATTTGTATTGTAAGATCTCGAACGACGTTTATCCATCCTATGCGTTTACCCTGTTCATTCTCCAATAAAAGAACACTATGTTCAGAAGGAAAAACTGATCCGTCCTTTCTCTTCATCTTATATTTATAGTTCGTAAAAACCTCTCCACGTTTAATTTTAGGATATAATTCTTGTTGAAATTCTTTTAATGATTTTTTGTTGACATGTAAAAAACTCATCGGTTTTTTTAACATTTCTTCAGCTGAATAACCGAATATCTTCTCTGCGGTTGAATTATATCTTAAAATTGTAGGTGGATTCTCAGTATTTAAAATGAAAACAGCATCATTTAATGCATTAAAAGTATTTTCTAATAATTGTTGACTTTCTCTTGCTGATTTGATTGCTAGTTTACGTGCTGATATATCATAAAAAATACCTAATTTTGAGATAGTCCCATCCAGATTATGTAATGGTGTAGAAATGATTTCATATACTTTATTTACCTTGGAGGAATAAAATTCTTGGCTTATTGCTTTCCCATTAAAAATTAATTTATTTTTACATTCAGGACAAGGATTAGATCGATTAAAAAAATACTCAAAACATTTTTTCCCATGAAGTGCTCCTAATTCTCTTTTTAGCATGTTATTAATGAATATAACATCATATTGAGGATTTACTATATAAATACCACTGCCAAGAGCATTTAAAACATTAAATAAATTTTTTTTTTCTTCTTTTAGTTTTATTTTAGTATCTCTTAATTTTTGTTCTGTGATCCTCCCTACCGAAATATCTTGAAAATAGATCAAATATTTGAAAATAGAATTATTCTCTTCATTTGATAAAAGTGTAATTAACATATTAATGTATAATTTTCCTGATTTTGTAGTTTCAAAAATTTTTTGTTCTTTAATCAAATCAAAATTAAATAATACTTCATGACTAACTGTGGTTCTGTTTTTTAATAGGTTTAGCTTTTCCTTAGGTATATTTAGGCTATTTAAAAGATTAAATCCTATGATATCAGTCTTATTTGATACACCAAACAATTCCATACATGAATAGTTTAAATCAACCAATTTTCCCTCTGAATCAGTAATTCCAATCCCTATTGGCGAATCATTATAAATAGATTTAAACAGCCTTTCTATACAAATGGCTTGATTTTCCTCCATTTCAATCAAATTAAATACGCCCTTAAGTTTTTTTTAAAATTTTAATTGAGTAATATTTCTTATACCAATAAAACACAAAAAGAATAATATTTAACACTTTGGTTTATGTTCTTCCTTTCTAAAACTAATTTAAAAATAACGTTAAAAATGTAAAAAAGAGAATTCAACTTCCAAACATTCAATTCATCTTGAAATATAATAAACTCTATCAAATATTACCCCATTAATATCACTTTCAATTTTTCATACTTTCAACATCAGATGTAAAGTTTAGCAAGCGGTACTATTTTGACGATAGTAAAAATATATTTTAGATTATTTAAACTAATTCTGGATCTACATTCGGTTTTAAAGTTATAATTTTAAAAATATTAGAAGTTAATTATGTACCTTCCACTGGTGAGAATTATAAATAACAATTTAATTAAGGTCTTAATCTAAAATAATGGTATCTATTAATTTGTGGTAAAAAAAATATAGTGACATAATTTTAAATATAACTTTTATCATTTATTTTGTTGTAAAAGAATTGAATAAAGTATAATTAACTTTTATTATTTATCAAGAATGGTAAAATATAGAACGCTTAACTAATAAAATTTAGAAATCTTATAAATTCTTAACGATTTCAGAAAAATCTTAAAAAATATAAAAAGAAATGAGGGTGCAATTCAAAAAAATGGTTAATTTCATAAAAATGTTTATAGATTTTGATAAAAATTATAAGAAGATCTATTTTAATTATTATATAGAGGATAATCACTTTGTTTTAAAAGTTCCATTGGAAAAATTAAATGAATTAGATAAAGCCATACTAATTGAAGATTTCGATTTATCGAAATATACATATTTAATTGATGTAGAATAAAATTACTGAAATAATTCCACGCGAATACAATTAAAAGATTTTAATTATATCTTATTAATTCTACAATATTTTATTTTAAAGAGTTAAAAATTCAAACCAAAATGGTTATTTTAGAGTTACTTTATAAATCTATTACCTCTATTTTTAATAAACACTTCAAAACTATCATGAAATAAATTTAAGAGATGTATGTGTCAATCTCAATTTTAAATGGGATAAAATGAATTTAACAAAGAAAGGCCCAAAAAAATTTATCAGAAATAATATAAGGACAAAAATGGAATATTTGAAATCATTAAGAACTTGTTTCACTTCTAATATATTTTATGAGTTTTTCTAAAATTTTTTTTCTGTCTCTTCTGCATTCAATGCAAATATAAAACTCTTTATTAAGTAAAGGAGGTGCATCAGCAAAATTTCCAATTGAAAAAGAACTTATCGAAGTACCAAATAATAGCTTGTAACTTCTAACGAGTATATTTTTTTTACCACAAATATCACATTCTCCTGACATATCGTAATACATATTCATAAGTAACAAGAGAATTCCTTCTAAAAGTATTATTGAAAATTACTATATTACGTCTGAGTGATACGTATAGTTAATTCCCAATCAGATATCAAAATTTTTCAAATTAAAAATGAGAAATGAAATTGACCTAATCTCTTTTCTGGTTCAATAAATGAAATAAAATTTAGTTTCATCAGATTGATTTTCCGTTCTTTGAGAACATAAATCAATAAATTAAGATATTCAAATAAAAATGAGTTAATATTAAATTATAGTTAAAAAAGGTGGTAAGTCAACCTAAAAAATTAGACTTACACTATTTGCTTATATAGTTATTAAGTTTCAATAATAATTATAGAATTAAAGGGGAAAAAATATAACTAATGATAAGAAATTATTTCAGTTGTTTTTAAAAATATCTTCAAAAAAGGGTTCAAAATACGCAAATGAAGTAAATAATAAACGTAAAAATGGAGAAATTATTGAAAAATTCGAAAATTCTTTAGATATTTTATATTCTATGTTATTGAATATTGTTCAATTAAAATCAGGGGCGAGAATAGGAATGACAGTATCTCTTAATATAACTCGAGATACCTCCAGATTATTTACTGATAGAATCAATAAATTACACAGTATTATTGATGAATATAAAGAAGTGTTAATTGAAAAAATTATTGAGAAAATTGGAAAGTTCTTTGATATTATTGCTCCAACAGGACTTTTAAATCCAGAAGATTTTTTAAAATCAGATATTGCTTTAAATATATTAAAAGAATTTATTAATAAATATAATAGAGCTTCGAGTTGTTTTACTCATATTCCTTTTAATATAAAAAAATTAACTGATCTCTTAATCTTTGAAGGTGATTTCAAGAATTCAGAGATAATAAAAGATCAGAAATTCTTTGAGGCATTCTTGAAATTGTTGATTTTAATTTCGAGACCTCGCAAAGGCGTCTATGATATCTTTTCCTAAGTTTTTTACTTTGTAAAGAAATTTAGTACACTTCACAAAAATTTCTAGTAAAGAGAGGAAATTGTGTAATAAAATAGGTTTCCTTTAATCTAATCTTGAAGAGCACTATTTTATAAATTATAATTGAGAGACATTAATATTTTAATCATTTGAATTGACTTTTTATTCTGAAATATTGAAGGGATATTTAATAGATTTTGAATACCCCTAGAATATTAACCAAACTTATACAAATAGCTATTCCCTTAAGAATTATATTAATTAAAAATTAAAGGAGATTAAACATCAGTGAGAATGAAAAAAACACTTTATATGCACAAACCTCTCATGATCCAGAACGACAACATTCACCCTTAGTATTATCACCCTTAATATTAGAATTCGTATTACAAAACTATGTCTGTGAAAGTTTTGTTAATTTTTCAGATTATCTAAATAAGTAAAAAATAATAATAATTTCATTTCACTCCCAATAAGGTATCAAATTATTAAGTAATGACAGTAAAAAACATTATAATGTAACAATAATTTGAAATATTAATAGCTTGAATTATTTATACTACCAAGATTATGCCCTGTATTCATGGATTAGATGAGAATAATTGCCCGATTTGCCTAGTTTTAAAATCCACAATACCACTAAAGAGAATTAATATAAAAACACAATTATTTCCAACTATTCATAATACTCTTTATAGGAAAAAAAAAAATCTTGAAAAAAAAATAATAGATGAAATAGACTTAAAAAAAAAAAACCCTTATCCTCCGAATCTTATATCAAAAACCCATTTTATCAATAACGTCCCTAATTTTAGAAATAAATTATTCATAGAAAGAACTGAAGAATTGGATATTTCTAAAGTAGATATTTATGGAATCAGCAAAATTCTTCCTCTTGAGAGACCTGAATGGAAATTTGAGAAAGAAGACGGAAATCTCTAATAATTTTTGTAGTTTCTTCTTATTTTATTGCAATTTATTCCACTATTTTAATAAAATAAAGAATCTAAATGACTAGATTAATAAACAATAAGTAAAAAATACAATATTCAAAATCTAAGGCTTATTTTATATAAATTATAGAAATCTCTCAAGACTATTAGATGGTTTATCCCTCAGAAATTTTTTTATATAAATATTGAAATCTTGTTCATTGAATTTGTAGTCAAAAGCAGTAGATAATTCTTGATTGTAGAGATTTAATATTGATTTAAATTTTAATTTAGAAAGTAGATTAACGAAATTTACTCTTTGCAAAATTCTCTTCGTAAATGGTCTCTTTGAATCTATAAAAGCAATAGAAAGTAAAAATTTCTTTATTTTTGTCGTATTAAATATTAGCCAAGTAAAAAAAACATCATTAAGATTATCAAAACTTAATTGATAGCTTGTATCATCCAATATTATTGGCTTTTCGTCTATAGGTAAAATCAAAGAAAAAATTGGATCTTTATAAAATCCTGCTATTCCAATTTTATATGGTTTAAATGTATAACCTCCTATTCCAAACATTGAAAATTTAGGTTTACCATCGTAGATTTTAGATTTACGTGAATCTAATTCCTCTTCATATTTTTTCAAATATTCCCAAGTTCTAGGATATTTCGTTTCTATTAATCTTGTATCCTCATTAAGATTTTTTTGAGTAATTATAATCTTTTTATTTGTATTATCTACAACTAAATCTCTTAACTCAGATCCTTTAACAAAGGGGTATAACAAATTATCTTCAATTATAACTTCCTTATTGTAACCATTCTGTAAAATATTCTCTCCTACCAAATCTAAAATGAAGATCTTATTCGCATCATGTTTAACGCCTTGTCTCCATTCTAATGGAGATTTTCCATCGATATAATTATAATTTTTATAATCATCCAAATTTGATATAAAATTATTAATATACCATCCAAATGATTTAATTTTCTCACTTGGTCTATAAATTGAATAAACCTCAGAATACTCTTCATGTTCCCCTCCAAAATTAGCAATAAATAAAGAAGCATCAGCAGAAACGTTAAATTCTTTTTTTGAATCAATTACCAAAGATTTCATTTTTGAAAGACTAAGTTCGAGGTTATGTATATCTCTTACAATATTCTTAGATACTACAGTCTTACATAATTGAGCAATTATACCTGATCGAAAGGAGAACTGTTTAATAAGTGCTACAATAATATATTCAGCAATGTCAAAGTTTGAACTTCCTGTTATAGCTTCCAATCCATTAATCTTCTTGATATTATATTTTTCAGGTAAATTCCATGAAGAAAGTTTCGATAATTCTGTATTTGTTATCCAAGGAGGATTACCGATAATTAAGAACTGTTTATCACATTCCTTAAGGATTTCCAAAAAAGAAGTTGAGTATTTATGATCAAAAATGTTATCTCTATGGAATTCAATTGTGCAATTTATGTCATTTTCTAAGGAATAATTGTAAAGATTTAATTTAAAAAACCATTCATATTTAGGCTGAACATCTACACAATAAACATATTTTAAGGATGGAAAATATTTCAATGCTGAGATAACAAAATTTCCCTCACCACAAGTCGGTTCCAATAAAATTTCCGGATTTATGTTATTATTTCGCAGATATTTACATATTTTATCACATAAAGCTATCGGTGTTTGGAAATCACCGTAATCTATGACTCTTGGTTTTTCTTTTGAAAATTCTTTAATAAATTTAGTGAAATTTTCTAGAGATTTCTGATTTTCAAAGAAATTTAATATTCGTGTTTTATTTGTTAAGTAATTGTTCAAATCTTCAATTTCTTTATGTTTTCTAATTGTTGTGGTAATATCATTCATGAAGGTATTAACCTAAAATTTCAATTAAAATTTTGTTTTATTTATTTTATATATGATATTATACATAGGAATATGAAGATTCTTAATATCGTGTTTAAAATTATATGGTATACTTCAATAATATTAATTTTTATTGAATTGATAATTGGGGCAATTTCAATAAGTTTTATAATATTTAAAATACAAACCACTTTAATTTTTAGGTTAAATCCTATCATAATTCCAATAATCTGTATTTTATTTTTATTTCTTATTTTTTTCTATCCAACATTCTATAAAAATAAAAAAAATCCAAAATTTACATTTATCTCTAGATATGAGATGATTAAAGGTACTAATTTTTACTCTCAAATTGGAATAGATTTACTTTTCGGAAGTCTCTTTGTTTTTTTGATATTATTCACCCTTTATTCTTTGATCTTTTATGGTATTTTAGATTTTGAATTAGGAATCGTAAGATTTGCTGGTTTTTGGTCATTTGTTATTTTTTTTGACATAACAATAATTAGTATAAAGTATTACAAATTATATTTGAAATTTTTTAGTTCCTTTGTGTTATTTAGTTCGATATTTGCTATTATAGTAGTTCCAATGTTGATCTTTATCGGGATTCCATTTGTTATTTTCTATTTTTATGATGTGTCTTGGTATTTTGCTGACCCTACAATTTTAGTAAACGATCTCATATTTTCACGTGTTACAAATTTAAGAACGATCTGGCTAAGTGCTTATTTAGAATGCTCGTTTATTTACTCTGAAGCATTTTTAATAATTAAAGCGATTATATTTCTTACCGGATTGACTTTATTTACAATTTCAATAGTCCAATTAATCTATTGGCTTAAAAAGGAAAAAAATTTAGTACAACAGGGTATTTATAAATATATTCGGCATCCACAAAATTTTGCAATAATAATTATGACTTTTCCGCTTTTTATTTTATATGATGTCAGAATAGGAAACATTGTAACTTGGATACAATTCGTCTTTCTTATGATTCTCTACTCTGATTTTGGGGATCTTAGATTAAACAAGAAATATCCTGATGAATTTCAAAATTATTATTCAAATACAGGATTTTTCCTTCCAAAAGTTATTTCAATAAAGGCTCTAAAGCCCCTCTCTATCTTTAAAAATAAAAAATTACGATATATTATTCTAGTTCTCATTTATGTTTTCACAATTATCATTTTGTATGTATTTTACTTAATTTTTCCATTTAATATTGCTATTAGTTATTAAGAATAAAACTAAAAAGATTAAAAAAAGGAGATTTGTTAGTTAATTATATGGTAGTCTATTTTGCGTTTTTATTTCATATTTATCAACCCCCTGTGCAAATCCCAATAGTCATAAAACAAATCGTAAATGAATCATATAAACCGATAATGGAGGCGTTAAGAGATCATCCAGAAGCAAAAATCACACTCACCATTAATGCCACTTTAACTGAGCAATTGCATGATTTTGGGTATGTTGATTTAATTGGATTGATAACTACCCTTGCCTCAAGGGGGCAAATTGAATTCACAGGCTCAGGAAAGTTTCACCCTCTCCTTCCATTAATTCCTGAACCCGAAATTCTAAGACAAATACAACTCAATAATGAAACAAATGAGCATTTTTTTGGGAAATTGTATAAACCTCGAGGCTTTTTTCCTCCCGAGATGGCAGTCTCAGACGAAGTGTTTAAAAGTGTTAAGAAGACAGGATTTGATTGGATGATCATGAGCGGTATCGCGAATACGTTGCCAGAATTTCCTATCAATCATATCTCGGTACATCCGAATAGGTTGAGAGTTCTTTTTAGGGACGATTACACATCAATTGATTGTGCCTTTGACAAGATCAATAATATTGATGCGTTTACAGGCAGGTTAAAATATACGAATACTCCAGACGACACATATGTTTTTTTGGCAATGGCCGGTGAAATTTTGTCTATTTAACCTCACCAGTGTTTATATCCACCATTCTTAATATTCCTAAATAAATACTTTCAATTCAATAATAAATACTTTTTATAAACCAATTAATCAATGGAATTTTCAGATTTCCTAAAAGTATAAATATTCAACAAATGAATAATTATCTGGATAAAAAAATTTCCAATTTACCTAAAAAAAATGATTAGTTCATGACTAAAAATTTCCAATTTACCTAAAAAAATGATTAGTTCATGACTAAAAATTTCCAATTTACATAAAAAAAATGATTAGATCATGATTAAAAATAAACTTTTGATTATTGGATTGACATTTTTTTTAATAAGCAGTATTATTATCACAATTGTACCACTTCCAACAAATAATTATATACAAACTAAGATTAAAGAGAAAGATGACATTCCGATAAACGAAATTGAGCCAATGGACCTTGGGATTATCCAACGAAATTATAAAGCTGATGGATCAATAATTGAGGTAAAAAATAGTATTAATTTAGCAGATTCAACAACCCCCGGTGTTGAATCGGGAGATCATCCATTAGGGATAGATCAAATTCGATTTATTCCAAATAATGAATTAGCATTTGTTTGTCCAGGATTAAGTACAGATTTTGTTAATCTAAATGAAGTAGATATCAATCTAATTGAAAATGGAGTTGCCTCAACCCCTTATCAGACTATGTTGGATGCAAGTTGTAGTTATGAATTCCAAGGAGGAGAACTAGGAGGACAAGCTGTTGATGCTACAAGTGGAGATGTTGATGGTGATATGAAAGATGAACTTGTAATAATTGATGAATCCGGAAAAGTCCGGATTTATAAATACAATACGACTTTAAGGCAGTTTAATAACATTACTCAATATGATCTAGATATATCTGATGAACATTATTTTTATAGTCTTTCTCTGAATCAATTTAATGAAGATCTAGGTTTAGAAATAGTAATTGGATGTGGTTATGGAGAAAAAATCCAAATCTGGGATCCAGTTAATGCTGTAGGCAATTATTATAGTCCAGGTCTACGAAGTACTACAAGTGGAAGCCCAGGAGGAATTGCTGAATTCCATATTACTGAAAATACAAACCTTATGGATATAGAAACTGGAGATTTTAATGGAAATGGGTTCTGTGATATTGTTACTCTCGCACAAGATGGAGATTTATTAGCATTTGAATTTGATTCAGTAGCTATAACCCAATTAGGGAGTGGAATCGAATTGAGTAATGGTGATTGGCAAGGATATCCCCATAATTTTCCAATGGGTCTAGCTACCGGAGATTTTAATGGAGATTCTCGATTAGATATAGCTGTGATGAAGTGTGATGTCAATCCAGGTAGTTATTATATTTATGCTGAAAACTATTACGTTGAAACTGTTTATTGGAAAGGATTTTCAGCAGGAGGTACTGAATTTGTGAATTTAGGTGGGATAGATTTATCAGATTACGATATCTTTTTTCCTTCAATTGGAGCAGGTGATATTGATGGGGATGGATTATCTGAAACAGTAGTAGTGGGGAAACATGGACAAGGTATAGAAGTAGAGGCATGGTCTGTGTTAATTTTTGATGATTGGGCTATTCCTCAAACAGCTCCAAAAGTTAACTTTCTTGGCGAATCACAATGTCCTTGGGCTGCAAAATCCTTCTCTTTTTCTGATGTAGATTTGGATGGGATTGATGAAATTTGTTTTTCAAGTGTCGAGAAATATGGAAATATTAGGGAAGAAAAATATTTAGCACAATTAGAAGACAGAAATACCTCTATTGTTAAAATTAATACCGAAACAAATCCATGGACAGCTACTACCTTAAAAGAATTTGACTCAACTTTGGGATATCCCGTTCCAGGAGATTATGATGGGGATGCGATTGTAATAGAATATTCTGGTCAACATTTCCCTCGGATAACTCCTCAAATCCCTATTTTTGTTTTGGCAGCGCCACCTATTTATTTTGATCTAAATGGTGAAGGCAGTGGTACTGCGGTATCAAAAGAAGAGTCTACTTCAATGGAAGTATCTGAGAGATTTAGTGTTATGGCGGGAATTAGAGTTTCTTTTGAAACCGGATTTGAATTATTTGGTACAGGGTTAAAATTTAAAACTAGCTTAGAAGCCAATTATCAATTTTCTCAAACAAAAACTACTACACAAACCGAAACGATAGGTGTACGATATTCATCTGGTCATATGGAAAATCAGATTATTTGTGATGCGGTTGATTATGAATCTTATTTATACACGGTAACAAAGCATCCAAAATCAGAAATGATAGGAAAAAATATATCAATAGATGTACCTATAAAAGTCTCTATCTATAGTATGACAGAGTCTTTATACAATAATGATAATTCTACAAATTATATTGGGTCTGAAACGTATACTCATACACCAGGAAAACCTGGAACCTATCCAACTCGAGAAGAAGTAAATGCTCTAGAAGAGGTTGTGAAGATTATTGACAAAATAGAAGTACCACAGGGGACTGGTATGGGCTGTGGAAGTACATTAAAATATACAAGGGAAAATGCGGAATCTGTTGAAAAGGAACATTCAATGGAACTAATTTTCTCAGCGGGTATAGAAGCAGGAGGCTTTGGACTTGATATAAGTGTAGGGTTTGGTCTTGCGTGGGCCAATAAAGTCACTTATGGTCAAAGTATGACATACGAGGGTACAGTTGCATGTATCTCCGATGTTAATGATTGGATGGCCCATAAATATTCATGGGGTCTCTTTATACAAAATATTGAACCAGATGAAGGGTTTTCATATCAATTAGTCCACTATTATACTGAAGGCGCTCCTAGTGATGATAAACCTTCCGAAGCAGTTCCAGGTTACAATACACTTTTAGTTATTGGAGTATTGATCATTTCACTTATTGTCCTAATATATTTTAAAAAACCGAAAAAGTAAGTTCTATTACCTTTTAAGTCGTAGCTTCTTTTTTTTTTTTATTTTGTTGGATGATTTTCATTTTCCCTTCATAAAGAAGAATATTAAAAATATCGTGAATCTCACTTGCCAATAATTTAATAAGGGTCAAAAGTATGATGCTATAGAATGACTTAAAGAATCAAAGAAGAATTCCTTAAAACTTAAATAGTCTAAAGGTGTAGTCTATGCAGAACATATGATCCTAAAAACTAAAAAAAAATATAAGAGAAAAAAGAGGAGAAGCGATTTAGGCGAAAATAATCAATTTATGATTATTAGGGATTAAGATAAGTTTTTTGCTTTAATTGCTTTCTTAGAAGAAAAGACCATACTTGAATAACGAATTAGTGAAGAAATGAGAGAAATTTACAAATTATTACCAAATGGTCGTTAAATTTTTCATATTGTTAAGAGTGAAACTGTAAAGATTAAAAAAGGAGTTTTTTTAGTTTATAATATGGTAGTCTATTTTGCGTTTTTATTTCATATCTATCAACCCCCAGTTCAGATACCCGCTGTTATCAACCAAATCGTAAAAGAATCATATCGACCGATAATTGATGCATTGATGGAACACCCTGAAGCAAAAATAAGCTTAAATATTAATGGCACGTTAACGGAACAATTACATGATTTTGGATATGATGATTTAATCGGGTTGATGACTACCCTTGCCTCAAGGGGGCAAATTGAGTTTACAGGGTCAGGAAAGTTTCACCCCTTACTTCCTCTCATTCCTGAGCCTGAAATTATGCGCCAAATCAAACTTAATAATGAAACGAATCGACATTTTTTTGGAGAATTGTATAAACCACGAGGCTTTTTTCCCCCAGAAATGGCAGTTTCCGAAGAGGTGTTTAAAACCGTTAGGAAAGCAGGGTTTGATTGGATGATCATGAGCGGAATTGCTAATACATTGCCAGAATTTCCTACAAATCATATATCTGTTCATCCAAATGGGTTAAAAGTGCTATTTAGGGATGATTATATTTCCATTGATTGCGCTTTTGATAAGATTAATAATGTGGAAGCATTTGCCAATAGATTAAAATATATGAATAGCCCAAATGACGTATACGTAATTCTAAGTCTTGATGGAGAAACATTTGGACATCATGTAAAGCACGCGATAAAAGATTTCTTAATTCCATTGTTCGAGGCTCTCCCTCACAGAGACGATATAAAAATAGGTACGGTGTCGGAATTAATGGATAAATTCCCCAAGGGGTTCACTCAGGTTCCGCGGGATTCCAGTTGGTCCACCATGCCCTACGATATTGCCCATGATGTCCCCTTTCCCCTCTGGTTCGACCCAAACAATGAGATCCACAGAGAACAGCATAAGTTTTTCATGTATGCCCTCACTTTAATCCATCTCTCCAATAAATATCGGGAAAGCATGAATGACGAGAAAAAACGAATTTTTGACAACGCTAGAAACTTGTTAGATCGCGGAATTCATTCATGTCAGCAATGGTGGGCTTCCAAACGCCCATGGTACAGCCCTGATATGATACTCCGCGGATTGAATGAAGTATTGATGGCAAGCGTCAATGCGAAACGTAGTATTCCAGATAATAATCCTGACATTAAAGATGCGATGGAGCTTATTATGGGAGATATGCTAAAAGCTCAAAACAAAATAATACTGTCTCTTTAATTCTTAATATTCTGAAATGAAAAGTTAAGTATAAATTTGGATAAAGCTTAAAATAAAATAATCGTAACTTTGATGTGAAAACGAAAAAAAAGAAGAAAAAATGTAATAAGAACTTAATTAAGTCCTAGTACCGTTTAATTTATACATTAGCTGTTTCTAAAGGTGATTTCTTGAGATTTCCCTCCAGTAAATCAAAAATACTATTCCAAAGGAGTTTTTTAGACTTCTTACCGCTCTTTTCAAACTCTACTTTCAAAATTTTACCTTCGGATGGATCATCTATGATATGAAAGGTTCCAATAAAATCTTTCCCTGATTTTATTTCTATTATATTGGATGCAATATTATTGATTATAATTTCTTTTCCAAGAAACTTAAATAAGAATTGGCCTCGTAGATTTTCTAGAAATGCCTCAACTGCGCTGGTAATAACAGTATTAATTAAACTATCAGTCCAATCTGGATGACATTTTATAATTTTTGGCTTAGTATTATTTGTGTTATTTTATCTTTAATAAAGGTTTAGGTTAATAGAAAATTACGGTATTATTTTATCAAGGATTTTAAACCTGGTTTTTTGAACAAATCTGTCAATGAGGAGATAATTCCTTCCCATACTTGTCTTGTCACCGGACTCCTTTCTTCCCATTCAATATGAAGGATCTGTTTCTTCTTATCTTTTTCAATAATATGAAAAGTGGCTTTAAAATTATCACCAGAGGAGATTTCTAAGAGGTTTGGTTCCAATTCATTACAATTTGTTATAACTCTTTGCCAATTAAGGGAATCTCTAAAATTGTCAAAAAAGGGTTTTATAAATCCTTTTAAAAAATTTTTAATGTCATTTGAATTCCATTTTGGATGGCAAATGATCTCTTGTTTTATTTTTCTTATTCCTTGAGTATCTCCATCTTTGACGACCATACCTATAGTTTCCGCTGTTTTATCTTTAGCTGCTTTAATCAATTCAAGGATGGAGTTTTTTGTTTCTTTTTCTCCAATTATTTCGGCAATATTACTTGCTTCTTCATATAATTCAACCGCTTCTTGAAACTTTCCTTGAGATTCATTTATCCTTGCCAAATTTGCTAAGCATACGATTTTTAAACTAGGAACCCCCAATTGTTCGGAGATTTTTAATGCTTCTTCCGTACTTTTCTTAGCTTCTTTATAATTTCTAGATGCTGCATAGATGTTTGCTATATTATTTAGAATAATACCTTTTGGTTTTAGGAGTCCTAATTTTTCTATGATTTCTAATCCTTCATTATAGTGTTTTAAAGCCTCAGAGTATTGCTGTTGCTTACTGTATAAATCACCAAGATTATTATGACAAGATGCTTGTTTCTTTAAATCTCCCACCCTTTTATCGATATCTAGTGATTCTTTATACTTTATCATTGCTGCAGGATAATCTTTAATTTTTGTATAAGCTAATGCCATATTATTAAAAATACTAGATTTTAGAGACAATTCACTGGAAATTGTAGGAATATCATAAGCCTCTTCTAAATTTTTTAAGGCCTCTGAATATTTTCCTTGATCTATTAAAACTTCTGCAATATCATTGAGAGCAATTGCTATCCAAATATTATATCCTCCTTCATTAGCAATTTGAAGAATTTCTTTACTGCTCTTTATAGCATTTGGATACATATCCAAAGCACGGTAGATTCTATTAGGAATATAATGTTGAGTAACTTCAAGGACATTTTGATAAATTTTATTGAGATATTCTTTGAGATCCAGAGAAAAATTTTCATTACTTATATTAGGTTTAATATCTAATAATTCTTCTACCATTTTATCCGTGTTCACATTTACCAAGTATATTTGGTTTATATTTTTCCCCTGCCAGATTTCATAAAGAATCTGAGCAACTTTCCTTAAATTCATTTCCAATTTGTCTAATGATTGAGATGTATTATCACTAATCTCGTATATCTGTTCTTTTCCCATTTCTATGTTATGTGTAAAATTTATCCATATAATATTCTGAACATAGTTTAATATTTTTAAGGTGGGTACAATATCAAAATCATCGCTGCCAGAATAACCCATTACTACTAAGGAACGATCTTTTGTGACATTTTCAAATAAAGGGCGTTTAAAAGATTCTAATTGAAATACATTTTCTCCCTGTTTGTTTGATCCAAATGCTTGAATTGTGGCAACTAGAGAATCTCTGGTGTTTTCTTTGGTTGAAAAATTTTTTGTTGAACCATGTATTTTATATACTGATTTTTTTCCTTGATTTAACTGTTCATAAGGATCTGCAAATTTTTCAAAATCCTCTTTTGTTATTACTGGAACAATCTCCTCAAGAGCTACCCCTGATTGGTTTAAGGCATATTCAATTAAATAATCGAAATTAGTAGTCATAACAAAATTTCCACGTTTTATCATCTCTGCTAAGAAAAAATGTTGGATATTTGGTTTATCACATTGACCATAGTAATCGATAAGACTGAGATTTTTATCTATTTGATTTCGAATAACCTCAACTAAAGCTTCAAATCGTAATTTTCCTGATTTCATTAACTCTAATATGGTATTAATCTCAGATTGAGCACATGTATGATTAATTAATGCGTTCATCATTGCATACCCTGCGGGAAGACATGAAGGAGCACTAACGGAACAACCTGCTCCCACTAAAAAAGTCCATTTTTGATCCAAATTTAGCAAATCATTTATCTTAAGGTTAGTAAGTCTCATAAGATTTCACCATTAAAATATAAAATTTAGGAATAATAAGGAAGAGCATTATTTATTTATTATGTTTCTACTTAAATGTAAAAAAGACAAAATTAATATAATGGAGCTTATTATGGAAGATACACTAAATACACAAGATAAGATAGTTTTGTCCTTAATGTGAATATTGGTTTCAAATAGAGAAATCATTAAATTAACTCATCTTGATAATGTAATTTTATTAGAAAAATCTTTCAATTTCTTCAATAATCTCTTCTGAATAATGAGTTTTTCAATATGCACAATTGCTTCTGTTACTAATTTAGTTTTTAAATACTAATTTCATCTTCTTCTACTTTTAAAACTAATTTAAAAGTACTTCCTTTTCCATATTTGCTTTTTACTGTTATATCTCCTCCGAGTAAATTCGCTAACTTCTTAGAAAGATGAAGTCCTAGACCACTTCCCTCTTTATACTTTCCAGGTTCAGGAATTCGACTAAATGGTTTGAATAATTTATTTAAATCCTCTTTTTGTATTCCTGAACCAGTATCTTTAACAGAAATTACAACGCTTTCTTTTTTTCTTTTAATTTTTATAGATATTCTTCCGCTATCAGTGAATTTTATTGCATTTCCGATCAGATTTATTAAAATTTGATTTACCCGTTTTTTATCGTTGCTAATTATAAGGTTTTCGGGAGCATCAATAAATAGGTCGAGACCTTTTTTCTTAGCAGCAACACTGAAAGTTTCTTTCAAATTTATTAACTCTTCTACGAGATTAAAGTTATCTTTTACTATGGGTAATTTACTTATTTCTATTTTAGTCATATCAATTGTATCAGTTATTAAATCATCTAAATAAGTTGCACTGTTGAGAATAATATTAAGTTGGTTTTCTTGTTCTTCATTTATCTCTCCGGCTCTTCCCTTCAATATTGTTCTTGTAAAACCTATTATAGAGGTTAATGGAGTTTTTAACTCATGAGTTATACTTGCTAAAAAGCTAACTTGTTGCGGTCTTGTGAACATTGCTAAGAAATCAGCTTTATAGGCTTCATCCTTTTTTAATTTTTCTTCACTTACTGAGAGTATTTCAGAATGCATGTTTTTTATTATGTGAATCAACAATATAGAAAAATATATAATTGCGAATAATAATTCACTGATTAATAAATTCCATTCAAAAGACCAATTTTTTTGTTTAGTTACTACACCAATATCAATAATTGTAATTCCAATGAGTATAGGAATAGTAAAAATTGCAAAAAATACCCAATAAGTTAGGGGTTTAGAAACTACATTAGGATCAAAAATTATTGGAATAATAATAATACAACAACCTGTAATTAAAAAAAGAGGACCTAAAAATAATGGAAATAAATTGAGCTCTTTATGAGTACTTTTTGCAAAGTTTAATGAAATCATGAATAATATAAATCCAGAGAAAAAGAACGAAGACACAGCTTTAAACTCAAGACGGGACCATTTAGTATAAAGAAATAATATTAATGGAATAAAAACTATTAATTCAATTACTAAAAAGACATTAAAAACAAATTTCGCTATTCTAATTTTATTGATGATTGAAAAAAAAATTTCTATCCCTATCGTAACTGTACAAATAATTGTCAGAAGAAATCTTGTTCGTTTTGCGATTATATCAAATGCTAATACAAAGAACATACCTCCTAATCCAAAAGAGATATAACTTAATACACCAAAAAGTGTGTATGGGTCAGAGATTCGTTCAGAAGATGGATAATCTCCGCAAAATGTTAATGAGTCGTTAACAAAATTTACTGGAGATAGAGGGATTTGAAGAACTTGAAAATAAGTAAATAACAGACTAAATGCAAAACCAAGGGGCAAACTTGCTAGTCCTAGCATACTAATTCTTTCCCTAAAGACTTCTCTTTTTCCTGCTATATGTATAAAATAAATTCCACATATTAAGGCAATTGTAATTGCACATCCCCAAAGAAATCTTTCAAGGGGATCCCAAACCATTACTCCATTAATACATCCCATATTTTCATCTTCTCGTTGAATATTAATGTTTTAATTCAATATTTTCAATTTTTCAAATTAATATTACACTTAAATTTAAGAAAATATAAATATTAATTACTTTATTGTCAAATATTTAAATCTTTTTTATTCATTTATTGGAGAATTAAAATGAAACCCTTAATACTTGTAGTTGAGGATGATCCCAATATATTAAAATATCTGAAAATGACTTTAGAATTTAATGAATGCAAAGTAATTACAGCAGAAAACGGAAAAATGGGTTTAAAAGTTCTTTCAGAGCTAAAAGAACCTCTTGATCTTATTATTAGTGATATTATGATGCCCGAGATGAATGGATACGACTTTTTTGATGCTGTTTCTAATAATTCAGCCTATTATCAGGTTCCATTCATCTTCCTTTCCGCTCTTGATTCTCCGGAAGATATTCGATTTGGAAAGATGCTTGGAGTAGATGATTATATCACTAAACCTATTAATGAAGAAGACTTTCTGGCAATTGTTTTTGGCAAAATTAAACGCGGTAAAAAAATTAGCGTGATTAATGAAAAAATAAATGAAATTTATTCTACCCCTGGGATCTCAGAATTACTAGTTCCTAAGGAAAATGAGGAAATAATTTTATTAATTGAAGTAAACTGGGATGATGTAGTAGGTCCAAAATTAATAAACTATTATCCCAAAGATATTGAATTAGATGTATCGCTTAGTAATATTAGTGATCAGCTTTATGATGGTGTTAAAGCAATGTATGGTCAAGATGCTATTTTAACTGGAGAAGGACTCTTAATTAATTTAAAAAATCTAAATGTTAGTGCATATGTCTTTTTTGATTCATATCTTGATAAATCTTATAGAGGAGGAAGAAAAGATTATATGTTTTCGCTAATTGCATCCACTATAACATATTTCCAGTCTCTAAAAATTAAACAAGTTTTTATAGAACTATCATCTTTATATAAAAAACAGGAAAAATGGGATATAGAAAAGTTTTGGAACGAATTTTATGAGATCCTTTCAAAACCATCACTAATATCTAGTTAATTACTTTTCTGTCAAATATTTAAATAACTTCAAAAATTCTTTCATTTCAAAGTTTTGATATTAATTATAATAATAAACAAAGAGATGAATTATTAATGAATAATAAAGAAAATGAAGAACAACCAATAAAACTTGTAATCATTGGAATGGAAAATGCTGGAAAAACCACGATTTTAGACGTACTCACGGGAAAAATTAATCAAGAACCTAATAAACCACCCAGTATGAATCCTACCAAAGGTGTTGATAGAAGTGTTGTGTTATTTTTTGAAAAGGAGACTAAAGTCTGGGATTTTGGTGGTCAAGAATCTTTTCGCAATGAATATATATCAAATCCAAAGAAATATTTTTACTCAATCTCGTTTTTTTATTATGTTGTAGATATTCAGGATTATTACCGACTTATACAATCTGTAATGTATTTTAAAGGAATTTTTAATTTAATTAGAAAATATAGCCCAGAAGCAAAAATCATTTTCCTTTTTCATAAGATGGACCCTGATTATGATCCAAATGAGAGAAATCTAAAAGAAAAGTTCTTGGAAAAGGTTGAATCAGATTTAAAGTTAGAAAATATACCTTATACAATGTATGACACTACGATTTTTGATATTAAAACTATTAAAACTGCTTTTGGTCAAGAATAGTAAAACAGATTTTAAAATTTTATATTTTTTATTATGAATTTTTCCTGCATTTGAATTTAAAAAAGGGTTTAAATCGCGTTTTTTTTTGCTTTATCCAATTCCACAGATCGAGTGAAACAAAATTTAAAAAGGAATCTAAATCGATGAATTGTTAATCAAAAGTATGATTGCAAAATGTAGCATTCCTGAAAATAACCCTGATATTAAGGATGCAATGGAGCTTATTATGGAGATATGCTAAAAGCTCAAAATAAAATCATTTTATCTCTTTAATGTGAAAATAAAAAAAAATAAATTAATTATACTTTTTTGAAAAGATAATTAATTGACTAAAAAATTCACCAAATTTTTACTTGTTAAGATATTATTCCTAATTCTTTCAATGTTTCTTCAGTTGGTCTTCCTGTATCCCAATCCCATCCTCGAGCGCTATAATATTTTTTCAAATTCTCTTCTAAATCGAGTTTTACGTTTCTTGTTCTTCCTGATGTTAATACTTTCATATTATGATTGGTTAATCTATCATCTTTTCTTGTAATTCCTAAATTACAACTGATTAAACGTTTCGCATTGTTTATTCGCGCCCCAACTTTCATCAGAGATTTTCTATCATAATTAAAACCAGTAGCAGCATTGATATAACCGATAATATGCTCAAGTTTGGGGGTTGCAAAATTACAATTCACTGCAGAATCGTCAATAGCCCTAAGGTCTTGAAGTTTAGCAACTCCTCTTTCTCCTTTTGTTATATCATATCTATTTTTACTCCTTTTAATATGAAGAATTGGAATATTTATAGTTCCCGATTCTGCAGCATACCAATCAGCTTTATTATGATTTGCTCCAACACATCCCGTCATATAGCTTAATGCCTGTCCGGCGAATGCTCGTGGTTCATGCATCGGTATTTCTAATCCTTTTACATGTGCGGCTAATTCAGGATCTACTTCCAATTTCTCTGCCATTATTCTTGTACCTTCAGCAAGGATATCCCCAATACCTTCCCTTTTTACTATTTTTTCAACAAGTTTGCATACAACCTCTCCATTTCCCCATTTAATATCTTCTATTGGAATATCACTTAAAAATTGCTTAATTTTCTCAATCCCTATATTATTTTCGACTAAATAGATAAGAAAAGCAATGGAGACTCCACAAGAAATGGTGTCAATACCATATTTATTACATAAGTGATTGGCAATAAGTACTGGTTTTGAATCAAAAACACCACATAAAGTACCTAACGCAGCTACAGATTCATATTCTGGTCCATCACTCTCAATTTCTTTCCCATCAATTTCAATAACCGTTGATTTACCGCACCTTAGTGTACAACCTGAGCACCCATAACTGAACACAGGATATTGTTCCGTTAGAGTTTTCCCTGTTAAATTCTCGGCAAAAAATTCTGTTTCTGTAAAGTAATATGCTGGCGTATCACCATTAACCATTCCTAAATCGAGATACATGTTAGTACCATATAATGTAAAAAGTAGAGTTCCTAATTCTCCCATTGGATTTGCTTCCCTTGCAGCTTGAGCCTCTTTTCTTAGCTTTTTCCCTAATTCATTATCTGCTAGTTTAACTCTTTCTTTTCCATCTACTACTAATGCCTTCAAATTTTTTGATCCCATAAGAGCTCCCATCCCGCATCTCCCTACGATTCTCCCCTCATCATTCATTATAGCACCATATTTAACAAGATTTTCGCCGCCTTGACCAATACAAGCCATCCGAGCTTTTGGGTCATTCAATTCATCTCTAATTAATTTTTGAGTTTCATAACAATCTTTACTATGGAATTTTGAAGCATCTTTAAATTCTACATTTCCATCATGAATATACACGTAAGTTGGTTTATTTGCTTTTCCCAAGAAAACTACAGCATCAAATCCACTATTTCTTAGAGAAATACAGAAATACCCTCCTGAAGTTCCTTCACCCCAAATCCCGGTTAAGGGGGATATACCACTCACAGTATAGCGTCCTGAATTTGGCCTAATAGTTCCTGTTATAGGACCAGTAGCAAAAATTAAAGGATTAACTTCTGAGTAAGGGTCTTCTTTCAATCTCTTGTAATCATCCTCAGAAAGCAGATCATACGTTATTTTAGCGCTTAATCCAGTTCCTCCTAAATAGTCTTGTGCAATTTTAGGGTCTAAATCCTTTATTTCAAAACTTTCTTTGCTTAAATCCACAAAAAGGATTTTTCCATTATAACCATTTAATTTATCATTCATTTTTTTAAATCACTCCAAATAATCTAAAAATCAATGGTTCTACCATCCCAAGCATATTCAAATATTCTTTTTATTATGTCGTTATCAATATAGCGACCGACCATATAAGCAACAGGATCTGTAATAGCATACTGTACTAGGAGATCTAAATTTTTAAAGTATGTTTCTTCAGTAATAACAGGATTCTTCATTTCCTTTACACACACTGGACCATTCATTGAATGTATAAAATCTTTGACACTTTGAAGAAATTCATTAAATAACTCATCATCATTTTTATCTTTAGACTCAACACCAAAAAGTGGACATAAATCCTTCCATCTTTCTGAAATTTTTCTTTGGAAAGCAAGTGTATATGGTAGAAACAACCCTACACAAAGTCCATGATGAACATTGAGTACCTTACCCATACTATGTCCTAAGGCATGATCAATTCCAACGCGAGAATGAATAAATCCAAGGCCCCCCATAGATGCTGCTATTTGCATATGGGATCTTGCTTCTATATCTTTAGCACCATATTTATATGCACGAGGTAAATATTTTAGTATTTCTTTAATAGCAAATATATTCATAGCATCGGCAAAAGGAGTTCCTATAGTTGATACATAAGCCCCTGCTGCATGAGCTAATGCGTCTAAACCTGTAGCCATGGTTAGAAAAGGCGGCATATCTTTTACAAAATCCGTAATTAAGAATGAATAATCAGGAATCAACTCTGGATGAGAAACAGTAAACTTTTTCGGTGGATCAAAACGCATATCAGTTAACATCGAAGCAAGAGTTGCTTCAGATCCCGTTCCTGACGTTGTTGGAACCGCTATAAAATATTTAAGTTTTTTGCGTACACCAAGAGGTGCTAAAGGTGAAATGCTAAATAGATCCATTTCAGGTTTCTCGTATCTAACCATTAAACCTTTCGTAGTATCAAGAACACTCCCTCCGCCAATAGCTAAAAATACTCTAGGTTTAAACTCTTCACATATTTTTGCTGCTTCATCAAGAGTATGAGTAGGTCCTTCTGGTTTCACTCCCGCCCATATTTTCGCTTCAATTTTTACTTTACTTAACATACCACTAATGAGAGTCCCGTATTTTTCTGTAAAATCGTCTGTGATTATTAAAACCCTTCTTTCTCCTTCTTCAAGATTAGTATCTAATTGTGTGATTAGTCTAGTTAATGCAGTCATTCCAAAAATAATATTCGGTGATCGAAAAGATGTTATTATCCCGGAAAGTGCTCTGGCTTTTAACATAGCCATAAGTTCCATCATTTGCTCTGGTGAAGGTTGAGCTGCTTGTTCAGGCTCTTGTTTAGTTGAATTTTCCAAAAAACCACCTATTTATTTTTTAATTTAATTTTTGATAAAATATTATAAATAAATTGTTATTTCTTAATAAATCTTAATTCTCTTGAGATTGATTATTTGGCTTATTATGAATCTGGAGATTAAATTTAGTTTTCTTAAGAACGATTAAGATGAAAGTAATTCTGAAATACTTAGTTCTTTCATATTAAATTGAATAGAACTCATAAAGAAATGTAATTCATAAGTTCAAAAAAAAATAAATATATGTCAATATAAAATTAAAAAAAAAAGAAAAAGATAGTTTTTAATTACTCCTTTTTAAAAAGATTTCCACATCCCCCACACTTAATAGTTTTAGCATAAACCGGAGTACCCTGCTTCAGCAGTATGCTTAATTAGCATTACTTATACTGTAGTAAAGCACATTACTCTTATCTGGTTCTTCATGAAGCATTCGTGGATTCTCATTTCCACATTGGGGGCATTTAACTCTTTTAAAATCACTCATAATATCTTAACTCTGTATTCAAATATTTTAAATATTTAGTAGAGTGAATAAATTTAAATTTAGGTATTTAGATTGGTATTTATTACAATCTCGTGAACAATTTCTTTAATAGTTTTATTTGTGGTATCAATCATAAATTCAGCTGATTTTTCATATAAAGGTTTTCGAAAATTTAAGATTTTTAAAATTTCTTTCTTAGGGTCTTTTTTATCAATGAGAGGTCTTGTTTCTTTGCCATCCTTTAAGGCTCTCCTGAATATTTCATCTGGAGTGGCCTTTAATAAGACAATATGACAATTTTTACTTAAATGCAGAATATTTATAGGATTTAAGACTACTCCACCCCCACATGAGATCACAACTTTGTTAAGTTTAGAAACTTCTTTACACACTAAAATTTCATATTCTCTAAATTTATCTTCTCCTTCTTCTGCAAAAATTCTGGGTATTGACTTACCGGCTTGTTGAATAATAAGTTGATCTGTTTCGATAAATCTATAATCGTTCCCTAGATAATCAACTAATGCTTTTCCTATTGTGGTTTTTCCAGTAGCCATAAAGCCAATGAGTGCTATTGAATCTTTTCCCATCTTTAATACTTTTCTTATTTCTTTGGTATTTATCTATCTAATGAAAATCATTCTAATGAAAAACCATGTCTTCCAACCATACCATTTTTTATTTCGAGGTAATTACCTGTAATATAAGTTGGAAAATTAAATTGGGTAGGATCTAAAGAATTAGTTTTAACATACTTGGGATCGGAGTGTATTGCTACCACTTCACCAAAATAACAAATATGTGTTCCCAACTCGATTTTCTTTATTACTTTACATTCCATATTCCAAGGGAATTCTTTTCCCATAGGAACATTGACTATAGATGCTTCTTCTTTAGTTAAATTTAACTCTCTCCATTTATCTACATCCCTACCTGAACGAGTGCCACAATAATCAGCTTCCTTTAATTGTTGTATTGTAGGATAATTTATTACAAACTCACCATGATTTTCAATTAATTGAAACGAATGGCGAGAAGGTCGTATAGAAATTACAACAATGGGTGGCTCAGCACATACTTTTCCAACATAGGCTAAGGTGATTAAATTTGCTTTTTCTCCAATACCAACTGAAATAATGGCTACTGGCATAGGAAATGTGGAAATTTTTGGACTTAAAGAGGCTTTTTTCATTTTTGAGTCACAATTTACTTGTTTTAACAAGATATCTTAAAATTGCCATAAATGGTTAACATATTAAATAGTTTTAAATTAAATAATCTCACTTTTTCAAATAAAACTATTAAAATTATTATCAATTCATTTATAATCAATATTTTTAAATCTTAATTTAAGTGGAAAATTATGATAATAAAACATCGAGGTATTGAGCCTAAATATAATTCATCAGTGTTTATAGCTCCAACAGCAACAGTTATCGGTAATGTGTCTATTGGAAAAAGTTCACGGGTTATGTATGGTGCCATTCTTGATTCTGAAGGCTCTGAGGTCGAAATTGGAGAATATTCAATTATATGTGAAAATGCTGTTCTTAGAGCTACAGCGTTAGGAGATCGCAACTATCCCGTAATAATTGGAGATCATGTCTTTATTTCACCCCAATCAACACTTATCGGGTGCAAAGTAGAATCTAACTCCTATATCGCGACAGGTGCCACCATTTTGCAAGGCGCACTTATTGAATCTGGTGCAGCATTAGCAGTTGGAGCTTTTGTTCACGCAAATACCGTTATCCCTGCGAATTCTTTTATTCCACCAAATAACATTGCGATTGGAGATCCCGTTAAGATTTACCGTCCAAAAGATCAAGAGTTATTAGCTAAAGCTATTAAATCAATTGGATTTGCAAAGATTGCATTTAATATAGATGCTAAATGGGAAAATCGCTTTGAAAGATATAGACAAGCTACACTAGTAAGATCAAAAGAGTTTGAGGATCATTTTAATGATGAAATTATAAAGTAACAAAATTTTAGTAATAATGATTGATATGTCAGAAAAAGATTATATAACTGCCAGGACAAAAGTTCTTTGTGTGATGGGATATCCAATTGAACATTCAATGAGTCCATTAATGCACAATGCTGCGATCCGTGATTTAAATCTTAATTATGTATATCTTGCCTTTAATATTATACCTGATAACTTAAAGCTTGCTATAGACGGAATTAAGTCATTTGACATTAAAGGTATTAATATAACAATCCCATTCAAACAAAAAATTATGAAATATTTGGATGAAATTGATCCTGTAGCTCAAGAAATCGGGGCAATTAATACAATTAAAAATGAGGAAGGATTTTTAAGTAGTAGAAATACAGATGCAGAAGGAGCTATGAAAGCATTATTGGATGCAGGATATAGGATTTCGGGAAAAAATTTTTTATTATTAGGGGCTGGTGGAGCCGCAAGAGCACTAGCTTTTATGATGGCAAAAGAGGCAAATAGATTAGTAATAACCGATAAGATTGAAAAGAAAGCAAAAAAGCTTGCAAATGAAATAAAAAAGAAATATGGGATTAATATTCAAGGAAAGATTCACAATAATCAGGTCTTGAGTGAAGAATCTAAAAAAGCTGATATTTTAATCAATGCTACTCCTTTAGGAATGCACCCTAATATTGATAAATCACCCATTCCTGTTGAATTTTTACATAAAGATTTGTTTGTTTTTGATATTGTGTATAATCCGTTAAAGACTCAATTATTGAAAGACGCATCTGAATTAGGATGTAATACACTAGGAGGTCTTGAGATGTTAGTAAATCAAGGTGCATTATCATTTGAATGGTGGACAAATAAAAAACCAAATATTAATTTAATGAAAAGTAAAATTATTGAATTTTTAGGGAGAAAAAAAAATGATGGGTAAAAATATAACTATTATTGGAGGTTCAGGCGGTATGGGTCAAGTTTTTGGAAGATATTTCAAACAACATGGTTTCAAAATTACATTATTTGCGCGAAATGAAAATAAATTGAAAACTGTTGCACAAAATTTACAAGTTGAATATGAGGTAGATCTTAAGAAATGCATTGTAGATGCTGATATTGTAATGCTGTCAATCCCTATTCGTTCTATCTCAAGCATGATTGAAAAAATTGCCCCTATGATGAAAGAAAATTCATTAATTTTTGATATTACATCTTTAAAATTAGAAGCTTCAAGAATTCTTCATAAAATTTATGAACTCTATCCTATTAACTGTTTATCAATTCATCCAATGTTTGGACCGGGAATTAAGAATATGAAAAACTACGGTATTATCATAATAAAAATAGGGGGAACTAATCAGTATAATAATATTATAAATGAACTGCTAGAGATTTTTCGATCAGACGGATTAATCATTACAGAAACAACACCTGACATTCACGATACTATGATTGCGTTGACACTTGGTGTTCCACATATGTTTAATATATTATTCTTGAATTTACTCAAGAGGACAAAAAAACCATTAAGCAAATTAACTTCCTTCACTGGTACCACCTTTTTATTACAAAAAGTTTTTGCAGAGAGTATTATTCAAAGAGAAATGGAAATGTTTGGAGAAATTCAAATAGAAAATGAAAAATTTCATGAAATCTTAGACATTTTTGAAGATTTAATTAAAGAATATAAAAAAATAATTAAAACCAAAAATTTAAACGAGTTTAAAACACTGTTCTCTGAAGCGTTAGATTATTCTAAAGAGGATATACATTTTGAGGATTCATACACATATTTTTATGATTTTATGAGGATTTTAAAAGAAGAAAAAGAATAAAAAAATAGATTATTTTTAGATTGAACTACCACAGAGGGCACAAAATTTTGCTTTTTCATTTGGATCTAACTCAGATCCACAATTATAACAGAATTTTGACTTTTCTTGATTCTTATATGTTTCTAAGACAAGTTGTTGGTTTTGAACTTGATTAGAACCACTCATCACTTGATAAGATGCAATTGCTTGATGATCTTCCATAGGTTCATAGCAAACTGAATTACAATGAATACATTTAGGGTGGTGTTCCCGATCTAAGTAAACAGCAACATAGATTAATAAACCAATCCCCCCGGTAAAAATAGCTAGAAAAATAGCTAAACCAACATTAAATTCATTCTTTTTAGTATAAACATTTTTATTACATTTTGGACAATACATTTTTCTATCACTCCAAATTACTTTTTGTTTTTTAATTAAAATGAGAATTTAATTGAATTAAAAGAATTTGGAGTCCAATATTTAAATCAATATTACACTAAGTTTTTAAAATTTTAAAAAATTAAAAAAAAAACTAATTTTCTCCTATCTGACTACCACAATTTGGACAAAATCTTATCCCTATGTCCAATTTTTCACCGCAGAGTGGGCAATAATTAGGATTAGCACCAGTTATTCTTTCAGCTCCATTTGCTGAGGTAGAATAAGGAGATTGCTCCATTTGAGGTTGAGATGCATAAGGGCTTTGAATTTGAGTAGGTGTTATTTTAGTACTACAATGTATGCACCTATCTTCGGCTCTACGATAGTAAATAAGAAGATATATTATGAAACCAATTCCCGCAGTAAAAAGTAGTAATATTATTGCAAGGCATGTATCAATTTCTTCTCGTTTTAATAATACTTTCTGTTGGCAGCGAGGACACCATCCAGTGGGATTATGAGTTGTCATTTTTTTTTCACGGATAATTATACAATTTTGATTAGTATAGATAATATAAGTTTTTATTCTTTGAGAGAAGCACCACATTTTGGGCAAATAGAATCTTGACTACTTATTTCTTCCTGACAAAATGGGCAATTTGCTATATTGTTCCTTGAGTGTTTTTCTTGTTCGATAGTTTGAAGAATACGGGTGATTTCAGCTTTTGGTTCTGGAATATCTTCACGAGAGTCATAGAAAATTAATTGATTCTGACATTTTGGACAAAGGGTCTTTCTTATAATTACATAATGGTATATCAGAAAAGCTATTATTCCAAATCCTAATGAAGATATGATCACAAGAATCCAGATATTATAATACATACTATCAAATGATTTTCTTTTTGGTTTGTCAATTTCTTTCTCACAATTATTACAGTAGGCAAATCTCCTATTTTTACCCATGTCTCTCATTTAAAATAAGATAATTTATCCATTTAATTTTACTGGTAGCTTATTATAAAATACAACTAAAAATGTTTCTTAACCATATCTAATTTTGTTAAATTTTTAATAATGTAAGGTAATTAAAGATAAAAAAAATAAGATCTTATTCATAAATATTTATTTAAGTGAAATTGGATTTTCTTCAACAAAAAATTAATTTCTAGAATTAAAATGAAGCATAACTCCCTATTTATCGCACTCGAAGGTGGGGATGCAGCAGGAACTACAACTCATAGTCACCTCCTTAAAGGTTTTCTAGAGAGTAAGGGACTTAATGTTTATTTAACTCAAGAACCATCAAATAGTAAAATTGGAACATTAATAAGAGAATTTTTGAAAAATAAGCAAATCCCCCCTACAACAGATGCATTATTATTTGCTGCTGATAGGGATCTCCACTATAGAAATGAAATAAAGAAAAAACTTGATGAAGGTTATATTGTTATATCTGATAGATATATAGAATCATCAATAGTATATCAGTCAGTACAATCTGATGAAATTACTGTCGAGTGGATTAAAAAAATAAATAAGTTTGTTGGATTACCAGATATTACAATAGTTTTGGATATAGATCCCGAAATTGCATTAGCAAGAAAACAAACTGAGGAATTGGAAAAATTTGAAGTAAATTCGTTCTTAAATAAAGTAAGAAATCTTTATCTTTCACGTGCTAAGGAAGAAAAATATCATGTTATTAACTCAGATGATATAATAGAGATAGTGCAAGAGAATATTCAAAAAATAGTTCTTGATAAATTAAAGAAATTAAGTTAAGCTATATAATCAAATAACAAAACATAAATTATTACCACAACATAATACATAGAGATAATTTATTTCAAATTCAAATTTTTTTTAGATTAAGTTGAGTTCTGAAAAATCCCCACAAGATCAATTCTTTAAAATTGATAGAATATTTAACTATGTTCAAAAATTTAGCTTTCCTCGCCTTTCTGGAACAACTGGAGAAAAAAAAGCTGTTAGTTTAACAATAAAAACATTTAAAGAAATTGGTTATGAGGACCAAAAAATCCAAAAAGAGGAATTTGAGTTTTCCGATTTCTACTCTACTACACTTATAAAACTGATAATGGTAATTAATTTGACCTTTTCATTGTTTGTATTGATGTTTACATATATTAACTTATATTTTACGATAATTATAGTAGGAATAATGGCTATTGTAGTTTTGTTAATTATTAAAGGTTTAAAAAATCCTGAAGATCCTGGATTTTGGGGAGAATATTATGGTAAGACTATTTTCGCTACTAATGTCTTTGTAAGGGTACCTGCTAAAAAGCTATCAACTGATCAAGTAGGAGATATTATTATATCCGCCCATTTAGATTCTAAATCCCAATCTTTTAAAACGTGTTGGAGGGTGTTTTTTTATAAAGTTTGGTTATATTGTGGAATTATTCTTGGAATATTTTTTGTTCTTTTATTTATACGCACATATACAATAATTAAAATAAATCTTTTGATAATAGGAATTGCAGTATGGACTCTTACTATAATAATTTCAATCTCAAACTTTTTTTTGTTATTTTTAAACACTCATAATAAGTCACCAGGAGCTTTAGATAATGCAACTGGAATGGCAGTGGTTTTTGAATTAAGTGATTATTTCAAAGAAAAGCCGCTTGAGAACTTTAATATTTGGTTCTGTCAATTTTCTGCCGAAGAACTAGGAACCATGGGTTCAAGAGTATTTATTAACAATCATGAAAGTGAATTTATTAAAAATAGAGCATTTCAAATTAATTTAGATATGATATCATGTATGAATGAATCAAATAATCAAGTAGAGTATCTAAAATCTTATGGTGTATTACCTCGGAAAAAAATCGCCCCTTTATTAAGTAAATATTTAGATAACGCGGCTAAAGAAGAAAATATAAGAATAAAAGGATTTCATTTATCCACAGGAGCTCATACTGATTCTGTTCCGTTTCATTTAAGAGGACTAGATTCTGTTGATATTATCACAAGAGCAGGAGGTAAATATACTCATAACAGAGCTGATACACCTGATAAAGTTGATCCAAAAGTATTAAGGGAAGCCTGTGTGATAGTTAAAAAAGTAATTCTCTCATTAGATAGAGATTATAATATTTTATGTGAAAATAAAGAGTTGAATTGCATTCTAGATTAATCAATTATTTAAATAAAAGCTGCAATACCTTACTACATTAAGCTTTCAATTTCTTTTTGAATTTTTTCGATTCTTTTTTTTGATTTTATTAGGATCTCACTTTTACCATATTTTTGAAACCAACGATTAAACCTTTCTTGAATTGATACTTCTCTAGTTCCCGCCATATGCTTATCAGCTAAGCATATTATTTTTTCTTCTAAAGTTAAAGGTAAATAATCTTTAATTGGTAATCCCAAATTTTTGGCATCTTCTTTGTCTAATCCACCTAAAATATGAGTCTCACAAATTCTTGCAAGGTTTTCAGAAAAACCCCTTTGTCTGATTATTTTACCTCCTATTACAGCATGTTTAAAACCATGGGTTTTTGTCCTCCCAATATCATGTAATAAGGCACCAATCTCTACTAAATTCATATCTACTTGAGCTTTTTTTATTTTACTTGCAATTTGCAATGCTTTATCGGCAACTTTTTCTGAATGACGTCTAACGGAAAGTGAAATCTTTAAATTCTTTAAAAATTCTAATACAAATTCCCTATCGGGTAATATCTCTTCTTTTTTGACCATTAGTTTTTATAATTAACCAATAATCTTTAAGTTTTAGTTATCGTATAATTCAGTAAATTACTGTTTTAACAAAAAAATTTATTCTTCTTATAATATGAATACTAACTAGTTTTGAGAGGAAAGAATAAGAATAGAGTAAAATTATAATTATAACAGTTATTCAGCTTGCATTATAATTCTTCAAATGGACCACTGACAACACCTCCTAAGGATCCTCCTATTAATACTCCAATAAATCCACTGAATATTCCACCTAATGTTGCTGATAATTGAGGTCCTTGGAATAGAGACATTAAATCTACTTCAGAAAAAATACTTAAGATAATCCAAAATAACAAAACTAAAACAACAACTAAAGAACTTGCTATTACACCTCGTTTTAGACCTTTTGCAATTGTACCAACAATATAACCTATGAAAATCCATGCCAATAATTCTGGAGCGAAAAACCCTAAAGGTGTTGGATTACTAGTAAAAAATGATATCATATCAAAATTAAAATTTGCCCCAATTAATAACGATACAGTTCTTAAAGGTTCATCTCCAGCATATAAATGAATTTGATCTAAAATAACCCTCATGTTAAAGAAAAAAACCGTAAAAAAACTAAGTATAATACCAGTAATGATTCCAATAATTAATCGATATGATGTCATGATTCAAACTAAAGCACAATTTAATTATTATATTATAAATATATTCTATAAGTTATATTAGTAATTATAATTTATTTTCGATATTTAAAACTTTAATACTTGTGGTTTTAGAAAAAGCTACTTAATAAAATATTAAAGTTATTATGTATTCAATTAAATAGTAACTAATTTGATAGACGCATAATTATTTAAATCTAGTTTTTATTAGAAAAAA
Organism: Promethearchaeota archaeon; assembly: GCA_048937405.1. GTDB lineage: Archaea > Asgardarchaeota > Lokiarchaeia > Sigyniarchaeales > SOKP01 > Loki-b32. The sequence continues at coordinate 290,075 of JBHLNF010000001.1, forward strand.
GGCTACTATTTTGGCTCGTAAGAAAAAAAAAACTGAAGAATCCGAAACTAAGAAAGATTTGAATGATGAAGAGGATTTTCCCGAGGATTTTGAAATAGATTTTGAAGAAGACTTGGATTTAGAGGAAGAACTTGATTTATTAGATACTGAAGATATTGGGGCAGGAATTGAAGTTAAAGAGGAATTAATAGATAAAGATGAAGAAAAAAAACAACTTTACTTAAGTTGTGGTATACATATCGGAACAAAATTATTAACAGGAGACGCTCGAAGATTTATTTATAGACAGACCAATTATGGCTTATATGTAATAGATTTAACACAAACAGACGAACGTCTTCAAATTGCCGCAAAATTCCTAAGTAAATATGTTGAAGAAGGCAGTGATAGAGTACTGGTTACTTCTGTTCGACGATATGGAAAAGAACCAGTTAGAAAATTCTGTCAAGTATTAGGTTGCCGAGCAGTAACCTCTAGATTTATTCCAGGATCCCTTACAAATCCTATTATTGAAACATATATTAAAGATGCGAGTGTTGTGGTAATTGTGGATCCTCATGCAGATAAGGTAGTTTTACGTGAAGCTAAATTAGCTCGTATACCTGTTGTTTCTCTGTTCGACACTGATGATACTCTAGAGGGTATAGATCTCGCAATTCCTGCAAATAATCGTGGTAAAAAAGCATTAGGCTTAACATTTTGGCTTTTAGCGAGACAAATAATGTTAGAATTAGGAAAGATCTCAAGTGAAGATGAGTTCCCTTATACTTTAGAAGAATTTACCTCAAAAATAGTTCCTATGTATCGACAGGAACAATAATAATATTAGGCAATATTTTCAAATTATTATAATTATTCTATGCGCAATAGTTTAGGAAGTTCATATAGATTGCTGAGAAATTCTTGTACTTGATATGAACTAAACATTTTTCTAGTAGTAACTCCGGAAAGAACAGCAATAAATGAAATCTCTGCTCTGTTAGCGGCTTCAGCATCGATTGTGCTGTCTCCTATATAGATCACTTCTGAATGAAGTAAATGTAATTTTTTGGTAGCTAATAATAAACCAGAAGGATTCGGTTTAAGAGTTGAAACATCTTCACCTCCAACAATAACATCAAAATAATCTAAAAGATTTTCTCTACTTAAAATAGCCCTCATTCTATATCGAAATTTCGTGGATACAATACCTAACTTAAAATCATTATTGTATAATATTTTAATTACATTAGGTGTCTCAGAATAGAGAACAGTCAAGTCTGCCATAACCTCATCTGCTTTTTTGATAAATAAAGACTTAAATTTTTCTTTTTTATTTAAAGATTGAATTCCTACTAATTGTGTAAATGTATGTTCAAGTGTTAGCCCAATTGTCTTACTAATCTCATCATCTGGAATGGATTTAAAACCAAGCTCGTTTAATGCGTAATTAACGCACTTTACAACACCTTTGGACGAATCTGCTAATGTAAAATCAAAATCAAAAATCACTCCTCTTATTGCTTTTAATTCACTTTTATTCGATAACATGATTGTTGAGTAAAATTGTTATTATATGTCTACAAAAATTAAGATTTTCATGAACATATATCCTTTCCTAATTGAAACACCTTTTCCATTACTTCTTTCTTTTTTGAAACTTCCCCCCTTTTAGTTACTCCAGGAACAATTAATTTTTCAATTAATACTATTTCTAAGTATTGAAAACTTTTCTCAAATAAAGAAATCAGAGGAGTAGCAGTATCTAAATTTTCTTCTTCAAACGGTACTACTAAAATTGCTTTTTTTCCCTTGATTTTTTCTCGATTTTCAGGACAATTAAAAAAAACAAATCTATCTAAGAATAATTTCATTAAAGCTGTTGGGCCATACCAATATACAGGAGTCCCAAAAATAATAATATCACTTTCAATTATTTTTTGATAAATATCTATCATGTCATCATTCTTATTACATTGGTTCCCTTCCCAACATACATGACATCCATCGCATTCTTTTATATTTAATTTATTTAGAAAGATCATATCCACTTTTGCATTCAGTTCCTTTGCACCATCGAGAATTTTTGAAACCAAAACATGAGTATTTCCATTAATACGTGGACTTCCCACAATACCTAAAATCTGATTCATTTTTTACTTCCTTAAATGACAATTGAATATTTTAATAATTAAAAATTATTAACTAAAGAAGTTTATTAAAACAAATGAAATAAATGGAAAAATATTCTAATAGGTTGTGGTTAATTTGGAATTAAATATTTTATTAATAAATCCGAACAGAATGAAAAATCCCCCTGTAATTCCAATTGGTTTAGAACATCTAGCAACCGCCTTAGAAAACCAAGAATACAGCGTTGATATACTTGATCTATGTTTTGTATCTTCTCCAATAGAAGAACTGGTAAAAATAATCGAAAACAAAAAATATGATCTTATTGGTTTTACTATTCGAAATATTGATTCATGTATTTTTTTTAATAATGAATTTTATATATATGAATTCAAAAAATTGATTGGATTTATAAAAAAATATGAAATTCCCGTTGTTTTAGGAGGTTCAGGATTTTCAGCATTACCTAATGAAGTTATGGAATATTTACAAGCAGATTATGGAATAATTGGCCCTGGAGAAAAAATATTTCCTATATTCTTAAAACTATGGCAAAATAAACAATTATCTACTACTATTTTTGATGGCTGGGATCATGGAATAGATGAAAATTTGATTCCTTTAAGAGGAAATAAAGTAAATTATCAACAATACTTAGAAAATAATGGAATTGTGGGATTCACTACACATAGTGGTTGTAAAAGTCTTTGTCCTTATTGTATTGAAGCGAATACAAAAGTCACTTTTAGAAAAATACCTTATATAATAGAAGAACTTGAAACGCTAGTGAATCAAGGCTATACGCATTTTCACTTATGTGATAGTGAATTCAATGAAGATCTTGATTATTCTATAGATTTTTGTGAAGAATTGGTAAATAAATCGTTACCACTCAAATGGACCTTATATATGAAACCCTATCCCTATAATGAGGAGTTATTTCAATTATTACATGAGTCTAATGCTTATTTAATAACACTTTCCGTTGATAGCGATAAAAAAATTCAAAATCTCAATAAATATACTTATAATGATTTGGCAAAAATAATTGATTATTGTAATAAGTATAAAATTGAATTAGCAATTGATTTGTTGACAGGATATCCCTATGAATCCAAAGAATCTACAAGAGAAATGTTAGACTTTTTTAAAAAAAACCGTCCTAAAACAGTTGGAACTAGCTTTTATTACCGTCTACAGAATAATACCGTCTTAGCTAATTTAATCAGGAATGATCCTGAATTGCAAAATTATCTAACTAAACCTTATTCAGATGAGGAAAATTTTTTGGAACCCATTTTTTTTAGCCAATATCATTTGAAGGATATGGAGGAACTTATTGCAGGGGATGAACTTTTCAGGATCTCTGGAATTGTTCCTGGAGTGAATTATCAATTATGAGATTATCATTAGATTAGATTTTTTTCAATCATAATTATCATAAACATAATAATCTGCTTTTTAATAATCTAATAATAAGCAATTTTTTAAAAAAAGAACCTCTCTTATTTCTTCAAATTAATCATATAAAAGTGAATGTTAAAATGTCTTTAGATAAAAAAAATCTCTTAATTTCTGTGCTAGCATTTATTATTTTTATAGTAAATTTTGTTTTTTCTATGCTTTTAACAATAGCTCTATTTGATGGAACTGCGGATGCAAGTACATTACAATTGCTCATTTCTGTATTAGATTCTATTGGTTTTACTCCAATACGCATAATTTGCTTCATAATATCACCAACAATAATATTGATACTAGTATTCGTACCTCAAATTGATCAAGAGTTACGTCTATCTATAATGAAGCTAATATCCCTAATTTCATTTATCATCTCAACTTTTTTCATATTGATTCTAAGTTTCCTAACTTCTACTACGCCTTTTTCAAACGAAAATACAATAGTCCAAACACTATTAATCAATATCACTGTAATTTCTTTGATCTCTGTGTTATTACTTCTTATGATCATTATCTTAACAACAATAAAAAGATCCTAATCATACCTTTTTAAAAATCATTTTTTTTTATTATTTTTCTATTTATTCTTAGTATATCCACAAAATCTCTCTTCTCTTCTTAAGAAATAGTATATTAGTCTTTTTAATTAAATTTTATAAATTTATGATGATTTAGATAAATCCCAAGTTTCCAAAAATGCTATAAGTTCTTATTCAGTACTAAGCAGATTCAAATAAAACTTATAAACTCAAATCTTAAATAAGTAAAACGTTCTTTTTTACGTTAAGTTACATTACTACTATTATAAAAGATCAGAGGGATACGCAATAAAACCCGTTTTTATTCCTTTTTTAAATCCTGCATCTTCATAAAATTGAAAAATTGCAGGATCTTTTGAGCCTGTTAATAACATTACTTTATAACAATTATTTTTCCACGCAATCTCTAATGCATGATGAAGAATTGAAGTTCCAAATCCCCGGTTACGGTAATCAGTGTGGGTTACCACATTTTCTATTACTCCATAAGGTCTTGCTCCTCTTGTTAAATTTGGAATGATTGAAAGTGTACACGATGATACTATTTTGTTGTTATCCTCTACTACAAAATAATGTAAGAGGGAACTTCGGTTGATTTCTTTCCAAATCGATTTTAATATTGATTGATCCGGAAGAGGAGCATCTTGACGATGTAGGTGTGTATAGAGGTTTAGTAATTCTTCCAGTTCATTTTCTTTTATAGGACGTATTAGCATAATTTCTCTCCATTTTTTATATATTATTAATTTCTCTTTAAAATCCCTTTATTTTTCTTATAACAAGGAAGTCTAATCTTTTCAATTATTTATAATAAATTTATAATCTTAATTCAATTTTCTTTATATATAGACTATTCACTAGTTTCGAGTCAGTTTTTATGAAAAAAATTATCTCATTTTCTGGAAAAGGTGGTGTTGGGAAATCGACACTCCTAGTCCTAATGCTTAAATATCTTCTTGAAAAATTTAAAGATCTCAATATACTTGTCATAGATGCCGATCCCGATGCAAATATAGGAGATATTATTGGAAAAGAAATCCATTTCAAAGAAACTATTGGGGGAAAAATGGCTGAATTTAAACAGAACATCCAAAAAAGACTAATCCCTCTCGATGTATCAAAAGATCAAATCGTTGAATCAGAGGTATTTGATGCCCTAATTGAAATGGATCAGTTCGATATTCTAGAAATGGGACGAGGAGAAGGAGAGGGTTGCTATTGTAGTATCAATAATTATTTGAAACGCATTATTGATATATTAGCCAAAAATTATGACATGGTACTTATCGATGCTCCCGCAGGACTTGAGTTTTTTTCCCGAAAAACGGGTCAAACCGTTACCGATTTAGTTATTGTGTCCGATCCGAGTAAAATGGGCATTCATACCATGAAACGAATATTAGAAGTTACTAAAGAGGTAGAATTAAAATTCGAAAATATATGGATACTCGGAAACAGGTTTCCTGAAAATTCTCTAAGAGATATTTTAGAAAAAGAAGTTACTAATATTAAAGAAGAGGATGTAAAACTTCTAGGGTTTATCGCAAATAGTGATGAGATTAGTAAAATGAATATTATCGGAGAAAATCTTTTAGATCTTCCTAGTGAGAGTCAATCATATCAAACGGCAAAGCAATTATTTGCAAAAATCGTTTGAAATTAAAAAAAATCATTTATTTTTTTGTTACGAAAACTCTTTTCTATACCGTGTCTCATCCCTGGTAGTTCAAAACATTTATCGGGAATCATACGCTTAAAATAACTATTATTTTCTCTTTCAGAAATAAATTGAGATTTATAAAGAGTTTCGAAGATTTCCTCACCAGAAAATTGGATATCATTAAAATAAGGAATAATCGGTCTATAGTTACTTACTTTTTCTACAACACTTTTTAAAGGTGCATCAATCTCTTGAATTGTTCCTTTTTCATCAATCACACCAGTTTTATTAGAATATTCATTATATAAACAAATTACACATTGGGGCCATCTTTCATGAAAATAATTTAAAATTGAATCCATCACTTTATGTTTGAGTAGTACAACTCCAAATAGTACCCCACGATTATTTATTTCTGTTCGAGTAAATTGTTTAGCTCGATATGCCTCAGTAGTCACTTCTCTCATCATTCCGTTTATCTTCTTTGCGAATGGAGTGCCTGAATTGCGTAAAATGACTTCTGGTATCTTTTTAATCTGATCGATAAGATAAGGTGAGAATTTACAATGTTGAGGCAATTTATCTATTATTTCTCTATGTGAATGCCCCTTAGCACATCCAATAACTTCTAAAGGATCTCTTTTAATTTCTGAGTTTTTCATATTATTTCCTCCTGTGGAGCACTATCTTTATTTTGATAAATAAAATTTTGTAGTGTAGTTTGATTTTTTCCATTTATTAATAGGTAAGGATTAGCTCGTTTCAATACAACGCCAACAGATTTTAGGTCTTGTCGACGTTTAAATATAAATTTTTTAGATCTCAAATTAATTATCCGCTTAGCAGAAATTGGACCAATCCCAGGAACTCTTAGTAATTCGCTGTAAGATGCTTGGTTTGGATCCACTAATCCATGATCTTTAAAATATAGCCTTGCTAGGTGAATTTTTGGATCTCCAATTGGTAAATTGTCATCTTCAGTTAATATTTCTTTCAAATCCTTGAGTTTATAATGATATATACGTAATAACCAATCACTTTGATATAATCGATGTTCTCTTGCTAATGGTGCTGCTTGTTTACATGCTAGAGGAGTTCCTTCTATTGGAATGAAAGAAGAAAAATAAGCTCGCCTAAGATCAATTTCTTTATATCCCCAATCAATTCTTTTTAATAATTCATAGTCACTTTCATTTTCAGCTGCTCCAACTACGAACTGGGTTGTTTGTCCGCTATTAAGTATTGGTGCTCCATCCCATCTAAATTTTTTATACCCATCTTTTCTTCTGTCTTTAATCATTTTTTCTTGATATTTAAACTGAGCATCCTCCTTTAAATCTTTAATAACTTTAAGTGCTTCATCATTATGCTTGATACGAATTTGCTTTAACCAGCGTTGGCGCATAATGATATCGTTCTTAAAATCTTTTTGTTCAGCGATTTCGGCAAGATGATCTTTAGTAGATGCTTCTGAATTAATAGATATGCGATCTGAAAGACTTATTGCTTCTTTAAGAAGATATTGACTAACACCAGGTAAACACTTAAAATGTACATAACCCTGAAAATTATATTTAAATCGAAGAAGTCTAATTGCTTCTAACATTTCTTCGGTAGTATCATCAGCACTACCACAAACTGCTGATGATATGAATACACCCTCAACTACATTCATCGAATATAGTTTCATAAATGTACGAGCATATTCTTCTGGTGTAAAACTCATCTTCTTCCTGCAATTATGTGAGAAACAATATTTACAATTATATATACACTTGTTGGTGTATAAAGTTTTGAAAAGACTCATACATCGACCATCTGGAGTATAACTATGGCAAATCCCCGCACTTGCAGTAGTACCTATCCATTCTTTGGAATCTCCAAAAAGTTTTGGATATTTATCTGTACGACTGGAAGCAGTACTAGCACATATGTCATATTTTGAATTTTCTCCCAAAATACGAATCTTTTCTAAGACAGAAGGCATTTTACTCAATTAAAAAAAATCTTACAGTCTATGTATTTTAACTTGGGATTTAACTTATAAAAAGAAGGGGGATATTGAATTATCAAAAAAATTTATAAAAAAATAAATTTACTATTTACTTTTGATTTTTTATATCTTTTAATAAATTCCTCCTTATTTTTCTAAAATTTTCTCCTTTATCAGCAAAAGTAGGAATATCTCCATGAGGGGGTTCATAAGAATCCATTTTCATTCGAAAATATGTACGAATGATATCTACTATTGCATCGGAATAGTCCATCCAAATTCCTCCTTCAATATTTTCATTTAAAAGATCAAGCCAGAAAGTTGGAATTGAAAAAATAATTCTAGAGGTATTTGCTACTGATTTTATTGGAGATATAATAGTAGAAGGTCTTCCTTCTTTATCCCATTGTTTCGCGGCTGAAATTGTACCATAAGAACATTTTTCATCAATAACAATAGAAGATTGTTTCTCTCCTTTTTCAAGTCTTTCGAGAATGCGTAAATATTTTTCTTTATCAATTTTTCTTGGCATGGAATATCATCTACTACTATAATATCTACTATTATATTTAAATGTATGTAGTAGAATAACAATAGTTTTTTTCATAAATGTTAATCTTTTGAATAAATAGAATATTTTCTGTCTAATTTTTCTTTTAATTCAAAGGATAGCTTAAAATTTTTAGTATAGAAGCTGAATATCAAATCATCAATCATTTTTTGTTCTTTTATATAATCATAATTCAGGTTTTTCTCTTTATTTTTAATGATAGATTTTACTAAGATTTCAACTTTTTCTTGAATTTCTTTTTCTGGTTTAACGAAGGGTAGTGCATTAATTCCTGTAATTTGAATACTACTAGTATTATTTATAATTCCCTTCGCTAAATAATTATATAATGAACTATTTAGCAAACCTAAAATATAAAGAATTGAAACTGATGTATTTTTAACAATAAATCCAATAGCTTTATTAGAATCCCAATAACATCCTTCTGGCATATAACGAGCAGCCAATCTTGAACTTACTCCACTTATTATGATACCTTCTTTTTCAAATGGTACATTTTTAGGTATGTCATAATTTTTTATTGATTCTTTTTTCCAATCTAAAGCTTCCATTATTGGTCTGGAATATTGATCTGCACCACCTCTTTTTAAATAAGGTTTCCACTGAGATGAATTCAGGTTTTCACGAGAAATTATTTGATATTTTTTATCTGGTTTTTTTATTTTTTCATTTCGCTTCTTAAAAACATTTGCTAGACTTGTACCATCTATTGCTGCAATATATTTTTTATTATTATGTGTGTGCATCCCAATAAATCCTTGTAAAAAATCACTCAATTTAGGAATATTTTCAAATAGATCAAGGATTTCTTCTTCTATCTCCATAAAAAAGATGTTAAAGGGTAAAGAATTGTACTTTTTTTGTTTTATTTCATTAACAATTGGAGGATTATAATAATCATATTCGCAATTAATCCTTGGTATAATCCTCATAGTATTGTTTTCTCTTAGATTTTTATTTTTTTGACCAGAGTGCTTTGATAAAATAATTATTACTGGACTTGTACTTACATTTTGACTAGAAAACAAATTTTTAGGAGCCAAAAGAATTTCATTAATTTTACAATTATTAAGAATAAATTTCCTTAATTTTTTATGGGTACTCAGAGTTAAAAATGAATCGCTTGTTATAAAACCCAATTTTCCTCCTTCCTTTAATCTCCAAATACTATTAATAATAAACATAGCATATGTTTCATGAGCGTTAATTTTCCCATAAATTTCTTGGAGTGTTTTTTTGTTTTTACGTACATAAGCACTAGCCTTGTTTAGATACGGAGGATTTCCTATAATAAAATCGAATTCATTATAAGAATCAGGGTATAATGCTATAAGAGAGTCCTGTTTTTTAGTAGTAATCCCTAATTTTTTAATCTCGACTAAAAAGTTAGAATTTATATCATACGCGAATATTTGGGATTTATCTATTCCATTCTCTACTAGTTTTTTTACAAAAATCCCTGGTCCGACGCAAGGATCTAAGATTTTCTGTCCATTCCTTATTTTCCCTATCCTTGATAGTATATATTCAACCGTCTTAGGGGGAGTAACAACCACCCCTAATTCTTTCCTATTAAACTCGATTAATAATCAACACTCGATATTATTTTTTTAAATTTATATCGACTTCACTTAATAGAATGGTATAAAAATGACATAGTTTTTTCAAAAATCCTATTTCAATTTTATCCACGTCATCATTAACAGAATGAACATAATTATATGAGGTTTTATCACCATTTCCCAAACCTTTAAATTTTTTATTGCGAAGAAATAACCCATCACTATATGTACCAATATAAATTCTTCTTGCCTTTTCTAAACTCATTATATTATTATTGTCTAAAATATAATTAAGAGCTTTATTATTATTTGTGAGAAGACCATGATCCCATAGATTTACTCGATTAGCTATTGAATCAAAATTAATTATGAAGGTCTTTTCTCTATCAAAATTTTTTATGCATTTATAGAAATTTCTTATTCCCATAGTACCTGATTCTTCAGCACCAGTAAATACAAACCATAAATTGTAATTTTTAAGCCTATTTTTCTGATTTGAATAATAATATAGTAGTTCTAAGACAATTGATATTCCTGAAGCATTATCTATTGCTCCCTTAGATTTATTATTAGTCATATTTATCCATAATATTGAAGATGCCACACAATTAATAATTAATGTCAAAATTGAAAAGCTATATAATAATATAAAATCTTCAACTATTACAAAAGAATTAAAAATGATGAATAAGAGACTCAAAGGGAATGAAATTAACCATGTATAATACAATAGAATACGAATCTTTATTGAAAATGTTTGTCCCTTTGAATCTAAATGAGAAAAAAAGAAAATGTCATAATTTGAGTTCGTGTCTATATGTTGGGATAATAATTTTACATATAAGTTTTGAGAATTATGCCTTTTTCCTAATTTAATTTTCTCAGGATTCCTTGTAAACAAAATCAGAATTAAAATTAAAATTAGGATTAAACAAAGATTAATTAGTGTAAAAGCTATGCTAATGTTTAAAGATAGAACCACAAGAAGCCAACTTAATAATGTCAAAGATACTTTAGGATAGATCCTTGAATAAAATGTACTAAATAAAAATTTTTGAACGATCGGAGTAAGATCAAGATCTTCTATCTTTTGTTTAGTAATACTGAAACATTTCCTCTCATATTTAGTTCCAGATAACCTTGGAAAAGATAATTCTTTTAAATTATCTCTTATACGTGTTTCATCAATCATAGTGAGATCAGTAATCAATAGATATCTGCTTATAGTCTTCTTTAGATAGCTATAATTACCTATAAAAATTGTATAAATTTAATTAATTATTCGCATTTTGAATTTTTCAAGTTTAATCTATCAGTTATCAAGTCTATGGAACAAAGAAAAGAAATTTTTCTTTATGAGGTGATTAATCTAATAATTTTTCTCTAGATCTTCTTAGAAAAACTCAATATCTTGGTTGATTTTTTTCAATTCTTTTTATAATCATTAACATTCACTTATTTTATTAAAATTTTAAGTTCTAAAACCATAAAAAAAAAAATATATTATTAAGATTCGTAAAATTCGTAAAAACATGCGTGGTAATAAAGTCTTTAAAGTAAGAATACTTCTTTGGCTTAATACTTAAACGATTAGATACAGAAATGAGTAAAATTTTCACAGATCTTGGAATTGTCGGAATTACATACTTATATGTTCTGTTGACAATCTTTATTCCTCTTATTTTGTATAAAAAAGAGAGTATATCAAAATTTACAGCTAGGAAAGCTATTCATATATCTGCTGGACTAGCAATATTCAGTTCACCATTTTATTACTGGCCATTTTGGCCTACTATAATAGCAGGTAGTTTAATGGTTTTTATTTATTTAAGCTCAAAAGAATCAAACGTGAAACAATTTAAAGATTTATATGAAGCAATATCGGAGGAACAAGAAGAAAATTTAAAAAGAGCTTTTCTTCAGGGTCCATTTTTTTATTGTTTTTCAATTACATTATTAGTTTTCATTTTTGGGATATTTGCCTCTGATCAGTTTTATTTTCCGATCGCAGGAGCCTTATTAATGATTATAGCTGATACATTAGCTTCGGTTATTGGAAAACGATGGGGAAAAGTTAGTGTAAGTCTCCCTTGGACAAACTCAAAAAGAACTCTCGAAGGGTCTCTGACCTTTTTGGGATCTGCCTTTATCTTATCTACACTCACGTTTTACTTATTTGGCACACTTATACCAACTTTTCAAGAAGTATTATCCCTACCTACCGTTTTAATATATTCATTAATTACCAGTATTATAGCAACTTTTATTGAATTAATTTCTCCAAGTACTTATGATGATTTAACTGTTCCTATTGGAAGTACAATAATTATATATCTTTTAACTCTCATTTAATCTTATCTAATTTATTTTTTATCTTAATAAATTATCAAAAATATAAAATTGTCTATTATGGAAAACATAGAAAAAACCTTTGATGTATTAGTAATCGGGGCCGGAACTGGGGGTACTACGGCGGCTAGATTTACAGCTAGAAAAGGATTAAATGTATGTTTAATAGACAGAAAAAAAAAAGAAGAAATAGGGAATAAAATATGTGGTGATGCTGTAGGGAATGAAATTTTTGACATTCTAAAAATAAATCATCCCAAAAATGAAGAACTTTCTTGTCACATAAAAGGAGCAAAATTATATTCGCCCAATCTTAAAAAATGTATAACCCTTTTTGATCCAAAACAAGCTGGTTATATTGTAAATAGACTAGAATTTGGTCAGAGATTACTGAATGAAGCTCTTGATGCTGGTGTAAGACAGTTTTTAGATAAAACTATGGTGTTAGATTTATTATATTCAAATGGAACGGTAAATGGAGTTAAAGTAAAATTAGAAAATGGAGAAAAAGTCGATCTAAATGCTAAAATAGTTATTGATGCTAGTGGTTTTTACTCCCCATTGAGAAAAAAAGTTAAAAGTTCTTTAATTGAAAAAAATATTTCAAAAGAAGATAGTATTTTATGTTATCGCGAAATAGTGAAATTTTCACCATCAGACCTAAATATTCAAGATCCTGAATTTATTACAATTATTCTTGATCAAAAGAAAGCACCAGGGGGATATATCTGGTATTTTCCTAAAACCCAGTCATCAGTTAACATAGGAATTGGAACTTTTATGGATTATAGAGGTAAAGTTAAAGATCTATATAAGGTCAATGTATATAATCAATTCATTAAAACATCTAAGGTTGAAATAATTTCCTCTGGAGGGGGAGTAGTTCCAGTAAGAAGGCCATTATGGTCATGTACAGACAAAGGATTCATGCTAATAGGAGATGCTGCTTGCCAAGTTAATCCACTTCATGGCGGTGGAATAGATCCATCCATGCGAGCAGGATATTATGCAGCTAATTCAGCAGTTCGAGCTATAGAAAATAATAACTATTCCATTGATGAATTATGGGATTATAACTATAATGTAATGACAAGTTTTGGAGCAGAATTTGCTTCATTAGACTTATTAAGAATTGTTCTTCAATCACTTTCAAATGAAGATCTCAATTTTGGATTAGGACGCGACTTATTAAATGGAGAAGAAATCTTAGAAATTTCCTCTAAAGGCGGTTTAAGTTTATCGATATTTGATATGGCAGTTAAAGCTTTTAAAGGAATTTCTCATCCGAACTTATTATTAGATTTAAATTATCTTAGAATAAGAATGAATGAAATGTCTAAGCTATATAAAAATTTTCCTAAAGAATTAAGTCAGTTTTCTAATTGGAAAGAAAAGGTCATTGAAATTTATGAAAAGATTAAAAAAATGATTGTTAGATTAAAAAAAGTTGAATAAATAGAGAGATGTGAAAGATATGGTTGATATATTAATTGATGAATATATTGAAAGAAATACATATGAATATTTAATTAATAAAATTAATGATGAAGGTGCTCTGCATTTTTCTTTAATAGATCCCGATCCATTAAGGCAGGGTCCAATGAAAGCAGCAAAAATGGCTAAATATGCTGAAGATGCAGGAACCGATGCTATTTTAATAGGAGGAAGTACAGTTTTTGATCAAAGTTTTGTTGATAAAACAATTCAAGCAATAAAAAACAAAATTGAGCTACCCGTTATTATTTTTCCTGGGGGTATCAGTAATGTTTCTCAGTATGCAGATGCTATTTTCTTTATGTCTTTATTAAACTCATCAGATCCTTATTCTATAGTGGGACAACAAGCTCTCGCTTCATATACAATCAGATCATTTAACTTAGAATATATTTCAATGGCATATTTAATAATAGAACCTGGAGGGAGTGCGGGATGGATTGGAAATGCGAAACTATTACCAAGAAATAAACCTAAATTAACAGCTGCTTACGCTTTAGCAGCAGAAATGTTTGGTTTTAAAATTGTTTATTTAGAGGCTGGTTCTGGGAGTGAAAAAATTCCGTTAGAACATATAAAAACTTGTAAATCAGTTTTAAACATCCCAGTAATTACTGGAGGAGGTGTTGATAACAAAGAAGATGCTAAAGCTTTCGTGGAAGCAGGAAGTGACATAATAGTAATGGGGACTTTCATTGAAAACCACATTCTAAAAGATAATGGAAACTCTTTAAAGGAAATTATCGATGAAATTAAAATCACTAGTAAAAATCAGAAAAAAAAATTTGAAATTAGATAAATTGTGATTTTCATTGAAAATTAAAGATGCTATTGGGATTCTTCGACCAGTTAATGACATAATGGGAAGTCTTACAGTTATAATTGGAATTTTAGTAACCAGACAAGGAATTGGTTATGAAAGAATTATTATTAATATTATACTTGGAGTATTGACTTATTTCTTTATTGCAGGTTCTGGAATGGTAATAAATGACATTTATGATATTGAGATTGATAAGATAAATAGACCAGAACGACCTATTCCCAGCGGAGCTATAACAATGCTTGAAGCAAAATACTTATTTGCAGGACTATTTATATTAGGAATTCTAATTTCTATTATTCATAGTATAATTTTCAATTTGTTATATATCAATGTATTTTTAGCAATTTTTTTTGGATTTATGGGTTGGGTATATGCAAAATGGGGGAAAAAAAGTGGATTTTTTGGAAATATAATTGTAAGTATCTCTTTCTCTATTGGATTTATATATGGAGCAATTTTAAATAGTTCGACTATTCCTATCTATATTTATTTTTTCTTTCTAAATAGCATTTTTGGTTTGTTATCTCGTGAAATTATAAAAGGTTGTGAAGATATTGAAGGTGATAAAGAGTTAGGAGTTAATACTTTAGCTATTAAAATAGGCTTATCAAAAACCCCTTACATCTCTATGATCTGTGCATTTTTATCTATCTTATTCTTTATACTAGCGGCATTCACAGAATTAATTAACCGGTTAGCATTTTCAATTTCTATGATTTTTGGTATAGTTGTAATATTATATGCCGCATTATTAATGCCTAAAAAGAATTTAGAGAAAAAAGATTTCTCAAAAATTAGTCTATTATTAAAAATAGCAATGCTTTTAGGGTTAATTGCCATTCTTTTAGCTAGTATTAATTTTTAAATATACCTATCTTTAGCCTTTTTTGAATTTGTTTAAAAATTGAGTTATTCCATGAAAGTTCTCGCTAATTATTAATTCTTTTAATATTTTCTTATCATTTGAATTCATGCTAATAACAGGAAGTGTTTTTATTAAAGATCTTACTTGAGTTAATCCTAAATACTTTCTTGTATATTCAGCATCAGAATATTTATAAGTTGTGAGGAATTCACTATCTAATTTCTTTCTGAATACTTCTAAAATAAAATTAAAGTAATTTTTCAGTAAAATTTGATCCTCTATATTGATTGCTGGTTCCAAAAAGAGTTGAATTGGATGAGTTCTGTATGTATTCCCCGATACATAAATCCCATCAACTCCAAATTCCTCAGAAATAATACCTAATCCAACTCTCCCCATATAAGAACCAGTATCAACAGTTCGAATATATAAAATATTAGATTTGACTTTATTTTTTAAATAATCATTAATATGAAGAATTTTCTGCTTATATTCATTATTTTGATATTTATTCGCATCTAGTACTCTAATTTCATTATTCCCTTTATTTTCAATTACATCTGAATTTAATAGATAAAAACTTACCTTTAGGGGTATTTGAGTATTATATTCTTTGAGAAATTCATCAAATTCAGACCCAGCTCGAAATTTAAATTCTGGTTTAAGAATATATCGTTTTTCGAATATGTCATTTTTGTTTTTAATTTTAATCCCATCAAATTCTATACTTTCAACTTTAGGTAATGCTTTTCTTTTAAAGAAACTAATACAGATATTTGTGCCTGTGAATTCAAATATTTTTGTTTCAAATATAATCATTTTTTTTATTTTATAATATTCAAGAAAATCTTTACGAAACTTGTTTGAAACTGATGCCCCATATAAAAAGTTTGATGGTATGATATAAATTAAATTCTCTATTTTATTTCTTAAATCATTTATCATTGCAATTTGGTATAAATCTTGATACCCCTCATTTTTACCCTTAAACAGTTTTAAATATTTATGAGTGTCTCTATGCTTTCTAATATATCCTAAATAGAGATATGGTGGATTTGTTATGTGGAACAATGGAAAATGAACATGTTTCATAAACTCTGGAAAACTTTCTAGGTTATTTCTCAATTGAATGTTCATTTTAGCTACTTTTGAAGGTATACTGTGTTTTTCAGCATTTTTTATGCATTTATTTACCATCTCTGGTTGGATATCAAATAAAAAAATATGTTCCGTAAAAAATTGAGTTCTCTTTTCAATAGAAATTGAATCCAATATAGGTAATATTAAATTTCCTTCACCAGCATATAAATCTATCCATGTATATTCCCATAGTTTTGATCTTATTTCGGGAAATATGTATTTCAGGAAAATCTCTCTTGATGTCAAATGAACTCCTAAAGATCTTCGATTTTTATTATTTTCCATTCTCCGTGTTAGATTTCCTTTATATGATTTAATCTCTAAGAACTCTTAGATAATTTTATTTATAACCTAATTCAAATTAAATTTTTTCTTACGTAAAGAACTAGTCTAAAATTGACTAAAAATATCTTCATGAAAAAAAAAAAAAAAAGGATTTAATTTTAACTTATTTTTTTATTCGTTTTTTATATGTATAAATACATACAAAGGAAGCTACACAAGTAATACCTATTAAAATAGTTAATTCATATCCAGGAATTCCATTACCCCCTGGACCAGATATACCTTTAAGAGCAGCACTTTGAAGACTATCAGGGCAAATATCTACATAACTCATATTTGTAGCATAAATAAGATACATACTCATAAAATACCAATTAAGTGAGGAGTCAATAGTAAGAGCCCCACTTGGAATCCCTATCTCGAATTCATCACCATCGATGGTCACAACACTCGCAGGGGTCATATAACCCCAATCAGTACCAGTCCAATACAGACCACTTGGATTTATGAGATAACCACCACTGCCCCCACCATACATCACCATATATTGTGTGGTAGGATCATCAATGTCTTCATATAATATGAAAGTGTATATATAACTCGCCGTAGTAGGTACATTTCCACTAAAAGTTATAGTAAAATTTTGTCCTGAATGGGTCATCGTAGCAATATCAACCTCTGTATGAAGATCAGTAGAGGTCCAGGTTTCTTCATTACCATTAATTTCGATTATATCACCTGTAGCATCAGTTATATTATCAGCAGTTGATAACTTCAAATCTGCTCTTCCTATTGCAGCTGATGCCATAGAAACCATTAAAAAAAGACACAAGATAGATATTATAATAATATTTTTTCTTTTCATTGAATTCACTCTTTAGAAATATTAAACTTGGGTTTTTGTAAAATTTCTTACATGAATTGATAGTAATAATAATTATTAAATGTTATGTTAGATCATGTTTATTTAGTTGTTGGTTCGATTGAAAGACCATCATTTCAATTTTATAAAAAGATATAAACACTAAAGGTAAAAATATAAAAAAAAAAATTTATCTTAAGATCCAGATTTGTATTTTTCAGCTTTATAGATTCTGTAGAAGTCCTCAATTGTACTTAAAGCAACTAAAGCAATTATCAAACAAGCAATTCCTCTAAAAATGGCATAATATTCAGGAGCAATTCCTATATTGGTAAGAGTTTCTGTAGAGTTATCAATAATTAAGATTGGGAATATTTCTGGTCTATTTAACATTAAAACTACCACAGATATCGAAGCTAATTTTACTGCTATTGTAATCCCATGAATAATCTGATGCGTTAACATCTGCCTATTTCCTATTAATCCCCGATTTAAATCTAAGATACCCTCAATTAACATAAATATTCCTGCGAATTGAAGATACAGAAGAAATTCAGGATTAATTAAATTTCTTACAGCTGGAATGGGTAACAAAATTAAGAATATTCCGAATATAATTCCTATAAATCCACCAATGATTACTCCTACAGGTTTTATATATGACCTTAATGGTTTTTTCTTAATTTCTGAAATTGAAATTCCTTTTTCTCTTGCGATCTCAAGACTTTGTTTTTCTTCCTCTCGGATTTTCTTTGATTTAAAATCTTCAGGAAAATAACCTTCCATCGATAATGCAACAAAAATTATCGTAATTATAGCAAAAGCAGAGAGACATCCAATCTGTATTCCTTGAATTATATTTAAGAAGAATTTACCGATATCTACATTCCCAAAAATAATATCTATCACCTGTGAACTGATTGAAATTCCGATTATGACTGCAAAAACAATTCCTAACACTTTTAAATAACTTGACCATAATTCTTCTGTAATATAATATTTTGGTGTACCTCGACGTTTGTATTCTTTAGCAATATTCTCTGGTTTTCCCATATGAGAAACTGCCAATTCAACAGATTGTAGTGTGGGTTGACCCGTTCCTGATAATTCTTCCGCTTTACTCCAAATATGTTCTTCAAGTTCATGTAGGATATCGTTATGTTCTTTTTTTTCTTTAAGCCAGTCAGGAAGTTTAGATTTAACTGCCTTAAGATATTTTTTTATCATATTGCTCATTTCTTTTTCACTCATACTTTAAACCTCTTTCTTTTAATTCTTTTTCTATATTATAACCACATACATCACAAAAACGTAGTTCTTCACTAGTAATATCAATTTTGTTAGCACACATAGGACAAAATAAATACTTCTCAGGTTTTAAATTAACACTTACATCAAATAAAGGAGCAATTGCCTCAGTTAATTTGCTATAAAATCCAGCTAGATGGTTAAAAATTTTTTTTCCATAATCTGTAACACTATAAAATTTTCTTCTTCTACCTGATTCTTCCTTTTTGGATTTAATTATATTATCATCCTCTAGCTTTCTCAAAATGGGGTAAAGTGTCCCTTCCTCAATGACTAACATTTCATTTGTCTTTTCTGTTAATTCTTTTAATATCCTATACCCATGTAAACCTTCATTTTCAGCTTGTGATAATATAGATAATATACAAAGTAGGCTTATACCTCTATTTATTTCTGTTTCTTGTTTTTCAACGTAATCTCGAAAGTATTTTGAGGCTATTAAAGCACTTGGATCTAATTCTTTTACACGTTTTATCATAATATTTAACTCCATAAGTTCATTTTTATAGTCTTAATATAATATAGTATTCTATGAATACTATATAGCTCATAGTATATAAATCTTTGCATTGTCATACCTATTATTTTTTTGAATTTTAAGTTTTCAATAGCATTTTAAGATAAGGAATATTTAAGATGGATAAAATGGTTATTAATACTCCTGTTATTATAGGAGCAGCGCAAATTACACAGCGTAAAAATGTGGAAAAGCCTCTTGATCCTCTTCTTCTAATTGCTAAAGCATGTCAAAGAGCGATAGCAATGTCAGGAATAGATGGTTTGCGGGAAGCTATTGACACTATATATATGTCAACTATTTCTAGTTGGATTTATGAAGATGCTTCAGAGAGACTTAGTAATCTTCTTGGAATAAAACTTATTCAGAAATATACAGCTCCAATTAGTGGGAATACACCTCAATTATTAGTTAATAAAGCTGCTAGAGCAATTTCTTTGAATGAGAATAAAGTTATTCTCATTGCAGGAGGAGAGGCAGCTTATTCAAAATATCGAGCAGATAAAGATAAAATCACTTTAGATTGGCCAGAATTACCAACACGAACAACTAATAAAATGCAAGAAGCAACGAATTATTATTCAAGTAAGTTTGAAATGAGTTATAGACTTATTGCTGCTAGATATATTTACGCTTTAATTGAAACAGCTTTAAGAGCTGAATCAGGCAGGAGTTTAAAAGAACATCTAGACTATATTGGAAAGCGTTATGAACTTTTCTCTAAAATCGCTTCTGAAAATCCCTATGCTTGGGAACAAAATCATTTCAACGCTAAAGAAATAATTACTCCTAATTATAATAATCGTATTATCTGTCATCCATATACTAAAAGAATGGTTGCGAATCTTTATGTAGATCAAGCCGCAGCCTTAATTATAACAAATGAAAAAATTGCAGCTGATCTTGGAATTGATAAAAAAAAATGGGTATATCCAATGGGTGGTGCAGATCTAAATAATATTCGTTATATAACTCAACGTTCTAGATTATACAATTCACCTGCTATTCGAGAAGCATCAAAATTGGCTTTAAATCAAGCAGGGCTTAAACTTAGCAATATAGATGCTTTTGATCTTTATAGTTGTTTTCCTTGCATGGTAGAAATTGCCAGAAAAGAGATTGGCATTCCTGAAGATGATCCACGCAATTTAACAATAACTGGAGGACTTTCTTTTTTTGGAGGTCCTCTAAGTAGTTATTCTATGCATGCAATTGTTACGGCAATTGAAATTATTCAAAAAAATCCAAATAAGAAAATAATGGTATTAGCAAATGGGGGGTTTAATACATCAGAGTCAGTTGGAATATATGGGAGATCTCCTCCTGCTATGGCTTGGACAAGACAAGAATTTGATGCAATTCAACAAAAAATTGAATCAAAGATTTTGCCAGAACCAATCGAAAAAGCAAATGGAAATCTTACAATAGAAGCATACACTATTATCTATGATAGAAAAGGATTACCCGAATATGCTATCGTAATTGGATTATTAGAGAGTGGGGACCGTACTTTGGCTTTTATTATAGATGATTCTGATAAACTGCTGAGTCTAGAGGAAAAGGAACTTATAGGAAAAACTTATTTAATAAAACATGACTCCAAGTTAAAGAGAAATATACTATTGATTGAATTTTAACCATCTCTTTTTTCCCTTAATAAGCTTAATCTTTCTTTATTTAATAATTTAGAATAATTTTATTTAAAAGATTAATTTTTATTAATGTTGTACTATTTAGAATTAAAGATAGTGAGATCAAAACAATTAAATAACGGTAATTAGATTTTATATTTAAGGAGCCGGGTTAGGAGTAATTTGAATTTAGTTTCCAGGTAGAATAAATTATATATTTACAAAAACATAATAGATTAATAAGAAGGGTAAGAAAAAATGGGACAAAAAAGTGTATATAAACAATATATTGATCTAATTTTGCTTAAAATGAAAAGAAATAGTAAGTACATCTATGATCAACTTACAAAACCTAAAGTAGTGAAAATTTCAATATATCTTAGTTTATTGACTTTTTTACCTGGACTAATATTTGGTTTAATAATCGCAATACAATTTGGTGGTTTTGAGTATAGTATTTGGTATAACTGGATAAGTGATTTAGGTTCAGTAAGATATACTCCTGCTCCTTTCATTTTAGATCTTACATGTATTCTAAGTGCAATTTTCATTGTTCCCTTAATTCTGAATTTAAGTCGATTATATAGTTCACATCAAAATTATAAGTTAGATGATACTAAGAAAGAACACTATATTATACTATTTAGAAGAATTTTCGGTTATATCGGAGTAATAAGTTTGATGGTTGGAGTTATTGGTATGTTTTTTGTTGGAGTTTTCAGTTTAGATCGTTCTCCATTTGATTTACATTTTTATTTCTCTTCGTCAGCATTTGGTGGGTTTGCTGTTGGAGCTTTTTTCACAGGTTTGGCTATAATATTAAGGAAAAGAATATTTCCTAAGACCGTAGGATATTTTATGATTTTTGGACCATCAACAGCAGCTATTCTATATATAATAGCTCCAGCACCATTAACAAGACAGTTTCTTGAATGGATTCTGATGTTCTCCTCTCTAGCATGGTATTATGTTGTAGTTTTCATTACCCTCCAAAAATTAAATTCACTTCTCTTTTTCAATCCTGATTTTAAATGGTAGTATTTTTATTAAAATTTTAATAACTTAGAAAAATAATCAAAAACCTTATTTTCTTTCTTTTTTTTAGAACAGTGTAAAAAAGATTATATTAATATTTAATATAAGTATCAAAAATGAATATGGAATTATCAAAAGATCTGAATATTAAACTTCAAAGACTTCTTTCGTTTTTAAATGGAAAAAAAGTTATCGTAGCTTTTTCGGGAGGTGTAGATAGTTCCCTTTTAGCATTTTTATCAAAAAAATATGCAAAAGAAACATTGCTTATAACTGAAAAATCAATTCTTTATCCTGAAGAAGAAATTAAATTAACATCCCAATTTGCTAAAAAATATGATATAAACCATTTGATTATTGAACGAGATCCTTTAAAAAACGAAGAATTCCAATTTAATCCGTCAAATAGATGCTATATTTGTAAAACAGGTCTATATAGTGATATAATTAAAATTAGAGATTCAAAAAAATTTGATTTAATTCTAGATGGTTCAAATATAGATGATCTTTCAGATTATAGACCAGGGATGCAAGCTTTAAAAGAGTTAAAGATTTCTACACCGTATATTGAATTTAATATAAATAAAAATGAAATAAGAGATCTTAGTAAATTTTATGATCTTGAGGTCCAATCTAAACCATCAATGGCTTGTTTTTCATCTCGAATTCCCTATGGTCAAATTATCAATGAAAAGAAATTATATATGATAAAAGAATCTGAAAAATTTCTTAAGAAAAAATTTAATTTAACTCAATTAAGAGTGAGATTACATGAAGAAACTCTTGCCCGTATCGAATTTTTGCCTGAGCATTTATCCAAAATTCTAACTGTAAAAAATTTAGAAATAATTAAAAGTAAACTAAAAGAACTAGGATTCACATATATTACTATTGATATTGAGGGATTTAGGTCAGGTTCAATGAATGAAGCTTTAGATTTATAGTAACTATCATTATTTTAATTTTCCTTTCTAATAAATTTGATAATCTTTATACGCTTCTCTAATGCTTTAATTTCTGCTTTTTTAACCTCGTTTTCCATTTTTTCAAGCAACTCAGGTGTCTCTTCTCCAACCTCTTGTTTTATTTTAGTATAGGCAGATTCTCTGAATTTTGGCAGGATTTCTTTTCTATTTTCATCAGAAAAAGTAAAAAAAACTTGGTTTGAGTCATCTACATATCCTATTTCATCACATTTGATATTAATTCTTTTGAGATCAGAGATAATTTTCTCTGCGACGGTTGCTGAGCAATAAATTAAAAGAGCATCTAAAGAAACTCCTAAATAATCAACTCCAACTTTTCTCAACATGTTTAGAACATTCTGATTTACTAGATTTCTTACTTTTTCTTCAAATATATTTACACCGCATTTAGCTTCATAATTTATCTCATATAAATCTCCTCTTAAACCACCATTTGTGACATCACACATTGCTCTAATCTCATCTATATAATCTGAGTTTAAAATAGTTTCACAAGCCTCTAAGAACTTTATATTCATCGTTTCTTTTACAACATCATGATTTCCAGAATATATTGCCGTAGTTGTTATTGTTCCACCGCCAGCACCTTCAGTCATTAAGATTTTATCTCCAACTTGTATATTCCTTCTTGCTAATAACCTATTACAAACTCCTATTGCGCTTATTCCACCGACTAGTCTATTACCAATTACCATATCTCCTCCAATTCTCAAAGTTGAACCAGCGGTTATTGGTACATTGGCTAAATCAGAAACTGTCGATACACCAGCTATGAAATCAAATAATTTCCCTACATCAGCGTCATCTCCAAGATGGACATCAATCATTATAGAAATTGGTTTTGCGCCTTTAACATAGAGATCTCGTAGTGCGGCTCTCGATACGCTTCACGCAACTTATTACGCGAACTTACGTGAAAACCACACAAGAATGGAAAGTCACTTAAACGACTGTGAATACCTTCCATTTTTGATACAATGATTAAATTATCTTCGGCTTTATATCCTTCAATATCACTAATCCTCACAGCACCGGCATCATCTAAGGAGCTAGGTGATAGATATGCTCTCTGCTCTGTTTCAGATAACTCTGCGATGAGTTTATGAACAAAAAAGTCGCCTGATCCCCTACAACCTATTCCTTGTTTACCAATGGTCACATTTGCCTTATTAATATCTAATAAATATCTCATAAAGGGATCTGAAACTGTCTTTATATCACTTTTTTTACATTCTTCATATATCGCTTCAGCAAGTGAGGTTGCGGACTCTACCTCAATGTCTTTAAAATCCAGATATTCTTTAACAAGACGTAAAATAATTTCTTCCTTTGTAAAACCTTTTCTCATTAACCTTCTTGTTAAACCTTCTAAATCACTCAAATTGCTCAAATCCTTCTAATTTTCTAAAAACTATGAATAAAAGTATATAATAGATTTAAATTATTTTGAAAATTCTTATTTATAGTCTAAAATTCCTTAAATAACAAAGATAAACATGACTTCTTTAAGGATAACAACCCCATGTAGGATACATCTTTCTTTAATAGATGAAAATGGATACACAGGGAGAGTTGATGGAGGTATTGGTCTTATGCTAGACCGTCCTAATGTCGTTTTTGAAGCTTCTAATAGTGCTGAGGAGTTTAAAATCGAAGCTCATAGATATTATCGAGAGTCGATTGAAGTCATTAATGAAATTGCTTCAAAAGTATTTAAGAAATATAATATTAGTAATAAAAATTTTCATTTTAATCTTAAAAGATATTTCCCTTCACATGTAGGGTTGGGTTCTAAGACACAATTATCCTTAGCTATAGCTACGGCCATAACGAAATTGAAAAATTTTACTCATTTAGCTCATAAGGATCTTACTAAATTGGTAGAAAGGGGTGGAACATCTGGAATTGGGTGGAAAGGTTTTAAAACAGGGGGTTTTATTTTAGATGGAGGACATGATTTTGGTATTGGGAAAGAAAAAGAAACGTTTTTACCATCTTCAGCATCAACTTCTGTTAGTCCTGCAATAACGATTTTTAGACATGATATCCCAGAAAATTGGAGATTTGTACTAGTGATCCCAAATATAAAAAAGGGGGCTTATGGAGATGAAGAAATCTCTGTTTTTAAAAATTTTACACCAGTTCAAAGAAGTGAAGTAAATGAAATATCAAATCAAGTGATTATGAAGATATTACCTGGTATTATTAAAAAAGATTTAACGTGCTTTGGAGAAGGTTTAAACAAAATCCAGAGTTTAGGTTTTAAAAAAATTGAAATTGAGTTACAGCATAAAGTTGTCAAAGATTTACTACGCTTCTTTGAGGATTATGGACTAAAAGCTTATGGTATGTCCTCATTTGGCCCTAGTGTTGTTGGAATTGTAGAATCAAATTCAGAAGCGGAAATACTTTTAAGAGAAGTTCAGACCGCCCAAAAACATCGTGGAGGTCATATCTATATTTGTAAGCCTAATAATACTGGAGCAAAAATTGAATTTATAGATTGAAATTATATGTCGAAATCAAATGAAAAAATTTTTTTCTCACCTGATTTAACTGAGAGGGAACGAGCTTGTTTTGAGGCAGGCATTAAACTGGGCGCATTATATCATATCCTCAGTGGAATTCCTATTCAAAATAATGAAAAAATAATTAAATCTATAGAAAAAGGAATAGAATCAGCTATTACTTGTCAACCATTTGTAAAATCAGTAAAAATTCAATTAGATAGAGCGAAAATTTTGGGTCAAAAAGATACAGAATTTGATTATGATGAGATATCGGGCAAAATAATAAAAGCTGAAATATTTATTGAGTATGAATCTGTAAAAGTTGTAGCAAAAGTAGAATGGAAGGATGAGTTAGATTATCCACTAATGTATATTGAAAAAATTCAAGAAAATTAATTATTTAAGCAAATTATTTGTATATCTACTTATAATTTCTATTGTTTTGAGTGCTTTTTCATTTTTTCCAAATCTTTTAATATTTCCTATAATATCTTGTATTTTTTCGTAAATACTAGAAATTAGAACTTGATTTTGATTTTTTTTTGCAATCTTTAAACGAGTTGCTAATATTATGGCTTCAAGAGCTAAATTTTCTGCTCTATTAAATAATTTATGAGTTTCTTGGAATTTTTTAGCAAAAATAATATCTAACATGAAAACAGGTATCACCATTTCTCCTAAACTGTCTTGTCTTGTTTTCTGAAGTTCTTTTGAAACTTTTCCTATTAAAATAGCCCAAGCTTTCTTAATATAGGGAATATCCATATTAAAAGATTCAATATATTGATATCCATAATATTTCAATGGAAATTCTGTTAATCCAATGAGAGAATTAGGATCTTTTAAAGCAGCAAGAGCATATAAATATACATCATTAACAAAATTTAAAGCAATAAAACTAGTTTCTCTTAAATTTTTATAAGTAGTGGTACTAGGATAAGGATTAATTATTATCTTATTATTCTCTTCTAATCTAATACCCATACAAGAGGCATTAGGAGAAATATTCCCTATTTTATCATCAATAGAATAAGTTGTTGTAATTATTTCATATAAATAATTTCTTCTTAATCCAAAATTTTGTGGAATAAAATTAAATTGAGACAAATCAATCAGTAAAATCCTTATGCTTTATAATTGAAAAATCATTTTTTATTATAACTTTTTAACCAATCCTGTTTAATCGCAAGAATTTACAATTCATTAATTATTTAACTTTCTTTAAGAATCTTATACTTTTTAAAAAAACTTTAAATAAAAATCAATTAATAAATAATATTATTATGGAAATAATCGATAAAATACCAAAAAAGATGGGAGATATTCTTCCAACTTTATTTGAAAATGGATTTATTGCATATTGTGGGGCAGGAATCTCAATTTCTCCGCCTACCTGTGCACCTAGTTGGTGGACTCTCGCTGAAGAAATTCTGTTTAATTTTTTTGAAAATGTACCTGATGAATGGGGTGTACCGAAAAAACTGATTATAAAAGATCCAAACTTCCAACCTGAAGCGTTACTTGAGACTTGGGCTAATATTCATGGTGTGAATCTCTATAAAGTATTTCAGGTACTTGATGTCAATGTTCCAAACGCAAATCATCAACTTCTAGCAAAATTAGCTAAAAATGGGCTTTTAAAAGCAGTTTTTACTACTAATTTTGATCGATATGTTGAAAGAGCTTTTCAGAGTGAGGGTGTTGAATTCGAATTATTAGTTGATAATAATGAATATGCTGAATTTTTCAAACAAGTAAAAGCAGAAGGATTGGGGAATAAAGTATTAATTTGTAAAATTCATGGAACAATTGAACGTCCTAATACAATTGTAGCTGTTGCTTCAGCTTATAAGAGTGCAGGTGGATTTTCTTTAGCAAAAGCAGAATTATATTTATGGTTGATTAAAAAATATCCCTGTCTATTCCTAGGATATTCCGGGTGGGATTTTGAACATATAAATTATAGAACATTTTGGGAAAAGACAGGTCCTGAACTGAAAAATATTTTTTGGAATGTTCGTCCAGGTGAGACTGGAGGTCCTGATTTTAATAGTATCTTTTCAACATGTAGAAATAAATTTAAATTTATTGAATCTGATTTACCTTTAGGATGGTTTAATGCATTAAAACAGAATCCTCTACCTAATCTCAATCTTGAAAATTTAACACTACCAGATCCTAATAAAGCTTTTGATTTCGAAGAAGAGACAAAATTATCAAGAGATAAATTTCTTGATGAATGGGCTATTAAGCTTCCTGAATGGGATAGATTGACAACAGTTATAGTTGAAGGTTACAAACATTCTGAAAAGTTTAAGGAAACCTCAAAGAGAAGCCAAGATGCTAGTGCTAGTGTTGATTATGATAAAGAGAAAGATGATATAACTTTTAAAGAAAGAGAGAATCTAACAAAATTGTACCAAGAACAAAAGATTTCTCAAGAGGAATATTATGAACAAATTGATAAATTAGATATGCAAAGGGCATTTAGGTCACTTCCAAATAATTGTAAACCTATTTTAACAAAATATATTGAAGAAAATAGATTTCCCGGAATAACTGATGATAGAACAAAAAGACAACAGTTTTTAGCATATGTTACAACCATGGCATATAGATTTGATCCAGAAGATG
Organism: Promethearchaeota archaeon; assembly: GCA_048937405.1. Taxonomy (GTDB): domain Archaea; phylum Asgardarchaeota; class Lokiarchaeia; order Sigyniarchaeales; family SOKP01; genus Loki-b32. The sequence continues at coordinate 318,415 of JBHLNF010000001.1, forward strand.
CTATAAAACATGCTGTAGATATCTCAAACAAAACTACTGAAATCCAACAAATGTATTCGACGCATACTACTCCTGAAGCACAAAGGATACCTTATGCTGAAACAATGATGAATAATTTCAAATTAAGTGTATTACGTCCAGATGAAGAAGATTGGAAACCAGCATGGGATGAACTGAGCAAAGTTAAAGACAAATATATTAGAGGAGAGATATCACAAGCTGATTTTACTAAAGCTTATACAGAATTATCAACTAAAACCACATATGCTTCAATGGGAATGACTGTTCCAGTTGATGATTTATTTAATAGAGAAATTGAACTTGTTGCTAATGCTATTAATAAAGAGGATTTTAAAGCAGGTTGTAGTTCGCTATTTTGGGCTATGACCTATGGAATGGGTTCTATTAAACAGAAGATTTACGAGACAAAAGAACATAATGCATTATTGAAAGCTTTAAATCCTTCAATGGCGGCAATGCCGGATCCTGCTGAAACACAAAAAAAAACAGAAGAATTTCAAAAAATTTCACAGGAATTAATGAAAAAAATGATGGCTGGAGAAATAAGTAATGAAGACTATACAAGTCAAATAACTGAATTATCTCGAAAATTATATGCCCCGCAACCTCAAACAGCCCAACAAATAGAGGATGGGCATGCAATAGTCCCTGAGAATATAATAAATGATTATGTAAATATTTTTCGTGAGATGTTTGAACCTGTTTTTAAAAAACATAATGACCTGTTTGGAAATGAAATAACTGAATCATATATGTTAATTGAGATGGGGCTTTTATCATTATTATTAATGAGACTTCAAAGTCTCGAAACTAGTTCTGGTGAAGAATATCAGGAACGTCAAAAAAAAGGACAATATGGATTAATGAGAGGAAATCCTTCAATTTACAGATATTTAAGGAAGATGATTGATCCTTGGTTACAAAAGGCGCTAAATGAAATTACTGAGAGATATGGACAACGCCTCTGTTATAATCTAATAAAATTAGCAGAAATGGGATACAATCTTGATTTATGCAGAAAAGCTACAGAAACTAGTTTAGCATATACAAATGGAAAAATGACTGAGGCTACGCCTCAGGAAGGGCCTAGTTCTATAGCCACATTTTATGAAGATGCTGGAGATAAAGAAAATGCATTGAAATATTATAATCTTGCTCTTGAAGGAATAAAGCTTGCTTATCCACCTTATTGGCAATATGAATTAATCTATCGCACAGCTTTAATTCTTAATGAACAGAATAAAAAAGAAGAAGCCCTTAACATTATTGGATTATATCATTCAGAATTTCATGGTCAAGAGCCTCCTTACAAATCATTAAGCAAAGCAAAAAAAATGTGTATAGAACTCGCAAATCAGCTATCATCTGAATTAGGCTATTCTGATGTAAATAGTGCTATGGATTCTTTATTAGAATAAATATTCGTAAGATATTGAAATAAGAAAAATTTGAATTAAAAATTTGTATTTTATTTTTTTTTTACTTGAGTCTTGCTTCCGAGAGGTGGAGATGATCTGTTTCTACTTCCACAAAAGCTTCAAAAATTTCCTTTACTCTAGCATTTTTAGAGTCAGCAGCAGCTTGGCTATAGAATTTTATAGCTCTATCTTCTCTTGAGTGAGATTCTTCTAGATTTGGTTTATATTCTGCTGCACATTTATCATATTTAGGGAAATCAACTTTATCTAGTTTAAGTATTTTTTTCCAGACTGATGCATGTTCACCTTCAACTTTAGCTAGTATTTTAAAAATTTTTTGACCATCTAATTCTGGAGTCTTGTTACTTGCACATTTATAAAATATATTATTTGATACCTCAACTTCTAAAGCTTTTTCAACATTAGCTTTATCTGTTTCATTTAGCTCAACATCCCACGCTCCAGTATCATCATATTCTGTTGATTCAGTAAAATATTTTTTAAAAGCCCCGCAAAAAGGACATCGACTTGGAGCTTCTTCACCAATATATGCTTCTCCGCATATCTTACATACAAAAACTTTAACAAAAATCTTTTTTCACCACGTTAATAATAAAATTTGTTTATTTAATAACATACAATTTAGTATAAAACATTATATCTAAATTAAATTATTAGAAATTATTACAATTTTTATATTTTCAACTTAATTTTTAAAAATAGATTTCTTTTAAATACAATTATTAAAAAAAAATAGAATATAAACACAATTATAGATTCTTTAAATTTTTTAATAGTTCCAGTTTGATTATCATTGCGTTGTCTAGGTATAGACCCTGGATCGAAGAGTTGGGATTTCTTCGGTTTAGGGGAAAATAAAATAATTTTGGATACATCTCTACCCACTAAAGAAATAATTAATGACCCTCAAAAAGTAATAACTATTATAAAATCAGTAAAAGATATAGATTTAATGGTAGCTCCAAGTGGATTTGGGCTTCCCTTAAAAAATGTGAATGAATTAACAGAGCAAGATATATTTTTTACATTATTAAAATTTGATCAAAAGGAGAAGGATAAATTAGTGGGACTTGGAAAGGTTCTAAGGTTAATTAAAGCCCAAAATATTCCCGGAATTATTGTTCCCGGAGTTAAACACCTACCTACTGTTCCTAAATATCGAAAGATCAATAAAATTGATATGGGTACAGCTGATAAAATTTGCACTGCTGTTACTGGAATTAGAGATCAAATGGAAAGATTTAATATTACCCCTGAAAATACCAATTTTATTTTGGTTGAAATAGGTTATGGATTTACGGCAGTTTTAGCAATTGAAAACGGACAAATTATAGATGGTGTTGGAGGTAGCAATATTATGGGTTTTAGAGCGTGCGGTAGTCTTGATGGAGAATTAGCCTATCTAATCAAAAATATTCATAAAAAGAATATATATAAAGGTGGGGTAGCATATATTTCTGGATATTCCGATTTGAGTTTGAAAGAGATTAGCCTTTTGGCAGAAAAAGATATGCAAACTAAACTTGCCATTAAAGCTTATTTATCAAGTGTGAAAAAAGCAGTTTTTGGAATATCTTCCTCATTTTCATCCAAAGAAAAGATTAAAGAAGTACTATTAGCTGGAAGAGGTTCAAACTTGCCATACTTTCGGGAAAAAATGATTCACAGTCTAAAAGACGTTGCTCCAGTAAGGCTTATGAATTCATTTAGTCAGATAGCAAAACGTGCTGCTCAAGGAGCAGCGTTTATTGCCAATGGAATTCTCGGTGGTAGATTCGAACCAATTATTAATAATTTAAAACTCAAAGAAGCTAATGGTTCAATTTTAGATGATATTTTTATTCCATTTGAAAGAGAAAAATTGATAAGTGATTTAGATTAGGATTCTTATAATTACTGGTCTACAGAGCTATGATATAATTGAGAAGATTATTAAACCTATAAAAGAGCATAAAATAAACATTATAAAGGCACCAATATCAGTTTCTGCATTTCTCACAGAATCTATAACAAATGATATTTTAGATAAGATAAATATTAATGAATATGATTTGGTATTATTACCTGGTTTTATCCAGTGGGATTCAACTAATTTAGAAGAAAAATATTCAATCATTATAAGAAAAGGACCTGAATTCGCCTCTGATTTACCTTTTATTTTAAAAAACTTAGAAAATTTCAATCTTTCTAATATACTGCCGGCAAATAGACTATTGGAGATTTCAGGAGAAAATCAATTTTCAGAGATCTTAAAGGAACAATTAGAATTAGCTAAAAATCAACTAGGTTATCACACATTTTATCTTAATAAGGAGAAATCTAATCTCATAATTGGTAAAAATTTACCTCCCCCTATTATTGCTGAAATTGTGAATTGTACTGAAAAAGAAAATGATAATATTCTAAAAAAAGTAAAACATTATATCAATTCTGGAGCGGATATTATTGATATTGGATGTGTATCTAATAAATCAAATCCAGAAAGAGTCAAAGAAATAATCAAATTAATCAAGTCTAAGTATAATGTGTTGTTAAGTATCGATTCGATGGTTCCTGAAGAAATCAATGCTGCTGTAGATGAAGATATTGACCTTATATTAAGCTTAGATCTCGGTAACTATAAAGAATTATTAACTCTTCCTGAAGATATTCCCCTAGTTATACTTCCAACTAATGTTAAGAATGCATATTTTCCAAGAGATCCAGAATCTCGCGTCAAAAACCTATTTAAATTAACAAAGGAATTAAAAAACAATGGTTTTAGGAAATTAATTGCTGATCCATTATTAGAAACTCCAATTAATCCGGGAATCACTAACTCTTTACAAGCTTATTTCCTCTATAAGAAGAAAGCTATGGAGAATAAACATAAAGAATTTGAATTACCAATGTTTTTTGGAATTTCAAATGTAGTAGAACTGATGGATATTGATTCTGTTGGTATTAATGGACTTTTAGCTAGTATTGCTATTGAATTGGATATGGGAATTCTTTTTACTGTTGAACATAGTACAAAATTAATGGGGGGAGTAAGAGAGTTGAAAGAAAGTGTAAAATTAAATTATATTGCCAAGCATAATAAAACGCCCCCAATAAACCAAGGTATCTCCATTTTCAAGGCTAAAGGAAAGATTAGCCAAGAAATACCTTTAATAAGTGAAGCTAATGTGATTTTAATAGATAAAACTTCAATAGATTATATCCCTGATAAAAATGGATATTTTAGAATTTATACGGATAATTATTCTAAAAGAATTATAGTCTATTTCTATTCTTATGAGGATAAATTACTCCAAACTCTTATAGGGGAAAATGCTGAAGCTATTAGTAAAAAGATAATTCAAAATGAACTGACTAAAGATATATATCATTTAAATTATTTAGGCAGAGAATTGAAAAAAGCAGAGCTATGTTTATTTTTTGGAAAACCTTATATTCAAGATGAATAAAAAAAAAGAATATTTTATAATATTTCAAAACAAACCTTTACATCTGCTCCTCCTTCTAAAAATGGAGCGAGTTTTGCTGTATTTTTTCTTAAATTTTCATTATGTATTTTCAATGCATTAGAATCAGCATATACTTCATAAAAAACAATTACATTTTCCTCTCCCTTTACAGTGTGAGGAATATATTGTAAACATCCTGGCTCTGACTCTTTAATTTTAGGGACAATCTCTTTTAAACCTTCTTTTACTTTTTCCATACTTCCTTCTTTCACACGTAAAGTTGCAATTAATGTTATTGGAATTATTATCACCAATTCTTTCTTTATATTTTTAAAACTAATTTTAATAAAAATTTTATAAAAGAGTTAATTCCATAAAAACTTACATTGGTAAAAAATATTGCTTACTTACAAAATTTTATCTTATTAAGATAGTATTATTCTAATAATTAAATGAAAACCTCTTATTGCTTATTTTAGATATTATCATAGATTCATTATAAATTCTGGAGTAGAGATTTAAATAATTGTTTTACTTATATAGTATACGCTTATGAACTAAATAAACTCAAATGGTATGATATTATGATCCCAAAAAATATGGAGTTATTTCTTAATGAACATCTTCCCGAAGCTACTTTTAAAGCTCGTCTTAAAAAAGATAAAAACATTTGTTATTTAGAATTTAACAATACAGACGTCCACCTTTTATCTCATTTAGGGATTATATGTGATAAATTAGGTCCTCACTTAGTATCATGTATATGGGATGAAAACTCACCACTTGAAATTGGTGGATATGTAGTAGTGGATTCTCTCGCGGGAGGTCGTCCTTCGATGGGAGGAATTAGGATGTTACCAAATATAACTCCAGCTGATATTCATAATTTAGCACGAGGTATGACATTAAAAAACGCAGCTGCGAATCTTCCATATGGGGGAGGAAAAGCAGGTATTGTCGCAGAAAGAGAACTCTCTCCTGAAAACCATACTCAAATTGTTCGTGGATTCGCTCGTTTAATTCGACGATATACGGATATTTTCCTTCCTGGACCTGATGTTGGTACGAACGATGCCGATATGAAAATCATTGCTATTGAAAATGGGTTAGATAATGCTCTCTCTAAACCTGCAGAAATGGGAGGAAATCGTATTGATGAACTTGGAGCTGCCGGAGGGGGTGTTATTATAGCTTTACAAACGTTGTTGGAAATTATGCCAAGATTAAGAATACTTAATCAATTCGCTAATTTAGAAATTCCAAATATAAGAGATCTTAAAATATTAATTCAAGGATTTGGTGCAGTAGGAGCTCATGCTGCTCGTATAATGAATGAAAGACTACCTCAAGCAAAAGTTATTGGTATTAGTGATTTGGAAGGCTATTTGTATAATGAATCTGGCTTACCTATTGGAGATTTGTTTGAATTATGGAAAGAAAATAAATTAGTAACTAATTTATATTTTAAAAATCAAATAATATCAGAAGGATATAAACATCCAACTAAATTTTCTACAAATGCAGATAATTTACTTCTAGAAAATGCTTTTTGTTTAATTCCCGCTACTCCAGTATTTAATTATTTAAGTGTTAGAGATTCTGAAAATCCTTCGATGATTGTTGATCGAATGGGAAAATGGTCAGTGATTATTGAGGGTGCTAATACTTATTCTCCTGACCCAAATAGAAAAGCTGCTAGAATACGAATGGAACAAATTGTATATCGAGAAAAAGGAGTTATGATCGCAAATGATTATTTAGTTAATTCAGGTGGAGTAATATTTGCAGCACAAGAAAATATTGTAGGAACTCCAGATAACTTACAAATTCCAGAAGAAATGCTTGGCAAACGTGAGGCTGTAGAAAAATGGTTAAAAGATCATGCTAAAGAATTTACTGAACTATCAAAGAAACGACTAATTGCTGGTCAAGAATATAGAGAGAAAGTAATCCGCAATAATATGATAGAATTAGTTGAACTGCTAACAACTCATCCAGATATGTTACCTTTCAATGCGGCTGAACAAATAAGTCTTCAACGTCTTACAGCAAAAGAAAGAGAACGAACAGCTAAAGATATTATGATACCTATTCCGACTATTGATGTTAAAGACACCATTCAAGAAGCAGCATCATTAATTGTAAATAAAGGAAGTGATATTATTGCTGTTCTTTCGAATGGTAAACTAATAGGTGTTGTAACTGACTGGGATATTACTAAAGCAACAGCGGAGGGAAGCATTAATGCTACTCTAGACAAGATCATGACTAAAAATGTCATTACAGCACATCCAAATTTTACAATTGTAGATATAGTACGTGAATTAGAACAGTATAAAATCTCAGCAATACCCGTTGTAGAAGAAGGAATTGTATTAGGAAAAGTTAATTCAGATCTAATTGCCCAGAGATATGTTTTAGATTTACTCCAATCTCAAGAATCTAGATAAAAATCGGAATTTTAATAATATTTTATAATATTATATAAAGTGTCTCTTTGAGCAGGTTTTTTTCCAGCAGCTTTTACTATTTTTATTATTTCTTCAGGTGCTAAATATTCACCAAATTCAGCACCGGCGCTTTTTGAAATATTTTCTTCCATTAAAGTACCTGAAAAATCATTCACTCCGTAATTTAAAGAAACTTGAGCAAAATCAGGTCCTAATTTCACCCAACTACATTGGACATTATCGATATAGTTATTTAAAAATAATCTGGAAACACAAAATAGTTTTAAATGATCCATTCCATAGGTAGGCTTTAAAGGAAATTTCTCAAGCTTTGAAAGTATTGGTCTCTCTTTTACAAATGGCAATGGAACAAATTCAGTAAAGCCATGAGTTTCATATTGAATTTCTCTTAAAATTTCTAAATGTCTAATTCTATCCGATAATTTCTCGATATGTCCATACATTATAGTTGAGGTCGTCGGAATACCTAATCTGTGAGTTGTGGTGATGATATCCTTCCATTGGTTAGTTTTTACTTTATTGGGACAAATTATTTTTCGTATATCATCAACCAATATCTCAGCAGCGGTACCTGGAATTGAATCTAAACCTGCATTTTTTAATTCTTTTAAAGTTTCTTCTATTGAATGTTCATATAGTTTAGACATGTAAAATACTTCTTGTGGTGAAAATGCGTGAATATGAATATTAGAGTCAATTTTTTTCACAGTTTTAAGGATATTCAAATAATAATCAAAATTGAGTTCAGGATTTATACCCCCTTGAATACACACTTCACTACAACCAGCATTTTTTGCTTCAATAACTTTTTCACCAATTTGATCAATAGAAAGTGTGAAAGCATTAGAATCATTTGCAGGTAAAGAAAAAGAACAGAATTTGCACCTTTGATAACAAATATTTGTGAAATTAATATTTCTATTTATCACAAAAGATACAACATCTTGCTTTTTTTCAAAACAGATCTGATTAGCTACGTATTGTAGGGATATAAATTCTTTTCCCTTTACTTTTAATAACTCTAATGCTTCTTCTGAGCTTAAATCTTCTGAATTTAAAGCTTTTTGTAAGATTCCTTTAATATTTGATTCAATATGTTCAAAATATTGAGTACTAGTCATCTAAATTTATATTATCTATTATTTTTTTAATATTTTCTGGACAAAATCCTTCTTTTTGTAGAAAACTATTATATATAGGAAGTCTCTCTTTGAGCCTATAACCCTCGTCTCTACAAATATTATTCAATCTATCAATTTGAGGCCATTTATTATCAGGATTTATATAATCAATTGTAAAGGGAGAAATTCCTCCAAAATCATCAATGCCCATTTCAATAAAATCCTTTTCATACCCAGTTATAAGATTAGGTGGAACTTGAATAGCAATTTCATTTTCCAAAATAATTCGGGCGATGCCTGTTATTCTGAGAATATCATCAATGCTAATGGGATTTTTAGGTTGATAGGCAATTCCTCTTTTTTTTACAAAATTCTGGATTATTACTTCCTGAATATGACCATATTCATTATGGATATTCTTTATTAAATATAAATCTCTTATAACATCTTCAATATTTTCTCCAATCCCTATAAGCAAGCCGGTAGTAAATGGAATTTTTAATTTTCCAGCATTCCTAATATGATGTAATCTTTTTTTTGGAGTTTTTCCAGGAGAAAATTCATGTACACCCCCTTTTTTAAAAAGATTTAAGCTGGTGCTTTCGAGCATCAACCCCATACTAGCATTATATCTTTTTAGTTCCTTCATTTCATCATAGGTTAGAAGTCCTAAATTCGCATGTGGTAAAAAGTTTAAATCAAGCAATTTTTTACATAGTGTTTTTAAAAACACCATAAAATTTGAAAAGTTTCTTTTTTCTAACTCCCTTTTGACCTCAAGAAAGCTCTCAGGATTTTCTCCAGACATAACAAGAGCCTCTTTACAATTGAATTGAATAGCATTTTGAATTAATGTTTCTATTTGCTTATTATTTATTAATATTAAATTATCTTTATCATTTTGTTTGGGGATTTTATAATTATAGAAACAATATCCACACTGATTAACACAATAATTTGAAAGAGAAAGTGTAAAGTTTTTAGAATAAGTAATTACTTTACGTTCTTCATTGGGTAATTCTGCCTTTATATCCTTAACCTTTTCTCTTAATCTCTTAAGATTCAAGCTTTTTAAATGATTTATTTTTATTTCTCCATTCATCACTTCTTCCTTTTATAACTTAAAGTAACATAATAAGTCCTAATTTTCACATCAAAAAGGTCAAATCTAGGCGAACTACTAATTTTTTCAAATCCAATTCCGTCAACAAGACTAGTTGCTTCTTTTCCCCCTACAATCCAAGGCGCTATAGTTAACCTTATTTCATCAATAAGATTTTTTTCTACAAAACTCCAGTTCAAGGTACCCCCTCCTTCCAGCAATATCGAATTTATACCAAATTCTTTTAAGATAGATAAAAGCTTTAATATATTAACACGGTGACCATCTCCCAATTGTATAACCCTAACCCCTTTTTCTTCATATAATTTTATTTTATTCAATGGAACATTTTCAGTCGTACAAATAATAGTAGGATAAATTTCTTGTTGAAAGGTAATAACATTAGATTCTAATGGAATTGTTAAATTACTGTCTAAAACAATCCTATAGTATCCTCTATGTTTATGATATTTAATATGCAATTTTGGATTATCTTTCAAAATTGTTCCCTTTCCAACCATAATTGCGTCTACACTCGCACGAAGTCTATGGACGTCTCGCCAGTCTTTTTTATCAGAAAGATCAGAATCTCCTGTCTTTGAGGCTATTTTACCATCAATAGTCATTGCTGCGCTTAAAATTACATATGGTTTATCAGATCCCATAGAATACACGTTCAAATTATATTAGATCTTCTATATTTAAAATTTTATTATTACTGTCTTTTGGAATTAAAGAAAAATTAAAATTTTAACTTATTTAAATAAATTAAAAAAAGGATTCTAAACCTGTTGATTGGATATTTCTAAATCTATAATTATATTTTGGTATATTAAATAATTTGATATTAGAAATTCTTTCAAATTCCTTTATTATAAAATCTTGCATCTGATTATAATTAGCTTTATAAGGAACAATTATCAATATGATATTATTATTTTTACACAATGTTTTTTTAACTTCATCTGTTTGGATTTGTCTCAAAAATTCTTGATAATTTTTATGAAAAAAATTTGGAAACTTATAGTGTTGAATTCCATTAAATTCAAAGCCCAATCTAAGAATTTTCTTCATTATTTGGATTTCAGTATATCCATCTAAGTGCATCCGACCACTATATTTAGGGATTATTTTGGATAATGATATCTTGGAAAATTTTTTTTTAAAAATTTGTTCAAAAAACCAGCGGCAAATTTCTTCACTTTTCCCTTCTGAACAATAAGGACACCAATGACCTCTTAAAACACTATCATATGTTGTGTTCCATGGTTTATGATTTTTAATTCCACATTTCCATTTCAATATAATTTGACTTGGACTTTTTTTTTTCGTTAATTCTTCAAATTTATCTTTAGTTGTTAGTAGTTTACCAGCGATTCCATTTTCTTCTTTTCCTCTAAATTCTGCGATATCTTTGATTTTATCATATGTCTTGGGTCTATTTCCAGCACAATCTGGACACCAACTTCCCTGTTGTAAGCGAGTATAGGGTGCCTCCCATGTATTATGTTTAATATTCTCACATTTCCATTTTAACATAATTTGGCTTGGATTTTGATTTTTGTTTAATTTTTTAAAATCATTTCTGGATGTTAATAGCTTTCCTCCTCTTTCCTCCGCAATTTTTTGACAATCTTCATATGTTTTAGGCAAGCAATTTCCTGCACATTCAGGACACCATGTATTTTGTTGAATACTATTGTATGTTGTTGTCCAAGGATTATGTTCTTTAATTCCACACTTCCACTCCAGTGGAACTCTACTAGGTCTAAATTTATATTTTGATTTTAAGTAATTAAATTTACTTTTTGAACTAGATATCCTTCCTCCTCGTTGTCTTGCTATGTTCAAACAATCTTAATAAGATATTTTAGATTTAGGCATGTTTTAAAATGAGTTTAATAAATATTCTGAATAAAATTAATGATTATAATTGAAAAATCTTTAATAACTCATACTCTTGATAAGTTTATCAATTTTTCATTTCAAAATATACGATTTGAACACAACGAGAAGATATATAAACGTTCTATATAAATTTCTATAAATTTTACTGAGACTTGTGAAAAATGTTATATAAGGTAATATTCTTGGATTCCCATTTTAATTTTAACTGATTTTAGTATTAATTCTATATGAGAAATAATCTATATTCTTAATATAATATTTTTCCATCTATCGTCATAGCAGCGCTCAAAATAATATAGGGCTTATCACTTTCTTTCAAATACTACCTCTCCATTAATATATGTCCTAATTATATTTTCTGATTTTAATCTTTGAGTAATTATATCATATATATTATTAGAATTTAATTTAGATGTATATAAATTTGGATGACTGAGATCAACTAAAAAAAGATCCGCAGCTTTTTTTTTTGAGATTGAGCCAAGTTCGTTTTCAAGGTTAAAGTTTTTGGCTGCGTTAACAGTTACCATCTTCAATAAATCTTTAGAAGTAATTTGCAATTCTTTATTATGACTGCATAGGACTCTTGAAATTCGATAAAAATATCGTATCTCTTCAAATAAATCAGTATTATTTACCATTAAATTATCTGTTCCTAATGATATCGGAATTTTTTTCCTAAGAATTTCGTTGATGGGGGGAAAACCCGTTCCAAAATATCCATTACAACGTGGACATAAAACATAAGATATATTTCTTTCAATTAATTTTTCTAAATCTTTTTCAATAAATTTCGTGCCATGAATAAGGACGTCAATAAAATTATCATTAAACAAGTTATTTAACAGTTTTTCATTACGAATGTTCTCAGCACAATGACAAGCAATGATTTTCTTAGATTTCTGTTTAGCAGATAAAACATATTTTTTATTTGATGAAGTAATTTGTTTATAACTAGATAATCCAATACCATCTGCTAATTCAAAAACAGAATCTATTTCGCTTTCATCCATAAATCGCCCTAGGATCATAAACTTAATTGAGCTCTTCATGAGTGCTTTATTTAAAAGCTTTATTCCCTCAACACCACCTTCTCTAAAATCAACAAAAAACGTAATACCATTTGAAAGCATTTCTAAAACAGTATTTTCAATTCCTTTAATTTTAATCTCTTTAGGTGTTTGTCTTAATAATTTATGTTTTAGACCATAAGGTGGAGCAACTATCTCTGCTAAATCTTTATTAAATCCTAATTCCTTGGCAAAACTATCTCCAATATGGATATGTGAGTTAATAAAACCTGGAAGCATTAAAGAAGATTGATTATTTGGCAAAATCTCAAAATTTTCTCTTATATCATCATATGAAAGGTTTATAATTCTCCCATTTTGATCAATTTCTAATTTAACATTTTGCTTTAAATCTAAATTCTCTCCAATTAAAGCATATTTGCTGAATAAGTATTTATTTGCCATTAATTCATAAACAATGTAAATTATTTTAAATATTTCTAATCCTTTTAAAAAATAGAATAGAAAAAAATTACTTAATGAATCAAGTGATTTAATATTCATAAATTTAAAAAGGACTTACAAGATTCCGGTTCAGCAATAGATATTGCGATAGATAAAGTTGGAATTGTTGAATTAGAAAAAAAAGTTGAAATAGTTCAAGAAAATAAAAAATACTCCTTTTACCCCAAGATCTCAGCACTTATTGATCTCCCTGCACAACAACGAGGAATCCATATGTCACGGACATCCGAAACTATTGAAGAGGTTATAAATGAAGTTATTTACAAACCAACACCCACAATCGAATTAGTAGGTGATAGGATTGTTAGGAAATTACTCGAAAGACATCCATACACATCAAAAGCCGAAGTTAAATTAGAGGGAAAGATTATAGTCCAAGTTAGAGAAAATAATACTAGAAATATCCAAAAATCTTATGATATTAGTTCTTTTGTAAAAGCTAAAAGAGATGAAAAAGGACAGGTCGAATTTAATTACTTTATAGGAGCAAGTGCGGTAGGGATAACCGTATGTCCGTGTGCTAAAGAAATGTCACAAGAATATGCCCAAGAAATTATTAAGACAAGAAAAGATATTAATGTCAATGAAGAAGACCTTAAGAAATTAATTAATATTCTTCCTTTTTCCTCGCATAATCAAAGATGTATTGGAACAATAATTGTACAAATAAAAGACTTAACTAATCATAAAGTTGATGTATTAGATATTATCGAGGTAATAGAGGATTCTATGAGTGGAAAAATACAATCTGTGTTAAAAAGACCAGAGGAAGCAGAGTTAGTAAGAAGTGCTCATTTAAAACCATTATTTTCGGAAGATGTAATTAGAGAAATGGCAAAAAATTTTATATTACGTGATTTTCCTAATATTGAAGATAATTTTGAAATTAAATTTAAAATTGAAAGTTTTGAATCAATTCATCCACATAATGTATATGCTGAATTGAAAACTACTATTGGTGCATTAAAGGAAAAATTAACTAAAAAGAAATAACTTTTTGAAACTCAAATTCTAATCTTATCTTTTACTTCTTAGAAAATGCTTTATAATTATTACATAATTTTTTACACTAATAATTTTAGGATTTCTCCTATAACTTGCAGGAATAGGTGCATTACATCGAGAACAGAGATTAGAACTTGTAAGCCAATCTTTAAATTCATCTGCGTGTGCGGGATATCTGCATTTAGGGCATAAAATTATCCCTCTACCATTATCTTTAGGAAATTCAGGCAATTTAAAACAAAAAATGCACTTAAAATCTTCTGACGAAATCCTTGCAGCTTTTGGTTTATATAAGTTAAAGTTTTTTGGTTTACTACTTACACTCTTATAAGTTTTTTTAGATTTTGAACTTGTAGTTCTTGTATGTATTGTTGGTGACGATCTTGTTGATTGGGATACGGAATTTGAAACACGAGAAACTGTCCTAGTTGATGGTCTTGAAGATGTTCTATTAATACTACGACTACTTTGTCTCTGAGGAGATGATATAGTATTTAATCTACTTGTCCTCTGTGTTATATAATCCCTGCTCAAACGTGGTAATCGAGTGCTACTTCCAACTAATCCATGTATAACAAATATTGAAATTGTACTAATGAGAAGAAATAAAAGATTAAGGTCAATTAAAAAATTGATAGGTGGTATTAAAGACTCATAAAAATCGATAAGTGAATAAAAACTAATCCAATATATAATTATAAATAAAATTATTGAAATACATATGAAATACCCAAAAAGACGTGCTTTCACTGATTTTCGACCAAAATAGATTACATTGTATTTTTTAAAACAACGATATAGAGAAATTGAACCATAAAATACATAAGGCAATCCAAATAATATACTCCACCAACTTAAATATAAATCTGAACCTTCTAAAAGATTTTCTCCTAATAAACCCGTAAAATTGCTCCAAATAGAATAAAAAATTCCAACGAAAACAGGACAAACAACAAAAAAAGCAGTATTATGAGGAGAATTAAATTCTCTATATTGTTTAATACTTTTTAATACCTTATAAGAATAAATCAACCAGATTCCGATTAAAAACCAGGTTAAAAAAACATTAATGGAATTTAAAATAAGACCATGTATAATACCTATTAATATAAATATCCCCAGAAAAATTGCCACAGATTTAATTTTAACCACAGTTTTAGTTCACCAAAATTCTTCTGTTTCAATTTTCATCATATTCAAGATAAACTGCTTTACCTTCAATTATTGGATTCATAAAATCTAGTATTTCAGGCAACATTTTTATGTCCAATGCCCCTTTAATCCCATAAACTAAGGGATACCATGCCCTAGTATTAAGATCGGATCTATAAATTTCAAAACCAGCTGATGTACCATCAATCAAATATGGATCAACTACTAATGCTACTGATTTATCCCATAGTCT
Organism: Promethearchaeota archaeon; assembly: GCA_048937405.1. GTDB lineage: Archaea > Asgardarchaeota > Lokiarchaeia > Sigyniarchaeales > SOKP01 > Loki-b32. Next base: position 333,871 of record JBHLNF010000001.1, read on the forward strand.
TTGATATCTTGCATGTGTACCTATATCTTCATTTGACATAAAACACCCATAAGATGGATGGGAATGATACCAACCGCATATAAATAATTTCTCTTTTCTAATCAGTTCAAATGCTTTTTCAAAACCAGATTTGCGGTTTTTTTGAACTATCATTTCTGCATGAATTGCATTTCCATGACCAATAGGATAAGCATCTTCAATATGAAGAATATCTGTTTTCTTGTCTAATTTACCAGCTAAGAGTCCTATAACTTCTACCCAATTTCTCTTTGGAATATTTTTATTCGCGTATTTAAGTGCATGACTAGCAATTTTAAGAATAGGTTTCACAGCAATATAAACCTCGCTATTAATTTCTTCTTCAGCTAATTCCAAAGATCTTCTTTTTTGTACAAATGTTTTGACTTCAATTGGGGGCTCTATTACCTTTTTATTTTCTTCAATTAATGCCTTTTCATTAATCAGGTTTTTTTGAGATCTAAAATATTCTTCTTTAAGTTCTTTATAAATTTCTTCAAGAACTTCAGCATCTAATCTCTTTATAATCTCTTCTTTCCGTTTTTCTTTTAAAAATTTTTTTAATTCTTTTAATGAATCGTCTGGTTCATTTCCCATTAAAGTGTTCACCACTTTTTATTTGCATACTTCTTTACAAGATTTTTTACTTTTTTCTCAAAAAGCTTCTGATTTTTCATCATTTCTATAGCAGCTTTCTTGTTAAAAACATCAGTTGGATTTACATACTTTCCACGTGTATTTAACATTGCAGTTATAGCCTGAACGACAGTCACAGCTGTTTTTGATGGACTCCACCCACCCTTTTTTCCAACTAAAGAGGGATCGACTAGCGCTAAGCAAATATTCCTCTGTCCTTTATATTCATTTGGTTTTGCCCAAAAATTTGGATGCCATATTGGTGTATGTAATCTAACAAAAGGTGGTTGTTTAGGATACTGAGCAGGAAACTTCATCTCTAATTTAAAGAGACCGCCTGCATAAGCAGTGCCTTTAGGACCTTTGATAGTCATTGCTAAATGATCAATACTTTTTCTATTTGGATTAAATGGTTTTAATTGGACGATAGTTCCTTGTTTATATAATTTTTTTAATCCAGCAAAATCTTGTGAAATTCGACTACTTCTTATACTCATATTTTATACCTTTACTTTATCTTTTTCTTTATATTAGATATTTAAATTTGTAGTTATATTTTTAATTATTTCATTAAATTTTTGATATATCTGTTGTTGAATAAAACTTTATTTTAATTTTAATGTTATAAAAATTTCTCCAGCTGTAAATCCTGCGGCAGTTAAAAATTCATAGTTTCTTAAACCATTTTCTATTGGATTTTGTTCTAAATTGATTATTTTAATATCATTAAAGTCTAATGAGGTTATAACAGGCTCAAGATCAGGATCTAACTTAAAACCATGCTTTTCTAAAATTTTAATTATGTTAATACATGGAGAGTTTGCTTTCAATTTTACAACATATCTCCTAACATTTTTTCCACATTGAGAGCATTCTGGATTTCTTTTCTTTTCTATATGATAAAATCTCATTGTTATAGCATTGAAAATAACATATGATTTGATTGGTTCACCCAAACCTTTATGACCTTTTTTCCAATGAAGAATCTTTATGACCTCATGTGATTGTAATGCAGAGATGACAGCATTGATGGTGATAATTCCTGGATCATGTCTATCAATAATCTTAACTATATCATCTTCAGTATATTCTGGAAGGAATTTATGTTTATTTACTAATTCATTAGCAACTTTTTGAATATACTTTATATCATTAATATTTTTGGGATTAGGATCCCTTTCAAATTCTTCTTTAAAGGCCATGTCCCCTTTGAAAACACAATGAATTCTTTTTCTTGGTACTCCCACGACTGTACATGCCGCCATCTCGTCGCTTTCCACTTCTGGGAGTGGGTTGCATTCATAGCATGCATTTTTGTATGGAAAAACAGTATAAATGTGACCATGATACCCTGACACACCTCCATCTACTAATGGTTTTCTAAATCTGATACATTGAGCATTCAAATTTAACCGAGCGTTCATGGAATCAAGACCTCCTACAACAACATCAGCTGCTAGATATAATGCAGGGTTTAATCTTTCTAAGGAAGAATGATATCCCTTAATTGTTATATTTGGATTTATTTCCGCTAATTTTTTTGCTGCTACTGCGGCTTTAGGTTCTCCTAACTTAGCACCTGCAAATAAAATTTGACGATTCAAATTTGAATGTTCTATAATATCTAAATCCACTAAATCTATGTGACCTACACCTAACATAGCAAGGTTCTTTGCAATTTCACATCCTAATCCTCCTACTCCCACCATTAAAACTCGGGAATTCTTCACTAGTTTTTGTGACCATCCTTCAAGTCTAAATTGTCGGTCATATAAATTTCTCTCTTCCAATGTGAGGTCTTTACTAAAAAAATCTGAACTCTTTTTCAATATTATCACCAATAATAATAGTAAAAAAATAAAAAAATTTAGGGGCATAAAGCCCTAATACTATAGTTTATGAAAAAAATTATATAAGTTTATCCCGCAGTGCTTGCTGGGATTAAAAGAATATCATCGCCATCGCTGACATTATAGTCTTTTAACGTATTATTTTCATCCATTGTAACTCCACCAGATGATAAGTGAAAGTCATTAGGATCAAGTCCATATAAATTACCTAATGTTTGCTTAATATCACTTACATTGTTGCTATCATTGACAGTCAGTTTTTCCTTTTTTTCACCTGGACCGATTGTAGACATGAAATATAAAGTAAGCTTTTTTCCTGAAGCGGCGGGTGTTTTGCTACTTGCTGGGGTTTTTGATTTTAGAGGTTCTTCTCCTCCTAAATCCTCATCAAATTCATCAAAACTCATTCATAACACTTCTTTTTCTGTTATTTTTTATTTTATTTTTATTTTTAACTTAATAAAAACACGTGAAAAAGATATAATAAAACCCTTTGGAATGATTTTGAAGTTTTCAATTTTCAATTTGCGTATTAAAGTTTTCTAAATTAACTTTCTAACATAACAATCTTTTTTTCAAGATTATTCTCTTTCTAACCTAACATTATTGATGGCACGACAAAAGAATTCATGCAAAATGGACACATATTATATTGTAATAACCAATCATGAATACATTTAGAATGAGCCTGATTTCCGCAAAAATGACATGTTATAGTCTCTTCTTCTCTCTCATCTATTATCTCATGACAAATAATGCAAGTTTCATCATATAAAAATTTCATAATGCTTTCTTGAGAATAATAATATTCTTTATCTTGGATTATTATCAACTTCCAATTTTTTAATTATAATTTTTTTTCATACACTTTTGTAATCATAATGGTATATATCGTATATAAAAACAACGTTCGTACAACATTTCCATTAATACACGATTTTGCCTTTATATATAAAGATGATCTGGATTTTTCCTTTATAAATAAAAAGTAAAATACGGTTTAAATGGTCTAAAGTACATTCTATAAAGAGTTAATGTTTGATAGTTAATTCCATTAACTTTTTTACGTTTGTTTTATCTCGTATTGCATTTCTATTGAGAAATAATACTCCCACAACTACCCCTATTACAATCATTATTATTAGGGGAGTTATCATTTTTTTCAAAACATCCCTATCTGAAATTGATATTTGCATATTCGGATCTCTATACTTAAATTCTACAACAATAGAGTTATTATCTAATATGTCCGTTCCTTGAAACTTAGATAGTAGTGTAAAGTTTTGATTATTTTCTAAAAACGTAACAGGTATTTCTATTGTAGCTATTCCATTATCATCAATAAGACAAGTATTTTGATAAATTAATGAATTATTTGCTTTATAATTTAAATATATATTAAAATATTCATTTTTTATTGGTGTGAAGTTGCCGTAATAAAAAAAAAGACTAATATTGATGTCGGTGTTTGTTTCATATATGTTTTGGCATTCAAGAACCTCAATAATAATCGGAATCCTTCTTACATTCACACTACTTGAGAATTGATAGTCGTTATACACAGTATCGCTTTCTAATTCAAAATCTAATATATTTAATCCTATGTTTAGACTATCTGTGGAATTTAAAAAAATATCAATTTGACCATTTTCATCTGTTATATATGTGTTTTGAAAAATTAGATTTGAGTCTGAATATACTTTAAATCCAATTTCTTTACTTGTAATATATTCCATCGTAATATTTTCATAAACTCTAATTGAATAATTTAGACATTGACCATACATTATATCATTTTCAATATTAATAATTTCGTGAGTTATGTCTTTTTTATAAATTTTAATTTCAAACAAATCTAGATAGGTGGATACTGTATTTGTAGTATCAAAATGAAAATAAAAAAAGTACATTTTAACATAGAGAATATTGGTACTATTATTAAAATCAATATCCAAACTCTGAATATCTAAAGTCCAATTTTTTTCTATAACTCCTACATTATCATATTCCGACGAATTCCACAGTTTAAAATCAGAACCATTAAATATTTGTATTTGGATAAAAGCTATTTCAATAGCAGGGTTATAGTCCATCAACCACGAAGCATTTATTATGATATTTCCATCAATGAAATATTTGGTCTTATCGGTTTCAAAATTATACACTTCACAGTAAAACGATTTCCCTAAAATCGAAAATGAACTAAAGCTAATAGAAACCAATAGCAAAATTAGAGCACTTTTAGCTTTATATTTCATACTTTCTTTTTGACAAAAAAATATAAAAACTCGTTTAAAAGTAGTTTTGAGATTTATTTTTATTCTATATATCCTCTTTTATTGAAAAATTTTGATCTTTATGACACCGTTTTACATGTTTTTTGAAATTCAATAAAATCAGAACTTTGCTTGAGTAAATAATATCTGTTGCATAAAACAATGACCAATTAAATATATAAAATATCAAAAAATTTCATTTTCTAACCTGATATTACTGAAGGTACAACAAAAGAATTCATGCAAAAGGACACATATTATATTTTAGTAATTAATCTCGAATACATTTAGAATGAGCCTTATTTCCGCAAAAATGACAAGTTATAATTTCTCCTTCTCTATCATCTATTATTTTATGACAGACAATGCAAGTATCATCTAAAAAAAAATTTCTAACACTTTCAAGAGAATAAAAATATTTTTTATTTTCTATCACTATCCACATCCTATTCTCTAAATCTAAAATATTTTCTATACACTTTTGTATTAATGAATACAGTTTATCATATTTAGAAATAATGTTCCTTCAATATTTTTGTTAATATAAGATTTTAGGTATTTTGAAAATATAGTAATGGGTCTTAAATAATACAAAGATTTTCTTTGTTCAATAATTATGAAATATTGATCCCAGAGTTGGTGGTAATTCTAATCCTACAGTTATACTTAAAACTTTTAGTTCTAAAGAAACCTTCAAAGTTTATGTGTATAACTATATTATAAGAGAGCAAAGATTTTTTTAACTAGTACCTTATTTTTTACAATTAAGATTTTACAATAGATATACACATTTTCATTAATTCCATCAAGAATAATATTTTTAGTTGTATCTTTTTCAATAATTAAGTCTGGATTTTTTAGCAAATCTTTTTTGAATGGATCTACAGGTGTATTCAATATTTTTATCTTAGCATGATTTGTATTAAATTTTACTATTGGTTCTGCCCATGAAACTCGGGTTCCTCCATCTTGAGTAGTAACGCTATAATGCTGAAAATCTTCCCTTTTCTGTTCTTTAAATTGTTCATGCTTTCCTTCTCCAGCAATTTTAGCCAGTTGTTCCAACCATTTATTTCTTCTATGTGTATAGGGTTGGAGAGATAATAGATAATCATAAAGTGACTTATTCTTCTTCTCTAAATCTGACATTTTATTTTTATTCATTATCCATGAAAAATTACTGTAAGAATCAGCAATTGGGAAATAAATCTTATGTCTTTTTTTGCGATCTATTATTGATAATGAGGGTAAGTAATAAATATTCCATATTATTCTCATAATTTTATCAAGAATATGTCGATTTTTTTCAATTATCTCATGAGTTATATTTTTTAACTTTTCTGTAATTTTATCATCATTGACACATTCAGTATATTCATTAGACAACTCAAGAAGCTTTTCTTCAGATCTTTCTAACATACCATTAATTTCACTAGGAATCTTCATTCTTAATCATCTTTATGCTATTCTTGATTTGATTATTAACTCATTTACTAATAAATTATTCAATATTCAGCCACCTCTTAATTCCCACTTTTAGAGCATGATTTACCAATATTTTATCCTTATTATTATATTTATTAGTGGATTCTTTCCCATGTTATAATACTTATAAAATTAAAACTAAATTAAACAATTTTGTCTATATTATTAAAAATAAAATTAACTTAATAAATATAGAGAACATCAGATTATTAATTTATACTTAGTTTCATACTAAAAAAGCTTAAAACTATACGTCTTAGAACTTATCTTTCCTTTTCTATCTTACTCCTTTTCTTATTAAATGTTTATAAATAATCGTATTCTATTCTTATTCTAAACCACTCCTTATTTTTCTTATTGTCTTCAATGTTCATTCTACCTCTTTATTTTACCAATGAAAGCAAAATAAAGCCCTTCTCTTTAGGGATGGGATGAATTTTGCTGTGAACATCATTAAATCATTCCAGTTTATCTTTTAAAATAGGTAAAATAATATACTGCTTATAATGCTTCGTACCAACATATTAGAATTGAACCCTTCCCCACACCAGAGGAAGATTCTTCATACAATGTTGGTAAGATCTAGTGCCATCTGGAACCTAGGGAATTATACACGGCGACAAGCATTCTTTAATAAAGATACAAAAAGTCCATCTTATTCTCTTCAATGTAAGGAACTAAAGGATAATAATCTTTATAAATCGTTAGGATCTGCATATTCCCAGCAAATCTTAAAGAAATTGGACAAATCATGGCAGTCATTTTGGAATTCTTTAAAATCTGAGAATATTACACATAAGGTATCAATCCCTCACTATTTTAAGAATTATAAAACTAATCAAACCCTCCCTACATTATTGATTTGTCGAAATGATTGTTACCATATTGATCAGAATTATATTTATATTTCTTGTTCTAAGGATTTAAAGGAAGAATATAGACTTAAAGGACTTCTGAAAATAAGATATAAAGGAATAAGAAAATGGAAGGGTGTGCAAAAGGTTATGGAGATTAAATATATTCCCTATCTTAAGAAATTTTATGCGTATCAGACTGAAGAGGTAGCTTCTACTCCCATAGACTTTAAAGAAGAGAATATTTGTTCTATTGATTTGGGAATTAAGCGATATCTTACCACCTGCATTAAAATCTCTGAAGATCTCTCTTTTATCTATGAATCAGAGCACATATTTCAACAATATCTCATTCTTTCAAGAAGAATAGCCTATTATCAAGCAAGAGCTAAAAAAGAGAATAACAAATATACTACTCATAGAATTAGAAGATTATATCTTAAAAGAAGACGAAAACTACATAACTATCTTAATAATATTTTGGCACATTTATTTCGGAAATTGAAGCACTATCAGGTCTCAAAGATTGTAATCGGAGACTTACAAGGTATTAGAGATTCTCAAATTCCCTCGTATTATAAAAATAAGAAAAAGATCAATGAGATGATTCAAAACTTCTGGTCAGTTGATCTTTTTAAAAAAAAACTACAAAATAAATGTGAGGAGTTTGGAATTGACCTTGTGGAAATCGATGAAGCCTATACATCTTCTACTTGTCCTATGTGTAATGAGAGAGTCAGTCCGAATGATAGAACTTTTAAATGTCCCCGCTGTGGGTATAAGCAAGATAGAGATGTAGTAGGAGGTATTAATATTCTTAAGAAATATTATCATGATCATCATATTGATGATGTAAGGATAGAGAACTATCCTTTAGTGTCTACGATTCTCATTGAATCATAGGGACTATGAATCCATATCCTTTAGGGTATGGTAGTTCAACTAAGAGATAATTGTTACATAGAGATCCACTTGAATGTTCATACTCCACTCTTTTTTGCAGTTTGAACAAAACACTAAAAATTTTGTAATCTCATGTATATTGTAAATATCCAAGTCGTCGCTAATGAGCGCTTCACTTTCTTCTTGACAATCAGGACAAGTCCAAGATATTGTATATGGTGTTTCTAATTTACATCCCTCAATAAAGGTATTCTTATAATCTGAGTACATCTTTACTCTTGCTTTAAGTTGGTTTCTAATCTGTATTTTTAATCCCTCTTATGTATTTTTTAAATCTATCATAAATTTCTTTTCTCAGCTTTCATACGCTTTAGTTCTGCTTCAATCTCTTCGTCTGAAGTAAAAGTACCCAGAATTCCTATATCAGTGATCTGTGTTGTTTCGAAATCAACACATTTGAATTTGTTATCAAATCTATTAACTAATACATTTAATAGTTTGACCTTGTTTCCCTCTCTAAAAACATCATTGAACTTATTAATATCCTCATCAAAAATGGTTACGGTCATAACTCCTGTGTCGTCTCTAATATCAATTTGTTGGAATAATTCCTTTCCGTAAATGTCACACTCTCCCATATCGCCCCGTTTAACCACGATTCCTTCAATATGTGTTAACCAGTTAGAATAACGATACTTCTTTATCGCTTCAATGTTAGGGAGATCTACAATATCGTAATCATACTTCTTTATTTCCGTTCCCATCGTGCTTTCAAGTGTTGCTTGTTTTTTCCATTTTTTTCGCTTCAAGTTTGTTATTGTCACGATATCTCCTAATGTGAATGATTCTGTTAACCCTACTTTCTTATTCCAAAAGGTAACCTTAATAATTCCCGTGCTATCTGCAATAATTACAATTCTCATTTGTCCCTTCAAGCCATCCTTTCTTTCAAACACCTTGATATCTTTTATATCCATTATACATACGGAAACAGTAACTAAATCGTTGTGATATTCCGTTTCTTCACCCGATTCAATGTGCCACACTTGAAATTCTTTTTGTTGGTAAATGGGATAATCCTTCTCCTTCATAACACTTAGATTTATTTGTATATCCCCATCATGTTCCAATTGTAATGACATCTCTTCATTTTTCCTACTTTTTACATTACATCCATTTATTTTAATGAGTAGATTGGGTCTTAAATTTCTCATTATCTCTGTTTGTTCGTTCCATAATACCACTTTCACACAACCTGTCTTGTCAAATATTGTGAATGTTCCTATCTTTCCCATCCATAAATCCCTCTTAAAGGAATTTAGTCTATGCAGAAAGCGTATTCTCCCCACAACAGTTATATCTTTCATTCCTAAAGTTAGTGAACTGATTTCCGTAATTTTTTTTGAATTACTATGTGATATCCCAAACTCCCTTGCCAAGAGGAGTAACGAGGCTTTTGCTGATATTAGTCCTTTCAATTCTTCTTGTTTTTCTTTCACTTTTTCCCTTATTTCTGACAGACTAAGCCCCGTCTTGTATATAATCAAAGATTCCAAATTTTTATACTCCTTTTCTTTCATACTCTTCTCCTAAATTTTTTTATAACTGAAATGTAACAATCAATTCTTATTTCTGCATTCTTTACACCTCAGCAAGATAATCAAAAGAATCAAGGATTTTATCTAATTTATTGAAAAATTTTTTTTTAAAATAGAAACGTGGCTTCTTGAATGCACATATCGAATGGAGTGTTATAAATTGAGTTCTTTCTGTTTTCCTATATAAGCGAAAACTGATAAAAAAAGTCATTTCAGCGAGTTTATTGCATATTGGACATGTAGGGGAATTTATATAATTTCTTTTGTCTAAAACCACTTTTAATGTTTTTTTTCTTAGTAACATCTTGAAATCATACCATCCTCCTTCTTTATTTTTACAAATACAGTTTCTCTTATTTTTCCTTATTTCTTCGCTGTTTGTGTTCATAAATCTCTTTCGATTTCTTAGTTTTTGCTATATTTTCCAAATCTGTACTTTGCATGTAAAAAATATCTTGAATTCCTAATTTGACACACTCTTTAGTAATTTTAGAAAGATTCTGTAATTCTGCAATTTTCCCTGCTTTCCACAGTAAATTCAAACCATATCTAATATCTTTTTTTCTATATGTTTCGTCGGAAATCAATCTAATTACGTCATTCGAGATTGCATCTTTTTTAAAGCTGAGTTCTGCCCTAAACTTTAAGATATCAAAAACCTGCTTTTTAGAATAATCACTAAAATTTATAATATTTCTTTGAAGTGTGCTTATTGTTCCTGAATCTAAATCATCTATACATGAGATATTTTGAGTAATTCCTATAATGGATATATGAGAGGGTTTATTGAAAGAATCGTCATTTAACCGAGTTAAAGAATGAAGAATATCTTTATTATTCTTAATGAGATGGTTGAACTCATCTAAAATAATGAGTAAATAAACATTATCTAACTCTGTAAACTCTCTTAGGAGATCTAAAAGTTCTGATGGGGCATAGCCCCTTTTAGTAAATTTTGGGTTAATTGAGGAAAGAATTGTCATTAATATTTTATAACCTGATTTTTTAACCCGACAATTGATAAAAACAGAGTAAAGAAATCTCTCTCTCTTCTCTGCTTCTTTCCTAAGAAGACTTATAAAAAATTTTACCGTTGCCGTTTTACCCGTCCCAGAATTGCCTGTGATTAAGATATTTTTTGAAATCGCATTTCGATGTAATAAAATAGGTAAAAAATATTGTGCAAGAATAGATAATCCTTTTTCTCGATAAGGAAGTTTATGAGGAACATAATCATTTTCTAATTTACTTTCATCCACGAAAATTGAATACTTATCATCATTATCTAATAAATTTGAGAATAGATCCACTTTTTACAGCCCTCATTTAATAGTAGTTTTAACAATTTCTCTTCCTTTTTTTGAAACAAAAGCATTTGTCATTCCACTTAAACTTTCTATTTTTTAAAATGACAATTTAAGAAAGTGAGAGAAAGGCAACATAGTAGAAATGACTAAAGCATAAGGGAAGTATTAGGATTTCTTTTCACGTCCCTTTCTCTCATGTTTTTTTCCCTTTCCCTGTTTTTCATAGTAGACTTATTGATTTAATCTTTTTTCCTCCCAATTCTAAAGTAATAATAGTAATCCTTTCCATCAAGTTCAATTCGATATAATTCTTTTTTTTTTCTAAATCATCGCATATACTTTTTATAGCTGGATAATAATCAATGCTTTTATCAAAAGGAAATAACTGATGAATCGGATCTAAGGTTATTTTATAAATGTCCTCAATTGTATAGGCGAATTCATTGTTCTTTCTAATAAAATTGCTAATTATGTCTCTTTTCATTACGAATTCAAAACTCTCAAATAAAAGATCGAAGAATTTTTGCTCACTCATTATATTATCGTCCTTAATTTCGTTCATGAAGGTTCTCATCTGCCTTATTTTTTCCAAATCTTTTATTCCACATCATACCACAAAAAAAACCTAGAGTGAAATGTTTTAGTAATTCCTTATCTTTCGGTTTCAATTGGGATTCTCCTTGATCTGAGCCGTCTATGATTTTTCTCATCTCTTCTTCAAAATCCAATTCTTTTCCCATAACCCAATCACTTAAAATCTATTTTTCATTTTTCAATTTTTTAAATTAAAAGACTAATTTTTCTGTTTCCTCATCTTCAAATATTTCCTTAGTTGTTTCAATATATTCATCTGTAATCCCTTTTCGATTGATATAAAAGCTTACTTCCCTTTCGGGAAGCCCTGAGTCTTTTAACATCTTTGCATATCGTTTTGTAGGTTGCTTACCTCTACGAAGGTAAATTCGATATGGTGTATAATGAGCCATTACATTTCCTCCTGACCACTTGATTTGATTTTTCAATGAACCATTCCCATAACTTCCTACTTGATTTGTATAGATAACCATAACATCAAACAATAGGGTAAGCTTCTTCAGAGATTCAATCATGTGAGCTAAAATTTGCTGTCTTTTGATATTGTCCCTTGTTCCTTTTATATATTCCGCTCTGAACTTTGCGATAATACTATCTACAATAATTAATTTGACTGGTTTTGTTCTAAACTCATCATAGATGAATTCATTAATAATTAATTCCTGTTGGAATGAGTTTAACGGTTTGATAACTTCAATTCGCTCTAAAACTTTATTCCCATCGATACCATTTTCCTTTGCAATTTGAAGTATCCTTTCTGGTCTAAATCCTAGTTCAGTATCTATATAAATTACATCCCCGTCTAATCCACCTTTCTCTATAGGTTGTGTGGCATACACACATAATGTATGAGCAATCTGAGTTTTTCCTGATGTACTTTTCCCAAAAAACTCAACTACACTATTTTTATGAATTCCTCCTACTAGTTTTCCTTTTCGTTGGTCATAATTTAGAAATAAGGAATTTAACCGTTTGCTTCCCGTAGTGAGTCTGCAAACTTCATTTCTATTCTTGTTTGTAGTAGTAGCTTTTTCCCGAAAACTAATTCTTACATTTAAAGCATCATATACCTCCTCAACTAATAATCTAGCATCTAATTCTGATATACGGAGTATAGCCATAAGCTGAGATACTTTTATCATAGAAAGTTGTTCTACTGTCTCAATTCCTGCTTTTTTTAACTTAGTTTTCTTGTCGTTAGAAATTTTTAGCTGAGTGATTTTTATAGATTTTACAATTTCTACATTTTGATTCTGTTCACCTTGAGTCATTTTTAAGACCTTATCCTGTTTTCTCTTTTTTAAATTATCATTTAAATCTGCCGACAAAAAATTTGTCAATGTAATAATTACAGATATATTAATATTTAAATGTTTTACTTTTGTGTTGATTTATAATGAATAATTATTTTACTATCGTGTTAAATATTGATAAACTTATAATTATATAAATAAAACTAAAAAATTATAGTTCTTTTATTTATATTTCTATAATATTTTAATAATAAAATTAATTAAAAAATGAGAAAAATTATGTTATTTAATATAAATCAATGTTCTATATTCCATTATTATATTTATATGTTTAAGAAAATGCTCTAAATATAATTAAAAATATTCAAAAATTCTGTAATTTACCTATAAATCAAATATTTTTAAAATAAAATATTATTATATTATCCTACTTTAATATTAATAATATTTACGAAAAAAATGGTAATATGTAAAAATGAAAGATGTAGTTTCTTTAACATTTAGCGGAAAAACATTAGGATTCCCTATTCAAAGTGGATTTTTAGAAGAATTAGGATTGAAGCGTGGTAATTGGGTTGAAGTAGAAATTTTCATTCCATATCAAGGAAAATCCTCATTTATAATTACTCGAAGGTTAAAACCTATTGGAAGTTCACTAGGAGTAACTATTCGTAAATATATAGTTGATGAATTAGAGCTTAGTAAGGGAACCAATTTTCAAATAGATGTTAGAAAACCAAAAACTCCTTCAGTTTAATATTTTTCTACTTTATTTTTTGAAATTTTATTGATTAATTTTCCACAATCTATTAAATAATTTAATCTCATTCTTTTGATAAAAGACGACTCCTACTACACGACCTAAAAAAAGGTCAAAAGGTTAATAGGACGAAGGGGAGACGTTATAGTTTATTAAAATAAACTATAAAAAGACAAAAATCCAGTTTAGTAGTAGGAGTCATGATTATTGGAAATTTCTAATTCTTGCCAAGTTTTAAACAAACAATAGTGCTAATAAATATTTCTATTGTGATAATGATTGATGTTTCATAATCTCAATTTTTAACCGTCAAAAGTTCTTTAATTTCTTTTATAATAATATATGCTACAATCACCAAAACCAAAAGGAGTGCTGATGTTGCAACATTAGATATTATAAAAATTACTCCACTCATACCTGTAAAAATTAGTAACATTGTATTTTCTAAGACAACCAAAATCGAAATAAATATAAAAATTCCATAAGTAGTGCTTTTCCATTCTTTCATTTTTCTATTCTTATCCTATAATACTTTTGATTGTACATTTTTTTTCAGATTAAATAAAATAAACTCCACTATTATGCAATTTCTTATGAACCTTAGCTTGATTTTTATGTCTTCTCAATTTCAATTCAAATAAAACATTTCATAAACGTTGTAAAACCAAACAAAAGACAATCAATAACTCCCGCAATGAACAGTTTAAAACTCGTTGTATGAGTTTTATTAGCATACATAATCATGAATCTTAATCCCATAATTATCCCTGCGAAACCAGTAAAAGATGTTAAAGCGAAACAATAATAGATCGATTTTTCATAAGGATATACTGCCAAATCTGGATCTTGAAACCTTGCCATAAATTCTTCTGGGATAAATCCCGCAAAGTTGATGAAGTCATATAAAAATGCGTCTGGAATTGGATCTAAGACAAACATCAATACATGTACTAAATATCCTAGAAGAATTCCCGTTGCTAACGCAAAATAAAATACTCCTAATATTAAGTGAGTTTCTTTTGACTTGCCTAATTGTAATTTCTGCTCTTCGTCCATATCGTACTCTTTCATTTTCATTCCTCTGGAAAAACCCCTATATCGTCGTAATGTTAAATATCCGATTGCATAGAGCAAAAAAATAAGGATATATTTTAAGAGGAGAAATAAGGTTTCCATTACTGTATTAAAAATGACAAAAAAGTTTAGAAACCTGTCAAGAATATCATCCATCCCGTCATTAATACTAAGAATTTGCGATATACTCAATTTTTTCTCCCTTTATTTTAAAATTTTCTTTTTATTTTTTTGTGCTTTTCATTTGCGTTTTTTATAGGTAAGTTCTTAGAGTTATCCTTTTTTTGAACATTCTCTTGAATTCCCATATTTTTTGCTCGTTTCTTCCGTTTTTCTTGCTCTTTGTATATCTTTTCACAAATTTTTTTCAATTTCTCGAATGCCTTTACTTCTTCTTTTGATTTAAAGAATGAGTCCTCTACCTCTAATTCATTTTCATTATTGTGTAATTCCTCTGAATCCTCTAATATACCCTTATATGATTTTTTCTTATTATTTCTTTCAATTCGTTTACTTTTTCCCATTTTTTTATTTCTAACCTCATAATTTTTTTATTTATATTCTATTTATAATGGTATTGCACACATCACAACGAATAAGATCTCCAATTATCTCATTTCCGCAAAAATGACAATACTTCCCAGTATCTTCTGTTATATTTTGGGTTTCTGGTTTTTCTGGTTCATGGTCTACTATTTCAATTATATTTTCCTGACTAGTCCTATTTTGTATTCTATCTAATATTTTTTTATTATTTTGCTCAATTTCTTCTTCTGCTAACCATTCTCGTTTTATAAACGGTACTTTTAACGCAAATGGTTTTCCTATTGAATTTACTCGTATCATGCATTTACCTACACCTAATAAAGATAAAAATTTCCTCTCTTTATCTTCAAAATTTAGTAGATCCTGTAAATAGTCTTTTTGCATGTGATTTTGAAAGGACACTAAAATTCCGCAATTTGCAAGAATCTCAGGTGATACCGCAGGACGTGTCGCTAAAGAGATTAAGCATTCTCCCGTACCTCTTAAAAGTAATGCAATATCTTCTATGTAAGAAGAGATTGTGGATCGTTGTGTGGTTGACTGCGATGCAAAATACTGGGCATCTTCTATTATTGTAATATGTCTAATTCCTTTGTATTCTTTACTTCCCATTTCGATATTTATATCCCATAAATACTTGAAAAGCATATTTAAGAAAAATAGGGTATCTTCTTTTTCCCCTCCAATTTTTATAATTCCACTCACATCAAGTAAGATATTGTGCTTAAAAATTTCTTTTACATCTAATCCCATCTTCGTCTCAAAACTGTGCTTTAGTGTACCTAAGCTGTACCGTCGTATTCTATTGGTTACTGCGGTTACACTACTTTTAAAGGTAGGATCTCTAGTTTCAGCATAGATTTCTTCGTAATATTTCTCTGAATCTTCATAAAAAGCTTTCCAATTTCTCTTTACGGGATCGTCACAAACTCTTTTTAATATATCTGTAAAAACCCTTTCCATTTGAGGAGTATATTCAACACCTTCAAATAACCCTCCACTTCTGAAAATTTGGAATACCCGTTCTGCATGTACTTCACTATCTTGTCCTTCAGGATCGAAAATATTAATGGCAAAATTTTTTCCAACTATAAACACCAGTAAGTTAGGAATTTTCTTTTGTAAATAATGATATTCTCCTTTAAATTCTGCCAATAGAAACGGTGTAGTATACTTTTTGGTATAATTGATTAGGAAATTTTGGAAAAAATTACTTTTTCCTGAACCTGTAATTCCAGTTATAAACATGTGACGGGCGAGGTCTTGTAATCTGATATGATAACTATATTTCTTTTTATTTCCGTATAATACCGTTCCTACATTGATTTCTCCTTTTTTTGCCAAATTCTTTGTTGGATAACTTAATTTAATTAGTTCTTCTTTTTTCACATATTTGAAGGATTTTACGCTTATTACTAGCGAAATCCAAAAGATTGTTTGATTTAGGGTTATTAACGATAGTAGAAGATCATGCTTAAGGTATTCTGAATTAATATAAAACTCTAAATTCGAAAGATAATAGATTAAAAGTAGTACAATAAATAAAATGAATATTATATTAAAGATCCTATTTGAGATTGTATTTCTTTTTCTAATAATGGTATTTTTAAACGTTCTTTTTCTAAAAAAATACCCAACTATAGAAAAAAAAATAAATCCTATACATAAAATAAATTCTATAACCAATGACATGATATTTTCTCTTATTTTTAAATTGAATTCTCTATTTATAATAAAATAAATTTCTGGTTGTGTGAGATCCTCTATACGTGAGAGTTTTTTAGGGTAAAAATTTCTTATTCATTTGCAGGGAATTTAGAAATCAATATAATTTATCAAGTCTTAAATTTTACTTTGCTTTTTAGTCATTTCTTTACTCTCGCAAATTATATTCATATTTTCTATTTTTTGAACTGCTTACTTATTTTTCGGTAGATTTTTTTCGTAAATGAATTAAAATAAAAAAAAGGGTATTAGGATATCTGAAATTTGGGGTTTTATTTCAGATTTAGGTAAACAAATATGCTTCTTCTTTAGAATGCGGTAAGCTAAGAATTCCAACATCATCAATCTCAACATCACCACACCTAAGACATTCCCATAAATATACAACTACATTAACCAGTCTAATTATATGTAATCGTGATTCCCCTGTACATTTTTTACATGTTTTATATATTACCATGTGCATTACTTCTGTTTTTTTGTGAATTGTCTTCTAAATTGTTATATCGTATATCGTTTGAAATCAGTTCTACACATTCAACAAATTCCTTAAAATTATCAGGAGTATCTTCTATCACTTTCTTGGTGGCGATTAAAATTCTCCATAGATTACTTTTCTCTGTGGTTTGTAGAAACATATTATCTAATTCTTCTAAATATAACTGATTGAACATTTAAATAGGTCACCTTTTTGGATTATTTTAGTAGGCTAAACGGGAAAAATAGGAAAAAGAAATTTAGTTAATTTAAAGACTCAATAATTCTTTTTCGAGGTCTTGTTTATTTTTTTTTAGTAATAATCTATTTTTTCGTTTTGAATTTTGAACTTGTACGAATTCTATTATATCTTTGAGAATTGTAGGTTTGAAACTTAGGCTTACATCCTTAGAATATATTACACACTTGACATTTTCAACATCGATATTAAGCATTTTAGACAGAATATAAGCATATCCCACAACTTGAGGTAATCCACGAATTAAATCTCCATATCTTGGTTTATATTCTATAACAATTAACTCTGACGTAATATTATCAAATCCAAGTAGATCAATATGCCCTATTCTTCCTTTTTGCTCATCGTATATCGGTATTTCCATCCCAATTATTTGTTCCAATTTTATACTTTGTCTTTGAATCAGTTCATGTCTAGGATTCACATATTCGGTGCTTTTTGCAATTCTATTAGCTATTTCTTTTAATTTTAATGATAGTTTTCCTTTTTGATCTTTAAGTATCTTATTTTTTGATATTAATGGAAATATCAATTGTTCTTCTATTATTGCTGTCTTTAATTTTTCCTCAGCTAATCCCTTAATCTTTAGCTCCGAACCTCTAAATTTAGGATGCTTAAACAACTCGACAGGATATTTATCATTAATAAAGTTTTCAAAGCTGTTTTGTAGTTTTTGTCTAATATTAGTATTTTCAAAGTTCTTTAGATGGTCTTTATTAAATTTAAATTCATAAATAAGTGATCCTGTCTTAATTAATTTTGATGTTTCTTTTTCTTTATCTATTGTCTCATCTATAATTTCAATTGCATTGATATACTGTTGTCTATCTATTATCTTATTTTTTAAAGCGTTGTTAATATTTCTCTTTACTTTTAGCCATTTATAAAGGTAATAATCCTTCTTCTCTAATTCGCTAATAAATTCTCCTGCCCCTAATGAATACTTATAAAATTTCATTATTTTATTTAAGAAATCATCGATACTCAATTCAAGTATTTTGAAAAGAGAATATACAGTTTTTATTTGTGCTCTATTCGTCTTATTATATAATATTTCTAATGTTTTTTCAAAAGTTTCTCTTGAATATTTGAAATCTGCAAAAATTACATTCAAATTCTCTTGAACAGTTTTCCTTATTAAGCTTATTAACAAATATGTAACCTTTTTAGAAAGATTTACAGCTTTACATACTTTTTTATAGCTATATTGTAAATCGGAATTCCTTCTTCGTATTCTTTTTTTTAGCATTAAATAAACTATACTTATTGCTAGATATTGAGGGTAAAAATTATCATAAAAACCATTTTTAAATAACTTAGCTATATTAATTCCATATTGTTCCAGAATTGAGATAAGTTTAAGTCTTTTTTCATATCTAGTTGTTGCTCGGTTTGTAAAACATTTAATTTTATTTCGAGTTAATAAGGTTAATGTTTTTTTAATCTCGTCTTGAAATTTTTGTTCATTAATATTTAATTCAAATTTATCGATTAAAATATCTGTGTAAATTTTTGAATATTTTACTGTTTTTTCAATGTATTCTTTTGCATCAATTTTAATAAATTCTTTTTGAAAATTATTTAAAACTGAATTAAATACAACATAATTACCATCTATTTTAAGAAATTTTGCAAATGTTGTCTGCTTTACCATTATATCATAGTGAAGTCTTATTATGGAATATATTATAGATCTTGCTAAATTAATAAGATCTTTATCTTTCCATTCAATTGATGTATGTATAGTTTCCTTATCATTTTCATATTTTTTCTGAATCTTTTTGATGTACTCCAAATATAGTTTTTTGAATTCTGGTTCATTTACACATTCGAAGATATCATTTTTAGGTAAAATTTCTAACTGAAATTCAATTTCTTCTTGGATTCTTTGCAAAAATTGAGTATCAAGTATTTTTATAATTGTTGGACTTTTTCTAATAGTAAAAGAGTTTTTACATTGTTTGCATTTTAAGAGTCTATATCCAATTTTTGTTAAGTTTAATGGTTTTAACGGTTTGTATATTTGTGCAGTATTACAACATGGCGTTATCACTTCTATTTTCCTTATAATATCTTCTTTTTGCGATGCTGCAGATGGTAAATACTTATCTAATGTAGTATTCATAGGTTAAGTCTCCCCTTATAGATATTATATTTCTCATTAGGAAATTTATAATTATTTGATTAGAACTTATCCATTGTTTTAATTTCTTGTTAAAAAAGGAATCGTTTAATTCCATCCTATTTTTATCCATAGAACAAATTTTCACTTTTTCATATCACCCTTGACTTGTCTTTAATGATTCTCATTAAATTTAAATAAAAAAAGTAAGTTAGTTTTTTAAATTTCAAATAGCTTGAATTTAGAAGTTCACGTCATAACCATTTTTTCAATAAACATACCTGTAGCAATTCTTTAAATTGCCTTCACTTGAACTTTCTCAAATATGCTGTAATCTATCTTCTAAATTCATATTCTTCACTTAATTAATCATGGCTGTTTCGGTAAGTATTTCATTCTTTTTTAGTACCCATGTCTCGATTTCTAATGATTGGTTTTGTTCTTTTGTAGGTTTCCATGATTTAACGGTACTTTTTGGTATCCATGCTTCTTTCTCATCAAATTTAATGAATAAAGCTTTTTCAGTTTCTTTTGTTATCATTCCTGTTATTTTTATGGTCGGTTTTGGTTTACCATTATGAATGTATGTATTTGTTTTTCGGCTTGATGTTTTTTTTGGCTGTTTTTTAGGATTATCGTTTTCGAAGCATGTATCAATTACATATTCTTTAATTGCTTCCCTTACCAGTTTTTTTATTATTTTAATATCATCCTGAGTAAGCATTTTTCAAAATTCACCTCTTATGAATAAGAATTTTTATCCCTATGGTTTGTGGTTAGATTTTGTGTGTTTTTGGGTAAAGTTGTCCCCTAAAAATTCATATAGGAGATCTCACACAAACAGAAATCACCGTTATCTCCTATTATTTCTGCTCTAGCGACAGCACATATCTTAAATTGAAATTTACAACACATACCCTATTTTTAATTTGACCACGTTTTTTTGTTAGATTTGCTTACAATTAAAATGATAAAAAAATTAATTTGAAGAATTATAATAGAGAGCTAAATTTAAGTTAAGAACTCGTATGTAGGATCTCATCCCTAACACAAATTTTTCTATATAATCCTTTTCTAAAATTGCCAAGTCTTTTTTACACCATTTTTGCTCGAATTCTAAAAGGAATTTTTCTAATTCTTCAAGGAACTGACAATGAGTACAGTTTTTCTTTTTATGAAGGAAAAAATTCACAGTATTAAAATTTAGATGGTCTATAAGGTATTCTTTCTTTTCTCTATACTTTGCATTTGACATTTTTTTCTCATCTTCTTATAAGTCTAAAAAAAAAGGGGATTTGGGGTGATTTAGAATTTTAAACCTATTCCAAACTATGTACTATTCTTGCAGAACAATCCAATTTTATATGGACTTGGTTCTAAATCCCAATCTTCTAGCGGTATAATTGACATTGATTTATGGTCAATATATCCACATGAAACGCATTCCCATACTTCAATTATATTTTTGTATAATCGAAGTGTGTAACGCTTTAATTGTCCGTCTTCTTCTGTACACGAACTTTTCGTACAAGGCTTTGTAACACCCATACTTTACACCTTTCTTCTGTTTATTGTGGTTAGATATGTGTTGTCGCTAAGTCAGAAATATTTACTAGCTTATCTCTTGTCTTTCTCTGCCCTTGCAACAACACATACCATCATATAGGTTGATGTAAGAGATTACAACACATACCATATTTTTATTCTGAAGAGGTTCTTTATTTTTTAGTAGATTACTGGAAAGAAGAAGTTAAAAAAGAGATTTGGCTGACTTCGATTTCCTAAAAGAATACTTAATGTTGAGAATTCTTATAAAAGCTCTCATACATTGTGCTACATATTCAACATAATCTTTTAACTTAATATCTAAGCCATATTCCATTTCTTCTTCGGTATATTCCTTCTCAAGCCACTTTCGTGCTTCCTTTATGATGGAAACATCAAGGTCTTGTAAGAAATTACAATAGACACAACTTTCGTCTGGTCTGTGATCACCTTTTAAATGATGAACCGCAGTAAACGGGTTGAAGTCTATTAGATTTTCAACTTCTTGTAAAGCTTCCATACCATCACCTCTATGCTATGTGTTGTTGGAAGAGCAGAAAATTTTCATCGTATCTTGCGGTGGTCGGTTCAAGCCGACTTTTATTATTCTTTTTTTATTCCTCTTTACTCATTCATGTAGGATTTTCATTTCAGATGGAGTATAATTATTATTAACCATTCTTTTCAATACCTCCACATCTTTTAGCTTATATTTTCTCTGCGTGGTTTTAATTGTCCATATTTTCTTACTGTGTAAATCTGCATTCTCTATTTTGCAGATATATCTAGGTCTTTTACATATCGGACAATTATCAGTTATCTGAGTTTTGTAGGTCTTTACAATTCTGAATTTACTCTGATGGAGATATCCAAACAAATTATAACTGTTTTTTACTCCTGAGCTATCTTTCCATAAGGCAATTTTGCTAAGGATATAAAAAATCGTATAATACACATTATTTCGTCGTGGCAAATGATTTCTATAAGTTGTGTTAGGGTATTTTTCCCGAAATTCAGAATTATTCATAAGATACCCAAATCCTATAACGTGGATATGAACGTTAAGCATTTTTTCAATAGTTCTATCTTTTTCCGTACATTTACAGAAGTATACCTTTTCATTACATTGTTTACAAACACTACTCCATAGATGTAAAAATATAATTCCTCCTAGCACTCCCATATCTTTTAGCATTGGATATACGATTTTCTTCTTAAATTTAAGATATTTTTGATAGGTCTCAAAAGTGTCTCGTCTAATGTGAAATATAATGGAAAAATGCATGATTTTCCCAATACCAATACCGTTTGCATAGCAAATCCTTCGAAATTCCTTTAGTCTATCATTTAATTTTCTAGCTTTAACTGAACATGCGGTTATAAAACACTTTTCACAGTCCAACTTGTTACAATGTTGATAGATTGATTTTTTCGAGGTAATATCCTGTTCGCATTGTAATTCATACCGTTTCTTATTGCAATTGTTCCTGTATGTTCCCTGTGATCCCGCAGGTATCCAGTTGTAGCATTTCTCAAACTTTAAATTAGCAATCTGTTCAACCTTAATGGCGGTTTTTCTGCTAATTTTATTTAATGAAGTATTATAGGTAATCTGTTTTATCTTCGACATACGGTTTTAAACTTTTTTAATTTTAAATATAATATAAATCATGAATATTTAAAGCCCTATATTTTTCATTCTGGCTATTCTCTGTAATACAATTAAGCTAATCGTAGTACAATTTAGGTATTCGTAATACAATTCAATATATTTTGTAATACAATTTGATTTATTTTGTAATACAAAATTTCCTTTTGTACTACAAATCAGCTTTCCTATGTAATACAATTGAAAAAAAAGTGAACTTTGCTCGAAGTTAGAAATAGTTACCATCTTTAGATTAGTTTTTATAGCTCTTTATACAATTTTATGCAAAGTAAATCATTAAAATATACAAAAATGAAAGAAAAAAATATAACATATATTATAATTCCTGCGATGGTTTTCGGGTTTATTTTTATTTCTTCCCTATTTTACTTTAATTGGGGGTATTTCTTAGATACTTATTTGACAACTGATGGATCTCTACTTATTATACTTGTAATTCTTGTGAGAACATTTATAGTTGGGGCAATTGGTATTCTATTATATGCAAAATGGATTAACCAAGAATCACAGTATTTTTCAGACATTCGTTTTTTGTTTTCTTTGTTTTTTCTTGGTTTGGTGTTTGGAAAATTAGCCGAATTGTTTTATTACTTCATGTACTACCATTTTTCAGAGTCGTTATTTATTATTTCACTTCAAGCTCGTTTTCTTTGGATGATACTTAACTTAAGCCCTCTTTTCTTTGTCACATTCGAAATATTATTGTACTATCTTTCTGAAAATTTTCAAACTTTTACATTTCTAAAAAAAGAGAACTCCATAATAATTAAAAGAGTCCTTATCCTAATAATTATGGTAATCGAAGCAATATTAATTTTCATATCCTCTAATGTTTTTGCCATTTCCCTGCTCTATCCGATTGTTACCATTTCCTCATTGTTGTTAGTTTCATGGCTTTTTTATCTTGCCCATAGATATAAACGATTAAATGACGCAAAACCATATATTTTATTTATCGGTTTTTCCATTTATGCCCTAAATTCAATAGTTCGCTTTGTTTTCTTGCTTATTTTTGGTACAACTCCCCTTTATGTTATAATAACGGAAAGTTTGGATCTCATCGTGTCATTTCTTATTTTATATGGTATTATGTAGAGCAGAACACATCATCTTTTCTATTTTTTTTTTCAAATTCTAAGAGTTTAGTAAGAACTTGATGATACAATAATTTTTGAATAATAGTTATTCCATCACTCTATCTATTTTACTCAACCACATTTATTATTTCTGAGGATAAAAATATCACAATTGAGTACTTTATTTTACTTCATATTCTAAGCATGATTTATTTTTTTATAGAAGATACCTTATAAGAATTTTTTCAAAATAGTTTTTCATTTTTAATTTTTTTGAACTAATTTTGACAATATAATCCTTTTTTAGAAAATTAGAAAATTATTAGAGACATAACATTTAAAAAGTAGACTATATATAATTCATTTTCAGAATTGATCCTCTTTTTAAATACGATTATTAATCAGGTAATATATTTGAAAACCTTAATAATGAAGTATACTAAGTGAGAAGAATAGTAAATAGAATTTAGAAAAATGTAAGACCTTTTCTGTCGGATAATGGTCATTATAAAATATGATTAAAATATCCTTTAAACTTATCATTGTATTAGCAAGACTAAACTATAATCTAAAAAAGGATCTGTACTCATACAAAGACTCCAATATGTTTAAATAGTAATATGATAGTATTATAGGTAACAGAATTTTAATAAAAAAGAGGATAAAAAAATGAAAGTAGACTACTTATCAACTGGATTAAAAATAAAAGAAGCCCAAGACTTAATTGAAAAATTATACAATCTAGGTAGAACAGCTAAAAAAGATACTTTTGCAGAAGATATTGAAATGTCAATTAAAGGTAGTGCTTTTAGGATTAAAATTGCCTCAATGAAAAAGATGGGATTTTTTATTCAAGAAGACGATAACATAATCTTAACACAACTAGGAAACAATATTTATAATGCATATGATGAGACTGAAAAAAAACAGTTATTATTTCAAGGATATATGAATGTAGAACTTCATGAGAAGCTAATTGAAAGATTTAAAGATACAGGTTTAAATGTAGAAAAACTTGATAAATTATTGATTCGAGAATATGATGTCCACAATAATTATGCTAGCAGAGTAGCTAAGAGTATTATAAAATCTTTTTCTTATCTTGGAGTACTAGATCCTGAAACAGGAGAAATAAATGTATCGTTATTAAAAGCTGATGCATCTTCAGAAATAAAAAATGAAAAAGTTGCAAAAAAACAAATAGAACTAAACATGATTGACAATAAAACAATGTATGATTTGAAAAAAGTAGAAATGTTAGAAAAACCAATACAACAAATAAATACATTTAATTCAGAAGCATTTGAGACAATTTTATCAATAGCTAGCTATTTAGATGCAATTCCAATTGAAGACTTATCAGAATTATTGTTAAAAAATGAAAAACTAACACATACAAAGCTAGTATTTGAGATATTTAAAAATAAGTTTATAGATGATACAATTTCCGAAGAAGAAATAAAACATTTGTTAAAAGCTCTAAAACAAGACTTAAATATCATAAATTAGAAAAATTTAAGTGATAAAAATGAAAAAATATATAATACATACAGAAAACATAGAAAACTCGAAAATATTAGAAAAACTAATTGATACTATATTAGAAATATTAAAAGCTATCTCTTCAAATACATTGATTATAGAAAAGCTCGAACACAAAAAAAGAATTACTCTTAATAAAAAAGGACACATTGACTACTGGCTTAACAATTAGTAAATTAAAGAGGTGGCAGACTAGACAATGCCCACGCAGTTTATTGAAAGTCTAGACTGTCAATTAACCTCAACTTAACTAGAGTTTTTTTCTTATTTATATTTTTCTCCTATTTAAATAGATTTTATAATTTCAAATTCTTAATTTCTATTAAATATTAATTCCTTCAGATTTTATTCAAATAATAAATTAGAAACAAAAAAGGTGTAAGATTTTGATTATAACTAATATTTCACGTAATATTAGATGTGATTAGCCTTAACCAACTTTATCTCTTTATATTTTGATTTAAAGTAATCCAAAGAGAGAAAAAAGAAAATTTTAAAAAAAATCAAAAAAATTAAAGAATGAAGTGATAATATGAGTATAGAATATAAATTAGCAGGTATTAATCACTATTATTCAGCAAATATCAGTTTTATTGTAGAAACTGTAGCATCCACTATGCAATTTTGGGGATATATTACTACTTTTATGGAAGACGGGTCAATTAAAGCTATAAAAGACAAATCTAGACCCTTTTATTTCTACCCTCATGAATCAAAGCAAAAACCATTGATAACAAATAAATTAGAAAAAGCAGAATATCAAATAAATCGAAAACCAGAAACTATTAAGAATCATATACTAAAGATGGGATTAATTTATTTATTTTCCCTATTTGAAGCATTTAATAAAGATTATTTTCAAGAATTATTTACATACAAACCAGATCTGATGAAAAGTAAAAAAAGGAAAATTGATTATGAAAATATACTCCAATTTGGAACTATTGAAGATTTACATAAATCTTTAGCCGAAAATATTGTTGACAAATTTGGTTATCGAGATATTGATAAATTTGCTAAATTTATCCTAAAGAATTTTAAAATAGATTTAGATAATAATTTAGAATGCTGGTTAAATTTACGAGAAAGCTATTATAGAAGAAATTGCATTGTTCACAATGATGGGAAAATATCGGAGTTATACTTAAAGAAACTTTCATTAGGAAATAACGAGTTAAATCAAGAACTTGACTGTGATATCGAATATCTCTGGAATCTTCATCACGATATTCATTCATATATAGATTTTATTGATGAGTCAATAAGACAAAAATTTAATTTGAAGAGTTTTATTGACTCGGTGTAAAGATTCTTTTAAACTTTTTTTCTGAGTCTTCCTGTAATTAAGTTATCTGGATATGGTAGCTTACTGTTTTCAAAATCTTTGGGTTTTTATAACCCATTTTATACATATTTGTAATATGAAAAAACAGGGGAAGTACAAGATCTTTTCATATTTAGTGGAAAATTATTTAATATTTTATGCAAGTATAAATAAAAAAAAGAAATTATTGGCGTTTGCGATATTAAAGGATATTGATTTTAACATAACCTTAACAATTTTAAATAGTTTCTTAAGAAAAAGAATAATTCAATATTATTCCATCCAATTAGACACATCTGAAAAATACGAGAAGGTTATAATTGTAAATATTGAAAATTCTAAAAAAGAAGAAATTTTGAGGGCGTTTTATTTAATTCAACAAGAATTCATTGATTCTGATATCAAAGCTCAATTCCTTAAAAATGCTAGGTTAGAAAACACGTTTTTAGGTGTTATCTTTAGAGAGATACATGATAAGCTATCTATCAAAAAGCAATCTGATTCTATTTTACTTTTAGATGAGGAAACATCAATACTCTATAATTTTTACAAAATTAATTTTAAGAGTATTAAAACCAAGAAATATTTTTTATTCACTTTTATAAAAGTAATTAACAATATCAGAACAAAAGGAGTCCTTATATTTCATTTTAAGATAGATAACATGGAAAACATTAAGTTTACCTCCTATTTTGTTGAAAAATGCGAAAATGAAGAACATATCAAGGATAGTGAAAAAAAAATTAATGAGTTTTTTAATTATGAATTGGTAAAAAGGCATACTATGAAAATTAAAGAATTTGGTAACTTTCTTTGGAGATTAGAAATTGCTAATAACTATTTTGCTTTTGATGAGTTTAATGAGATGTTTGTTCCTACAATTCAGCATACATCAATGGATCTCCTCAGAATGAATAGTATTATCGAACAAAAGCTTTCTAACCATGACATTAAATATGTGCGACTGAATAAGAATTTGCTATTTATCAATCAAGCATATTTATTTTTGGTTTTAGAGCGTTTAGAATCAAAGGCAATTGAGAAGCTCATCGAAAAGTTTAGTTCCAAATACTTCATTTATATCCTGATATTAAACCAAGTGGATTATGAAAAGCTACAAGAAATTGAATCACTTATATTAATCGATACAGTGAAGTTGCTTCATGAAAGGGAAATTCATCAATTTAATTATCAAAACTTCAGTAAGAAACAACTTGCATGAATAATAACCGCTAAATCCTATTTTTCCTTTTCTTAGATTTTTCAGCTCATTAAGTTTTTTAATTTTTTTATAAATATATTTATTTTAACTTTTCGATTCTCTATAAAATCTTGATGTGGTAAATTAAAAAGAGAGTGGGCATTTTTATTACCCTTTTCTTGAAATTCTTTCAAAAGATCAATATACCCTTGTTCAACATCACCAATATCCCTTTTAAAATCTGAGTCATTTATCATTTCATTAAAATTAGTTATTAAAGTACCAAAACCATGATGACGATCTTTGCCAGTATTATAATATTTATTTACATTTATTGTTCCATAATAAGATTTTAGACAGTCATAAATAAGATTTTCAAGTAATTTTCTAATTAAGACATACATAGAAGTAAAATAATAATCTTGATACGTACCATTTATTTCATTAATTATTTCTTGATATTTTTCATCTCCTAATTCAATATCCTCAATTATTAATTCATATTTTAAAGATATTGGTGTAGTCTCACTTATATCAACATAATCTTTCTTCAAATCTTCAAATAATCCTGCTAATGATCCTATAACAAGCGTAAGCTTTCCCTTGATGGGATTATCACCATTCATATCCTTTTCTATGGCTTTAAAATAAGGTGATTCCTTAATTACAGCTCTATTCGCTACTGCTTGTGCTTTTGTTAATATTTTTTTTACTTTTCTTTCCTCTTCTGCATCTCTGAGTGGATAAGGAATATCTCCATAAATTTTTATATGTTGGTTATATTCATTTATTACTTGCTCAATTTGAATTATGATTTCCTGCTTTCTTTTAGATGCCACACGAATCTCCTTTAATTTAAAATTTAATTTTCATACAAACCATAAACTTGTTTTTTTTTTGGCAAATTACCAAATTTATTGATTAAAGTCAAAATTTTTATATTATATTTATCTCCTTGGGTTAATTATTACTTTTACTTTGAATTCTTCTGTTTCTTTAGATAAATCATTTTGGAGTGCTTCAGGATTAGAAATCAATTCTTGAGGATCATAGATAAAGCAATATAATATCTTACAATTTGGATGAGTCTGATATTTTGCAATATCATCATTTAATTGTACTCCAAGCTCTTTATCCTTTAAATTTTCTGAAGTTTTTTTTACTTCAATAACAATTTTTTCATTTTTTAGTAAAAAATCCATACGTGAATTACTACCAGCAAAACTAGGCGTGAATTCTTCAGCTCTTACATCATCAAATTCTAACTTTAATAAAGCATGTAATAAATCTTGTACATCATATTCATTTTGCACTTTAATTATTGGTATTGTACTTTTACCTTGACGCTTTTTTAATTGCTTTACAAATCTATGAAATCTACTTAGAATTCGTATAAGTTTTTCTTCTACGTTTTCAGTTTTTCTCTCTCTTTCTTCTTCTGTTTTTCCGATTGTTTCTTTAGCCTTTTCAATTTCTAATTCATCCAAAATAGTCTCAATAAGATTAAAATATTTTTTTCCTTTCGTTAGTAAATCTTCTCTAACTCGTTTATTAGTAATTGATTGAGGAGTATCGGCGTAAATACTGGGGGCTTTTAGGATATCATTTTGTAAGCCCTCAAGTTGATTTAAATAATCCCTTTCTCTTCCGAATTTTCTTTCAACAATCATTACTAATTTTCTATGGACTTTATCCAAAATATATTTAATTTCATCCTTATTTTTTTCTGGTAATTTTGTAAGATCATCAATTATTTCTTTTAGAAGTAGTTTTTCGGACATATTACTTTCAAAATTTGTGATTTTTCTCTAAAACATATAGTACTTCTTCTATTAAACTATAATTATTTATATTCTTAATATTAATGATTTTTCCTAATAGACTTTTCAAATTAAGAACAAATATTAAAATTTCAAACAACCTTATTTTTTACCATCTATTATAAAGAAGAGTTAAGATCTAAACTGGGCAAAAATATTTACCTCTCCTTAAACTCATCTAACTCTACATCTATTTCCTCTTCAAACTCCTCAAAAATCTCCTCTCTTGTCAAATCTTTTTCCTGTTCTTGTTGTTCTTGTTCTTCTATGAATTGCTTTACTTTATCCTTAATTTCTTTTTGATTCTCATGGTAAAATGTGTCTAATTGCTCTTTTTCTAATTGCTTTGAGGTGTTATTTTGCTTGGAGTTAGGATATTCCTGTAAATTTCCGTCTAGGTCAAATTCAGTTCGGGTAAAATCCCTGCTACTTTTAGGTGGTGGTGTTATTTTTCGTTTTATTGACTGTTTCTTGGGAATTTCTTTGTTTTTATTAAAATATTGGGTTATACGCCCTTCCTGCTTCTTTTCTTTTTTATTATTTATTTCTTCGGTTACCTGCTTAATTGTAGTCTCTATTCGTTCTCGGAATAACTCTTTATGTTGCTTATATTTTTCTTTATCAGCTCTAAAGGAGATTACCGTGCTGGGATTTTCAAATTTCTTAGGTCTATGTCCCTTCTTTTTTCGCTTTGAATCTCCTTCTGGCATGTTTAACACCTACTTTTATCTTATTTACCCATATAAATGAATCTAGATATACTATTGAAAACCTTTAATATGGATAATTTCAATTGTAGTACAATTACTTTTACATTTTTGTATTTAAACAACGAAATTTTTCAAAAAAAATGCAATAAACTTCAAGAGAAAAGAGGGTTGCCGAATGTAGCGAAGCGGAGTAAGGCTAGATTTGGGCGTAGCTTTCCAACTGACCTTTAGGAAGGAAGGAAAGCAAGAACAAATCGTATCCCTCCATTAAAAAAGGTAAGACGGAATTGAATCAAATCGAAAAAATTTAGGTATATAAGAATTTATTTTCAAATCTTAATTTTTTTTTTCATTCCTAGATTATACAGAAATTATCTATAAAATCCTCAACGACTTGTGAATCACTACAAAATTGTTAAAATAGCTTATTTTTATAACATAGAACCTTTTATTATTTATGGGCTTAGTGTCAGTAAAAAATATAAAAAGTTTAATTTCCATGAGTCCATCTTTATTACAGTCAATATTTAGAAATGTTCCCTTATATGTGAATTATGACTTAACTTGGCAATGTAATTTAAAATGTCGACATTGTTATTTTTTCTCATCAACAACGGAATTAAAAAATAAAAGAAGAGAATTATCCAACAAAGACTGGGTAAAAGTTTTTAAATACCATAGAAAATTAGGAACAAAGATTGCTGTTTTAACAGGTGGAGAACCTACTTTAAGAACAGATGTTATAAAAGAAGCGATTAAAATTTTTCCCACAGTTCAAGTTGTATCAAATGGGGTTATAAAATTACCCCAATTTAATGGATTTAAACAACCGAAATATTGGGTAAGTATAGATGGTAAAAAGGAAACACATAATAAGATAAGAGGTGCAAGGGTTTTTGATAATGTCATACAAAATATTCAAGAAAGCAATCCAGTCGTTGCATCCACCATAATGACATTAAATTATAAGGAAATTGAAGAAATAGTTAAGATTGGTCTTGATAATGGTGCATCTGGATTAGTCTTTTTATTATATACCGACTATCCTAACAGCTCCCTCTTATTAAAGGGAAATATATTAAAAAAGGTAATTAAAGATATTTTAAAGGTAATGCATGAATATGGAAATTTTATTTTTTATTCAAAAAAAATGTTAGAAGTATACCTATCAAAAGAATTCGTACCTCATTGTATATTCAAAACTGGTCAAATAAAAAGTTTCTATCCCGATGGAACACAAAAATTTTGTGTTATGGGAAATTCACCGCTTCTATGTGAAAATTGTGGATGTGTCGTACCAATTGCTGCATATGCCTTATTTAAGAAATTTGACGCTGGTACAGTTGATAAAACGAGAAAATTGTTTAATCTTGCATAATAATTAAGCTCATATTTTTCTTTATCCGCTCTAAAGGAGATTACCTCGCTTGATTTCTCAAATTTCTTGGGTCGATGCCCTTTCTTCTTTTTCTTTGAATTATCATCAACCTATTTGAACACCAAATTTAATATTAGTTAACCTTATGGAAGAATTTAAGAATATTTTTGAAATAAATTAGTATGGATAATTCTCAATTGTAATACAAACGACTCTGAATGTATCTGTCTAAACTCCT
This sequence comes from Promethearchaeota archaeon, assembly GCA_048937405.1. Lineage (GTDB taxonomy): Archaea > Asgardarchaeota > Lokiarchaeia > Sigyniarchaeales > SOKP01 > Loki-b32. The sequence continues at coordinate 366,111 of JBHLNF010000001.1, forward strand.
TAATTCTTCAATAATACTACATCTAATTCTAAGTAAAAAGAGGGTTGCCGAACGTAGCGAAGCGAAGTAAGGCTAGATTTGGGCGTAGCTTTCCGACTGACCTTTAGGAAGGAAGGAAAGCAAGAACAAATCGTATCCCTCCATTAAAGAGGTAAGGCGGAGTTGTTTTGCGGAGCAAAACTAGACCACTCCGTAGCTTTTCGATTGATATGGAATGAAAGAAGGAAAGCAAGGAGTGGTCGTATCGAAGCCAAGTATTTAAAATTATCTATATCCTCGATTTGAAAGAATAGTGATTTTTCTATGACAAATCCTATTTTATCCAATTAAATGTTTAGATTCTCTTCTTATATTTTAGGAAAATTAAAATTATTTTTTTGAAGAACTTTCATTAATTTGACATTGGATAATTGATAGTTAGCAAAATCATTTGAATTATATTGATCAACTCTGAAATTATGATTATATAGAAAATTACATAAGGCTTTCAATTTACATAAGGAATTATAATACTTTTCTACAGAAAAAATTTCATTTCTATTTTTTCCTAAAACTATCTTAGCACCACATAAACCATCTCCCATTTTAATATAAAAAATATCAAGATCATGAACAAATTTATCTCTTAGGTCTTTATTTATCCAATCATTGAAATCATAACCTTCTATCTTAAGATATTCGAGTTTATCATTCAAATTATAATCTAAAATAGACATAAAAAAATTTTTATAAGAATACATTTCTTTAAATTCATCTAACGGCATATCTTGAAATATTGTAATAATTTCAGGGGGGATTACATAATTATAGCGATATTTTATTTTAGAATAAATTCTATTGACAATTTTTTTTATTGCATTACTTTCATTTATAGAGGCATTTAACCTTTTCAAATAATTAACAAATTTTCTCTTAAAATTCATCAAATTCTTATCAGTAGGTAGAGTAGTTTTAAATTCTTGAATACAAAATATAGGAAATTTTTCTTTATAAATACTGAAGTTATATCCTTCTCTTAAATTTATTAAGATTTGGTTTAAAACTCTTTTAGATATATCGTTTTCAGTTACTAATATTTTTCCATTTTCAAGATTTTTTTGAATTTCATTATAAAATTTATTCTTTATACTTAGCAACGTTATTAAATATGAAATTTGAAACTTTAATTGATTTTCAAATAATTGTTTATATAAGTTGTTGAATCTCCTCAAAGCTTTCTCTGAACTTCTAAATGAACTTAACCATCCTTTTTCTTTTCTCATAAATTTATATTTTGATTTTAATTCAAGTTGCAAAGAAGATTGGAAAGGTTCAATAAGTAAAAAGTTAAAAAGGCTCTTATTTCTTATATAATAAAAAATATTATATAAATCAGATTTTAATTTGGTTCCATATTTCTCTCTTAGATTTTTTTGGAATCTAATAACTTCATCTAAAGCATAATTACTTGTTCTTATCGATTTATTTATTAAATTTAAAGAAAATACATCCAATACAATTAAGAATAAAATTGTGAATATGATTTGGGTGATTTTATATTGTTGATTTAAGATCACCAATATGTTAAGAAAATGAGCTAGTATTAGTAAACAAATAAATAATTTCGTTGATAATTTCATTTCTGATACTAACCTATATTATATTATTTAGTATTATTAATTTTTATCTTTCCTATTAACCTTCTATTTATTTTAATCTTTTAAATTTTTAATTAATAATATTCCATAACATTAAAAAAAGGCAATAAGCTCTAGTCTTTCATAAAAATCAATCTATCATAGAATATATTATCGTCAATTATTTTAAATGAAATTCTCCTTTGCTTTATCCATTCTTGCTTATATAGTTTTGAATAATTTTTAAATTGTCAATCGAAATGATATAGGAATGTTCAAGTAAAAATGCCTTTTATTTATTCTATTTTTTTGTAAATTTTTTTAGTTTGACTCTAAATTCTTTCCAAGTTTAACCAAAAAGTTAAATTTTATTTATTGCGAAGGTGTTTTCTTATTTGCGAGAAATACAAGATAAATGATTAAACTTTTTGATTGAGCATAAGGGAGCCATTTAAACCTTATATATTCTTGGTTTGGCATTATAGTTAATTCACGACTTATTTTTTTTCGAAAATCTAATCCCACCAAAAAACCGATACGAGAATTAATGATTTCACTTTTAATTTGAGTAGTGAACTTTGATTCTAAAATATCAAAAGCATTTTTGTTATCTTCTCTTTTTCTTGCTTTTTTATGTTTTAAGACTTTAAGTTCAATTGGAATTGTAAAAGATAATTTTAAATCTATATGTCCTCTTGCTTCATTTGGAGTATCAATAATTTCTTCACCAAAAACATCTTTTAATCTTTCTCTCATAATTGGATGAAAAAATTTTGTTTCCATTTCTTTTCGCGAACTATCTCTATTTTTCTCAAACCATTCCTCAGCACCGTCTTGAATAAAGTCTCGATGATTATTATTATACACCATTTTGTTTACAAAAAAGTTTAAGACTCTAAAAAAATCTTTACAAAACTTTTGAGGTAACCTCAAATTAGCAAAATTATCCTGTAATTCTGAAATTAAGAATTTATTCATATCTGCATATCCAGTATCAACTTGATTCCGAATTAAATCTTCACTTTTAGTTAGAGATTTTTGAACATTATTCTTTAATGGGTGATAATATTCATTCTTAATACCCATGAATTTAGTAAGAATGTGATTATTTGGAAAAAATTCTGGATCTCCACTCCATTGAAAGATGAGTGGAAAATCTCTTTGATGGAAATCTTTAATCTCTATTTCTTTACCTTCTATGGGGATTAAAATATCTCTTCCATTTATATTTATCTTACAGCGAAAACAAGAATGATAATTTTGATTAGCAGTCCATTTGACTTTAATAAATTTTTTCTTATCCTTTTCTTTAAATTTTGGATTTAATATTTTAAGCGATTTAATTGGAAGAACAATTGCAAAACTTGGTTGATCAATAGTATTAAGATTATAACCAATAAAGTTATTTATTTTTTCAGTTACATTAGATAACGAACCATCGTCATTCAGAAATTCAATTCCTTCTAATTCTAGATTTGAATATTCTATTTTAGTAAAATGCCCAAAATGGTCAAAAAAGATGAAATTGAGTATATCTCCATTATCCGAGCAAGAAATCCTTGTACATTCATAGCCTGATTCTAATTTATCTTTAAAACCATTATAATAGAAATAATAGGGGAATGGATATAAAAATTCAAGAATATAATTATCAAAATTGTATTTTAAGTAAGGAGCACTTTCAATTCTTTTTTCAATACTCTCTAGAGAAATAATTTCTTCAAAAAGTCCTATTTCATAGTTATAAGAAAAGATGGGTTCCCTCTTCTCATTTTTTTTTTCAGTAAAATCAATTCTAAAATAGAGTATTTCATTATAAGGAAATGTTTCTGGTAATTGTTTAATCCCTTGATGATTAAATGCGACGATTCTTACTCGAAGATTCTCATAAGTCTCAAATAAATAATTTTGTTTAACTTCATTTATATATCTTAATATCGTCTTAAAATTCCAGAATTGACAAAAATTTCTTTTTATTTCTTCACCTTTATTTGTAATTCCTAAAAAAATTGGATTTCCTGTTAAGTATTCAATCCCTATTTGAATTAATTCTAAATCTATTAATAAACTAATTAAAAATTTGGTTTGGTAAAGAAGTCCAACTGGAATTTCATTTAATAGAGAATCATTAATCACAATATCACCCCAACTATTTTGCTTACGGTGTTCTTCAAAAAAATTAAGCATTTTGCACAATAAAAGGATATAATTTGGTTTTTGGTTAAAAATTAATTCATAGTATAAATAAGTCTTTAATCGAAGCCCATTATTAATAATAAATCCTTTTCCTTCTAATCCTCTAATTCCTCTATTGATTTTATTATTAATGTCAATATTGGAAGGTGGAGGGATACACGTGGGAATATAACTACGATATTTTAAATTCTCTATAAATTCTATGCAATAAATTCTAATAACTTCTAATTCTTCTTCAGAAAAATCATTAATTTCATATTCAAATATATTTCTCTCTTCAAAATCTTCAAAAAACATGTTCTATACACGTACAAACTCAATAATACTGAAGAAATCTAAGATTCTTTTTTATTTAGATTTAACTAACAATATTTTAATAAAAAAGATATAAAATTATATTATAGCAAGATTTTAGAGGAAGTAATATTATAAGAATTTATTATCCTGCTCATACTTTATCATTTCATCTGGTCTTAAATTCAATCAAATGATTTTTTTAAAATTTTAAGATTCTTACTTTTTTAGAATACTATTTTGTCTTACTTAAGATAATCTTAAATTTCATTATTACGTTCTGAAATCCTATTACCTATTACTAAACCTTCATATGTGAGTAAATAATGGTATTTATTGACGAATATATCTCTACTTATCAATCCTTTTTGAAAAAATCTTTTCATTGTAGCTTTGAATGACATATTAGTAATTTAGAATTAGATATCTCATTATATTTCTCAAGTAACTCTTTCTGCGTAGTATAACAAATTTCACATTTCTCTTTTTTATAGGAATATGTTAGCATAAATTTTTCCACCTTTCCTGATCTAACCATTTTTCTTTTTTTATTCTTATTTCTAAACATATTAAAAAAATTCACTATTGATCTCTACTCGATCTATATCTTTTTATACCCTCATTAATCTATTGTTCTGTCTAATGATGTTGGAATTAGGGAGTGGTTGTCACCTTTTCCACTCCCTTCTTAAAAACAAATAAAAATAGGTTTAATTGGTTTTTTTGTCTTATTGAAGATAAATATGAGGATCATGCATGCTAATCATGTATGCTTATCATGTATATACACGAACAGTTAAATAATAAGATTGAATCATTTATAATAAGAAAAGTAGTTGGGAGAATTCAATAAATAATCTCAAGGATAACCCTAATAATATCCTCTTTTCTAACTAGTGTGTTCTTCTTTAAAAAAACAATTAAAATTAAATTTATGGGAGAGAAGTATGAAATATTATTGTCCACATTGTAAATCTGAAAGAGTTATTGAATATGGGAAATATTTTCAATGTGTAGAATGTAATTCAGAATTTTCTAAAGAATCTGTGGGAAATATTGAAGATACAAATATACTTTCCACTCAAGAATTAGATGGGTTTATCGATTCTTTTGAAGAATTAAAAGATAAGAAGCAAAGAGATGGGTTTTTGGAATCTCTTAAAGAGGATTTTCACTAAACCTTTTGTACTACAATTATTCTTCTAAATTTAAATTGTAGTACATCAAAAATATTCCTCTTTTCAATTGTATTACACTTAAATTTCATCTGTATTACAATGTATTACAATTGAACTTTCTTCCTATGTAACAAGTATATTTAACGACAGTTAAGATGAAATGATATATTTAGGTTTTGGATTTTAAAGGTTGCTCCCCACCTAAATCCTCATCAAATTCATCAAAACTCATTCAAAACACTTCTTTTTCTGTTATTTTTTATTTTATAATTTTTTCTTAATAAAAACACATAAAAAAGATATAATAAAACCCTTTGGAATGATTTTGAAGTTTTTATTAGAATTGTTCAAAAAAGTAGTAAATTAAAAATCATAAGAAATTAGATTATAAATGGCATGAATGCCTAGTATTATTTATAATATATTGATTTAAAGAAGTTAAAAATTTACTAACCCATAAATGTCAAAACGATAAAAAAATAAGCCAATGAGTTCTCTGGATAATGCAGAATCTGTTGTTCTTGAATTAGTAGAGGAATATTTGACAAAGAAAACCTTTTTTTCTTTAAGAGAAATTATCTCGTATATTAATAATAGAGTGAGATATAAATCTAATATAAATGAGAATAGAATAGAATTAATCTTAAAGGATTTAATTAAACGACGTGTTATCATTCCTGGGACTAGATTAATGAAGAATAATATCATAGAACATCCAAAAAGAAATGAAATTTTTAATTATATTAAAAAAAATCCATCAAATATCAATGAAATAATGAAAGCTTTGCATATTGGGAGTAACCAAGCTTTATGGCATTTATCATGCTTAGAAAAATTCCAATTTGTAAGGTCAAAGCAACTGAATAATCATAGAATTTTCTTCAAATTTGATTCAAATCCTAAATATGACAAGCTATATTACTATTTAAAGAAGGATATAATTCAAAAAATAATCAATTTTATGAACCAAGAAAATAAAGGATTTAAAATTACAGAAATAGCATCTGGTTTGAAAAAGAATCACAATACGATTAAAAAATACTTAGATATCTTAACTAATCTAAAATTAGTGAAAATTGGAGGAGAGAGTAATAGAAAATTGTTTCAACTAAATAAAAAGAATTATGCAAAAGTTAGAAAATTAATTCAAGGTGTATGAATATAAAAACTTCAAATTTATTCCAGTCCCATTTAAATTTTAATATGTATATTCTAATTTCAGAAAATGATCTAAACAAAAAATTATGAGGAAAAATATTCGAATTATTAGTCTTGTTGCGCTCTATACTTTTTGTATTGCGATTTATGCCTTTTTTATTTTATTTCGCATAGACAATTTTTCCTTATTTCTCATTTTCTCTATAGGTAGTGTTGCTGCACTGTCTAGTAGTACAGTATACACAGTTCTACATTCTAAAGGTAGTTGGGAAGCGAATATAAAGAAAAAAAAAAAATTACCTGAATCTAAATCAATTAAAATAAAACCAACAAATATGTTTGAAGATTATATTAGTGCTATGCCTTCAATCGAAGAATATATTGAGTCAGAGGACTCTTATAAAGATAAATCAATAATAGATAAATACATCTTTTCAAAGTTTAGTCAAGAGGAAATAAACAATATAAATCTCCTAAATTTGTCAAATACAGATAAGATTCTTTTTATCCGAGAAATGCTATATTTTGATACTATTGAGAGAAAATCATTAATCGAAAATATGTTGAGAAATCAAGATAAATATGATGAAGAAATAACTTATACAGCAAACTTAAACATAATAAATATTGAGGATCAAATTCGAGTTTATATTAGATCGCTAGTTGAACCCGGTGAAAAAACAAAAATAATGATAATTGATACTAGTGAACTGGTAGGGATAATCAAAGAGGAAATTGGCAGATTATATGATTATGATTTAAAAGCTTTTCTGCTATCTTCAGGAGGTGTGCTGTTAGATGAAAATTTACTTATCAGAGATTGTAATATTGATGATGATGATGAAATTGCGTTAATCCCCTCAAGAAAATAAAAAAGTTAAAAATAAAACTAGGTTGTCTTATAATTGGTTGCTTTTTCTAAATATGAATCAACCGGCTGTACTCGCCGGAATTAATAGTATATCGTCGCCATCATTAAGATTATAATCCAATAAAAGTGAATCCTCATCCATAGTAACCCCACCTGATGATAAATGAAAATCAGCTGGATCTAATCCAAATAAATTTGCAACCGTTTCTTTGATATCTCCCACATTATTACCTGTATTTACGTTTAATTTTTGTTTTTTTTCACCTGGACCTATGGTTGACATAAAGTATATTGAAATTCTTTTCCCTTCTGATATTACTCTTGTATCAGGAGTTTTGGATTCAATCACTTCTTCCGAACGTATTGAACTAGTATCTTCAACGTCATCATCTAAATTTTCGTCCAAATTTTCATCTAAATCGTCATCCAATTCCTCATCTAAATTTTCATCAAAATCCTCATCAAATTCCATATATTCAACACCTAATTCATTTTTAATTTATTAAGTATAGTGAAAATTTTATCAGTTTTTTGTGTTTGCTTTATGAAAATTATAGAAGTTATAATTAATATATAAATCGATTCTAAATATAAACAAATTGAAGTAATAGAAATTCAGATTGCAAACACTTTAGAGTAAGAATTTATATAATTTTATTAAAAGATATCATAACTTGTGAAAATGCCATGAATGACGAGTCTATTCCCAAATATCAAATTCGAGAAAAAACACCTGAAGAGGAAATTGAATCATCTTTTGATAAGAAGATGTATAAAAAAATTAAAAAAGAAAGAATTAAGTTAGATAAAGAAAAAGGTGAATGGGAAAAAATTATTAAACAAATTCAAGATTATAAGGATAATATCGAAGATCTTGAAAAAAAAAGAAAAGAAAAAGAAATTGAAGTCAAAAACCTTCTTGAAAAACGTGATATTTTACAGGATGAATTAAAAAAAGCAAAGAATCAAGTTGAACAACACAAAAACCAATTTGCTATCAAAGAAAGAGAATTCAGAGATAAGATTAGGCAGAAAAATGACGAATTAGACCAAAAGAATGCTGAATTAGAAAGATATCGTGATAAATTAGATAAAATCAAGGAAGATATTGGGAATGAGAAAAGAATCTTAGATAAAGAAAAATTTAGAGCAGAAGGCCGTATTAAGGAAATAAAAACAAAACTTCCAGGGATGGAAAGAAGAGAAGAGACTTTAAATAGGAATATCAATGATTTAGAGGATAAGTTAACGGATTTAAGAAATCAAATTAAAGATTTAACTAAAGAAAGAGATAATTTAGATAGAAATGTAAATAGTTTAAAAAGGGAAATAACTGATGAAAAAAATAGAATTTCTGATGAAAAGAGAAAACTTAAGGATGAAAGAGAAAAAACTCGTTATAAAAAGCAGGAACTAGATCTAAAAACACGTGATATAGATAAGAAAAAGGATAATCTCAAAAAGATCAAAGAAAAGACTGAAAGAGATTTGAATGATTTAGAAAAAAGAAGACGACAAAATGAAGCAAGATTAAAAGACTTGCAGAGAAAAATTAATTCAGCAGAGAACAAATTTGATTCACTAAATCGTAAAATTCCAAGTTTAGAGGATAAATTTAATAGATTAAATAACGATTATAGAAAACTAGAAAAAGAAAAGAATAGATTAGATAATGAGAAAAGTCTCATTAGCCGTGAAAGAGATAAATTAGAAAAAGATAAACAAAGATTTCTTAATGAAAAAAGAGATTTTGAAAGAGAATTAAGAAAGGCTAAAACTATTCCAAAACATAAAATTAAATCAAAAACTCCTTCAAGATATTAATTGTGTATATTGAAAACTCTATGAAGATAATTGAAGGCATTGAAGGAGATTATATAGAAACAAAAGAAGATAACTTATTTTTTGATATAAAAGGTTTAACTCACCCAAATAATTTTAAGATTTGCTTTTTAAGATTTTTTCCTCATACAGATGGTGAACGTATAAAAAATAATATACACTTCAAAAAAGTATATGATTTGAATGAAAGATTTACTATTTTGCGAGAAAAATACCCTAAATATCTCCATTTTTCAAATCAACTTGACTTAGAAGTGCAAGGAGTTGAAACTAAGGATATAGCTAAAATTTATACACCAAGAGCTTTTTATAGGAGATTAACAAGAGAAAATAACCTATCAGCTCTAGAAAAATATTCCAAGGATTTATGTGATTTATTTATTTCAGAAGGGAATCTTGATGAAAATTCCATAGGAATTTCTGGTTCAACAATGATAAGATTAGATACTGAGGATTCAGACATCGATATAGTGATATATGGTACCGAAATTAGTTTAGAATTTCAAAAGAAATTAAAAGAAATATTTGAAAGAACAAATAGATTACGAAAATATAATATTGACGAATATAAATCTCATTATAGTTGGCGTGTGGGTGGTTCAGATATCCAATTTCAGGATTTTTTAAAAAGTGAAAAAAGAAAGCAACATCAAGGTAAATTTGGAAACTACGATTTTTTTATTCGATATATTAAAAGCCCTAAAGATTGGAATGGGAATTTTTATGATTACAAATATAGTAACTGTGGAAGAATTAAATTAAAAGCAGAGATCATAGATTCTGAAAATTCAATTTTTACGCCTTGTTCATATAAAATAAATCCTGAAAAAATTATTGAAAGAAGTGCTATATCAAAAAATGTCAAGATAAGAGAAATAAATGAAATTAATTCATTTAGAGGTCGTTTTTGTGAGCAAGCTCAAGAAGGAGAAAGAGTTATGGTTGAAGGAAAATTGGAAAAAGTTAATTTTAAGAATGCAATAGAGTATTATCGAATATTATTAACTGATCAAAAAAAAGATAAATTGCTTATTTTAAATTGATTATAAATGATTAATGTGTTATTAAAATCTTTTTATTGAATTATGATTTTTTATATCTGATGGATATTTTTAACGCTGATCTTCATATTCATAGTCCTCATTCAATTGCAGTATCGAAATCATTGAATTTAGATACAATGTTGGAAACTTGCAGGAAAAAAGGTTTAAATATTTTAGGGACGGGTGATATTTTACAACCAGAATGGTTTAAATATATGGAAAATAATTTAGAAAAGCAAAAAGATGGTTCCTATTCATATAAAGACATTTTTTTTATCCTTCAAACAGAAATTGAAGATTTAGAAAATATTCATCATGTAGTTATGTTTCCTGATTTCAATTCGGTTAAAGAAATTCAGAATAAATTGAAAAAATATTCTAAAAATATATTTGATGAATGGGGTGGAAGACCTAGAGTGAATTTATCACCTCCTGCTTTAGTTGAAGAAATATCGGATTCTGGAGGTATAGTTGGTCCAGCCCATGCATTTACTCCTTTTAAAGCGATTTTCCGACAAGGAAAATTTAAGTCTCTTGAAGATTGTTATGAGGGAGCAGTTAAAAAAGTAAGTTTTATTGAATTAGGGCTTTCTGCTAATACAGATTTAGCAGACCGACTAGAATCACTAAAAAATGTTACTTTTCTAAGTAATAGCGACGCTCATTCACAAGATCCACGTTCTTTAGGAAGAGAATTTAACAAATTTGAAATTGAAAATCCTTCTTTTGATGAAGTTTTATCAGCCTTAAACAGAAAAAATGGAAGAAAAGTTAATCTTAATATCGGTTTAAACCCAAAGCTAGGAAAATATTACACTATGTTTTGTAATAAATGTAGAAGAAGGATTTTATTTAAGAATGTAAAGAAAAAAGGAAATTCAATCTTTAGTCAATACTCAGTTACAGAGAATTTTGTTATATACTATTCTAACGATCCTATTTCTTCAAGATTAGATTATCTAGAACAAGTTTCTAAAAATAAATTGAATTGTCCAGCATGTAAAGAGGAATTAAATAAAAATTTCAAAGTTAAATTAGGAGTAAGTGAAAGGATTGAAAAAATTTCGACGTTTTCAGAACCTAATCATCCAGATCATAGACCTCCCTATGTCAATGCCGTGCCATTAATTGATATTATTAGATCTATAAAAGCTATTAAAAGTACAAATAGTAAAACAGTTTTAAATCAATATAATAAGATAATTCAAGAACTTGGCACAGAATTTGAAATTTTAATAGATATATCGATCAATAAGATTGAAGATTTTGATCATAATATAGCTTTAGTTGTACAAGCTCTTAGGAATAATGAAATCGAATATACTCCAGGAGGGGGAGGTACATATGGTCAAATTAATTTACAAATATAGAAATAAGCAAAATTAATATTAGATAAGACTTTCATTATATACTGCTTAGAATAGAGGGTATAAGACAAATTATTAATGATTCAAATCGAGAATTCCAAATCAAGTTTTAAGAGTTCACCGCATTTATTGCAAGTTAACCAATCGAAGACTTTGAACGAAACCACCATCATCTCCATTTCCTTCCTTAGAAATTGATTTTTAAACTTTTTTTTGTAGTCACCATTTGGACAAGTAATTATTGCTCTGACCTTTATTAGATCATTACTCCTTGAGTTTTCTAGAGACTCTTCGCTACCAGATTTTGTGTTATCAATTTCCATATTTAATCTTACCCCTAAAACATGATTAACATGATAACAAAGACTTATAAATTTTATTCAAATAATCTTTGTCTTTTATTTCAGATGAAAAAACAGATTGAAACATAATATTATTTTACAAATTTACGGAGTAATATTTCACTGATAATATCTTCATATTACTGTTCTTATTATTTAATCAATATTATCTTTATATTATACTGATATTTTTCTTGATGATATAGCATGAGTGTGGATGATATTTTAGAATTGGCTAAAAAACGATCTTCGGTAAGAGATAGATTTAATCAAATAGCACAACATAACCAGAATCCCAATGTTAATCCTAATTGTGATGATGATAAATATTTAGCAGATCTTTTAAAGGTTTTAAAAATCAAAACATACGTGGTTGGCGTTGGCGGAGCTGGTAATAATACAGTCTCACGATTAGAAGATATGGGGATTAACCATGCGGAATCTGTTGTAATTAATACTGATGCCCATGATTTATATTATTCCAATTCGAAACATAAAATACTTATTGGAAAAGAACGATGCAATGGGTTAGGTTCTGGAAATGACCCTCGAGTAGGGGCTGAAGCTGCAGAAGAAGACCGTGAGCGGTTAAATCAGTCATTAAACGCTGATATTGTCTTTCTAACGTGTGGTTTAGGTGGTGGTACAGGTACAGGAGCGGCTCCTATTGTAGCAGAAGAAGCAAAAAAGAATAATGCTATAGTTGTTACTTTTTGTTCACTCCCGTTTACATCTGAAGGGAAACAGAGATTAGAAAGAGCAAAATTAGGTTTAAAGAACCTAGCAAAATATTCTGATTTTCTTATTCCAATTCCAAATGACAACTTATTAGGAATTGTGGGAAAAATCCCCATGATTACTGGGTTTAAAATCATGGACGAAGTATTAATAAGAAATATAGGTGAAGTTGTAAATTTGATTAATAACTGCGGGTTAGTTAATATCGATTTTGCTGATGTAAAAAAGACTCTTCTGGAAAATCCTGCTGGAAAATATCCCTCGGGATTAGTTGGTATAGCGGAATGTATAGGAGATGAGGCAGATCTAGTTGATAAAGCAAGATTAGCTTTGAACAATCCTCTTTTACAACCAGATCCAAATCAAGTAAATAGATGCTTAGTATCAGTTACAGGAGATCATACTTTGACATTATCCAAGGTAGATAAGGTAATTTCTACAATTTCAAATGAAATTCCAGAAGTAGCTCAATTAAAATTTGGAGTTCAAAATAATCCAGATATGGGATCTAAAATAAAAATTATGGTCTTAGCAAATGGTCCGGTATCGCCCTATGTGCGAGATGCTGTAGATTCAGATATTAGTTTTGCGCAACCAAATATTGTCGGATTCTAAAAAAATATTGGAATATTTTTCTATTTTTTATAAATTTATCAACATTTATTCATTTTTATCAGTATGTAAAATTAGATTAAATCGGAATTTCTAAAAATGAATAATCAAGATATGCCTAAAGAAGAACTTAAAAGAGAAATCCGTAATTTTTTGGATGAAAGGAAAGTATTGGTTCTCTGTACATGTCATAATAATATTCCTCGTGCTACTCCAATGGACTTTTATACTGAAAAACATAGTTTTAACATTTATGTTGGTCCGACTCCTGGAAGGAAAGTTAAAAATATCCAAGCTAATCCAATTGTGAGTATAGGTATATATACTCCTATGTCTGAAGGAAAAATTCAAGGTATGCAAATTACAGCCGAAGGTAAAGATAATTTGATTTTTTTAAAAGAAGGAGATGCAGAATTTGAAAAAGCACAAAAAATAGTTCGGGGAAAAAGAAAACTAATTTTAAAATTAATACCTGAAAAAATTGAATTACTTGATTATAATTTCATTAATAGGGGATATGCTCGTCTGCAATGTTTAGATTTATAATTAAAAAATTCCTCAAATTAAATTATAGATTAGCTGAAATTAAAGAATTCTAAAGTTAAAGCATTTCCTACTATTTACAGAAAAAATTCAATCTTCTCGAGTAAAAAAAAACTTAAAATCTCTAAAATTTATTTTTATTATTAATAAAAACAAGTAATTATTTTGCTGAAATACTCATTAAAAGGATAATTATTATGGATTATACAATACTAGGACGTACTGGGTTAAAAGTAAGTGAAATGGGTATGGGATGTGGGGGTCCAAGTCGCATAGGTCAGAATACAGGAAAGAGTGAAGAAGTATCTATTTCTCTAGTTAAACATGCTTTGGAGTCTGGGATAAATTTCATTGACACAGCTGAAGTATACAAAACTGAGAAAATTGTTGGTCAAGCTATTAAAGTTATAGATCGTAAATCTCTCGTGATTTCAACTAAAAAATCAACATGGGGTAATTTAACACCAAAAAATGTACAAAAAAGCATTGAAAGGAGTCTTAAGAATCTTGGTACAGATTATATTGATATATATCACCTCCATGGAGTAATTTTGCAAGATTATAATTATTTAGTTTCAGAAATTGTTCCAACAATTCTAGAATTGCGGGATCAGGATAAAATACGATTTATAGGGATTACAGAAAGGTTTAATCACGATCCACAGCATAAAATGTTACAACGAGCATTGCAAGATGATATTTGGGATGTAATGATGGTTGGTTTTAATATTTTAAACCAATCTGCTCGTGAACGTGTTCTAGCAAGAGCAATAGAAAAAAACATAGGGATTTTGGTTATGTTTGCTGTTCGTCTGGCACTTAGTAGACCTAAACGACTTAGAGGGTGTATAGAGGATTTAATTAAAAATAAGCAGGTAAAATCTACTGATATCGACAGAAATACACTCCTAGATTTTCTCATTCATGAAAATGGAGCCAAAAATTTAGTTGATGCTGCTTATCGTTTCTGTCGTTATGAACCAGGAACCCATGTCATTCTTTCTGGAACTGGAAATCTTGATCATTTAAAGGCAAATATTGAATCCTTTTCGAGACCAGCGCTTCCACAGGAAGATATAACTAAACTTCAGAAAATATTCCAGAATGTTGATTCAATTTCTGGTCAATAGGATTTCGTCTAAATATGAATATACATTTCAAACCTAAAATAAATTTTTTAGGAAATGAATAATTAGAATCTCCAATAATTACAAATCACTAGGTTTGAAACATAATACTCTCACAATAACATATTAATCAACTGAACTGCTTAATTATGATTTCGCCTAAAAAGGTTATTCACAATTAAAGTTTTGAATATAAATTAAATAAGAAACATAACAATCAGAATTTAGATAGATAATATTAAATTCAAGAAAAATAGATTTATATTTCTTATGATTCCTTCAAAGAAAATAATCCCTCTATTAAGAAAGATACTCAAAGGCGATCAAGGTATAAAAGCAATTTATATAACAGATGAATCTGGAGAGATAATTGCTAATACAATCAACGAGTCTTTTCAATTAAATGATATAGAATTTTTTGCTAAAAAAAGTGTTATAATCTATAAAGGATTGAAAAAGATTGAAAATTCACAAATTATTGGAGATTTTAATTATCTTACAGCAGAATTCTATGAAAATGGTAGAATCACTTATATTTCTTTGAAAAACCATGTTGTAGTAATAATAGGTGAATATTGTCCTAATGTAGGGATGATACGTGTCATAATAAGAAGTGTCCGCGAGGAATTAACTAAAATTCTTTATGGGTAAAAATTGATTGCTTTGGAGGATTTTAATATTGGCTTTTATCTGAAATATATTATAGATAAAATCGTTGATTTATATAAAAGAAAGATATTCTCTATAATTGACTAATATAGTGATAAAATAACCATAAACTTAAGAAATTTGGATAAGGGTTCAGTTTAATTACTTGTCATTCAGTTTTAAACACTACTTTTTCAGGAGGGCATACCACGGGGGAGGGTGGAAATAGAGTTAATAAAAAAGTGTTTTACTAATTTAATCTTCTATAGGATACCAAGCTGTTAAATCTATTCTGTTAAAATCAAGAATAATCTCTTCACATTCTCCTATATTCCTTTCCTCAATTTTTGAAATATCTCCATAAGATATAGATCCTATAGTTTAACAAGGTTATCTTCCTGGATATTAAAAATAAAATATTTAAGACTACTAAAACTGAATTGAGAGATAAGAATAAGATTAGAAATTCTATAGAATCTAGAAAATTTGAAATTTATATTCTTAATAAATATTATTCTTAAAAACCTCAACTAATTATAAATAACCTGTAATTGAAACCTAATAATAGGTAAATGCATGTATTGTATGTACTATGTGTCGATTTCTTAACAAAATTGTAAATCCTTAAATATAATTTTGGTTTAACAATATTATTCAAAAAAAGGGTGTTACATTGGGAAAAGATGGGAACTATGGTTTAGACTATTGGAATAATAAGTGGAAAAAAAATCAAATCATTTATGCAAAAAGACCTTTAAGGGGCGATTCTTATTCAAAAGAAATTTCTATTGATGTAAAGAGTTTCATTAAAAAAAATGATGTAATTATTCAGAATAAAATTAAAGAACATAATTTAATAAGGAATAATAATAATGATACTGCTATTGCGTGTCAGAATTTTGTATGTGGTTTTCTTCGCTATCGATATGATGATATTTTAGCAGAATGTCCTGAGTTTTGGCAATTTCCTTATGAAACAATTCAATCAAAAATAGGAGATTGCGAAGATGGGGCGATTTTAATGTCATCATTGATGATCAATGCGGGGATTCCTTCTTGGAGAGTAAAAGTATGCGTAGGGCATGTTTTAACGGATCCAGTATTTACTCTATCAGAAACCAAAGTAGGAGGACATGCCTATTGTATTTATCTTGCTGATATAGAAAATTCTGACAGGAAATTAGAGTGGGTCATACTCGATTGGTGCTATTTACAGGACCCTGAATTATCAATCGAGGAAAAACCCTTAGCTCGAGATGGCGGTCAAGAAAGTGCATATAAAGATATATGGTTTACTTTTAATGATGAATTTAGTTGGAGTCCAGAATCATTTAAGATTAAATCAGATAGAATTAGTAAACGACGTGAAATAATAAAAGAAGAAGCTTTAGCTACACCAGAAAATTTGGAAATGAATAATTAAAAGCAAAAAATTGAGGATATTTTAAATGAGTTTAACAATACTAGGAATTATCCTAGATACAATCTTATCATTAGTTATTGTTTTATATCTTATTTGGGATCATCTTAAAGACGATCGTCTTTTAACCAAAAGAGTCCAAGAATTTTATAGTGATATTGAAAATTTAATTTACTATTATTATTGTAATGAAATCGCAAAAGAATTTTTAAAAATTTACAGAGGAAAAATTGAAATTCCATTAAAATTGCAAGAATTAAATGAATCTTCTAATAAACATTATTTTTACAAAATTAAAGTTAAGAAAGCGTTCAAAAGAAATTCTAAATATCTGGGATTAATATCATTGAAAGAAGAAAAGGAAAAAGAAGAACAAGAAAAAAAAGGGGAAAAAGAAGAGGAAAAAAAAGGAAAAAGTGATTATATTAATGAAACTTTTATGATTTTAAATGAAGAGGGAGTACTAACAAAACGACTTGGGAGTAAGATAATCAAAGATTGTTCAGATATAAAACCAGAGGAAATTGACGAGATTAACAAATATCTAGAAAGTTTACGTACATATTGGACCAGCAAACACCATAAATTTTTTACACCAAAATTGGAAGAAAAAGTTGATTTCAAAAAAGATCTCATGAATTATATTCAAAATCTTGAGAAAAAATTTAAAGCCAAATCTAAAGAAGATTTATTATTAAAAGGGAATCTCTCATATTTTTCAAAAAACTATGATGAGGCTATCGAATTTTTTAATCGAGCTCTCGAGATCGATTCGCAATTTAAAGAAGCTTGGTTAAATAAGGGAATAACGTTAGCTAATCAAGAGAAGTATGGGGAAGCTATGAAATGTTACAAGGAAGCACTCAAGATTGATCCAGAATTTAGGGAAGTTGAGCTCGCTGTAAATTATATAATTAGAAAGGTAAAAAAAAATTAATATTAAAGCTAAAATAGTTGGATTTTAAATAATTCAAGTATGGAACTTGAATCTAATACGGAGAAAGCCTTGGAAATCATTAATGAGCTTGATTCTATACTAACAAATAATCCCAATTTATTACATTTTTTTATGCAAGTCGAATTCTATAAAGCTAAAATTTATTTAGTTGGATTCTAAAGCTTTCAATATAAAATTTTGATTTAGCTATTACTCCCCAACCTTATTAAATCAACGAGATAATTATTTTTTCCTTAAATTTCTTAGTAAATCAGACTTTGAATTAACCCTTCTTGTATAATTAACATTATAAAAAACTAGTAGTATAAAATTTTTTTCTAGCATAAAAAAAAAGAAAAATTCGAAAAATTAACAAAAGAAATCCTTAAGATCCAGAAAAAGGAAATTTAATGGTTTTTCTAAATTTTTAAAAATTCATATTATTAATTTGCAAAATTAAGAAATATTATTCATACTATTTGTAAAGATCCTTTTTTCCCTTTTAGTTAAAATATATAAACATAAAGTGATATTCACTGTAATAAAAAACAATTAAATTTGGTATCATCTTTTTGAATTTTAAAAATAACAAAGATTTTAGTTGTTTTAACCCTAATTTTAATTCTCCAAAAAATATTAGAGAAAAATGTATTGATGGAATTCAAAAATTTGGACAGAGAATAGAACAATCTAGAAAATTAGATGGTTGCATAAACAGTTCGATAAAAAAATCATTAAATCGTAATATTAACGTTTTTAAACATTTGAAATTAAAAAAAGAGGAACTTCAAAACTATTTAGACTATTACATTGAAAAATATGCGAATATTTATTCAAATAGGTTTAAAACAATTGATTTAAATAGAAATAGGGTTGAAAATCCTCAAGTTTATAATGAATTTGTACATAGGATAATAAAAAATGGACAGATCCCTTACATTGTTTATGAGATATGTGATAATGAGACAGGATGGATTCGTGTAGGTTGGTCAAGTCATTCCCCAGATGAACGGATGAACTGGTATCTCCTTAGATCATTTTCTCCAAATCTTTCTGCAAATATGGCTAATATTTATTATGAGATGGCAAAAATTGGATCAAAGAGAAAATGTTTAGCTCGTTTTGATATGAAAGTCAGATATGTATTTTCAACTAAAGGTGAAGCCCAAATAATGGAAGAATTCTTAACAATTTTTAGAAACCGTGCGGATAATCCTGATGGATATGATCTTACACTTAATAACGAATATAACAAGATAGTAGGGGACATATATAAAAGAGGTTTGCGTGGGAGTTTTCCTAAAGCTTCATTGAATCCAAAGTGGTGCGATGTACCTCCTATTCCTCTTGCTGATGCCATATTAAACGGATCTGAAATGAATGAATTAGAATCTTTATTTGAGGTGAGTTCAAGAACTATTAGAAGGCGTTTTAGAGCTTATGGTTATGGAGTACGGGGGACTTATGATCTGATAGATGCACGAGCTTTTTTACTAAAACCTTATATTATTAAAGGAATTAAAAGAGCAATGTCGCAAGAAGAGTTTTTCAAGTTTTGTGAGAAAGAGGGTATTAATCTATTTAAGAATTTTAAATTTATAAAGAATAAGGAAAATTCTAGAGGTTCTTTTTTCCGTAGAATGTTAAAACAAATATGGAATACTTCAAAACATAAGGAAGTACGGTATCAGGTAATTAGTGATTATATTATATCAGCTATTACTAAACCTGATATTACTCCTGGTGAAGCAGAATTTGAAGTTAGAAGAATAGTAGATTTTAAATACGAGAGAGAGTTTGCTCGAATTTGTAATCATGTATTTGGTCGAGATTTTGTTAAACAAAGAGATGAAATTTATAAGCCAATAATTAGAAAATTAGCATTAAAATATCATAATCACCGAGATATTAACTTAAGAATTGCGATTGATTTAGGGATGTGTAAACGTTATGATCTATTAAAATCAAGAAAAAATGCAGCTAGATGGATTGGACAATACATAAAAAGAAATTTTGGTGTTAGTGGAAAAAATTTACCAAATACCATAAATCCTAAAATTCCTAAATTTAAATCAATCAAAGAACATATAAACGAGTATATGGAAGAAAATCCTATAGCCAGACCAAAAGAAGTTTATGAAAAATTCCCAAACTTTAATCTTGAGACAATAAGACATGCCATAAAAGAATGGAAAAAAGATAATAAAGATAAGATAGAGAGATTTTCAAGCATATTAATTGAACAATACATAGATGAGATGGATTTAGATAAAAATTTGGAAACAAAAGCTAAAAAAATTTTAGAAAGTTTCATAACTTCTAAGAAACCTCCATTAAATAGTGAATGGAAAGCTATTATTGGTGGAGTAATATACTTTACCTCAAAATTGTTAGATTATGATATTTCTTATAATCAAATTGCAGAATATCTCAATGTTGACAGCCATACTATTAGTAAAAGATATAGAGAAATAGTCACTGAATTAAATTTAAGAACTTGATTTTCTTTTTCTTTAAAAGCATAATTGTTTTAGGACTAGAATCATTATATTCTGTATTATTTTATACTCACCTAGAAGATAATATCATGCTTACTGAGGAAATGGTAAATAATTTAAAAGAATGTAAAACAGATAAAGATCTTAAAAGAGAGTTTAAAAAAATTGCTTCAAAGGACCCTGAGAAATACTTCCCTACTAAGGAATTGAAGCAATTAGGTTATATGAGAAAAC
This sequence comes from Promethearchaeota archaeon, assembly GCA_048937405.1. GTDB lineage: Archaea > Asgardarchaeota > Lokiarchaeia > Sigyniarchaeales > SOKP01 > Loki-b32. The sequence continues at coordinate 386,774 of JBHLNF010000001.1, forward strand.
AATGTAACTGCTGTGGCACTTATTTCTGGACTGTATTAAAAGAAAGAACTGTCTGTGGCGACCCTGTTTGTGCAGGGGGATTCCAAGTCACGAAAAATAATCCAATAAAAGTAAAATTGTCTTATATAGGTGTTTGGGAGAAATTTGTCGAAGTCCTTGAACCAAGAGGGTATAAACCTATAAAAAGATACCCTTGTGTTGCTAGATGGAATCCTACATCAGAATTCACGATAGCATCAATTTCAGCATTTCAACCTTATGTTATTACTGGTGAAGTTGAACCTCCTGCAAAAAAACTGATTATTCCTCAGTTTTGTCTAAGATTCAATGATATTGAAAACGTAGGACTTACAGGTTCGCATGCTTCAGGCTTCACAATGATAGGACAGCATACATTTGTATCCCCTGAAGAATGGAACCAAAGTCAACTTTTTATGGATATACATGATTTTATTCATAAAGGTGTGGGGTTACCAAAAGAAGAAATAACAATTCATGAGGACTCATGGGCAGGTGGTGGTTCTTTTGGTTGCAGTTTAGAATTTTTCAGTAGAGGTGTAGAACTTTTTAATCAAGTGTATACTATGTTTGAGCAAACTCCTGAGGGTCCACGAGAACTTAAGCTTAAAGTTCTTGATATGGGGTTGGGTCAAGAACGCGTGGCATGGTTTTCCCAAGGTACACCAAATATGTACGAGGCTATTTTTCCATTAGTATTATCAAAGTTAAGAGAAATTACTAAAATCGAGTTAGATTTAGAATTATATAACAAATTTTCAGAGTTTTCAGCGTATTTAAATATAGATGAAGTCGATAATATGGACGAAGCGTGGCAGAGAGTAGCTAAAAAATTAAGCATTAATGTTGAAGAATTACAAGATAAGATCCTACCTATGACTGGTCTCTATTCTATTGCTGATCATGCTCGAACCTTATTATTCGCCATTAATGATGGAAAATTACCTTCTAATGTAGGAGGAGGATATAACTTAAGAGTAATATTTAGACGTGCTATCAGTTTTATTGATCACTTCAATTGGGACATTAATATTGCTGATATTTGTGAATGGCATGCCAGAGAACTAAAGAATATATTTCCAGAAGTATCAGATCATTTAGTTGAAATAAGAGAAGTTCTTGATGTTGAAAAAGAAAAATTTTATGCAACCAAGAAAAAAGCAGGAAAAATTCTAGAAAGAGAATTAAAAAAAGGTGAGTTATCAACTGAAATTCTCATAGAGCTGTATGATTCTAACGGCATTAGTCCTGATATGGTAAAAACAGCAGCTAAAAAGTTTGGTGTAAAAGTGAAAATTCCAGCTGATTTCTATAGTTTAGTTGTCAAACGACATGAAAAATCTGAACAAGTTCATGCTACAGGAAAAGAAATTGAATTAGATCTAAGTGATATTCCTGAAACAAAATCTCTTTATTATTATGACTATACTAAAACTTCTAATAAAGCAAAAGTCTTAAAAATTATTGACAAAATGGTCGTATTAGATAAAACAGTAGTTTATCCTACTTCTGGAGGGCAACTTCATGATATTGGAAAAATCAATGGACAAAAATTCTCTGATGCCTTTAAACAAGGAAATTATACAATTCATGTCCTAGATGAAAAACCTTTTTTTAAGGAGGGAGATACCGTTAAAGTTGAAGTTGATAAGGATTGGCGTACTCAACTCTCCCAACATCACACTGCTACCCATATTGTAAATGCTGCAGCTCGAGAGGTTTTAGGAAGCCATGTGAATCAAGCAGGAGCAAAAAAAACACTAAAAAATTCTCACTTGGACATAACCCATTATGAACAAATTCCAAGAGATAAATTGCTGGAAATTGAAATGAAAGCAAATAAAATAGTTGAGAAAAGAATAGCTGTTCATTTAGATTTTATACCTCGCAGTGAAGCAGAAAAGAAATATGGTATGACAATATATCAGGGAGGAGTCGTCCCTGGAAAAAATCTGAGAATTGTTGAGATACCAGGTGTAGATGTAGAGGCTTGTGGAGGTACACATCTGAATAATACTTCAGAAACAGGATATATTCATATTACTAAATCACAAAAGATACAAGATGGGATTGTCAGACTTACATTTGTGGCTGGAGAAGCAACAAATAAGCTAAAAAACACACACACACATATACTTGAAATATTAAAAACCATTTTACATGTTGAACGTAAGTTGCTTGTTGGACGTGTAACAGAATTACTTGAAAAATGGAAAAATATCAATAAAGCGTTGAAAACTGGTAATATAGATGAGGATGATTTGCATTTAACCTCTACTGAAATATTTGAAGGTGATGTACTATCAGAGATTTCTCAAATACTTGGAACTAAAAAAGTCGATGTACCTTCTAAAACTCAAAAGTTAATGGAGGAATGGAAAGAAAATAAACAAAAATTACATCAGAAAGATATTGGTATTTATTTAAGTAAATCATTTGCAGAGAATTTGTATGATAAAACTGAACAACATGAACCATATACCTTCATTTATCATACCTTTAACGATATAGCTCAAAAAGATTTAAACAATATAAGCTCAAACGTTCAAAAATATGTGAATAAACCTACTGTTAATTGGTTTTTTGATAAAACTCAAAAAGGAACATATGTTGTTGGAATGATGTCTCCAGAAATTGCTGAAAACACTGATATTAGTTTAAATAAATTTATAAGCGAAGAACTACAAGATTATGAATTTAAAGGAGGGGGTAGAGATACTTTTGTATCTGGATATATAAGTAATGAACAAGGAAAAACTAATACTGTTGCAAATCGTTTTGAAGCAAGCTTTAATAAATATATTGAAAAAAAAATTAAGAAGAAAAAAAGTAGCTGATTAATCCACTTAGTTAAATATCGAAAAAATTAAAAAATACTTCAAAATATAATTAAATCTTTAGTATTAACATTATTCTTCTCTAATGATTAAATAGAGAGATTCATTACGAATAAACGCTTCAACAAAACAACTCCAATTATCTTTCAAAACTTTCTCAAAATATTTTGCCCAAAACTCGCTATAATCTTTTGTTAAATCATGATTAAATCTCATTTGATATGTACCTTTATCGTTCTTCTCTAATTCTATATTGTAAAAATAATTGGCTGCTTGCCACATCCCCTTAAGTCCATTTAGAAATTCTTCAAATGTCATGATTTCTATCCTTTTCCCTAGATACCATTCAATTGATTCAACGGCAATATTTTTTGTGAAAACATCCTCAACCTTACCAGTGATATAGTTAAGATATGTTGTTTTTCCAACTAAAAGCATATTTAATTCATCTCTAGCTCTACACCATATACTTCTTTGATCTTGTAATTTTGGTTCTTTAAATTTTTTTAATGATTTAATTGCGGCGTCTACAACAGCAGATTTTGAACCAAATTCTTCTTGATATTGCTGTAAAATTTTATAAGATTCATGCGAAACGGTCGCATGAACAGATTTTTTGTAATCTCTTTTCTCTTTTGACATGATTTTGATAATATAATAAGTAATATATTTTTATGACATATATAATGTCATAATCTAACATAATATTTAAATATTAATGACATTTCATAAAATATATCTGACATATTTATTTTATATTTTCTAAGGCAATGAAAACTACAATGAATACAGATAAGATAGGTTTTAATGAATTAGAGAAGAAAAATATAAAATTACCATCTTGTTATGGTAATTTTAATAATATGTCTGCTATTTGTCAGAAATGTGCAATAAAAGCCCAATGTAAAAAAATTCCCCCTCCAAATGATGTTGATTGGTGTTGTAATCCCCCTTAACTATTTAATAATAAAAATACTATAGTGAAGTGATTTATGGAACAAGAAGTCTATGAAAGTTATATTGGTGGATATAAATGGAGATCAAGTGATAAAATATATTACAAATTAACTGGAAGAAAAATTAATTCCAAATATTTTCCAACCATTCCAGTTTCTGTCAGTTATTTACCTGATCTAATACCCAATAAAAATCTATTTGGTTTGTTTTGGAGCACTCCAACTTTCAAAGATACTGATTGTCAATACTTATTTCATGTTTATGATGAGTATGATATCGATATTGTTATCTCAACGTCTTCTGGAAATACAGTTGAAAGTATGGCCAACGTTATAAAAAGGTATAATCAAGAATCAAAAAAAAAAATTAAAGCTATTCTGTTAGTTCCGGAAATTTCTTCATTTAAAGTTTCTAAAAATGCTATTGAGAATAACCCTTATGTTTATTACATTGTTTTAAAAAATTCAACTTTAGATAGTATAAGAGAATTTGCTAGTAAACTTAAAGAAAAATTGTTAGAAAGGTTTAATGTAATTTTGGCGGACGCAAATTTAAAAACAGCTGCATACAGTCAAGTTGGTTTTGTATTAGATCACATGAATCTCTTAAATGATGATGTGTGTTTTGTTCAGACAGTATCAGGAGGGGTTTGTCCTGCTGGAGTGATTGAATATGCTTCATTATATGATATTAATCCTGAATTTTTAGTAGTTCAACCTTTTGATAGTAAGACTACTCCAATAATCGATGCTCTAAATGAACATTCAGTAGGTCACGATCCATTTGAAATTTTTAAGAAACAGAATTATGAAACTTCCAATATTGAGACCACATTAGGTAGTACTAAACCGCTATACGCGATTGAAAAATTTATTCAATGGAGAGAACATGGAGGAAAAGTTCTCGCTGCCAAAATTTCCCAAGAAGAACTTTGCAATCAAAAAAACAAAGTTTTAAAATTACTAGTTGATGTAGGAATATATCCTACAATTGATCTAGCTTTAAAATTTTTCGAATTGGAAAAGAGTGGAATAATAGCATTCATTGGAGCGATTAAATCTGCTAAAAAAATAAATTCAAATAATATAATCGTAAATTTTACAGGAAGATATCCTGAAAAAAATTCCTTTTTTCCAAGTTCTGCTACTCCTCATATTTTGTATAATCCAGAACAAGGGATAGAACACTTAATTACAATGTTGAATATTTAAATATGTAATTTCATAAGTTCTCTTATTTTTATACTTCTATCGATTCTTTTCGTCTATATAGACTATATATACCTTATATAATATGATGAGAGTACTTATAAATCAAAAGTATTTAACTTTAATTAAAGTGAAAAAAGTCACTATATATTGATAATGTTTAATCAAATTCTATTCATATTAATAGATCAAAAAGATGATTACTTAAAAATGAAACAAAAAGTGGCTCAAACACCTCTAGAAAAATCAATTGATAATATTCTTGAAAGAATTGATAAAGATATTAAAAAGATAATCAACCTAAATCAAATTGAATATAAATTATAAAAATACAAATTTTGAGGAAAAAAATATGAAAACTGTATATAAAGAGTTTTGCTGTCCAGAATGTGGAGAATTACGCTATATAAATGTTAATGGTATTTGTTTTAACTGCAAAACTGAAAAAACTCTTACCTTCTTAGCAGAACAACGTAAATTGCAGCAAAATCTCGAACCAGTAAATCATATCATCAATAATAATAATTATACTTAAATTCTTATTATGTTGGTATATCTAAATTTTTTATAAACCGATCTTTTTTTTAGGTAAATTTTTTATTTGCATCAAAAACATTTTAAATATTTTGCAAATTATTAAATTTATAAATTATTGAAATTCTCTCTTAGAAATTAACATTTGTATGAGGAGATACTGAAGATTGGTAGAAATTATACAAATTAGCGATTTACATTACGGAAGTGAGTTCCGAGAAGATTGTTTTGAGAATATCATTAGTTATATTGCAGAAAATAATCCTGATATTGTAATTTGCACTGGGGACATTGTGCATAAAGGAAGGGTAAAACAATTTAAAGAAGTTCTTAAATACATTAATCGAATTAAAGATATTACTAATTTTATGGCAGTTCCAGGAAATCACGATGCTAAGAATTCAGGACTTATATTTTTTGAGAAAATAATTGGACCTCGGCGAACTAAATTAATTTTAGAAGAAAAAGATGCCTTAATAGTAGGTGTTTGTTCCGCTAGAGATGATCTCGCATATGGAGAAATCGGCGATGAGCAACTAGATTGGATTGGAAGATGTTTTGACCGTAATTTAGAGGATCGAGTCATAGCACTGCATCACCATTTGATTCCAATTCCAATGTCTGGACAAAAATTCACAACTGTCCGGGATGCTGGAGAAATCTTAGAATTTACAAATTTATTTGAGGTAGATTTAGTATTAATGGGCCATCGGCATGTTCCTCACGCTTATACAATTTCTTGGAAGAACTCTTCAAGTACAACTTTTCTTTATAGTGGGACTTCAACTTCAAATAAGGTTCGTGCTGATGATTCTCCTAGTTTTAATCATATTTTTCTTAGTAAGGGTGACTTAGAAGTTTATATAGTTAATTCAATCAATCTTAAAAAGAGTCTATTATTAGAACGTAAGGAGCATCATACGGAATTTATAAGACCTAGGAAAACTAGGATTGAGCATCTATTAGCATCTGAAGTATGGGATGAGTAATATGGTTAAACCAGAAACTCCTTTATTAACTACTGATGCCGTTATTTTGATTAATAATAAAAAAGATTTAATTTTAATTAGAAGAAAAAATCCCCCTTTTCAAGGTGAGCTAGCATTACCAGGAGGATTTGTAGACATTGGTGAAACCGTTGAACAAGCATGTATCCGTGAAGCAAAAGAAGAAACAAATATCAACATAAAAATCATTAAATTAATAGGTCAATTTTCTGATCCTAAGCGAGATCCAAGAGGTCATACTGTTTCTATTGCTTTTTTATGTGAACCAAAAACGAAAAATGAAAAACCAAAAGCTAAAGATGATGCAGCTGCTTTAGAAACTATCCCTTTATCAAAAATATCTTCTTTAAAATTAGCTTTCGATCATATGAAAATTATTGAAAGTTCAGGAATTTTAAACAATCTTAATTAATATTATTACATCTTTTCCTTAATTTCATATAGATTATGAAATGAATCTTTAATCCAAAGATAATAACCATTCCCTTCTTGTCTTGAAACTTTAATTATCTCATATCCCATCGAAATTGCTTTATCAACGAACTCATCTCGATTATCAATTAATATACATGAATGAGTAAAAATATCAGTTGCCTTACTATTATCCTCAGTTATAAATACTTCAAAAGACAAGTCTTCATTTTTATATAGAATAAATTCATGTTCTCTTTTAACTCCAAAAAAGGATTTCATTAATTCAGCTGAAACTGTTTTAGTTCTTACTTTTTTCATCCCAAGTAGTTTAATGAAAAATTTATCAGCTTCTTCTTCTGAATTATATCCGATTGCAATGTGTTCTATTTTCATTTCTTTCTTCTGTTTTAAAACTATTTTGATATATAAATAACTAATATATTTATTTAAGTTAATCATTGTTTAAGTTAGTTAATTACATCTTTTTTAAATTGAATCTTAAAAATAGGTGAAAATGAAATGGATCCTAATAGGATTGTAAGAATAATCGCTGGAAGTTTGTGTTTAATTATTGCAATATTACGGATTGTGTTTTTCTTTTTTGATTTAAACGGAGCAATTGTATATTCTGCTATCTTTATTGATTTCAACGAAGCTGTAAATCTAATTGAAGGATTACTAATGCTTATTTTTGCATTTATAATGACAATCATTTTAACTATAATTGCCGTTATAATTCATGTTGTTTTGGGTATACTCCAAATTGCGTTAAGTAAATTTAAAACAGCTACTATTATATGTAATTTTTTCATTACTCTAAACATTCTATTATCTATTCGAGCTATTATGATATATGCAAGTGTTGATGAATTTAGTATATTATTAGCAACGCTATTCACATTCTATATAATCCTTTTCTCACTTTGTATAGTATCATATTGGAAATTCATAAAAAAAGATTAAAAGAAGAACTCTAATAAAATATCAGTGTTTCGTTGAATATAAGTTAAAGTTTTGGAATTTAACAATTGTAGTTTAAATAAATTCATATTTGAATTTTTGTTTAAAATTTAAAAATATTTCAGTTCTATTATTATTAATAAAAGAAAAAAAAATTGAGTAAACGTTAAGATATTTAGAGGATGACTGAAGTTTCTGAAACTGATTTTCTAAATAGACTTCTAGAGGTTGTATATAAACTCTCAAACATAGTGAAAACTCAAGCTCCTCGATTGGAGAGAAAATGGGAGGAATACTTAAAACCTATTAATGATAAACCTCATATAGTTCGCCAAATACCTCTTGACAAAAATAAATTCTTAAATGATATTAAATACAGAATTGATGTTCTGAAAACTGTTGAACAAGCTACAGTTGATGGTTTTTATTCAACAAAAACATTATTACAAACATTTTATCGTTCATATTTTAATTCAGAATTATTTAAGAAGGATTTCTCGGAAAAGGATCAATTAATTTTAAAATATTTCATTGCCAAAGAAATTTTGGGAAATCTAATACAATATAATAAGTTAGATCATGAATCAGTTCCATTAAAATACAATATAATCGGTAGAAATTATACTTTAATTAAATTGCAGGGTTTATCAGATGTTGAAATATTAGACAGTTTAAAGAAATTAAATATTAAAGATATAGAGTTAAAGGATATAAATAATATAATGAAAGAAATTGAAGAAGATGGAATTGTAAATATCAAAAAAAAAGGAGAAAGTTATTTCTATTCTTTAAATAAAGAATTAGAATTAACTTTAGAAGGAAAAAACATATATTCCCAAGTTCTTCAACCTTTAGTAGATTGGCCAACACTTTTTTTTCGTAGCTTCTATAATATTAGAGAGTTAAACGTTACTATAAATCAAAATGTGTTGTATCATGATTTTCTTCAAAAGATTTTAATAAAAACTGCAACTCAAGGATTTGCTCCTACTAATTATGTTTTTAAAAATTTAGTAAAATACTATGAAAAAATTTGTGAAGAATCAAACTAATTTAATTCTTCAGTAATAATTTAGTTTAAATTAGAATTCTTTTGTCTTTTTTATAGGAACTTTAAACTCTTCCAAAAGTGGAATTAGGTGTTTTTTATCCTCAGAATTTGTTCCTTTCCAGTCAATTATGAAATAATCCACATTTTCAATAGTATTTTTAACCATTTTTTCAATTAAGACTTTATTTAACTGCTGAACATAATATTTTGGGCAAATAAAAGAAATTGCAACATTCTTATTTCTAATTAATCTATGAAAATTCGGTGCATAATGAGTACCTCCAAATCCTAATCCTATTTTATTTTCTCCTTTCTCATTAAATTCTAAATATTTGAAGATAGCATTAATAATTGACCTTACAAGTAGTTCACCAGCATGATCTATAACCCATTCTTCCTTACTACTCCCTAATTCCATGAATATTAAAGGTTTCTCTAAAATTGTTGGACCATGATGAGTTACCTCAATATCAATTGCAAAATCCTTTAATTGTGGTAATAAATCTTGTTCAATCAAAGATATTAATCCTGCTTTGTGTAATAAAGCGCTTGTTTTTGATAAATCTTGTGGTTCACCCCCAAAATTTACGTCTTCTGTCCAATTCCCCGTCGTATGGACAAGAAAAGCAGGACGGGAGGATTCTGAAGTATGACGACTAGCAAATATAAGTAAATCCGGATTAATTTCAGATTTCTCCAATTCTAAATTATTTAGAAAAATTAATGACTCTCTTGTAAGTCCAAGATATATCTCGTTTTCAGCAGATTCTGTCTTTAATTTTAAAACTTGGTTTTCATGCCAGTTGAAATCTGTCTTTTCGAATCTATAAACTTTAGATTTCAAAAATTTATCACGAATATTCATTGAGGCTTTGTCTTCTGAGGATGTTATAATTAGAAACTGGATTAAACCTCACCTATAAGTCTTTTATTACTTTATATTTATAAGAATTAGTATAAATTTTATATTTTTTGTTATTACTACAACTTTATTATATATTAAATCTAAGTTCAATATTAATGAGTATTAATTTAATATTAGTTCTAATCCTTGGCTTAGCTTTTGGAGTCTTATTTTTTATTGCCGATTATTTTGAAAATGAACTTATTCAGGTACATGCCTCATTGATTGCAGGAATCTCAATATCATATTTTTTCCTAATAGTTCTTCCTGAAATTGCTAAAAGATTACCAGAGTTCCCTTTTGATTTAATACTTTTCGAATACCTTTTTGTTCTGATCGGTTTCTCATTTATTCATGTTTCTGAAAAATTAATTCTACAGAAAGTTGAAATGAGAACTCAAAAAAAAATTAGAAAATTACTCAAAAAAGAAAAAATTTTAGAAAGTGTTGAGCGTAATATGGAAAAAATTCTTACAAAAGAATTAATCCATGAAAATCAAGATGAAATAGCGCTAAAAGAGATTGCCCGAACTTTATCTGAGTTAAATCAACAAGAAGAGGGAATGAAATTAGAAATAAGTAATTATAAAATAAAGATTCAAAATCACATCAATAAAGAGTTAACTAACTTCCGGTTTATTACTGATTTTGTATATCATTTTCTTGTAGGAATTATTTTAATTGGTCTACTACGTATTGAATTAGTAGGGGGAATTCTATTTTTTGTATATGCTTTTTTTAGAACTATTGTCACTAAACGCTCTGAAGCACATCTCATATTCACTGATTTAGAAATCTATGAAGTTCCAAAGTCTGAAGAAAGAAAAATTATTAAGTATCTCTCATGTGGATCTGCTTTAATTGGGATAATAATTGGATTACTAATAAATTCATTTTTACCAGTTAATTTAGAACTATTATTTATTTTTTATTCATTTATCTCTGGTGTGATTTTATACGTTATTGTAAGAGAAGTTATACCTGAAAAAGAGAAAGGAAATCCAATAAAATTCCTAATTGGCTTAATTGGCTTTACTTTTGTAATTATTATTATTAATATTTTTACAAGTGTTTTATAAAATAATATACCATTCCAAATTTCAGTTTGTTCTGGATATTATTTTCTTATAAATTAGAATATATAATCCAAATTTTCTTTCCTTCAATAATTATACTCTTTATAAAGATTTAAATTCATTAAAACTAAGTTTAAATTAATGTGAGGTTATGAAATATAATGGATATGAAGAAAAAAAATTTTAATGAAATCTTATCAATAGATGATGATGATAAAAAAATCATTGAGATGATTGAGAAGGACCCAGATATAACGCATAGTGATATTGCTAAGGAAATTGATAAATCTCAACCTGCCGTAGGTGCACGAATTATTAAATTAGAAAGAAAACACCTTTTAACCAAGCAAGTTGGCTTTAATATTAAAAAAGTTGATATTAAAGTTGCAATTGTTTATATATCTACTAAAGATGTTGATGAGATTGTACGAAAAGTTGAAAATTGTCCCTTTATTAACCATGCATTCAAAATATCAGGAGAATTTAATCTGCTTTGTTTTATCGCAGCCTCAGACTTACAAACAATCGAAAAATTAGTTGATCTATGTTTTAGAAAGGATAAGGATGTTATAAACGTAAAAACTAATATTCTAATCGAATCTATTCATGATTTTGTAGTTCCAATTGATTTTCAGATTGAGGATTTCGATGGAAGATATTGCGGACCTGGTTGTAATATGATAGAAGACTTACCAAAATTTAAATTTGGTCAAGAAGATGAGAATTAACTCGAATTATTTTTTTATTTTTATATTTACTGAATTTAGAAAGAGATAAGAATTTAATTTTCAACTGATTTTGTTAATCCTTTAGCTTTAGCTATTTTGTACTTACAAACATCTCCACATCCATTTTCAAGTGTAGGATCGTGATCCTCTGAATCAAAGTCAATTGGTAGAATAAAATCTTTTGCAATTTCAAGCACAACTTCCATTGAAACACTACTTATTTGAGGATTATTTCGAAAATGGTAATTAATTATATTATCTAGCTTTTGAAGTTTTGAACTTGCAAGTAAGATACAAACGTTGTGTTCTCCTGAAAGCTTAAATGCGTTTAACATAAAGGGACAGTGCTTAGCCATGTCTATAATTTCTTCTGGATTCTTAGTTTTAATCTCAACAGTAGCAAGATTTAAATCTACTTTCTTAAAATTAATACCAGGTTGGAATTGCAAAATTCCATTCTTTTCTAACTTCTTGATTCTCATACCCACAGTTGGTTGCGATCTATTAATTTTAGAAGCAATCTCTGTATGTGTAAGGCTAGGATTATCCTGAACTAAAGATATAATTTGCCTATCAACCTCATCGAGCTTCAATTTATCAGATATCATAATTATTAATTCATTTTTTTTTCTCTTATAACTAAATATAATATTCACAATTTATAAAACATTGACATAAACTTATAAAAAATTAGTTAGGGTTAGTTAAAGTTATAGACATAGATATTGAAGATATTTTTAAAAAAAATTAATAGAGAAATATTTATGATTGACTTTATTTTATTAAAATTAATTATAAGAAATATTTTACCAATTAGTTGAATACAATGGCGAAAAATAGTGGGTATATTTTAGTAATTATTGCAGGCATTATTGGACTTATTTGTTTAATTGCTCCAGTAGCTTATCATAGTAGTATTATAGGGGACTCATATGTATGGATGTGGGGGTTATCTTCTTTTGATCCAGTTATTGGTGATACTGACTATCACTTTAGTGACAATAGTGATTATCTAGTATGGGGATTAACAGCCACATTGTTGATAGTGATTGCCACAATTTTATTAATCTCATCAGGTGTTAAAGCTCACAAAAGTAATAGGAGTTCTGGGGGTTTATGGATATTTTGTGGATTATTATTAATTGCTGCTCCAATTATATACTATGTAGGACTCTTAGAAGTATATTCTGATTGGGTAGTTGAAAGGTTCTGGGATTTTTATGACTTTCACTTTGCATTTTTTGGATCATTTATTGCGGGAGCTTTAGCAATTATAGGAGGAGCTATAAAATAATTACGTGTAATTTAAAAATATTTAAAATAAGCCATTTTTTTTTAATTTTCTAATTCTTTAAATATTAAAAATCATATAACGGAATTTTTTTATGATAAAATACAGTCTTTCCATCAAAACTAATTTGATTTGCCAATATTTTGATACCTTTCTTTCTTGCCTCCGATAGATTTTTTGAAAACTCAGGATCCATTTCTAAATTCGGAGCAAAAAATTTCGATTTTCGAAAAACTAAGAAAAAAATAATTCCATTATGTTTAATAATTTCTTTAACATGTCTTGCTCCACGTTTTGTTGGAGCATCAGGAAAAAGTGCAATTCCATCTTTAACTAATGATACTCCTTTTACTTCTAATGGTACACCATCCAGGACAAAGTCTATCCGGCTATCTCCAAGTTTCACTTCTTTTCTAATCTCTTTCACATCAGAAAATTCTGATAAAAGGTTAAAAACTTCTTGAGCTATTTTGGAGTGTAAAGCTGTATCAATGAGTACCCATTCATCATTAACTTTTACAGCTTTAATATAATATTTTAATTTACCTTGAGAATAAGTAAATAAAATTTCAACATTTTCTATAAGTAATTCTTTGAGCCTCCCTGGGTCATGTATATGGGCAGTTTCTTTACGTTCTTTATATTCAATCTCACCAACAAATCTATTTGGTCTCGAGATAAATGATCCTTTCATTAGTCCTGGAATATTAAAAAGAGCTTTCTTATCATTACTCATAAATTTCTATTCCAATTTTTTAATCTAATTATTTGAACATAGATATTCTTTCACATTAAGACGCATTATTATAGAATATAACCTTAATAGATAAAAAGAGTTTTTTATTTGTTTAATCATAATGAGTGAAGTAGAAGAACGGACCGCAATTGAAAGTTACAAATTTCATCATATAGATACATCTAAATGTAAGCAATGTAAAGAATTTTCATGTGAAGAAGCGTGTTTTAGAGGTATCTATGAAGTTATCAATAAAGATACTATTCCTAAATGTATTGTGGTTGAAGATCGTGAAGATAGGTGCGTTAAATGTCATATCTGTACTACGGCATGTAAATCCAATGCTATAACAATTGATTAGAAATCCTAAGGCAGTCTAAAACTCACAGCTCCCGCAACAAGAATTCTCTAATTCAATCTTTGAAAAATCGAAGTTTAAATCTATTGGTAAAACAAAATCATCTGCTACATCTTCAATAATATCCATATGAACATTTGAGATTTCTGGATTTCCTCGAAGATGATGATTAACTACATGATCGAGATCCTTTAATGATAAACCTGCTATTATAATGCTGATATTGTTATTTCCACTCAATCTAAACGCGGTGAGCATAAAAGGACAGCGCCTTACTATCTTAAAAATCTTTCTGGGATTCCTACTTAGAATATCAACACGGGCAAACTGCAAATCAGCAACTTTAATATTTATACCTGCTTGATATTTCAAAATTCCTAATTTCTCTAATTTTTTTACCCGCATTCCGATTGTGGGCTGACTTCTATTCACAAACCCTGCAATTTCAGTATGAGTAAGATTTGGTTCTTTTTGGATTAATTCCATTATTTTACAATCAATATCATCAATTCCAATTCTTTCACTTAACATTTTCTTACAACACTTTTTTTTAATTAGTTAATTAATATGAAAAACTAAAATTTGAGTATTCACTAATCGCGGTATCGCGATATAAGAATATAACGATAACATCATATTTAAAGTTTTGTGTCTGTCATGTTAATATAAAAGGATTAATAAACCATTAAAAAAAGCTTTAAAAACTAGTAAAAAGAATAATCTAATCAATCGATGAGTGAATTTAGAAAGTATATAATTGAATTCTTAAAAGTATTATCAAATTCTACAAGACTGGAAATTTTAGATATATTAAAAAATAGTGAGAAGAATTCGTCTGAAATTGAATATTTACTAGGAAGATCTCAATCAACGATTTCTAAACATCTTAATATGCTCCTCGAGAATAATCTTATAGATTATGAGAGAAAAGATAATATAAAATATTATAAAATACAAAATGCAGATGTGTTTACTTTACTTACAAATATAAATTCAATAGTAGGAAATATCTATAAAGAAAAGTTTAAGGATATTAGAGACGTAGATATACGTGATACACTATCTTAACTCATAAAAAATATAAAAAATTAAAGTCATCTTTCAAATCTTATGAATGTTTTAAAAACCAATAAATCTAAAGAAGAATCCAAAAAAATTATCTTGATGGGATTGGATAATAGTGGAAAAACTTCAATAGTGAATTGTTTAAAGGGAAATAAGCGCATTTCTGCTTTTAATAATCCAAAACCTACGAAAGGTCTTGAGATCCAACAATTTGAAGCCTTAGATACAAAGTATGCTATTTGGGATTTTGGTGGCCAAGCATCATACCTAGATGACTATTTTAATGATTTCAGCAATCATTTAAAAGGAACAACAAAAATTATTTATGTAATTGATATTCAAGATGTTAGTCGTTATGACCTTGCACTTCAATATCTAAAAAAGGTAATCGATTCAATTGATACTTCTAATAAAATTAGTTTTTCTGTTTTTCTCCATAAATTTGATCCTGATTTAGTATTTGATCACAGCTTCAATGAACTCGTAATTAATGACTTTATCAAAAAAATTAAAGAGATTATCCCTTTAGATTTTATATATTCAATAAATAGAACGACAATTTATGCCATATTTGAAAAATTTAAAATCAAATAAATATTTTTAATTTTTTTTCTTGGCTATTTTTAATTAGATACAATTTTTTAATAATTATAAAAAAAATAATAAATATTAACAAAGTATTGCATAGAACCATATTTAAATAAGGTGATATTTTTACAAGCACTAAGAAACGAAGATTCACTCAGCTTGCAAACTGGATCATCAATAATTATCTTTATTATTATATTATTCTTAATTTATCTAACAAATTTTTATAGCTTTCTATTGTTCCATACCATAGCAGAATTATTTAGTATAGCTATAGCATTTGGAGTTTTTGCTATAGGTTGGAATACCAGAAAAAACATAGAAAACTCTCTATTCTTGATTCTAGGGGTTAGTTTAGCCTTTATAGGATTATTAGATCTTGTTCATACTTTAGCATATAAAGGATTGGATATATTTAGAGGTTATGATGCCAATTTGCCTACTCAATTATGGATTGCTGCAAGATATCTTCAAGCAGGTTCCTTTTTTATAGCAGTAATGTTATTTAATAAAAAAATTAATCCAAATCAATTAGTTATTTTTTATACGATTGTAGTTTGTGTTTTACTTTTATTGATTTTCTCAGAGATTTTTCCAGTCTGTTATATCGAAGGACATGGACTTACGCCATTTAAAATTGTCAGTGAATACGTAATTATCGCTATTTTATTAGGAGTGATAATAAAATTGTATAGATTGAGGAAAGAATTTGACCCACTGATGTTCTATCTTATAGTTTTTTCAAATATTTCAACGATTATTGCAGAATTAGCTTTTACTTTTTATATTGGTGTCACTGATGTCTCCAATTTAATTGGACACATTTTTAAAATCCTCTCTTTTTACCTTATATACTTAGCAATTATCCAAAAGGGTCTTGAAGATCCCCTTAATACATTATTTTCCAAACTAAAACATAGCGAAGAAATTCTTGCTACAAAAGCGGAAGATCTTGAAAGCGCATATTCCCTTATAAAAGAATCGGAAGAAAAATTCAGACTTACTTTTGAAAATGCTTCAGATGCGTTAATATGGGCGGATGCAAATACTGGAACCATATTAAATTGCAATCATGCAGCAGAAATTCTTCTAGAACGTAATAAAGAGGAAATTATTGGGATGGATCAAACATATTTACATCCAACTGAAAAAAGGGAGATTTATAAGAAAATGTTTAGAGATCGCGTAGAATCGGAAGAACTCTATTCAAATGAAGCAGAAGTAATTACCAAATCCGGAAAAATTATCCCGGTTACAATCTCAGCATCAAATATAGTAATTAGTGGAGAACTGATAATCCAAGGAATATTTCATGATATAAGAGAAAGAAAAAAAGCTGAACAGAAATTGAAAAACTTGGTTTCAACAGTTTCTCATGAATTAAGAACTCCCTTGACAGTATTAAATATGTCTATGGATCTTTATAAACAACAAAAAAATTCGATGACTCCTGAATTACAAAACAAAATTATCGAAACATGGGATAGAAACATAACGCTTCTAAAAGATTTATCTGAAAATATCCTAAATATTTCAAGAATAGATGAAAAAAAGATTGAACTTGAATTGAATAAATTTAAACTACTGAATATAATAATGGATATTGTAGTATTCTTAACACCATTTTGTAAACAAAAAAAAGTGAGAATAAATATCGATATTGATAAAAATATAGAGCTAAAAGGAGATATTAAAAGAATAGATCAAGTTTTCCGTATTATACTTGATAATGCTATTAAATATTCATATGAAAATACTACAATAGAAATTAATGCAATAGACAAATATAGAAGGAATTTTGACTCTGCTAATAAAAGTGAGGGTATACTTATTCAATTTAAGAATTATGGTATAGGAATCAGTAAAGAGGATCTTCCTCATATCTTTGAAAGATTTTATCGTGCTTCCAATGCAGGAGAAATATCTGGAACGGGATTAGGATTATCAATAGCAAAGTCCATCGTCCAACTTCATCAAGGAGAAATATATATTGAAAGTGAATTAGGTAAAAGCACTACTTTTTCTATATTTTTTCCAAGGTTAAATAAAATATAAAACAAATTATTAATATAATTACAATTAGTATTTTTCCAATTAGAGTTGTAGGCGAACTAATATGCCACCTGTAACAAAACTAATGATACTGGTAGTTGATGATAATAAAGACATCTTATTCAACCTAAGAATTCAATTGGAAAGCAAAGGATATGAAGTTGAAACAGCATTAAATGGTAAAAATGCGTTAAATGTCCTATCGAAGTTAAAGAATCCTCCTGATTTAATCATTAGCGATATTATGATGCCTCAAATGGACGGTTATGAGTTTTTTTCTACGGTTTCAAATAATCCTCAATGGAGTCGTATTCCTTTTTTATTCCTAACCGCGAAATCTACTCCTGAAGATATAAGATTTGGTAAAATGTTGGGGATTGACGATTACATAACAAAACCTTTTAATAATGAAGATTTATTTGCAACTATCGCAGGAAAGATTGCTAGACATAAAAAATCTAATCTTATAGATAATGAGATAAAGAAATTATTATCCTCTTTAAATATCAAAACACAACCTTCAATTCCAGCTGGAGATCACACATCCACATGCTTATTTTTAGTATATTGGGATGATGTTTTAGGTCCTATAATAAAGACTCATTATCCTTCCGATAAAGATGTTTCTTTTTCATTACGTTCAATAGGTGTTCAGTTATTCCAAGCAGTAATTTCAATTTATGGCCATACTAAAATCACAAGAGCTCAAGGATTTTTGTTAAATATTGAAAATATAAATCAAAAAGGTTATATCTTTTTTGATTCTTATCCAGATGAAACTGAAAGACATGGAGAAAAACAATACATGATATCTGTTATCTCTCCAAATATTACCTATTTTGATTCGCTTGAAATTAAACTTATATTGAAAGAAATTTCTGAAAAAATTAAAAATAAACAAGATTGGGAAATCAAGGAATACTGGGAAAAAGTTATAAGCATATTATCAAAAGACTTATTGTTGTTGAATACTCAAAATAGCTCTACATCTAACAAAAATATATAATTTTATAGATTAAAAATCAATCCAATTTTTTCTTTAGAAAATAAGTAAGAATTATCAATTTCTTTAATAATCTATAGAAAAAACTTTTAAATCTGCTATTCGGCATCATAATATTTAGATTATTATAATATTTTAAGTTAAATGGTGAATAATGTGTCAGAAGTAAAAGAAGAAGAAAAGTTGTTAAGATCCCCAGAAGTATGTTCTTGGGCTGATGACGAAGAAAATGTTTATAAAATTGAAATTCAATTACCTGGAGTAGAAAAAGATTCAATTAAGCTTAAGATGCACGATGATAGTTTTTTTATTAAAGGAGAGACCGAAGATACAGTATACGTAGGTTCGTACGGTTTATGTTGTCCTATAAATCCTGAAGAAGCAAAAGCAAATTATAAAAATGGATTATTAAAAATTGAGGTCCCTTTTAAAGAACCTGAATTTCATAGTATAGATATAAATATTGAATAAATTACTTTTTTTTCTCTATTTTTTAAATTTAAATGATATTTAGAAATAAAAGTCTATTTAATATTCGATATTCGTTTCTTTAACATAATCAAAAGCTGAATAAGCAGCTATAACACCTTCAGATACTCCTGTAATAGCTTGCTTAAAAGGAGCGTCTGCTACATCTCCCGCGGCAAAGATTCCCTTAACATTTGTTTCTGATTTCCTGTTAATCAAGATTTCCCCATTTTCATTTGTTTCTACCCCAATTTTCTTAGCTAGATCAGAATTAGGAATTGAACCAATATCGATAAATACCCCATCAACTTCCAATTGTTTCCCATTATCAAAATATACCGATCTTACGTTGCCATCCCCTATAATTTCAATAACATTGGTTTTATAAATAATTTCAATTATGTCATTTTCTAGAACTCGTTTCTTATTTATAGGTTCTGCTCTAATATCATCTCCGCGATAGATAATATATACTTTTTTTGTATTTTGAGCAAGAAAGAGAGCTTCTTTTGCAGCTGAGTCACTTCCTCCTATTACACAGACTACTTTATCTTTGTAAAAGGGGCCGTCGCATGTAGCACAATATGAAACACCTCGTCCTGCAAACTCCTCTTCACCAGGTATACCCAACTTTTTTCTTTCAGATCCAGTAGCAATACAAATACTATATGCTTTAAATTTTTGGAAAAAGGATTGTAATACAAAATAATCATCCTGTTTTTCAATATTTCGAATTTCATCTGAGATATATGGAATATTTAAAGAATTCATATGATCTTTAAACATATCCATTAAACCCTGACCGCTAATACTAGTTATACCTGGATAATTTTCAACGAGATGAGTTGTTGCGATTAATCCTCCAAAAGTCTTCCCTATGATTAGTACATCCATGGCAAATCGAGCAGCATAGATTGCACATCCAATTGCAGTTGGTCCACCCCCTAAGACGATTAGATCATAGGTTTTTTCTAAATTAATGTTCTCCATATCAATATTGAACACGTATATTACCTCCAATTAAAGCCCTTAATATTTCATTTGGTCCAACCATTCCAACTAAGGTCTTCTGATCATTTATTATAGTATAAGGTACACCAGCAGCATCATAATATTGACCAATATCAGGATTTGCCATGATATCAATTATTACAGTTCTAATTTTTCCCTCTGAAGCAATCGCGAAAGAATTACTAATTGTAATTACCTGAGGGCAATAGGGACAAGTTTCTGTCATCATAATTTTTATAGTTGATGGTTGGATTCTTTCTAGATTTTGCTTTATTGTAGCTTCATAATAATTGGGAGTTCCAGCAAAGTTAAATATAGCTTGAATAAAAGGTTGAATTTCTCCTCCTTTTGGGGCTGCTAAATATCTAATAATCTCACGCCCATTATTATCTATAAAAAGAATTGTTGGTACTCGATTAATATCATACTTTTTTGCAAAATCTGGATTATCATCTATAGATAATTCTTCTATAGTTAACATACCATTTGAATTCTCTTCATAAACCCGTAATAAAGCCATAAATTCCCTACAATCCATACAGGCTCTTATTTGAGTCCCATCTGATCGTGTTCCTTGTGAAGTGAAGACTTTAAGTGTAACAGGCTTTTTTAATTTAGCCATTTCTCGTCTAATAATTTCTTTATATCGATCGTCTGAAGACATCTTTAAAATTCACCTGTTTTATGCATACATTCCTCCAAAATCTCTTTCGCCTTTAGTGAGTTTATCTAATAAATCTTGAGGTGTAAACATACCATATATATGATCCTTCTCATTAATAACTGTGTGAGGAACCCCTTGAACTTGATATTTCATACCGAGATCTGGATTCAAATTAACATCAATTACTTCCGCTGAAATCTTTCCCTTAGAAACTATGGCAAATAGAGTTAGAACAGGTACCGTTGCTGGACAATATGGACAAGTTGGAGTTATAAAAATTTTCATCTTTGACTTATCTATTTTTTTCAAATGAGTAAGGATTTGATCTGCATAATATGGCCTTACTCCTGAAAAATATTGTATACTATTCAGAAATGGTACAAATTCAGAACCTGTTGGATGTGCTAAATATCGAATAATTTCTCTCTCATTCTGATCAACAAATAATATAGCGGGGATCTTATTTACATTAAATTTATTTGCCTCCTCCTCGTTTTCTTCAATGGAGATCTCTTCTACTTCTAATTTTCCATTAGAATATTCCTCTAAAATCTTTAATAGTTCAAAACTACCTTCACAAGCCATACATTTTCTTAGTTTTGATCCATCTTCTTGAGTTCTGAAATCTGTAAATAGTTTTAACACTACTTTATCCTTTAATTTAGCCATTTCTCTTTTAATATTATCTATTTCATTTTGAGAAAATATCACATAAACACCCATTTCTGTTCAATCTATTATGAATATTTGCTTTCACCCTTAAAATAATTTTTCGTTTAAAATATAAAAAAAACATAATATGAATTGTTTTTAAATAAAACCTTTTATAATTTGACTAATAAATCAAAAGATAAATTTCAAGGTTCTTTTAGATTCTTTTCAATAAATTTCCTAAAAATCATAAATAATATTAACCCAATTAGAAAACCAACTACAATATTAATATAAAAACAAAAAATAGCAGAAATTAAAATTATTGGAAAAGTTTTTGAATTAAATTCTCTAAAAGCAACTTTTCCTAATAAAAAAGCAGTATAAATTAGCATAGCTCCCAAAATTGCCATAGGAAACTCAGTAAATAATAAAAGCAAAGCTTCAGAAAAGAATAGTCCCAGAATTAATTCCATTATTCCCTCTAATATCATAGAACCACCAGTTCTAGCCCCAAAAGCATATTGAGCCATTAATCCCCCTGACCCATGGCATAGCGGCATTCCTGTAACAAATGGATTGATTAAATTCATTGCTCCCATATTAAAAGCTAAAGTATTAGCATCAATCTTATTATTTTCAGGAAAAAGTTCTTTAACTAAAACAACAGTAGCAACCATAACATTTGTTAATGTTAAAAATAATTGTGCAATTCCAGCATATAACATTCCCAATAGAAAATTATTCCATGAAGGTACTTGAAGTATTAAATTAGGGATTCCAAAATTCAAGTCTGAAATAAGTATCTTCCCAGTAATAACTAATATTAAAACTCCACCTAAGGTAAGAATAATTGCCGAAGGAATTGGTTTATTCTTTATTAAAATCAAGATGATTGAAATAGATATAAAACCAAGATATATATTTTCCTTAAATAATATGATTCCCGTCCAACCTAAAATAAGAGCCAAGCCGAGTTGAATTCCTCTTACAGCGACGATAGGAACTTTGGTTACGATTTTGTTAAGCTTTTTTGAAAAACCAAGAAGAAACCATATAAGACCTGTACCAAATCCAGTAGAAATAACCATATTAGGATTCCATTTTTTTGAGATGGCCACAGTACCAATTGTTTTTTGTGGTTGTACAGGAAGTGGAAGATTAAATTTAATTCCTAAAATTATATTCGTTATTCCTAAAGTAAGAAAAATTCCTGCTGGGCTTAATCCTACAATTGAGATATATCCAATTATAAATGGAATTAAAGTACCCCAATCTCCAAATGCACCCCCAAATTCTCTTAAAGTAAATTTTTTATGATTCTTTTCAGTAAATTTTTCAATATCAAAATTATCAGATTCCAAATTTATCAAATAAATAAAAATTGCCAAAAATAATAAATTTTTTAAAAAGATTTCTCAAAAATTTGAATCAGGGACGTTAATTTATGCTTGGAAATTAACTTTTTCTCTTTCCATAAATTTAAAAATATTCAATTTATAATTTGTTCAGTTTTAGCTCGATTAAATATATTTGAATAACACAATGAATTTATTATTTTATCTACTCATCAAGGAGTATTTCCATGTCGCTTGAAAGTAGATTAAATTTTGAAAAAACCATTTCAAGCATTTCTTCTCGATTTATTGGGCGAATAAATCCTGATGAAGCAATAAATTTATCTTTTGAAGACATGGGAACTATATCAAACGCAGATAGAGTCTCTCTTTTTCTTTTTGATGAAGATGATAAGATCTTTAAGAATACCCATGAATGGTGCTCAGAAGGAATTAGTTCCCAAATTAAAAACCTCCAAAATGTAGATAGTAAAGTAATTACTTGGTGGATTAACCAAGTTGAAAAAATAAGTTTTATTAACATTCGTGATATTTCTACTCTACCAAATAGCGCTCACTCAGTAAAAAGATTTTTGGAATTACAAAATATTCAATCATTTTTAGCTTTCCCTATCTATAGTACTGGAATGATTAATGGATTTGTTTGTTTTAGCAAAATAAAAGAAAAAACTCAATGGAAAGGGAAAGATTTTGTGATATTAAGAATTTTTGGTCAGAGTCTTGGTGACACAATCGAACGTTTAAATGCGGAAAAAGTGTTAAAAGAGAATCAAGAATTGTTGAGGGCTACTTTCGAAGCCACTGCCGATGGAATTCTTGCTATTGACAATAATAACATAATCACTCATTTAAATGAAAGATTCATTTATATGTGGCGCGTTCCTGATGAGATAATTGATCAAAGAAATTTCACTAAATTAATTAATTATATCATAAAACAGCTAATATATCCAGACAAATTTTTATCAAAATTAAGGAATCTTGAAAATTCATCTAAGGATGGTTATGATATGATTTTTTTTAAGGATGGACGAATATTTGAACATTATTCTTGTCCATTAATTCAAGATAGAGAAAAAACAGGAAGGGTATGGAGTTTCAAAGATATAACTGAACATCAACATGCTGAACAAGAATTAAGAAGATCTGAAAATAGATATCGAGAGGCATATGAAAGAGCAGATTTGTTTAAAGATGTTTTTACGCACGATATGAATAATGTTTTTCATAATATAAAATCTTCAATAGAACTAATCTCAATTTTGAAAGAAAAATCAAAAAACTTAGAAAATTTAGACGAGTTTTTTCAAATTATTGATAATCAAATTGAGAGAGGAGTAAAGTTAATTAATAATGTACGCAAAATTTCTAAACTTGATGAAACAGAAATATCACTAAAAAGTGTAGATGTTTACAAGGTATTAGATGAAGCATTTCAATTTGCTTATAAAAGTGCCTATGAAAAGAAATTGGATATACAAGTTATTAAAATTGAAGAGGATCTATTTGTTGAAGCTAATGAGTTTTTGTTAGATGTATTTGAAAACATTCTACATAATGCTATCAAATATAATTATAATGAGCTTGTAAAAATAACTATTGAAATTACTAAAAGTGTTAGAATTCCTAAGAACTATATTAAAATCGAATTCAAAGATAATGGTATGGGAATTACTGATGAAAAAAAGAAAGTAATCTTTCAAAAAGGACTTAAAAAAGATAATAAAGTAAGAGGAATGGGAATTGGTTTATCACTTGTAAAAAAAATTATTGAGAGTTATAATGGTGAAATTTGGGTTGAAAACCGAATACAAAATGACTATTCTAAGGGAAGCAATTTTATAGTTGAAATCCCAGAAGCAAAATAATAAAAAAATAGTTTTAAGACTTGAATGAACTTTTTTTATCTGATTTATAGTAGTAATTCAAATAAATCTTTAGCTTTTGGGTGAATTTTGCATATTTTACTGAAACGACGAAGAATCCACCAACAGGAAGGACAGTAAGTGGTTACAAAATCAAGATCCTCTCGATTAAAATCAGACATTCGCTTGCGAGCAATCTTTTCTATTATATCAGTTCGTCCCATCCAACCAGATCCTCCTCCACAACACCAATGAGGTATATCTACAACTTCATATCCGGTCTTTTTAAGGATATCATCAATAAACTTTTCTACGCCTTCTCGACCTCTATTCATTAATTGACATAGGTGTTGTACTCCTACTTTTCCTGATTTACCAGCATTTAAAGGTTTCAAGTAATCAGCAATGTATTTCACATCTGCATCTAAACCATCCATCTCATTTTTAAAAAGATAATAGCAAGCAGGACACAAACAAATTATCTCTTTGAATTTTTCTGAATTAAATAAATCTCTATTTTCCTTCTTACATATTTCATACTCCGCATTCAAACCACTAATTTTTAAATGCCATCCACAACAAATTTCTGATTCTAAAATAGTGAAATCCACGTCGCGTTGGATTAAATATTGAAGAGCATGTTCGGTGTATCGGGGAATTCTTATAGTAGAAAGACATCCCATGAAAAAGAGAGTGTCAGATTTACTCGGTATTTCCTTTAATCTTTTTATTCGCATCTTATTAGTTGGATATGGGGATCGGTATTTTTCAAAATATTCACGCATTTCATTAATTTCCTCAAATGTATTTCCATCTTCAATATACTTTTGTTTTAATAAAATACGTTCATTTTCTGTCTCGCATTCTCCACAATGAACGCAATTGTAGAGCTTGTAATAATCCTCTGGTTTAAATTTAATTAATTCTTGTTTAAAAATCATTTGTTTTACCGACTCATCACTTAAGAAATTAGTTGGATCTACTTCATCTGTAGGATAGTTTTTTCTTCCTTTTATTCGCTCTTTCATCCTAATCAGCTAAGATATTCTTATTTTTTTTTTATTAAAGATTTATATTAACGATAAAAAGATTTTCAAATAAATTTTATTTCATATTAAAATAATCAAACTGAATTTTTTATTTATAACATTATATGTTTTAAAATATAAATAAAAAATTCCTATTTAGGGATATAATTAATAAAACTTACTAAGCCTTTATAGTTCGATTATTATTAAAAAAAAGAAATTCTTGAAGAATTTTATTAATCTTTTTTGATTTTTACATCAGTTCTTTGTACGCCAACTTCCTTATTACTTGGTATAGGAGATCCACAATGATCCCTTAACCTTTCACTTTCCTTAAATGCTTTATCAAGTTCTTCTTCTAACTCATCATCAGTTATGTCATTATCTGTCATAATTTATAAAGAGTAATTGTATTATTTAAGGATTTTATTTATAAATAAAAAAGATAAATAAATTTATGATTCACTTTCTAAGATATTCTAATACTGCCTTTTCTTTCTCCTCAGGTCTTCTTTCTGGAACAATTATATAATAAGCACCAATAGTTTCGTAATAATCTGGTTTAAGGTATAAATTACAGTAACATGCACCGTATTCTTTAATATCCAATGGAGCATAATCGCAAGGACAAATTAAATCTCTATCCAGATCTCGATTACCTGAAGCAAGACGACATGGACAAGATTGATATCCATAATTACTCTTATTTTCTACCAAACCAACAATCAGATTATTTAATGTTTCTTGATCTTTATTTAATATCCATTTATTTGTTTCACAGACTTTATTACAATATTCCATCATTCCTTTAATAGTCTCCATATCCATTCTAATTCCCTCCAGATTTTGTTAATTCTTCATATTTACTAGGATTGTATCCTACTACAACTTCATTATCACAAATCATATATGGATATGAAACTCTATTTTGATATGTATATTTTAGATATTCGATTATTTGTAATTTTTCTATAGGTTTAATTTTATCAACATCTACATATCTATATTGTATATCATTTTCTTCCAACCAAGTTTTGCATTTTTTACACCACATACAAGTAGATAATGTTAAAAGAATGATATCTCTATTTTTCTTAGAGCCTTTAACGGTTTTTGCTAGCTTCTCTATAGTTTTTAACATAATTTTATTTTCCCCTCATTTTTAAAAAAGTTTTTGCTTTAATTTGCTTTAATCCTCAGTTTCCATTGTGGATCGATACACTCAAAAGCTTCTATAGTCAATGTTCTAATATCACTATGACAAGAATCTAATAAAATACCTAAATGCTCAAGTGCTCTCTTATCTCCAATTTTCATAAGACTTTCTATAATTATAAATAATCTTGTTTTATCTTGATGTTCTTCAGGTTTCTCTAGTTCCACATTTAAAAAATCTATAATTGGCATTGTTGCTTTTGGGTCTCCAATTTCACCCATTGCTTCAATAATTCGATTAATTACTACAGCATCTTTTTCTGCTTTTAACGCTCTAAATAATATATTAATTGCTCTACCTTCTTTTAATTGACCAAGATTTTGGGCAGCAAAAGCTCTCTCTTTCCAATTAGAATTATTGAACAAATTTTTTACAAACTTATTGAATGCTTCATTTCGAGTTTTTTGATCCATCTTAAGTTTAAAATAAGAATAAGAAATAATAATCTGTCGTTAATAAATTATTAAATATTTTTGAATTTAGAATTAAAAATTTAGGGATTTTAATTAAAGTCTTGATAATTCCTCATCTAATCTATTAATATTTTTTTCCAAGTAAAATTAATTATTGAAATGAAATAATTTTGATTTGGAAAGCAAGTGTTAATATTTAAAAATAATTCTCAGGTTATTAGCTTATTTTATTTTGTTTAAATCATTAATTATTTTATTTCAATTTGTTTTATTAGGATCGGCTAAAGGAGTAGTAATATGTCTGAAGAAAATTTAAAAAATATAAGAAAATGTGTTGAAAATCAAAATTTGTGGCGAGGAAATAAAACTATTAATTTAATTGCCTCAGAAAATGTAATAAGCCAAATTGCAAAGTCATTAAGTTACTCAGATTTTGCACATAGATATGCTGAAGGTGTAGTATATCATAGAGAGTATCAAGGTCAACGCTTTCAAGATGAAATCGAACAGATTGCTATTGATAGTGTAAAGAAATTGTTCAATTGTAAATTTGCAGATGTACGTTGTCCTGCTGCAACAACTGCAAATATTGCAATTTATTATGGTTTATGTAATTACGGGGATAAAATTTTTACCTTAAGTGTTCCAAATGGCGCCCATATTTCAATGAGAAAATTTGGGGGTGCTGGTCTACGAGGTTTAAAAATTTTTGATATTCCATTTGATTATGATAAATATAATATTGATATGGATCTTTTTGGAAATCTTATATTGGGCATTAAACCAGATATTATCACTCTAGGAGCAAGTGTGTTTTTATTTCCACATCCTATAGTGGAGATAAAGAAAATCTGTCAAGACATTGGAACATTTATACACTATGATGGTTCGCATGTACTTGGCTTAATTGCAGGAGGTGAATTTCAAGATCCGCTCCTTGAAGGTGCTGATGTCTTAATGGGTTCAACACATAAAACATTTCCTGGACCACAAGGAGCGATTATTTGTACAAATAATGAAAACTTATTTCATAATATAGAGAAAGGAATATTTCCCGGTACAGTTAGCAATCATCATTTACATAGACTCCCCCCATTAGCTATTGTTTGTGAGGAAATGAATCAATTTGGAAAGGATTATGCAATACAAATAATCAAAAATGCCAAGACATTCGCATCTGAACTTGATCGGAACGGATTTAATGTCCTTGGTAAAAAATTAGGTTATACAAAATCCCATCAAATTATCATAGATTTATCTGAATTTGGTAAAGGTCTAAAAAATGCAGAATTACTGGAAAAAGCAGATATAATTACAAATAAAAATTTAATCCATGGTGATGAAGTTGATCTCGCTTCGAATCCCTCTGGTATTAGACTAGGAGTTCAAGAAATGACGCATGTGGGGATGAAAGAACCAGAATTCAAGATTTTAGCAGAATTTTTCAAGCGTGTTATAATAGATAATGAAAATCCTGATAAAATAAAACTAGAAGTTAATGAATTAAGATCAAAATTTCTTAATATTAATTATTCATTTGATGAGCTAGGTGTTTTAAATAATGGAAACTGAAGAACAATACTACCTAATTAATGCTATGGGTCAAGATCGACCTGGACTAATCGCAATGCTTACTAAAGTTGTTGCAAATGGGGGTTTCAATATTATTGATATAGAACAAAGTGCTCCCCATGGACTTTTTTATATCATTATGATCATTGAGCCTACAGATAAAGCGGTGAATAAACCGTTAACATACTTTAATGAACGATTTCAAGAATTATCTGCAGGGAGCGATTTAAATATTTCAATTAAATCCTTTAAAGGGGGAATAAGAAAAAGTACAAAATTGTGGTTAAGTTTTGTGTTTGTTGGTCCTGATAAACCAGGATTAATTGCAACCTTTTCTAACTATGCTGGTCAAAATAACGCAAATATTCACAAATTAAATATGATCTCTCGAGGTCAAATTATTGCTTGTGAAAGTTTACTCAATATATCCGATTTAAAGATATCAAGAGATAGTTTTATCCAAGGACTTAAATCCTTAGGCGAAGAATTAGGACTACAAATAATTATTGAAGCTGAAAATGTTTTAATGAAGAAGACTAGAAAACTACTGATTCTCGATTTGGATGAAAATTTAATTCAAATCCAAGGTTTAAATAATTTCTTAAAAGAGATACAACTAAATGAATCAGATAAGCAATTGTTCCAAAAACTGAAGGGCACTAAAAATAGTCAAGAGTTGAGAAAATTAGGTGTTGAAGCCCTCGTAGGAATGGATGTTGATATACTTAATCAAATAATTTCATCATTAAGAATTTCTCCTGGAACAGAAGAGTTTATTCGTGCTTTAAAGTTAATGCAATATACTATTGCTCTTCTTAGTAATAGCTTATCACTTTTTACTGATCTACTGAAAAATAGGCTTAATTTAGAATATGCATTTGGGAATGCTCTTGAAGTGAATAATGGGAAAATAACTGGGAAATATATCAAAAATTTAGAAATAACTTCCCAAAAAAAGGAAAGGTTAATAAATTGGCTTGCTGTAATGGAGAAAATACCCGAAATGGAAGTAGTTCAATTCGGATTGGATAATAATGATAAGGACCCAATATTATCTCAAAGCGCTGGTCTAAAAATTAGTATAAACTTTAACTATGAAAAGGTAAAAAGAATGATGCAACAGCATAATATTACTGCTAGTCAAATTTTAGGTTTATTTGTATCCATTGGAATGATAGATTCTCAAATGGATGAAATATGGGAATTTTAATATAGGGTATTATCACCAACAATTATATCAAAAAAATTTTATTATAAAGTACCATTTGAGAAGATAAAAAAAAAAATGATGTTTTATGGCAAAAACAATATATTCAAGAGATAAAGGGATAAAAATTTGGCCTGGACCATATAGAGAAGCAGATCCTGAATGGAAAAACCAATTTTCCCAATGGATTATTGAATATCTTCCTGAGGGGACAAAATTAGAGATTGTTAACATACTGCAAAGAGATGATTCACGAGGATTTAAAATCAATCTCAAAATTGGTAATGAATTAAATATGTTTCTTACTTTAAATTTTCAAGGTGATAATCCGTTTAAACAAGATAGATCTCTATTCTTAATAACTACTTCAATACCGTTACCAATAAAAGAGTATTATCCAGTAATGGGAAATATACTAGATCGTTATAAGGGTATACCATCTTATGAACTCTATAAAAGTGATCGACTTATTCGGAAAGATGATGATCCTCTCATTCAAGGCTTAATGAATGCGGTAGATAAAAAATTTCTAAGCCACATGTTTAATGCATTTGGAAAAAAATCAATACGAATAAATCAATCTTACACTCAACAAATTGGTATATCTAATCGATTTAGTACTATTGAAATTAAAAATTACTTAAGAGTTTTTCCCTCAGAAGAATTAAAAACAATGATCTTTGAGCATGATTCATTTTTGATATTACTTATGAAAAAGAATAAGAAAAAAAAGATAAAGAAGGGTGGTACAAGCTTTTATGGACTATTTAAATTTGCTATAGAAAATTATAATAGTATATCATCCAAAAAAGCAATTATTGAAGAGAACTATAAAAGTTCTTCTTGGACAATGTAGAAATGCAGGGAATTATACTATGGTTTTATAATTTTTATTTTTAATTTATTTTAATTGGATTGTAAATATCCACTTAAATTAATTTTTTATTTTTGAAGGAGTTTTCATATTCTTTTTAACGAATATAGAAGTGGTTACTATCTCATTTAATGCTACTATGTATTTATTAATATTTATAGAAAAAATCATAAATAATCTAATGTTTTGCAAATTATAAAGAAAAGAAGAGACAATTATTTGTGCTTGATTTTAAGTATTGATGGAAAATATGAAAAATTCAGTAATAGAAATTGTTGATTTATTTTATAATCCAAAATCTGTTGCGGTAATTGGAGCTTCAATGGTTCCTATGAAAGGTGGATATCGTATAGTTGAAAATTTACACTCAAATGGGTACAAAGGTCCAATCTATCCTGTTAATCCCAACTATAATGAAGAAGATGAACTATGTGGTTTCAAATTTAATAAATCTATCTTAGACATTGAAGGAGAAGTAGATCTTGCCATTTTTTATGTAAACAATCGTATTGTAACTAATGTTCTAAAAGACTGTGTCAAGAAAGGAGTAAAAGCGGCTATTATACAAAGTGCTGGTTTTGAGGAGGTGGGTGTAGAAGGATTAAAATTAAGGGATGAAATTATGGCTATTACTGATAATTTCTCTAAGTTACATATTATTGGACCTAACTGTATGGGAATCAGTAGGATGGATGGGGATTATGATGATAAAAAAGGAGGTTTCTTCACTGGACAATTTATTTTAACTAATTATAAAAGAGGGAATGTTGCGATTATCACCCAAAGTGGTTTCTTGAATGGAGGAATAGCACCATTAATATTTCGACAGTATCCCAATCTAGGATTTAGATATATTGTTTCAATTGGAAACAAGATGGATTTAGGAGAAAATGAACTTCTAGAATATATTTTAAAAGATGATACAGTAAACGTCATAGCATTATATTTAGAGTCATTTAAAGACCCTAGAAAATTCATCTCTTTATGCAGAAAAGCAAAACAATTACCTAAAAAAACTATCATCCTTGTAAAAGGTGGAAAAACAAGCCAAGGGATGAGAGCTGCTTCTAGTCACACAGGTGCTTTAGCTGAAGATGAAAGGCTAATTGATACTATTATTAAACAAGCAGGAGTTATTCAAGCAAATAATTTTCTTGAAATGTTCCAATTTATGAGGACATTTTCTATGATCTATAAATCTGGTAAAAATTTCCCGAAAAAAGGAAATATTGCCATCGTTGTTGGGAGTGGTGGTATGGGGACTATAATGGGAGATGTTGCTATGAAGTATGGTTTAAAGTTTCCTGAATTTGGTCAAAATAGTTATAACATTCTTAAAAGTGTATTCCCTGATTGGATGCCTCCAAACAGATTTGCTCTCGTTGATTCTTGGCCCACAATGGAAAAAGCAATAATGGATGCAGCCAAAAATGCCAAAACTAATGAAGAAAAGACAATAGAAAAAGATACTAATGATGAAAAAAAAGCGGATAATTTTCGTAGAATGGGCTTTTTTGGAAATGTTATGGAAGTTATTCAAAGAGCCATTCTAGAGGAACCCAATATCGAAGGAATGTTTACATCAATGCCAACTGGTCCAAGTGGACATGAAGGAATAATGGAACTTGTTATTCCAATGCTAGAACGCTTAGCGAAATACCCGAAACCAGTTTTCTTTTATTCAGTGATGGAAAGTGAAGAAGCTTTGGAAATATTAAGGTTATTTGGTAAATATAATATTCCTTTTTTTACCAGATCAGAAGATGCTATCAAGAATTTTGCGATTTTGGTTCAAGAAGCCAGGAACAAAGAAAGAATTTTAAAAACATTTAAACCATAAATTTCAATATCTTTAAATCTAGACCAATTCTCAATAAAATTTCATAAAAATTATACTCTAAATTTACTATTACTTTCAAATTGAGCTTGGACTAAAATTTAGAAAAACAGGTTTCAAATTAGATTCACACCTTATAATGTTTAATTATGAGCAAACTTATGTAAATTGCGCCCATAATTAAATTTCCGAATAATGATACAAGTAATACTACTCGAAAAAGTCCAAAAATAGCAATAATACCTCCAGATATTATTCCTATAGCTATCCCTGATGTTTGGGTGAAGGTAGCCAATGCCATATTACGAATTACACGTTTTTTATTGGGATGTTGAGTAGCGAGGTATTCGGTTGCGATTTGGAATGTAAATGCGGGGAGTGTCCAAACAATAAAAATTATTGTAATATTTCTGGTTAAAAGTCCAATATATACTATTATATAGGTTATCCATCCATAAGCAAATAATATATCGGGTCCATATTTATCGAGAATTTTCCCAAACAGTTTAAAAGCTATTATCCCTAAAAATGCTGCTAATGCATTAGTCGTTCCGTAAAACCATGAAAGAGCACCTAATTCTTGAAGATAAGCTGAAAATAATCCAAAAAACATAGCAGCAAATATTGCTAAAAACAATTGATACATTAAAGCAGATTTGAAGGTAAATATTGAATTTATTAGAGATACATCCTTGTTTAGGTTATTTTTCGTAAATTGAACTATCTCTTTATTTTGAGTAATATATTCAATTGGGATTTTCATATCAGGAACAAGGATTAGAAGAATTAAAGCTACTATTGAAAAAAGAAATGAAATTGTAATCATAATTTGCAAATTTAAAAAATCATAACCAATGCCTCCGAAAAATATACCACTCCCAAAAGCCAGAGTTTGGATAATATTTAATTTACCCAGAATACTACCTTTTTTGTTTGGTGAAAGATTTGAGAAATATGCTTTAATTGCAGGGATATAAGCTACGACAAAAAGGTTAGAAATAAATGTTATAGAAAGAATAACTATAGGCGCGGAATTGTAAATTCTTACTAAAAACAAAGCTACATATTGAACCAATCCGGCAGTATATCCAATAAGAATTAACTTTTTTTCCCAATGTTTTTTTTCTGCTAACCAATTGAACAAATAAAGAGTTGTTGCCTGTGCTATTGATGGAGTAGCAAAAATTAGTGAAGCAATAAATAAATCTAAGCCAAAATTGTTTGTACTTCCTAAACTGTTTAATGATAGATATGGTGTTAAAAAGTAAATGTTGAAAAATGCAAAAAAGAATGAAATTAATAAAAATCTAGAAGATTTATACATAATCCTTGCATTTTTGATTAATATTAAAAAAGAGTGAGTAATTTTCCATGTTGTTGCTTCTAACCAGAAATGTCAACACGCGATTCAAACCTGGAAATTAACTCATCAATTCGACTGTAATCATCTATTGAGATGGTAATAGCTTTATTAGGGCATTCTCTCACACAACGCCCACATCCCATACAGTTTTCTTGATTGATCATTGCTTTACCTTTTTTCATTTTCAATCCGTCTCTTATACAAACTTTAAAACATTTTCCACAACCAGTACATTTATCCGGATCTACCCTTACATCAACACCTTCCATTCTCTTCGACATTTTTCTAAAATCGGCTGGACCGTATTTGCTTAAGCTAACTACACAGCAACAAGAGCAACAATGACAAATACTCATAAATTCGTCCTCATAATCCAACACATCGTATAAAACTGCATCAGCTCTGAACTTTCCCATATGTGGAACTAAACCATTTTCATAGGCCAGTCGCTCTCGTTCTAAAGCTTCCTCTTTAGTTGCAAGATGTGCTCCAGGCCATTT
Organism: Promethearchaeota archaeon; assembly: GCA_048937405.1. Classification (GTDB taxonomy): domain Archaea; phylum Asgardarchaeota; class Lokiarchaeia; order Sigyniarchaeales; family SOKP01; genus Loki-b32. Next base: position 421,588 of record JBHLNF010000001.1, read on the forward strand.
AGATCTATCTATTTTTCCAGCTCCTCGCCCCAACCAGGTACAACCTAAAGTAATATCGTGGTTTTTGCATTTATTGTGGGTACGACATGGACAATCCATTAGAAGTATTGTACCTGCCTTATTGATGAAGTATTCTACGACTTTACGGGGTACAATTTGATCCTCATAGGTACCTATCGATAAGTTAACAGGTATAGCGGTTCCTGTTTGGTTATCAAATCCGTCGGGATACCTGCGTTTTCTTTCTTTTCGTTTTATAATGGGTAATTTGGCATATTTAGCCCGTTTCTTCATTTTTTTTGCCCATGGAGTATCCATCTCAATTGGATTTAGGTCTAACTTACGTTTTTTCTTCAAATTAATCCCTTCTTTAATGATAGTATACAAATCTAAATAGCAATAATTTTATAAAAGGTTTATTATAAATACGGATTTAAATTGATTAAAGTCCATTTTCTCCTTAATCAATAGTTATAAATCTATCATAGATAATATATCTAAAAATAAAGTGAAAGAAAGATAACTTGAATTATGATTAATTTTATTGTGATAAATAGAAAAAAATAATAAATTTATTAATTACTACGCATTAGATAGAAAAAATACACACTTATGTGATATTAAATATGCCAAAAGTAAAAGCAAACAATATAGAGTTGGAATACGATACTTTTGGAGATAGTAAATCAGAACCTTTACTTCTAATTATGGGATTAGCCGCACAAATGATTCAATGGCCTGAAGAATTTTGTGAAATGCTTGTCGAACAGGGCTTTTTTGTAATTAGGTTTGATAATAGAGATGTTGGTTTATCAAAGAAATTTGAACATTTAGGAGTTCCGAACACAATAAAGGCATTTGTCGACATTCAAAAAGGAGAAAAAGTCACTTATGATTATACTACTGATGATATGGCAGATGATGCTATAGGATTATTAGATGCCTTGGGTATAGAAAAAGCACATATATGCGGTGCATCCATGGGTGCTGCAATAACACAAACCATAGGATATAGACATGCTGATCGGGTACTTAGCTTAGCACCAATTATGGGATCAACAGGAAATCCTGATCTTCCACGCGCTAAACCAGAAGTATCAAGTATACTTGTAACCCCTACTCCTGCTGAGCGGGAAGCTTATATCGAACACAGAGTCAAAAATGAAAAAATTATATATGGAACTGGATTTCCATATGATGAAAATGCACGACGTGATATGATGGGAAGATTATTTGATAGATGCTTTTACCCCCAGGGAATAGCACGCCAACTAATGGCCACATTGGCTCATGGAAACCGCAAACCGAAATTATCTTCAATCAAGGCTCCAACCATAGTTATTCATGGAAAAGATGATCCACTTGTCCCATTTGAGGGAGGAAAAGATACAGCAGATTCCATCCCTGGAGCAGAGTTGTTACTTATCGATGGAATGGGTCATAGCTTACCCCCTGAAACATGGCCTACGATTGTAAATGCTATCAGAAAAAATGCAGATAAAGCTAAAAAATAGCGATATCAATATAAAAAGATAAAAAATAACAGTGAATTCTATTTTCATTACAAAAAAAATTGGAATAAATAGGTTGATCACTTATTTATTTCAAGCAAATTTTTATTGAATTTCAATCCTAAATTTACCTTTCCATTCCAATTTCAAAGGATTATTCATTTTTTAGTTTTTCTTTCCTTCACTATTTGCAGATATTCCTCGAAACTAATGCCTGTTCTTTTTAGGTCATAATGTACAGAATTTGGTTTATATACACCATTGCACCAAACAAATTCATTGATTTCTCCATTTATTTCTGAAAAACCTCGAATATTATATAGATCATCATAAGCATCTAATATTCTTTTATCATTTCCATATCCTAACTTAGTCAATGTATAGAGTGCTATTGCAGTGGTTAACGCGGGATTCCCGTTAATAAAACTACCAGGACCAGATTGTAAAGAACTTATACACACCATTTTGCCGTGTTCTGGAGCAACTCGTCGAAAACCATCTTGTTCAGCGGTATAGTTATCTGTAAGAAAAATACTCTCGAAACTAAATCTCCAAGTGCTCGCTTTTCCTTCAAAATTTTCATGAAACTGTTCAAAAAGCCATCTAATAGCCATGGAAACTGATTCATGCTTAGTATCAATGCCTAATTCTATCAAGGTTTGTAGTTGAAAGCAGGTTGCAGATAAACTATTAAACCAAGAACCATTCTTTCTTTGAGTAGAAATTAATTCTGCAACAACATTTTCCTCGTTAGTAGTTTCATTCATGATATTTCTTCTTACAAGTGTGCTGATAAGATCAGTTTTCTCTCGAAATCCTTGGTATAAATCATAACGAAAGGTATCTTGATCGAGAAGTTCAGCATGTTTCAAGGCTTTTAAAATTCCATAGGTGTATATCTCAGCATTTTTCCGTTTCCACATCCCTGTTGATTGTTGTCTGCGAGATATCTCTGGAAGGCACTTAGATAGTACTTCAAATGCTTCCTCTTTAGGTAGATGGAATGCATAAGCCCATTTTGCATGATGACCTAAAATATAAGTTTTTGCTTCACGGATAAGTCCTTCATTTGATTGATACTTTGGATGAGCAAGGAATGCAGCTAGTACACCAACTTTGCACCTTATATGTGTGGTACTTTTCATTGATAGACTACTAAATCTCATATAACCATCCACTTTTTACTTACTACTGGATTTGTCCTATATTTATATAATTAAACTTTTAAAGCTTTGCTACTTTTTCACTAAATTTTCATGGAAATCAGACTCTGAATTTACCTTTTCAGCATTTAACCTTTTAAGATATCTTATAAAAAAATGCCGAATATTTATAAATTAGAATCTAAATATTTTTTATATATTTTATTTATTTTTAAGATAACCTTAAAAGACATAACAAAAGAGAGATGATTATTATTGGCTGAATCAAAGACACCAATATTAATAACCAAAGAAGGCTGTCACAGATGCCATGAATTAAAAGAGTGGCTAAAAGAACGTAATGTTAGATATATTGAACGAGACGTAAATGATGAGGAATTTGTTCATGAACTACTTAACGATAATAATTTTTTAACAACCTTCTGTGATAAGGAAGGGTGTATAGTAAATACTCCTGTAGTAATCCATAAAGGTAAATATTGGTTTAAAGAACTGTGGGGTATTTCCGGTCTTAGAGAAAAAGAAGCAAAAAAGCTATTTGGAGTTAAATAGATTTTTATAATTTCTATTCATTTTTTTATTTTTTTAATTCAGCTAATCTTTTTATTACTTTTCGGATCGTTCTTAATCCTTCTTCATCCATTTCAATACCTTTTTTTCCCATATCTTGACTCCACAAACTTGCACCTAAATTTGCGCCAAATGCCCCTCCAGATACAGTTATAATATGATTTTGTAGATAAAAATCTAAAATACTTCTTATGGCAATCTCTTGTCCTCCACTTCTATCTCCTCCTAAAGCTAATGCCGCTCCAATTTTATCTTTAAACACATTAGAATTCTTAGCTACCAAAGCCCTACACCGATCTATTACCGTTTTTAGTTGACCTGATAAATTACCTTGAAATATTGGAGTACCGAAAAGATAAAATTTCGCCTCTTCTAATTTAGAATAAAGTTCTTCCATATCATCCTTATTGATACACCCTTTTTTTTCTCGAATACAATAATCACAATGAAGACAAAAGTTAATTTTTTTATTTCTAACACTCCAGAATTCTGTTTCAAAACCAAACTTATTGGCAGCATAATTTAAAGCATATTGGATGGCATATTCGGTCCCTTGTTTTCGAGGACTTCCACATATTCCAAGTAATAGATTCTTCTTTTCAACCATAATAATGCATTTAACTTCCTTTTATTAATAATTGATCATTATTGTATAAAATAAATGTATTAAAATCTAAAATTCCAATATTAAAAGATGGATACGAATAGACCAAGTTTAGCGAGAATTAAGATTAAGTTTCCAGATCAGATATGGATTTCTGAAATTTTTAATAACTATCCGGATATAAAAATGGAAATTTCCCACTTTCTACCTTATGATCTTGAGGAATCCATTGGAAATAGTCTAATTGAAATATTACATTATGATATCGATTCCATTATAGAAGAGATAAAAAATCATCCTTCTGTCTTCGAGTTAAGTATATTAGAGAAGGAAGAAAATAAAGTTAAATTTAATGTGAAAACAAAAGATCCATATTTATTATATGCTATAATAAAATGTGGAGTTTTAGTGAACTTTCCAGTAAGAGTGGAAGAAGGATATGCATATTGGAGACTAATTTCAAGTAGGGACAGGATAGATCAACTCTTAACTCTTTTTGAAGAGAAAAATATTAGTTATGATTTGTTAAGAATTGGTGTATCACCATATACTATTGAAGATGATAAAAGTAAATTAACTTTTGATGAATCAAATATCCTTGATAAAGCTATTTCTTCAGGTTTCTTTGAAATTCCAAGAAAAATATCTTTAGAAGAATTAGCTAACGAATTGGGCAAATCTAAGTCAGCGCTATCAGTAATGCTTAGAAAAATAATCAAAAAGAAAGTCTTATTTGAGAAATAATTAATAAGAAATACAAAAAAAAAGTTATACCCATTCTTCTTTTAAAATATTTCCTTTTATACCTACGACAACTAATTTAATTGGAACTTTTCTACTTGCTCGTTTAGTCGCTTCTTGAGCTAAAGCTAATAGACCAGAACAACAAGGAACTTCCATAATAACAACTGTAAGTGTATTTATTTTTGCATCATCAATTAGAGTCTTTATTTTTTCTATATACACTTCTTTGCCTTGGTCGAGTTTGGGACAAGCTATTGCGATTGACTTTTGTTTCATGAAATCTCTATGAAAATCCCCATATGAAAATCCTACACAATCTGCTGAAAGCAATACATCAGCTCCTTGGTAATAAGGTGCTCGAGGATTAATTAAATGCATTTGAACAGGCCATTGTCTTAACGCAGAAGGGATTGTTCCTGATATTTCTGTTTGTGTTTCTGGTCCCTCAAAAACCATTGTTTGAGCAGAAGGACAACCACAATGAGAGTTATTATCAGAAAGAATTTCCTGCATTTGTCCCATTTTAGTTTTTTCATTTTGTTTCATAGATTCTAAATGTTTCTCAACAGCCTCCTCATCAAATTCTAAAGCTTCCCTTTCAATTATTTCAAGTGCCCCCTCAGGACAACCAGAAATGCATGCTCCAAGTCCATCACAGAAAACGTCGTTTATTACCCTCGCTTTTCCGTCGATAACTGCGAGCGCGCCTTTTATGCTATATAAATCATTCTTTATATTACTGCACAGTCGACTACGCAATTACCACATCCAGTACATAGATCTTCATCAATCTTGATTATTTTTCTTTTTAATAATTTTTGTTGTTTTACTTCAGTCATGATTATATCAAATGGATTTGGCTATATATTTTTGATTTCGAACATGTTCATAGGATATTAAAATGCAATTATAAACATTGTAAAAGAGATGACACAAAAAATTAAAAAAAAGAATATTAAGATTTGATATAATAATCATATTTTTTTTTAATCAATATAGCAATGGTTACACTTAACACTGCAACAATCAGGACTAAAATATAACCTGGAATTTCAGAACTTGGTGTAGCGAGTCCCCCATCTGTAATAATCCAAGAAAAGTTAGTAATGATAAATTGTTTTGCATTTTCGGAAGCATTGCTATATTTTGAATTACCTGCATTAAAGTTTACGTTAGGTTGTAAGGGTAATTGCGACCAGCCTAATAATAAATTATCATAGTTGGATGTTGACAATTTAACTTTATAGAACATATCTGTCATATCTGTCACTCTCGAAACATTCCAGCTACCGAGGGGCTGGTTGAATGAAGACGTCCAGGAGAACATGTAAGCCATATTTGTCACTCTTGAAACGTTCCAGTTATCGAGGGGCTGGTTAAATGAAGTATCTGAAAACATAGATTCCATATTTGTCACTCTCGAGACATCCCAATTATTGATGGGTTGGTTAAATGAATCAGCTGATAGGAACATCCCTTGCATATTTGTCACGATCCAGACATCCCAGTCACTGATGGGCTGGTTGAATGAATTAGCCATGTAAAACATAAGTTCCATGTCATTTACGCTCGAAACATCCCAACTTCCGATCGGCTGGTTGAAGGAATCGGCCCCCCGAAACATAGCACTCATATCTCTAACACTTGAGACGTCCCAGCTTCCGATGGGTTGGTTGAAGGAATGAGCATTATAGAACATATTACTCATGTCTGTTACATTCGAGACATCCCATCCGTTCATACTATCACTATCACCGAGATTAGGGCAATACCAAAAAGCTCCATGTAATATAGTAGTCCCCCTTAAATCCAAATTATCAGTTGCAGTAAGTTCTAGATTTTTACAACCATAAAAATAATGCCCCGAATTTCCTAATCGTAAAGATCCCCATTGTTTGATATCAATTATCTTTAACCGATCTCCTTCATCATTAAAACACCACCCAATAATCATTCCTGTGATCGTAATGGTGTAAACCCCTTCTGATGCATACGTATGTAAAATGTTAGGGTCATTGAAAAGCGTGATTAGATCGCTGTTTCCATCGCCCCAAAAAACTGTAAAATCATAGTTACCATCCCATTGTAGTGGTAATTTCACTTGATTACTGTTGCTGGAATCCGAGCTTGTCTTTGTTGTATCCCAGACTGATATAAAATCCATTGGATCTGATGTAATAGGTTTAAGAAATTCACATTTAGTAGTTATTAGCTTTTGCTCGTGAAATAGATATGTAAATACCGAAAAGGTCACAATTGTCAAAGAAAATAATATTATCGTTGCACTTAATTTAACTGATTTGAATTTCATTAATCTAAACACATTTTCTCATTAATTTTTTTTACATTTTTGTATTTCTTAAGTTAAATTATATCTATACCTTTCCTAAATAAAAAAATATCGAATTTGTGAGAACAGAGAATATCAATAAATTTTATACATTTAAAACTATAAACCTAGATTTTATAAAAAGTTCCTACAGAAATAAAAAAGAAAAATTATGATAAGAAACATAAGAATTTATGTATTCATTTTAATCTTAAGTATGTGTTACGCCACTTTATAAGTAAATTTTCCTTAATTAGATATTATCTTAATAAATCAAATTGAATAGATAAAATACAATAAAAAGAGATAAAAGATAAAATAACGGAAGATTTTAAAATAATTGAAGTAACTAATGTTATGAAGGCTGGTAGAACCGTTAAGATAAAAATTTGGGAAGAATTCATTGAAATTGCGAAAAATAATAAAGTTGATAAAGTCTATAAATATGGTAAATTGCATTTTATGCTCCTTAGAGATGGAATTTATCAAATAAAAAAGAAAAAATAAAAAAAAATATAAATCTAAAGTAAAGATATTAAATACCTAATTTTCTCCTATTCTTTTCAATGTGAGTTAACATCGCATCTACAGCGTGAATTGGATCAGTTTCGACATGTAAAATTCCACCTGTTAAATCTTTGCAATCTTCAGTTAGAAGTTTTACTAAATCAGCACCTCCAGTAACTGTAGGTATTGGATTGACATAAGTATATAGACCAAACGCTAGGGCAAATATTGCATCGATCGTCGCTTTTTGTTCCATGTATTCTGGAGCCGCAGCTATTACTGGTAAATCAGGAATTGGTACACCACCAAGTGCTGCAGAAATTATTCCTATCAAATCAGCAACTCTTCCTGTATCTGTACATGTTCCGTAGCTAAGAACAGGGGGAATTCCTAATTTTTCACAAACTGCTTTTAAACCAGGACCTGCCAATTCCTTTGCTTCTGGTAAACATAATCCTCCTACTTGCAATGCCCCATTTCCACAACCCATTGATAATACCAAGACATCTCTTTTGATTAATTCTTTAGCTACTTGAATTGTATGCACGTCTTGTCCATAATCCCTAAGCGTTGTGCAGGATACCAGTCCTGCTACACCTCGTATGGTACCATTCTTAATTACTTCGAGCAATGGTTCAAGTGTACCTCCAAGAGCAGTAAGTATACTCTCACTAGAAAAACCCACGACCGCTTCATTTAAATCTAATCCTGTTATAGGTTCAATATTTGCTTTACGCTCTTTAAAATTATCAATCGCCATTTGTAGTAATGTCGCGGCTTGTTCTTCAGCTTTATCTGGCTTATAATCTACCCTTTCAGTAATACCTTCAAAAGCTACAACTTCAGAAACTGGAACTAGTTTGAATTTATATTTCTCTGCATATATAGGATCAATTGGCATACAACAATTCATATCACAGATAAATGCATCAATACAACCACTTGCCAAAATCGCCTCTTGCATTATCCAATTTCCTGTAAATCCATAAAAAACGTCATCCATTTCCCATCTTTGTATCATTTCTTGTCCAGTCTCGATATTTGCAATTATTCTCAATCCTTTTGCACCAACTGCTTTTGCTTTTTCTTGCCATTCAGACTTTCTAGCCAGTTGGACCATCGCAAATCCTAAAAATGGTTCATGCCCATTTGGAAGAATATTTACATAATCAGGATCTAATACACCTAGGTTAACTCTCATTTTATGTGGTCTTGGAATATTGAATAAGATATCTTGAGTAAATTCATTAACAATTTGACTTTGATATGCCATTGCTATCCCTAATCTCATAGCCTTGAGGGCTAAACTTGCATAATATCCATCTACATTTGTTAGACAAGAGCTTGTTGAAAACATCATTTCACTATATAATCCGCCAGGAAAAATTCCTAATTTTCTCCATACCTCCTGTCTTTCTTTCGGTGCTAGTTTCTCAACAATTTTGCTTTTCTCATCATAAGGGATATTAAAATCTTCCTTTACAAAATAATATAGTCTTAGAGCAATATCTTTTTCTTGACCAGACGTGTCTAAACCAAGACGTTCAGCAAAAACTTTTAGTTTCTCAGGTTCGGAGATTTTAAATGGGGTTTTACCCTCTACTGTAGCTTTTAAGGTTTTCAAAGTTGTTTCAGTATGATAATGGTAAGTAGATGCTCCCATAACATTCCTAAGAAGCATCATACGCATTGCCATACCATCTGCTGTAATTCCACAGACTCCACGTTTATCTATTGATGAATCTGCTCTACAAGGACCATTTGAACATAGATCACAACGTGCACCTTTTAAACAAAATGGACATCGTTTATCGGGATCTCCTCCAAATCCCTGTGCTTCAAAACGATCCCAAATATTATTCATACCATCTTTTTTAATCCTTTCATAAACTTTTTGGACGGATTTATGATAAGAGATTCTATCATCTTCCATAAATAATCACTTCTCTCTAATTTTTCTAAAAATTGTAGTATTTAACAAATAAACTGATTTAATTTAAAATTGTTGTTGAACATGTTCGAAAGGAATTTACTTAAAGATTACATTATATAATAAAAACTTTAATATAAAATGTAAAAACTAGTTATGCAATGAAAGTTGTAATAATAGGGAATAATGTTGCTGGGACATTCACCGCCCAGAACCTCAGAAATCTTAACAATGATATTGAAATAGATATATATACCCAAGAAAGATACCCTTACTATACAAGAGTCAATCTACCAGAATTAATATCTGAAAAAGTAACAATTGATGATTTAATTGTTTTTAAAGAAGATTGGTACAAAAATAAGCGTCTAAATTTATATCTAGAAAAAAGAGTTAATACTCTCAATCTAAGTAATAAAACATTACAGATAGAAGGGGAAAATGATCCGATCATCTATGATAAACTTGTTTTAGCACTTGGAAGTACTCCAAATATTCCTCCTATTAAAAATGCTGTTGAAATGAAAAATGAAAACAAGGGATTATTTACATTAAGAAGTATTGATGATGCTTTAGACATAAAAGATTTTATCAAAAATAAGAATGCTAAAAATGCTATCATTATAGGAGGGGGTTTACTCGGTTTAGAATTAGCAAATCAAATAAATAATACCAATTTAATGACAACAGTAGTAGAATTTTTTCCCCGATTATTACCAAGACAGTTAGATATTGAATGTGGTGCGATGCTAAAAGAAGAAATCGAAAGTAGAGGAATTAAGGTTGTTTTAGATGCAGTCACAGAAGAAATTCTTGGAAATAGTGTAGTTTCGGGAATTAAATTAAAAAATGGAAAAACAATAAATGGGGATCTTGTATTAATTCAGGCTGGCATTAGACCTACAATTGATTTGGCTAAAAATGCTGGATTAAATACAAATAGAGGAATAATGGTTGATGATTTTTTACAAACCAGCGAAAAGGATATCTTTGCTGTAGGAGATTGTATAGAATACAAAGATCAAATATGGGGTATTATTCCAGCGTGCATGGAACAATCAAAAATTGCAGCAGCTTCATTACTTGGATTAAAAAAAGTGGATTACAAGGGGACTATACCGAAAAATACCCTTAAAATAGTAGGATTAGATTTAACCTCGATAGGAATGATAAATCCTGACAAGGAACAAACGGGTGGTTGGGAAATCCTAAGAAGGGCTGATAAGAAGGATTGTTGTTATCAAAAATTAGTATTAAAAGATAATAAGTTAAAAGGAGCAATATTATTTGGAGAAAATAAAATAATGTCTTACGTATATAATAAAATGGAAGAAAATGTTGATAAGGCTGAACTTAAAAAATTGTTAGATTTAAGTACTTATACTTGTAATAAGTGTGGTTTAGAATATGATGAGGCCGAAATGGGTATTCTCTTTGAGGATTTACCTCCTGATTGGAAATGTCCAAATTGCAAATGTACCAAAAAAGAATTTGTAGGAAATAGCAGTATCTAATTATATTAGAAAAGAGGTGGTTATAGATTTCAGTATATCGCTGTAAGAGATGTAATTATCTTTATATAAATGAAGAAAAGAAGATACCTTTTGAAGAATTAGATGAAAATGAATATAAATGTCCTAAATGTCGTTCTTCAAAAAAATTCTTTGTTAAAAAGGAAATTCAATAAAAAACAAAAAATTGATTAGTTTATAAAATTCATTAGCTTATAAAACCAAAAATAACAAAATCTTCTTTATTTTATGTAATATACTTACCCTTTATTTCAATTTAATAGATTTTATTCAAAATAATAGGTTAGATTATTATTTGTTTAATCTAATTGGATCAATTTATAAAATATTAAATTAATATATTTAATATATTTTCAATTTCAAACCATATAATCAAATTCTACAACTTAAAATTAAAAGGATGTGTTAAATTTGGCAAAATGGGAATGTCAAGCTTGTGGATATGTTTATGATGAAGAAGCTGAAGGTACAAAATTTGAAGATTTACCAGACGATTGGACTTGTCCTGTATGTGGCGTAGTCATGATAGGATCTCCCATTATGGCGTAAGAAAGGACATGTTCGAGAAGATTGAAGGTTAAATAGTATAATTTATAATTAAAATAGTTTTTTTTTTAAATTTTTTAAATTCTAATATTAAATTAATAGTAATTTTGCATAAGATTTGATTTCTAAATCTATAGAAATAAATTTATTTGAGATTTATATTAAAAATCATATAAATTAAAGATTTAATAATACTATCAGCCTAAAATTCTTTTGAAACAATTTTTTATTTAATTAAGAAAAAAAATCAAACCAAGATGTGTCTAGTAACCCAGTTCTTCTACTTTTATTTAGTTTAAGTACAAAAGGTTTAATTTTAGTCAATAAAATGTGTGGTTCATATTCCCAAGCACCCTTTTTATCAAAACTAACACAAATTATATTTCCATCTGGAATCTGTAGAAATTCTTTTAACATCAGACCATAAAGTCCTACTTGAGGTAGAGAAGTAAAAAAAGAATAATCATCTGGCTTAAAATCTACAACATATACAACATTACATCTGAATTGAATTAAATCAATGTGTCCTAATAGAAAAACATTATTTCGAACAGATTTCCAGATGGGAACTTCAATTGCATAACTATTCTCATCTTCATTTAGAATAACAGTAAGAATTGGTTTATGTCCTGGTTTTAGAAATCCATCTGCCTGATATTTTTTATATTCTTTCTGAGCGATTTTTGAAAGGGCATAATTTTGATTATAAATATGTAGTTCACCTTTTTCTTGTAGTTCTTTAATAAAAGGATTGATTATTGGAGCTTTCAAAGGTTCTTTATTCGAACCTTGGATACTATAATCAGAAGCACGTGGATTTGATGAATCATTAAAGGCATTCAGTGGTATTATATCACCTTCCATAATATCAGTGAAAAATTTATATAAATTACAATTCAGAAGGGAATTATTAAACTTATTGATTGAATGTTGTTCATCGTTCCATTTAAATGAATATTTTACACCTTGATGATAGAAATCTTTAACTTTTAAACTTTTCAATCTTTTTAAATCATTTTTTAACTCAATTTTATGATCAGAAATATTTTTTTCAATAAAATCATCAAATTTCTTAAAAATTTTAGGTTCAGTGAATTGAGAACCTCTTTTAACAAATTTAGCTAAATTTGCAACACTATCTCCCCCATATATATCTAATTTTTTTACAAAATCTAAAGGCTTTAAATCAGAATTTTTAAAAATTTTAAGTAAAAATTTTGTATCATGAGATGGATTCTGTTCTAATAATTCTTCAAAATCATTACTAGAATAATTGTGTTTTTTGATTTTTGGAATATGTTTAATAATATAAGAATAAATAGGGCTTCTATTTGTAGTTGCTGTACTATAATCCCAATTTTCACCAATTAATTCTTTTAGACTATCCCTCGTAACACAATCTTCAAAAATTTTATTTTGTTTTATTGAAAAATATAATAATGAGATTGCAATTAATTGTGGAAAAGTATATCTATTACTTTGTGAATCTTTTTTAACTTTAAATCCATTTTTAATAGCGATATCAAATAGTTCTAATGCTTTACTTTTGGTTTCATTTTTTATTTGTGATTTGAAATAATTTACTCTATTAGCTTTTAAAATATAATGATCCAAAAAATCTGATACCTTATCTCTAAAAGCTAATTGATCAATATAATAGTAATTATGGAGAATATACATATAAATTGGAGAAAAAACTTTTTCAACAAGTTGGTAATTTTCAAAATTATTTATAATACTTAGAAAATCTCCCTGTTCTAAATTATTATTATTTTGATATCGCAAATACAAATAACAAAAAGCAGCTGAGTAATATTTAGGATCCTTTGTTTCTGGAGCAGACTTATAAAACCTCTTTATCTTTTCACTAGTGTTTACACATTGAATGTAATTTAGTCCATTTATAAATAATTCATCTACTTGGATGAGATTTTCTTCTAAATTTAGATTTTTTTTTATATCGTTTATGTAATAAATAATATCATCAAAATAGTTCTCATAATTAGTTAATTTATAATTAATTATTGGTCTTGAAAGATTTTTATATTTAGGTAATTCACTAAGAAGTCTTACATAATAATTTTTTGTACGAGAGAGATTGTCCTTCTGAAGATTTAATCGCACAGCAAGTTCTTTTACTTTTAATTTTTTTCCTATAAGATCTAATCCAATAAAAATGAGAGAACATGCAGTATATTTAACATCCTTTATGGGTAAATTATAATATAAATTGTTAAATTGTTCAGATTCATCTAATCCAGAGTTATTTCTTAAACTGTCTTGAAAAATATTGAATAATTCCTTAACAGAAAATGTAGTATCTCCTTTGTTTTTTAATTTTTCTTTGAATTCTTTTAAAGTTTGGATTAAATCAAATTCAAACATGTTTTTTTTAGAAAAAATAGTTTTGTTAGTAGGGGAAAGATTTTCCTGCAATTCATTGATTTGAGTATTAATGAGATTATTGTCAAAACATGAACTATTTTGAGAATTCTTAAAGCGCGAAGGATTTTTTGTACAAGTATATTTTTTTTTATTGTTATCATTTGTCATATTGTAAATAATTCGTAGATATATATAAAATAAAAAAGTGATTCATTAATTTCTAATTTTCAACATTATTTTTTTTTTATTGGCTGTTTTCTCACAATTTTTATAATAAATAGGATATAAGTTTTTAATCTGATTTGAATTAATTATACGAAATAATAACAAAATCCTATTATAAAAAGGTGAACTTGAAATCACTCATTTAGAATTAATGAAAGATATTTATTATGTTGGTTATGTAGATTGGGAGGTAAGAAATTTTCATGGATATTCTACACACCGAGGTAGTAGTTATAATGCATATTTAGTTAAAGGAGAGAAAACTGTACTCATTGATAATGTTAAACGACCATATTTTGATTATTTTCTAAAGAATATAAAAGATGTATGTGATCCTTCCGAAATTGACTATTTCATTACAAACCATGTTGAGATGGATCATTCCGGGTCCTTTCCATTAATTATTAAATATCTTCCCAATGCTGAATTAATTGCATCTAAGAGAGGAGTTGAAATATTAAAAGCTCATTTTCATGAAGAAGTTGATGAGGAGGTATTTAATAAAATTAGAGCTGTTGAGGAAGGGGATACTTTAGATATTGGGAATGGGAAAAAATTTACATTTGTGCCAATACCAATGATTCATTGGCCTGATTCTATGGTTTCTTTTATGACTGATGAGAATGGAAAGAACGTATTATTTTCAAATGATGCCTTTGGACAACATTATGCAACTTCTAGACGTTGGGATGATGAAAATGATTTAGCTGAAGTATTCCAAGAAGCAGAAAAATACTATGCTAATATTCTACTTCATCTCTCTGGATTAATAGCAAAGACATTACCTAAGGTGGGAGCATTACCAATTGAAATTATATGTCCTTCTCATGGTGTTTGTTGGAGAAAACATATCCCCGAGATATTGGAGAGATATACTAAATGGAGTAAAGGAGAAATAGATAATAATAGTGTGCTTATTATTTATGACACAATGTGGGAAAGTACAGCAAAAATTGCTAAAGCATTAACCAATGAAATCAAACATCGAGGAATTCATGTAAAAAGGTACAGATTAACCACCGCAGATTATTCAGATGTAATAACAGAAGCCATGAAAGCAAAAGCCATCTTAGTTGGTAGCCCAACTTTAAATAATGGATTGTATCCAACTGTAGCTGAATATTTATCATACCAAAAGGGATTAAAACCTATGAATAAGGTAGGATTAGCTTTTGGCTCTTATGGTTGGGGTGGCGGTGCTGTAAAAGAAATTGTTGAACAAATGAAGGCTGCTAAAATTGATGTAATGCAAGAAACAATAGAAATTAAATTTGTTCCAAGAATACAAGATTTAGATTTTAAAGAAATCGTCGATAAATTAGTAGAAAAGATGGGGTAAAAGGAGGCAGTTAAAATGGAGTTTATGTTAACTGAAGAACAAAAGACTTTGCAGAAAAAAGCAAGAGAATTTGCAATTAATGAAGTATTACCTGTTGCTCGAAAATATGATGAATCTGAAGAATTTCCTTTGCCAGTCATTAAAAAAGCTTGGGAAGAAAAATTGTTAAATTTAGGGATCCCTAAAAAATATGGTGGTTCCGGTTTTGGGTTAATAGATTCCTGTATTGTTGTTGAGGAAATTTCCTCCGCATGTCCCGGAATTGCTACCTCAATCTTCGATAATAACCTTGGTGCTGAACCAATTGTAATTGGAGGAAATGAAGAACAGAAACAAAGAATTTTAACTGAATTAATTAATGAATTTAAATTAATTGCTTTTGCTACTTCTGAACCTATGATGGGTTCTGACGTCGCTGGAATGAAATGCAAAGCAGAGAAGGATGGAGATGAGTATATTTTAAATGGCAATAAGTTTTGGATTACTAATGGGGGATATGCTGATTATATCACGGTATTTGCTACAGTAGATCCTGAAAAAAAGCATAAAGGTATTTGTGCTTTTATTGTAGATACCAAAAGTGAAGGCGTAAAATTGGGTAAGCATATTCCAAAATTAGGTCAAAGATCATCAAATACCGTATCAGTAGGACTCAAAAATGTAAGGATTCCTGAAGAAAATGTTCTTGCCAAACCAGGAAGAGGATTCGTTTTAGCCATGCAAACATTTGCCCATACTCGACCCGCCATTGGAGCATTTGCAGTAGGATGTGCTCGTTCCGCAATGGAGTATTCTATTGATTATGCCCAAAAAAGAGAAGCTTTTGGAAGACCAATTGGAAATTATCAAGCAATTCAAGAAAAAATAGCTAATATGTATAAAGACATTGAAGCTGCACGGTTATTAACATATAAAGCAGCTTGGGAAGCTGATCAAGGCATGGATAATAATTTGAGTTCCTCTATTGCCAAAGCTTTCGCTTCAGACGTTGTTATGAATGTTACAACAGAAGCAATCCAAATTTTTGGAGGTTATGGATATCTGAGAACATATCCCGTAGAAAAACTATTTAGAGATGCTAAATTATACCAAATATATGAGGGTACGAGTGAAATTCAGAGAATTGTTATTTCTCGATTTGTTATGAAACAATATGAGCATGCAATGCCATTTCTTGGAAAAAAAAGAAATTAAGAACAATCTAACTATATTATTTTTATTCTTTATTTGGGAAAAAATTAATAAGATAAATCGATAATTATTTCTTCTTAGGGGTAAAAAATTTAGTAATCAAATTATAGAATTCATTCAATGCTTCCTTTCCTCTAAGAGTAGTCTGATACATAATACTACTATCATTTTCTTTTTCGATAGTCCGTAATAGATTACGTTCTATAAGAAATAGGAGATATTCTTTACATAAACTGGTTCTTAAATGTAATTTTTGTAAAATTTTACTAAGATGACAAGGTTCTCGGGAACATAAATCCAAAATTTGGGCCCAAATTTCATATTTATTTCTACGACTTGTGACTGAATTAATTTCATCATGGATTGTTTTTTTCATCATTATCATGTAAATTTAATTTTAATATGTTTCATTTCTCTGTCCACAATATATACAGAATTTAGCATTTAGTTCTAATAATTTGCCACAGTTTACACAATATCTATCATTTGGAAATCCCAAATTATTAAAATCTTTATCTAACAATGCCATATATCCTTCTTTTGGTATTATATCATATTTATCTAATAAATCCCCCCAAGCATTTAATTCATGATATCCTTTTAACCATTTATTAGTATATCTTAAAATTAAATAGGTTAAAATACTATGAGAAACCATTAAAATATTAGCAAATAACAAAAAAGGATGATCTATTGTATAGTATATGAAATCTAATACACCAGAAACACTTAAACGATGAAAAAAACTCATATAAACAATTGCTGTCCAATATATTATGTCATATATTAAAAAATTCCTTTCATCTTTAAAAATTATTCTCATTTTTTCATCCATTGATTTCTCAGTATCTTGACGCAGTTTCCTAACATTCCAAATTTTTTTACCTAATCTAAATTTAGATGTATATATCTTGATCATCAGCAAGAGTTCTTCAGAAAGGTAATTTAAATTCTGTTTTTCTTTTAAAGAATATTCACGATGAATATCAATTGTTTCGGCAATATATCTAATTAAAATATATAATAAAAAAATTACAAGTCCAATGAAACTAAATAATAAAATTAAAAATAATCTGGGGTAATATGGGAAGGGGAATAATAAAAGGAATAAGAAAATAAGGGATGATATCCCCATCATCGCAGATATTTGCTGAAATACTAAAAATATTTGAGTCTTACGGATTCGTCTTAAGAGAAGATTATGATTTTTCTTTAATTTTTCATCAATTTCATCAGGAATTCCAATATGGGATTTCATATGTAAAATATAAATTTTATGCATATAAACAGATATGGAACTAAGTTCCAATTTATTTTTACTTTAGGAATTATTTAAATTCTATATGTTCTCATCCATTTATAGACTTTTTCTAATAAAGAGATATTGTTGGCTCTAAATTTGTTTGTTTTACTCATTCAATTTTTTCTTTTTAAGAAAATCATAATAAGTTTTATTATATTTACGTTGGCATAAATTATCACAAAATATTTGAAAGTTGTGGTCTAGCCAGAGTTTCCTCAACTCGTGAATTTTTAAATAATTATGAATTTTACTAAACTTGTAAATATCTATTGGAGATCCGCAGAATAAACAATTTCTTTCCTTTAATTCTTGCTCAATCTTTTTTAATTCATGAATTTTAAGAAACCTAAAACATTCACAACAATGGAACTCTAAAAAAGGAGTTTGCCATAATTTTAAAATATATTCAGGAGTAAAATTAACATTGTCGCTAAGAAAGTCATAAATATTGAGATCTTTCTTACAGTTCCAACATGTCCTTTTCTTAAAGTATTTTTCCGCTTTAATTAAATCCCTTAGCTTTTGAATTTTATCCCATAGACTAGCATTATTCAACTTTTTTAAGAACATCAAACGTTCCTCAAATTTATTCTTATATCTAATTATAATAGATTAGTATTATTCCAACTTTTTATAATGATCGTTTGTAATAAGTAATTGCTAAATTAATCGATTATTTTTTTTTTATCTCCTACATCTTTAGGATTTTTTTTGCTGCTAATAAGAAATTTTCACATATTAAAGTTGGTTTTATTCCAAAAGACTCTAAATCGTTTATATGTTCATTACCATGTCCAGTTCTGAGAAATACTGTTTTACTACCTGCGTTTATCCCAAATTCTATATCTAAAGGATGATCTCCAATCATCCATGATCTAGTGATATCCACGTTAAATTCACTAATGATTTCTTTAGCAAATTTAGTCTTAGGTTTTCGACATTCGCAATTATGCTCTTTTAAATGAGGACAGAAATAAGTTTCAAGAATGTTAATTTTTTCTTTTTTTAATATCTCCAATAAATGATTATTAAACTTATGAAAATCTTGAGTGGTATAAAATCCTCTTCCTATACCTGATTGATTAGTTACAATAAAAAAAAGAAATTGATTACTAAGTAATTTTAATCCTTCGATGACTCCCAGTAATAGTTTAAAATCTTTAATTTGATAAGCGTAATTCTTATCTTCAATTAAAGTACCATCTCTATCTAAAATAATAACTTTATTTTTAACCATCTCTAATTACCTCAATCTAACTCCAAAATAAATTAAGAAATTTATTTAGAAAAATAAGAAAGTAATTATAGCTAAATACCCAATTCCCAATAAAATATGGAATAATGCAAATAAACCTCCGATTTTTAATAATCTCTTATAATTCATACCATCAACACAATATTTAGTAGAGAGTTCTAAAGTCATCATATCTGCTGCAGATCCTTGAGGTAAAAAATTACCTCCTAAATTAATACCTAATATAAATGCAATTAAGAGAGGTGCAGCTGAAAAGTCTAAAGAAACTAATAGCTGTATAACAGGAATGAAAATTACAGTAACAGGTACATTATCAAGAAATCCAGAAAGAATAGATGTGATAATTAAAATTAAAATTGATAATAAGAAAATATGCTCTGGGGCTATAAAATTTATAAAATCTTCAATTATTCCTATAACTCCAGAAACTTCAAAACAATAAACTAATACAAATAAACATATAAAGAAGAATATTAGTTTAAAATCTACTTCTTTGAGATAGTGGGAGATATCTGGTTGTTTCTTACCAGATTCTTTCATTCGAGGATTAATGAAAACAAATATAAGCATTCCTAAAAGTCCTACAAAAAGAATATTTGGAATTATAATTAATAAAGAGAAGAAGATCAATAAAGCGATTAAATTTTTATAAAATACTTTAGATTTTATTGGTTTCTCCATAATTATTAATTCATGCACTTCCACAGTTTCTTGATTGAGAGGCTCTTCATATTCCGAACAATGTGGAACCCAGATCTCCTGTAAATGCTTCCTTAAGAAAAATCTGTCTAATAAAAATAAAGTTATAATAACCGCAATAATAAAATATAGTCCTAAATTAAGGAAAAACCAGGTTGTTGTTAGTTGAAATTTATCTGCAATTAAAATATTTTGAGCTGATCCAAATGGAGTCAATGTAGCTGCCAAATTAATACATATTGTCATTCCCATTAATATCGGAGTAGGATTTATCTTTAACTTCTCTGAAGTGCTTATTATCATAGGAATAAAAATAATAGCGACTGAAATATCTTCGATAAAAGCGGCACTAAGTGTTGAAATCAAACATATTACCCAAAAAAATTGACGCGTATTAGTGCTATACTTGTTGGTTATTCGCAATGCAATTTCATTGAAAATACGTTTATCCTCTAAAATTGCTACGATTGTAAACATTGAAATTAAGAAAAAAATTACAGTCCAGTCTATTGCTTGAAAAAAATCTTCAAGAGATATTGGAATTGGTGAAAAGAAATATGTTGCTGTAGCTGCTGCCAACATGGAAGCTAAACTATACGCTAAAAAATCTGTTTTCTCACGAAAAAGAGCAATTATTACTATAATAAAGCAGAAAACTATGAATAATTGTAAAATGTAATTCATTGTTCTTCTTTAATAGGGTTCTTTTATTTCACTGATACTAATAAAAGTAGTTTAAAATCTTAATAATCCATTATTTTAAAATATTTAAAAAAAAATAAAAATAAAATATTAAATTTCAAGTTTAACTTTTCCATAAAAAGTGTAGATTACAATATTCTCTCGCCCAGAGACCTTCTGAATTAGCAACAGTAAAAGTTGCCTTAGGCTCCATACCAGGCTTTAAGAATCTTCTTTCGTAGCAACCATCTTTACAAATTATTTCAATCCACATTATATAATGCTCATCGGTCATTGGATGAGGTGTTCCCATTGATATTCCTACATCTACAGTAACTTTATCACCCTCAATAGTAATTTTAGGCACATGTTTTTCCGTTTTCCAATCAGTAGTTTGTTCCTCCATAAGTTTCATTGGTTGTCCACAACAGATAGTTTCTAGAGATGCTGGATTTAATATTTCGATAACTTTTCCGCATACACTACATCTATATATTTCTTTTTGTTTCATAATAATTTCACGTATTCTATTTCTGTCTTTAAATCATATATATTAATTTTTAAAAATTATGCTTTTAAATTAAAAATTCATAACTTCTTTTAGAAATCTTCGCATTTCTTTCTATAATATTCCCGAGGATGATCACAGGATGGACATATGAAATCTTTTGGTAACTCATCCATTTCTACTTCATAGCCACACTCCATACAGACCCATACAATTTTCTTTCCACGTTTAAAGAAAGCATCATCACCAACTAATTTTAAGAGCTTTCCATATCGTTCTGAATGGTGTTTCTCAGCTTTTATAATTGCCTTTACTCTTTTAGCAATGTCAGGATATCCTTCTTTCTCAGCAGTTTCAACTATATCGGGATAAAGGGTTTGCCATTCCATATTCTCTCCTGCTATAGCAGATTTAAGGTTTTCAATCGTAGTTCCTAGGGTTGTTGGAAATTCAGCATCAGGAAGGACTTTCATTTCATCAAAATCTTCTTCTTTCTTAAACTGTTGGAGCATCTTATAAAACCAGCTACCATGTTCCTTTTCTTGATCTGAGGTTTCATCAAAAATTTTTGATACTAGTACGTATCCATCCTTCTTTGCAACTTTAGAAAAGTAATTATATCGATTTCTGGCTTGTGATTCACCAACATATGCGGTGTATAATTTTTTAGGTGTTTCTTTCATAATTTTTAACCTCCATTTTAAATTGGAAATTCGTAATGTTTGAATATCTTTGAATTAAACTTATTTTGCCTATTTTAAAACTTTTTTACTTATAATTTAAAGAAAAATCTTATGGAAAAACTTGGGAAAATATTTAAATCATTGATAAAAGTGTTTAACTAAAATAATTGTTTTCAATCATTTTTAATCATAATGTCGATAATTTTATCAAATAAATCTGAAGAATATCTACGGAAGAGTATAACTTCTAATTTTATTGTTGATATTATGTTTATTGAGGAAGCATGTACTCAAATTTATAATCCAACGATAGAATATATTAAAGATGTGGATTTAGAAAATTATAAGGATTATGAAAAAGTATCTAATGAGAATTTGATATTATATTTGTCTGATTGGTTTATTAAAATTTACGGAAAATTGGAAGAATATCATTTAGATGTGGGGGGATTTTTTAAAAAAAAATTAACAATTACAAACATAGATCCAATTATTAAAAATACTTGTAGAATTGATAAATAAACAGGAAAAGAACTCTTTTTATAATTGTTGATAAAATTTATGAAATTACCTAAAGAACTGAAAAAAAAACAAAAACAAACACAAGAAAAAAAAACAAAAAAATCAACAAGAAAAAAGAGAAAGCAATATATAGCTAAACCTAAAGAGACACAATATGCTGTTAGACCTAAAAAGAAATTTACAGAAACTTTTGCGCCTTATGCAATAATAATTGCTGTTGTGTTTGTTGTAATCATTGTCGTTGTAGCAACTACATCGGATAATTCAAATACTAGCACAGATAATTCAAATTCTTATCAAACTGATATAACATTTAAAACAATTAACGGAGGGACAATTAAATTAGCAGATCATCAAGGCGAAATTGTTCTTTTATTTTTCTTTGATTTAGATTGTCCTCCTTGTAGTCCTGAATCAGAAATTATAAGCAATATTGATGATGATTATTCTAACAGTCAACTGTATATAGTTCTTATAACAGTGCATTCATATGATTCCAATGATGGTTTAAACCTATTTAAAAATGATCATAATTTGAATTCCCCTATAGTTCGTGATGATAGTTTTAACAGTTATAGTGCGCCTTTTAATATTGCATATACCCCTACAACCATTTTATTAGATAGGGATGGAGCAGAGGTTCAAAGATTTATTGGTTATGATGCTAATCATTATAACCAAATAAAAAATGCTATTAATAGTTTGTAAAAAAACATAATAATTGAATTCATAAAGTCAAAACACAAAATTTTCCAAAAAAAATGAATGAGATTTTCCTCTTTTTCTTAGCTATTGCTGGGGGGTTGATTTCTTTTTTAACACCATGTAATTTAGTGACATTACCATCTTTTATGTTATATTTAGCCAGTCAAACGAATACTCCAAAAAAGGCTTTTTTAATGAGTTTATTTTTCTCTCTAGGATTTATTTTAATGTTTTCTGTAATTGCTACCCTATATATTGTTATTTCTGGTTTTATAAGGTTTACTTTTTGGTTAAAATTGTTTTCTGGATTAACAATAATCATTTTATCAATTTACATTTTTTTGGCTAAGCAATTTACAAGAACCCAACAAATTTTAAGCATATCTGAAAATAATAATATCAAACAGGAGGAAACAGAAATCAATACAGAGGAATCCATATCACAAAATATAGATGCTAATACTTATGATAATGAATTATTGAAATATGAAGGGTATAGTGGTTCATTTTTGCTTGGTTTTTCGATGGGATTTTCATGGATAGGGTGTATAACACCTATTTATTTATCTATTGTATTGATTGTAAGTGATCAAGCGGATCTTGGCTTAGGGATCGTTTTATTTACTTGTTATTCTTTAGGAATTATGATCCCCTTCATAATTATTGGATCCTTAATAGGCACAATTAAACAAAGATTTTTTGTTAAATTAATTAGGATTGGATCCAAATTGCAAAGAATTTTTGCAATTTTATTATTGTATATAGGTATTGAAATCACTTTAGGAGCATTTGGAATACCCGGTTTATTACCTTTCTTTTGATTAAGATATAGAAGATAATTTTCCTTTTTCCCTAATCAATTCATTTTAAATGAATCATTTAAAGAAAACCTTATTAATAGTAAGTATTTGTCATTCTATCTTCTTCTAATTCTACAGGATAACCTTTTCTATGCCACATTATCATCCCCCCCGTCAAATTTCGGATATCTTTAAATCCTGTTTGTGCTAAAATTTGAGCTGCCATCATAGATCGAGAACCAGAGTGGCAAATCGAGATGATTTCTTCGTCTTTATATTCCTTAATAACCTCTGGATTATTCATTAATTTTCCTAATGGAATTAATTTAGTATTTTTGATATGCCCTTGTGGACTATGGTATTCTTGGGGTGTACGAACATCGATCATAAGTGCTGGTTCATCTTCGGTACTAATGCGTTCAAATAATTCATCAGCACTAATTTCTGAAACAGGAGGAGCATCAGGAGCCCTTAATTCTTTTCTGGTTTTCTTCTTAGCTGGAGGGGCAACTTCAAGAGGTTTAACCCTTTTTAACGTTGCGACTAGCTTCCCCCTCTCTTTCCCTAGATATAATAATTCAATATTTTCATTTAATTTAGAATAAGCCTCAACACTAGATTTAAACCCAGGATCAGTAGCAAAAATTTTTAATTTCTTGTTTTCAGGTAATGATTCAAGTCCTTTAATTAAAGCGTTCAATGGACCTGGACATGACAATCCACTGGCATCTATTTCTATATAATCTTCACTTTCAATACTCTTTTGATAAACAAATTCCTCAATTGCATTTTCAGACCCTCCGCATGCTGCCATAATTTCTTCTGTAGTTGCGTTCGCCATCTCATATATTTTAAAGCCCCCAGTAAGTTCATAGACCTTCTTAAAACCACTTTGCAATAGAATTCTTAATGCTAAATAACTTCTATATCCAACTTCACAATACACATAAATCGGTTTGTCTTTAGATATCTCATCTAAACGGTTTCTTAGTTCCTCAATTTGGATATTTATGGAGCCTTCAATGTTTCTAGCTGAAAATTCTTCTTTGGTTCGAACATCTAATAAGATGCTCCCATTATTGGAAATCTGGCTATAATCATGCCAATGCCAAATAGGCATATCCTCTCTAAGATAATTAGCAGCAACAAAACCTGCTATATTTACAGGATCCTTCGCAGAACCATAGGGAGGAGCGTAAGTTAGCTCTAATTCTTCTAAATCAAAAACAGTCCCATTAAATTGTATCACAGTTGAGATTACATCAATTCTTTTTTCTGTACCTGGACCACCAACAGCTTGCGCTCCAAGAATTTTCCCATTTGGAACTTCAAAAATTAGTTTTAAAGTTATTGGTATTGCTCCAGGATAATAACCTGCATGATTATTGGGATGAATATAGATCTTATTATAATCAATATTAAGGTTTTTCAGTTGTTTTTCTGTTAATCCCACAGAAGCAACTGTTACATCAAAAATCTTAACAACAGAAGCCCCTAAAACACCTTTATATTCAGAATCTCTTCCTGCAATGTTATCTGCTGCGATTCTACCCTGTTTATTTGCTGGACCCGCTAACGCAATAGAAATTGGTTGTTTTGTTTGAAGATGTTTAACTTGAACAATATCTCCCACTGCATAAATATTTGAATCAGAAGTTTGCATTTTATTGTTAACAATAATATATCCTTTCTCAGTTATTTCCAAACCTGCATCTTTGCCAAGTTTGCTTTCTGGTCTAATTCCAATGGATAAAATAACTAGATCAGTTTCTATCACTCTACCACTTTTTGTTTTAACAAACGAGTTATTTTGATCCGTTCTCCCAAAAGAATCTACAGGATCTTCCAAAACTAAACAAACTCCGTTTAAAATTAATTCTTGGTGTATGAATTGTGCAATTTCTTTATCTATTGGTGGCATAACTTGGTCCAACATCTCTACAATTTTAACTTTCACTCCTTTTTCTACTAAGTTTTCTGCCATTTCTAATCCAATAAAACCTCCCCCAACAATGACAGCATTTTTAATATCATATTGATCAACATATTCACGTATTTTAATGGCATCTGGGATTGTCCATACGGTATAATATGGAACTTTATTTAATCCCTCAAATTGAGGAACTATTGGTTTTGAACCTGTTGCAAGAATCAAATAATCATAATCAAGTACATATTCATTTAATTTTATTAAATCTTTTACTTTCACTTGATTTTTCTTTCTATCAATTACGAGTACCTCATTATTGACCCGTACGTCAATATTGAATCTCTCAAGGAACCTTTCAGGAGTAACTAATTCTAAAGACTCACGATCCTTTATTATATTCCCCACATAATATGGTAATCCACAATTTGCAAATGATACATATGGACCTCGATCTAACATAATAATTTCAAATTCTTCTCTCAAGCGTCTGAGTCTAGCAGCGGCAGAAGCTCCACCGGCAACCCCACCAACAATTATTACTCGTTTCATTTTATACTTCTCATTGATATTTTTTAAAACTCTATACTCAAAATTTAATTATTTAACACATTAGATTGGATTTAAAGATGTTTATTATGAATTAAATTAAATAATAAAAAGAGATTTAATTCAATTTAATTTTTCTAATTAATTTTATTTATGAACTATAATTTGAAAAATATTCGAAAAAGAGAAAATTCAGTAAAATTAATTATTTAATTCGATTTTTTGATGAATTATGTGTATTTTTGATATAGTTCCTTTTACGGGACATACTTCTTCTACTTTATTTAGAATTCGCTCAATTTTTTTAAAATTCTCTTCAGTTTTAAGATTCCAAGTAATAGTTAAATTAAAAAATCCTGGAAAAGGTTCTTTCTTAGGCTTTAATGCACTTCTTTGATCATATTCTGCTTCTACTTTAACTTTAATAGAATCTACCTTTATATTCATATAAGATAAATATAGAAGTGCTGTAATTTCTAAGCAATTAGCAAAAGAAGCTAATAACATTGGCATCGGACCGGGAATTTTACCTGAACCACCTAAATCTTTTGGACCATCACACTCTATTTCATAATCATTTACTTTTGCTTTAACGTGCAAATTATTAATCTGCTCTGATATTGCAGCCATTTTTACAATAAATAATTCATCGCCTTTAGCGGTGTCTTTTTCTTTATTCATTTTTTTAGAGCGGATTTCATATGCTTTTAGAGAGTCATCTGAGACTAACTTTTTATTCATAGTCATATAAAATTTTTTATTTGCTATATTAATTTCGATGAACTTAAACAGTAATGAATAATTATAAAGAAATACAACATTAAAAATTTCTAAATCCTTATTAAGGAGTTTAAGAATGAATGAAGAGGAATTAATCAGGGAAATTCAGTCATGTATAGATTGTAAAATTTGTTTGGATCTTTGTGATACATATAAGGTTACTGGAGATGAATTAAAATCTCCCAATGGAAGATTAAAAATCGTAGATAAAGTCTTTTCTAATATAGAAATTTCTAATGAAGAATTAATCGGACTTTATACTTGTACTTTATGTGCAATGTGTGATTTAGGCTGCCAACAAGAAATAAAAATATCAGAAATTGTTCATTCATCAAAAGTAAAATTAGTAGAAATGAATAAAGCACCATTAGATATACATAATAAAATTATTAAAGGAATTATTGAAAAAGATAATTCTGTGGGTGGAGAACCAGATGATAGATTAAATTGGTTACCTGAAAGACATAGGAAGGAAGAAGTGTTTGAGAATAAAAATTCAGATACTCTTTTATATTTTGGCTGTATGTCTTCTTTTCGAGTTAAAGAGAGTGCTACATATCCTTATGGAATCTTAAAAAATGCTGGTTATGATTTCAAAATTTTAAAAAATGAACCATGTTGTGGGGAATATGTATATTCTGCGGGAAATCTTGAACTCGCAAAAAATATTTTTGAAGAAAATATTAAACTCTTTAGAAGAATAGGAATAAAAAACTTAATTGTTACATGCGGTGGATGTTTATATGCTTTTGATAAAGTTTACAGAAAATATTTTGAAGATTTTGATTTAAATGTAAGACATATAGTTGATGTAATATACGAGTTGGAAAAAGAAGGAAGAGTAATTTTAAAACCTTTAGATAAGGTGATTACATACCATGATCCATGTCGATTAGGGAGAAAATACAAAAATGGATCTCTATATACTGAGCCACGAGAACTTTTAAAGAAATGTGGTTTAACTATAAAAGAATTGACTCCTGATCCAGAAGCAACACCTTGCTGTGGTGCAGGATCAGGAATCAGAGGGGTTGATAGTAGTATTTGTATTAAAATTGGCAAAGATTTATTTAATCATGTAGAAACAAAAGAGATTGCTACATCTTGTCCTTTATGTGTGTTTAATTTTAGATATGTAAACTATAAAAATCAAGTGGAAAAAAAAAGTAAATATTTTACTGATTATATTTTAGATTCAATGAAAAAATAAAAAAATTAACTTCTATTATCTAAAATGATTACAGCATCCACAAAAAGTTCATAATTCTCGTCCTCATCGAAGTCATGAATAACAACCTTATCAACTTCATCTAATTCTCCTTTAATTTCATTGAGTTCTGATTGTTGCACAATTTTTACATCAGAATGTTTCAATCTTTTTGCAATTTCCACAGTACCTGGAATTTCTTTTGCAGAAGTTAACACTATAACTCTCCCTGTATATTCAGTTAATTTGAGGGCTAGTTCTAAAGACTCATCGCCGGTGTCTACAATTAATATTCTCTTTTCCCTTAATTCTTCAAGATCAGGAACTTCCGTATATACTCCTTTCCCTTTAAACTCATCAACCCCCAATATTACTCGTACATCTAGTTGACATGAAGTAACCACCTCTATATCTGGTTTTGTTCCCTCACGATAGTTATTTATCGCAGCTTTTAATGCATCTGCGGCTAAATTTGAACAGTGCATTTTGATTGGTGGTAAACCGTCCAGTTCTTCTGCTACATCACTTCGAGTAATTTTATATGCATCATCAAGTGTCATCCCTTTTGCCATCTCTGTAACCATCGATGAAGTTGATACTGCAGATCCACATCCAAAAGTCTTAAATTTAATATCCTCAATAATCTCTTCCCCTTTATCATTTTTCCCAATTTTAAGAAACATTTCCATTAAATCTCCGCAAACTGGGTTTCCCACTTTTCCATATCCATCAGGATTTTCAATTTCACCTACATTTCGTGGATTCCGAAAATGGTCCATTACTTTATCGGTATATTTATGTACACTCATTTAATTTTCCTCCTCTTTTAATTTTTGTAATAAATCTGAAGGTGTTAGTGGTGATAAAATTCTTAATCTTCTTATTATTCCCGGCAAAACTTCTATAATTTTATCAATATCTTTCTCTTCAGAAAATCTCCCTAAGGATATTAGTAAACTCCCATGCGCTTCCTCATGTAATAGACCACATGAGATAAGTGTATGAGATGGTTCTAGGGTTTTTGAAGAGCAAGCAGAACCTGTTGCCACCTCCACTTTCTCATCCTTTAAGGAAAGAAGTAACGATTCACCTTCAATATAATCAAACCGGAAATTGGCGTTATGAGGCGTTCTTTTCTCAGGATGTCCATTAAGATGTGATTTAGGTATCTTTAGAATTTCTCTAATTAATTTATCCCTAAGAATTTTTAACCTTGCAGCTTCTTCATTTATTTCTGCCTTCATTATCTCTGCTGCCTTTGCAAAACCAACAATTCCAGACATATTTTCAGAGCCAGATCTCATCCCTTTCTCCTGACCACCTCCAATAATAATTGGATTTACTCTTACACCTTTTTTCATATAAAGTGCTCCTACACCTCTCGGTCCGTAAATATCATTCGAAGATAAGGTCAGTAAATCAAATGGTACTTTTTGTACGTCAATAGGAACGGTACTTTCACTTGCTACTGCATCAGAATGAAACCAGATTTTTTTCTTATTAGCAATTTCTGCAATTTCTTCTACAGGTTGAAGCGACCCTATCTCATTACTCGCTGTTGATATTGAGATTAGGGTTGTTTCATCAGTTATTAATCGTTCTAATTTGCTCAGATTAACAATACCAAATCTGTCTACAGGAACTCTACTTACTTTAAATCCTTGTTTCTCCAAGTATTTTCCTATATTTAAAATCGAAATATGTTCTATCTCTGAAATGATAATGTGATTTCCTTTTCTCTTATTTCGAAGAACCGCTCCAATTATTCCTAGATTATTTGATTCTGTAGCTCCAGATGTAAATATTATGTTATCTGGATCTGGAGCATTAATAAATTCGGCAATTTTCTTCCGAGATTCTTCTAATTTATTTGTAGCAACATAACCTAAATTATGTAATGAAGATGGATTACCAAATTCCTCGGTAAAATAGGATTTCATAACTTTAAATACTCTCGGATCAACAGGTTTAGCTGCTTGGTAATCTAAATATACACTCAATACTTTTACCTCTTCTTATTTTGTTTTCTTAAATACAAATATTAAATCATCGCCATCTTTACTAAATTCTACTACCTTTGTATCTGTTCTTTTGGCCCATCTTTTAAGATCCTCTTCTGCAGCTGGATCATCGGCGATAACTTTAAAACACTGTCCTTCACTAAGAGTTTCACTTAAATTTCTTACTTCAAATAATGGTTCGGGACAATATAAACCACGAGTATCCAATTCCTCGTCAATTTTCATACCTTTACTTTGCTTATTATTCAATTCAAAAACCTCCTTAAAGGGATTCATTTTTCATATTCCTTGAGATATAAACGATTCAAAAAGAGTATAAATCTTCTTATTATAATTTAATGACAATAATAATATCTAAGAAAAATGCATAAAACATATCAAATAATACGTTTATAAAATATAAATATAACCTAATAGGATGATCTATCGAGTAAAAATAAAAAACAAAATCTAGTACTATAAATATTTATTATTCAATCCCAGAAAGTCTTTTTATATGTCTCACTCCATCAACAGCATCATCAGCATAGTCATCCGCCCCTAGTCTTTTAGCAAGTTCCATATTTAAGGGAGCACCTCCAACAATTAATTTAACATTGTTTCGAATTCCTGCTGCTTTCAAAGCTTCATGAACAACCTTTATTTGTTCTACTGTCATAGTTAATAAAGTACTTAAAGCTATAATCTTTGCTCCAGTTTCTTTTACCTTATCTACTATTATTTTTTCATCTACATCCATCCCTAAATCATAAAGTTCAAAACCAGAACTTAAAAGAAGAGAACCTAAAATATTCTTTCCAATATCGTGATTATCTCCTTTTACAGTACATATAATTACTTTTATTTTATCTTCTTTATTGTCCACAGTAGCTAAAACAGGTTTCAAAATATTAAAAGCTTCCTTCATCGTTTCTCCTGCTAAAACAAGTTCAGTTAAATAATACTCTTTTTCTTCATATAGATGTCCCACTTCGTCCATACCTTTTGTTAAAGCGTCTAATATTTCAAAAGCGTCTTTACCCTCATTTAATGCCTCTCTCACAGCATCTGCTATATCATCTACTTCTAATTCAATTACCAAATCCGTTAATTTTTCAAAATCCATCCAAATCTACTTCTTCTTATGAATTTAATCCCAAAAGGTAATTAAATTAAATTAAATTTATCCTTTAAATATTATTTTAAAAAAATAAACCATAAATGTAAAAAATTTAAAAAACAAAAAAAAGAGAGTGAGGGATGATGAGAAAAGTTCAAAATCTTAAATGTCCAAGATTTTGGAATAAAATTTAGTTACCATTTTAATTAGGAAATTCCTCATTAAAGTTGATATGACTTCAATTTTAGGGGATATTATTTGTATTTTCTCAATCTTCCCTCTAGATTATTAATATGATACTTTCGTATTTAAATTTATTTTATTTTAAAACTATAAAATTTGGATAGATAAGATATAAATAAGAATTAGAACCGAATTCTTGGACTTTTTAATGGATTTGAGATAAAAAATGCTGAATTAGACTGATATAATCATTAAAATGATTCAGAAATCAAAATATTGATAACCCAATATTCAGTTTTCTTCATGATATTGATGTCTTTTGATAATTCATTTTATATATTTTACAATATTTTTGCACTTTAAGATATTTGACGCTAAAAATATAAATCACTAATAATTATAAACCTCGTGTCGGAAAAAGAAAATTCTTTTAACAAAATTCCTCAAAGAAGTTCATCAGATAGTTATAATGGTAAAAATGATTTATTAAGTGATATTTCCAAAAATTTCGCCATTTTCTGTGAAGAAATAGTTAAAGAATATGAAATTGGAGATTTTATTGTCAGAGCAGTAGATCATGTGTCTTTTTCAATAGATGATGGAGAATTTCTGGTAATTAAAGGACCAAGTGGTGCAGGTAAGACATCATTATTAAATCTAATAGGTGGTTTGGATTCTCCAAACAGTGGTGATATTTATAGTTTTGGGGTCAAAATCTCAGATATGGAAGAGGAATCATTAGCAACTTGGAGATTGTTAAATTCTGGATTTGTATTTCAGAATTATAATCTTATTAGTACTCTTACTGCAGAGGAAAACGTAATGTTTCCTATGAATCTCTCTGGAATAGAATTTAAAGAGCAAAGAAAACGAGCAGTACAATTATTGACTCAAATGCATCTTGAGGATAGAAGAGAACATCTACCTTTCCAGTTGTCTGCTGGAGAACAGCAAAGAGTGGCTATAGCAAGAGCACTGGCAAATGATCCTCCAGTTATTATTGCTGATGAACCTACAGCAAATTTAGATAAAAAAACTAGCAGATTTATCAGAGATCTTTTTAATGATTTAAAAAATAATATTAGAACTATTATAATTGCTACTCATGATGACTATTTAATAAGTTTAGCTGATAGAATTATTTCATTTGATGATGGGCGAATTATCAAAGAAGAAAGAACTAATATTAATAAAAAATAATAAAATCCTTAAAAAATGTCATCATTTGATTTTGCATTAAAAGATTTGTACAGAAAAAGACATTCTAATTATCCATTTCTAATAATTATCGTAGTCATTGTAGCGTTCTCAGAGTTTTTAATTTATTTCACATCATCATTAGGTATAAATATTCTAACTCAAACTTCATATCCTAATGAATTTTATTTCTCTGGTGTAATTAATCAAACTTATAAAGAATTTAATAATTTAATTCAAATCTTGTTTATTTGTTTAGCTGCTGTTATAGTGGTTTCTGTTACAACTACATTAGTTATTTCTAAAAAAAGAGATATTGCAATTATGAAATCTTTGGGTACACTCCCCCGAAAATTATACAGTTTTTATTTATTAGAAGTATATATTCTTTTTTTTATAGGTTTTCTATTTGGGTTTGTTTTAGGTTTGATAATTTTTGGAATTTTTGCATTAATTATGATGATGCTAAATTTCCCTGTAATATTTATAATTGATTTTGTTTATACTCCTAGTTTGTTTTTTTTATGTGTAGTAGGAATTTTTCTTATTACTGGATATACTCTCAGAAAAATTGGTAGACAAAAAATAATCAGCACTTTTTCGAAAGATATACCTTATGATTATAATGCTAGTAAACCGCTAATTTTCATACCAAAATGGTTAACCCTAATTGGATTTAATATTAAAATTGCTGTTGTTAATACGTTAAGAAAAAAAGGTGAATTTAAGAGATATTTAGTTATATTCTTAATAATTGGATTAATGATCTTTACACTAGGTTTGGGTACGTTAGTTCTAAGATTATCCTCCCAAGAATGGATAAAAAACTCACAAGGAGAAAACATTGTGATATTGGGACATAAAGACGTGATATATAATTATTCATTGATGTATGAAATGTTTTCTGATCCTACTCTGGTAGTAGATGAAAATTCAATTAATTTTATGGATTCCAAGTATCTTTTTAACTTAAGTGATCTAAATGAATTAAATAACTTAGAAGGAATCGAAATGATAGATGAGAGATTAATAAATTTTTATAATGTAAGAGAAATGCAAGGATATTATATAAATGATAATGACATAACGGTAACTGTTGGGCAAAATCGAAATAATACGATTCCTATTATAGGTATTAATCCTGAAAATATTATACAAAATTTTGAGATTGAAGGAAGATTCTTCACAGAAGAGGATGCTTATGATAATATAACTATTGGAGATGGTCTGGCTCATAACTTTTTTGAATACCCATTACAGCAAAGTATTGAAATAAATCCGTCTGGAAGAAAATTCCATATTTCTGGAGTATTAATTGATAGCTTTTATTCTGGATGGGCCGCTTATGTCAGTATTGAAGAATCTAGAAAGATATTAAACCTAACTAATGAAGAAATCAATCTTGTTATATTAAAACTGAGTCGTAATTCTTACAATGAAATTAGAGGAGATCTTGAGTATATAACTGAAAATATTGGAGAAGAATTTACTTACCTATTATTAGATGATACATTTCAACAAAATATTGATTTCCTAAGTTATTTATCATTTTATCCCCTGATATCTATTGTTATAATCTCTATAATTGCTATACTATCCTTATATAATTATCAAAAAGCAGGTTTGATGGAGAAAGCAAGGGATTTCTTAATTATGCGTGCTATTGGTTCAAAAACTAGATCTTTGAAAAAAATTCTATTTTTAGAATCCTTATTTGTTTTAATTCCCTCGTTAATCTTAAGTTTAGCATTTGGGATGATTTTTAATTCCCTATTTTTATTAAATCGTGTATATTTGCCACCTTTATATGTACCATTAATAATTTTTTTTCTTTTATTCGGTTTATTTATTATTTTCAATTTTTTAAGCCTTTTCCCCTTAGTCAAAAAAATATATAATTTTTCTGTTAAGGATTTTAATATATACTAATCCTTTTAATTTAGAAAAGTGTTTAGAAAAATAATATGATAGATTTTCATAACATAAATTTTAATTTTTAAAATCTTATTATTCTAATATAAAGGTGATTCTTCTTGATGTCTGAAAATACCTTAAAAGCTCGTATCGACACCTTAAAAGCAGATCTTGTCAAAAAAGATCATGAAATCCATCGTCTCCTCGATAGAATTGAAGAACTTGAAGATACAATTATGAGATTAGAAGCACTTATTCCAGATGAGGACGATACAAAGAAGAGCAAAAAAAAACAAGCTGTTGATTCAAAATTGGTTATAGAACTCGATGAAAAAGATAGACAAATTCGAGAATTAAAAAACAAAATGGGATTCTTAAGAAAGGAAAAAGTACAACTTCAGCAAGAATTAGAAAGAATAAAATCCAGAAGCAATGAATCCTCTGTTATCAGAGTTGAGGAATTTAGGGATAAAACACCTCTTAATGCATTAGTAAAAGATCTACAAGAAAAAATAAACAAACAAGAATCACTAATTCATAAATTAAGAAATGAAATAGCTAGCAACAAAGATTTTGATAAAAAATTAAACGAGAAAGATAAAGTAATTAGTATATTGAAATCAGAAATCACTGAATTAAATCGAAAAATTAAAGAATTTAGCACAATTGATAATGATAATGAAGGTGATACACTTTCTAAAAAATTAATAGATGATCTTCAGCAACAGCTTAATAAATATAAAAGGAAAATTAGTGAATTAACCCTAAAACTTGAGGAATCAACTGAAAAACATAAAAGGGAAAATAAAGGAAAAGGAAGTTTAAAAACTAAAGATTTGCAAAAAGAAATAAAAAATTTAAATGAATCTTTGAAAAATAAAGATAAAGAAATTGATGAATTGAAAAAAAAAAATATTTCCTTACAGAAAGCTGATATTGCTGCTAGTTTTGATAAAAATGATATCTCTTCTACTGAAATGATTGAACCTCTAAACGAAGACTTAAAGAAGAAATTAAATATAGCTAAATTGCAAATAAAAACACTTCAAGAACAGATTAAAACAAAAAATATAGACGAATCGTTAGAATCTAGCATGAATAAAGGTGAATTTAAAGGTAAATTAAAAATGCAAAGAGAAATGGCAATTTTTCTTCAAAAGCAACTTGACACAAAAGAAGGGGAAATTGAAATGATTAAAAATGAGGCTGTTCAGATAAAGGCAAAATATAGACAACTAGAAAATCAAATACAAATTAAGGATCAAAAAATTAGAGAATTACAGCGCCAATTGGATGAGTTGAATATTCAACCGCAAGTTATATCAAAGAAGGAAGATCCTAATCTAGCTTTGAGAGTTAGAGAGCTTAAGAATAAAATGGAATCTCTAGAAAAACTAAATAACGAACATAAATTAGAGATTTCTCAGTTACGAAAAAACATTTAAAACTGCAAATATGGAACTTATTATTTTAGGTAGTGCAGCAGCAACACCTATTAAAGAACGAAATCTCTCTAGTATTGCTTTAAGATATAAAAATCAAATTTTTATTTTTGATTGTGGAGAAGATTTCCAACGTAAGTTTGCCGAAGCAGGTTTGAAGTTTAATAAACCTTTAATAATTTTTATATCTCATTTTCATGGAGATCATATTATTGGACTTCCTGGATTTTTATTTCGTTTGAGTTTAAATGGCAGAACTGCTCCAATGATGATATTTGGTCCCCGAAATCTTTTTCTTTATTTATTTCTTCACAAAAAGATTCTTGGATTAAAAGCTAATTATTCTTTAAAAATCATAGAAATCGATCACATATCTCAAGAATTGATAGAATATGAAGGATTAGATTCTGAAATACCAACTAAGAAAACTAAGTTGAATAATAATACTATATTTGATTCTAAAAATTTTTCAATTAAATATGCGTTAGTAGAGCATTCTGTTGTCACCTTTGCATATTCTTTTATTGAAAAGCCAAGATATGGGAAATTTAACCCTGACTATGCTAGAGACTTAGGTATTCCTGAGAGTAACCTTTGGAAAAAATTGCAGGAAGGACAAATAATTAACTTTAGGGGAAAAATTATCAATCCTGTTAAACAGGGAATAGTTGGTCCAAAAAGACCTGGAAGAAAAATAACATATTCAGGAGATTTAGCCCCAAGTGATTCATTAATTGAATTAGGAAGAAATTCTGATATATTGATCCATGAAGCTACATTTTCAAAAGAGTTAGCCAAAATAGCTAAAGAAAAACAACATTCCACCTCTATTGATGCAGCAAATGAAGCAAAAAAGATGAATGCTAAACAATTAATTTTAACCCATATTTCAGCAAGATATCAATCAGATGCATTAATTTTACTAAAAGAAGCTAAAGAAATATTTCCAAATACAATTCTAGCTGAAGATTTACTTAAAATTGAATTAAAATAACATTTAATTCTGTAATTAAATTAATAAAAAAAGAGAAAATCAAATAAAAATTTTAATTTCTAATTATTTTCCGCCTGCAATATGAGGTAGGATAATAATCTCGTCCTCTTTCCCAATTTTCGTTTCTGGGGTTGCTTTCTTTCCATTCACGAGTATCCCGAAGAACTTATCCTCTAAGTTAAGTTCTTGTAATAGATCAGCAACAGTCATTGTTTTTTCAGGGCTAAATGTTTCATATAATCCGGTATCTAACAATTCTGAAACTTGTTTAATTATAGATCACCTACTATTTTTTAATTATTTATAATATAATCTTTATTATATTTAATGTTATTTCTTTAGATTTAATCGTTAATGAAAATTATGAGTTATTTTTTTTGAATAATATCTTAAACATTTTTTGTTTATTCAGTGTTAAACTTTCTTTATTTTAAATTTTACCCTATAATTTTTTGATTATAATTAAAATCCAATTTTTTTTATTTTTATATTAATTTCTATATTTAGGCTGTAGTTATTTAGAGGAGATAAAAAAATTATTGATGAAGAAGATTTCATTGATTACTCAGAATTTTTAGATAAAATAAGAACAACCGAATTTAGGATAAAACAAATAACAGATCCTATCGAGAAAGAAAAAGCAATAAAAGAGATGCTTTCTTATTCTCTAAATTTTGCTGACAATATCACACAATCTGGAGAATATTTTGAAGCAGGAGAATTTCTTTTCTCGGTTGCTGAAATTTTTGAAGGAATAGATTTCTTAAAAGCTATTGACATATATTATCACATAATTGATATATATAAAAAATTAATTGTTGATCTTAAACTACAAGGAAAACTACATGAGATTGCTGAGTTATATTTACGAATTGCTGAAATTTATAACGAAAAAATAGGAGATTTAGAATCTGAAAAAAAAAATATCTTAAATAGTATAAAACTTTTAAAACAAGAAAGTGAACTTTTAAAGGAATTTAATGAAACTCGGAAGCTGGCTCAAAATTATCAAAATATTGCAGAATTATTTCTGAAATTGTCAGATTTCAAGAATGCAATAAAATTTTCTGAAAAGGTCATCCAAATTTCAAAAATTCAAAATTATTATGATATGATATCCTTTTCTTACCAACAAATTGCTTCTTGTTATGCAGAACTCGAGGATTATAATAAATCACAAGATATTTTATTAGATGGGATTGAATACTTTTCAAATATAATAACTAACCTTGAAGAAATAAATGATAACTCAACATTAGCCCAAATTTATCAGATTTTAAAAAAATTTTATAAACTCTTGGATGAAAGGGATCAGTATATAAATTATTCAAAAAAAGAAGCTGGAGCTTACATTGATTTAGCAGAGTCATTAGAAAAGAAACAAGAAAATTTTCATAAAATTGCACGTTACTACCGAGGCGCTGGATTATGTTACCTCGATATTAAGAATAATCTGATTGAATGTGCATCATGTTTTTTATTAGCCGGTAATTTTTATGAAAGAATTGAAGATTTTAACCAAGCGGCTATAAATTTTTTCGATGGGGCTAATGTTTTTAAAGAAATGGATAATTTTGAAATGGCTTACAAACACTATGTAAAAGCAGGAGATAATTTTTGGAAGATAGCAAGTATCAACGAATCTACAGAAAGTTACTTAGAAGCTTATGATGTTGCTATTGAGGGTGAATTAGAATTTAATAGATTCGGTATTTTTAACCAAATTATTAGAGGATTGAATAAAATTGCTGAAGAAGGTTTAAAAAATAAGCAGTTTTTTACGGCTGCTACGCTTATTTTGGAAAGTATAAAATTCTATGAACAACTTGATGATGCAAAAGATTTTCTTTTAAAAGAAATGGTAAATAATTTGTATCGTTATTATTACAGAGCAGCTAACCTGAAAAAGGTTGGTTTTTCACATATTGTTCAAAGTTATGTTCTTGCTTCTATCTCATGCCTATTAAATGGGAAATTGGATAAAGCATGGGAAATTATTTCTGAAATTGATTCTGATGGTTATACAGTGAGAAAATATAAAGAACTGATAAAAATAATGATCAATCATGTTTCCAATGGAAAAGAAGTAGATATAGAAATTTTTCCATATAATTTGAGAAGGCTTATTGAAAGCTCTACAGATATAACTTATCTTTTGAAATTATTTAAAGGATTTAAAATAAAATGAATCCACATTCTTGTATATCCTCTATTTAAATAACATAATTTTCATTAATATTCGCAAAAAACTTTATAAAATCTTATATTTTTTATTTTTTACATTTTAGTGATTCTAGTTTTTGAAAAATGAATGAAAAGAAAAATAAAGAAATTATTTTAAGCTTTGATTTAGATAACACCTTAATTAATAATAGGGATGGAATTATAGCTTCATTTAATTATGCCTTAAATAAGTTTAATCTACCCAAATTAGACAAATCAAAAATAGAACATATGATTGGAATTCCTTTAGATGACATGTTTGCTAAGTTTTTGACCCAAGATCCTTCAACTTTATCTTCTGCTTTTAGAGAATATTATGGAAAGAAAGGGATTTATCAAGCAATACCATTACCTGGAATTAAATCTAAATTAGAAGAATTAAAGAGTTTAAATTTTACTTTAGGAATAATAACTTCTAAGAAGCAAGAATTGGCTAAAAAATTAGTAGAAATTCTTCAAATAAAGGATTATTTTGATTATATTATAGGTGAAACGGAAGACACAAAGAAATTAGGTAAACTTGATCCAAAATTAATAAAAATTCTGAAAAATAAATATCCCCATCAAAGAATTATTGTTATTGGTGATCATCCTAAAGACGTTTTGCTTTCTAATAATTTAAACTGTCCATTTATTGGAGTATTAACCGGAAACCATTCTGCTAATCAATTGAAGGAATTAAAGAAAGGAAATTTAAAAATAATAAATTCAGCTAGTGAAATATCAATTGATTTAATATATTCATTAATCTGAAAAGAAAAAGTCTTTATGATTAATGAAAGAAGAGAAAAAAATTAAAAAAATTAAACAGTCTTAATCTTTTGACCAAGATTCATATTCTTTCATGAATTCTTCAGGGTTCCATTGTTTTTCCATGAATTTTGGTATACCACTTGAGTCTCTAGGTCCCACAACTACGAACGAATCCGCTTCATCTTCTAAGGCACCACTCAAACGAGCTGCCATGCCTGGAATAACAAGAATTCTATGTTTTACTTTATCAAATGCTCCAAATTCTTTAACAGCCTCAGCAATACTACCAGCATTAAATTGACCTCCTGCAACGGCGCTTTCGATTCCGATACCCTCAGAATCTACTACTAAAAGCCAGCAATTTATATTTCCTCCTTGTAAATCTTGTTCAACTGGGATTTTAGTCATCCTATAATTACTGGTGACGAAGATTGGAGCCATATCATCAGGTTCTCCAACCTTATAGAGGCCAGCATCAACAGCAGGATAAATTCTAGGATCTGAAAATACACTTTGTCTTAATGTCATTAATGCTAAAAGAGCCCAAATTTCATCTTTCTTTTGACCTGTATGTAGAATGATAAGATTTGTATCTATTGATTCCATTATTGCTCCCATTATCACTTCTTGAAATTGATGTTCCCAGAGATCTTTATCCTTTCCTATTTTTACTTGATTCCAATAAGCTGCGGGAACACCCATAACTGGCCAGCAGGCATTTACATCTTCTTTATCTATTGCTGCCGTTCTTAGTTGCATAATATTATCATAGGTGATGGAAAGATTACCTGGTCCAAAATAGGTTCCTGAATCTAAAACAATTTCTTTTACACCAAACTTCTGTAAGGTCGCACTTAAAGACATCAATTCATTTAAATTACTTGAAGTAATGACAACAGGTAAGATATTTTCTATTGCAAACTTTCCTATTTGTTCCCATGTATCTTTTGTTACAGCGTAAAGCAAAGGCTTTTTATCTTTGATTTCTTCAGCAGCAGCTAATAAATTCTCAGCATTAAAGCTACACAACATAATTGGAAGATTTGAGAGTTCTGTTAACCTTTTAGCAGCTAATTTAAATTGTTCTTTATCTCCAGATACATTTCTTAAAGTAATTCCATCTAGCGTAAGGACATCTCCAATCCTTTCTATTTTAAGCTCTGAAAGGTATTTGATAATATCTTCTAAATCTGTGTCATCATCTGCTATTTCAATAAATATAGCTGTTTGATTATAGAATGTTAATTGATGTCTCATTAAAATTTCTTCACCTCCGATTGTAACTGCTTTATCTCCTGTACCAATAGTTACAGGTTTTTGAGGAGGAGTTAAAAGCTTAATGAGTTTCTCTCGATTTTTTGATTGTTTTGGCTCTTGCATTAAATGACTGCAATCTTGAACTTTAACCTTTCTTTCCAATGTATCTGTCGCAAATGCCATACATGTATCATAACCGCAATCTTTACAATTTGACTTATCCAAAAGGGCATAAACGTCTAACGGACTTGGTCTAGCCATTTTAATTTCTCCAAATTCTTTTTAATCTATTGAAAATAATCAATAAGTATGTGTAGTCTAATTGTAAATTGAATTAAAAACTTGGTTTTTTCAAAATAATTATATATTTAACTCTTTTTATCTGGATTTTATCCTTAAAATTAATCTTGCAATAATTTTAAAATAAATAATGTTTTTGCCATCCTTCTTTTTTTTGTAAATTAGAAAAGATTTAGTCGTTGGTTTTATTCTTTAATTTATTTATTCATTATTATATTCCGCATAATCAGCGATAAATCTAAAATGTAGTTCAAATCCACACTCACTTACGCTTAATTTTATCTTTCATCAAAATACCATTATAAAAGTCAGAGAATAAATTCAAACACCTAAAATGATACAATTGATTAAATTATAGGAATACATACATAGGATTTTAAAAAGAATAATTCCAAATTATTTTTTAAAGCTTAGATTAAGAACTTTCAGAATAATAGCATAAATAAACTTACAATATATTACTTTAAATATTATTTGAACCAAAATGAAATCATTTTAATTCATAAATAACATCTAAACAAATCTAATCTCCTAAATTTTTCGAAATTCTTTGTAAATATAGTTTCATAAACAATCTTTGTTTATTACAATAATTGTATTTCTGCTTTTGAGTTAGATCAGAAGAATTTTTTAAAATATAATGTATCTTTTTTATAGTTCTAAAATGATTTTCCGCATTCCATCCAATATTTCGTCCTTCTTCAAGAAAAAAATCTTTTTTTAAATCTTTAATGATTAAATTGGAATTAAACCTAATACTTTTATGTAAAGAAAAATCACTAAATATAGCAGATTCATTAAAAAATAAATTACTTTGAACATTCTTAAAAAAATTTCCTTCTATTTTTCCAGAACTCATCCTTTTAGAGTCTAATGTATTAAATATTACTAATACTATTATTTTACTTATATTAATTTCAGAGTGGGATTTATATTAATCAGTTAATATAATTGAAATAAGATTAAAATGATTTTTTGGAACATACACTATTAAAAAGAGGGGATAAGGATAACAAAATTTAAATTTTCTATAAAAAAGAGATAATTAAAGGCGAAATCCAATGTAAGATTGAAAATTTTGTTTCCTATCCCTATTTAAATCTAAATTAAAATATTAAAATATAACGAAAATTAATCAGAAAAGTAGCATAATTAAGATTTTTCTAATTATTTAAATTCTCTCATATTAATTGAAAAAATTTAAAAAAAAGAAATTTTAAAATGAATCTAATAAATTAGTAATATTCTATTTTAGAAATGAGTAATGCGAAGAAACCATAGAAGATTATATTTACTAAACAACTTATAATTGAATAAATTAGAAGAATATCAAATGAACTCCAATCATATAAATCCGATATTGTACTTTCCAAAGTTGCGCTTATAGAAGCCCCAATTATCACTAGAGTTACACTAATTACTGATGTAAGAACCCAACCTCCAATGCATTGACCTTTACTCTCTCCGAATCGTCCTGCTAGAATTGCTGCTATTAATAAAGCTGTTAAAAAACCTATTCCTAATAGAAAGGAGGATAATTCAAAACTTATTAAAATTGGTTCGGCTATTGTTAAAATCAAAATCATAGAAGGTGTTGAGATAATTGAACCAAATAAATAATAGAGAATCATTAGAGGATAATTTTCAATTGTGCTAAATAACACATCAAATCCATCTCCTATAGCATAATTAATTATTGTAAAAATAAAATTTAATCCAACAAATGCGGTTAAACTCAATAAAAATGCTTTTCCAAACCCCATACTACTCTGACTCCTTTTTTATGCCAAAAATTATATCTTATTATCTACAAGGAAGAATAAGATTTTAAACTTTAGGATGAAAAAAAAATAACAGTAATTAGACTTTCTATAGTAAGATTTTATTATAGAAGCTAATAAAATCTTAAAAATAACTGATTTTACCTCAAAATTTTAATAAGTCATGAAATCCTAAAAAGACTATAATAATGAAAAGATTTAATGAAAGATTATCTCTTGGAAAGCTCAATCTCAAATATTTAGCCCAGCTACTTTCAAATATTGATATAAATGATAAAAGAGTAATAATGGGATCGAAAATTGGTGAAGATGCTGCAGTCATAGATATACCTGGGAAGAATTATTTAGTTACTAAAACAGATCCAATTACTTTTGCAACTGATGAGATTGGTTATTATGCAGTAATTGTGAATGTAAATGATCTTGTGTGTACAGGAGCTAGACCAAAGTGG
Source organism: Promethearchaeota archaeon (assembly GCA_048937405.1). Lineage (GTDB taxonomy): Archaea > Asgardarchaeota > Lokiarchaeia > Sigyniarchaeales > SOKP01 > Loki-b32. Next base: position 465,399 of record JBHLNF010000001.1, read on the forward strand.
TTTCAATCAACAATTTTATTACCAGAAGACTATACGACAAAAGAAATGATTGAAAGTATATTTAATGATATCCATAATACTTGTAAATCTATAGGAATAACGGTTGTTGGGGGTCATACAGAAATCACTCCAGGATTAGATAGACCAATTATAATTGGATCTTTAATAGGAGAAGTAGAAAAGAATAAACTTGTACTTAGTTCAGGTGCAGAACCAGGAGATGCACTTATTCTTACAAAAGGTATTTTTATTGAGGGTACATCTATTATAGGACGTGAAAAAGAAAATGAATTACTTCAGAAAGATTTCAGCCAGGATTTCATAGAAAAATGTAAATCTTATTTGTATAATCCTGGAATAAGTGTAGTTAAAGAGGCTTTTTTAGCAAATGATAATTTTGAAATAAAAGCAATGCATGATCCTACAGAGGGAGGATTAGCTACAGGAATTGCTGAAATGACTGTTGCTTCTAAAACAGGGGTATTAATTGAAATAGATAAAATAAAAATATTGCCTGAACCTCTAAAACTAAGTAAAACTTTTAATTTAAATCCATTAGGTACAATCTCTTCAGGTTCTTTGTTAATTGCGATTGATAATGATTATAGTATAGAATTATTAGATTTATTAAATAAAAATAAGATAAATGCAGAAAAAATAGGAGTTTTTACCTCTATGAAGTATGGTTTGAAAATTAAAGAAAAAAATGGAAGATTATCTGATTTAAAATACTCTGAGAAAGACGAAATAACCAAAATTATATAATTATATGAAAATAAAATGAAATGATCTTCAAACTTTACCGATTATACAATTTTATTCCTTTTTAACTAAAATTTTTATTTTTAAAATTTATGTTATTATATATATAGCATTTAATTCTTAGGGTTGTTTAATACTGATTAGGAAAATAAACGGATTAAATATTTGATCAAGGTGACTTATAAAGAACTAGATTATTTTGCTCAAAATCTTCGAGAAGGGGCTAATAAGCTGGATTTTAGTATTAAAAATGTTAATAAAGGCTTATTTGAAGTTTTGAAAAATCAAAGTATTAAATTCGGAGAATTTAAAGACAAAATCAAATTAAAATGGGAAGAATTTGAGGAAAAAAATAAGAAAAGAGTAATAAAAAAAGAATTCCCCTCGTTTTTTTATGAAAATTTTCATGAATTATTCAACTACTTCATGGAAGAGTTTTTTGGATTTAAAAAGAATTCCTTAAATTTGGATAGTAAAGAAAAAATTTCTGAAGAAATAATATTTTTTGAATATAATCTTCTTCTAAATTTGAATGAAGAGGAAAAGATTCTTGAAAAATCCAGTAAATTTAAATTTGAGGCTTTTTATGGATTCTCAATTATTACTGGTTATTTATATTTTCTCGTTCGTCTTTTAGGAATTATTATTAGAGAAACAATAAAACAACGTTTTTTAATATTGCTTGATGCAATTACCATCAAAACTAACAATGCACATAGAAACTTGAACTTTATGATAACCATTAAAGATAGTAAAGATGAAATTTTTAATTACTATTATGATATGGTTCTATTCTATTTCTTAAGGCAAATAAAAGGTATTCCAGAAGAATATCTCGATAAGCTACTTGAAGGAAGAGAAAAACTCTATCAAGTGGCTTTAGAACTATACCCCTCCTCCAAAGAAAAATTAGTAGATCTTCTTTATTATTTTTATAAAAAATGTAATTTACTAATGAGTTTCTCCCCTTTATTAGATTTCTTTAATTTTGTAGGAGCTAGAGTTGAAGATTCCATATTTTCTAAGCATGATATAATAAAAAAAGAATTTTTAGTTAACCTTGATTATACACCTGAAAAAAGAGAAGCTATTATTAGGTTTTTTGATTACATTGATAAAAAATCCACTTTATATTCTACTTTCCAAGCAAATAATCTCCCAACTGTAAAATCGCAATTAAATTTATTTCTATTATATATGAAGTATTACCTTGGGAGTGGACTAGAAGCTTTAGAAGTAGGAGATTTACTTTTTTTACCATCTGTTTTTAAAAAGACACTAAATAAATATAATAAAAAAGTAGATGATGTGATAGGAACACACTCTATAAGAAATATTAAAACATTTTTAAATTACCTCTCTACAGCATCAAATACTAAAAGCATTGATCTCTTTTTTTATAAAATTTTTAAAAAAAGTATTTCTCAATTAAATTATGGATTTTTTAAAACCTTTCTAAAAAGTCTAAATTCGAATTTCTCTCAAAGAATAGATCAAGAAAATGAGACACTTTCTGAAGATTCTCAAAATGCCCCATTTACTTTCAATGTTATTGTTGATCATATATGTAGAATTCTTTACATATTGATCGATAAAATCTTTATAAGAGCTACTCTAAGTGATGCTTCAATAAATTTTATTGATCCTCGTAGTAGATATATTGGTAAAAATATCGCTCTAAGAGTTTTAGAATTATTTTTATTTCAAGATATAAACTACTCTGATGATGTATGGCCAGATTATTTAATTAGTTTAAATAAAGAACAACTTATGATTCAAATGCAAAAATTTAACGTAAACATTCCTGAAAGGCAGTTTTATACCGTTGAAGAATTATTACAAATCTCTATAACATATAATATTCATTCCTTCTCTGATCAATCCTTTTTTGAAGAATGGTTGATAACTGACATTATAATTCCATTAAATAATTTGATAAAAAAAATTCAAAATGAAGTTAAGGATATAACCAATGAAAAGGAAATTTATAAAGAGTTAAGTAATTTTTTACTCCAAGATATAAAGGATGAGAAAATTATTAAAAATCTTAAACTTTTAAGCAAAGATCTTGCCCCATTTTGGAAGAACATTGAATAATATTGATTCAATTTATTAATCTAAGTTAAAAATTCCTGTAAATTTAAAAAATTCACTCTCAATATCTATTATAGGTAAATTTAAGATCATTTTACTTTTTAAATTCCCTAAACATATTTTCCCAGAAATCATTTTGATATTTTCAGAAAGTTGTTCCTCAATGTCATTCAAATTTGATACACATAGTACTGTGGGATTATAAAAATTCCTAAATCCTTCAGTAAATATGATATCTATATTGTATGGCCCTTTTTGTAACCATTTTAAAAGTGACTCAAAATTTAAATCATTATTTTCTAAGAAAATAGCTGTGTGGTTATTTATATTTTGAATTACAGAAAAAGATGCCCCAGCTTCATTGAATTTATATGAATCTTTTCCTTTTTTATCAACTGGGTGATGTTTAACATTTTTTATCACAGCAGTGTTATAATTCAAATTTTTTTTTAGTGATTTTATTGCATTTACTATAAAACTTGTTTTACCAGAACCAGAATATCCAATAACATCTATTATATGAATGATAATCACATAAGGTTATTTTTAATTAAAACTCAGTAACATCCTTCAAAAATTTGTTTTTTGAAATATCTTAAAATCCTTTTCTAATTTTTATCTGTTTTAATAAAAAAAAATTAAATATATCGCAATTTAATATACTTAAATAAGATTATTCTAATATAATCAAAAACTTTTCGTTATCTAGATGCCTAAACAACGAATAATATTTGATGCAAATTTTTTTATTTGTATGCTTCAAATTAAAGCTCGAAATATTCTAAATAATTTAGGAATAATAGCTCAAGATTTGGGATATGAATATTATATCTCCCAAATTGTTTTTAATGAAATAAAAGGACCTCATACATATAGAGACAAACTAAAAACCATTCTAAATGTAGAAGAAATTTTAGATAAAGAAATAGATACTGTTAAAATTGCTTTAAACCGATCTAATGTGAGATTTCCAGCTCAAGATCCTGATTTAACTCTTGTTTGCCTTGGAAAGAAATTATTGGATGAAAATAATACTATACCTGTTCACTTAGTAACAGATGATTTTAAATTAGCAAAAAATGCTCAATTACTCTATAAAGGTCAAATTAATATATTATCACTTTCAAGTTTTTTGCTGAAAATACAAAAATCGACAACTAAATCTCAGATGAGAAAATATTTCAAAGAAATTTGGAAAAGAAGCTTAAATTATACTTTATCATATATGATTGAACGCTCTAAAATATATCCTGCTGAACAAAAAATAACTTGGTTAATTGAAAAAGCGATTGCTGTTACAGAAACTTCGATTCTTTCCCAGGATATTGAGCTTGAAAATCCTGAAGCTGGTGTCAAATTTGAAATTGGGGCTTCAAAGTATTTAGATGAAATAAATATTGCTGAAAAATATATATCAAATGAAAATCTCCCCCAAAGTGAAGAAGAACAAATAATAAGAATAACAAAATTCTTAGAAAATTTAAAGATTTCAAGAGAGTATGTAATTAGAGCTAGAGAGGCGATAATAAAAAGTGACCCTAAAAATGCTATAAAATATCTTAAAACTGGCAATGGATTTTTAGTATCATTACTTCAAGTTGCTTCAGGTCAGTTGACAAATATCAGGGACTATGAAATTGTAGAACAGTTAATTTGTTCTGAAATAAGTAAAATGGAATTCTTACGGTCATTTTTATTAGTTTCTCTTGGTCGAATTAATATAGCTATAGATTCTCTTGAAAGAGCTGCTCTATTTTCAATAATAATACATAACTACAAAACATGTTTAACTCTAAATTATGTCAAGGCTTTGATATATTTATTTCATGGACTTTATGATAATGCTATCAAGCAGTATAATTTTACTGAAGAATTAGCTGATATTTATGAAGATGATAAATTAAGACTTAAATCATTAATTGGAAAAGCTATTGCAATCTATATTCAAGGTGATGATAAGGAAACAGCCGAAAGTATTATGGAAGAAATTTCAAAAATTGACTTAGATGAAAACTTTCTTGATGCGATAATTGTATTTAGTGAATTAGGAGATTACTTTTTAGCATTAGGACATTCTCAGATTGCAGTAAATCTTTATAATCAAGCATTGGAAATCTCAATTGATTATAAACTAACATTCAAAAGTGAAACTCTAATCGAAAAATTAAAAAGATCATATATTGCAACAGTATTAGCTGGTTATTCTGCTGAAGATATGGTTGAAAAATTAGATCATCTACTAGATAAAGCTTATTCAATTAAAGATGTTGAAAAGTATAACGAACAAATTAAAAAGATCTCAAGCTTTAATCTATTGTTTTATACACCTTTTCCATATCTTACAGGTAAAAATAAAATAATTCCTTTCTCAAAACTTCCAAAAGAATTTAAAGAGGATTACTTAGAAGTTGTATATTTTGAAAAGTCTAAAAAAGTTCAGGATCAGATTCTTTTTATTGTCTCCCATTACGAATTAGGTTTACTAGGAATTAAATTAAAAACAAGTGAAAATGTAACAGGGATTGCAGAAAATTATTCTCTCAAAATCAAATCTACTGCTGGGGTAAAAATTTATGAACCTGATGAAGATCTAAAAAATAGTTTTTTAATTAGAGCATTAATAGAGACTACAAAAAAAGATGATGTCAAAATAATTTACACTCTGCCATCTTTTTTTAAACAATTGAATTTATAATCACTAATTTTTATGTAAAATAATAGATTAAGAATTTATATATATTATTCCCTTCTTAAACTCTTATCCCGTTGACTAATTTGATGAGAATGCACTGCACAACTTATGCAGTAATATTTGGTTTTACTTGGTGTTTGAATTATAGTACCTGCCTTTTTTAATTCAGTATACATTCGCCCATCAACAAGAGATACTCTTCGTGTCACAGCTTTAGCTTTACTTCTAGCAACAAACCTTCCACATTTACTACATTGAACTCTAGCATAGTGTCCTTTACTAGAACCACTTCTGCCGCCACTTTTTCTTTTTTTTGGAATAAAAATCAGCTAATCTTAATTTATCTTATTTACCTTTACAGTATTAACTAATAGAATAGTTTAAAACTTAAATAATTTATCTTTCATTGAAATAATGATATAAATAATTAGTTAATCGAGTCTAAAAAATAAACTAATTTAGATTCTCTTGATTAATAGTAGGATTTCTTAAAGCTCTGAAGGCATAACACAATCTTTGTAGAACAGTATAAATTAAAGTAAAAGTGTAAATAACAATGCCTACAAGAAAAACTAGAGTAACAGGGATCCTGGTAATAAATGGAATGAAAATTGTTAACGGATCTCCAAATATAATTAATGTTGAAAAATATACTATCAATTCTATTATTATAGTAAAAAGTAAAAATAAAATTCTTTCGGCTCGTTCCATAAATCCAATACCTTTCATATTTACACCTTCAGTTTCTGCTCTTGAACGAATATATGAGATCATGATAGCTAAAAACAAAAGTGTATAACCTAATAAATACTGCACTAAACCTCCATATATTAAACCTAATATAAGTATTGCATCTGATAACCTATCCAGATTTGAATCAAGGAATGCCCCAGTTTGGGTTTCATTTCCTGTTCTTCTAGCTACTTCTCCGTCAAATAAATCAAAAGCACCTGCTATTCCTAAAATGCATGGAATTATCCATGAAAGCCATAGTGAAAAATATAATCCAAATAATGCTATAATTAGTGAACCTACAGTTGTGCATATAAATCCTATAATAGAAATCTTATTTGGAGTAAAATTATGCTTAATTAAATACTCTACTGGACGATCTATAAATCTATTTGAGATTTCCCTCTGTCTTGCTCTTTTCTTTGTATCAATTTTCTTTTTCAATTTCTTTTAAAATATCTGTGATCTAATAATTTCGATTATTATTTTTAAAATTATATTATAATAAAAAATTTATTATAAAGCTAATAAGTATAATTTCAATAATCGTATGACTGAGGACGCTAGATATGATTGTTTTCCAATACATATCTTTGGAATATTTAATGTGGATAATTCCTTTGAGTAAATATATTCGTCCTCTTGACTTCCAATTATAAAGAGGATATTTTTTTTTTCTTTAATAGTACCCAATATCTTAAAAAAATCTCGACCTTGTTCAGACAAGATATATATATCATAATTTGACTCTTGAAAATAACTTACTGCTTCTATTAAATTCATTTTTGAATTTCTAATCGCGTGTAGCGGATTAAGGTGCAAATCTTCATTAATCTGAAATTTTCGAAGAAAATCAACGAAATAATCAGAAAAAAGGATTTCATTTTTAGGAAAAAAATCATAATCAAAAAATTTTGAATTAAAAAAAAAAGTACCATAATGATCGAAAAATATCCATATCTGAATATTTCTTTCAAAAGAATCCTTCCTTAGCAATGCTGCCAAAATGCATCGTGAAATTACATCTAATCTTCCTGAGGTTCCTGGAATATCTTTGATATTATAATTATCAATGTTTACTGTTTTAGAATTGATAAAGAAAACAATATTCATAGCATTAGCAATTTATCTAATATATAGGAGAAACGATTTTTTTATTAAAAGTATTATAATAAGTTTTGATAATCATAACTTTTAGTGTATTCTTATTCAAGAAATTTGGAAAAAAAAAGATATTTGTATGAATTTCTAATCTTTTCCTTTTATTTTAATTTACAGTTTAAAAAATAAATTTTTTATATATTATTATTGTTGTTATTAATGGAATTCTTTTTTTTGTATCTAATAATTAGATAGAATACAGAACACATAATAATAACAGATATTGCGATACCCAAAATTGCAGCACCATATTCACTAGTTATCCAGCTAAATATAGGTTCCCAGGGAGATACTAAATTCTCAAGCCAAGATTCACCATTTTGATCTATCAATACACGTTCTAACCCATCTGGGCCATCCGATAAAATTCCAATTGTAAATCCAACCGCTATCATTAAAATTAATGCAATAGAAACTATGAATATTGTAATTATCGGTTTCTTATATTTGGAAATATTTATTGTTATTACTTTTTCCATCATAATAGACTCAGTCATAATTATTTCTGGTTTAACTCTATAAATGTATAAAATAATTAAAGCAGAAATAACCGCTTCACCAATACCTATTAAAAGATGCCAATAGACCATAGCAGGGATAGCAATTTGAAATGGAACTGCACCTGAAATACTGATTTCAATCCCACAAATAAAAGAGGCTAATACAATAGAAATATATGATCCAATAGCTGTTCCAATCGTTACTGCCAATTCTTTCTTAATAGATGTTTTGTTTAAGATTTTTACTATAAATACTACAATATAGAATCCAAAAATTCCCCCAATTATTCCCATATTGAAAGCATTTGGGCCTAAAGCTAATATTCCTCCATCTCCAAACAAACTTTGAACAACTAAAACTAAAAAAAGAATGATAACTGATGCCCATGGACCTAATATAATTGCAACAAGGGTTCCTCCTATTAAATGACCAGAAGTTCCTCCAGGAACAGGATAATTTACAAATTGAAATGCAAATATTACAGCGGCTAAAACTCCAATATATGGAACTAATTTGTCAGAATCCTCTTTCTCAAAAAGTTTTCCCATCTTAAAATATCCAAGAATCATAACAACTATGACTACAATCCAAAGGACAATAATAGTGGCGGGATCCAATAATCCATCTGGTATATGCATTTTTAAAAAATATAGGTTAATTTTATTTGTTATGTATTATTAAAATGTTACTATATTATAAAAAAGTATGAATAAATAAAAATATTACTTTTTTAAAATTAGTATGGCTTTCTAAAAATTACTCCGACTGATTGAATTTTGAGAACTACATTACCTTTTAGACTGGAGAATGAAAGACTTTATTTAAGAAAAATTCATCCTTTAATTCGTTTAATTATACCATTTATTCTGGTAGTATCTTTTTTAGTTTTGGAAGACTTTTATCTAACAATAACAATTTTATTTCTTACATTAATTATTGATCTACTCCTCCGAGTAGATTTTATAACAATATTTTCAAGATTAAAAATTGTTATCCCATTTGTTTTTTTAATAACAATATTTATTCCATTTTATGTTGGTGAAACGGTATATTATAGATTCAATTTTGGAATTACAATCTATCAAGAAGGATTAAATCTTGCTTTTCTTATATTACTTCGAATATTTGGTGCTCTATTTATTTTCATGTCGTTTTTCTCAACTTTAACATATTCAGAATTTATAAGTGCCTTAACAAAATTAAGAATACCCTCAATGTTAATAGGATCTTTAATAATTATGCTACATTATATCCCGATCCTTGCCACTTCTAATAAAAAGATACTTGAAGCGCAAGAAATGAGAGGCAAAAAAATTAGCACATATTGGCAAAATTTAAAGACACATGCTTATATTTTGGGCAAGAGTATCATAATGAATATGGAAAGAAGTGAAAAACTGTATGAAAGTCTAAAAATGCGAGGTTTTTCTGGTAAAATTTCATTTGCTCCAATCAAATTGAAAGCATCTGATATTGGGATTTTGATTTTATTCATATTTATAATCGTTAATTTTGTTTTTATAATTGATTTGGAATTAATTTATCGAGGTATATTCAAATTAATTATGCCGTAGAAGTAGAGGATTTGAATTTTAATTATAATTCTGGTTTTAAAATACAGAATATATCATTTAAACTAGAGGAAAAAGTAATATGTGGACTTACGGGAAATAATGGTTCAGGTAAAACCACACTATTGAGACTGTTAGTTGGATTATTAAAACCTAAATCAGGTAATATTAAGATTTTCAATGATCCACTTACAAGAAATAAACAGGAATTATGGGAGATTAGGAAATCAATTGGATTTTTATTCCAAAATCCTGATGATCAATTATTTGCCCCCACTATTGAAGAAGATATTAGTTTTGGACCAAGGAACTTAAAACTTGATGAGGAAGAGGTAAAATTAAGAGTAGATTGGGCTTTAGATGCTGTAAACTTATCTGAGTTTAGAACTTATTCACCTTTTAATCTTTCTTGGGGACAAAAAAAAAGAGCCGCTTTAGCAGGGTTATTAGCAATGAAACCTAAATTACTAATTTTAGATGAACCTTTTGCAAATTTAGATTTTAAATCAATCTACAATCATCTTGTAATTTTAGAAAAATTGCGAAAAGAAAATGAGATTACTATCTTTTTCACCTCTCACAATTTGTTTTTTGTTGAACACTGGGCGAAAAAAATGTTATTTTTGGAAAAGGGAAGGATTCTTTTTGATGGGAAATCTAATGAAGGATTAAGAAATTCCGATGTTAAGCAATTGTTAGGCTCATATGATGATATTTTAGCTCTAATAAAAAAAGAATAATTAGTCTATTCAATCACATCCTTTTCTATTAAATTAATTTTAAATTTGCTAAATTTATATTTAAATAAAATTTAATCTAAAATTTCATGCTTCTCACACTTACCTATTTTCATCAAATCAAAGGTCCAAATGTATTGATATCTTATCCTGATGTTAAATTAGAAGAAGATATTGTAAGTAGACTTCTTAAATTCTTTGATCTTGAAATTGAAGAAACTTTTTTTGAAATTGTACTAATAACAAAAAAAAAGAAAATTATCAATTTTCATTTTGAAATTCCATCTGAATGGGCACGAGGGAAGAAAGAATTTGCTATGCTCTCGTTGATAATGAAAAGAGAATATGAAAGCGAACTACTTTATGCCTTTATAGTAGACGCTTCTTACAAAATTCTTAAAACTAAAAATGTTTATAAGGCTCTTTATAAAGATGATGATTTTCGTAATAGTAATGATCTAGAAATCGATATTGCCTATGAACAAATAAGAAAAATCCTTTTTGACTGCTTAAATAGTTTAATTTCGAGAATAGAAGATAAAATTAAAGGTGTGAATAAAAAAGATCCTTTTCCATTCTCTAAATAACAAAAATATTTTTAATTTAATTTTTCTATTATTATATTGGGACTACGATGAAGGATTAATAGCGTCATCGAGGGCACATATGATGATCTATGATTATGTAGCGCAAGAGTACGCTTACACTTGAGTTGTTTAATCAGAAACATTCCTGAACAAATGGGCTCTTATCCTAGCAATGGTATATCCCAATAGCAATGAAGTTAGAGTCAGTACCCAGACAGGATACATGATTATATCCCAAAAAGGCATAAAAATTAAACGCCTAGCACGAGAGAACTATTTTGATTTTATGGAAAATCCATTAAATGAGAAGAAAGAGTTAGTGTTTTAGGCAACAATAATATGCTGATTTTATTTAAAGCATACCTATAGAATCAGATTTGAATAATTCCTTCATTTCTTTTCCAAGTTCTGCTTGATCTGTATGCAAATATCTTTCTAAGATGGTTTCAAGCATTGGACCCCATTTTTTCATAGTAGCTCTTATAAATCCAATTTGTGCATTTTTATCCGTAACAATACACAAAACACCATCTCCTACTTTCATTGAAAATATCATTCCTTCAAGATATTCTGTTATCTGAAGATCAATAGAACCATAACCTAAAATTTGTCCTTGTTCCTCACCAGCAACGAAAACAGCACCCCCTATTGCACCAATCTTCTCTACAGAAATTCCATCATTATCAGAAAATTTGAATTTGGATTGACTTAAGATAGTTATTCCTGTATCATCGGTTAAAAGAGCATACTTTAATCCCGGAGCACTATTGATAATGGTAGTTAAGATCTTTTTTAATCTAATCTCGTCTTCGGAATAATTCAAATATGTGTCAACCCAATATTTAATTCTCTTCTTTATTCAGTTTCTATAAGATTAAAATATATTTATTTAAACTTATCTTAATATTTTTACCTTAAATCTTCTTTAGATAAAGAAGAAATTTTAGATATAAAAATTTAAGTTAACTATTGAATTTTCTACGGAATGTGATAAAAACTAATTTTTTATCTAAGATCATTGAATCTATTTTTTAAAATAGTTCCTGCGATTTAAGTAATGTTTTTAATGGCTTTAAACGACTCTTATTTTCCTTAGACTTTTCTAATAAAATCATTAACTTGTAATTTTTTGCTTTATCTAAATCTCGTTTAATTTTGACAAGTTGAGAATCTTCGATGAAATTTCGATCCTTGGTAATTGCAGACAAGGCTAATGTATTTTCAAGAAGCCATAACTTTTTCGATATTTTAGAAGCTACCGGAAAACCATGCCTATCAGTTATTATTCCAGCAACAAAATTAGGAAAGTTTTTTTCTATTCTGTATAAAAAATACTTAACCTCATTCTCATTTATTAGATTATTCAATATTACTACACCTAATCCATCAAATTGATCTAATATGATCAAGTTGCCTAATTATCATTAAATGTTATAATATGGAGATAATATCATTATTCAATCAAAAAAAGCCTGAAGCATAGTAAAATAAGAGATTACATATATGATATGAGGATATTATAGAAATTAACCAATATTTTATGATATGTTATTCTTCATAAAAGTGATGACTTTTTTCCATGAGTTATTTATTTTGGGATTTTTTTAATGATATCCCAAGCTTAAGATTTTCTACAAGTTCACTGAAACGATTGCGAACTGTTACTTCAGTTACACAACTGATACAAGCTATTTTTCTTTGAGTTCTTCGTTCTTTGGTTAAAATACATGAAGCATAAATCGCAGCTGCACAGACTCCTGTAGGACCTCTCCCCGAAGTTAAACCACGTTCTTCTGCCATTCTAATAATTTGTTTTGCTATTTTTTGACATTTTGGAGGTAATTTTAACTCTGAAGTAAATCTTGTGAGATAATCTATAGGTCTAGTAGGATTTAATTCAAGTGATAATTCATGAGAAATAAACCTAAAAGAACGACCAATTTCTTTCTTGTCAACACGAGCTACTTCAGCTATTTCATTTAAAGTCCGTGGAATTTTGAACATTCTGCAAGCTGCATATAAACTTGCAGCAGCTACACCTTCTATACTTCTACCACGAATCAAATGGGCTTCAACAGCATCTCGATATATTTTAGCAGAACATTCTCGTAAATTTTTTTGGAGATCTAAATTGGAGGCCATTCTATCAAGTTCACTTAACGCAAATGTGAGATTTCTTTCAGTTGCATCAGATACTCTAATACGACTTTGCCATTTACGCAATCTATAGATCTGTCCTCTTAATTTAGCAGGGATTTCTTTGCCAAAAATATCTCTATTTTTCCAATCTATCATTGTACTAAGCCCTTTATCGTGTATCATATAAGTCATTGGAGCACCAGTCCTTGTTCTCCTCTTTTTCTGATCTGCATCAAATGCTCTCCATTCTGGTCCACAATCGATATGTTTTTCTGAATGAACTAAACCACACTTTTCACAGACTATTAATCCTCTATTTTCATCAAAAAATATATTTTCTCCGCATTCAGTACAAATATCACTTCCAGAAGATAAGCTTTCTTCTGCTTCTGATTTCATTTCTTTCCAGTTTGAAATAAAAACACCTTTTTTTAAGAAATATATTCTTACTTTAAAAATATTTTTTAAGAAACCTAATTTATCTTAGTGAAGAATTCTTCATTTGGGGAGAATGATTGGTTCTGCTGAATTTTAATCGAGATGAAAGGAAAATCTATTGGACCAAAAATATCTTTTATAAATCCAATTCTTTCATATTTCTCATTATAAACTAAGTTTTTAAAAATCTTTTCTAAACTCTTATTCCACTTTTTTGCTCTAAATATTTGATGTTTCTTGGTTGATTGTCCAATGTAGAATAAGTTCAATTTAACCCAGTTTTTTTTCAATAGATCCCCTTTAGAGTAGATAAAATTTAAAATTAAAATAAATGATGGTAGGTAATATTTAAACATAATGGTTTTTATAAGAATTTCGATAAAATTGATTATCAGAAATTTATTAATTTAAAATGATATCAAAATGATCATTAGTTTCAAACAAATATCAACTTTTTAACAAAAATCCTTTGTCAAGCTATATTTTTTCTTACAATCACACTCATATTCTGATTTTTCTAACTCAGATATATTTTGAGTCAAAACAAAATTCTTTAGTGAAGTTTTTGCTGAATTCTCACAACTTCTCTTCAAACAATTATGGATTCCTCTTTTTGTACCGGCTCCCGATGGATCACATAATAACCGTATGTTATTTGGACTTCCTTCACTAATCGATTTCTTTATACATTTAAATAGGGAATAAAACCATGGTGGACGATATCTATTTTGAAACCACAAATATTCTGTAAGAGTACCTTTTTGAATATTCATTGGATTAATTGAAATTGAATTTACACCCAAATTCTTTAATATTTCTATCGAATTGGAACAATCATCAATCGCAGCTTGTTCATTTAAAAACAGTGGTTTAAACAATAAATACACTTTTACTCCAATATCATAGTCTTTACATCTTTCTAAAGTAGTATTAAAATCTTTAAAGAGAATTCCTTTATTTATATAATTATTCCTTATGTAATCATTTATAGTTTCAAGTCCAATAGCTATTTCAAAGTGTTTTTTTCCAAATAACTCCGTTATTTCTTCTAATTTTTCTTTAGTAATATATTCCACACGGGATTCAATAACAATCTCCTTAAATTTTTCGACTTTTGAAATTTTTTCATAGATATATAATCTAACTTCTTCAGGTATTTCCTTTTCGTCTAAAAAGCTTCCAGAATTAAATATTTTAAAAATATAATTGTTAGAATCTTTACTTATTTCATTTATTTTATTATTAAAAGCATAATCAAATTGATTAATAAGATTCTTAATTGGTACTTCTTTGTTATAGGCATCTAAATAATATCCACACATAGAGCATCCTCCATAATCACTTAATGCCCAACTACATCCTCTCGTCCGTAAAATAATTGTAAAAGTCTTTCCTATTTCATTAAGTAACCTGTCATCTTTAATCCAATAACTTATTGGGTGTGATAATTTTTCTTCCTTATAGACCCCTTTACGTTTATAAGCATTTTGTTTAATTAACTTAATCTTCTCAATTAAACTTTCCTCTTCTTCCAAGAGATTAGTATACCCATTCATAGATTTTTGCAATTCTCCCATTTTTAGAATTTTTTATGAAATTAGAACCAACAATTAGCTCCCCACTTCCTATTATCTCTTTCTTTCCTTTACTTACTATAATTACTTGACTGTATGGAATAAGGTCTTGACTATATTCTAATACACCAGTTCGAAATAAAGTATTTCCTTGAATTTCCTCTCCATCAAAAATAATAAAATGTGAATTAATCATCTGAGTAAATTGAATTAATCTTCTAAATCCTCTAATTGATAATTTAATTTGACCTGTTGATAAGTTAAAAAATCCTAATTTTTCGTGAGTCTTTGAATCATTTAATTCAATCTGATTTTTATCTTTGAAATGAGTCAATTTTAAACCATTTAAATTAACCTTTCTTCCTGAACCAATTCCAAATTGATAATCTAAAATTTTAGCAAACTTTCTACTCCAAGTTTTAGATAAAAATTCTTTATTTAGGTTTTGATTTCTTACTTGGAATAAATCTTTATATTCTTTAACTAATTCCTCTAATGATTGGAGAGATCGAATAGATGTTGTCTTATCTTCAATTTTAGAGAAATAAAAATTATGTGGTAATTTTGAAGATGCTCTTTTTACAATTTCAAGGTATCCATTCTTCAAATGACATATTATAGGGATATTTTTATCATATTTTTCTAATAATTTGACAAGCATTTCAGATGTTATATTTGTTTCTTCATTATCCCATTCTCCTGTAACGGAAATGTCATAAGCATTAACTGGATAAACATTTTCTAACTGTCTTGGTATTACTCCTAAAGGTGAAGTTAGAATGAATTCTTGAAATTTAGGAAACTCATTAAATTTTCTTAAAACACTGGTAAATTTTATATGTGATTTTGAATCCGAATAAGGTTTTTTTGCCGAACATGGTAGCAAAATTATTAAATTTGTCCATGGTTCTGGTTCGAAATTCTCAATTGTATTTTCTCGAAAAAATTGGAAATCTGGTCTATAGTATGATGAGGGTCCTAAACTTCTTATTATTTTACTTTTTTGTATTACTGATGTTTCGTATTTAAGCTGTTCATAATATTCTTTATCCAATACTTTTAATATTGAAATTAAATTTGTATCATCTAAGGAAGATTTTTCTACAAAAGCTCTAAAATCTTCATAACTTAAATACTGCTTGATCTTATTCATATAATTTGAAGCTGTAATTAAATTATGTAAGCTCAGTAAATTCAATTTTTCAGCAGAATATTTATTATCTAATATCTTTTTTAAATTATCATTACAAACTATACAGGAACAAGGAAAATATTTTACTTTATATATTGGTAAGAGATATTCTATTGTATCATAGAAGTTTTCTGCAGATAGAAATAAAGAATAAGAACAATCAATAAGATCTATCCCTAAATATATTAATAATGGATAATATTTTGGTATAATTCTACCTGATGCCATTAAAATTAAATTATTATCCAACTCAGTTTTTATCTTAGAAATTATTTTTAGAATATTTCTGTAATTGCTTAAATTATCAAAAAGACTAGCTATATTCACTATTTTGATATTATCAAATTTATTTATAATTTCTATAAATAAATCGATTAATTCAGAAAAATCAAATGTTCTTATAGTTAAACCAAAATTTAAATTTGGATAATCAATTAGTATTTTTTCTGCATTTTGAAGATAATTTTTTATTTCTTTTAAGGCAAATTCTTTAGTAATACTAGTAGTGGGGATATTAAAGGGAATAATTGATATAATATTATCCTCAGCAAAAATTTCAGTATTTTTTTTCAATATTTCTCGAAATTTATGAATTGTTCCAGAATGAATGAAGACAAATCCATTATTTTTAAATTTCTCTCGTAAAAATCCAATTTTCAAGAAAAATTCTTTGGAAATTGTAAAAATCTTGTGATCCTCAAACTCTTGAATGAAATTTAACTGTTTCATTAATGCACTTTTTATAGGGATGATAATGTTTGGTGTTGAAACATATAGTTTTCGTTCCTTAGAAAAGACAATTCGCCCAATTCTCGAATAACCAATCTTTGTAGCTAATACTTCAAAGAAATATGTCATATCTTCATTAAAGAGTATTATTTAGTCATTTAAATTTTTTAACTTTAAATTATGAAATCTCTCAAAAGTATTAAGAATTTATGTATTTAATTTCAATCCTTAAGTTAATATTGAGTAAGACTTAAAATATTTGATAATATATTAAATCATTAAGTTTAGAACATTCTGAAATTTATATATGGTATTAATTCGTCCAACACAAAATTTGTATATGTATCTTCTATCTCTTCAGAACTATATAATTCTCTTATAAAGATAGCATAATCTTCTATTTTTTTTACTCTAACAATTCCAAAGAGTCCATATTGCTCACCTATTCGAAATAAATATGTAATATTTTTGTTCATATCCAGCTTGAGAGCAATCTCATTGTATTTTGAAGGATCTTTTGGTTTTATTCGAAGCAGATATTTTCCTTCAAATCCTATTTTTTTTGGACAAAAATTAACAGTATAATTTAAAATAATATCTTGTTGTTCGAGTTTTTTAATTCTGTTATAAATCGTTGATTGAGATATTTCATTTTGAAGTTTTTCTTTAAATATATTCTTTATTTCATATGTGGATATTGGTTTAAGACCTTGATTGTCACGTAGTATATTCAGAATTTTATAATCGATATTGTCTAATTCGCTGGTTTTTAAATTTTTAAGACTAATTCCATTTGTTTTAAATACTTTAATAGTTTCAATAATTTGATATTTTTTAAAATAAGACTTAGCCATTATATTATCAATATTGTTTAAAATTTGATAATATTCTTCAGGGGATTTAAATATAAATAGGGCAAATAATGAAAAATCTCCGATAATACCATCCAACATTCTTAGCTGAGGTATATCTAATAATTCTTTGACTAGCTTAGGTTCTTTCGGATTGGTTTTAATTTCCATCATTACATATTTCAATGAATTTGGACGAATATTTGGATTAATATTTATTGTAAAATTTTTAATTATTTTTTGATCTTTCAAAATATCAATTTTATTTTGATAAGTCTGTCTAGAGAGTCCAATCGCACGTGAAATTTTTGAAATTATAAATTTGGTTTTTCCACTTAAGTTTTTAATAAATTTTTGAGCTTCTACTTGATCAATGATATTATTCAAATTATGACAATTTTCCAATTTTTTTCTTTACTAATAATTAAGTGTTAAATATTATATATAAATTAATTGCACCTGACCAAAAAGAGCTTTATTAATTAATTAAAATTAATATTCTTATAAAAAACAAAGTGATTTAAATGGTTAATTATAAAGTAGCTGATGAAAGTCTAGCAGAAAAAGGAAAAGAAGCATTGTATATCGCAGAAAGTAAAATGCCTGTCACTGCTAAGGTTATTCGTGAAAGATTTCAAAAAGAAAAACCACTAAAGGATATAACAATTGCAGGTTGTTTACACGTAACGAAAGAGACAGGTAATCTTGCTTTAACTCTTAAAGCTGGCGGTGCTGAAGTCTATCTGTGCGGTAGCAATCCTTTATCAACTCAAGATGATGTAGCTGCAGCATTAATAAAGGAAGGAATTAATGTTTTTGCTTGGCATGGTAATACTGATGAAGAATTCTATTGGTGTATAAGGCAATGTTTAGATGCCAAACCAAACATCTTAATTGATGATGGAGGTGATATGATAGTCACTGCCCATCAAGAATACGAAAATCTAATAAATTCAGATACCATTCTTGCGTGTCAGGAAGAAACTACCACTGGAGTTAAAAGATTCAAGGCAATGGACAAACAAGGAGTGTTAAAAGTGCCATTATTTCCTGTTAATGATGCGCGATGTAAGAATCAATTTGATAACGAATTAGGTACAGGTCAAGGTATAGTCTCTGCGATTTATGGAATGCATGTTCTTTTTGCGGGGAAAAATGTAATCGTGGCAGGATTCGGTCACTGCAGCAGTGGAATGGCGTTGAGAGCTCGCGGTTTAGGTGCAAATGTAATTGTAACCGAAGTTGATCCGATTAAGGCTCTCCAAGCTAAATTTGCAGGATATCAAGTTATGCCTATAGCAGATGCTCTTTCTATTGCTGATATTATTCTAACAGCTACGGGTTGCAAGCATGTAATTTCCCCAACCAAAGAGATGTTTGATAAGTTCAAGGATGGAGTCATTCTCGGTAATCTCGGACATTTTGATATTGAAGTGCCAACCAAGGAACTTTACGAGTACGCTAAGGAAATTAAACCTATTCGTAGTAATGTAGAAGAATTAATCTTCCCCAACGGTAAAAGAGTTTATTTGCTGGCAAAAGGCCGTTTAGCCAACTTAGTGTTGTCAGAAGGACATCCTGCTGAGGTAATGGATATGTCATTCGGGCTTCAATCTCTAATGTCTGAATATATTGTCAAGAACAAGGACTTATTAAAACCTGGAATAATTGATGTTCCAGTAGAGATAGATGACATGGTGGGCTTCTTAAAACTTCAATCTATGGGCGTTGAGATTGATAAATTAACTGAGGAGCAATATAACTACATCCACGGCTTTCTTGAGGGGACCTGAGTAATCAGTATTGATAATATTTTTTTTTTCTTAACTTTTGTTTAATTTGCACTAGGTAGATGAGATATTTGAAAATAGAATACTTTTTATTTCATAATATTTTTTTCTTTATTTTTTTCTGAATAGCATAAACAATGGTAAAACCAGCATTCATTAAAAGATAGATTATGTTTAAAACAGGTTTTATCTAAACATTTAATTTGAAATTGAGAAAAAGAAATTAAATATAACTAGTAATGTGAATCTATTTGAGGTTTTTTTGGATGAAGTTTCCTATTTTTTCAATAGCTTCTCTACCTTCTGGAGTAGAAGCCCCAACTCCTGCAAACACATGAATCATATCTTCCCATACATCTAAGGTTACATCAACACCTGCTTTTTTAGCGCGTTCTGCAAATCGTGTGCAGTCATCAAGCAACATTTCAGATGTTCCGACTTGAATAAAAAGAGGAGGGAGTCCTTTAAGGTCTGCATATAAAGGAGAAGCTAAATAATCTTTAGGATCAGTTTCCCCTAAATATGATTCCGTCATTAATTTAGCATATTCAGGAGATAGAAATGGATCTACATCCACTTTTGTTGTCATCGATTCTCCTGTCCCTGCTAAATCTGTAGCTGGTGATAGACAAACAGCAGCAGCAGGAAACGATACACCTTTTTCTTTCAAAGTCACTAAAGTAGATAATGTTAAACATCCGCCAGCAGAATCACCTCCAATAATCAAATTATTCGGGTTGATTTTTTCATTTGTAATAAGCCATTGATATGCCGCTACAGAATCACTTATACCAGCGGGAAAAGGATGTTCAGGAGCTAAGCGGTAGTCAATTGCTAGCATCCGAATTTTAGCTGCCCGAGAAATTCGGTAAATTAAATCCCGATGAGTTGCTATTGATCCTGCGATAAATCCTCCTCCGTGTAAGTATAACATTACATGGTCATGATTTACATTTGGAGTGGTAATCCATTCTGCTGGAACGCCTCCAGCATCTACAGGTTCACAATTTACATCTTTCGGTAGCCCTGCCATTTTGCCTAACTGTTCTAAAGCATTACGTATGATTTCAACTGTTGGTTCCCTTGTGATTTCCTGAACTCGTTTCAATATTTTAATAACCCTTTGCATTCCCTTGCTAACCATTATAAATTTCCCTCTCTCGATTAAATTAAGTTGAAAAATTTCTAATTCTTATGCCTAAATTTTATATTTTAATTTTAAGCATTTAATTAGAATTTTATATAGATTTTTTAAAATCATTTTTGTCATTTAAAGTTTTTTTCCCTCTCATAAATGACAAGAAAGCTCCAGCAAGGCAAATTATTGAGGAGACAATTAATAAAATTTGCATTCCTATTACGAATTCTTGCTTAGCAGTAGGATCTGTTATTAATGTTGAATTTGATAATATTGGATTTAGAATGGAGAGAGGGATGAAAAGAGTTAATATTGCACTTAATAATGCTACACTAATTGATTGTCCAACCACACGCATGGTAGAAAGAGTTCCAGCAGCAATCCCGTGATCTTTTGGTTCTACAGCATTCATGATAGCAGAATTATTCGGAGAAGAGAATAGTCCAATCCCAAATCCAACCACAAATTGGGTTATTAGAATATATATTATAGGTAAAAATCTTATAAATATACTTAAAATGATATATCCAATCGCCATAATAACCATCCCTAACGTCGTTAAAATCCTAGTTCCCCATTTATCTGAAAATCTCCCACTTAATGGGGCTATACTGGCCATTGTGATTGTTGTCGGTAATAAGAATAAAGCCGTAATAGCAGGCGAGATTCCTAATATTGATTGAAGATATATTGAAAGTAAAAAACTAACCCCCGATATAGCTGTATAATTGAATAGAGCTGCAAAATTAGCAAATGAAAACACTTTATTTCTTCTAAATAAACTTAGTTTAAATAATGGATATTTTGCTTTACTTTCTATATAAATGAATAAGATAATACTTGATGTTGAAATAATCAATAATAAAATAACTTGAATAGAACCCCATCCAACTAGGTTAGCGATGGTCAATGCTAAAAGCAAAGTAACTAAGAATGACATAAAGAGTAGTGTCCCCCAAATATCAAATCTCTCTTCTTTTATTCCCGGATTTACTTTTCTTAGTTTAAACCATCCCACAATTATGAGAATAATTCCTATTGGAACGTTTATAAAGAATATAAGCCTCCAAGTGGAAAATTGGACAATTATTCCTCCTAAAACAGGTCCAATAATTAATCCTAAATATATAGTTGCAACATTAATACCTAATGCTTTACCAGTCTCTTCTCGAGGAAAAATGTCTGTTATCATAGAAGGTGCATTCGCTGATATAAAGGAACTTCCAATACCTTGGATTGCTCTAAAAATTACTAATATAATTCCAGAGGCTACAAATGTAGAAAAAAAACTTGCAAATGTAAAAAGAAAGATTCCAAACAAAAAAAATAATTTTCTTCCTTTCAAATCCGATAATCTCCCGAAACTGATGAGAGTAACTGCTTGAACTAACAAATATATTATCGGAATCCATTGGACAACTTCAAATGATGTTTTTAAATCTCTTGAAAGAGAAGGTATCGCAATATTTACGATACTTGCATCTAAAGAAGACATAAATACTCCGATAGTCGTTATTATTAATACAGTCCACTTATAACGTACCATTTTAATAATTCCTTATTTATAGGATTATGAATTCAAACATCTTCTACATTAAAAAGATTTTTCTAATGATTTATTCATAAAAATAGAGTAGTACAAGCAAAAAAGAGACATCTTTTTTTCTCTGATTCAATTTATCCTATAATGAACTATTAATGCTTTTTTCTAACAAATTTTCGAGTTCTGACAAATATAGAGCTCTTTTACTTAACGCTTCAAAATAACTGGAGTATTTCTTAAGTATCTATGATAGGATTCCTAAAACTACTATCAATGGGCGTTGAGATTGATAAACTGATTGAAGAACAATATAACTACATCCACTGTTTTTTTTGAGGGGAAAATATATTCAATATTTTTTATTTTTCATATATTCTTTCAAAATTACCTTTAACTTATTTAAAAATGTTTTATTATTAGAATTATCAAGTATTTTTATTAATAAAAAATACTGATAATACCAAATCAATAATTTAACTAATTATGTTTGATGTAAATGATTGTGTTAGATGTGGAGTATGCTTAAAAAGCTGTCCTATAATAGATTTGGATATCGATCAAGCTAAGGAAGAAATTGAGAATCTTATTGCTGGTTCGAGTTTTATTGTTGACCAATGTGCAATCTGTGGGACATGTGATTTAAATTGTCCTAATGATTTAACTCCATCATATTTAATTAAAGAATTGAAATTAGCAAAAATAAAAGAATTAGAAGAAAATGGCAAAATTCGACGTTCAAGTAAATTTATATTCCCTTTTAATAAACCAAATGTTTTTGAGTTTTATGAAAAAGTAATGATGAGTTCTGATGAAGCAAAAAATTTGAAAGAATGGAAATCACCTTCAAAATCTGAAGATCTGGTTTTACTAGGATGCTCTATTTCATATTTTATGCAGTATTTATTCAAAAATCCTACACTTGAAGGATTATTAGAAGGAAAAAGCTTTGCTGGAGGTATTGATTTTTGTTGTGGCGAAGTTTATCATAGAACGTGTATGCCTCTTCCGAATATTGATTTTGAAGAGCATTTATATTCTAAATTTTCTGACTTAGGAGTTAAACGATTAATTATTTTTTGTAATGAATGCTATGAAGCTTATAAACATGAATATAAAAGGATTTCTAATGATTTTGAAATAATCTCAATTTGGAAATATATTGTAAGAGCAATTGAATCAGGCAATTTAAATATAACAAATAAATTGAATCTTAAAGTCGCATTTCACGATTCATGTGTAGTAAAAAAATATCCTGAGTTATTGGATTATCCTCGAAAAATCGTTGAACTAACAGGTTGTGAAATAATAGAATTAGAACATAATCGCGAAAATGCGTTATGTTGTGGTTTATCTCTTGGTTTACTGGATCAAAAATTTATGGAAAAAATCCGAACGAAAAGATTTAGAGAATTTAAGAAAGCAGATACAAAATATATAATTAATACTTGCCCTGGGTGCATTTCTAACTTTGCATTTGATTATCGAATTCAAATGAAGAAATACAAGGTTTTATCTGTATTAGAACTCTTAAGAATGAGCTGTGGTGAAGAAATTAATTTATTTAAAAATGTAGAGGTTTTTAATGGTATATTAAATAAATCTATGGAGCTGTCAAGAAAAAGAAAGATGGAAAGGTAAAATATTGCTGAATCTCTTTTTAATCTTAGGTAATTTAGTTAATAATAGTTAAGAAATATAATGAAAAATAGAATAAGATCTTAAAAACTTATATCATTTCTGCTTTTTCTTAAATAATAAAAAATCACTATTCCATAACTTATCATCCAAGATTATATTATTATTTTTTTGGATTACCCAGAATTATTTGTTTACTAATTCGATTGTTTTTCTATCTTCAACTTTTATTTCCATTACAATTTTACCAAATCCTCCACATTTTAAACCGACATCCCCCGTACAATCAGAACGTTTAAATCTCATTTTATTAGAATCAACACCAGCATAATACAATTCATTTGCAGCAAAGATTAAATGAGCTAATGCACTTAAAGCATATATACAAATTTTTTTAGGGCCATATTTTGTAAGTAATTGTCCAATCCCATTAAAATAAAATTTATCGCCTACTTTATGTTGTGCAGTACAACCATGAGAGCAAACGACTTCAGTAATTATAGTTCGATCTAATAGTTTTAATGATTTTGAAATTGCCTCTAAATTTCTAGGATTTTCAAATAAAGTTTGTAATTCCTCATTTGTTTATCCATAGTGTTCCTTAATTTTATTCTTCATATCATCATTTATTTTCATAATTTACCTCCATTATGGTTTTTGATTCTTAAATTTTTTAGTTTCACAAAATAGATTCTATTTTAAAAAGACTTTCGATAAAAGAAAACTAATTTTAAGTTGAAATTGAAAAATTAATATCCATCAATAATCAAAAATTACTCACTTCATTTCAAATTATGTTTTAGGATTTAAAATTTCATCAGCACTGATCTTATCTCCATACACTTCATAAGCAAGAAATCTTAAACCATCCAAGCCTATAGGTTCTTCTTCAAGCTTTCTCGATTGCCAAATTTTTAATTTTTTGAATTCCTTTTTAATTGCTTCTACATAACCAAGTTGAAGGTTTCTAATTTTATTACAAAAATCACACTTTTTTGGTTCTGGTACAATCATATTTATATGAACACCCTCTAAATTAATATAACGTCGTGTTAAATCTCTAGCTCTTTTGATCTCTTCAAAACTTGGCTTCTCAGCTATAGTCACTAATCTAAGTGACCCAATCTCGTGAATCAGATCTGAGATTCGTTCTCCCCGCCTTTCTAATTCAACAATCATATTAAAAATATCCTTTCCTAACTCTCGTCTTTCCTCGTAATCATCAAAGGGTTTAACTATATTTCGCCACATTTTTGAAACATTACGAATAGCACCCTTAATGGAATTGTAAAAATTTAATGAGTATTTGAGAACAACTTTTACTTGGTCTTCAGGTATCTCAAAAAGAGTAATCATGTTTGCTGTAGGGGGAAAATCTGCAATTATTATATCAAATTGAATATCCTGAGTATTAATATCCTCAGCATCTAATATTTTTTGAAAAAACATAGCATTTTTTAAAGCTAACGGAATGGAATCAGGAGTAAAAGTTTTATCTATAAACTTTTCAATTTGGGGAAGCATTCCTATTAGTGGCATTTGCCTTGTAAGGTTTTTCATTTTTTCAATTAAATCCTTCGTATATTTCTTAGCATAACTATCCGCATCGGGCTCAATACCCCATAAATTTTTAGTAAGAGTAGTTACTTTATTTCCAATTTTTAATTTGAATAAATCACTAAGGTTATGGGCCATGTCAAAAGAAATAAGTAAGATTTTTTTTTCAGGAAGTAAATCTGAAAGTAAAACTGCTGTAGCAGCACTAATAGAACTTTTCCCTACACCCCCCTTTCCTCCCAAAACAATAATTTTTTCCATATCTCAATTTGGTTTAAAAGCTTTAATTTATAATATCAAAAATAAAAATAACATAAAAAAATTAACTAAATAGTTTAGAATATTACTATAAAATTCTTCTAATTAGCAAAAAAATAAATTGGTAGAATAATTTTAATAGATATTATAGTAAATGTTATCAAGATTATTTATTATATTATAAAAAAAATAATCAATCATAATATTACATTTAATTTATTAAATTTCCAAATAAATTTATTAAATATTTTTACCAATTAATTAAACCAATTAACAAAATAATAAAAAAAAAATAAAATAATAAAAAGTTCAGTAAATCAAACTTACTAGTAAGATAAATAATTATAAATAAGAAGTAGAGCTACATTTCAAGTTTAATAATAATTTACAATATTCTAATAATAGATAAATTTTTTTAAAATTTACTAGAAATAGTTAATTTAATATAAGTTCTAATCTAGTTGGCTAGATTCTACTTCTATTTCACAAGACTTCCTTTAAGTTTTTTTTTATTGAACAGATTAAAAATTTATAGAATTGAAAAGGAAGTGACTAAAATAACAAATCAAAATGAGTTTACAACCAAATACATTATTGAAGTTAAATTCATAATTAAAGGGGTTGTAGAAAAGTCTGATGTTGTCGGTGCTATATTTGGGCAGACTGAAGGATTACTTTTAGATCTAGATTTAAGGGATCTACAGAAATCAGGACGTATTGGAAGAATTGAAGTAGAAAATGAATCTAAAGAAGGAATTTCTGAAGGTATTATTAAAATTCCTTCATCCTTAACTAGGAGAGAAACAGCTTTATTAGCTGCAACTGTAGAAACTGTATCCCGAGTTGGGCCTTGTGAAGCGGAAATTAAATTAATTGATATTCGAGATGTGAGAGAAACTAAGCGACAAAAAATCATTGAAAGAGCCACTGAACTCTTAAAAGAATGGGATCAAAAATCATTAGACCAAAGTGAGATCGAAGAACAAATTGATACAGATATTAAACTTGGAGAAATAATTTCATGGGGATCAGAAAACCTCCCAGCTGGTCCGGAAGTAGAAACTAACCCAGAATTAATTATTGTTGAAGGTCGAGCTGATGTTCTTAATTTATTAAGAATTGGGGTTAAAAATACTATAGCTGTTCAAGGAACTCATGTACCAAAATCCGTTATTAAATTAGCTAAGCAAAAAAAATCTGTAACTGCTTTTGTAGATGGAGACCGGGGTGGAATGATTATCCTCAATGAACTTCTACAAGTCACTAAGATTAACAAAGTTGCTAGAGCACCTGATGGATATGAAGTTGAAGAATTGACTCGAAAACAAATGATAAAAGCTTTACAAAATAAAAAACCAGCAAAATCTATAAAAATACCTAAAGAAAATGGCATTGATAGAAAATCTATTGGAGAACATACAACAAATTTTCAAAAAATCTTAAAAAAACTTAAAATTAAAGATGAAAATATTATAATCGAAGCAACTAAGAATATTAATGCTGGTTTTGCTATTGGCTTTAATAAGAATCTTGAAAAATTGTTTGATATACCTGTAGGTGAAATATTTGAAAAAATTAGAGATTTTAAAGATACCAAGTTTTTGATTATTGATGGGATTTTAACAAAAAGGCTTCTTTCTCTCTCATTAAGTATGAAAATCAAATTCATTGCATGTAAAAATAAAGAAGAAGAATTAACAATTCCAGAGCAAATATTGATACATTTCTTTTAAATGTAAATTTTTTCTCTTATAGAATTATTTTCATTTAAGAAAATCTAGAACAGAAAAGATAGATTGTATCACATATGAAACTACACCCAAGACTAAGATTCCTATTATACAAATTTTGAAAACTAAGAAATAATCTTTCCTTTTTGGCTTACTTGCCACTTTCATTATTCTTCTTGAATTTCGGAAAAAAATTACCAGTCTCTCATAAAGACCTGGTTTTTTTTTTTTCTTTGCCTTACTATACTTATCATATTTCGGGTAGGTTGACACATTAAAAATAAAGAATTTTCAGATAAAAATTTATCTCTTAAGCCTTGAGAATTATTTGATTTTAAACAAGATCTAAAATATTTGATACAAATAATTCACGATCAAATAGAATTAAATCATCATAATCTTGTCCTACTCCACAAAAAATTATTGGCTTCTTTGTTTCAAAAGAAATTGACAAAGCAGCACCACCTTTAGCATCCGCATCAAGTTTAGTTAATATATTTGCATCAATCCCAACATGCTTTTTAAACTCTTTTGCTTGAAATAGAGCATCATTACCTGCTAAACTATCACCTATAAAAAGAATTAAATCAGGTTTGGCAACTCTACATATTTTTTGAATTTCAATCATCAAATTCTTATCTGTAACTTGTCTTCCCGCTGTATCAACTAAAACAACATCTATATTTTTAGCTTTTGCATGTTCAATGGCGTCATAAGCCACAGAAGCAGGATCAGATTTATACTCATGTTTTATGACTCTTATTCCTACATTATCCATATGATATTTCAACTGTTCAATTGCAGCTGCTCGAAACGTGTCCGCTGCTGCTGCTACAATTGAAAAACCATCTTTTTTTAAATAATTAGCGATTTTAGCCATAGTGGTCGTTTTTCCAGTACCATTTACACCAAGAAATACAATCACATAAGGTTTCGGTGTTTTCTTTTTTATATCTTCATATAAATTGATATCTTCTTCTGGTGTTAAAATCTCAGTTATCGTTTCTTTTAAAGTCTCAAATAACATTTTTTGGGTTGATAATAATCTACTTAGTTGTTCTCCTTTAAAAGATTCAGTAATTCTTCTGCAAATTTCATCAGCGGTATCGATAGCTACATCATTACTTAAAAGTAGTAATTTTAAATCTTGTATCGCATTAGTTATTTTTTTTTCAGTTAGAGTTTTTTTTACAAAAGAAGAAAACGTACTTTTTAGTTTTTCAAGCATTTATCTCTCCTAAAGGATTTAAACTATATTTTATCTAAAACAAGTCTAATTAAATAATTCTATTCTTTTGAATAGGTTTTCTGAACAATATCAGAAATTTGTCTGAGTGTCATTTCCACTTTTTGTAATTGAGTTCGTAAGTATTCAATTTGTTGATTATGTTGTTCCATACTTTTATCAAGGAATTCAATTGCTCCATTTATATCTTTCTCGATAACAACATCTTGAGGAATAGATACTAAAACCTTCTCTGGGTTTTTAATAATTGCTTTAATATTTACTAAACCACCAATTGGTATAAGTATTTCATCACCTTCTTTTACACCTTCTTTTATATTTTGAAGAGTTGTTTTAATATTCAATAAATTACCTAGAGAAGCATTCATGAATTCTAACTGTCCTTGAATCATATTATATTGTTCCCTAAAGTATTGTATTTGTATTAGTTGTTCTTGATATTCTTGAGAAACGTCCATTTTTATCAATTCAATTTACATTTCTTTTTTATTTATTCTGATAATTCTCTAATAAGATGATCTTGTGATTCATTTAAAGATATTTCTTTTATTTCTTGGATTTTAATTTTGCGCCTAAAAATACCAATTGATGTAATTTGACTTAAGATATTTTCAAGTGCATCTTCTTTCTTCAAGGCGCGAATCTCTTTTCGAAACAAATATTTCTTATGATTTTTATTATAGTTTCCAATAATTCTGAAAATTTTTATTTCTGACATAACTAATTATTTCCACAGTTTAAGAACTTTTAAAATTGGAAAATTTTTCAAAAAATATTAATTTTTCCATTTTTCCGCTTCGATAAAGAAATAGGTTTAAAGTTTAAGAACCGATGTAAGTCTCATTAATTCTGGACCTGTAGAAGCCATTCCAAATATTCCACTTTTATCGTTTACTATTGCTCCTGAACTTAAATATGGTACTCCACGATTAATAGTTGAAACATCAACCTCATTAACCTTTAAAACCGATGATATAAATTCAATCTCCTCATCTGTAGATAGGGGATGTACTAAACAACCAAAATTGTTTGTTATTGATATTGATCCCGGAAGGAAATAATTCGCAAAATCAAAGATAACAGTTTCAACATTTAGAATATCTTCAATCTCAATCCTATAATTTTCTAAGAATGAACTAATTATCGCACCTTTATCATTACATAAGATTAAATTACCAAAGGTATTATCAATAGACTTTAATACCCCTATATTACACGATTTGTCTACGAATGATCTTAAATTGTTTAATTCATCTTCTCGTATAATATGTGGAACAATTATTCCATATTTATTCGATACTGAATAAACTCCAAGTAAATTAGAATTATTGATTGTAAGTGGATAGAAAGGTTCTTCAAAAATAGCTTTGATTTTTTTTAATGTAGATTTTAATAATGTTGGTGGATAAAGGATAAAAGAATTATTTCCAGTTAAAAATATTCCCACTAAATTTCGACCAAAAATTTGAGCCTTAATAATAGCCATTTATGATAAACTGATATAATTCTAATTCTTAAATTTTAGTTAAAAAGAGTATAAGGTTTTTAAAATTTTCTTGTACTTAGAAAAATTTAACTTAAATAAACAACAACTAACCCATCTATATTTTTAGTTGCTCTTACTTTTATTTTTCGTGGTGGCTTTTGAATTCCTCTGGACCAAATATGTTCATTCACTTCTTGAGTTATAATTAAAGATTCTGGCTTGAAATGACGTGTCATATATTCTTTTAAATATTTAATTGCCTTTTTAGCTCTTTTGTTTCTTGGTCCTTTTCGAGCCTTAGCAAGAGGGATAATATATATCCTTTCATCAATAATTTCTTCTTTTGGAGCTTCTATTTCCTCCTCTTCTTCTCTTTCTAAAATCCCTTCTTCAAAAACTTCCCTTATTTCTTCTTCTTCAGAGATTTCATCTAAACTAAATTCTTCAATCTCTTCAATTTCTTCTGGTTCTTCAGAATCTCCTAATTCCTCTTCCAAATTCTCTAATTCAATTTCTTTTTCCTTTTTTCCCATTATCCTTCATTTTGATATTTTATATTCTTTAATCTCGTTTTATTCGTGTATTCCGCCATTTTCTATCTGTATGAGGGCTACTTCTTATTCTGCGATTTGTCTTTATCATAACCCAATTTGGAATTGATTGACTCTGCTTATATTTCTTTGCTCTTCGTAATTTCGAAGGTAAATCCTTATTTCTTGCCATAAATCTTAATCTCTTTAAAATTTTAATGATTTTTTAAATTATTTTTTTATTTTAAATTCTTTCTTTCGTCCCATTGAAGATATTTGTTCTAAAAGCTTTTTAAATGCTTTATCTGGTAAAGGAATTGCACCTCTCAGTTGTCCTGTTTGAAATAACTGAATCAATTGTAATTCAATTTGTTGTGCAAATTCTGGTTTAACCATCCGGATATTTTCTAATCTTTGTCTTCCTTCTTGACTTAAGATCTTTCTCATAAGTTGATATTTTTTATTTTCAAATTCTTTTTGTTGGGCTTCTGCTATTTGTTGTTGAACTGCTTGTTGTTGCAATTCCTGTAGCTTTCTTTTTCTGATATTATCTAATTCTTCGTCATTACTCACGTTAGACCCCTAAAGTTCTTATATTTTAGGTTTAATGTCGTAAAATTAAATATGCTGTTCTTTCTAATAAACTTGTACCTTCAGCAGAAACTATTCTTCCTTCTTTTTCAACCTTTAAGAGTAATTTTGCATTTTCTAACTGTTGTAAAGCTACTCTAATAATTTTCCCACTTCCCTTAGCAGAATGACTTCGACCAGGACCTTTTCTATTTCGCCCCCCATAAAATTTTCGAAGTTTGTTTACCCCAATAGGTCCAAATTTCTTCACCTTCCTAAGAAGTGAGGCACATCTGATATACCAGAAGTTTTCAGAATCGTGTGGTGCTAATTCTTTAAAAAAGGCAGTTTTCCAAAATTCTGATCCTTCAGGAGGGGAAATTTCTGGATACTCTCTCAATTTTTCTGCTATTGCTTCGACAAGTTTTTCTGGTTGAACGACATATATAGACATGATCTTTAATTCTATACTTCTTTATTAACTATAATACGTTTAAAAAGTCAGAATAAATTAAAAATTTTTCCTATTTTTTGTGTTCTAGAACGATGGATTACCAAAAAGAATTTAAGAAGGCTTTATTATCGCAACCGGATTGTATTTTGGGAAAAAATGGGATAACGAATGAGTTTATTAACCATGCAAATAAGTTATTAAAAAGATATAAAATAATAAAAGTCAAAGCATTAAAATCCATAGCAACAAAATCGAATATAAAAGAATTAGCTAGTAAAATTTCACAATTAACATGCTCTTATCTAATCGATGTCAGAGGTAAAATATTCATACTTTCCTTATTGAAGTTAGATAAGCCAAAATGAAAAAAGTTATAAAGATAATTTAGATGCCAAAAAGGAGTAAAAATTCAAAACATATTGTAAAAAAAATTGCAAATTCCAGAATGCTTTATTTATTTCAGAAAGCTCACGAAATATTTCCTAAAGATCCAAAATTAGCAAATCGTTACACGTATTTGGCAAGACGGTATGCTCAAAGAACAAGGATAAAAATTCCTGAGGAGTGGAAAAAAAGAATTTGTAATAAATGTAAAATGTTTTTATATCCAGGATTGAATTACAGGATTAGAATGCATTCAAAAGGAAAAGGCTCTCATGTTTCTTTAACTTGTTTTGAATGTAATAAATCTACAAGATACTTTATAAAATTAAAAACATACTAAATTAGAAGTAACATTCAAAAAATCTTTTGTAATTGTTATGCCATTAATTATTGTCTTTACTGAATGTGGTTTAGAATTAATTCCTAAACAAATACGCTCTCACCCTGCAGTTAAGAAAAATTTAACACCAAAAATTTACGCCTCTCAACTCTTAGATAACACATTACATTTTTCTGCGATGAAAAATTTGAAAAATTTTCAAAAAAGAGGAAGACCAGATATCACTCATATATGTTTACTCAATGCATTAGGATCATCTCTCAATAAAAGTGGAAATCTAATCTTGTTTGTTCATACGTTTAATAATAAAATTTTCAAATTTAATCCTGAAATTAGGATAGCAAGAAATTATAATCGATTTAAAGGGCTGATAGCTAAAATGTTAATAGATGGGAGAATTGAGATAGAATCTTTAAAACTTATTACTCCATTCGAAGGTAATCTGCAGAACCTTATAGATAATTTTGAAGATCCAGAAGTATTTATCTTATCGAGTAAGGGTAAAAGAAATAAAGATTATAAAGAATTATTTGCAAAGGATATAAAAAAAAATTATATTGCACTTATTGGTGGATTTCAAAAAAATGGATTCTCGAAATATGTCATAAATCTTTCAGATAATTTAATTTCTATTTCTGAATACTCTTTGGATGCTTGGATTGTTACCAATAGAATTATAACTTACTATGAACTTATTTATGGTATTCTTTAAAATCACTAAAATTAAAAGAAATGATAAATTTTTAAACTTACACTGACTTCTAAAATTTTCAAGCGCGATTAGTCTAGTGGTCAGGATCTCGGCCTTCCAAGCCGATGACCCGGGTTCAATTCCCGGATCGCGCATATCGTCAACATTTTTATCACTTTAAAATCAAATCAATAAAATAAATCTTCGTGAAAGGATGGTTTCACGATGTTTTCACCAAAAAAAAAAAACCAATTTTTTATTTATAATTAAAAAGACAAAAAGTTATATTTACATAATTGTATATAATTGGTGAAAAAACGTCTCTAATTACAATTTTAGATCACTTCAAAATTTTCTGTAAAAACGGCGTTTTTTCACTTCTTTTAGAGTAAATATAGATTATTAGAATTAATCTTAAATTTTTTCCTTTACTATTGACCTTTACTGAAAAAATGTATTCATTGTAATGGTTAAGTATATTTATAAGGAATTTAAATCTGTTCTAAATAAATTAAAATTTCCAGATTCATGGTTTTGGTCTCGCTATACCCTGAATACTTATTCAGGATGTGCTCATGCGTGTATTTATTGTGACGCCCGTAGTCAACGATACTATATTGAAGACTTTGAGAATGAAGTAATCATTAAGACAAATTTTGACAAAAAATTAGATCAGAGATTTAAAAGAGCACGAACATTATTACCTGATATAATAGCCCCTGGTGGAGTAAATGATGTTTATCAACCAATTGAAAAGAAGATTGAACATACTAGAAAAATTTTAGGAATCATAGCAAAACATAAATTTCCTATCAATATTGCAACTAAATCTAACTTAATCACTCGAGATATAGATATTCTTGAAAAAATCGCTTTCGATACGTGGTGTACTATCGGATTTTCAATTAGTACAAGTGATGATGAACTCGCTAAATTCTTAGAACCTTTTTCATCCAAACCCTCTGAAAGACTTGAAGCTCTTAAGACCATTAAAAAACAGGCCCCTAATATTCAAATTGGTACATATTTTATTCCAATTATCCCATTTTTAGAAGATAACGATGAAGATCTAGAAGATGTAATAAAAAAATCAAAAGAAGTAGGGGCGGATTTTATTTTATTTTCTCCTGGTTTGACACTACGAGATTCTCAAGCTCAATATTTTATCAATAAATTGAAAAAAAGTAAATATTCCAACATTGTTAAACCACTATTAAATTTGTATAAAGGACAAATTCATCCACCATCAGATTATACCAAAAGAATCAACACACGATTATGGAATTTATGTCAAAAATATAAAGTTAATATCCGAGTAAAACGTTGGATTCCTTCAGATTTCCGGAAATGGAATTATATATTATCAGAATTTCTCCTAAATAGCGAATATATAGATGCTTTAAAAACAGGGAAAACTAATAAAAAATTAATGTGGGCAGGATTAAATCTAAATAACCTGGATGAATCGATTCTGGATGTTTATAAAAGAGGTGAATTACACACTATTAAGAGTTTTACCCCTAAAATAATTAGGATTGTTGAATCTTACTTAAAAAAAAGAATAGATTTAAAACAAAAGACGGGGTTAGAGAAATTTCTATAAAAACAACAATAACTCAGGAAATTAAACTCGAATTGAAAAAGTCTACTCCTAAATTAACACCTGAACAGATTATTCGAAGAAATAAAATATTGAATACTGATAATCCTAATTTTTTTGGATATGGTCATAAAATCTCTGATATAGAAAAAATTACGAAAAACGTATATAAAAAATATAGATGCAGTTATGAGGATGCTGTCGATATTTGTAAAAATTTAGTTAGTTCTAATATTCTTGAGGAGAAATTTTCTGGGGTATTTTTTCTCAATCACTTTAAAAGCGATTTTAATCAAGAAACTATTGATTTATTTGAAGATCTGTTCTCTAAACACTGTGATACATGGGCTTTTTGTGATTCTAGTTGTATAAGAGTAATTGGACCCTTTTTAGGAAAAAAAAATAACCAAAAGCTTGGGAAAAAAACCATTGAGAAATGGTCTATCAATGAAAATCTATGGATTAGACGGGCATCATTAGTAATTCTTATTAAAATAATAATGATAAATAAGGAATTCGATGAGAATTATCTATTTGAGTTGGTAGAAAAAATGAAAAATTACTCTGAATATTATATTCAGAAAGCTATCGGGTGGATTCTTAAAACCTGTTCGAAATATAATCCCGATTCAATTTATAATTACCTATTACGTAATAAGGAGAGATTTTCTCGCCCTGTTCTTAGATATGCTAGTGAAAAATTGTCAAATGAAAAAAGAAAACAAATTTTAAAGAAATAAAATCCTTAGACAGAATAACTGTGTAATTATAATTTGATTATTATCAAGTAGAATAGCTATTTAAAATTCAACAACAAATTAATATTTAAAAAAGAAATTTATGAGATGAAAAAGTAAAATGCGAACCGCAATACTTCAAGAAATTGGAAAAGTAAGTATAATTGATGTTCCTAAACCCTCTCCCGAAGCTGGAGAAGCCCTAGTAAAAATTACAACCGCAGGGGTTTGTCATACAGATTTACATGTTGTGATGGGAGAGTGGATGCAATTACCTACTCCACGTCCCCTGGGACATGAAGGAATTGGTATAGTCGAGGAATTGGGTCCTGATTCTGAATCTAATATAAAAGTAGGTGATAGAGTTATATTGGGTCTTGGTGGAACATTAGGATACTGGTGTGGAACCTGTGAGTATTGTCTATCAGGAAAAGCTATGTATTGTCCAGAAAGAAAACCTTTGTTCGGAATATTTAGTGAATACATTTCCGTATGGGCTCAATCTTTGGTAAAAATCCCCGATGAACTAAGTGATACTGAAGTTTCTCTAGCATGTGGGGGTTTAACAGCGTATAGAGCAATCAAAAAACTTAAGAGCCTCAAAATTCCTTCTGATAAATATATTGCTATCATTGGGGCTGCTGGTGGCCTCGGTCATTATGCTGTGCAGATCGCAAAAAGTTTTGGATATAAAGTCATTGGAATCGATAAAGGATCTGAAAAACTAGAGATCGTTAAGAAACTCGGTGCTGATCATGCGATAGATGTTAATGATGTTGAAAAGTTCGTTGAAAAAGAGTTAGGGGGAGTTCAAGTAAGTATAGTATTTGCAGCAAATATTTCAGCTTATAATCTTGGAATAAAGTTACTCAGAGTAGGAGGAACACTAATTGGAGTAGGTATACCGCCATTCAATGAGGGACCAATATCAGTAACCCCATTTGAAGTAATAATAAGAGACCTACAAATAATCGGATCCCTAACTGGTACTGTAGAAGATATGAGGGAATTAGTCCAAATAGCAGTAGAAGGAAAGGTTAAAACTCATGTCGGGAGAACTGCTAATCTTTCAGAAATTAATGAAGTATTTGAGGAAATGAAAAAAGAAAAATTTGTGGGTAGAGCCATTATTACTAACCTTATGAAGTAAAAAAAAGACAAATATGATAACAGAATCTTATGAAATATAAGGCTATTATCTTTGATCTATTTGGTACTCTTGTCGATAGTTATTCAGTTCAAGGATACAACACATTATTAACAGATATGGCTTCAGCTCTCGAATTACCTAGTGAAAAGTTTTCAAAAATTTGGCGTGATACAACTTATGAGCGTGGAATTGGGATTTTTAAAACCACTGAAGAAAGTATAAGATATATTTGTAGTAAACTTAAAGTTTCTGTAAGTGATGAAAATATTAGGAAATGTGAGCAGATCAGACTAAAAAACACACGCAAAACTCTAACTCCCAAAAAAGGAGCAGTTGATATTTTAAAAAGTATAAGAGGATTAGGATATAAGATGGGGTTAATAACTAATTGTTCTACCGATGTACCTCTCTTTTGGA
The DNA here is from genome assembly GCA_048937405.1 of Promethearchaeota archaeon. GTDB lineage: Archaea > Asgardarchaeota > Lokiarchaeia > Sigyniarchaeales > SOKP01 > Loki-b32. The sequence goes on from JBHLNF010000001.1 coordinate 502,415, forward strand.
AAAAAACAGAATTTTCACAGTTATTTGATGTCGCTATATTCTCCGCTTCAGTAGGGTTGAAAAAACCTGACGCTCAGATATATAATTTAGCATGTGAACAATTGGGAGTCGAACCAAATGAATGCCTTTACATTGGAGATGGTGATAGTAATGAACTATCGGGAGCTTCTCAGTTAGGTATGGATGCTGTTATGATCCGTGATCCCAATGAGATAGATCCCTATCGTTTAGTTGAAGTAGATTGGGATGGTCGGAAAATTGAATCTTTTATAGAGATAATGGATCTGATTTAATTTTTAATTACTTTTTAAGTTATAAAGAGAGAATTTCATGTCCTATTCTGAGATATGCAACTGAAAAATTACCAAAGGAAATGAGACTATAATTATTGAGTCGGTAGCTCTTATTGTTTCTAATTCTATTACCTTTTAATATAGTATATTATATTTGTTAAGAAATACATTTAATTTGATATTAATAATCAACTAAGTTAAGGAACTTAATGTAAAAAAAAGGTGATTATTAAAATTCATAAATGAGAAAAATACTTTCAATGGAAATTAGTTATATTATTACTATTGTTTCTATTGCCATTCGCTTTGATTCTCAATATTCCTATTAGTACTGCAAATAATAATGCAATACTAAACAATTTTGAAAAAGTCTATCATTTAGAATACTTTTTGCGATTCTCACCCACTAAAGATGGTTATTCTGAAACTAAATATGCTTTAGATTTTGAAAAATATAATGAAAGTGGAGAATCCTACATAAAAGTTTCAATTTATTATGAAGACCTACAATTAACTATATTTAATGATAATTTTAGTTATATCATTTCACTTTCCTCTCGAGAAATACTTGAAGCAAGTGATAATGATTATAGTGAATATCTTTTAGGCACCCATACAGAGTTATTCTTAAAACCGTCAGAGTTTGAGAATTCTAATAAAATTCGCATCGATGAACCGTTGACTTTTTCTGGTTATCTTATAGATTATCAAGATCCTCAATCCCTTAGAAGTGACGTAACTTTTAATTACATGGGAATAGAACAATACACTTTAAATTTGCAATATAATTTTACAGCTTACCATTATAAAGTTACACATGTACTATGGTCAGAAGGAGATTTCTGAGATACTTACTACATTGACGTCGATTATTATTTTGATAATAATACAGGGATCCTCTTGGCAGAAAAAGTTTATGGTTATTTGTATCATTATAAATCTGATTCGATTTCACATGAAATTTATATTACCCGTACTCTCGCTCTAATTAATCAAACAACATTATTGAATTCTTATAAGGCGATGAATATAGATCGAAATCCCTCAGATGAACCTGATGAAACAAAAAGACTTGATTGGAATTATTCTATCCTTCTTATATTCTTATCAGTTTGGATTTCGCTGTTATATAATGGAAAAAAAATAATAAAAAAAAATAGGAATTAAATCAATGAAACCGCGTTATAAACCTTTGGAAACGCGATGGAGAGAAAGGAATGCCCCTTTTTAGTTCCATTCTATACCACCTTTTTTTCTATAATTATTTTGGATCATATACATATAAAAATCGATAAAATGAAAGATTTCATCTTAAAAAATTATTCTATAGAAAAAAATTTATATGATATTTTTCCCTTTCTAAATTACGAATTTTGATATTATAAAAACTCAAGTGTTTTATAAAGTAAGAATTCGCAATATCGGCAAAGTGGCGTAGCCCGGAGTGCATTGGAATATTCCCGATGACGGGTAGGAACGCACTAGAATCATCAGAATTACTGATAATGGTGAAACTGAAGATCTAGGTATCGTGAGTTCAAATCTCACCTTTGCCATACTATTTTTCATTTCTATTTCTTTTTTAAATAACCTTGGTAATGAATATTTTTTCTTATGATAAATAATTGAAATAAGCCTATTTCCATTTTTGCCTTAAATCCTTGATTATTTTCTCCCCATAAAAATTCATTTTTTTTTTTCTTTCTTTAGATAATCCAGTGTAATTATCATCATACGTCAACATCTTTTCAATCTCCTTAATAAGAGATTCACTACCTACATCATAACCATATTTGATACACAATTTTTCCAAATCATCTCTGTATTTAAAGGAATAATTTACTCTTTTATCTTTGTAAATCCTCTGTAACTCCTTTTCTATTTTTACTCGCTTCTTAGGATCACTGATACTCTTTAACACTAATCCAAAAGTTTCCACTCGGTATTCCCATTTTTTAGGTTTTACCATATATAGGAATTTACTCACATTACCTTTAGCTTCTAATCCTGTAGTAAAAGTATTTTTTCCTTTAACAGGAGAGATTTTAACAGTCTCAATCCCATTAGCTTTACAAAGGAATTTAAAATCTTCTAGTAATGGAAAAGAGGCGTTATTAAAGCTAATATGTAAAGTTTTATTATGTTTATGAATATGAATTGAGCCATCTGTATCAACTAATCTTCTTATTGCTACTAAATGAAATTCCTTGTTTTTTTTAATCCAATTTGGTACTTTTATTTGATTTTCTTTTTTATCTCCTGATTTATGTCCTTTTTTAATTAATGCTTCAATAATTTTTTTCCTATGGACTGAAAGTTTAATTGCATCTGCTTCTTTTGGTTCAAATATCCTTGGTCTTTTTTTCAATGTTTTTTTCATTAAATCATAAACATATTTAATGTATTGTGGTTCTTGAGATTCATTCAGTGTAATTTTGTATTCGCTTTTACTGCATGGGATAGTTCCATCACCAAGACCAATACAAATCATCTCTACTAATTCCTTATTTTCTACAAGTGGCTCATTAGGATTTTCTTTGAATTCCAAATCGTTTTTATCTTGTTCTTGTAAATATTCCTTTATTCTTATTTTTTCAAGTTGCTTCTTAATAGTGTCATTCTCCTTTTGATGGGAAGAGACTTCTTTTTTAGAATTTTCTTTAACATTTTCTTTTCTTTTAAATTTCATTTCAAATTGATAGATATCAGATTTGTCTTCATCATTAAATTGAAATTTAGTATAATTATTTTTAATTAAATCTTTTTTTCTATCAAGAGAATTGACCTTTTTATCAAAAAATTCTTCATCTTTCTCCTTTTTATTTTTAGCTTTTAAATTATAGCGTTTATTAACAAATTCTTTATTATTATAATCTTTCATCAAATTATACTTCATTAATTTTGATCAAAATTTTAAACCTATGATTATTTTTCATAGTAGTTCTATAAAAACAGATTTTATTCAAATGCTTTTCTCTAATTATTTAAACTAGTTTTTTATACTATTAACCTTTAATTTCTTCTCAAATCATTTCTAAGGAAGACCTTAAATTTTTTATTATTATCATCTATTAATTCCCAAAATTCATCATATATCTCTTTGAGGCTCATTTTTTTTTTCTGAGAAGTGATTTCTTTATTCTTTATACTATTACTTATTTTTTTTATGGTTTTACATGGATTATATTCAACATAATTACCTTCAAGTATTAAATTTTCAATAAGTTCACAATCGTCTTGTTTGGTATTGCTAGAATCTAAAACATTTTCTTGATGAACTTTATTTTCAAATTCAAAATCTACTTTTTGATATCCTCGAACCTGATAATTTTTATCTACATAAGCTTGAAATTGATGTTGACATACTAATCCACGTGCTATTGACATTGTAGTTAATTGTTTTGCCTCTTCTATAACAGATTTAGGTACATCAAGAGTTTTTTTAGTTTTACAGACTGGACAAATAAATTGAATACTAGCGATACTAATATCTATATTTTTCTTAGCTTCTGTAATGGCCATACTAACACCTTCTTGAATTCATTTAAAAATAGAAATAAAAACCCCATTTATTTCTTAAAGAAAATTTTGAAATTTAAGTAATAGGACAGAACTTAATAAGTAATTTATAATAGGGTATTAGGCATTATTCGGATTGAATATAATATTCATATTGTTTTCATCCAATTCAAAATTAATCAATAGATTAGATATCAATTCACTTTCAATTTTAAAATAATGAGTTCCTTTGGTAAATTTCTCCATAGATTCCTTGTCTATTTTTATTAAAATACTGATTGTATCATTTAGGTTAATAGTTCTGCCACTTAATTTACCTTCTATAATATCATTTAAATTAAACGAATCTCCTTTGTGATAAATTAGGATACGATTCTTTATTGCATCTAAATTAACACTTTCTTTTGAAAAATTTAATTCAACATTATCCAAATAAAATTTCCCATATTTAGAAAAATCAAGATCTTCAGGATTAAAATTATTCAAATTAAAATCTCCAATTTGAATTTCTTTAGGAATTATAAAAGGAAGAAGTAAATTAATGAATTTTATTTGCAATGAATCTACATTCCCGTCACCATCAGTATCCACAGTAAAGACGCATTTTTTTGGTGGAAAGAGTTTTTTTATTAATACTTTAAAAGCAGTTAAATCATAAGACATAAGTAGTTGACTTTTTGATTTTATATTAATCATTATAAATCGAAGCATTAATAGTTTTCGACTTCTGAAATCTTTACAGGACGATTCTCTTTATGTGATTTCTGAGCAGCTAAAGCTACTAGAACATTTTTTAATCCGTCTTCTCCATTAGGTTTAGGCTCCAAATTTTTACCTAAGCAATCAAAGAAATATTTCAGTTCAGCTGAGTATGATTCTATATATCTATCCATGAAAAAATAAGGGATTTTATCGATACTAGTACAATCAGCAGTATAAATACGGACAGTGTTAGTAGCTTCATTATCCGCTATGGCGCATCCTTTGGATCCAAATATTTCAACACGTTGATCATATCCATAGACTGCTTGACGAGTATTATCAATTATTCCCATTGCTCCATTTTCAAATTTCAAAACAGCTACAGAGGTATCAATATCTCCTGCTTTCCCAATTTCGGGATCGATAAGTACACCTCCAGTTGCATAGACTTCTTCCACTTCACTTCCAACCTGGTATCTTGCCATATCCCAATCATGGATAGTCATATCAAAAAACATACCACCCGAACCTTTTATATATGAGATTGGAGGAGGGGCTGGATCTCGCGAAGTTATTTTAACAATTTGAGGTTCACCGATTTGACCAGAAACAACTGATTCATGGCATCTCATAAAATTACGATCAAAACGTCGATTATATCCCATCATGAGTTTTACATTTTTTTCTTTAACAACTGAAAGAGTTTTTCTAATCTTCTTTATATCTGAATCAATTGGTTTTTCACAAAAAATGTGTTTATTCATCTTGGCAGCTTCCTGAATAATTTTAGTATGAGTATCTGTAGGTGAACAAATTACTACTATCTCAATTTCAGGGTCATTTAAAATTTCAAATGGATCATTGGCGAGTTTTGGTATACCTTTCTCTTCTGCCCATTCTCGTAATTTTTCATCAATATTAATATCAACCACAATTTTCATATTAATATCAGGAATTTTACGTAATAAATTTTCAATATGTATTTTTCCAATTCTCCCAGCTCCAAATACTCCAACAGTAAATTTATTTACCAAAATTTATCACTTAAATCATTTACATTTGAATATAAAATTTGAAAAAGTTCGAGTAAATTTATACTTACAAATTTTCTAATTAAATATTAAAAATTTATATTTGTTAAAGTCTAAATTGATTTAATTAATTAAAATTAATTATCAAACAATAAAAGTGTTAACTTAATGAATGAAACAAGTATTCAAGTCTATCGGTACCGCTGGATCGTTCTTTTACTGTTTATGCTAGAAAATATTATACTACAAATGTTATGGATATGTTTTGCTCCAGTGAATGAAATTGCTCAAACTTTTTATGGAGTTAATAAACTTTTAATAGATTTACTAGCATTGAGTTTTATGATTGTATATATTCCAATAGCTTTTTTATCAGCTTGGATTATTGATAAATATGGTTTTAGAATAGGAGCTGGGATTGGAGCAATAATCACAGGAATTTTTGGGTTTTTAAGATTTGTTGCATTTGATGATTATATATTATTACTAATATTCCAAATTGGAATTGGAATAGGACAACCTTTTATCCTTAATGCTGTAACAAAATTATCAGCAAACTGGTTTCCTGATGATGAGAGAACAACAGCTACAGGAATAGCTTTAATATCACAATTTTTAGGTATTGCTTTAGGAATGTTTATCACACCCCTCCTAACAACTACAGAAGATCTTCTACCAATGCTGTTTATATATGGTATCTTATCTTTAATTATTAGTGTTATTTTTATTATACTTGTTAAAGATAAACCACCAACACCACCTACAAAAGATCTTTTAGAAGAGAAAGTTTTAATGTCTGAAGGTTTGAAGAAATTATTTAAGAATAAGCATTTTATACTTCTTTTCATCCTTTTTTTCTTGGGTCTTGGAATATTCAATACAATAGCCACTTATATTTTTGGAATTGTAGAACCCAGAGGTTATAGTGAAACGTTTTCTGGAATATTAGGTGGTCTAATGTTATTAGGGGGGATTGGAGGTTGTATTATAATGGCTACATTATCAGATAAATATGAAAAACGTAAACCTCTTTTGATAATTTCACTTATATTGGCAACAATTTCCTTATTCTTATTTACTTTTACATCTGATAGAATAATGTTAATTACGTTTTCATTTCTTTTAGGTTTCGGTTTACTTTCAGCAGGACCAGTAGGACTTGAATATGCTGTAGATATTACAAAACCAGTACCAGAAGCAAGTTCAAATGGAATGTTGATGATGATAGGGCAAATTGGAGGAATTTTATTTATTCTTATTTTTGAAGATGTTACAATAAATGGTGATTATTGGCCTGCTTTATTAATTCAAACTGTTTTTTTGGTAATTGCTGTAATAATCTCATTTTTCTTAAAAGAAACTAAAAAGTAATTATTTTACTTTTTCTTTTCTTAAATCTATAATTAAAGAGTGGAATAAATAATAGGAATTAATAACATATATTATTAAAATTATCAAATACAAAAAATAAATGGAGAATGATTAATTACATTTCCGCTCCACAATAAGAACAAAATTTTGCAATCTCATTTTTAGTGGGTGTTCCACAATTAGAACAATATTTTCCTTGTTGTTCTGGAGGGTTTTCTTTTTCTTGTATTGAAAAATATTTAATTTTTCTAGTTGTCTTATTAAATTTACCTCTTAATTGTCCTGTAGCTTTTAAATCTAATATTATTGCTTGAATATCTTTAGGTGAGATTCCTGTACTTTTGCTAATATCATCTATCATAGCTTCTGGATTTTCTTGAAATTCTGATAAAACCACATTCCTCAGTTTACTTCTATTAGTTATTGCAATTATTTGACTAAGTATGAGAGCTATTCCAATTCCAGTCGATATAAATCCCCACAACTCAAAACCATTTCCCCAATGGATAAATTCATTAATTCCCCAATACAAGAAGACTCCTGCAATAATCAAAGCACAAATCGAAAATCCTTCTGAATATTGATTTCTTTCATATCTCATTTTAAATCACTTATATTTCTCACGAAGATATCCCTTTAATGAAATTGATCAGTTAATATTTTAAGAATTTTAATGATCTATAGTTTACAATTTTGAATATCTACTTAATTAACACATAGAATCTTATTAATTAATTTGTTACGATACATTTGTTAATTATTTCAAAAATAGATGAAAATTCAACTTGATCCTCAGTAAGAATTATGATGATATTCCCAAGTATTTTGATCGATATTATATAAAAATTATCTGAATGGATGACGTTGAAATCTGGAGCATGAACTCCAATTTCAGAAGTAATTTCTTCTGCTAATTCATACAATTGCGACATATTTAGCCCAATTGAGGATTTATTGAATTCTTCATTGATATATGATTTAATTACAGCACCATTTTCAGATGTAATTAGAATAAAATAAACCTTGGCTCCAAAGGTTTTAATTAAATTATCGAGGACAAGGTCAAGTTGAAGTGTTGCTGTCATTATGTTATATATAATATTTGGTATTAATAAATTTAGTAAGTTTTATGATAAAGCTTGTGATATTATTACTTGCTTTAAATATATAATTTTAGGGATTAGTTGTAGTTTTATTACTAAATCTTGAATAAATAAAATTATCAGAAAAATTTAGCGAATAATAGTTTTAGTAGTATGCCAAACACGTATAAAAAGACTTAATATTAGAATTTAAATTTTGAAATACAGGTCAATCACTTGTTCAAAACTATGAAAAGGTGATAAATCCCCATTAAATTCAACCACATGAGAGTGGTAATATTTATCCATGAATTCTTCCATTACTAAGTGCATATATCTTTTTAAATTATCGGTATGGTTATCATTATTCACAATGTATGCAAAAATCACATTGTTTTTAGTTTTCAAGAACATACGATATCCTCCTAGGTCAATATCTTCAAGCTTTAGCCCATATTCTTCTCTAGCAATGAAATCTTGCGAGTAAATTAATATGGCTGATATAAAACCTGCGATTTGAAAGTTATTATTTGCCATATTCTGCCGATTTTTGTTAATCTTTGAAAAATACAAGAATCCTGCTTTATCTATGACAAAGATTCCAACTATCCCTTCTGCTTTTGGAATTTTTATAGCCTTTGTACAAATTTGTTCAATTTCAATTTTTGATAGATTAGTGGTCATACACTTATATAATCGTTTTGAAAATTGATATAAATCATTGTATTTCATGGGATTCTCTATTTTATCAATGTAGGTCATTATTGTCTTATTATTTTCCTCTATTTCAAAGAAATGCATATATACATTAAGACTACCTATAGTATCTTTAATATACCCTTGTCTTTTTTCAAATATCAAGTCTTTATACAAATCAATTATCTTCACTGTAAGTGTGATACCAATCCCTTTTTGAAAAAAAATTTCGATTTTTCCCCCAATATTCACCTTTGTTATACAAAAACCACGTAATTGAAAAATCTGGTTATTTTCCTCTAAATTTTGGTAATTTTCATTAACAGTTATCATAGATTCTTGATATTTTTTTGTGCTAAATTTATCTTTTGTGTTAATAAAGTAATCATGTTTCAACTATTTAAATTTAATTTATCAAATTAACAAAAATTTTTGACAACAAAAACATATCAAAGATTTTTTATATACTGGTTTTATTCTTCTTGTACTTTGTGAAATAAAATATGAAGATGGGTTTTAAAATTTATTCCTTAAAAATTAATATGAAATATATTGGAGTATTATCATTTATGGATATATTTCTGTTTAATATCAAAATCAGATAAATTAAAAGGTTTTAAAATCTTCTACTCCTTTTTGCCATTTTTTAAGACCCTCGGTGACATTTCCACGCCATATGGCCCTCTTTCCTTCTCGAATTTCTCCATTTCCCTTGTTTTTAGCAATTCTTGTGGGATTTTGTCCCCCTCTAAATCAATTTATTTTTTTACATATTTAGTAGTTTTTACACATTTAATTTTTTTTGCACCAATATATTATTAAATAAAAAATAGTAAAAAAGGGATTTTATTTATTAAAATAGTCCTAAGTATTACTCTCTAATGAACATTTTTAATAGGTTATTCAATAAAAGGTCTACTTTTATTTAAGCCATTAAATTACATTCCATTATAAATATTATAGAATGGGCCTGGCAGGATTCGAACCTGCGACATTGGGTTCAATGGATTCATCCATTAAAAATCCCAGTCCGAAGCCGGGCACCCTTTCTGGGTTGCTCCCTCTTGGAAACAAAAATCCAGACTAGATTACAGGCCCAATAAAAACTGGGGATGTAAATTATAATAATAATAATAGTAAAGGTAAATTAAATTTAATGTTTTAGAGGAGTACAGAATAAATATTAGATATTTTCTGGTTTAAATCCGTTATTCATATATTTCAAAAATAATCGAATTAATTTTATAAATCTTAAGCCTTGTGAAAGATCTCCATCTACTTTAATTAATCCTCTCATAAAAGCATCAGCTCCAGATATCTCCCGTTTTAAAATCTTAACTAGGATATCTTTATTAAGTTTAATTTGAAAAGATGCACTTCTATTTATCCCTTTTTTGTAGATAACAGAACCGTGAGATATATTTAAACAGAAATTAAAATTAATATCTGTAATAATGAATTGGAATAAATCTGTATATTCTTCTATCTCTTCTCGTAGTTCTTCAGTATTCTTGATCTTATTTACTACAAATCTAATGATCTTATCAAAGATCGCGATAAATTCCTCATCTTGATTGTCCAAATCATGGATTACAGAACTAAAGCCCTTTGAATTAAGCATAATTAATAAAGCTGTTCCTAATTCAAATAAATTATATTTTTATACCTAAATATTCTATATAATCTACATCATCTTTAATTAATATAAATCTTTCTATTAGGTGTATTTAATACTAAACAAAATAAAATTTTTATATTTTCATTTATTCCTTTAATTAAATAACTATAATTTTTTGCGGCTATAGTGTAGCCCGGTCTTTAAGTATCAAACTTCCGTCTACTTAACCGAAAGCATTCGGGACTGTCACTCCTGTCCGAACAAGATGTATCTTGTACGTGGGAGACCGACGCGGGTTCAAAGGAAAGTTCTTCTCGAGCTTTTTAGAAAATCCCGCTAGCCGCGCCATTTTGAATTCTATCTTCATATATAATATTATCAAAAAAAGACAGAATAATTGACTTTAAAGCTTTGACAATAAAATCAAAATAATCTCTAAAAATTTCAAATTTATTTTTTAAATTATATTATTTATACTATTGAAAAATTTTTTTTAATTTTACTAGTTTACATGTAAAATAGATAATTCTACTAAAAGTTTGAATAGGAGAATAATATAACCTTTTTATATCATAATGACCTTTTAATATTGTTATTTATTTAATATTATCATAAATTATTTCCAAAATAAATGAGGAAAATTATACAAAAAGGTTGAAAATTAAAATGGTTGACGAATCATTATTAAAGAAGATAAAATCAGCTCAAGATGCTGGAGCAGCTAGTGCTTCTGCTGAGGACGTAATGCAGATGTATGAATTTGTTAAGCAGATCTCAAAAGAGAATGATGACCTTAAAGAAGAGCTTGAAGATATGGACATTGCCATCCAAAGTATTTTAACTGACATTGATAAGAAGGTCTGGTTAACAGTTAAAGAAGGTAATTTAGATTATGGTGAGGGAGAAGTGGATAACCCTTCATTTACAATGTCCTCCACACTCGAGGTAGGTGCGGGAATATTAATGGGGGAAGTAGATGCAACCTCAGCATATATGGCAGGAGATATTACCGTTGAAGGGAATCTTCAAGATGCCATGGCTTTCCAAGAGATTATTGAATTAGCTCTGGAAGCATATGAAGATCTTATTGAAGATCTTTAAAGAATCATCATCCAGTCACAACCTATAAGCTTTTAAAGAAATCTTCTTTTTTTTTATTAAATTTTCTATAATAATCTTAAATATCTCTTTTTTTTGACGTAAGTTTTAAAAAATACTCCCTCTATAGTAAGAAAGAAATAAAATTCTCATATAGATTGTGTTATACCTATAATATTTTACCTTAAAAATTGCATTTTAAAACATTTTATGAGATAATATAAAAAAATAAATCTGTGGATTATTATTATTTGGTTAAGGTAAATATCGACAAATTTTATTATTAGGTGTTAAACCATAAAAAATGTTTTAAAACAATTATGTGAAGGAACAGATAATCTTATAAATCAACAATTCTATAAAGGAAAAGATGTTATTATTGGTAGAACACCTGAAATATCTTTAAAAATAAGTAACTCTGGGCAAATTATAAGAAAATTTAAAGATATATTCAATCAAAATTTAGATTTATTTTTAAAAGGAAAATACCTAGAATTTCTAAAACTCTTTAAAAGGATAAAAGGAATAGATGAAAATTATATAAGAGAAATCTATAAAGACCTCCAGCTTAAATTTGAATCTATAAAGGAGGCTGAAAATATTAACACAGTTATTATTTACACCCTTGTATTAAATTCTATTATATCCAGTATCAGAGATCTCAATTTTGGAGTAGCAATCAAAGAAATTAAAAAACAGATTTTAAAAAGAGCAAATCTACAAGAAACTGTAATTCAGAAAGAATTGGATATGCTATTCATGAAAAATGATAAAAATGTTTCAATTTTATATAACATCTCATACCTAGATACATTAGCTGAGTCTTTTAATTACAAAAAAGTTGCTCATATCTGTAAAATTCAGAAGAGTAAATTTATAAATCGGATTGCAAAAAGAATTATATCGCAATACAAATAAAACTCGCTCAAGAAAAGCTTTAAAAATCCTTTAAATCCTCAAATAAAATATCAACAAATATTTTAATAACAATTTTTCTCAATTCTTCATTATATATTCTTATTTCATCAGAGATCTCAATCTGAATTGTCTGACTTTTTGGAATAAGGGAAGCACCATAAGTTTGCGTTATATACCCTCCAGTTAAAATATATTCCCTCCTTCTTGGATGACCTGGAGCAATTGATATGTCATATTCCAGAAATTTTTGAATAATTTTTCCACGGATATTATTTCCCCAATTTCTTTTTGGAATTGATTCTGGAAAGAATGATTCTAAATTATTAGTACCTAAAATTACATCAACATCTCGAAATCCAGGTGGACGATTATATTTTTCAAAACCGTGAATATCTATCAAAAATGAATGATTGTAACTCTTTAGATTATTTAATATCCAATCTTTAATTTTAGAATGATAAAAATTATAGATCTCCTTAGCTAGCAATGATTCCTGATTAAAAGCATCTTTCTCAAGGCGATTTAAATCGATTTTACTTCTCCGGATCAAAGAAAAAATATGATAAGGATTTTTTTTTTCAAAATTTTTATCTTTAAATTTTTGACTGATCTGGAATATAAGATTCCTAGAAAATTCTATAGTACTTTTATCAATTCCCAAAACTCCAGTTTTTCTATTAGGTATAGAATCGCATTCTAATATTCCTCCATGTGGAACTGAGATAATTAATGGTATATTACCTTCTTTATATTCAATAAACTCACTAAATTCAGACATTTTTAAATGAATATAATTTATAGAATAAAAAATCTATTAAATAATTGGTGAGTTATGTAGAGTTAAGTATCTGAGAATTATGAAAATGCCAATCCAAACACCAAATCCAATAATTCCAAAACTATAATAACCAAACGCACTTTTGTCTTTTTCAAATATCAAGTACGCAAAAAGCCAAGTTCCAAGGCCGCCAATTGCACATAAAATAACATCAGTGGTCATATTTTCCCAACTATCAGGTCTATTTTCAAATTTCCATCCAAGAGCAAGTAATATTGTATGTTCAATGATTTCCCAAAGAATCGCACATACAATAGTAAGAATAAAAACAAATAAAAGCGAAAAAATTGGAGTTCTCCCTTTTTTTTTTGGAATTGTGTAAAATAAGGACCAGAATAGAAACAAGCCAATACCTAAACAAATATGACCTATAGAATAGAAATCAAACCATGAAATTCCTACTTCATCAATATGAGTAGCAAAAAATTCATTAAATAACATAAATGCTTTTCCTAGTCTTTTTTTTCAATTCAATTTTAAAATAATAATAAAAAAATGAATATATATATACATCGGAGTTCAGATTTTAAGAGTTAAATATTTATATTTCTGAGATAATGAATTACAAATTTATTTTAAAAAATACTGTATTATACAATATCAAACTAATGGTAATAGAATATTTTGGTAATTCCAACTTGAAAAAAATCGCATTTCTAATTTATTACCATAAACAAAACTTTTATAGTTTGAATGCAATTGCTGGAGCGCTCGAAACAGATGCCATTTTTGACAGTATTGATTTCTATTTTCTTCGCTCCTCAGACAAATTAATTGAAACATTAGAAGAAATTAGTAAAATATACCATACCTTAGTAATTGGAATTTCATTTTCTACTATTCAACTTTTTGAAACATATGAATTAATTCAGAAATTAAAAAATCAAATTGAAAGGAGATATTTTATCATCGCAGGTGGTTCTCATCCAACTGGAGATCCATTTGGAACTCTGAAAATGGGATTCGATATTGTAGTGGTTGGTGAGGGAGAAGAAACAATAATAGAACTCATGCAAACCATCATAAATAATGAAGATTATTCCAAAATCAAAGGAATTGCTTATCTTGATAATGAAAATAATTACATTTATACAGGTAAGCGAGCTTTAATTAATTTAGATGAATATCCACCATTTCCTATTAAAAATACTAGATTTGGAGCCATTGAAATAACAAGAGGATGCCCTTATGTTTGTTATTTTTGTCAAACACCTTACATTTTAGGAACTTCTCCTCGACATAGAAGTATCGAATCTATTTGTCAGTATGTTCAAAAATTAGCAAATTATTATAGAAATAAAACCGATATAAGGTTTATAACACCAAATGCTTTTTCCTACGGTTCCAAAGATGGAATGAGTTTGAATTTAAAAAAGCTTGAAGACCTTCTAATTAATATCAGAGAAATCATTGGTACTACTGCTAAAATATTTTTAGGAACATTTCCGTCAGAAGTACGACCTGAACATGTAAATAATAAAACATTAGATTTAGTCTTAAAGTATGCTAATAATGATAATATCACTATAGGAGCGCAATCTGGAAGTCAAAAGATATTGGATTTTTGCCATAGGGGTCATACAATCGAAGAAATATCCAATGCTGTAGATTTAACTTTAAGCTATGATCTAAAAATTAATGTGGATTTTATCTTCGGTTTACCTGGAGAAAATGAAGAAGATGTTAAACTTACAATTGGTATGATGAAAGAATTATCCAATAAAGGGGCTAGAGTACATGCTCATTCTTTTATTCCTTTACCCCAAACTCCCTTCTCTAAGGCACCTGTTAGTAGAATAAAAGATGTTTATAAAAAAGAAATCATATCACTTATTTCAAAAGGTACTGCGTTCGGAGATTGGAAGAACCAAGAAAAATTAGCAATCAAAATTGGTAAATATTTTATGAACAAGAAATTGAAATAATACCTTTTATTTTAATAATTCTACCATATTTTCCTTTATTTCAATAAATCCTTCTTTTTCTAATTGATAAAGAATAGTTTCAATTCTCTTTAAATTATCAATTTTCAATTTCTCCTGGATTGTAATAATTTCCATCCTCCCTTCCTTAATTAAAAGTTTTAGAAGTTCTCCCCTAATTTGTCTAGTAGATCCATTATAAGGTGTCTGTTTTCGATAATGTGTACTTTTTTTATTTAGTTCTGGATGTATTTTCTTCAACATTACTCCATAATCCATTAAGGCATAAAACCATTCACGAGGATTATCATGATCTACAGTTTTTTTTACTATTGATATGATTTCATTATCATTTACTTTATCTTTATTAGGGAAAAAGAAGTAAATATATACCCTTCTTATATTTGTTTCTATAAAAGCCACAGGTTTATTAAATGCAAATGCTAAGATAGAGGACGCTGTATTATGTCCTATTTGTGGAAATGACTTCAGAATTTCTAATGAATCAGGGAGCTCTCCATTAAAATCTTTAACTATAGTCTTTGCAATATTTTTTAGTGCTATTGCTCTTCTGTTATAGCCTAAACCTTTCCATTCTATAAGAATATCTTCAACTGAAGCTGATGATAAAGATAAAAAATCTGGAAATTTTTCAATAAATTTTCTAAACTTTTCAGAAACTCTATCAGTTTGGGTTTGCTGGAGCATAATTTCTGAAACGAGAACTCTATAGGGTGAAATTTTCTCTCTAAAAGGAAAATTCCTCTTATGATTTCTATAATAATCATAAATAAATTCCTTAAATAATCCAATTATATCTAAAGTTAAACCTTTTTGTTTGTATTTTTTGTGGAAATCAGTAATAAATAGTTCTTCACGAGATTTTGACATAGAATTCTGTAGAGTATATCTTTAATTAAATTTAAAAAAGAATATCATAATGAAATTTTTACTTTTAGAATATACTTCGTTTAATAATAAAATAATTATGAAAGATCAAATGCAAATATAAGTACTCCTTCCTCAATTCTCTTGAGTTTTAGCAAATACCCAGAGCTATTAATAATATGAATCATTGGTTTATTTTCAAGTAAAATTGAACCTGTAAAAGTCCTATAATTAAGCTCTTTTCCAATTTGTACCAAATAATTCAATAGAAATTTAGAGATCCCTAATCCTCTCCAATCTTTATGGATTACAAAAGCAAGTTCAGCAATAGAAGGGTGAATTGTTTTGAAAAAAGCACCCAACCCAATAATTTGATCTTCACCTTCATCATTAAATTCACAAACCAAAATCATATCCGTTGAATAATCTATATTTACCATAGGTTGAATTTTTTTATGACTAAAATCTTTCATAGGAGTAAAAAATCTTAAATATCTATCTTGTTCGTCTAAAGAATAATGAAGTTCTTGAATCAATCTTTCATCTGTAGTTTTTACAGGACGGATTTTAATTGTTTTTCCATTCTTTAGATTTAAAAAAGTCTCATATTTTTCAGGATAGATACTTATTCTCCCATCAATCGAGATTGGTAACTTTTGGTCTGAATATACATATTTCCATTTTTTTGCATGTTCGAGTAACTCTTCTCTAAAATCAGGATGGGCTATGTTTATCATTTCAAGAACTCTTTCTCGGATATTTTTTCCATAGAGATAAGCAATACCCCATTCAGTAACAACATAATGAATATCTCCTCTTGTAATTACCACACCTGAACCTGGTTGAAAATAAGGAACGATTCGAGATACTATTGTTCCATCTTTAAGTGTAGCAGTCGATGGTAGAGTCATTATTGGTTTTCCTTCTATAGATCTGCCTGCTCCTCTTACAAAATCCACTTGTCCTCCAATTCCGCTATAAAAACGATGTCCTAAAGAGTCTGAATTTACTTGCCCAGTTAAATCAATACTTAATGCCGCATTTATTGCAACTTGTTTTTTATTTTGACTTATAATAGAAGGGTCATTTGTATATTCACATGGATGAAATTCCACCATCGGATTATCATCAACAAAATGATATAGCCTTTTAGAACCCATAACAAATGAGCATATAATCTTATCTTTATGTAAAGTCTTTTTTTTGCAAGTAACTACACCATTTTCTACTAAATCTACAATTCCATCTGAAAATACTTCACTGTGAACACCTAAATCTTTTTTTTCCATTAATTGTTGTGTAACTGCATTAGGAATTTGTCCTATTCCCATTTGAATAGTAGATTCATCTTCAACAAGGGAAGAAACAAATTTAGCGATTCTTCTAGATGTCTCATCAAGTTCACCATAATTGAATTCAATAATTTCATGTTCACTTAATACAAATGCATCTATGTCATTCATATGAATAAAAGAATCACCTAAAGTGCGGGGCATTTTGGGATTAATTTCTGCCACTACATAATCTGCTGATTCTGCAATTGGTTTAACAATATCAACATTTATACCAAAACTACAAAATCCATAACGATCTGGTGGACTTACTTGGATTAATGCAGTATCTAAATGCATTCTTCCAGATTTGAATAATTTTGGAATTTCTGAAAGAAGCATGGGAGTATAATCGGCTTGTCCAGTCTCAATATATTTTCGTAGTGATTTTCCAATGAAAAATGCATTATGTCTGAACAAATCTTCTATACCACCAGCAGTTTCATAGTAATCTAAATCACTTAGACTAAGAAAGTGTAATATCTCAACATCTGGAAGTTCTAATCCAAGATCAATTAATTTTTTGGTAAGATCAATAGGTTCAGAACAACCAGAATCGATAAATATCCGAACACCTGGCTTAATATACTTTTTAATTGCATCATCTAAAGATACCTTTTTCTCTTGATATTGCTTTAAAAAATTAGTAGTATCTTGATTAGATTTATATGACAAAAGACCACCTTACAAATTTTAAATTTGATTAACGTAATTTTTATAGAATTTTAAATATTTATTTAATCCAAATAAACCATTCATTTTAGAGAGAAACATCAATATATTGATTTTATAATATTTTTTAATTTTTATCATTAATTTTAATTAGTAACTATTGGTTTATGTAGGACTAAATTGTATTTTTGACATAAATAAACAATAATAAATATTTAATTTCTTTCTAGAACTTATATTTTTATAAAAAAAGATTTTCCTCGATTTTATATGGCAAAAGATAAAGTTGATATTGAAGATTTAGAAGCTTTCATCGATGGTTTAAAGGATTCATTTGATACATTAGAACATATAGATCCTTCTCAAATAAAAGGATTTCAATCACAAATGGCAAAAGCAATTTCAGATTTAAGATCAAAACGAGCAGCAATAATCGAACCACTCCCAGAACATATAGGGCATTTTACTAGATTAGACCTTAAAAATCTATTATTAAAGGAATTAGAATCTTTACAGAACCATTTAGATTCAGCAGATTACAATTATAGAAAAAAATTTGAATTAGTAAAAAAAATTACTCTACTACGGGAGCAAGTAAATAGTATGTAGCTTTCCTACTGTTTTTTTTTAAGGCTTTTTTGAGGGTTTATAGAATGTTAATAGATATCCATTGTCATGCTAATCTCTATTTGGTAATTGATGAGATTATCAAGGAAGCAAAAAATGCTGGAATTGGAAAAATTATCTCTGTTGGAATGAGTGTAATTAGTTTAGAACGGATTTTAGAGATCTCTGATAAATATGATATTATATATCCCGCATTAGGAATTCATCCTGAAGAAGTAAAAATAAATAAAGATTTAGATAAACAATTGGATTCAGTAATTGATATAATTAGGAAAAATAAAGAAAAAGTTTGTGCTATAGGAGAAATTGGTTTAGATCATCACTTTATTAAAGAAACTGAGTTATATCCATTTCAAAAGATAGTTTTTGAAAAAATGCTATCATTAGCACAAGAATTAGAGTTACCTGTGAATCTACATACTAAAGGTGCTGAAAAAATTGTTTTTGATATTTTACCATCATACTCCATTCCAAATATAAATATTCATTGGTATTCTGGACCTGAACAATATTTAAATACTGGAATAGACAGAGGTTATTATTTTTCAATTACTCCAGCAATAAACTATTCCCCTGCAATAAAAAAAACTGTTTTAAAAGTTGAAAAAGAATTTATTTTGCTTGAAAGTGATGGTCCTGTTAAATATTCAGGAGAAATTGGTACTCCTGCAATGATTCGAGAAGTTTTAAATACAATCTCAAAAATAAAAAAAATAGATTCTAAAGAATTAGAAATACAAATCGAGGATAATACAAATACTATATTTCCTAAGATTTTCTAATAAACATTGAAAAAGTTATTTCATTAAATCCACAATTTCTGGAGGAAATTCCTCTCCCTTGCTTTTCATACGCTCTAACATATCTTTTAGCTCTGAGATTGTATTTCCATAAATATGAAGTGAATTACTAAAATCCAAATAATGACCAATTTCAACTCCTAATTTTTCAGCAACAAATTTTTGAATTCTAATCATCCCATTTACATTAGCTTCCCAAGCTCTAAATAAGTCTCTACTTCTCCATGTTGTCTGCATTAATAACTTCCCTTCTTTTATACGCATATAAATGCGCTGTAAACAAGGGGGATCTGCATGATATGGATCTACTAGTGGTCTCCATGTTATAGCTTGCGCTCGGCGACTATATGGTTTTTCCATTAATTTCTGTATAATATATTCGATTTGATTAATTCTGGGAAAATCAAGAATACCTAAGGGAATTCTTTTCATTCCCAATTTTTCTGAAATTTTTTTATCTAATTCAAATTCTACACCATTTTTAAGTTTCCAAACAACTTTATCTTCTGTGGTTTCGATCATTTTTGCATTAATTAACTTCTGATGGTTTTTAACAAATTCAGTATCAATAAATGATAAATCATAGTATTTATGAATAGTATCCTCGAGAGAGAATGGACTATAGTTAAAAACTCTATCGTGATAAGAATATGGAAAACTTACTCCAGAATCATGTAAGAAATGATCATTCACCCCATTTAAAATTTCTTCAATATAACCGCTTTGAATTGACCCAATTAAATACGTATCAGCCATGCAACCATAAATTTCATAAGAATTTCCATACTTTGATTTAATTTTTATTGTTTTTTCCTTCCGCATTATAGGATTACTAAATGGTTTTTTAATCTCAATTAAAACGGAAGCATCCTTAGAAGGAGGATCTTCAGGTTTGTCATACTCGGTTTTAATATCATCTCCATTATATAATACTTGACCTACAGCAGACAACCAAGCATCTCGAACATTTTTTTTTGAAATAAAAAAAACTTTTGCCATTTTTGAACAATAGGTAAAGAATATTTTTGTATTTATTAATAGGGATATTTACAATTGTAGTATTAGAATATATTTGTTAAAAATTTAATAAATCATTACCGAGATTATTGAATTTTTAATTTGATTTATTCCATTTTTGTTAATAAAAATGGTTTTAGATTTTCAAAACATTTATTAAACCCGAATTTACATTATCTTAATATAAAAATATACTTATATTTTACCAGAATTTATTTTAAAGATAAAAAATAAGTATTACAAAATTATAAACAGACAATAGGGTTAAATATAATGGGTGACGACGAGGAAAAAAAGAAAAAAGGCAAAATGGGAAAGAAAATAAAGAAAGGTTTTGCAAAGGGTTTAGGAAAACTAGTGGAAGGAGTTACTGGATCAGAAGCTGCAGGCAAAGGAGTAAAAAAGGCTGTAAAATCTGGGAGCTTAAAGAAAGGGATTAAGAAAGGAATGAAAGAAGCAAAAGAAGACGATTAGACGAAAATTGAAAATTATACTTCTTATCTAAACTTTTTATTTTTTATTATAATCATGTTTTTAATTCTTTTATCATATTTAATTTATAGAAAATATTAAAAGTAGAGTGGATCTTTAAAAATGAGGTTAAATCTCGAATTTTCTCCTCCCTTTAACGAAGTTACTCAAAAATTATTTGAAGTTTTTGAATTCGATAAAGAATTGACTATTAATGAATTATTAGACTTTTTTGATCAGAAATATGGAAAAAAATTTACCGAACTAGTCTGGGAAAATGGAGAGCAGGGTAATTTTCATAAACTACTTTCAATTATTATCAATGGAAGGAGTTATCGTGATGATAACTTTTTAAAAACAATACTAAAGGATGGAGATCAAATTGTTTTCATTTATATATATTTTGGAGGGTAACTATTTTTAATTTTTTACTAACATTCTTTAACCTTTAATAACTCTATATCAAAAATATTACCCATATTCCAAATCCAGTCAACAAGGGATTTAAAATATTATCAGAAATATTTTGTGTAAATGCATCAACTAATAAAAATAAGATAGTGGCAACCAAACTCATCAAAAATATTTTTTCAATACCTACTTGTAACCAAGGATAATATATTATAGAAATTAAAATCACTATTATAAAAGTAGTAAAACCACCTGCTATAAAACCCTCAACTGTTTTTTTTGAATTTGTTTTCAGGTGGTGTCTTCCATATTTTTTCCCGATTAAACACGCTATAGCATCTGCACCTGTAGTTATTAATGCAACCGAAGCGAAAATAGGAAAAGGTGCAAAAAGGAATGGAATGAATGATAACACTAAAGGTGTGGAGGCAATAAATGTATATAGTTCATTTTGTTTCATATCTCGGTACCACCGTTTAGCCCAATTAGGAAGCATATAAAATTTATTTAATCGCGCTAAATCAGCAACTTGAAACATTATAACAAAACCAAATCCTGTAGTAACTATCAGCCAATAAGAAAAACTATAATTATCTAATCCCCATTGAGATAAAACACCCAAATTATTGAGGATTGTTCCTAATGTCCAAAAGAAAAAAATTACAAAACAAGTAAATAGGTGTAATAATTTACGACCAATTTCAGATTTTAGATTATCTTCCCAATTATCATTAAATTCTTCACAAAATTTATCATAATCCCTTTCAGCCATAATTATAGGATTCCTTTTTGAAATAATAGTATTATATATTAATGTTAGAAACCATATACTCATTTCAACTAAAAATAAGGCAGATGTAAATATCCATAAATTATTTAATGAACCTTGATTTAAATTTGGGGTATGAAAACTATAGATATAGGGATATAAAATTCCCGCTAATAAAAATAATGAAGCAATAAGTAGTTCATTAGTAAATAAGTGATTTTCAATCTTTACTTTTCGATTTTTTATAGTATATATCAATGTTAAAATAAAATATCCAATGAAAATTATGCTTGTTGGCAAAAAATACATATTGTTAACCATTAAAGCTGTATAATTTAAAAATTTTTACTAACTTAAAATAAGCTTTTAGGGTTTAAAGCCATTGAGCAATAACTGAAAAATAGTCAAAATTGAAAAAAAATCTAATGAATACAAATAACATGCTTAATCCAATTGGGACTAAAAGATTATCTGATATATTGATTGGTTTGTTTGTTAAAATGTCAAACCCTAAAAAAATAATACTAAAGATTAAAGACCAAAATAAACCTACAAAAAAAAAACTAATAATAAAAGTTGTAATTGTTCCTGCTATAGTTCCCTCCCAAGTTTTATCTTGGTTCCAAGAAATGTGTTTTTTTCCCATTCTAATACCAATCTGACTTGTCATCAAATCGCTAATAGAACTTATTCCCAAAATCGCAAGAAATACCATTGGAGGACAAATAAAGGCAGCAAACATATGACCAATTGTAAAATATAGATATGTCCCAAAATTCTCCTGTTCCTCCTTTGAAAGATAAACTTTAGAAAAATAATTAAAAGGGAAAGAAATAAAACGAGATTTTCTTGTAAACTCATTAGCTAGCATAAATAAACTTAAAATATAAAAAGTAATAAATAATAGATAATAAAACCATCCTAATGAAAAAAGAATATCCGCAATTGAGTTTGGGGTACTTAAAATTTTGAAATATAAATAAAGCATATTATTTTCCTCAGGAATCATTCCTTTTGAACTGCCAGTAAAATAGTTAGCGAGTGCTAGACCAATAAACCATATAATTAGAAAACAAATAAAAATTAAAACATGATTAGATTTCCGAAGGATGTCTTTCTTATATTTACTCAAATTAGCATTTTTACTAATTTTTTTGTTTTTATATTCAGATATATCTATTTTAAATAATTTTTTGATTAAATTTAATAATCCTGTACTAAAAATAATTAAGATACCGACAGTTAATAGGGGAATCCCAAATATAAATAACCAAAAAGGTACAAAAAACGGATGGAGAACCGGATCTTGATACATTAGAATCAGTATAATAGATATATTAAAAAAAACAAAAAATATGGAACCAAATCCAAGAAAATTGTTTAAAAAATCAGGTTTATATGCAAATTTTAAATAACTAAAAAGAATAAAAAAGAAAGAATAAATAATTAATAGATAACAAATAAGAAAGTATTCCATAATTTAGATAATCTAATTAATAATTTTGGGATATTTGGTTATAAAAATTAATTAAATATATTTGTTTCTAAGATAAATAAAATTTTAATATTAAATAAAATTGAATACAAAAATTTACTAAAATAATGAACTTAATTTAATGTAATTATCAATCTTCAAAAACGTGGTTATAATTTTAAATAAAATTATCTTAGCTTCAAAATCAATTGATCGTAGTGAAATGCTTAAACGTGCTGGGATTCCATTTGAAGTATTTGTTACTAATATTGAGGAAGAGAAGTTCAAAACAAAAATTTCAAATGCAGTTGAACTTGTAAAAGAACTTGCAAAAGCAAAATTGATATATGCAAAAAATGAATTGAAGAAGAAGAAAATAGATGTAATTATCATTGCAGCAGATACTATCGTACTAATTAATGGAGAAATAATCGGAAAAGCTCATACTGAAGAACAGGCATTCAATATTCTCAAAAAATTAGTAGGAAAATCACATAAGCTTATTACAGCAATCGCTATCACTGATATACAAAGCTCTAATTTTATATTGGATTCAGATACTACAATTGTTGAATTTATTGAGCTTTCTGATGAAGAAATATGGCATTATATCAAAACTGATGAATGGAAGGGAAGAGCTGGAGCTTATTCAATAATGGATAAAGCAAGCTTGTTTATAAGCAAAATTAATGGTTCTACTTCCAATGTTATAGGCTTACCACTACATAAAATTTATCAAATTTTAAGAAGAGAATTTGGATTAAATTTATTGTAATCTAAGAAAATATATTATTAAGGAAACAGATAATCTAGGTTAAGTAGCTGAAAGTGAATTAGAATCATTAATTAATATATATTTGAATAATATTATAGATTTGAAGAAAGCAAAATATTTACATTCAAACTTATGTGAATTCTTTCCAAGTTTTTAAATTTTCATAAAACCTTAATATTTTTTCAAATTTGGATATCAAATTATTGTAATAACCTTGGTCAGCATATTTTCTTTTAGATAACTCTTTCGCAGCAATGATTCCGTTTTTATATCTGGTTATTTTTTCTTCAATCACATTTTTCGTTCAATAACAATATTATTTAAAACCTAAAAATATCGTGATAATATCATGCTTTTATGATTTAATTTTAGGTAATGCTATTCTAATGATAAAATTTGTTTCAGTTCATCATTATTTAGATCTAATAATTCTGAATGGGGGAGCCTTTCTGTAAGAATACGCCAATTTCTATCTTCCTTGAAAACTTCTTTAAACAACTCTATCGCCTCATTCATTCTTTTCTGATTAGCTAAAGAGACAGCCACCCAAAATTTCAATTCTAGATTTTCTGGGAGCATTTTCTGAGCAGTATCATATTCTTTAAATGCAATATCTATATCACCTTTTTCTAAAGCAAGATCCCCATTATTCGTATGCTCATATGCGCGATAAACTTTTAATAATCTGTTAAGCTCTTTTAATGGTTCTATGTGATCCTCTACTCTAAGATCGATAAGTGGGTCTTCCCATTTATTTTCCGTTGATTCACCAGCAACAATCAATAAAGCAGCAGACTGCTTTCCTCTCATATCTCCACCAACTGATTCTGCAGCTTCTAAACTTTTAATAATTCGCTCTGGTAATGGTAGATTCTCACTTTTTTCATAAACTTCTGCCATAACTGGCCATACTTTGTCAGAAAGCATTAAATTTGCTTGAACAGAAAAATTATTTCCTAACTTGTGCCCAGCATGCTTAATACACTTTGATCCTGTATGGGTAGCTACCCTCCCTTGAGTATCCAGAATAGAAACCTGCCTTACATCTCTCCCTTCATCATCTGAGAGTAATATTTCTATAGCCTCTTGAGGTGTTTTTCCTTTTTTTAAAAGATCAAGCCCTCGTAATCCAAAAGACTTATTTACAAATGATTGCGTAGCAACAACCCCAATTCCTGCCTCTCCCCACGAGACAACACTCCCAACAGAAAACCAATGGCTCTGTACTCCAACTCCCATCTCTCCTGTTTGAGGGTCTCTTGCAACAATAGAATATGTATGGGCAAAAACATTATTATTCGTTTGATTGTACTTTAAGCTCATAATTATAAAATTGGATTAAATGTTAAATAAAGATTTATAATCCCCTTTATAATGCTTTCAATATTTCAGAAAAGAAAATATTAAATGCTTTTATTATTTAGAATCTTAATAAAAAATATTCACTAAAAAAAGATGATAAAACATGACAAGGAAGTACAAAAATGAAAATTTACTACAAATATTGGTAATACTAGGCGCATTTATAGGACTAGTATCGCTAATTTTATATCTTGCAAGAATGGAAAATTATGGTTTTGTTGATCCTTTAGTAGCTTTAAATAGAGTCCTAATTTTCATTGTTGGTTTAGTTATTGTAGTAATAACATTTATAACAGGATTTAGACCAAATGATCCAATCCCATTTCATTGGCTTACTTTTCTCATTTTAGCAATTTTGCTTGTTGTTTTTGGAGCAGGAATTTGGGCATGTGTATTATTGGTAATTGCGTTTTTAGTCGCATTAATAGAAGAGCTATAAACATCTACAATAAAATATCTTTTTTTTATTTTTAAATTATGGGCGTTAAGATTTAGTATCTTCAAGAAAGAAGTTAATTATCTCTTCAGCAATATTTATATCTGATACTTTTTGCAAAGCTGTAAAACCGGGAATTGAATTAACTTCGATTACAGAAAAACCTTTTTCACTTTCTAATATATCAACACCAGCTATTTTTGTTTTTGTTACTTTTGCTGCTTTAATAGCAAGGTTTTTTAATTCATTAGTTAATTCAATAGGTTCTGCTTTAGCACCCGCATAAATATTTGACTTCCAACTATCACTTACTCGATACATACCAGCGATAACTTTATTTCCTAATACTAAGATCCTAATATCTCGATTTTGATGCTCAATATATTCTTGTAAATAAAAAACATGGTTTAACTGACTAAGTGTATAAATCACGTTCTCTGCGAAAGCTTTATCATTCAATCTCGTTATACCAATTCCTTTTGAGCCATATAGAGGTTTTAAGATACAATCTCCCCCCAATTCATCAAAAGCCTTTAAAGCTTTGTTGGGATCTTCACAAATCATTGTTTTTGGTGTGGGAATTTGATATTTTTCTAAAAATATAGATGTTAAAAATTTATCACTTGCAATCTCTAATGATTCTCTTGAATTAATTAATTTAACATCATACTCTTCAATAGCACTTAGTATATCAAGTCTAAAAAAAATCTTTTGAGTGGCTGCGGCACCAAAACCTCTTACTAATGCTGCTCTTGGCTCAAGAAATTCAAAGTGTTTGGAAAATTTAGGATCGAATCCAATCCCAACTTTAATTGTTGATGGGATAAAAAAGTGAACCTTATAACCTCGATTTCTAAACTCACTAGAAAGAATTTGAACTTCAGGATCACCTGAATTTGGAGTAATTATCGTTATATTCTTTTCTTTCTTCATCACTACTAAAAATCCCTTCTTTTAGCTTATTCATAAATTTGTGAATAGCTTTTCAGAATAATCTATCAACTTATGAGAATATTCATTTGTATATATAAAGTAAAGGCAATCAGACTTTTTTATTAAACTATTCTCTAATTTATTTAATAGATTCTAATCATATCATACTTATATATTTAAGTCCTTCTATCTAATTAAAATAATAATTGTTAAAGTTCTTCAAAATTATTTCTTTGAAAAATAACAAAAAACTTATTATAAATCTAAAACCCAGTCCAATATATTACTCTGACCAGGTAATTTACCTGTCTGTTTTATAAACTCTTGCAAAATATACTTCTTTCTCTTTGAGACTGAAATAGTATAAGGAACATGAATCAAATAATAACCATCTTTGTTTAACTCTTTAAATAAATCTGCCTTAGCTCTGTCTCTCTCAAGTTGTTGATTCCAATCAAATCTGTATTCAGCATCAGTCTTATAAATTCCTTTTTCTTCATCTCTAGATCTAACCAACCTCAAAAAATCCTCAAAATAATAATGTTGTGGTCCTTGATGTTCAACCGCAATTCTAAATTCTTGACTTTTAATAATCGCAACACAGAACATGTCTATATGAACATTAGGATACCTTATTGATTCATAATTATTTCTTAATAATATTGCAGGATTCGGAAGAATTCTTGACAACTGAAAATCATACACAAAAGATGACGATGAAAAGCCTTGAAAGGCTTCTTGGAATGCTTCAAATGTCTGTTGCTGATCAATACTAGAATAACATTTGGGACAATATTGTTTGACTTTAGTTTTTTGGATTGCATAGTAAGCCCTCTCAAAAATAAATCCACAATCTAAATGCTTCCATCTGAGATTGATGTAAACATTTGAATCGGATTTGTAATTATCAGGATCTAGATTCTCCATTTTATAAACTTCTAATAAATCTTTAAATTCAATCTCAGTTAATGGTTTGGTATCATCCTTAAACGATATAACTTTTAAACCTCGTTTACTAGCAAGTTGT
The DNA here is from genome assembly GCA_048937405.1 of Promethearchaeota archaeon. Lineage (GTDB taxonomy): Archaea > Asgardarchaeota > Lokiarchaeia > Sigyniarchaeales > SOKP01 > Loki-b32. The sequence goes on from JBHLNF010000001.1 coordinate 530,496, forward strand.
ATAATATTTTGATAATTTAGCTCGAGATTTTCATAATAACAATAACGACACCCTTCTATTAGATCAATACGTACTGAAAATTTATGATCATCATTTTTCTCACAACGAACATCAACAACGGGAGCACGTGTCAAGCCCCCATTTTTTAATAACTCAAACCACTGAGTTGAAGTTGTCTCTAGAATTAATCCCTTATCAAAACAATTCTTTTTAACACTATGATATGATGTCTTGATTCTACCGCAGGTCATATCATATGTTAGCTTCGCAATACTATGATCTGCAAAAATATCTTGAAAAATAATTTTTGTATATTTTCTTATTGTGGTAAGAGAAGACCATCCCGTCTCTGACATAAGATCTCTAGGAGAATATAACCTTACTCCTGTCTTTGAATAATGTTGTAATTGCCTATAAATAAGTTGCCTTAGCTTATTCATTTTAGCTTTTTTAGATCTTATATAATCTTCTGATAGCCTATCACCCCCCTTCCGATTACTAACGTTAGGTTCAATATTAGGCTTTTTAAATTTATAATTATCTCCCAAATTAATATTACATGAACTTTTATATTTTTTTCTTTTTTCTTTTCGACAAGAAAAATCATCTTGTTCATTTCTTCTATTAAACATAATATATATTCACTAATATTTTCAATTTTTATTTTTCTAGCATTGATTCAAGTTTTTGCTTTAATTATTTCAATACAAAACTAAATTAAAAATTGAATGACACAGAGGATTTTTTTATTAATCTTTCTGTCTTATCTAGGGAAGTTGTTATGTAAATCTATAATTAATCACTCATGGTGTTGACTTTTTGATGATGGTAACTCTAATATTTTCTTATTTCAATAAGAATTTTTTTCTAATTTCCTAGAAAGATCAATTCAGAGTCTTACTTCAATGGAAATATAGTGTTAAAATAAAAAGAATGTTAACTCAATGAATTTCTATTTAAGGGAAATTACGTTGGATAGAAAAAGGTAAAAAAACCTTATAAGTAGATTTTAGGATTGCTTCAGTTTTCTACTTATAAGAATTGCTATAAAAGAAAAAATACCAAACAGAAAGAAAAGATTGTATCCTGAAATTAGTCCATTTTCTCTACCACAATCATTATTCTTGATATTATTATTAGCTCCACCATATTCATCTGTGATGCAATAATCGTTTCCTAATAATATGTTTCCCGTAATGGTGTTATTATTACTATTAGCTAAAAATAATCCATATTGATTATCATTTGTAATATTTCCCGAAATTGTGTTATTATTACTAGACGATAAATGTATCCCAACAAAACTATTATTCGCGATGTTTCCCGAGATAATGTTATTATTAGAATGAGATAAAGAAATTGACCTCCCACCAAGATTATCATTTGCGGTATTTCTAGAGAGAGAATTATTATTGCATTCCCCTAAAATTATCCCATCAAGATTATTATTTGCGATATTTCCCGAGATAGTGTTATTATCACATGCACCTAAAATTAACCCAAAATAAATATTGTTATTTACAGTGTTTCCCGAGATATTGTTATAATCACAAAAGCTTCCATATATCCCATTTCGATTATTATTTGCAATGTTTCCCAAAATGGAATTATTATAACTATTTAATAAATATATACCCTCATAAAAGCCATTAGAACAATTGTTCTCAATTAATTGGGCGTTTGTAACATTTAATAATCGAATTCCTTGATTAGAATAATCTCCTGAATTATAGAGCGTACAATTTTCAATCCTAAAATATACATTGGAATTCTCAATTATGATGCCACTTGTTCTTCCTCCCACATTGATTACCAAATCTTCTATTATGTAAGGATCTGAATAAGTACCTGAACCTGTACAAATTCCTGCTTCTTTTGCAACAGACCAATTAAAGCTTGGATTGATATCATCAATATAAATCGGTCCCGATACAGCGGAAATCTTTAAATTTTTATGAACAAATTGATCAATATAATTCGAACTTGTATTGTATTCTCTGTTTTTATTTATAGGGTTATAGATAAAAAGAGGTGAAACAACGAAAAAGATCCCTAAAACTAATAAAATTATTAATTTTGGATTTAAAGTTGATTTCATTCTGATTTCATTTATTTTTGATAAATTATATTGAAAAAAAAAAAGATTAGATATTATTTAAGATTAACTTAAGATATTTAGTATATTGACTTATTTTAGATTCATGGAATATATCAGATCCAAATACCTAATTTTAAGAATAACATGATCGAGTCTTTTCAAATTTTGTAAGTGATTTAATTCCATTTTAATTTCACTAAAAAATAAATTACTTAATTAATCTATACCACTCATTTTTAAATAAATTTAAGTTCTTGTAAAACATATATGAAATCAATGGTTGCTAAAGACAGTGAAAGTGAAATTGAGAAATTATCACAGATGCTTAGTAAATTACAAGAGATCTATTATAAAAAAAAAGAGCAACTCACAGAATTAGAATTGGAAATAAATGAATTAAGAGAAGTTATAAATTTTTTAGGGTCTCTAATATCCGGAAAATCATTTCACAGAGCAGATGAGCTTTACTCAAAAGAAATTCTTAATAAGACAAGCATTTCTGATGAAGACCAATATTTTGTAGAAGAAATACCTAAAAAGAAAGTTGAAGGAACAAATATAAAAAGGAAGATTTTTTCCAAAAGAAAAGGGAAGGATGATGAGTTGTTATGCATCTTAAATTTCTATGACCTTAATAATGTAAAGATAAAGATAATCAATCCCGTTAAAAGAAAGATAAAGGAAACTTCTGAAGACTTTATACATATTTTTTTAAAAGGAGGACTTATTAAAATTAAAGAAAATAATCCAGATCTTACCTTAAAATATGAACACTTTAAAAATACTGAATTTATCGAACAAATTAATATTAATAATTTAAGAACGATAAATGAGTATGACATTATTACCTCAAAAATGAGAGAACTTTTGGCAAAAGAAATTGAATAATTAACTTGAACCTTCTCCCTTGTTTTTATCTGTTTAAAATAATTTAAATTGAAAAATTTGAAATCATTGAATTAAATAAATTTTAAATAATTAGTTTCAAATTTAAGAAAAATAGAGATTAAATTTAGTCTATAGGAATAAAACAGAGCAAATTGATTAATTTGATAAATATTAAAGTCAATTATTTTTCTATCTTTTTCTCTATTTCTTTCATTAGACTCAATAAGAAAATATAACTAAAAAACTGGACTACATATTTCTTTAATATGTATTCACTTGATATTTAAATAACTTGCATTTCAAAAATTTGAACTAGAATAATATTCTTATATCTAAAAAGTGAAAACTCACATGAAAAAGAGATATATGATATTTTTTATTTTCATTAGTTTTTTTATATTAAATTCATTAAAAAGTCGATTAAATACTGCTGATATTTCATGTCTAAATTTCAAAATAAGAAATGATTATGGAGTGTATTTTGGCAATAATGAAGATCATGGTATTCTCCAAATTTCTAATACTGTTATAACTTTTGTGCCGAAAGGCTCAGTATGGTATGATGGCTCAACAATAATGTATGGTGCTGCTATACTTGGCTATACTAATGTAAGTGGACTTAGCTGGTTTCAAGGTGGGATGAATGAAAAGGGATTAGCATATGATTCAACATCTGTCCCTCACACAACACCAAATTATCATAGTGAGAGACCGCAGAATTTAGTACCAGAATTATTCAGTTGTGAAACAATAACTGAAGTTATTGATTATAAATTATCACATGGAGTTTATCAACAAGAGGGGAGCATTCAATCTATGTTTCTTGATGTCACAGGGGAATCTGTAGTGTTCAACATAGGATTAGATGGTGAATTTGATTTTTTCCGTAATAATGACACTTTTCAATTAGCTTCTAATTATTATTTTAATAATACTTCACGAGGTAATCCAAGTTCAGATGCAATTAGAAGATATAATGCTGCGGAACAAAAACTTAAAGATATTAATGTAAATTATTCGATATCAATAGACTCTATCACAAATGTTTTAGATGCAGCTCATTTTGAAGGACCACTTGTAAATACCTTATATTCGAATATTTTTGATGTAGAAAACGGCATCATTTATCTATATTTTTTTCATCAATTTGGAGAAGTTGTAACATTAGATCTTGAAGAAGAATTAGCGAAAGGATGGCATTCTTATCGAATTTGTGATTTGTTTTCACAGGATCTTGTAGATAAAGCATTAAATGAATATCACAATTATTCAATTTTGATACGTTTTTTTCCAACGGATATAGCATTTTTATTTGTGATTATTATGTTTGATATAATTATTTGTATATACTCAGTATTTCTAATTATTAAGAGATTATTCCATAAAATCGATAAGTCTAAGCAAGAATATAGGCTTAAAACGGATATGGACACATCTAAAGGACTACGTTGCCAAATTTTTATTTCCTTAGGTATAATTTGGTCTTTTTTAAGCTTCTCGATGATCTATTGGAATCATTCTGGAGAATGGTGGCCATTTTTTGATGATATTCCTATTTTGCAATTGCCTCTCCTACCCTTTTATGCCTTTCATAATTTCTTCCTATTAATTAGTATACTAAGCATTTTTTTAATTGCCTTTCTATTATATTCATTTAGCAACAAAGGAGAGTTAATTTTATTAATAAAAAGTGGTTTAACTCTTGGACAAGAGAACAAATGGAAACATATAGTTAACTTTAGTATTCCAATATTAATCGGTATTGTATTTCTCATCCTAGAACTATTCAACTTCATTTCTAAGGTAGATTGGCTCATGTTCATAATAATGTATCCTTTAATAGTAGTTATGTTAATGATCCTCATTCCATTAGCCAAAAAGAAGTCAGTTAAAGACCAAAATGAACCTAAAGATAGATCAAGGATATATCTGATAAAAACAAGTGTTTTTCTAATTTTAACATGGGCAATTTGGTTTTTACCACTTCTTTTAACGGGAATCTTGGATCATATGTATATTTTATTACTGTTGAACTTATCTATATCTTTAGTTATTGTTACCTGTATTGAAATTTTTATTAATTATCGAAAGCATAGAGAAAATAGTAGCAGATAATTATTCTCTATTATTCTTTTCTTTTTTTTTCCCATTTTTCTTTTTACCATCCTAAAGAATTATTGTTAAATTAGTAATTCATTATAGAAAAAGTAAAATAATAGTACCAAGTCAACTTCTAACATAATGGCTAATTATTCCTAGGAATAAGTTTCGAGTTTTATTGTATTGTATATAATATTATTACCTCAAAAATGAGAGAACTTTTAGCAAAAGAAATTAGTTCCATTACTTAGATTTTCAATAATAAACCTTATAATTTTCGAGAAGAATTAATTCCGGTTAATTTAAATTAATAAGCATAAAATTATATTAAGATATTATATTGTTTTATTTAAATAAGAAAAATTAATTATACAGCAATTCTTATATATTTTATCGTTATTATCGTAAGGAGTGTTTTAATTTTGGCAAAGAAAAAGACATGGCTACAAATGCCTATAATCCACTCGAAGTTTCATGATGAAAAGCTAGAGAGCGTACTAATTGAAAAATCTTTAGAATTTTTAACTGGTGAAAAAGCTGAACCCCCCTCATTTCTGTTTCTTTCAGGAGCATTTTTTGATGTAAAATCTTTCGCTTACTCAGGATTGAGAGCATGGAAGGGGGCGGTAAAACCATCAGAAGCTAATGGTGGCAGAAGACCTGTATTAGAAGCTACTTTTGCTTCATTATCGGTATATTTAAGTTCATTACTGGCTCTTCAAGCAGATTTTTATTTTGCGTTTGATGAAATAAAAGAAATTTTATTAGAAAAAAAAAGAGAAGATCTCTGGACTATAGTCTCTGAAAAATTACCATTCATTTCAATACCTCCAAAAGAAATGTATGGATCACAAGTATCTCCAATTTCTCCTTATTTCATAATTAAACAAGATGAAGAACTTACATTAGGAGAAATTTACCCTTCTGCATATTTATCTCAGATTATTAAGAATATTAAAACAAGATTTTTTGTTTTTTACCAATATCAGGGATACTCCGCTTTTGGTTTCTTTAATGCACTCCCTGAACTTAGTAAATTTGGATTTGAGGAACAAGCAAGGGAATTCAATGGAGATCCTACAGCAGAAAATTTAATAAAATATTCTCAAAAAGCAAAGAATGTAAAAGAAATCCTAGTAGCGCTTATTAATGCACACAATAACGCTTTACTCGAACAATTCTTAATTCCTGATTATGAATTACTATTAAATAAATTATTAGAGGGTGAAGCATAAAAAATGGTAAACATCGGACTATTAGGTGATGTCAGCGTAGGAAAAACTAGTATTCTTCGATTATTTGTTAGATATTTAAAAAAAGGAGACATTGAAAAGGTTAAAGGTGGAACTAAATGTTCTGTGGTTAAAGCAGATTTTTCTGGAGAAGCAACGGTTCCTGGAGGAGAAAAAGAAGATGCCCTTAACGAGAAAGAAACAAAAACAATTCATCCAAATAGAATTGTATTTAGGGAGGATGCAACAAATAAAGCCCATACTATTTTTGCACCTGGAGGAGATAGAGCACGTGCAGTAGTGAAAATGGGTATAATTACAATTTCACGTATCGCGACCCAAATCATAGCGGTTTTTTCTCTTGATAGAGACCTTAAGCCTCAGTTTGAATTTTTCAATGATGTTAGATTCTTCCCTGACAAAATTTACATTTGTATAAATAAAATTGATTTAGTTAAGGGAGATAAAGAGAAAAAACTTGAAGAAGTGAAAAAGAAAATAGATGAATTTTTTAAAGCTCGAAAAATAGTCATCAATGATACATTTATAACATGTGGTGAGACAATAGAAGGATTTGATGATGTTGAAACCTATAATAACCAAGTTGCAGAAATGATTCTAGAAATTACTACCAAGAATTAATTTCTTATTCTCTTAATTTTAAGATATTTACAACTATCTTTTTTCAATTTTTTAATTTTAATGCAATTTTCAAAAATAATTTCTCTAGATCAAGTAGATATCCGATTAAAGGAGTTAAGCTAACTTTATTTAAAAGTTTATTAATGATAACAAATCCTTTTTTTTCTAATTCTTTAAGATCTTCTAAAACACCTTTTTTTTTTCGCAATTCTTTTATTTTTTGAATAGTAGTTTCTCCTGTACTATTAAAACAGCTTATCATGGTACAGTACAATGTGGCAGCTAATCTAGGGTTTCCTTCAAAAGGGTTTGCTGATATAATTTCTGTTGTTTCGGGATCAAAAGAAATATACCAATAAGAATTCAAGGGATTAAATCTTACTTGAAGTCCTAAAGGTTTAAGATAATTTGAAAGATTAGTTATTAAATTTTGAAAGTAAATCGATTTATTTCTATCTTTAATATTTAAATTTTTAAGAATGACTTTTTTAGTAGCTCCAATTTGATAAATATCTGTTTTTTTACTTAATAAATGCAATAAAACTGTTATTTCATTCATTTGTAGTTCAATCCTCCTATAAATATAAAGTGTTAGTGTTTTTTTCATATTTTATTTTGTCTAATTGAAGTAAATGTAAGAGATATACAAAATTTTCAAAAATTTTCATTTGATCAACTTCATCTTCAAAAATTAATTCATATGAACAAGGTAGTTTACTTTTAATACTGTTAAAAAAAGCCATCATTTTATCAGTAAATTGTTTTTCTGGTATTTCTAATAAAAAAGTTTCTTTTAACTTAATTTTTTCAATAGGTTCAATCTTTAATGCTTCTACTTTATTATGTACTAATCGTTCTTTTGAATTTTCAAGGAATTGCAGTGAAAGAGTGTCAATAGTAAAAGGTTCTCTCCAACAATCCTCAAAAACTTGATAAATTTCCAGATCTTTTGGATTTGATTGTAAGAATTTTAAAAATTTATCTTGATTATCCAAATAACTAAGGAAGATTTTTAATTCTTCAAATTTTTGAATAAGCAGTTGAAATGCATTTTCATAAGTATTTGAATACTTATTTATGTTATAAATCGTAAGAGAATCCTTTAAATTCTCAAATAACGATACTAATTCTACATCTAAAAGAGAGATCTCACCAGATAGGACCTTATTCTTAATAAGTTCAATCTTATTATTTATTTCTTCAGAAAAGTCTTTATATTCCATTCTCCTTCAAAATTTATTCTTTCTTCACAATTTTTGGTTTAAATACAGAAGAGACCTCCCTTTTTCCCACTCTAGCTATTCCAATCAATTTATCAGCTAATAAAAATAGCGAATTAGAGGATTTTGGCAGAAACATGAACAATTGAATTGGATTTTTCTCTAAAGTTGATTTAATTAATTGATACACCACTTCTGAATTCTTTTCATCTAAAAACATCCCTGGTTCATCAAGCATTGAAAGTGCGGAAGGCTTAATCTCTTGAAGAGATAATATCAGACAAATTGATACTAGTGAAACTTGACCTCCACTTAGAGCAGTAAAAGATTTTAATTGCTCTTTGGAAGTAGCAGCTTTAATCTCAACTCCCAAATCTTCAAAATTTCCAGTTAATTCAAGAGAACAATAAGATTTAATTTGTGAATCCTTAAATTTTTGATTAACTTTCTCTTGCAGATTTTCAATTACAGTACTAAATTTATTGTAATAAGTTGTCTCCATTTTGTTTTCTGCTTTTATCGCCGCTTTAATATCTTTTTCTAAGTCTGTTTGATTTTTTGTAATTTTTTTGAGAGAATTCAAAATTTGGTCCTTTTCAATTAGAATTGAATCATCAACATCTAAATATTTAAGGAGATCTTTGTCAATATCTGAAATATCTGCTTTAATATCTTCAATTGGACGAATTTTAATAATATCTTTCGAAATTAAAGGACCTACTTCAGAATTAATTCTGATTAAATCATTTTTTTTTAATTCAAGATCTTGATTATAAGAATTTAGTTTTATATTTTCTTGTTCAAAATTTAAAGTAATTTGAATAGATTTTCTCTCTAATTCACTTTTTCTGTTTTGTAATCCTAATATCTCCCTTTTTATATCTGAAATTTCTTTTTTAGTAATCTCAAGTTTATCTTCAACATTCTCTAATTGGCGATATATATTAAAAGCAGTTTTATCCGCTTTTTGAAATGCTTCCTTCTTTGATTGAAAATCCTTTTGAAGTAAATTTTTATCATATGATTGTTTGTTTATTTCCTCTCTCACTGCTTTTATAAGATCATTGTTTTCGCTAAATTTTTTATCCCATTTTTTCTTTTCTTCATTTAAAAGAGCTAACTCACTTGGAATATCGGTCAATCTATCATTCCACTTAAAAAATTCTGGATCAGTCTGGGCTTTTAGAGAATTTATTTGCAGATCTAATTCTTTAATCTCAGTTTTAATATTTGAATTAGCTTTTTCTAATTCATGCATTTGATCATATAGTTGATTCTTTTTTGCTGTAATTCTTTGTTTCTGGTTAAAATTGTAGAGAAGATCATTAAAAGATTCCTTCTTTTGAAATATTTCTTTTTGAATAGAATCTAACTTTGCTAGATTAACCCTCATCTCTGAAATTTTTTCATTTAATGTTTTAATTTCTAACTCTAAAACCTCGGATTGTTCTTTTTGTGTTCCAGCACTTAATAATCCTTTTAACCTCTTGAGATAGGGTGTTTCATAGACATAACTATAAGAAATTATCTGTTCTCCTTTCAAAGTAACACATTTTCCTTTGAAATCATGGGTACTATAATATTTTCTTCCAGAATGATAATCAGTAGCAACAATACAATTCTTAATCTTTGAGTAAATAACTTTTTTGATATCAATATCTTCATTGACAAATTCAATTAATTCTGCTAAATAACCAAGGATACCATTCGTAGATATTTTATTCATTGGCTTAATATTGATATTTTTAGGAAGGTAGATATTGCAGTATGCACCAAATTTGTCTTTCAATCTTTTTAACAAGTTTAAAGTGTCCCAATCCTCAGCAACAAAACTATAAAGTAATTTTTCCCCAAGAACAGATTCAATAGCATAGCTTAAATCATCATCATATTTTAAATAGTCGATAATTGGACCTTTTACCTTTAAACCTCTTTTATTTATCTCATCCTTGAGAACTGTAATATTTGAAGGAAGAATGACACGACGCTCTCTAAGTGAAGTCTGTAATAATTTTAACTTTTTAAATTTTTTTGAGAGTTCAATTTCAGTTCTTTTTAATTCAGAGTCAATTTCATAAATTGCTGTTGATGTCTTATTAAGTTCTCTCTCAAGCTGAACTTGTAAATCCTTGCTTGGATTATCCAAGAACCATTCATTTTTTTCGAGTTTATGTTCAATATCTTTAAAGCTTTGAAACAATTGACTAATTTCATTATTATAAGCCTTGATTGCTTTGTCATTCTCTTGAATTAGCTTTAAGCTTTCTTTTTTCTTAGAATTTATTTGTTCATACTTTTCCAGTAAAGCTTTGTTTTGTTCTATTTTCTTTATTAATTGATTCTGTTCCGTTATCAATTTATCTATTTGTAATCCTTTACTTTTACTTTCGGCTTTTATTATTTTTATTTCATTTTCTAAACTTACTTTCTGTTTTTCGAAATTATTGATTATTTTTTGAATTTCATTAATCCTATTTGATAAAGTGTCTAACTCTTGTTTGGCTTGGACTTTATCTTTTTGCCAATTTTGAATTTTTTCAATTAAATCTTGTTTTTTATAGTCTAACTCGCCCAATTGTTTTGAAAGCTCATTTATGACTTGTTGTTTATCTATAATTTTATTAGATAGAGCATTTATTTCTCTCTCTGAACCTTCTTTTAATTTTTTTATTCTCTCTAAATCTAATTTAACATTTGTAACTTTTTCTTCTATATCGATTATTTCTTTCTCTAATTTATCTTTATTGGCCCATAGTAATTCATCACTAAATTTCTTCTTAATATCTAATAATTTATTTTTTTGTTCTAAACGTTCTAATTTAGGATTTAAGAGTTCCAAGCTAATATTTAATGTATTTTTCCTACTTTTCAATGAATGTAGATCGTTATTTAATTCATAAACACTTCTTTTCTGATGTACAATCTCTTCTCTCAAACCTTTTAATCCGATACCTTCCTCAAGGAAGGAACTTAATTGTGTTGGTTTTAAATTTTTTATTGAATCGATTTTTCCCTGACTTACAAATGCAAATTGATTGTCTGGATTAATATTTAAATCAGAAATTAGCTTTTGGATTTCTTGGACTGTTTTTTTTTTAAATTCTATGTCATCCTTTCTCTTAAGTAAAAAGTATGGCGATTGTCCTCTGATAACAGCCCTTCTTAACTTGATTAATTCATCTTCATTTTGGATATGAATTTCTACCATTGCATGATTTTGACCATTTCTAATAAAATCTGACCATTTTTTATATCGTTCATCTCGCTCATTACTTCCCAAAACAAATTTTATCGCTTGAAATATTGAGGTTTTGCCACTCCAATTTGGACCTACAATAATTACGAATTTAGATTTTCCAAAATCAACTTCATCTTTCTGGAAAGATAGAAAATTTTCCAAAATTACTTTCCAGATAAATATTTTTCCTTTTTCTGGTGAACCAATATTATTCTTTTTCGCATTTGTATGGGTTTGAGACGCCAAATTAATCTTCTCCTATGTTGATTTATTTACCAAATGCTTGTTTTATCAGATCTACTCTTTTTTTTGCTTTTTCTAAATTTATCTGAGCTCTAGGTGGAGAATCATTTAAAATGAATGAATACTTTGCAATCAATTTCATCTCACCTTCTTCTAATGGTTCTTTTTTTGCTAATTTATCAATTATTAATACAAGCTCAGTATAATATTTTGAAGCAGCATTCTCATATAATTGATTTAGCATAAATTCTGAAATATTAGATTCTTGAATATTTTTAACAATTTCACTTACATCCTTGTAATTTTCAACCTCTAAAGAAATTTTTGGGGTAGCAAATTGTTTATTTTCAATTTGTTCTTCATTTAATTCTGCTTTTACTTTATGATTTGAATTAGAATGAACAATATTAGGTATGTATTCACCTGATATTATTAAATCAATTAAAATATCTGTAATTTCATTACTTGTTTCATTTAATTCTGAATTTAAAAAATGTTTAAATATTCCAACCTTCAATAGTTGTTTTACATCTTTAACCTCCCAATTTTCAGTGTAATTTACGATCTCATTTATATTAAAGACGATTTTACTGTTTTTTTCTAAAAAATCCCTTAATACTGTTTCTCGCTCTATTTTATTTATTAATGGGATTCTAATAAAAAGATCAAATATAGAATATAGCTTGTCTGATAAATTGCTAACATCTTGGATATTATAGTTTATCCATACCATAATTAAATTAGCATCAATAAATTTAAAATTATCCCTCTTCTTTTGCCTACTGTTCAAAAACTCTTCAAGTAAATTCTTCCCTTCCAATTTTTTTTTATTTATGTTTTGCTGATTAATCAATAATATTCTTTTTTCGCCACCTTTATCAGACTTTATATTTTTAACTTCCTTGCTATTTTTATATAATAAATCTTTTCCAAAATCATCTATAATTCGGATAAAATTTCTTAAAAATTCAATAGGATCTTTGTTGATTTCCTCTTCATCAATTTCAATTATATCTAAGTAATAATTCTTCGAAATTAGTTTTAAATAATCTAAAATATCCGTTCCAGGATTAGTATTAATTAAAATGGCTCCTTTTGGTTCTATATAACCATTTAACTTAGGATCGTCATGATTGGTTAGCATAGCTTTGATAAAATTAATAATATCATTATATTTATCCCGATAGAAAATATCTTCCTTATTGATATCAATTTCTGTAGACGGAATTACTCGAAAATATTTCGAAAATTCGGGAATATCATCTAATTCTTTCATTTATATTTTTCCTTTAATTCTTCCTTAATTTTATAAACATAATTTACATGACTTTTAACAAATATATATTTAGCGGTAAGTATAGTTTTCGATAATTAAATCTCCGATAAAAACCATAAAACTTATAAGATCGTTTTTTGGGAGAAAGAAAATAAAAAAAAATTAAAAGCTGAAAGAAATTCTTCTATAATTCTCTTAATCTATGATTTGCATAAATAACTAAAAATTATTTTTTTCCCCCATAAATTGTAAACATCCCATATTTATAATGACAATCAACTTCAATAAATCCTACTTCCTTTAAATAATTTAATTGTATTTCTAATGGATCAAAATGATTTTCAGGTTTATTTGGTGCCTTATAAGGAGCATTTTCATACTTAGTTTGAGTGTTATTTTGATTTTGATATTTTTCAATCCATTCACTCCATAAATCAATATACCATTTAGTATATTTTTCATTATTAGAAGTTGTAACTTCAATATTTAGAAAGTATCCATTATAATTTAGTAAATCATATAGTATTTTGAAAATTTGTTTTTTTTGTTCCAAAAATAAATGGTGTATTGCAAAGGATGAAATTATAAAGTCAAAATCATTTTCACTTAGACCATTTTCAATTAATTCCTGAAAACTCATATGGACATAATTAATTTTAGATAAATAACTTAGATTTTGTTCTGCCTTTTTTAACATATTTTTAGAACCATCAATAACAGTTATTTCATTTACAGGATTGTCATTATTGAATAAAGTTTTAATAAGGATTCCATCTCCAGTTCCTAAATCTAAAATTTTCTTTGGTTCTCCATTAAAGATAAATTTTTGATAAAATGATGTTAATATAGATAATAATGTCTTTCTATATGGAATGATAATATCTGCGATTTCTAAATAATCCTTATTATACTCTAATTCATCCCAATTTTTTGAATAATCTTTCATAAGCAATCTATAATAATAAAAGTACGAGACTATTTTTAAAATTCTTTTAATGCACTAATGTCTAATTGTGCAATAATTTCGCTTTATTTCATTTTTTAAGGATAGAAATAAGATTATTTCAAGAAATTTCAATTATGATAAAAAAGAAATAGATACAATTTCAAATTTAATAAATAATTATATACTAATTTTGTTGAGAAAAGATACTTTTAAACCCAATTCTTGGTGTAATAAGTTAAGATACAAATCAAACTGCTTTTTAACAATTTCATAATGAGTAAATTTTCCTTTTTTAAAGCTTCTTATAAGTCCAACGCTTTCAAGAATTCGAAGATGATGTGATATTGATGGTTGTGATTTATCTAAGATTGCTTCTAGTTCACAAACACAATGGTCATTATCTTTTAAAATCATAACTATTTTTAAACGTTCTTTGTTTCCAATAGCATAACAGAATTCCGAAATATTCTTAAAATTGTCATATTCTTCTAAATTCTTTCCAAAATCTTGTAAATCACGGAAGTAGGAATTAACATCGACTTTATACATATTAACACAACTTTCTAGGGAATTAATAATCTCAATAGTGCGCTTTTTATTAATATTGTTCACCCAAATCTTTAAAAGTAGTTAAATTTACATATATTTTTTATATATTAAATAAAAGGTATATAGATTAATATAAATATTTCGCTAATTCTTTTAAATCCAAATATTTTTATTTGATGCATTTCATAAATATTTCAACCTGTACAAATAAAGTTTAAGTTTTAAATAATTTAATTTTATACAGAATTTGGTGAAAATGGATGAGTATTTCTGAAATAGAGGAAATATCTATAAAAAAGGAAACAGAATCCAAAGAACTTGGACTTTTTGAAAAATATCTTACTTTATGGGTTGCATTATGTATCATCATTGGGATTCTATTATCCCAGATTATTCCTGGAATAAGTCAAGCTATAAATGCTTTAAGTATCGGGCAAATATCAATACCAATTGGTATTTGTTTATTTCTAATGATGTATCCAGCAATGTTGAACCTACAAGTTTCTGAATTAAAAAAATTAGGTAAAAACCCTAAACCAATAATCCTAACAATAATCTCTAATTGGTTAATTGCACCATTTGTTGGTTTGCTTATGGCTCGAATATTTGTACCTGGTTATGAACAATTAATCGTGGCAATCATTTTATTAAGTTCAAGTCCTTGTACAGCGATGGTTTTAGTGTGGGGATGGATGGCTAAGGGGAATCAAGAACAGAATGTAGTAAACACAAGCCTTAACACGATTACTATAATATTTGGATATGCTCCTATGGTAACGCTATTAACTGGCATACAAAATATACCTATAGATTGGGTCTTATTATTGGTTTCGATTTTCATTTTCATTGGACTTCCATTACTATTAGGAATTATCAGTAAAAGGCTTCTAATATCTTCCAAAGGTGAAAATTGGTTTAATGATACATATAGACCTACAGTCGGAAAAATATCAATTATTGCCTTACTGACAACTTTGATAGTTCTTTTTTCTATGAATGGGGATGTTTTAATAAATAATCCAGATCTCTTATTACTTGTATCAATTCCACTCTTAGTTGGATTTTTTATAGTTGTTGGTTATAATATCCTTATTACAAAAATTTTTAAATTGAGGTATAAGGAAGCAATTATAACTGTAATAATTGGATCATCAAGCCATTTTGAAATTGCTATTGCTACTGCTATTGCTATATACGGAATTGGTTCAATTGCGGCATTAGGAACAACAATGGGGCTTTTTTGGGAGGTACCAGTTATGCTTTCGATAGTATATTTAGGTAGATATCTAAAAAAAAGAGGTTTTTGGAAATCCTAATCTTTTTAATTTTAGAGCATATTATTAGATAAAGAATAAAAATCTTGAAAAATCAAAAAGAATATTGTGAATAATTATGGATGAAAAAGAAATGAATGAGCAAATAGTTAAGATAATAAGTGAAGCTATTGAACAAACCTCTCATTCGAGCTGTATTCATTCAGATTCTCATTGTATTGAGGAAAAACCAGATTCGGAATCAAAATCTATTCAATGTGGAACCAATAAATGCAAAGGACTGCATAGTGAGAATTAAAACATTTTTTTGGTGATATCGAAATGAACAATGAAAAAGTTACAGAAAAATTAAAAGTTGATATTTATGTCCCTCTCGATGCGTGTGCATGCGAATGGGATAAATTTATGAATCGAGTTTTTGTTGAACTTACGCCTTATATAAAGTACATTGATTTTGACACCAAAAATCTTAATTCAGAGGAAGCAAGAGAACTTAACATAAGGAATCAATGCGTAATAATTAATGGAGATAAGAAATTTACGTCAACCTTTACACTTAAAAGAGAACTACCAAATATTCTTAAAGCTGAAGGTCTTATTTAGAATTTAATAATACTATTTTTAATATGTTTTTAAGGTGATTTTGGAAATTAAGAAAATTAAATTAACGATATTTGCACCAGATCCAGAAAAGAAATTGTCAAAAGGACTTGATTATGATTTGGAAATAGGCGATAATGGAACTATTATTGACGCATTAAGCTTATTAGATAAAAAAATTTATGATAATATCGAAGATACTATATTCCCAATTTATAAAGGCTTAATTAAAAGTTATCTTCAACTAATTTGGGATGCTGAGGAAAATATAATTTATGAGGATTGTGCTGTAAACGCTTATGGTCCTCATAAAGAGTTCATGGCTTTACATGATGATATTAACTTTAATTTATATCCTAATAGTGAAATAACTATCGCTGTCCATGCTGATTGATGAGCTGATGTAATGAAAGAGAGATTAGATTATGGGACATTTAAAAGGATTATTATGAAAAAATATGGAAAAGATCATAAGAGTTTCGCCCATTATTTTAATTTATAAAAAATTAATTAAGTTGGATGAAATCTTTTAATAAAAATTAGTAAAAGATTGACAAGAGGATTGCCTCCTTTAAGAATCAAATTTATTCGAAAGAAGATATGTCATTTTATCCAGTAAACTGTGTTTGTACTTGTTCATACAAGTTCTTCTTATAAATAATTTTCACTCCAGACCTAGCAGCAATAAAGATTATTATAATAGGGATCAGAAACGTGCCAAGATATGTAAACATTGTAAACCTCGGAAAGATCGCAAATTCATCTTGATATGCATTAATCATATAGTTTGCTACTAGTGGTATTGATAAAAGTGCAATCATGACTGCAATAAGGGTCCAGATAAGATTTTCAAATAATATTTGCATATATATTTTCTTTTTCTTGACACCAAGGCTTCGCAATACTCCATATTCATTTTCATGTTCTGTAATCTTCATTAGTGTAGAATTGATCAATATAAATAATTCAACAATTCCTGCAAATCCTACGACAACACCGATAAATGGGATTAATAAATCTCCGTATATCTTTATTTGGTTTATTAAATCTGCCATCGGTTGAACTAATGAGATCTTATCAGATATATTATATATATCATTGATAAATTCTGATTCATCATTAGGAGTAGAGGAATAGGATATGAAGAGGACATTTATTTTTTCAAGCTGATTTGAAAAGTGCTGAGCAGAATCCAATAAAACATAACAAGTTGTCATAATTTCTTTGGTAATTCCAACAATTATGAATTGTTTCTTATTTCCTAAAGGGTTATAAATTGTGATGTTTTCTCCAATATCTAATCCCAATTTACGTGAAATATGGTCTGAAATTATAATTTCGTCATTACTTTGATAAAGTCGACTGGATCCTCCATTCTTATTAATGAAGTTGAAATTATGTAATGATTGATTCGATTTAAGCCCCAATAAAATTCCTGTTTGATTGTCAGCTTCATTTTGGGGATTCTCAAATAGCAGAGTTAATTTAAGTGCTGATTCTGTTTTTTCAATATCTGGTAAACTACTGATATCTTGCATCTCAGATCCTTTATCATCCATTCCGATTGAAAAAGTTACACTCATATCCCATTTTTCTGTTAATCTTATTGCATTATTGGTCGTATAGTGTACACTATCCCACATTAAAAGCATTGAGCTTACAATTATTATGGAAAATGTGATTCCGATCATTGTTAGAGCTGTATTACGTGGATTTTTCCTAAAATTCCTCCAAAATAATTTGGTTGATGGGCGCATCCTGGTTTTATCTCTTCTTGCTAATTTAAATCTTTTTTTATGATGTTTAAATCCTTCAGATCCTTGTTGCTTATAAACTAAATCAACCATATTTTTCTTCATCATTTTATAAATGGGAGGAATCATTGATAAAATACCAATTGTTAAACTTAATAAAAAAGCCTCAATAATTAAAGCAAATGAGAATGGAAAAAGGATTGTTGTCCCTAGAATTCCTGTACCCATTTCAATCATCATTTCTTCGATTAGTACATAAGCAAACACAATACTAATTACAGTTGATATCAGCGTAATTTGTAATAACAGTACAATAAATGATTTGGATATCTTTTTCTTGGAGTATCCCAGGCATCCGAGAATGCCTATTTGTTTTTGTTGGGACGTGATAAATTGTCTATAAATCGACATATTCGCTGTTAGTGCCATTATAATCGCAAGAATTAAAATTATAAAAAATACTTGCGTACTTCCTTCCAAATCACTCATTACATAATTCCATGCATAACTCTTCTCAAACGGAGTGCTTGAGATTAATTGAATACCGAGACTACCAAATTTATCTTCTATTTCCCTATTTATATCATCTTGATTAGCATTCGCATCAAATACAACCTGTAATTGGTTAAATTGATATGACACATATGGAAAAAATAATAACGGATTAGAAGCATTAACTATTTGGATTAAATCGTTTACATCTACAAATCCAATACCCATTGACCCTTTTATAGGAAATAATACTTCAGGTGCGGTATTGGTCATCGTAAATTCAATGCTCCAAAAAACTCCTTTGATCGTAAAGTTAGCATTTCCTAATGATTCAATAGTAAGATTCTCTAAATTTTTGAGATTTCGTGCCTTAAAAAATTCTTTTGAAAGTAATATCATATGGTAATCAACAGGTTGCAGATTACTTCCAGACTGTAATTCATAATGATATATCGGTAAATTTTCTGTGTCAGAAAAAGATGATGACACATTAATTCCGATTAATCGTATTAGATATGTTTGTGGGTCATCCTTTATCTTAATCGGGAATTGAAATACAAGTCGGGGTACAATATCTTTTACTCCAGGTATTGATCTAATCTCTGATGCGACACTTGAATTAAATCCTGAAGTAATATATTCATAATCTGCCCGATCTGCATCTCTATAGAGATCTCCAAACAGCGGTTTAATAGAAGAAAAGATTTGAAAGATTCCAACGGCAAAACCAATACATAGAGATAATATAATAATTAAAATTATCCTTCGCTTTCCTAACCTTTTTAAATCTTTCCAAGGTTTTTTATTGATTAATTTCATTTCAAAAGCCTCTCTCTATTTTTGATTATTATTCTGAATCAGTTATAATTTTACCATTCCGTATATGAATCTCTCTTGATTGTAATTTTTCTGTCAGTAAAGGATTATGGGTAACAACTATAAAAGTTGCATTATAATCTGTTGCTATTTTCTTAATTAATTCAAGAATTTGATCACCCGTCTTCTCATCGATATTTCCAGTAGGTTCGTCCATCAGAATGAGGAGATTACCTTCTGCAAACTCTTCCTTCGCTAAAGCCCGGGCTATAGTGACTCTTTGTTGTTGACCACCACTAAGTTCAGAAGGGAGGTGATCTAATCGATCACTCAACCCGACAGCTTCGAGATATTTTAAAGCAATTTTTCGAATCTCTTCTTTCTTTCCAAAAGTTTCAATTGCGATTTCTACATTTTCCAATGCCGTCAAGGAAGGTAATAAATTGAAGAATTGGAAAACAAAACCTACTTTTTTTTTTCTATACTCCGCGAGTTGATTAGGTGATAATTTACTTATGAGCTCATTAAAAACACTTATTTCTCCAGATGTGGGTGAATCAATGCCACCCAATAAATTTAACAAGGTTGTTTTACCTGCTCCAGATGGACCTAGCAATGTTATTAATTCTCCTGATTTGATTTTTAAATTTATATTATCCAATGCAGTAACCTTATTTTCACCCATAGTATAAATTTTACTCACATTATTCAAGATTAGGGATTGTTCTATCATATTAATCATTAAATTTACATTATATATGTCCTTTAATTTATATTTATGAAACAAATCTTATATTTAATATTACGTGTTATAAAAGTTCAGATTTTAATCATTATAGTATATCTTAGGCTTTTTTTCATGAGATATTAAAAGCTCAGAAACCATTAAATAGACTATTAAAAATTTTAAGGATGTTTTAGTGGAATTATTAATCCCTTTGAATTTAATTTACTGTTAATATATTTAGGACCAATTGTTTATAATTTTATCATTGATTTAATAGTATAAATAAACAGTATTATTCAATGGTAGATAAGAATTTTATATTAAAAATAAGGCAATTCGCTCTTGATAATTCAGAACAAGATGATATTCATGGTTTCTTACATGTTGAGCGCGTTCTTAACTTATGTCTCAAATTAGGAAAAAAATTAGATGCTAATTTATTAGTACTTGAAATTGCAGCTTTATTGCACGATATTGGAAGAAAATATAAAGATAAAAAAAATATTAATAAGAAGCATGCTGAATTATCAGCTGAGATGGCTTCTAAATTCTTAACCGCCCATGACTTTAAACTTTCTCAAGATTCTCTTGATAATATAAATCACTGCATTAGAACTCATTCTTTCTCAAATAATATGAAACCTCAAACTCTTGAGGCAAAAATATTGTCCGATGCAGATAAAATAGATGCTCTAGGTGCAATAGGATTATACAGGACAATAGGATTCACTATTACAAATAAAGGAGGAATTGACCAAGTTATTCAACATTTGGAAAATAAAATATTAAAATTAAGAGAATTATTATATCTAGATTTGAGTAAAAAAATCGCAGAAGCAAAACAACAAATAATAGTGGATTTCTACCAGAAAATTAAAGAAGAAATTATGGGTTTATATTAATACAAATAAATAATTTTCTTAGTAAAAATAATTGATATAGTAAAGGATTTTTATGCCCCAACTTGTTAAAAGTGGAAAATATATATTTGGATGGTCAAAAATAGGAAATCAAGGTAAAATTAAAATTCCTCCCGAAGCTTTTCAAGAGTACAATTTATCAATTGATAAATCTGTTATCTTATTTTCAGGTAGTAAAACCTCAGGTGGATTTGGATTAAGTTCTATGAGGATATTAAGAAATTCAGTTATGAATGAATTAATAGAAAAAAATCCTTTATTAGCTAATTATGAAATACCTGAGGGTGAAATTATTGAATTCAAAAATAAAAAATATTGTTGGTTAAAAATCCAAGAAGATAAAAGTATAATTCTGCCAGAAAGAACTTTAAATGCTTTTGAAATTAATAAAAATGTTCATTTACTTTCTGGAAGAGGTAGCCATTTAGCGATTGGATTTATTGCAAAAGGATCAATATTTAAGGAAGCACAAAAACATCCTGAAATTGAAATTTTTGAATGAAGATTATCAAAATATTTAAATAGTATGATTCGTATGATCATATTGGTATGATCATACTAATATGAATTATGAAAGGTGATTAAAATAACTGAATTTCCCGATAAAAAAGGAAACTACTTTTTTGGTTCAGTAAAAGTTGGTGAACGTGGTCAAATTGTTATACCTCTTAAAGCAAGAGAGATTTTTGGGATTAATGCTAAAGATGATATACATATATTTGGAGAATTAAATAAAGGATTAGGTCTTACAAAAATGGAAATTGAGAAAAATGAATTTGAAAAGCATGAATATTATTTTGGTACTGCTAAAGTAGGCGAAAGAGGGCAGATTGTTATTCCACAAAACGCTCGGGAGTCTTTTAAAATAAATCCTGGAGACTTAATCCTCGTATTTGGGGATATTAAAAAAGGACTTGGTCTAATGAAAGCCACAAGATTGAAAAATTTTGCTTTAAAACTATTTCAAGGATTTGGAAGTGGTTTAGGGGAAATTCAGGAAAATAATAAAGATGATTTAAATGGTGAACAATAAAAAACAATCAAATTTAGATTTTAGATGTATGTCTTTTTTCTTTAAAATTCGAGATATATTTCATAATCCTATAAAAAAAATCGAAAATGCTGGTATTAAACAAGGAGAAACAGTATTAGATTATGGATGTGGTCCAGGAAGTTATTCTTTAGCTGCTGCTGAAAAAATAGGGACAATGGGAAAACTTATCGCAGCAGATATTCATCCATTAGCATTGAAAAGGGTGAGAAAGAAAGCAAAAAAAATGGGTTATAACAATATTGAAACAATTCAGACAGATTGTGATACTAAATTGGCTGATGAAAGTATTGATCGAATAATTTGTTTTGATGTACTTCATGGAATCTCTAATACAAATAACATTATAAAAGAATTTTATAGAGTTCTAAAGCCAAATTCGATACTCAGTCTTGATGATCATCATTATAATGAAGATCAAATAATTGATTTCATTACTTCTAAAGGACTCTTTAAATTATCTTATAGTAATGATAAACAATACAATTTTATTAAAATTTAAAAAATACAAAATTTGAGAAATCCCCTATAATCAAGATATTTACTGTGGGAATGTCAAATCATTTTTTTTCTATTTTTCTATAATTTAAAACAGTTCCTTCTTCAATCCCGCTCCAATGAAACATCGGACGTTTAAATTGCTCAACTAATTCAAAACCCATTTCTTTTATTAGTTTTTTGACTTTATTTAATTGGATTCCATAAGATCCTATATGAGTAGCAAAATAAGATAGAATACCATAATTTATTTTTAAAATCCTATATATTTCGTTCAATAAATTAACTCGGTCATCCTTATCAATTAAATGATAAACATCATACATTAATACAACATCAATAGAATTAGAATTCAAAGGAATCGATATCTCTTTCGAAGTTTTTATTATTTCAATATTAGAAATATTTTGATTTTTAATTTTATCAGATAATTCCTCTAAAATATCTTCATCGTAATCAAGAGCATAAATTTTACCTTTATCTCCAACTATTTTTGAAGCAATTACAGAATATACACCTGAGCCACATCCAAAATCTAATAGATGTTGTCCACTTTTTATACCATAATCTCTAAGTATACTATCTCCCTTCAAATTTAGCCATTCTTCCATATGTAATTCCACTTTTTCTATTTAATAAAAAAAAGTTTTTGTAAATTTCTAAATAAAAAAAAATTGTGTAAAATACACTAAAAATGCTTATGAGTTTTAAGATTAAAATTTTTCTTGTTTTCACTAATAATCAAGAGAAAAGGTTTGCTTAACCCATTCCTCAATATCTTTTTTTGAATTAGATTGAGGTTGTGCTCCTTTATATAGATCTTTTTTTCTTTGTTCTTCCATCATTTTAGAAAGATCCCTTAATGAGATGATTTTTCCATTCCTAATCTCTATTTCAAGAACTGTCTTAAAAGCCATTGGTCTCTGAAATCCCATATGCACATACATCGATTGTATAAAATCTTTTGCAAGAAGGATACTCCCAGTAAAGTTTGTTTGAAGATTTAAATTTATATAATGATATTTAAATAGAGAATTCCCCTGTTGAGGTTCAATATCATTGATTTTTGGAGGATTATCAACATTTACCTGTAATTCATCAAGGATTAATAAACTTTTTGTAAATACATATTTCATAACATAACCACGCCAACAAGCAGTGCAGCTAGAGTATGGTGATATACCTAAATCCTCAGGTTTAGTTAACCCATGACCTTTCAAACCAACTAATGAAAAAACTTCTCCATTTAATATGAATTCATCAGGAATTTGTGCTGTCATTATGAAAACCTCACAGTTTTAAGATAATACTCAATAATATTGGAAAATGTTCTTCAGATCCCCATACGACATAAATCTTATCCTCTAGGGGAATTGCTACATGTCTGGCAGCTACGATCCAATCAGTGCCAACATTATTTCCCGTTTCAGTCCCTTCTTTAAATTTGAAATACATAGTCATTCCCAAATAGTCTTGGATTTTTGTGTCCTCGATTCTAATATCCTCAAGATCAGGAATTGTGTATTCTTTGACATCGAGGTCAGGTTGTATAGGTTCTCTCATTTTTTCAGATGAAAGTTGTAAGGCAGCTTTAATAATAACTTCTTCCTTCACTTTTTTGTTATATTCAAAAATAATTAAACCACAATCCTTTTCCTCACCCGTTACTCCAAGAGTGTTAAAATCAAAAGATTTTTCGCTATACAATTGAAAATCTTTTTTAATTTCTGTCATATCCATCCAACCATTCTCAAGTGTTTCCCCCATTATATAGCGAAAACTCTTTAAAATCTTTAACTCCTCTTCTTTTTGCTGAATTCGTTCATCGAATATATCATTTAATGGTCTAGCAATATATTCTTGTGCACTCCGAGGCATCAACGGCAATTTCAATATCCAACCCTTACTTATCAAACGATCAATTATTCGATATATTGTCGTTCTTTTAATAGAGAGATCATCATTCAACTCACCAACTTTAGCTCCATTTTTACCTCTTGTTAATAAAGCCAAATAAACTTTTGCTTCTTCAATGCTTAATCCAAATTTTAACAATCCAAGCTCTTGTAAATTATTTGTATCGTCAAGGAGTATTCTGGGAGTCGCCCATTTTAATTCTTCTACTTTACCTAAAGGAGTATCGAAGTCCATATAAGGTTTCTTTGAACTTAACTTGCTTAAAGTTCGAGAAGCTTCCATCATTCCAAGTCGCTTTAATCCATTCGGAGCGACTTTACATATAATCATCCTTTCTTCATCTTTAAATCCTAAAATTCCACCTTTCTCATTTGGTTCTATCCCAACCAATCTTTCAGGAGTAATTTGAATGATAACATATTTAATACCCGAGATCATAAGAGACGTATGCTTCTTTGACCTCCAAACTGAAATAATCTCATTAATATCACTACTAATATCCCAATTATCTGTTGAATATTCTAACTCTTTTTCTCCTTTTATTATTGCTGCAGCAATGGTTTTTGCTTCAGATTGTATTAATTCATTAAGAGCCTGTATTATTTTTTCCATACTTTAATACCCTCTCTATTATCTTTTTCAATTTTATAAAAAAAAATTATTTATTTTTCTCCAAATTTCCTTTTTATTTCATCTAATACCTTTTTGTAATACATATTTTCTTTAGATTCTTGAATTTCCGTGAAATATTCCGGCATTATTAAATTCTTGGATTTTTGTTTTAGATCTTTTTCCGATATAATAATTCCTTCATCCAGTACTATGCAAGCAATTCCATCCATTATTCTTATTCTTACCATTATTGTCCCTTCTAATTTAATACTGATAATTCCTAATTAAAAACATCGATGGATAACTTGAGGACCTAATTCCTTGTAATCTCGTCTAGTAATCCACATCCTATAAAAAGTCTTTAAAGAACTTAAAATAGATCCGCCAATCCACACCGAATACATTCGTTCAGGAGGAGCTATTATTTTGACATCAATTGATTCTGGAATTTGTTCTTTGATTTCTCGGGTTAATCTCTCTTTAATACCGGGAAACATTGTAGAACCACCTGAAAGAACAATATTACTATAAAGATCTCTTCGTAAATCTACATCACACTCAGATATTGCGCCTATTATAACATCATCTAAGGGAGCTAATTCTTTTCCTACAACAGAAGGATTAAATAAACATTCCGGAGCTAAAAACCTTTCAAGTCCAATTGTAATAGTTTCACCATCAGGAAGCATAAAATTCTTTGCCATCCCAGCTACTTTATTGGAAAGAATAATTTCCTTTTCTGGATCAATAGCAACATAGCATAATTTTTCTTTAATATCTCTTACAATCTCTTTCTCGGCTGAAGTATAAAATGAATATCCATTTTGCCTTAATAACCTCTGCAAATATGTTGTAACATCCCTTCCAGCTAGATCAATTCGCTGTATCGCATGACTTAATGCAAATCCCTCAAATATGGGTACTATATGTGCAACTCCATCTCCGATATCTACAACACATCCCGTCGTTCGACCAGAAGCATAAAGTGATAAGACTGCTTGTGTTGCGATATAAAGAGCTGGGACATTGAATGTTTCGAACATTATTTCTGCCATTTTTTCTCTATTTGATCTGGGATTCAATGGAGCTTCTGTTAATAGTACAGGAAATTCTGATGGATCAATTCTTAGATCTGTATAGAATGTATAATGATATATTCTTTCCATTGCTGGCCAATCTTCAACAACTCCATGTTCGATAGGAAATTGTAGATTCATTATCCCTTTTAATTCCATCGCTTCTTCTCCAATATACCATTCTCGACTGTAATCTTTTACATCAGGCATAATGTTACCATATTTTGGTTTTCCAATAACAGTTGGAAAAACCGAACGTGGCTGATCTTCACCTCCAAAACCATTTTTTGAGATTCCTGTCCCATTATCTATAACAATAGCTCTATTATTTCTAAAGTCCCCGTTGACTGAAATTTTAAAACCACCTCTTTTTTTTATATTGAGTTATAGATTAAATAAAAATGATAATATTTAAATGTTGTCACGATATGGTGACAATTATGTTATGAATTGTAAACAACAAAAAAAAAAATTAATTAACTCAAAATTTCTTTAAATAGATAGAAAAGTATTATGACAAGTTTAACTAGTACTGAAATAAGTTGTCCTCACTGTAAAAACTCATTTCGGATTATCTGGGAAGCATCAATAAATACGTGGTTAAATCCAGAATTAATTCAAAAAATTCTTGATGATAGATATTATTATGAATGTCCAAAATGTACAAAACAAATACATTTTGTGACAAAGATTTTAATAAATTGTCCTAAAGGGATGTTTTGGATATCAAATGATGAAGAAATAGAAATAAAAAAAAAAATCTTGAAAGATTATGGTGTTATTAACGAGGATGGAAAGATTTTAACTCCAATAAGGGGAGTTGATCTTCCTGCAGATGATCACCCCGGTTTGAACTCCAACTTTGATAAGATAATTAGGAACTTTAAAGATGAGTTGTTAACTAACAATAATAATGATTCTTTAGAAAAAAAGAATAAGAGTAGATAAAAGATTATTTTTTAAGCAAGTTTATCAACTTTTTTACTATTAGATCCCCCATTTCTTTTGTAGTTAGTGTTTTAAAAGCACTATTCTCAATATCTATGGTTCTTCCTTCGTTAAGGGCTTCCTCCACAGATTTCTCAATTAAAAAACCTATTTCTGGAGAATTGAATGATTCTTGCAACATTAGCTTTACACTTAGAATAGTGCCTATTGGATTAGCTATATTTTTTCCAGCAATATCAGGAGCCGAACCATGTATTGGTTCATACATAGATACATGTCCGGGATTTATGTTTCCACTGGCGGCCATTCCTAAACTACCAATCAGAAAAGCACCTTCATCACTAGTAATATCACCAAACATATTGCCTGTAACTACTGTTTCGTAAGAATAAGGAGCACGAATTAACCATTGACAAAAAGCATCAATATAAACATCCTCTTTCTCTAAATCGGGATAATCTTCACCAATTTTATGAAAGATATTACGCCAAAATTGACTTGCTTTTATAACATTTGCTTTATCAACAGAAGTAATTTTTTTATGACCATTCTTCTTTGCAAATTCACAAGCATATCGCATAATTCGTTCACACCCTTTTTTTGTATAAAACATTACACTTTCTGCGCTCTCATCTGATATTTCTCCGATTCCTTTATATATTCCCTCTGTATTTTCTCTAATAATAGTGAAATCAATACCTTTTCCTATAAATTCATCTCTAAGTGGACATCTATCACGTAGAGGATAATATAACTTGATTGGCCTCATATTCACGTATAGGTCTAAATCTTGCCTTATCTTTAAGATTGCAGATTCAGCAATTCCGGGGGGTAAATCAGGAAGTCCAATAGCACCAAATAATAAAGCATCAGAATTTTTAATAATTTCAAATGTCTTTTTTGGAAGGCTTTCACCACAATCTTTCCAAACTTTACCTCCAGCTGGAGCGTTTATAAATTCAAAATCAAAATCACTATATTCAGAAATAACTTTTAGAATCTTTATCCCTTCTTCTACTACTTCTAATCCACATCCATCACCATGAGTGACTGCAATTTCTTTTTTCATTATGATCCCTCTTCTGAATTGGTAATTTGTTCTCTTGCAAAATTTATTAGACCTTGTGCTTTAATTATTTTCTGTAAAAAAGCTGGAAATTTGCTAAAGGAATATGATTTGCTAGTGGTTATATTTTCTATAATTCCGTTCCCAAAGTCAATATTTAGTAGATCTCCATTATTAAAAGCATCGATGTCAGAAAACCGAAGAATTGGAAGTCCAATATTAATGGCATTTCTGAAAAATATACGTGCAAAACTGGGAGCGATAATTAATTCTATTCCCGAAGCTTTTAAAGCAATTGGTGCTTGTTCTCGGCTTGAACCACAACCAAAATTTGAGCCTGAGACGAGAATTGTTGCCTGAAGATTATCTTTATTCTTATGAAACTCCCCATCTAAATCTTCCATGCAATGCTCAGCTAAAAACTGAGGATTTATGTCTACTAAGTATCGAGCAGGGATTATTAAATCTGTATTGATATTTTCTTGAGCATATTTAATTACTTTTCCTTTTATTTCTATCACCTTTTATATTTTACCTTTATATACTTTCTGGAGATATAATAAACCCTTTTAAAGCGGAAGATGCAGCAATCACTGGATTTGATAAATAGACTTCGCTTTCGGTGTGTCCCATCCTTCCCATAAAATTTCTATTTGTTGTTGATATTGCTCTTTCACCAGGAGCAAGGATTCCCATATGTCCTCCTAAACATGGTCCACATGTGGGTGGAGAAACAACCGCTCCAGCTTTAAGAAAAATTTCGATTAATCCTTCTTTAAGAGCATGAAGTTGAATGGTAGGAGTCCCTGGAATAATAATGCATCTCACATTTGGATGGACCTTGTTGTTTTTCATTATTTTTGCTGCTAACCGTAGATCTTCCATTCGTCCATTGGTACAAGAACCTATTACCGCTTGGTCGATTTCAATATGTAAATCTTGTACTTCAGATATAGGTTTTGTATTGCTTGGTAAGTGTGGAAGAGCTATTTGAGGTTCAATATTACTACAATCAATCTCAATACTATCATGATATTTCACATTATTATCATCATATGTTTTAAATTTTGAAATTCCTACACTTTTCATATATTGTTCAGTAATTTTATCTGGAAAAATGAATCCTGTTTTTGCTCCAGCTTCTATCGCCATATTACACATAGT
The DNA here is from genome assembly GCA_048937405.1 of Promethearchaeota archaeon. Classification (GTDB taxonomy): domain Archaea; phylum Asgardarchaeota; class Lokiarchaeia; order Sigyniarchaeales; family SOKP01; genus Loki-b32. The sequence continues at coordinate 559,843 of JBHLNF010000001.1, forward strand.
AAAACGGTTTGTCATAGAAAAGTTGTTGATAATTTCTCCTGTAAACTCCATAACCTTATATGTTGCCCCATCAACCCCAATTTTACCAATGGTATACAAAATTAAATCTTTACCAGAAACCCATTTATTCAACTGACCAGTATATATGAATCTCAAGGTTTCAGGTACTTGTAACCAACATTTTCCAAGAGCCATGGCTACACCTAGATCAGTCGAGCCAACACCCGTAGAAAAGGCTCCTAATGCCCCATATGTACAAGTATGAGAATCAGCACCAATAATTAACTCACTTGGAGCAACTAAACCCTGTTCGGGAATAAGACAATGTTCAATGCCTACTTTTCCTATTTCAAAATAGTGTTGAATGTGGTATTTCTTTGCAAAATCTTTTAAAATTTTGCACTGTATTGCCGAAGCAATATCCTTATTTGGTGTAAAATGATCTGGTGTAATTATTATCTTGCTCGGATCGAAAACACTTCTTTCAGTTCCTTCAATAACTTTTTCGAAAACTTCTATAGCTTTTGGTGCAGTTATATCATTACCTAAACATTTATCGATATTTACTAAAACAAAATCTCCAGCAGAAATGTCCTTTTGATCACAATGATCTCTTATAATTTTTTCACTAATTGTTAGATCCATAGTTATAATAATTTTTTTTTTAAATTGAAATTAATTGATTTTATGACTGGCTTTTTTTCTTAACAATTAGGTTCAATCCTTTTATCAACGATAAAACAGAGCACATAACAATATCTTCATGAATCGCACTAGCTTTAACCACTGTATTAGTTTCAACATCCATGATTTCAAGAGTAACATGCCCTAATGCCTCAGTCCCCCCTGTAATAGCATCAATTTGAAAATTTAAAAGCACTATCTTACTCATCGGTTTAAAGCATTTAACAATTGCTTTACAGGAGGCATCTACAGGTCCTACTCCCGTTGCTGATGCTACTTTTTGCATTATATCTCCATTATTTTTGATGTTTAGTCGAACTGTTGATGTAGGTGTAACTGATCCAGTTAAAACAGTTAACTCCTCAAGCGTTACAAATTGTTCTTCTTTTGGTATTTCACCCATAACATCTTTCACAATAGCTAAGAAATCCTCTTCAGAAACTTCATGCCCCTTATCACCAAGACTTTTTACATGTTCTCTTATTTTCATAAATTGTTCATCATTGGTCTTAATACCTAAGTCATCAATCTTAGCTTTAAGAGCATGACCACCTGTGTGTTTTCCAAGTTTTATTGATTGCTTGATTATTGCTTCCACGTCGTCAGTACGGTGAATTCCTATTAATTCTGGAGTAATTGGTTCATATGTTCGTGCATGTTGTATCATTGCATGAGCATGGATACCTGCTTCATGAGCAAACGCATTCTGACCTATTAGTGGTTGCAATCGTCCGATCCTAACTTTTCCACCACAATAACTCTCAATTAATTTGGCTGTGGGAAAAATTTTTGTTGTTTTAATATTCATAGGGATCTGGTATAAAGCATAAAGAGACATACAAGTTTCTTCAAAAGATGCATTTCCTGCTCGTTCACCCAATCCTAAAATAGTTGTTTGAGCTTCTGAAGCACCATTTTCAAACGCAGCGACAGTATTTGCAACAGCAAGGCCAAAATCATTATGACAATGGGCTGCAATACGAATATTTTTAGGTAAAGCTTCATGATTCTTCCGAATAATATATCCAAAAGCTACTGGAGATATTGTACCTACAGTGTCAGGTATATTTATTCGTGTGGCTCCGCTATCAATAGCAGTTAAATTAGCTTTAATTAAAAAGTCTAAATCTGATCTAGTAGCATCCTCTGCTGAAAATAAAACTATAGAATAATGTTCTTTAGCATAAGAGACAGTTTCTCTTATTCGTTCTATAACTTCATCTTTGGATAATTGAAGTTTTTCTCTCATATGTAATTCTGAAGTGGCGCAAAATAAATGTATACTATCCATATCAGCCTCGATAACTTTATCTATATCGGGTTTCGCTGTTCTAGCTAAACCCATCACTTCAGAATCCAAACCCATTTTTGCAATATCTCTACAAGCATCAAAATCACCTGGAGATGTTATAGGAAAACCCGCTTCTATAATATCAATTCCCAAATCATTAAGAGCTTGAGCAATAGATAGCTTTTCTTTATGAGTAAAACTTATACCTGGAGTTTGTTCCCCATCACGGAGTGTTGTATCAAAAAAGTATGCTCTCTCAGGAAGGATAAGTGATCCTCTAATTTTTTCCATCATGTCGGAAACAGCAATATCGTTTTTATTTACCATGTTTTTAACCTTTTATAATTTTATTTAAAATACATAGCCCTTATGCTTTCAAGAAGAAAAATTCGCTCTAGAAAGAATTAGGGCGCTTTATAATAATAAGAGTAATAACAAACTCAATAATTCTAAAGGAAATAAACCTCTCAAACTTATTTTATTATTAGAAATAAGTAGACTTTGAGTAGCTTTCATAATTTATAATCCTATTAGAATTTATGATTATTAAAATAGATTGATTATAACCTTATAAATTTTTCTCTGAATTAGGTTACAATCATTTTAGAAAAGGTCTGAAACTCTTTTGAATATAGGATTACTATTAAAGAATTGTCAAACCAATTGATTTTTACTTGAAAAAGAAAAGATATTTATAATAATTTCTTTTGACCAATACCTATTTTTTCTAATAGTAGAAATTAAAGGTGAATCTGAAAGCCCTACTTCTTCCAAGAAATGGAGTATATCCTTGAATTTTGTAAAAGTAGTTTGATATTTTCCTTTTTTAAAATAAATTAATCCAATTCTATTATTATATTTGGATTTTTTTAATTTTTTGTATTTTTTCTAGGTATAAAAAGAATTATCTTAATCTATAAGTAGGTTATCTCACTACTTCAAATAGTTCAAGTAGCACATTATCAGGAGCACTAGCCATTACATATTTCAAGTTATTAAGACTTTTTATTTCATTACTAAATTGATAACCTATACTTTTCATATGTTCTACAAGAGTTTCTAAATCATTGGTCTCAAATCCTAAATGCCAAAATGCTCCACTTCCTTTATCTTTAGGTGCTTGATTATAGATAATTATTTTTGATGCTCCAATTTCAATCATTACATTTCGAGTTTCAGCGGATCCTCTATCGAACAAAATTTTAGCTTCAAACATATCTTGATAAAATTTGACACTTTCATCAAGATCAGATGCAAATAAATGGATATGATGAAGTGAGGTTTCCATAAATATTTTCCCTTTGAAATTTTTTTTTATTGTTATAAAATTTAATTATAGATATTTATCTAAAGCAAATATTATTTTTAGAATCTTTTTATTTTCTTAGGATATGCTTCAAACGACGTCCGAGGTTCTACAGAAATCCAATCCAAATTTTCTTCTAAATGTGAAAGAGATCTTAATAAATCAAAAGTTAACCAGCGTGTGGCTCTTGGATGTGCTATATAATCCCATAGACCATATTCTCCTTGTTCAGATTTTACAAAGTTGATAAAATCAGAAATCCTTTCATCATTTTTACTTCCTCCAACTCTCCAACATAAATTTAATAAATGGGCAATGTCAAATTTTGCCATAAATGTAATAATTCCAAGGTTTCTTTCTAAACCAATTAACCGAGCTATTATAAAACCAAGATTACTTCTTAACTTTGAATCTGTTCCGAGTATTAAATCAAGAGCTCTCTTAGCTTCATCACTTTTACTATATTTTGGATGATAAGCAAGACAACTAAGAACAGTTGTAGTATTAGATCGACATCCCCATCTTGAATGGGCAAGACGGCGATATCCCGCAATACCGCCATAATTACCTGCAGATATCCCTACAGGCCATGCACCGTCTTCTAAACGTTGTTCCATTAACCAATCAAATGAATTCTTAATTCTTTTATCAGTATAGTATCCACACATAACTAATCCTAAAAGAGGAATTGCTGTTTGAACAGGCATCATTTGATATCCAATTTCTTCATCAGTAAGTTGTTTCTTGCTTGGCATTGGCCAAGACCCGTCTTCAAGCTGTTTTGAAAAGAGAAATTCTGCTGCTTTCTGCACCACTGGATGATTTGAATCAAATCCGAAGTAGCCTAATCTCTGTAATGCCATTGAAGTTATTTGAAGGTTGTCGCTTGAAGATATTCGATTTACACCAAAAGAATCCCATGCTCCATTAGTTTTTTGGAGCTTGAATAATTCATTAACAAGTGGATCTGATTCCCTTATCTCTGACAATTCAAGCACTTCATTATCATCCTGAGGTAAGTGTAACAATTCAGTTAAGACCAAAAATCGTAAACAATATGATGGATCTGTTAATAAAAGTGGAATCCAGGTCATTTTCCTCCCTCTAATACTTCTTTTAAATATGGTGCTGTAGGAGTGTTTAGTTTAGCTACTTCACTAGGTGGTCCTTGTGCAATTACATAGCCTCCTTCTGGGCCTGCTCCTGGTCCTAACTCTATTAGCCAATCACAAGAAGCCAATATATGGGGATGATGTTCAATAACAACTACACTATTGCCATTATCAACTAATAAATGTAGGGTATTAATTAGCTTAGAAACATCTTCTAAGTGTTGACCAATAGTCGGTTCATCTAGAATATATTGTGTCTCTTTTTTAGAATTTTTAGATAGTTTTTTTACAATCTTAAGTCTTTGGGCTTCACCACCAGAAAGAGTACGAGCAGGTTGATTTAGTTGTAAATATTGTAGTCCTACTTTTTTAGCATAATTTAATTTAGTAGAAATAGATTCATAATCTCCAAATAATTCATATGCTTCCTCAATAGTTAAATTATTAATATCAGGCAAGGAAATTCCTTTAAAATGAACTTGCCATGCTTCAATTTGATACCCCGATCCATTACAAGTTTCACAAGTCTCAATAATATTAGGAAGAAATTTCATATCTATTTTGATATAACCTCCCCCTTGACAAACAGAACATCTCTTTTTTAGTTTTTTTTCATCTAAAGCTAAAATTTTTGCATCTTCAGTCTCAGAAAATATTTTTATTATTGGAGATTCTAATCCTAAAAATTTAAGAGGACTTCCGATTTTAGATTTTGTTTGATCGATTAATATTGTCTGAGGTAAGTTACCTTCAATCTTCTCATACTCTCCCGGGTCAATAGGTTCTCGAGATACTGATGTTGTATGTTTAATAGGTACCAAGGCTCTTCCCAACGTGTCAATTATTAGAGTACTTTTTCCTGAACCAGAAACCCCACATACTCCTACTAATAATTTATGAGGAATCTCAATTAAATCCCCCTTTAAATTGTATTCTTTTGCTCCATAGATCTTTAACCATTTTTTAGGTTCTCGGTGTTTTTTAGATACTTCAAATTTCTTTTTTCCACTCATCCAATCTCCCGTAATAGTTTTTGCTTTTATTATATCTTCTATAGTTCCTTCTGCAACAATTTCCCCCCCATTTACTCCCGCTCCAGGGCCCATATCAATTATATAATCCGCATTATTAATAATTAAAGGATCATGTTCAATAACTATGACTGTATTTCCGTTGTCCCTTAGTGCTTTTAATACATCTAATAAATTTTCAATTTCTGGAGGAGATAAACCTCTACTAGGCTCATCAAGTAAAATTATTAAAGATGTCAAATCACTACCCAATAATCCAGCTAGTCGCACTCTTTGAGCTTCTCCAGCAGATAAACTTTCAGCAACACGATTTAGAGTAATATAGCCTAATCCAATTTTAAGTAAAAAATCCAAACGTGTTAAAATGATCTTATAACTGTTTTTTACAAGATCAGGAATATAATCTTCAATCTTTACATCTTTTAATATTCCATATAATTTGTTCAAAGAAATGTTACACATCTGAGGTATATTATAACCTTCTAATGAAATTGCTAAGTATTGAGGACGTAATTTTAATCCATTACATTCATCACAAGTTTTTTTATCTGTATATGTACCTCCAACATCCCAATCTCTTAACCATTGTCCATAAAAACCTTGATACTGAATTAATTTCCTAGAGATTTGACCTTTCTTATTTTCAAATTCAACATCTAAAACTTCTTTATCTCCAAATAAAAATGCATCTTTTGCTTCTTTTGACATTTCAATCCAGGGTTTTGAAAAAGGATCAAAACCATAACGAGTTGCTAAAGCTTGGACTATATAATATCCACCATTATATGGTTTACATAGATAACCTTTCGGAAAAAAACCTGGAGAGTACATGGCACCGTTACATAATGGTTTCTCGGGGTGAATTATTAATTTATTAGGATTAGGAACTTGAAATGAACCAACACCATGGCATTTGAGGCAAGCTGCCGAATAATTTGTAGAAATAAAATGTCGTGGTTTAGCAAGAGGTAATGAGATATTACACTTTTTACAATACCATTTTTCCTTTCTTTCCATTTTATGATTACATTTAGGACATAATATTTCTCCCATATATGAAAATATATTCGCTAAATGGAGTGTTAAACCTGTAACCCTTCCTATAGTATTTCGAAGATTCAAAAACCAACCATGGATAATCTTTTCTGGTATTATTGATGCTGTTATCCCTAGACCTTGAATCTTTTCTACTAACGCTTCGGTACTTTCTTTAGTACTTTGTCTTTCATACATTGATAAGGTTTCTAAATATCTACGTCTTGCTTCCATCTCAAGTGTATCCATTATTAGGCTGGATTTCCCTGATCCTGAAACACCTGTGACTACAGTAAATTTCTTTTTTGGGATTTTGACATCTACATTCTTAAGATTATGAGCATGAGCGTTTTGAATGATAATGTATTCTGAACTTTTTCTTACTTTCTTTTTTTTTTGGATTAATGGCATAACACGCTCTTCCATTTTTAAGGATTGAGCAGTAAGAGATTCTTCAGTTTCCATAAACTTATCTAAAGGACCTTGATACATAACTTTACCACCATTTGGTCCTGAACCCTGACCAAGGTCTATGACCCAATCAGCAGCCCTAATTATATCAATATTGTGTTCTACGATCACAATTGTTGCTCCATTGTGGAGTAATCTATCTAAAATTGTTAATAATCCCGCTAAATCTTGAGAGTGTAATCCTGTTGAAGGTTCATCAAGAATTATTAAATGATCTTTTAAATTTTTTTTTCCAAGGTATTTTGATAATTTAATTCGCTGAGCTTCACCCCCAGATAATGTTGGAGAAGGTTGACCTAAGGAGAGATATCCTAAACCTATATCATTAAGAGCTTTTAACATTTGTCTTACTGATTTAAAATCTCCAACAGTCAATCTTTTTTCTTTATCAAAAATCTTTACAACTTCTGAAATTGGTAGATCATAGAATTCTGCTATAGAATACTCCTTATCCTCAAACTGAACTTTTTCCTCAAGTATCTCTTCAGAAAATCTCTGCCCATTACAGTCTGGACATGTGATCCAATTAGAGGGTAAATATCTCATCTTAATTTCAAGGGAACCCATCCCGTTACATGTTAGACATTGTCCTTCTGGAGTATTGAATGAAAAGAACGTAGCTTTAAATTTAGTAGCTTTGGCAAATAGCTTTCTAATAATATCAGCAATTTTAGTGTAAGTAGCTGGATTTGATCTTGGATTTTTCCCTATAGGTCCTTGATCTACCATGATAGGTCTCAATTTTGTTCCGGTAATGTTATTACAACCTATTGGTTCTTTTTTTTTTAATGAACTAAACAAAACATCTTCTACCAATGTACTTTTTCCAGAACCAGATACACCTGTTATAACCGTTAGTCGGTTTAAGGGAATTTTAACATTAATATTTTTCAAATTATGCTTATAAGCTTTCTCAATTGTTAGAAAGAGTTGAGGTTTAGCTCTATGCTGGGGAATTATTACTCGTTCTCTCAAGCTAAAAAACTTTCCAGTAGGTGTATCTGATTTCCATAACTCTGCAGGAGTCCCAGTAAATATAATCTCACCCCCTTCTCTTCCAGCTCCCGGACCAATATCAATAACATTGTCTGCATACATGGCAGCTTGCCGATCGTGTTCAATATAAATTATTGGACCAGCAAGATTCTGAAGTATTGGCAGTAATCGCGCAACGTCAGATGGATGTTGACCAATCGTTGGTTCATCAAGGATATGAGTAATATCTTCTAATTCACTTAATAAGGCAATAGCTAGTCGAACTCTTTGAGATTCTCCCCTAGATAATGTTGGTGAAACACGGTCTAATTCTAAATAATCTAATCCTACAGAATTTAATGAAAATAACCGTCTTTTTATTTCTTGTAATAACCTAACCGTAATCGAAAGTTCTTCTTTATAGAAATAAGCTACTAGTTCTCCAACTGATTTTGTTAAAATCTCGGGAAATAACATCCCCTCCCAAGTAACATTAGATGCAAGAGGGTGATATCCTGTTTCATTACATTGCTTGCACCCTTTTCCTTTACAATAAGGACAATTTTTCTTAAAATGCATTGGCTCAAGATCTCCGAACCAAGTACCACATTCCACACATGCAGGCACTCGAGAAATAAGAAAATTAGATGTTTTTCCTTTAATTATTAATGAATTTGACCCTAATGAAGAGATAATTTTAACTATGTCTCGGATCTCATTAATATTAGTGCTTGTTGTTACTTGGCCAATTTGAATCTGAATATCATGAGGTTCTTTTGGATTTAATTTTGAAATTATGGATTGTCCATCCACCAAGATAGTTTCAGGACTGAATTTCTTCTTCAAAAGGTTAATTAAGGTTTGATGACTCCCTTTTAATTTTCTTACTAAAAGAGCTGATATTGTAACTGGCTCGATATGTCTTAATCCTTCAATTTTCGCGATTATTTCATCTTCTCTTAAAATGGATAATTTAGAACCGCAAACATGACATGTTCTATCACCAAATCTAGCATAAAGAATTTTTAATAAAGGTATAAGACCTATCGCAGATGCCAAAATAGAATTAGGGTTTCGGTTAAGTACATTTTGACTAAGCGCTATTGTAGGTCCTAAACCAGTGATTGACCTTACTTTTGCAGGATTTAGTTTCATCTCTTCTTTACTAACTGAAAATGCTTCTAAAAATCTACGTCTAGCTTCTTTATATAATGTATCGAATATTAGTGAGGTTTTTCCCGATCCAGAAACCCCTGTTACCACAGTAAGTCCGTCCTTGATGGTAACATCAATATCTTTTAGGTTGTTTTCTCTTGCACCTTGAATTTTTATTTCCATACTATTAAAGATTCTTTTAATTAAGATAGGGACCTGTTTTGGACTTTTTATTCATTTTAATTTCAATTGGAGTTCCCTCTGCGATGACTTCTCCTCCTTTTGGTCCTCCATCAGGTCCTAATTCGATTATATAATCACAATATGAGAGGATCTCTGGATCATGCTCAATAATTAGAACAGTATTGCCCTCTTGAACTAATTTTTCAAGTAAATCTATTAATTTAATTGTATCATAAAACGATAATCCAACAGTAGGTTCATCTAAAATGTAAAGAGATGACCCTTTTCTGATTTTCCCTAATTCTTTAGCCAATTTTACTCGTTGTGCTTCTCCTCCGCTAAGTGTTGGAGCAGGTTGTCCAAGTTCGATATAACCCATTCCAATCTCATCCAATATCTTAAGTACTTTTGAGATACCTTCTTGCGATTTAAACAACTGTGCTGCTTCATTAACAGTCATTTGAAGTACATCTGATATAGATTTTCCTTTATATTTAACTTCTAAAATTTCAAGTCTGTATCTTAATCCCTTGCACTCCTTACATGGAATTTCAAAACTAGTAAGAAAAGATACTTGTAGGTCTTGTACACCCTGCCCTTTACAAGCGGGACAACGACCACGATCAGAATTATAAGAAAAATGTCCAGCGGTATACTTTCGTTTTTTAGCTTCACCAGTCTTTGCAAATAAGTTTCGAACCTTATCCCATATTCCTATAAAGGAACAAGGGGTTGAAGTACGAACTCGTGATATGGGTTTTTGATTAACAACAACTACTCCATCAATATTTTCCCACCCTTCTACTTGTCCAGAATATTCTAATAAATCTCCGCCATTTTCTTCCTCTTCTTCACCATTTTCTCCCTTTTTATTAATCTTATTTTTTCCTTTTCTTCTAAAATATGGTCTCAATAAAGGAACTAATGTATCTAATATAAGAGAGCTTTTTCCAGACCCTGATACTCCAGCAATACCCACCATTACTCCTAAAGGAAATTTAATGGTCACATCTTTCAAATTGTTTGTGGTTGCATTCTTGAGTGTTAGATATTTCATATCACCTCCAATTTTCCTAACAATACTGGAATCTTTCTCAGGCAATGAAATAGTTTCAGCAAGAAATTGTCCTGTATATGATTCCTTAATCTTTTTAATTCCTTCAATTGTTCCTTGATAAACAATATTACCTCCATCAATACCTGCACCCGGACCAATATCGATTATTTCATCTGCAATATCTATGAATCGTTTATCATGTTCAACAACAATAACAGTATTACCTAATTCCTTTAATTGTTGCAAAATATGAACTAAGGAATCTTTTTCTTTCTCATGCAAACTCATGCTGGGCTCATCTAAGATATAAACCAAGGAATCTAATCCTCCATCTAAATGAGACATTAGTGAGAGCCTTTGTAATTCTCCTCCACTTAGTGTAGGTAGGGAACGATGTAAATGTAAGTAAGATAATCCAACATTGATCATTCGGTTCAAACCTTGTTTAACATTTTCAAGCATAAATCTTCCTTGTGGACTTCTAATATCTTCATCTGTTAAATTATCAATGAAATATTTGAGTTCATCAATTGTCATTGTTGCAAGTTCCCCTATATGTCTATCCGCAATTTTTATTTCCCTTGCTTCTTCATTAATACGAAATCCTTGGCATTCATCACACTTCTTCTTAGACATATATTCTTTAGTAATTTTATTCTTTCTATATGCACTCTTACCTTCTGTCATCGCACGTTTCATATGGGGGATTATCCCTTCAAATACTCTTTCTAATTCTCCTTGAAATGTTTTTGATTCCCACGAAAACTTAAACTTCTTACCTTTACTCCCATAAATATATAGGTCTTTAATTTCTTGTGGCAAATCCTTATAAGGAGTCTTAATGTTAAAATCAAAGAAATTTGGAAGTTGTTCAACAAATCTTATTTGATCAGCAAAGCATCCTGATCCAGCTTTAGTAATTTGTAGTAAATTTCTATTATAATCTTGAACAATCATTTGTTCTGTAAAATGCATCTCATATCCTCGACCTTTACATGCTAAACACATCCCAGAAGGTTCATTAAACGAAAAATGCTTAATTTGCTTACGTTCTACCACCATCCCACATAAATCACATTCCAGAGTTGATTGATTTACTGGATCTTTGCAGATTGGACAGATTAGGATTCCTTCTGTAGCATATAACATTCGGATTAGACCATATATCCCAGTTTTAGTACCAACTGTAGATCGTGGGTTAAATACTCTTGTAGTCCTCTGCTCAACCGCCACAGTTGGGCTTAAGCCTTCAATCATATCAAAAGGTTTTTCATCTTCAAACTTGGGAGGAAATCCAATGGACTGGAGATACCGATTCATTCCCTCATCAAATATTATATCGAATGCTAAGCTAGACTTTCCTGAGCCAGATACTCCTGTAATAAGGATCATCTTTCCCTTAGGAATATCTACATCTATATCCTTTAAATTATGTATTCTTGCTCCTCTTACTTTTATAACATCCATTATATAACTCCTATTTTCATTTTATTTTTTGCAATACATAAGTTGTACAATCAAAACCGCTTGGATTTTTTTTTACCATTTCTATTTCTCTTAAATGTCGTCTTATCTCTTCAATCTCATCAATTTTATTATATTTTTCACGTAAAATATTAATTTTTTTTTCTAAGGGAGCATAATATTCCTTCCACCAACACTCATCTTCCCAAGGTATTTGTTTCACTATTTTAAAACCGTATTTTGGATACTGCTTTATCTTCTTATCTACCCAATTATTAACCTCCCCAGTAATCATATAACCATTTCCTTTTAGAATTCTAATACATTCAGTCATAACTTTCTTGAAATCAAGAAGATGTATTACTCCTTCCTCCCAGAGAATATCAAATGTCTCATCTGCGAATTGAGTATCATATGCAGATCGATTAAATATTTTTACTCTATTTTTAAGTCCTTTTTCCTTAATCTTTTGATTTAATTTATCTAAGGCATCCTGATTGACATCAATCCCGATTATTTCTCCATTGCTTAGCTCGGCTAGCTCTAAGGTGGGCATACCTGTTCCACATCCAATATCAAGGATATGAGGTTTATCCATCTCAGGAATACTTTTAAATGCTTCTCTCGTATATTTAAGAAACACTGAACGAAAACCTTCAACATCTAAATCATTCAATATTTCTTCAGACATTTATATTCACCTTTTCTTTTAAATTGCATTTTTTATAATTTCCCAAGCGTTTGTTTCTAAATCACACCATTCCTGAATACCTTTATTTATCTCAGGAATACGTTGTCTCCATGAATTAGTTTCCTTCAGAGCACCTTTTAAAGCTATTTCAGCTTCTTCATCAATCTTTACTAATTGTTTTTGATAGTCTTTTTCACCTTTTTCGGTAATATCCCCACTCTTTAGATATAATTCTCTCAATTTTGCTATATTAGGTAAATCATCTGGTAGTATTTGATGCTCTACTTCTCTCAATTTAATTATTATATTATCATAAACATCAGCAGCTTTTAGGAGACCATCATTATTTAGGAGTTCTCCCGCCTCTTTCAAGAAATCTCGATATAATATGCGGAACATAGCACCTCCAGTACCACCAGTCTCCATATAAATAAACACACTGACTAAGCCATATAATAGATCATTATCATTAAAGCCGGCCCACGTAGGGAGCATTTCACGCCATTTCTGAAATCCTTTCAACCCCATATTACGTATAGGGGGATTAAACATAAAATTTGCATTTGCTTTAATTGATGCTGGAATGCTTTTTTTAATATCCTTCACTTTTTTTGGCAGTATTATTTCAACTAACTTGTTTTTCGCAGGAAATGGTGCATACTTGCTTGCTCTAGCAGTTTTAAGTTGAGAATATGTCATTATATGCGGATTAGCATATCTATCCGATATATATGCTTCATCTTTATCTTCATCTATCCCATATATTACAAAAGTATGGGCTCCAAAGTGCCCTGAACCTTCATTTGGTATGGGTGTTCCCTCTGCAAAGAAGAAAGGTAAGTATGCAAAATCAACAAACGTTATAGTTGGCTGTCCCTTTTGTAATATACTTACCAAATTATTGTGTGCTGAATTTATAGAGGCAGTTTCTGTTATTTTCACATTCCCTCCTAAAAGAGGTAGCATCCTTTCAAAAATTTCAGTATTTTTTACACTCATTCCTAACACCATTGGAAAGGGCATATTTTTCATATAGAAATAAAAAAAACCCAGTCCTGAACACAAACCTAAAATCATTGGTTCAGAAATGTCTATATTATAATATGCAAGCACTTTCCTTAAACTCGATAGCTGACAATTTGCACCAGCCATATGTTTAAAATCGTCTATTACTATTCTAACCATTTTTTTACACCTAATTTTTAATTTTTGATAATTTCTTGAAAGCTTGTTCTTCTTTTTTAGTAATATTTTTTGCTATATTATGCAGTTCAACAAAATCTACATGATTTAAACAATTATACTTATGTTGATCACAAGCATTCTTCAAAGTTTGTGCAATAAAAGTCCAGTCTTGTGCTGATTCATTAATAATCGGAATGCATTCTTTAAGAATACCGAACTCATCGGAGTTCCATGCTCTTCGACCTTCTTTAAGCTCAGGATAAGAAAGTAATTCTTCTAGGAAATCTTTATATAGCTTGCGAAAAGACCCACCTCCTGTCCCCCATGTCTCTATGTAGCCAAAAGTAAGTTCAAACATTAAATGCGCTAAAGAGATTTCTTCCCCTTTTGAATTTGTTATGTTTTTATTTAGCTTATCTTTCCAAGTGGGTATAGAATTTGCAAATTGCTTTAATCCTTGGATACCATTATTATTACTGGAAGGTCTTAACATATTTGTTACTACTTTTTGAATCGCTAGTTTTACTCCCGCTGATAAAGGTGGGTATTTACCATCGGGACGAGGGGTCATAAAAAACTGAGTATTTTTTGGATGTAAAAACTTAGGTCCATACATAGAACTCCTTGCTCTTTTTAAAATATCTATAGAGACTTCTTGAAATCCTTCAAATTCAGTGTCTCCTATATACGCTATTCCCTTCTCCTCATTATATCCCCCTAGTGTTACTGTATGTCCTCCAAAATGAGCTACATCTAGTTCTTCATCAAATCCTTCATAAGGCATATAAGCAATATCTACTCTCAAAATAAGAGGAATATCTTGATCTAATATTCTTTTTGATTCCTGCCATGCTTTATCTGGATTTGTAAAAGATTGTTTTCTAAGTGTGATGCCCAACAATCGACAAGCAAGACTATTTGGTTCAATTGTACCTTGCTTTCCTCCCAAGAAAAAAGGTATCTCAGATTCAGGAATAAAAGATGCTTGACTGGTTGTATCGAAAAATCCAAAACCCATAGTCCCATCTAACCCAAATGCCATGGGTTCAGACATTGGAAATCTGTAATATTCAAAAAGATCTCTCATTGAACTAGACTCACAGTGATAACCAATTCTATGGACTAAATTTTTTACCCTATGTGCCATTTCTTATTTCCTCATTAGAATTATAATCATCAGGTCCAATTTGACCTCCAATTTTTTTAATATCCTCTAAGACCATCTTGAAGAATTTTTCATCAGTTTTTAAGACTTCAATTGGGTGAATAAAAAGACCAGTTACATTAATAGGCATTCCTGCATAACTTCTTATCATGTCATCTAACATTTTTTCTAATTCCTTTCTATTTTTCTTAACAATTTTTAATGAATTGGAAAATACCTTAACTTGCTCCTCAAGAATAAGAATCGGAAACATAGAAAATGCAACATAAAAATCTTCATCATTCTTACCCATGTAATTATATAAAACATTGTACACTTTTTTTTTTAAAATATCATAACCATAGTTTGTGATTTGATATATTTTTCTGGTTCTTCCATCAATTTTTTCTTCATAGCTTTGGACTAAATCATCGTTCTCTAGGCGATCTAATGTTCGGTATATAGTAGACAATGAAAAACCTACTCCTATATTTGTCCAATCTCGCATTCCTCTTTCTTCAATTCTCTTATTAATATCATATACATGGCATCCACCCTCGTACATCTTTTCATTTACTAAGCCTAATAAGACAAATGCTTGATGTTTTAATTCATAATTTTCTCCCAATTTACTTCACCATTAAAGACTGATCAAATTCTTCGTAATTTCTATCTTAGGTCTTCAAGACTTTTTATTCATTTATATTTGCATTTTATTAATTTTGAAAATATTCTATATATGCAAAATATGAATAATGAATATATAAATATTTGCAAAAAGTGAAATATGACAATATTCATCATTAAAATTATCTATTATATATCAATTTATTTTAATATTGAAGTCGTCATATTAATCCAAGTAAAATTCAATTTTAACTAAAAGAAAAAAGCAGGAGATCAAAAATCAAGGAAAGTGAAGAATTAGAGCTTTTAATTAGAAGATTTTATGAAGAAAATCCTTTAGATGTTGAAATTTATAAAAATGAACATAGAAAAAGAACAAGATCTTATATGAAAGGTGATCTGATTATTTCAATTATCTTCATAACAATTTTCCTAATTTTACACTTTACAATTAGAACAAAAACTCTAAATATTATTACTATAGAAATTTTCTTAGCAATTTTTGGTGTTTTAGGACTTGTGTTTCGTTTCTTGCTTTCCTTCAGATTAAGAGAGGATTATGATATGGGAAAATGGGTTTTAAAGGAGATAAAGGGGGCTTGTAAGGGATGCAAAATCAATAAGAATTCTTTCATTCCTAATAAGCGTGTCACCCCAAAACGAGAGAGAGAACCAATAGCTTGGAGAGAAGTAGAATCCATTGATATTCAAATCTTGTATCAACCTCCTTCCTCTGATGAGGTGTCTGGTCATTATAATCATTATTTAAAAGTTAATTTAAAGGATGGAAGGACCCCAAAACTTATCTTGATTACATTCAGTTTATCAGATAAAGGTAACAATAATTTTGTTATTCTAATGAAAAAATTTTGCGAATTTTTAATCGAAATCAATCAATAATTTAATTTTTTTTAAAGATGAAGTTGCGAAGGATTTATTTATTTTCTCAGAGATCCAATTAAGAAATTTTTAAAATAAAATAATTTTCAAATTCATTAAAATTTTAAATTTTCTTTAGATATCTGGTTAACCTTCTTTCCAATCTCCTAAAAGTTTTCTTGTAGTAACGATTTGTCCCAAATGATAAGATGTATGCTGAAGAAAAACAAGAAATAATCTAAAATAAGATATATCAGGAGTATTTTCTGGTCCAATTTTAATTCTATTCATAAAATCAATTTTCTCAAGCTTTTTGGCAGCTAATTCAAGTTTATTCTTAAATATATTAACAAGCTCTATGAAATTGTCATCTTCAATCAACTTTTCATCAGTGGGCCAATTTTCTTCATTACTAATTTTAGTCCAATCTATAACTTTCCCGTCGAGGTTCTGTAATAAAATATCTTGCCAAAAAACAGTATGATGTAATAAATCCCAACAGGAGTGATATTTATTTGAAGGTCGTTTTCTTGCAGTTTCTGGGGTTAGTCCTTCAATAGCTTTCATTGGTTCCAAGTGAGTTAAAAATCCATTAATACCACTAGTTAGATCTTTTTAAACTGTTCACTCAAAAAATCATCATATTCCTTTAATTATTCAATATTTGTTTTATTTCTCAATTATATAATATGTTTAAAAATAAAAAATCCTGTTTATTTAGGATCTTTTTGTGGGTAAAAATTTTCGAATTAATTAAAATTTTAAATTTGTAGTGACATTATACAATCGATTATGCAAAAATCTCTCGAACAACGTGTAGAGATTATATTTCAAGACAATGTAAAAAATATTGAATTACTTAGTTATTTTAAGAGATCTACAAAAAAGACTCCAGTTTTTTTGGGGGATATTAATAGAAAATATACTGAAATTCGACCTCTATTAGATAGAGGATTAATAATTGATCAGAAAGCTGTAAAAACTTATATTTTTTATCTTGACAAATTTGAGAATTATTTTTATGAGCAATATCAAGAAAAGATAGATATTCTAAAAGTTGAGATTTGGAGTAGGAAAAGAAAGAAAAATGAGCTTATTGAACTCACAGAAAACATAACACCAGAAGAAGGATGTGATGATTATGAAGAAAAGCTACGTGCTTGCATTGATTTTGCCAAAAAATCGATTGAAAAATTAGATATTATGGAGATTGAAAAAGAAGATTATAATAATATAGTTGGAGAATTACAAGTAAAAAAGCAAAGTGATCCCCTTCATAATTTTCTGATGTATATTCGAAATGATAAGGAAATTATTTTTAATAAGAGAACTGAAGATGATGATGGACTCATTCATAAAAAAATACTTAATTATTTAAATAAAAGTACTAATGGGAAAGGATGGCAATTTTTCACCGAACTAAAAAAAAAAGGTTTTTTTAAAGAATTTTCACCTGCTAAAACCTATTTCATAACTGAGCTTGGTTTGATGGTTGATAGAAAGTTAAAAGAAATGATGTGGAAACAAGAAGAAAATTTTGAAAAAACTGAAATGGAAAAAGCTCAAGAAGAAGAATTTAATAAACTAAAAGATTTATGGGGTTTATAAGAATCCAGAGATAAGATCTCAGATAAGAAAGATTCTTTTTCAAGGTTTTTTGCTTTTTTTATGGTTTCTGAGAATGATTATAATTTCCCAATCAGAATAAATTTTAGTAATAACTATTTACTTATAAATAATGCGGACCCGAATAATACGGAACCTTTTTATATGATAGTTAATAATCTATACTTGCATAATTATTTTTAAATCTATAATTTAAAATTTATGGAGTGTGAAATGAAGAATATAAATGAGAAGGATAAAATAATGTCTTGTTTAATGGAAGGGTTCAACTGATCTCAAGCGATATTTTCAACATATGCTATTAGATTTGGTATAAATCGTGAACTAGCATTAAAAATTTCTGGAGGTTTCGGAGGTGGCATGGCAGGTTTAGGTAATACTTGTGGGGCTATTACCGGTGCTTTTATGATCTTAGGACTTAAGTATGGTAATGAAAAAATTGGAGGAGAAGAGCCAAATAAAAAGCTTTTTACTATGATTAGAGAATTTGTCTCGCGATTCGAATTAACTTATAATACCATTAAATGTAGAGACTTAATTGGTTATGATATTAGCACACCTGAAGGAAGACAACTTGCTAAAGACAAGAATATTTTCAATACTATATGTCCAAAAGTAATTTTAAATTCTGCTGCTATTCTTGAAGAGATGTTATCTAAATAATTTTTAAAAAAAGATATAAGAATAAAGAAAAACTGTAGTTTTAAAATTCAAAAAAAGGAATATATAACAATAGAGGCGTTATCATATATATGGATAATCGAACCACAGCATTGATAGGTATTGGAGCTACAGTCATTACGCAATGCCAGCCCTGATTTGAGACTATGTTCAATTTTGCTCAAAAAAGCGGTGTTAATGAACAAGAAATATTAGACGCAATTAAATTAGCAAAAAAAGCAAGAAAACACGCAATTTCGAGGATGGATAAATTTATTTCAACATTTTTAGAGTCAAATGAAGGATCTGTGAAGAATTCCGGAAAAAGTGGATGTTGTAGTTAAACTTTGGAAATATTATGCCATTAAAAAAATAAATTGAATGATATCCTTCAGTAAAAATGATAGTGAGGGATTGACAATAGGATAGCTTCCTTTAAGTATCTTTTAAATTTTTCAGTAAGTTAAATTGTAAGTATATAATTTTTTATGGTTTGTTTAAGGAATTATCTTGAATAAAGTATAAATTTATCTCGAATAATCAAGAGATAAGATTTCCGATCAGAACAAACATTTTAAAGGAGAATCTAAAATATAAAAAAGAAAATAAGAATATTCATAAATTTGAATGTCTGATTATACAATAAAAGAGATTGTGTCTACAACATTTCCAAAAATCCCTGCTGTAAGAACCTTTTCAGGCTTAATAAATATTCTCGTAAATTTTTCCAAACCTCCGGCAGTCAGCTGTTCATAAATTTTTCTTGTCATCTCTCCGTGATAAGATAAGAATTCATCAAAGGTTTTTTGATTTAAAATTTCTAATTCTGCTTTACCCTTGATATATATAACTTTAGGCATTCCAGACGAATCAGTTGCATCAAAAGTTAACCAAATATTGTTATTATTTTTGATATTGTTAATCTTTTTTCTTGTGTTTTTTGATAAGATAATACAATTTAATTGGGATGTTATTGAAAATTGAACCAGAGTTGTGTGAGGTTCACCATTACCACAAGTACTTAGGGAGCAATTTCTAATTTCTTTTAGGATATTTAGGATTTTATCTTTTTGTTCTTCATTCAGTTTATTTACCATATTCTTTCACATTAAAGTTTTTTTGATTTTCAGGATATATATATTATTACATAAAACATCAGATATATTGGAATAATAATTACTTTAATTAATGTATTCCACAATTTAAACCATTTTTATTTTTGGTTTGGTTATGATAAACTGACATTTTGGACAGATTTTATAATAGCGGTAACCTTGCATTGTGCTAAAAAAGTTCGAACCTAAAATACCTGCTGGTAAAATAAAAAGTGATACTCCCAGAAAAGCTAAAGCAATTGTACAAAAACGACCTCCTGTAGTTATCGGGTATACATCGCCAAATCCAGTAGTTGTGAACGTGATAATTCCCATCCACAATGTAGTAGGAATATCTGAAAATTTAGTTGGTTGAGCATTTCTCTCTAAATAATAAATTAATGTAGAAGCAAATATAAGAAAAATACAACAGAGAGTAGTAGTAACTAAAAACTCTCGTTTTGTTTCCTTAAAAATTAATCCTGTAACCCTAAACACGTCAATAAAATGACCTATTTTAAAAATAACTAACATTCTTAAAATTTGAAGGTATAAAACTAAAATGCGAATATGATTTAAAAAAAATATAAGATACAAAGCAATAAGAATAATAATGTCAATAATAGCTATTGGACTTAAGATATATTTTATTCTTCCTCTAATAGGATTCTTAAATTTCTCTTTTTTTGAAGCAACGACACACCAGACTCGTAATATATATTCAACGGAAAATACAATGATTGAAAATATTAACAGTGAATTTAATAAAGATTTAAATTCTAAATATAATTCTGGATTGGTTCCAACCATTACTGCTAAAATATTTAGTGTGATAATACTTGCAAAGAAAATAAATACAATCTTTTGACCTAATTTAGAGGGAAATCTAAAATGAATTAGCTTATATATTTTCTTTTTATAATTTCCCTTTGAAGAAATTTTTAAATCTTTTTTCTTGTCTTTCTTTTTTCTTAATTGCATTATAAACTCAGATTTTGAAATAACTTCTTGACAATTGGGACAAATTTCTGAGGAAGGTTTCCTCTCTTCAAGTTCCTCAAGGAATCCAGATACAATAACACTAGCGGGTAATAAGAATAATGTTATTCCAATAAAGGATATAATTCCTGATACAATTTTTCCAAATAGAGTTAAAGGTACAATATCCCCATAACCGATTGTAAAAAGATTTATTGCCGTAAACCACATAGAGCTAAATAGATTAGTAATTTTATCAGGTTGGGCATCATGTTCAGCAATATATATGAATATCGCTCCAAAAAACATCAAAATTAAAGAAAGCATTAAAGTGATTAATAATTCTTCTTTTTTGCGTTTTATTACCGCTAATATAATTTTAAAAGATCCAGAATAACGAGTGAATTTAAGAAGTACAAATAAACGCAAAAATCGTGTAAAATCCATTACATCAATAACAAAAAAACCTATCAAATAGGTTACAAATGAGATAGCACTTAGAAAATCAATTACTCCTATAATACTTGTAAAATAATCCCATCGAGTTGAAATTGAATTTCCCACTCTAATTTTTTGATTATATGTCCAAAAACGGAGAAAATATTCCAAATTAAATGTAAAACCAATAATGCAAGATAATAAAATAAAGACTACATAGAATTGTTGTAGTAAATTTTTTTCGGTTTCTAATATTGCGATAGTCCCATATACAAAACTTGACATAATCAGCCAAATGGTTATAAATTTTGCTGAAATAGTCTTTACAATTGGAAAATTCAAACTTTTAAAGATTTTCTCTTTTATCATGTGTACTTCTATATCTTAATTCTGTATCATGATTATTAAACAATTTTAAGAATTTTTAAAAATATTATTATACTTCACATTTTTATAGTTGTTGGCAAAAAGTAATCCTAAATTAGATTGAAAAAATTGTTAAGTTAATGAAAATGTTCTCAAAAAATAAAAAATAGAAATGCTCTAAGTTCTCAATTTTTAATGATTACTATTTAAAATATGATTAAATGTTTTTTTAAATAAAAAAAAGTGGTTAGTATAGAATTTTGGCATAAAAGACAAATTGAAAATTTATTGAAAACTAACTGTTCTCAGTTTTTGATATCATTTTAGAAATATTATCTATTTCCTTTACATAGTTTGCAGTTAAATCAGTTATTAATAGTTTTGAATTACTAGTCGAAATTAAATTACCTTTCATATCATGTATTTTAGCGATTGCATGAAGAACATTGTTACTTTCATTAATTACCTTTCCTTGAACTCTAACTTTTTCCTCAACTTTAACTTTTCCTATAAAATCAACATGGAAATCCATACTAATTGGAAAGCCTTCATAACCTAAAGTGGCTACTGCCATACCAATAGCATTATCCAACATCCCACACTGTATTCCTCCATGGAATAAGTTAACGGGATTTGTCATTTCTGATCTAATGAAAAATTCCAATTCTACAAAACCACGTTCCACATTTATAATTATCCCATTTAGCCATCTTGCATAAGCAATTTTGGCAAAATTTTTTAATTCAATACCTTTCATAGAATTAAAAAACGATAACATATGTTTTGAACGTTCATCAGTATTTTCAAGCATATTTGATTATCACCTAAATCTTTTTTCTAGTGTTTTTTGATGTATAGCGAAAGCTACAAAAAGAAATCCAAATCCAAATCCTAGAAGTACTAAAATATCAATTAGTAATCCGAAAGATCCAAATGCACTGACCTCTCCTAAGCCAATGTTTAATACATCAAGACAATATGTAATTGGAGAGATTACTGCAGTTGCAATTGAATTAATTGGCATAAACAGCGGACTGATAAATAATAATGGAAATTTAATTAAAATTTGTAATATCATTGTATTTCCAGGATTTCTTGTTGGTGGCGAGGAAATTATCAAACTAAAACTAGAAAAAACTAATGAAGCAAGAATCATACCGGTAATAATTAGAAAATAATTAATAACTAATCCACTTGATAGGAATATTACTCCTAAAACCAAAGGAATTGACGAGAATAATAAACCATATATAAATGAACTCCAAATACTACCAATTAATATTGTCTTAATTGAAACTGGACAAGTAGTTAAACGCTCAAAAGTACCACGAATAGTCTCCCATGGAAAAATGATTGGTCCCAATGAAGTCGAAGTTAAGAAAAGAACCATTGCTATTATTCCAGAAATAAGGTAAATTGGTGATATGGTTCTTCCTATTGTAAAAGCAAAAAATAATATTATTGGAAAAAAGATCCCTTGAATTAATACAGGTGGTTTATTATAATAAATTCTCAAATCTTTTTTAGTAATTATAAAAGATCTCTTTATTTGAGTTTTAAAAGTACTAAACCTAGATTCTTTAGATAATATAAATTCCTTATTAATTTTTATCACCTCTTTCAATGATTTTTAAAAATGCATCTTCTAATTTTGGTTGATGCGTATTTACTTGTTTTATAATTAAATGATTTTGCTTAATGAAATCTACAATTTCACAAATAGCCTTATGAATATCTTCAACAATTATGTGAAACCCTTCATTTACCTCTTGAACTTCTCTTACAGAACTCAATTCTTCAATTTTAGTTTTATTTACACCATTAGCAAAATAAAAATCGATTGCTTTATATTCTTGAGTTAATTTTTTTAAGTTTCTAGGAGTATCCAAACTAATTACTTTACCATGATTAATAATTGCGATTCTATGACATAATTTATTCGCAACTTCCATGTCATGCGTTGTTAGAAATATTGTTACCCCTTTTTCATTATACTCTCTTATCAATTGTTTTATTATACGAGCAGACTGCACATCTAATCCACTTGTGGGTTCATCAAGAAATAAAATTTCTGGATTACTCATTAACGCCATGCATAGCAATAATCTTTGTTTCATTCCCTTCGAATATTTCATTGATTTTAAATTGCGCTTTTCGTATAGTTCGAATTTTTTAAGTAAAGTCTCTGCGCGATTTAAGCGAGTTTTTTTAGGAACACCATAAATTTCTCCAATAAACATTAAATTCTGTAATCCAGTTAGGTCGAAATATACATTAGCTTCTTCAGGAACGTTTCCTGTGATTTGTTTTACGAGAATTTGATTTTTCCATACATCATGGCCAAAAATAGATACATTTCCCTTTGTAGGTCTTAATACCCCTGTCATCATCCGTATTGTTGTAGTTTTACCTGCGCCATTTGGACCTAAAAACCCAAAAACCTCCCCTTTTTTCACCTCGAAGCTAATATCGTCAACTGCACGAATATTACCCTTTGTTTTCTGTGGAGTATTTGGTCCCATCTTCATACCTTTCCCTTTTTTTGGAACATCAAAATATTTAGATAGATGGTTTATCACTATAACACTCATTATTACACCTCTTTAAGAAAATCTCCTTATTTTTCCTCTTCTTCTAATTGAATGTGTTTTAAAAGTTCATTGATTGGTTGATCTCCATGACATTTAATAATTTGATTTAAAGTACACCCCTGTGGATGCTTCTCTTTTATTTCTGGTTTATCACATTCACATTCTTCCGTTTCTTTAATTTTCATTTTATTAATACCTTTAACTTTTTTTTTCCATTTTTTTAATTTTCTAAATAATACAGATAAATCCCTCTATTATGTAATATTTCTGTATTCAGTTTGATATCTAAATTATTTTACTGCCATTTTCTTAGTCTTACATTCATTATCAAAACCTAAATTGAACTACCATAATAAAGGTTTTTATTTGATTTTTAATTAGTTAAATGATAGATTAAACTAATCAAACCATATATTTAAATATTTCTAGAATCTTTATATTATAAGATTTTGATGGTTTAAGGATATGACGAAAGAAATAGATCTTGAAGATATTAGTACATATGTAAAAGCTTTACATTGCCAAATTCGATGGGTTATAATAGACATTTTAGGAGATGGCCCAATGTCTTCAGATGATCTTTTTAATCATCTCAAAGATGCTAGTGAAACCATAGATGATAAAAATCAATGTCATGGAATGTGTGGTAAAGGAGATTTTAAAAATTTGAAGAAAGCAAATTTATATTATCATCTTAGAGAATTAGAAAATGTAGGTATTATTAAATCGGATTATAAGCCAAGTGAAAATAAAAGAGCTCCTGAAAAGGTATGGAAGTTGAATATGGAAAAATTAACAATAAACCTGAAGTAATTAAATCCTATTCTCATTCTCTTATAAAAATAGCATCAACTTTTTACAAGATAAATTATAAATTTTTTTTAATTAATTAGAAAACAATAGAATATAGTGTTTATATTCATATTTAGAAAATAAAGGAGATAGGTTTAAATAAGAGAATAGCACTTTTATCCTTAACATTTATTTTAAATATAAAATTATAAAGTTGATATAAAAATGAGTGAAAAAAGTAAGAAAGATTCAAATGAATTATTAAATATTCTGATGATTATCATCGGGCTTCTCTTTATCTTTAAAGCAGTTATGGAATTTTTAGCTTGGGCAGACATTCTTACACCAGAATGGGCAATAAATGATGATATACTTGCTGTTTTCGGTGGACAAGCAACAATTTCACTTTTACTAGGATTTTGGTGTTTAGTAGCGGGTATTGGATTGTTTAGGGAAGAGGAGTACGCATTAGGAATGGGATTGGTTGTATTAAGCATAATGGCGGCATCAGGCATTATGACTATAATTTCATGGATCGGAGGAGGTTTTGATGCTTCATATTGGCCTAATTATCTTATAATAGTTGCAACAATAGTAGGCGTCTTAGGATTTTTCTGGTTACTTTTTACATACAAAAGGTATGATTAAACTTTTGAAAATTTTTTCTTTTTTTTTCTTTTAATTTTAATTCCTATTCATAACTTTAACAAAGTGAAGGATCATTTTAAAATTATTAAAAAAAACTAATTTAAGTCAACAAAAACAATAGTAATTGAGAATTTTCTTTTAATTATCTGTATTAGAATAATCCTTAACCTTCAATTGCATCAAAAGTCCACATACTAAGAAATTTTTCTCTTAAATCATTAGCAAGATTAGGATCCACGACATTCATGCATGCAAATATTTGGTAAGGTTTAATTGGATTTTGAAGTTTAAACATTATTCTTTTTTTATCAAATATATCGAATAACGTTGGTGATCTTTGATAAATGTATTTCATATTGCACCCAGGCAACTCCGGTGATAATCCATACAGTTCGTTCTGAATTTTTTTTAATTCATCGAAAATTTTAGCATTTTCTTCTTTTTGTTCCTTTGTAAGAGGGCGGTTATCATATTCAAAACTCCAGAGATCTCTTAATTTAACTCCGCGATTAAGCGCTTCTTTAAGCGCATTATAGATTAATTTTGCATAAGGTAAAATTTTTAGAGTATTTTTATTGATAAATTCATTAAGAATTATCTCTTCTTTTGCTTCATCTATAAGTTTAACATAAAGAGAAAGGATAGATTTAGTTCCATAAACTGTCGACCAGAAGATTTTTGAGGGTTCTTTTTGAATTAATACATCAGAATTATAAAGTTCAGACTCTAGAATTTTAGCCCGATCATATAAATATCCTATTTTTCGTTTACTTTCTTTGGATTGAAAGCTAATTAAATTATCTAATCCTTTATTCAATGATATTGCCCTATATTTTTTTGGTCGAGATTCAACTATTTCAATTAGTCCTTTCTTGTTTAAATCATCTAAAATTTCATATATTCTTCCACTTGGAACAGTAGATTCTGAAGATATTTCCTTAGCGGTAGGGGGATTAGTTTTTGAAGAAGTTAAAAGTACTATATACGCATTGATTTCATAAGTTGAAAGGCTTGCTTCATTAAGAAATTCTTTTAATTCTTCCATTAAGGTTTTAGACATCACTATTCATATATAATATTTACAACTTAAAATTAGTTGTTTTTGATCGATTAATCATTATAAATACCATTTATTTTCATAAAATGGTGATTTCAAAATGAATGATAATAACAACATTTATTTTAAATTGCAGCAACACTTTAATAGAATGCCTGTAGGACTTCCAAAATCTCAATCTGGAGTCGAAATTCGTTTATTAAAACTACTATTTACTGAAGAAGAAGCTCAGTTGGCAATGGAACTAAATTTTAATCCGCAGAAACTTGAAAAAATTTATCGAAGATTAAAGAATAATAACATTTCTTTAGATGAATTAGATAATAAATTAGAGAAAATGTATGAAAACGGAACTGTTATAAGACTCATAAATAATGATGAAAAGCTATATTCTCTAGCAGCATTAGTTCCAGGTATATTTGAATACCAATTAGGGCGTCTTACACCAGAACTAATCGATATAATCTTCCAATATTTTGAAGAAGCTTACTTTGAAAAGGAGTTTAACGTTTCAGGAATTCCTCAAGTTCGCACTGTACCTATTGAACAAGCTATTCCTATTGATTTACCGATTGCATCTTATGACAAGATTCGAAAGTTAATAGATATCTCTAGTGAAATCGGTA
Source organism: Promethearchaeota archaeon (assembly GCA_048937405.1). GTDB lineage: Archaea > Asgardarchaeota > Lokiarchaeia > Sigyniarchaeales > SOKP01 > Loki-b32. The sequence continues at coordinate 587,009 of JBHLNF010000001.1, forward strand.
TTATGGATTGCATTTGTAGAAAGGCCCATGATATGATTGGTGATCCTTGTAAAAGAACAGATCTCAGAGAAACATGCTTAACATTTGGAGGAACAGCTAAAATATTCTATGAAAAAGGAGAAGCAAAATTCATATCAAAAGAAAAAGCTTGTGAATTGATAAAAGATTTTGAAGAAGCGGGATTAGTTCCACAAGTATCTAACTCCCAACAACCTGATTTTATATGTAACTGTTGTGGTTGTTGTTGTGAGGTACTAACAAATCAAAAACGCTTTGATAAGCCTGCTGAATTATTTGCATCAAATTATCATGCAATTATTGATAAGAATTTATGTGTTGGATGTGGAGTTTGTGAAGAACGATGCAATATGGATGCTATTTCCTTAATTGATGGAGTTAGTGAGATTAACCTGGGAAGATGTATTGGATGTGGGCTCTGTATTCCTACTTGTTCTGAAAATGCAATAAAATTAGAAATGAATGAGAAAGAGACTATACCACCATTGAATATACAAGGAACTTATATAGAGATTATGAATGCAAAAGCAAAATTAGCTCAAACTACTAAAAAATAAGAGGTGGTCTATGTGAATGTAAGTAAAGATATGGAAGAAAATATAAAAGAACATTTTGGATATAACGATGAAGAAGTTAAGATTTTTCTTGATAATCCTAGAAACATTGATGTTCTTTCAAAATCAATGAAGTTGCTTGGAAAAACTATTATCGCTGAAGTTGTTGAATCGCATGGCTGTAATAGTCAGCATAAAGTAGGAGATAAGATCTATTTTGATGGAGGAGGAAGTCTCCTGACTAAATTATCCCCTAGTCGAATATGTATCTATGCAATAGCAGATCTTAAAAGATTAATCACCTCAGCTAATGAATTACTTTTTGCTGGGGTAGATCCAAATGAAATGCGATTTAAACGAATTAGTTGTAGTGATGTAGGATTAAAATGTGGTGGATGGGGACAAATTGTCCTAGAGCTTAAAGTAGTAGATAGAAATAAATTAAAATAATTTTTTTTTTTATTATTTTGAGTTAAATTATAAATTTCTGCCAATTCGAGAAAATCTTCTCATCTATTTAAAATTCTTGTTATTTCCTTTTTGGTTGTGTGTTTATAGAGAGAAATATTGCCATCACAGATTATACAATATGTCCCATAGGGATCTAAACCATTTTCTTACGCTTCCTTACGCTCATTGATTTTAATAGCTTTAAATTTTCCTTTTTTATCTGTTTCCATCGTTTTTTCAATAAGATCCGTAATATATAGACATTGGTCATTATGAACTATCGTGACCCCTTCTGAATATTCTTTTTGTTTATTCATATTTATTGGATTAAATCTTGGTTTGGGACGTTTTTATTGAAAATTTTTGCATATAATAAAAAATATGGGTCAATTTCATCCACTTTTTCAAATCCATGTTTTATTAGGAGTTTCTTCTTTGAAAGCCACCCACCTTTTTCAGCGGACATTTCTAATATTCCATGCATTACCTGCTCTTTTAAATCTTCAATTAAGGTTTTAGACATCAGTATTCATATATAATATTTACAACTTAAAATTAGTTGTTTTTGATCGAAAAATAATTTATTTTAAAAGTTGTACTTAAAATTTATGGAAAAAAAAGAATTAAAAGAGCTTTTAATCAAATCTTGGATGATTCATGATGGAATGTGGTTTTATCATTGCTTAAAAGAATGTGGTATTGATATAGCTAATAAAATTAACAAAGCAGCAATTAAATCCATGTCGAAAATTGAAATTAAACGAATTCAAAAAATATTTGGAATCAATTCAATTGAAAATTTTAAAGATATAAAAAACATTTTAGAAAAAACACTAGAAGTATTTAAAGCTGATTTTATGGAATTTACTTACACTTTTACAGCAAACAACCACATGCATTGTGAAATGAAAAATTGCTGGGCATATGAAGGTGTAAAAGGAATGGGAGTAATAGATCAATATGAATGCGGGGTATACACAAGAATTGAAGGATGGTTTGAAACTTTAGATATAAAATTTGAAGTAAAACCGCCTATAAATGGGTGTTTAATGAATCGTGTTGGAAATTGTTCAAGAGATTTTATATTCCAATTAGAATAGTTAGAAATGAGTCTTTTTCTATTAAAACCTAAATTTAGTTTTTTATGATCGATAAACAATTAAAAATACTTTTTTTTTATTGTATTTGATCAATAATGACGGAAAACAATAATGAAGTATATTATGATCTACAACTCCATTTGAATAAAATGCCAGTAGGATTTCCAAAAACAGATTCTGGTGTAGAATTTAGGGTTTTAAGAGATTTTTTCACTCCAGAAGAAGCTTATATCGCTACCAAACTTGATTTTTTACCACAAAAAATCAGAAGCATTCATCGTAAACTGAAGAATCGTGATATTCCTCTACAACATTTAGAAAGTAAATTAATTCAAATGTATCGGAAAGGAACAATCAATATGGGTGAAGAGAATGGTGAAAAAACTTATTCAAATGCTCCAATTGTAATCGGTATGTATGAGTACCGACTGGGAAGGCTCACACCAGATTTTGTAAAAAATGCTTTTCAATACTTTGATGAAGCATTTTTTGAGAAAGAGTATAATAAAACTGGTATACCACAATTGCGTACTATTCCAATTGAAAAAGCCATTACGAATGATTTAGCTGCTGCTACATATGACCAGATTCGAAATTTTATTGATAATTCAAATACCATTGGAATTATGGATTGTATTTGTCGTAAGGCACATGATTTAATTGGTGATCCTTGTAAAAAAACAACTTTACGAGAAACTTGTATGGTATTTGGTTCTGCTGCCAGACGTTTTAATGAAATGGGAGAAGCAAGATTTATTTCTAAAGAAGAAGCAATTAGTCTTATAGAAAAATTTGAGACCATTGGATTGGTACCTTCACCGTCAAATTCTCAAAAACCATTTGTTATTTGTAATTGTTGTGGTTGTTGTTGTGAAGTAATTATAAATCAAAAGAAATTTGACAATCCTGCACAATATTTCGCAACCAATTTTTATGCTGAAATAAATCTTGACGATTGTATAGGTTGTGGAATATGTGAAGAAAGATGTCAAATGAATGCTATTAGTATTGTTGATGAAAAAAGTATTATTGATCTTGACAAATGTATTGGATGTGGTGTTTGTATACCAACATGTCCTGAAAATGCTATTGAATTGAATAAAAAGGAACAGGAAATTATTCCTCCAATCGATACAAGAGCTACATATGTAGCAATAATGAATAAAAAAGCAAAATTAAATCGAACTAATAAAAAATAAGAGGTGGTCTATGTGAATGTAGGTAAAGATATGGAAGAAAATATAAAAGAACATTTTGGATATAATAATGAAGAAGTTAAGACTTTTCTTGATAATCCTCGAAATATTGATATTCTTTCAAAATCCCTAAAACTACTTGGAAAAACTCTCGTTTTCGAAGTTATTGAATCTCATGGGTGTAATAGTCAGCACAAAGTAGGAGACAAGATCTATTTTGATGGAGCAGGAAATCTTCTGACTAAGTTATCCCCTAATCGAATATGCATATATGCATTAGCAGAACTTGATAAATTAGTCTATACTGCCAATGAATTACTGTATGCGGGAATTGATCCAAATGAAATGCGATTTAATCGTGTTAGTTGTGCTGATGTAGGATTAAAGTGTGATGGATGGGGACAAATTGTACTGGAACTTAAAATTATAGATAGAAATAAATTATAATAAGGCTTTTTTTTTTTAATCTTTTAAGCTCTAAAATAAGAGATAAAAATATATGAGACACGTTAATTCCTTCCAATAGTAGAAAAAGAAAATTCCTATTGAAATTGTCTTAATTTTTACATCATAATTATTCTGAATCTTCAAAAAAGCTTTGTCTGATTTATTCATAGCTTATCAAATAAAATACTAAGGGTACCAACTTAACTTAGATTTGTCATATATATTTCTATATAGTTAATAATAAATAACAATAAAAGTCTTAAAAATCTTAAAACAAAATAAATCTTAATTAAAATTATTGAATATTCTAATACATTAAATATTATAATTAAAAAATAAAAATTAAAATCAAGTGATTATTCAATGGCATGGATTATTAAAATGATTAGTTTTATTATAGGGGGGATTTTATTAGTCTGGTGTATAGTAAACAGATATAGTAAAAATGGGAAAGTGATAGGAGAACCTTTAGGTATGCCAAAGGGAACTGTTCGAGCTTTAATTACAATTATGCTGGTATCCTTTCCCTTAGGATATATATTGGAGGAGGATCAAGAAATTCCTGGATTAATAATAAATTCTATATTTGTTGCAGTAGCATTTTATTTTGAAGCAAGGAAAAGTGAACGTGAAAAATTACAACAAATTGTTAATGAAATAAAAGATCCAGAAATGGTTACTATTGATTTGCGAAAAGAAAAATTTCCTCTTTATCTACCAAAATACACAGTACGATTTTTCTTAATAATAATATTAGTAGCTATCCTAATTGTTAATTATTATCTTTACCAAACTCCTTTTGAAATAACTAATACATTAATAGATCTATTGATTATTATCAGTTTATTTATTTTTGGGGGGATTTTTAGATCTATTTCAAAATCTAGGGAAAGAAAAAGGATAGGAGAGGAGGTGAAAAACATGGATGCTTCACTTACAGATATCCAAGTTGTAGAGAAATTAATGTTAGAACCAAGTTGGTGGAAAAGTACAGGCAGAAGTATATTATCGATAATAATGTTAATCACAATTATAACAGCATTAACTTTTTATATATTTGAGTGGAATTACGAAATATATACCATAGAATTTACAGCAACGGATACCTATGTATTTTCAGTACGTGCAATATTATTACTGCTTATCAATGCATATTATGGTTTCAGAGCATAGTTTAATAACAAAATTTCCTCTTTTTTTTAAACAAACCAATTTCAAAAACTCTAATGAAACTTATTAATAGGTTTTGTTTGAAATAATACATTTGTAAGTAGTTATAATTGATGAATTCATAAATGAAAAAAATAGAATTTTATTATTAAGGAAGGTGATAATGAGGATATCGAGGGATTTTAATTATATATCTTAATTCTGCAGCGTTTTCCGGATTGTATTATATTACACTTCAGGATATTGAATTGAGGCAATAAAAAAATGATTATTAAATTTTAGAGATGAAATTCTGTTCCAGTTACTCCTAATGTATGTGATGGATGTCCCTTCACACTCATTCTTTTATTAAATTCAAAACCGGTGCAATGTATACCGCAGGTAACTTCAGGATTTAAATCTTCAATAAATTGGATTGTTTCATCAATCATTGCAATTGGAACATTCGCTTTATGAAAACCCCCAATGATAGCATACACTTTCTCAATACCAGTCAATTTTTGGGCATGTTTTATTGTGTTGATTATACCTGCATGTGCGCATCCCGTTAGAATTACTAAACCCTTGTTTTTAATATTAATATAAATCGAGGTTTCATCTCGAGCAGTATATTTTTTGAAATTATTTTTCTCATCTGAAACTAGACGTCCTTTAGTTACTTCATTATCATCAAATATTTCTATTGCTCCACTCGTTATGAATCCTTTTTCTAATTTTTGAGGTTCTCTTGTCTCAATAATTTTTATATTGTGTTTTTTAGCACGATTAAGAATCAAATTTCTATTTAGTAGTGGATACATTCTATGTTTTATAATAGTTCCGTTTTCTTTAAGTTGTTCTAAGGAAGATTCCAATTCTTGTATGGTGACTTCTTTATCATCTCTAAATTCTATTTGATGAGTCTGATAAAAACATTCAGGATTTAAATATAACTCACATCCTTCATTTAATTGAGGTATAACTTTCATTAATCCACCAAAGTGGTCATAATGACCATGACTTAAGATTGCTTTTTCAATATTGTTTAAATCTATATTAAAAACATCGCAATTCTCAATTATTGTCGATTTTAAACTTCCAGTATCAAATAAATAATTATGAGGTATACCATCTTTTAAAAATGTAATTAGAATTGCTAGACCATGTTCACCGATAGCTTGAATGGCTTCTGCTCTTGGTTGAATAACTTTCCCTAAAAATTTATCTTCTGTAAATAGAGTTACATCAACAGTATTAGTTGTTAAAACTTTTAAGGTTAAGTTCCCACTTTCTAATCCATCATTAATATTGGCAATCAAATTAATTTCATCTCAAATAAATCTAATAGTTTATAATGTTTTATTTTTTTAGAATAAAAAATCTTTTTCCAATAATCATCTTATAAAATTCTAGTCTTTCAACTATACTAATAAAAAATTAATATTGTAAAACTAATCTAATCTAAAAATAAAAACTAAAGATAATTGGCAAAATAGATGAAAAAAAAATGCGATCATTGTGGAATGATTCGATCAACAAAGGATTTAGTTTTATTAGAAAATAGAAATTATATGTGTTTCTCTTGCTGGAACAAATTTAAAAAAAGAAAAAGTGAAATAGTTAAAAAAAAGTGAGTTTTTAAATCTCCTCCTTAAAGAACTAATCGTAAGAAACTAAAAATGTATATTTTTCAAGATTAAACTTCTTTATTTTAATCTCGTTTTTTTGTGCTTTTTTAGGAATAAGAGGGATTTTAATTACAATTTTATAGTTCTCTAAATAAAGATTATTATAAAAAGTATTCTCACATTTATCCCAATCGATGAACTTTTGTATTGGAATTTGATCTTTTTTTACTGATGGAAATAATGACATAGCCATTTTTCTAATCTTTACATAGATTTATTTTTAATATAATTATATAAAAATCTTATTATTTTACCCCTTTTCGGATGTAATAGCTACTCTTAAATACCAAATAATTGGCAATTTATGAATAAGCGCTTTAAATCGTGCCATTTATATTATAATAAAGTGATTATTTAAATGTTTCTCTAATGATAAATAAAGTAAATTTAAATTCTGAACTACTTTTCAAACCTTTTTATAAAAGATACTCTTTATTCAATTCAATATCATTATAATTTAGATTTTAAAACTCTTAGAATTCTCAATTTAGAAATAGTTAAATTGATTTATATTAAATCGATATTTCTATTTAACCATAACCAATTAGATTAAGTATTTTAATATAAGGAACACCAGAAAATTAAAAAATGCACGATTCAACTAAAATTGACCTGAAATCATTCATAAAGAATGAGATTATTAAGGACATTAAAAAGATTAGAGGTAAGCATGCACCAATCTCAGAAATTTTTCAAAATACAACTAAAATTTTAGTAGTAGATAAAATTTATGATTTAAGAGATAAGAATAAATATTTTTTCCTATTTATTGCTAAAAATTATATGAAAATGCCAAAATTCAGATATTTTCTAGTTATCTCCTTAGCAAATAATAGTTCTGATTTCTTGGTTCAGATCGCAAAGGATTATGCAATTAAAAATGATCTTAGATTAATTCAATATTCAATTTTCCCTAAGATGTTAAGAATTCAGTTGTTACTAATAAAAGAAATTAATCATTTTGAGGATTATAATAATTTTTTGGAAAAATTGATATTAATCAGAAGTAAGTTTCGACATAAATTAGATAAAATTAAGAATTTGTTTGAAAATGAATAATTTTTAAGTACATACACAATAATAATATTATTCATCACTCAATTATATATGATTTTAGAATCGGAACTATTTAAAAAATAAAAAAAGTGTATTAAAATGTCATTTAGAACAAATACAGTAAAAATTGTTGCTACATTAGGCCCAGCATCAAGCTCAAAAGAAATGCTCAAAAAACTTATTGATGCAGGAGTAGATATTTTTAGATTAAATTTTTCTCATGGATCTCATGAAGAAAAACAAGAATTAGTTAAGAGAATTAGAGAAGTAGACGATTACATAGGGATTTTAGCTGATATTCAGGGACCTAAAATTCGAGTAGGGCATTTTAAAGATGATATAGCTTATAATCTGGCTATAGGTCAAGAAATAAAAGTATATGAAAAAGAGATTGAAGGAGATCAAAATCAATTTTCCATTCCCCTACCAGGATTTCTAAAATCTGTAAATGTGGGAGATACCTTTTTTGTTAATGATGGAATTATTAAGATAAAAGTAAAAAATAAAGAAAAAGATTATATTATTGGAGAAGTATTAGCAGGAGGAACTATTAGTAATAGAAAAGGAGTGAATATTCCCTCTGGTGAATTATCCCAGAAAGTGCCTACAGAAAAAGACAAAAAGGATTTGGAATTTATTGCAAAAATTGATCCAGAATATGTGGCAATTTCATTTGTATCAGGAGGAGATGATGTTCTTCACGTTAAAAGACTTCTTGAAAATTTTAATAATTCAAAAATTAAATTAATTTCAAAAATTGAACGTCCAGTTGCATTGGAAAAATTTGATCAAATTTTAGAAGTAAGTGATGGAATCATGGTAGCTAGAGGGGATTTAGGTGTTGAAATAGATCCAGATAAAGTACCCTTATGGCAAAAAGAAATGATTTACAAAAGCAATCGGGAAGGAAAAGCCATCATTGTAGCCACACAAATGCTTGAATCAATGGTTACAAACCCTATTCCTACTAGAGCAGAAGCAAATGATGTTTACAATGCTGTTATGGATGGTACTGATGCTGTAATGCTTTCAGCAGAGACTGCAATGGGAAAATATCCAGTTAACGCGGTTCAATATATGAATCAAATATCTAAGACAGCAACTGAAAATATGGTAAAAAGAGCTCCAGATGAGTATGATTCAGACAGGCTAACTCATACTCAAACATTGGGACATGCCATCCATTCTTTAGCTACTGAAATGGAAGAATTGAATTTTAGAGGAAAAATTCTAGTTATAACTCGAAGAGGATATGGTGCAAGGATGATTGCAAAGTATAGACCTCCATTACCAATAATTGCTATAACACCATATAAAAGAACAGCAAGGGAATTAAACTTAGTGTGGGCTGTAAAGGCTATTCAAATTGAAAATATTGATTTCTTTAATATGAATGCTGAAGAAATTATTGAGCAGTCTGTCAAACATGCAGTTGAAAATAATTTGCTAGATGAGAATGAGCATGTTATAATCTTATTAGTTTCAAGAAAGTTTGAGCGCAGAGGAAATCTAGTAGGACTTTATTATGTAGGAGAAATCTTAGAATCTGAATAGATATAAGGAGCAAATATAAATTAATCTTAATTATTAATGATCTTTACTCATATATGAAAAAATTTTTTACTTAAAAATTATATAGATTAAACTCCATTTTAATAAATTAAAGAATTTTTTATACAATATATTAACTTAATCAATTTATAAAAAATTAGTACTTTAGTTTAAATATATGAGTGAAGAATGGAAACACGCCTATTGGGTATCAACTCTAGGAAAATGGGCTTGGGTAATAGGTATTATAAATGGAATTATCAATATCATACGGGGTTTTTTTGGATTTTTTGTAATTGGACTAGGAATATTTGGAATTGGACTTCGTATTTGGTTGATAATCAGTGGTATTATAATAATCTTAATATCGTTTGTTATAATTAAACCTAAATTTTCCTATAAATGCGCAATTAAAGATTGGGATGGTTTATATAATTGGTTCCTAATCATTGGAGAGGTGAGGATACCATGGATGCTTTTGTGGGGAATAATTATAGAAATTTTTGGATATGGGTGGGGTGGCTTACCCATTATAATCTGTTCCTTGGCTTTATTAATTGCTGGTCCAAAGAAATATGATTGGAACGCTGAAAAGAAGCATGAATTGAAAGCTGAATAAATAATACTTAATTTTTTTAGTAAATTTTCAGTGTTATATTCTATTAATTAAAGGCTAATTTTTAGTACATAAAACTCTCAAAGTAATTTAATTTGATAAAATATAATATATACGATTGTCTTAAAACATACAAAAATACAAAATATACTGGTATGAGAGTAGGAAGCTCTCATCATTGGAATTACAATAATGGTAAATGGCATGAAACTAAAGAAGCACCTGATAAATGGAGTTTTAAGTTTAATTCAATAAAAACTAGAGTTAATTCAGCACCAAATAATTCTGGAGCAAAAATTAACACTAAATTTCATTGGTATATAATAGCTGATCAAATTGCAACTAAGATCGATAATAATTCCTATATGACTTCCATGAATGGAATTAAATTTAAAATAGGGCATAAACGACCATATTGGAAAGCATTTAGTTATTCATATCCCGAACAAGTACCCTATAAAGAAAGAATAATAAAAATATTAGAAGAAACATTAGAAAAATTAAAAAATAAATAGAAATTTAACTAATTTTACCTATATCTTTAACATTTACATATTTTATGATATTTGATTTTATATTATCAACAGATATTTTCTTTTCATCTCGATGAATAATAATCTCTATAATTTCACTTCTTAGAATAGGAGAATTATATCTTTCTTTAAAAAATATAAACCGATTTGAATTTTTAGATAATTTATTTAGTTGATATATATTAATTATCCCTATTCTACTCGTTGGGACATCTATTTTGTGATCTTTAAAAATTATTTCACATAATACTTCTTTTGTGTTTATCACGAAATATTTTCTGGATCAAATTATTTAAAGAAAAATAATTAAAAAAATTAATATTTCTCATAATGCACTATCTTTTCAATAGGATTTCTATCTTTTACTCCTCCTTTGGGCTTAAGAGGGTATCCTAAAGGCGTTAATCCCATAACTTTATAATTTTTTGGAATATTTAATATTTTTTTTATTTCTATTTCATTAAACCAACCAATCCAACAAGTAGCTAATCCTTCTGCTGTTGCAGCTAATATTAGATGTTCAAAGCAAATTCCAAAATCTACACCATAGTATTTTTCACCATTTTTATTTCTTCCTGAACCCTCTTCACTTATTATACCAACTATAAACATTGGAGCATTATTAAATTTTTGATCTTGATCAATTGCTTTCCATATTGCTTTGACATTGTCAGGATTTTGAACAATAATCAGCGATACACCTTGTTTATTAGCCCAAGTAGGGGCTAATCTTGTTGCCTCCAAAATTTTATCAATCTTCTCTTTTTCAGGCATTTCTGTTCTATAAACCCTATAACTCCTTCTATTTTTTACTACTTCGTAAAAGTCCATTTTTAAATCTCCTTTTTATTTTAAAAATTCTTTAATTGAATAAGTAAGAAGTTGGGCTATTATTAAATATTTAGTTTGAAAAATATAAATAATAGATATATACTTGATTCTATCTTATTTAACTTTAAATTCCAAAATTATAATAAACAAATTATGATTTTCCATTTCTAGTTTTATTCCAAATACTATAAGGAATCCAGTCATTCTCCTCACTTGGTTTAACGTAAAAAATCTTACTCCGAAAATCATAGAAAAAATAATTAGTTGGACTAGTTTCAATTCTACCAATTAAATATCTGAAAATTAAACTAGAAAAAATAATTAAAAAGCCAATAATGATTATTTTGATACCTAGATCTTCAAATATTTGATGAAAAACAAGGCAAAAAATACCAAAAATAACATTAAAAATTCCAATTGTAAAACTTGAAATGGATATATAAAGATATATTTTCCATTTATAAAACTTATTCTTACAATTAAAACAAATAGGAACTTCAAATAAAAACCTTAAGACTTCCTTATTTCTAATTTTTTTTAGTAATTTTCGTTCTGCTAATTGTTTATATTTATATGGCTTAGAATAAGCGTTTACAGTACCACAAACTAAACATTTAAATTTCTTTAGAATTTCTGGCACTTCTTTTTCTTTATTTTCCATTTTAAATGCAGAATTAGAATTTAGTGTAAAATTTCTATAGTTTATAAACCAACATTTTTTTGTTTTTTAGTTTATTCTAATAAATTTACAGTTTCCTCTTAAATAAAATTATAACTTTTCGTTAGGTTCTTAAATCAAAAGTTATAAGACAGGGTAATGGAATCTAAAGAAATTTATATTGCTTATAATGTTGAGTTGGGGAGACTCTTTAAGGTCGGATATGGCCTTCCAAAAAATCCAGAAAATTATACTTGGATGTGTAGAACTTGTAAAAAACCAGTTTTTTATAACCGATATGAAAAGTGTTTCAAACATCGAGGATTGAAACCAGAAGGCTTTGAACCTGAGACTATAGAACATAAAACTATGAAAAATTACTGGTATACAGTATTTCCAAAATTTAATAATATTAAATCACGACAAAGGGAATTCTGGTTAGAAGATCAAGTCGCGGATGTATATTTTGAATTACGAGATGGAAAAAAAGTAGCAATTGAGTGCCAAAATTCTCCTATATCTGCAAAAAAATTAATTGAAAGAACGAAAAAGTACACTCAAAAGGACATCTATGTTTTATGGGTATTTAACGGATCTGGAACCTGTGTATCGGAAGAAAAAAGACCATTTAATACCGAGAAGATCCGAGTTTTAAAGGAAGAAAAAAGGGTACATAACCTATATGGGGGTCGAATTTATTATATGAATGTGATTGGTGAAGAAGTTATTGAACCACCATACGCTATCCATTTTTCTCCTTATTTTGAAATTAAAAAACTTGAAGCAAATATATATGGATATGAAAAATATTACAAAGAGTTCCAGAGTGCAACTGTAGGGACTATTTATTCATATAATGTTTTATGTATAGAGTATAGAGGATATAAATTAGCTCGATTTATGGATAAAAATGTGAGTATCTCATGCACTGAACAACTTGAGGTGCATTTAAGGGAAATCTGCCGTAAGAAATTTGAAGAGGCCAACTTAACTGAAACACAAGAAATTGAACTCCCTGTCAATCTATTAATTAAACTTGTGTGCGATGATTTTGGATATTTTCTCCCTTATTTGATTCTTAAAAGATCAAGGAAAAGGATAAAAAGAGTTAGATTTGAGCGTCAATTGGATGATGGATATAACATTCGAGATATAATTGTTGTAAGAATTTCTGATTATCTTTAATCAAAAAATCTTATATAACTCTATTTAGAAAATCACCATGAATCAAACATCTTGAATGATCAAATTATAAAAAAATAAAAAATAGAATTCTAAATTAAATAATTTTTATGAGAAATGTGTTTTTTATATTTTTTTTAAAAAATCTTAATTGCTTTTAATTTCTCTTTAGTTTTGAGAAAAATTATCATCTAATTATAAACATATTCAAGAAAACTCTATAAATTTTTTATTTATTTTTTTGAAATAAAACAGTTTTTTAAGACTAAACATTGTCTATTCATTTTTGAAAAAATAAACATAAGATTTATATATGTTAATTTACACTTATATATTGTCAATCGAAGGTTGACAAACACAAGTTATTACAAAAAAAAAGGGATTTAAAACTCAAAAAACAAAAAAATGGCATATAACATTAAAAATGGAATGGGAGATGTAAAATCTATGACATTTGAAGATTATTATGATAGATTTATTAACAACAGAGGATTGTTACAAAGGAAATCAGATCAGATTCTAATTTCTAAAAGCGATTATAGTCGACTTAAAGCGAAATCAGAAAAGTATGAAGCACTAGTAGAAGAACATAAAAAGATTAAGACTCAGAATGACCGTTTGTTAAAAGAATTAGACGATATGAAAGAAGATGGTCGAAAATTCAAAGAATTAATGGAAGAGAAAGAGAAATATTTAAATGCCCTTTTAAGAATACGTGCTGATTTTGAAAATTACAAGAAACGCACAGAACGAGAGAATTCCAAGTATAAGTCATATATTATAGAATCTTTGTTAAGAAAATTAATCAATCACTTTGATGATTTAGTGAGAGCATTTAATTTACTAAAAATGTTTGATGAAAAAGATGGAATCAAAAAGGGATTTGAAATCATAGTTAAGAATTTTGAAAAGATATTAGATGAAGAGGGAGTAAAACCTATGAATTCAGAAGGTGAGATATTTGATCCTTATAAGCATGAGGCAGTATTAGTCGAAGAAGGTCGAGATGATCTCCCTGAAAATACAATATTAGAAGAAATAACTAAAGGTTATTATCTTAAAGATAAGATTTTAAGACCTGCAAAGGTCAAAATCTCAAAAAAATCAAAATTAACAATATTAAATGAAAATTAGAAAAAAATCAAAATTGAAAAATAAAATAAAAATGGAGTGATGAATTATGGGAAAAATAATAGGAATCGACTTAGGAACGTCAAATTCAGCAGCAGCCATACTTATTGGCGGTAAACCAACAATAATACCTAGTGCAGAGGGCTTAACCTTAGGTGGTAAGGCTTTTCCATCTGTAGTTGCTTTTACGAAGGATGGTCAGAGATTAATTGGAGAACCTGCTCGAAGACAAGCAATCTCTAATCCAGATCGCACAATTACTGCCATAAAGAGAAAGATGGGTACATCGTATACTGTAAAAATTGATGGGAAGGATTATACTCCTCAAGAAATTTCCGCAATGATTCTGAGGAAAATTAAAGAAGATGCTAGTGCTTATTTAGGTGAAGAAGTTACTGATGCTATTATCACTGTACCAGCATATTTTAATGATAATCAAAGACAAGCTACTAAAGATGCGGGAAGGATCGCGGGATTAAATGTAAAACGTTTAATTAACGAACCCACTGCCGCAGCTGTAGCTTATGGATTAGACAAGAAAAATGCAAGGTTAAAGATCGCAGTATTAGATCTTGGTGGGGGTACTTTTGATGTTACGATAATGGAAATGGATAATCAAGTTTTTGAAGTAATATCTACAGCAGGTGATACTCAGCTAGGAGGAACAGACATGGATAAGATTCTTGTGGATTATATAGTTTCAGAATTTCAAAGAGATCAAGGTGTAGATCTTCGAGGGGATTCTATGGCAATGCAAAGAGTCCGGGAAGCCGCAGAAAAGGCTAAGATTGAATTATCTACTTCAATTACGACTGATATAAATTTACCTTATATAACTGCAACTAAAGAAGGACCAAAACATCTTAATATGACACTCACGAGAGCTAAATTAGAGCAACTCATTGAACCTGTGCTAAAAAGATTAGATACTTCTATATTAAAGGCTCTGCAAGATGCTGGTATGGCTAGAGGAGATGTTGATAAGATTATATTAGTTGGTGGTCCGACAAGAATGCCTGTTATTCAGAAGAAATTTGAAACTTTGCTTGGTAAAACTCCAGAAAGGAGTATTGATCCAATGGAGTGTGTTGCTATGGGTGCTGCCATTCAAGGAGGTGTATTAACTGGTGAGGTCGAAGATTTACTTTTATTAGATGTGACTCCTTTGTCTTTAGGAGTTGAGACATTAGGTGGTGTCTTTACAAAACTGATTGAAAGGAATACTACAATACCAACTAAAAAGGCTGAAACATTCTCTACAGCAGCTGATAATCAACCAGCCGTAGAAATTCATGTATTACAAGGTGAAAGACCACGAGCAGCAGATAACATCACATTGGGAAGATTTCATTTAAATGGTATACCACCTGCACCTCGGGGAATACCGCAGATTGAAGTAACATTCGATATTGATCAAAATGGAATTTTAAATGTCTCAGCGAAAGATAAAGGAACTGGAAAAAGTCAATCAATAACAATTACAGCCTCTACAAAGATGTCTGATGATGAAATTAAGCAAAAAATTCGAGAAGCTGAAAGTAATGCTGAAGAGGATAGAAAATTCAAAGAATTAACTGAGGTTAAAAATCATGGAGAATCTTTAATTTACCAAACTGAAAAACTTTTGAAAGAGAATGAAGGTGTAATTGGAGATTTGAAATCGAAAATATTTGATAAAATTGCTGAATTGAGAAGTGCAATGGAATCTGAAGATGTTGGTCGAATTAAGAATGCTACAGAAGCCTTACAGAATTCATTACATGAGATTTCTTCTCGAATCTATGGTCAACAACAAGGACCTTCTCAAGGAGCTTATCAGGGTGCTCCACCTGAAGGTATGGGAGATATCCCACCAGGATCCTCATATGGATATCAAGGAAAAACTCAAGATGAAATTGAAGAAGAACAATTCAGGAAAGCAACAGGCCAAGATGATAATGTAGTTGATGCAGAATATGACTAAGTTTTTTTTTTTTTAATTTTTTTTTATTTTTATAGAAATTCACGATTATTGAATTATTTTTCATTACTAAAAAAAGGGGTTGTAAACCATGACAAAAGATTATTATAAAATTTTAGGAATAAATAAAGGAGTTTCAAAAGAAGAAATTAAAAGAGCATTTCGTAAGATGGCTCGAAAATATCATCCTGATGTTAATCCAGATGAACCAAAATCGGGAGAAAAATTTAAAGAGATAAATGAAGCTTATACAATTTTGAGTGATGATAAAAAAAGAGAGATGTATGATAGATTTGGAGTTGTAGAGGGGGATCCATCCTCATATCAAAATTCGGATGGTTTTCCTGGAGGAGGAAGGGTTCATCGAAGTCCAGATGGTACAACCTATTATTATACATCCTCAGGATCACCAGGAGGATTTGATTTTAACGAAATTTTTGGAAATCATAATAATTCTCGAAGTAGAAGTGGTGGTTTTGATTTTTTTAATGATTTAGGAGATATTTTTGATGTATTCTCAAAAAGAGGTAGAAGTTCACGAGTCAGTTCAAGCAATTTTGGAAGTAGACCATTAGAGGGCGATGACTTAAGATATGATATTGAAATCGATTTTATGGAAGCTTTCTATGGAGAAGAAAAAAGAATATCATATAAAGATCCAAATACAAATCAAATGTCTACATTAAAAGTTAGGATTCCAAAAGGAATTAAAGATCAACAAAAGTTACGTCTTAAAGGTAAGGGATTATCTGGTATAAATGGAGGTGCTCCAGGAGATTTATATATAAATGTAAATATAAAATCTCATCCAACTTTTAAACTTGAAGGGAATGATATTTTTGTTGAGAAAGAAATTCCATTTACAACTGCTGTACTTGGAGGAAAAATTCAAGTTCCAGGTATTGAAAAAGATTTAACCGTAACTGTACCTCCTGGAACTTCGGATGGATCAATTCTAAGATTAAAAAATCAAGGATTTTATTTTACAGGATCAGAACAAAGAGGAAGTGAATTAGTTAAAATCAGTATAGATATTCCAAAAAAACTGAATAAATCCCAAAAAGAATTATTAGAAAAATTAAAACAAACTGGATTATAAAAGTGATCTTAACAATGATGAAATTTGATAAATTTACTATAAAAGTACAAGAAGCCTTGTTGGCGGCAAGGTCTCTAGCTCAAGAAAGAGATCATCAAAAAATTGATCCAGTTCATTTATTAATTGCTTTTATAGATCAACAAGATGGAATTTCAACACCTTTATTGCAAAAATTAGGGGTAAGCATAAAAAATATATTGAGTGATCTCTACAGTGAAATGGGGAGGATTCCAAAGGTATCAGGTTCAGGAGCAATGGATGTGGTTTTATCTCGCGAATCAAGTACATTGTTTGATTTAGCTTGGAAAGAGGCTGATTTATTGAGAGATCAGTACTTAAGTACCGAACATTTATTAATAGCTATGAGTAGTAATCATTCATTAACTGTATATTCAATTTTAAACAAAAATGGAATAACAAAAGATAGAATTTTACAAGCATTAAAAACTATTAGAGGGCATCAAACAATTACGGATCAAGATCCAGAGGGAAAATATCAAGTTGTTGAAAAATACAGCCGCAATTTAACAGATTTAGCAAGAATAGGTAAATTAGATCCCGTAATAGGAAGGGATGATGAAATTAGAAGAGTTATGCATATTTTATCTCGCAGAACAAAGAATAATCCTGTATTAATTGGGGAGGCAGGAGTAGGAAAAACAGCAATAGTAGAAGGATTAGCACAGAGAATAGCAAATGGAGATGTTCCAGAATCATTAAAAGAAAAAGATATTTTAGCTATGGATTTAGCAGCAATGGTTGCAGGAGCTAAATATAGAGGTGAATTTGAAGATCGGCTTAAAGCTTTTATAAAGGAAGTTGAAAAAGGTTCAGGAAAATATATACTATTTATTGATGAGCTCCATACATTAGTTGGTGCTGGTGCAGCACAAGGTGCGATTGATGCTTCAAATATGTTAAAACCAGCATTAGCTCGAGGTGAATTAAGAGCAGTAGGGGCAACAACTTTAGACGAATATAGAAAGTATATCGAAAAAGATGCGGCATTAACACGACGGTTCCAAACAGTGTATGTTGATGAGCCTTCAGTGGAAGATTCAATAGCTATTCTTAGAGGGTTAAAAGAAAAGTATGAAATTCATCATGGAGTAAGAATTACAGATTCTGCAATAATTGCAGCAGTTACATTATCGCATAGATATATTTCAGATCGCTTCTTACCTGATAAAGCTATTGATTTAATGGATGAAGCAGCCTCAAGATTAAGAATTGAAATAGATTCAATGCCAACTGAAATTGATGAAATTGAACGAAAAATCATTCAATTAGAGATTCAAAAGGAAGCTCTCAAAAAAGAGGATGATAAATCAAGTAAAGAACATATGAAGAAACTTGATGAAGAACTGCATAATCTCAGGGAAGAGAATGATAACTTAAAACTACAGTGGAATAATGAAAAAAATGTAATCTTAAAGATTAATCAGATAAAAAGAAATATGGAAGAAACAAAAATTGAAGCTGAAAAAGCTGAAAAACGAGGAGATCTTGGAAAGGCTGCTGAATTAACATATGGAATGCTAAATGAATTGAAAAAAGAACTAGACCACTATAATACTGAACTATTAGAAATTCAAAAGAATAAAATTATGTTAAAACAAGAGGTAGATGATGAAGATATAGCCAAAATAATTTCTCAATGGACTGGAATTCCCGTATCCAGAATGTTGGAAGGCGAAAGGGAGAAATTACTAAAGATGGAGCAAAGATTGAAAAAAAGAATTGTTGGACAAGACGAGGCACTAAACAAAATATCAAATGCAATTCGGAGAGCTAGGGCGGGAATACAAGATCCTAATAGACCTATTGGGACTTTTATATTTATGGGTCCCACTGGAGTTGGGAAAACGGAGACTGCAAAAGCGTTAGCAGAATTTCTTTTTGACGATGAAAATGCTATGGTAAGAATTGATATGTCCGAATTTATGGAAAAACACAGCATTGCGAGATTGATTGGTGCGCCTCCTGGTTATATAGGATATGATGAAGGAGGCTACTTAACAGAAGCAGTCAGAAGAAGACCATATTCTGTTATTTTATTTGATGAGATCGAAAAAGCTCATCTTGAAGTATTTAATATATTATTGCAAATTTTTGATGATGGTAGATTAACAGATGGGCACGGACGTACAGTTGATTTTAAAAATACAATAATTATTATGACAAGTAATATTGGGAGTCAATACATTCTTGATTCTAGAAATGATGATCCTTTAAAAAATCGAGAAATGATTTTAAAGACACTTAAAAATTATTTTAGACCAGAATTTCTCAATAGAATTGATGAAATTATTATTTTCGATTTCTTAGATAAAAATCACTTAGAAGAAATTGTGGATATTCAAATTAAAAATTTAAATAAAATCTTATCAGTTCATAAAATCCAAATACTACTTACTCAAAAAGCAAAACAGTTCCTAAGTGAGAAAGGCTATGATCCTGATTATGGGGCAAGACCTTTAAAAAGGACAATTCAGAATTATATACAAAATCCATTATCATTAAAAATTTTAGAAGGGGATTTTATGGAAGATAGCACTGTTAGAGTTGATATTGATAATAAAAAATCATTATCATTTGAAAGAATTGGAAAAATGGATGTGAATTAATAATTGGTCTACAAATGTTTTATAATTTTAGATAAAATAAATTTATTGAGGATATTAAAATGGGCTTAAATACTAAAAATAATATTGTTTTAAATGTATGTCCTGAATGTGGAGGATCAATAATTCCATTATTAGAGACTGGTGATGTTGTATGCAATCAATGTGGATTAGTAATTGATGAAAGAAATGTCGATTTTTCACAAAATGGGAGGAGAGCTTATACACATCAAGAAAAAAATAATAGGGAGCAAACAGGGGCTCCAATTTCAATTTTATTACCCGATATGGGATTAAGCACAGTTATAGACAGAACTAAAATAAGTAATCCAGATTTAAAAAGAGCTGCTAAATGGAATACCCGTATAACGTGGCAAAAAAGAAATTTATTAATAGCATCAACGGAATTGAAAAGGATTAGTACAAATTTAAACTTACCAATATACGTGAGAGAAGATGCTATGCGTCTTTATAGGGAAGCTTTCAAAAAAAAATTACTAAGAGGAAGATCTATTAATGCAATGGTTGCGGCATGTTTATACTTGGCGTGTAGAAGAAAACAACTCCCTAGAACGCTTCAAGAAATAACCAATGAAGCTTCTGCAAATGCTAAAGACGTAAGAAGAAGTTATACAACTTTGATTAAGGAATTCAATTTAAAATCTCCTTCTACTGATCCAATTTCTCTTATTCCAAGATATATAAATGATTTAGAATTAGATTCAGAAATAGAAAAATTAACAACTAAAATTTTAAACACGTATAAAG
Organism: Promethearchaeota archaeon; assembly: GCA_048937405.1. Classification (GTDB taxonomy): domain Archaea; phylum Asgardarchaeota; class Lokiarchaeia; order Sigyniarchaeales; family SOKP01; genus Loki-b32. The sequence goes on from JBHLNF010000001.1 coordinate 607,620, forward strand.
CAAGATTTTCTATTAGTGGGAAAGATCCAAAGGGTTTATGTGCGGGTGCAATTTATTTAGCTTCTAAAATTAAAAATAGAGATATTACCCAACAAAAAATTGTTGAAAATGTAGGAATAACAGAGGTTACACTTCGGTCTCGTTATAAAGAATTGAAAAATAAACTAAAAATCACATTACCTATATAAAAATATAAAATTCTATTTTTCTTTTAGTTATATAATTTTTGATCGTGTAATCAGAGAATTTCTTTTTTTTACTATTTAGTAATGAATTAAGACCTTATTTCGATTTCATAAATGTTAAATATTTTATTTTTTATTATAAGTGAGAGTTAATAAAATCACTAAGTAGGAAATTTTCCAGTAATCATGAAACCACTGATATTTTTAGTTGAAGATGATGAAATTCTACTAAAGAATTTTCAAATTTTCTTTGATATGAACGATTATGAATTAGTAACTGCTCTGAATGGAAGTCAAGGATTAGAAGTTCTCTCTAATCTAGAGCGTCCTCCAGATATTATAATTAGTGATATTTTAATGCCTATAATGGATGGATACGAATTTTATATGAAAGTTTCAGAAAAAACAGAGTGGTCAAGAATTCCATTTTTCTTTCTTTCTGGTAAAGTTGAACCTGATGATGTAAGATTTGGTAAAATGCTTGGAGCAGATGATTATATTACGAAACCTTTCAGTCCAAAAGAATTATTAGAAAAAATTCGATTAAAAATAAAAGAAAGTAGAGAAATAAAAAAAAGTTCAAAAGAACTCGAAGAAAAATTAAAAAATATACTAAAATTCGAAGAGCCTTCTCTCGAATCGTTTAGTAGAGCGGATTTTTACTATATTTTTCAAATGAGTTGGGACGACAATAAAGGACCTGTAGTATTGGATTATTATCCAAAGAATCTGATTCCTTCACTCAATCTTGAAGAACTAACATCTCAGCTATATTCCACTTTAATAAAAATATATGAATTTGAACAGGTTCTAGAAAAAAAACAATTCATAATGAGAATTGTAAAAAATCTCATAGATGCTTATGCCTTAATTGATAAATTGGAAGAAACCTCAGTAATAGAACCAAAAAGTGGTAAAGGAACATTTATGATTTGTGCAATTACACCCAATTTTCATTATTTAAATTCAAAAAGAATTAGAGAAATCCTCACAAAAATAGCTTTTAATATAAAGACTAAAAATGAATGGAGTATAAAAGAATACTGGGAAGAATTATCCAAAATTGAATGATTTTTCTGTTCTACTTTAATGATATTTAAAGGAAATTTTTAACCCAAATATTTTATCTGATTCTGGATTTTAGATTTCACTGTAAAATAAATAATAAATTTTATTTAAGAAAAATATAATGACAGAATCAAATCAAGAGAATAAAAAGTTACAAGGTTTTGCAATTCTAATCAATAGTATCCTCGCACCTTTAAATGAAAACAAGCAGTTTAAAGAGAAATTTGGAAAAATCGATACTAAAATTCTCTTAAACGCTTCAAATTTAGATTTTGCTGCTCTTATTATAATTAATGATGGAATAATAAGAGTTGAGAGTATACCAAATAAGCCGAAAGCAAATTTAAAAAAAAAAAGGATAGGATGGAAAGGATTTTTAGAAATGGATACATATACATTTCTTTCTATTGCTATGAATAACCTATCACCACTAAATATTGGGAAAAAATGGCTAACTCGTAAAGTAAAAATACGTGGAATTAGGAAATTACTTATTTTATTAAAAGTCTTAAAGTTTTTAACAACTTATAAAGATTAGATTTTTTTATAAATATAGAATATTGAAGAATAATTTACTTTGAAGAACTAATAATATTTAATGAAATAAATTTCTTAAAGATTGATTTTATTTTTCTTCTAAAGCTTTCTTTTCAAATAATCTTTTTTTCAATTTAACCATTTGGGTATCCATATCATAATCTACTAACTCCACCTTTGCAAGTTCCTGAACAGCTCTTAAAACAAACGCACCAGAAATTCCAGTAGTATTCTTTATTTCATCTCGTGACATAGATTCTTTATCACCGTGGAGGATTTTTAAGATTCTATAATGTGGTTGTCCCTGCCAAATTTCAGAAACTAGAACAGTATAAATTGATAATAAAGCACGAACTTTTTCAAAATTGAATTCTGCATGTTCAGCTTCTTCGGCTGCTTTCATAAATTTTTCTAATTCGACTTTAACTTTCTGATACTCATCTAATAATTTCACTTGTTCTTCTGTTAGAGACCCAATCTTTTGATCTCTTTCTTTTTTTTCTTTTTCAAGTTTTTTTGTTTCTTCTTCTAGCTTTATCTTTTCTGTTTCTAATAATTGTTTTTCAGTTTCTAATTTATTCTTAGCTTCTTCGAGTAATACTTTCTCTTGTTCAAGTTTTTGTTTTTCTTTACTTAACTCTACTTTATCTGTTTCAAGTTTAATCAATGCTATTCTTGAAGTTTCTAAAACTTCAATAAATTCCTTAAAACTAGATTCCGTAGCTCGAATAGTTTCATCAATTACATTTAAAGTTTTATTTTCTTCTAACATTGGAGTCACAAATAATAATTTTTATTTTAGCATAAATAAAAATTCATAATATAATATTAAACTTATATAAAAATATTAAAATCTATATTAATAGCTATATATTATTTTAATATTCATTTTAGTCTATAATTTCATCATATAGTTCTCTAAGATACTCTTTAATTTTATCAAAATGTTTTTTGCCAAATTCTGTGAGAGAATAATACTTTCTTATTTTTCCTTCCACATTACGTTTTTCGAAAGATAGTAGACCAGAAAACGTTAATCTATTTAACCATGGATATAAAGTTCCGTCTGAAATGTTATAATCATTTTGGATTAGTTTTTTTTTCAGCCAGGAACCATAAAATGGATCTTTTCTTGCATAATATAGAATTTTGACTAATATGGAAATCTTTTGAAATCTTCTCAAGGGATTTATAGATCTGATTTGTGAACCCATTTTTTGCATAAAAGAAAATTGAAAATGAATAATATTAATAAATCATAATTCAAATTTAATATTATCGTATATCGATATCGGTAATCGATATTAATTAAATTCACTATAAAAATTGAATAAATATCATAATTGATTTATCATGTCCCAACCTGAAAGAAATAATTCAAAGAAAAAAGTTAATCAAAAAAAGAAGATGATCTTAGGAGTCTCTGTGCCTGTCTTCATTATGGGGCTTGTTTCTTTTTTTACTGATGTTTCTTCAGAAATGATCCAAGCAATTCTACCGCTATTTATTATCTCTATTGGTGGAACAGTCTTTATTTTGGGATTGATTTCTGGGGTTACAACCGCCCTTTCAAATGTTATGAAGGGTTTTTCGGGGTGGTTAAGTGATAAAATAAATAAAAGAAAGCCATTTGTGGTGGCAGGATATTCTCTTTCTAATATTTCAAAACCTTTTATTGGGTTCAGTCCCTCTTGGCAATATATTTTAGGACTTAAAGCTACTGATCGATTTGGTAAAGGTTTAAGAACCTCTTCCAGAGACACATTAATATCTTATTATGCTATTGAGAAAGGAAAAGCTTTTGGAATACATCGAGCTATGGATACTTTTGGAGCAGTTGTAGGCTCCCTCTTAGCATCTCTATTTCTTATTTGGGCATGGTCATATTCACACATAATCTTTTTTTCTATAATCCCTGGAATTTTTGCTATTTTTTTTATTTTAATGGTGAAAGATGTCGATCCATTAAAATTAGATGAAAAAAAGCTAAAATATTATGGAATATCAAAAATTGAGGAACTCGACAGAAATTTCATTAAATTAATTATCATTTTAGGAGTAATAGAGTTTGCCAGTTTAGATATATCATTTCTAATTATTAGATCCAATGATTATATTGGTTCATTGATTTTTTTAATACCATTACTTTATCTTCTAAGTAATATTACTTATATGTTTTTTTCTCCAATTACTGGAACACTCTCAGATAAAATCGGACGCAAGCCTGTGATTATTATTGGTTTATCTATATTGCTACTTTCTTGTTTTATCTTAATATTCCCTATTGAAAGTTCATTATTTTCATTAATATTAATTATCGTGATTTATGGATTATACGGATTCTATATGGCATCTGTAGACCCAATTTCAAGAGCTTATATTGCTGATTTAGCAGGTAAAAATAAAAGAGGTAGAGCTTATGGATATTATTATTTATCTGTTGGGCTTATCTCAATGGCAGAATCTCTTATTTTTGGATGGATTTACGATTTCTTTTCATATAGTTGGGCATTTATTTATGTATCAATTCTATTATTTATTTGTATAGTAGTATTTTCTCTCACTGACTTCTCAAAAATTATTCAAAAAAAGAATTAATTCGATTTATTTTGAATATTCCTAAAAAATGTATAAACTATATAAATAACATAAAGAACTGATTTTACAAAGTGATAGAAGTATGAAAAAAGAAATTTGTCTTTCTTCAAATGATGTTGTTCAGGCTGCAATAAAAGCATCAAATAAAACTCTAAAGGATTTTGAGATAGATCCTAATGTAATGATTATTTTTTCCGGTGGATTATTAAATTACTTAAAAGAAAAAGCTACATTAGAAGAATCAGATTGGTTAATACCATTTCATCCCTATAGTAGTGAAAAAATATTCCGAGGGATGTATTATAATATTCCTATTACAATAATCATACCTCCAATGGGGGCCTCACCAATGGCAACAATTGCAGAGGATTTAATTTTTTGTGGAGCAAAGATTATTCTTCTTGTATGTGGCTCATGGGGAATAGGAAAAAATGTAAAATTGCTCGATTATTTAATACCTACACATGGTTTAGGACCAGATGGAACAACAATACACTATGGAAGAAAACTTGACGAAGAAGTTGAATTAGATAAAGAGATTGTAAATCTATTAATAAAAGAAACAAAAGATAGAGTAGATAACTATCATATTGGGAAGAATTTTTCTAAAGAAGCATTTTATCAAATTCACAAACAAGAAATATTCGAATTACAAAAGAAGGGTTGTATTTCAATGGAAAATGGAGAAGTTAATGTTTTAGCTACAATCTGTAAACAAAGAAATGTAAATTTTAGTGCCATTTTTTATAGTTACTATATTCCTCTTGAGGGTTGGAATGTACCTTGGACGCAAAAAAGAGAAAATTATAAAGAATGTGTGAATTTAGAGGGAGAAATTGCATTAGCTACGATTTTAAGATTAAATAAAATGTAAAACGGTATGAAGATTATTTTTGTTTAATCCAAAACTGAGCTAAATAAATTAAAACCTCTGCAGATTTCTGTAATGCAATAGTAGGTATAAATTCTTTTCTAGAGTGAAATAATTCTCCACCTGTGAAGATATTTGGGGTAATTATGCCTCGAGCACTTAATTGGGCTCCATCAGTACCTCCTCTTATTGAATGAATTTTTACTTCTAATCCTGCTTTTTCAATTGATTTTTTCGCTAACTCTACAACGTTAATATTTTTCTCTATATACCTAAGCATATTAAGATATTGATGTGTAAAATCTATATCGATACTTAATCCTGGATACCGAAGTTCATAAGTTTGTTTTAAACTTTTTAAGTAATTAATTCTCCTTTGATTATTTTCAGTCTCAAAATCTCTGATTAGCATTCTTGCTTTAGCTTCTTCAGCTTTCCCTTCCAATTTTGCTAAATGATAATATCCTTCTCTTTCTTCCGTATGCTCTGGTGATTCTGCTTCAGGAAGTTCACTAAAAAACCTACTCGCAATTTGAATTGCATTAATCATTTTATTTTTAGCATATCCCGGATGAACATTTAAGCCTTTAAATTTGAATAGAGCTAACCACGCATCAAAACATTCATATTCCAATTCACCAATTTCTCCACCATCTAAAGTATAACATATTTCCGGTAATTTCTCTGTATCTACTTTCTGAATTCCTAATCCAATTTCTTCATCAGGTGAAAAACAAATATGTATTGGTCCATGCTTTAATTCGTCAAATTTATTCCATGCCGCACATGATGCCATAATTTCTGCAATACCCGCCTTGTCATCAGCACCTAATAATGTATCTCCTTGAGAAGTTATAATATCAAAGCCTTTATATTTCTCTAAATTAGGAGAATCATGAAGAGTTAAAGATAATTCACTGTCTTTTTCATATAATATCGGATCTCCATTGTAATTTTTATGGATTACAGGCTTTACGTCCTTTCCATTTACTGATTCAGATGTGTCTAAATGTGCTAAAAATCCAATAGGTTGGGTTTTTTCAAAACCTTTACTTGGAGGTAAAAATGCATAAACAAAACCAAATTCATCATGAACAATCTGTTCAAGATTCAATTCCTTTAATTCCTTAACCAATACTCTTCCTAAATCTAATTGGATTTTTGTAGACGGTGTGTTTTTTATATTCTGATCTGAAGTAGTCCATATTTTTACATATTTCAAAAAGCGTTCTAAGGCATTATTAAGAAGAAATTCTTGTGTCTCCTTTGTAAGCTCCATATCAAATGAAATTAATCTTATATTTTAAATTTGAATAATAATAAATATAATTCAATATTTTGAGCTTTTTATCAGAAATAAACAAAAAAAAAAAAATAAGCCTTTTAAAAATTAAAAAAATATGGAAGCAATTTTTTTCTTTATATATTAATCTAAAAAGTTAAGATATGAATTAGTTACCAAAATCCAAATTTTTCATCCAGTTTTGTTCCAAATACGAGAAGGTATGGCACCACAAGATCTAATAATCCAGTATAAAGATTTATTATTGGTGTAAAAATTAGTATAGCAGATATACCGGTTATATTTGCTAGCCCTATAACTTCAAGATTAATATATTCAAAAAAATCCGCCCATATCGTTGCTACGAATATGAAATTTAAAACAAGCATCGCTCCTATTCTTAAAACAATACTAGCTGCTCCACTTAAACCATAGAATTTTCGATCTTTTAATTTTCGACTAGTAGGAGTTCCATTCATTCTCCATCTTAATATTAAATATGGAATAATTATATGTGGTATCGTTGCAAAGAATTTAAATGCAGGTCCAACTCCAGTTGGATCAATAATGAGCAAGCCAAAAGAACCTGTTACAGAGCAAATTAATCCTGATCTGATACCAAATATCAAAAAACAAATAATCCAAAACCATGATGTTGGATCAAATAGAGCAATACCCCAACCCTGTACTCTAGATGCATTTATTATTGGAGAAAGTATAATAGCAACAGCAGTAGAAAGTCCTCCGAAAATAGCACCTCCAGCTAGTTCGATTTTGAACTGTGTGCTTTTCGATCTAACCGTTTCTATTTCTCCAGGTTGAATCTTTTCTTTATCTCCTGTTTGTTTTACCACTTCATCAATTTTTTCAATCTTAGTCTTTTCTCTCAATTCCCATTTTTTAAATTGCTCTTCTAAATTTTGAATAAAGTCTCCTACATCTTCTTTATTAACTATTATTTCATCTCCATCAATGGTTAAATTGAATTTTTCTGCCCATTCTACAATCTTTTTATTGAATGTTTTTTCATCAATTTCTAGAAAATCACGTAACATATCAGATCTAATTTTATTTGATACATTGATGATTTTTCTCAACTTTTCTATTGAACTCATTTTTATAAGCACTAAAAATATAATTTAAGCTATATTCAAACTCTGAATTCTGGAATTAGTGATTATTCCAACAAGTAACCATGAAAGAACAGTAGAAAGAGCTCCAAAAATAGCTCTTTCTGCTAGTTCTATCATAAATTGATATTCATTGGATCTAATCGCCTCTATTTCTCCCGTTAGAATTTCAGACATAATATTAGCTTATTTTTACGTGTTAATTTTAATAAGTAGAAAAAATATTTTTGATATTTAAATTTTAGGTAAAATAAAACTGCTGTTAAAGTCCACTATTATAGTATTTATATTGATACAATGATTAATTCTTTAAAATTGGTTAATCATGTAAGAGTTCATCACTAATAATATTGCTATTAATGAATTATTTCTTCTAAACTATTATAAAATAAATACTTTTATCTACTCATTTTTGGAGATATAGTCAAAACTAATTAGTTATTTGAATTATTTGATATTTAATCTATTTATAAAATTCTTTTCTAATAGAATTATATGATTGAAAGGTTTAGAATCAATGGTTAGTAAAGAAATGGAAAAATTAATTATTCAAATGAAACAAAATAAAGGAGATAACTATAAACCTAGTGTTAAAGGATATCGAGAGTCATTTGATCAACTTGCTCAATTAATTAAAATACCTAAAGATGTAATGTGTGAGCCAGTTGATGTTGAAGGAATTTCTGCTGAATGGATTTCTATCTCTAAAAAGCAAAATAATTTTGTTGTTTTATATTTTCATGGGGGTGGTTATGTTGCAGGATCCATTAATTCTCATCGTGGATTATGCGCTCGATTAGCTCAAGCATCAAATACACGAGTAATGATAATTGATTATAGACTTGCTCCGGAATACCCCTTTCCTGCAGCATTAGAAGATTGTTTGAAAGTCTATCAATGGCTTACTTCTTTCGAAGGAATTAAATCAAAATATATAATTTTAGCAGGAGATTCAGCTGGAGGCGGTTTAACAATATCTACTTTAATAAGATTAAGAAATGAAAAATTAAATTTACCTAAAGCTGGAATATGTTTGTCTCCTCTCACAGATTTAGCAATTTCTGGGGATTCAGTAAATACAAAAGCAGAAATTGACCCTCGGGTAACTAAAGAAGACCTACTGTTTATTGCAAAACAATATCTAAGAAATGAAGATCCTAAAAATCATTATGCATCTCCACTATATGCAGATCTTCAAGGTTTACCACCTTTACTTATCCAGGTTGGAACATCAGAAATTTTATTCGATGATTCAATTCGTTTTGCGGATCGTGCTAAATCTGCAGGTATTGAGGTTTCACTTGAAATATGGGATGATATGTTTCATAACTTCCAACTTTATGCTTATTCTGTACCAGAAGGTCAAGAAGCAATTAATAAAATTGGAATGTTCATACAAAGAATTTTAAAATAATCTGTTATTTTAATAACTTTTTTTCTTTCGCATCTAGAGCGAGCCAATCACTAACGATTTTAAGTTGTTTTCTTGAAGCTCCACATATTAATTTAATAAAAGGAAGAAAGTCTTGAATAAAATCTAATTGAGAAATCTCATATTTCTTTTTGAGCTTTTCTAATAACTCATTTTCAGTATTCGTTAGTGTATTATAGGTTCCCGATGTATATCTGGGAAATACTACTCGCCTAAAACCTTTTGTAATTGGTGTCTCTTTTCTTGAGAGAGCTACACCTCCTGCAAAAAGGTCAAAAAAATAGGGTAGTAAACCCCAATATTGATTCTTCCGTATTCTTCCAAAAATTTCATCAGCTAAAGAAAGATTTTCAAATGCATTAGCAAGCTCTCTATTTGATTTGATAAATGTTAAAAGATTTTCATTAATCCACTTATATAAAAAATTATAATCAACATCAGATTTATTAGTTAGATTTCGAGCTTCCCTTACTGAAGAAACCTGAAATAACTCTCTAATTAATGAAAATATTTCTTCTAAATTATCACGATGAAGACTAAGGATTAATTCCTTTGTATCTCCTTCAATGTTTCCTTGGGTAATTCCCTGAATATCATTGATTACTCCTCTTAAATCACCATTATTCTTATCAATAACTAATTCTAAATCCTCTTCTTTAAGATTTGTGATCTTTTCAGCCTTTAAAATGTTTTTTGCAATCTTTTTCACTTGATCTTTTGGTAGAGGATGAACCTCATATCTTCGAATTTTATTATATAATGGTTGCAAATTAGTTTTGTATTCGTTAGAACACATGATAATAGGGAATTGTGTATTTTCTATTAATTCAATTATAGTAGGGATTGCACCTCTATCTTGAACTCCATAAATTCCATCAATCTCATCGATTAAGATTAATTTTTCTTTCGATTGAATTATAAAATCCATAATTCCACGTGTTTTTGTTGTTTCTTTTAATCGTTTTTCAATCTTAACTCTTGTTCGAGTATCAGAGGCGTTAGTTTCTATTACTTCCATATTGAAATCATTGGCTAGGGCATAAGTGATTGATGTTTTTCCAATCCCAGGAGGTCCTTCTAATAAAATTGCTGCTTTTTCAGGAGGAATCTTAAACTCCTCTTTTTGTTTTTTGTCAATTACATTTCTATTATATTCTCGAATCTGTTTGTTTTCACTATTCACTCTTTTCCTTTCCTCAAAAAAATTCTTAATAAAATTAGTTAATTCTTCAGATAAATTTACCCTATGACCACTCATCCTAGCAGAGGGTAAAGCCATATCATTAATGCTTTTTGGACGATATTTCTCAACCCATGGAATATCCAATTTTACTTTTGACAATTTAAATTCTCCTTACATATATTCTGAAAATAAACAAATTTTAGATAGAAGAGTAGATACTTGAATGTCATTATCCATGCCCAATAAAGAACGAACATCAGCATCAGCAACATAATTTATTAATTTACACCGAACAAATTTGCTTAAAGGTAGTTTATTTAGTTCATCAATCAGAAGTTTGAAAAATTCATGAATATCATATTTATAATTAGATAGGATTTTCCTTGATAATTCTCTAACTTTTGGAAAATCACCTTTAAAAGCAAGCATTAAAAGACTTCTTAAAAGATTATTATGGAATTTTTGAGAAAATTCATATAATTTTTCCATATCAATTTTTTTTCCTGAGATGCTACTTAATTGCAAAAGATCTATAGCTCGAGATATTTTTCCTTCAGAAATCCTGTATAAAACTTCAATTACATTATCATCAATCTCCAAGGATTCTTGTAAAGCAATATTTTTTATTAAATCTTTAAAATCATTTAACTTTACAGGTGATATTAAAACAATTTGACATCTGCTAACAATTGGATCAATAATACTTGAAATTTTTGTGGTAATTAATATCATTCGACAATTTCTACCATATATTTCCATTAACCTCCTAAATCCTTGCTGGTTTTGACCCAATGCTTCAAAATTTTTAACTGTTAAAATTTTAAAAGGAGAACCTCCTAATACTTTTAATTGAACAAAAGGTTTTACTCGTGTTTGAATAAAGGCAGGAGTTGTTATGGTTCGTCCAGCAATACTTCCAATTTTACTTGTAGAAACATAGGCATCAGATCGTGCTTGATTTCTCTCTTCTTGACTTAAAGGTACATTAGCATAGACTAATTTAAAATTTGCGTCATAATTTTTTTTAAGAAACTCTTTTGAAAATAATTGGGCTATTAATGTCTTACCAATACCTTTAGCTCCTACAAATATCATATGTGGAAAATTTTGTTGTTGAATTATTTTTTCTAAGATTTCTTTAACAGATTTTCTTCCATAAATTTGCTTTAAATTTTTTGGATGATATTTTACCCTCCAAATAGGTATTTCTTCTTCCATCCTAAATTTCCCCTTTTTAGAAGTTGTTTATACTCTTAGTTAAGATTCAATACTCTCGATTAATAGAGCTAAAAGTGCTAAAATTTGAACTAATTCATCTGCTCCTTGACTTATTCGATAATCAATTTTTCCAATATAAGCTTTCAGTTCACTCACTTTTTCTGTATTAATATTTAATGATGGTAAAATCTCTGATATTTGTCTAATAAAATTCCGGCTATCAATGGTTTCAATTGATTGAATAATTTTTCTCGTTTTTATAAGATCTTTACTTTTTATTGCTTTGGTTAGGTCTTTTAGAGTTTGTTTATCTAAGAATCCTGAAATTTTAAGTATTTCATCAATATTCAAATTTTCCAAGAGGTCAAGAGCAACAGCCATTTGAAGAGTATTTATTGCTTTCCGAAGATCTCCTCCTGAGATAAAATACAATTGTTCAAAAAATTCTTTGCTTTTATCAGAAGGTATTTTCAAATTTTCTTCTATACTAATAGACTTTAATCTTTCTATAATTTTCTCCTTAGGTAAACTTACAAACCTAAAAACAGCACATCTTGATATAATCGGATCTATTATCCTATTTATATAATTACATAAAAGAATGAATTTAATGTTATTTGATGTTTTTTCAATAATTCTTCTAAGTGCTTGCTGGACTTGTCCAGGAATATTATCTGCTTCATCTAAAATCACAAATTTTAAAGATCCATTTCTTATTAAATTTTGATTAACAAAATTCTTCATAACATTTCTTACAAAATCTATTCTTACTGTATCAGAGGCGTTTAATTCCAAAATGTTTGTTTCTAACTCCTCTTTTTTAAGAAAGAATCTTGCTATTATTAAGGCAGTACTAGTTTTTCCTGTTCCTGCGGGACCAGTAAAAATTAAATGAGGAATATTTGTGCTATTTACAAATTTCTTGAGATTATTGACAGCAATACTTTGACTTACGATATCAGAAAATGTTTTAGGGCGATACTTCTCAACCCATGGAATTTCTAAATTCATCTTTTTATACTATTTTTCATTAGCATTGTTTTCTTTAGTTAAATCTAACTCTAAAACTTCATATATTTTTTTGAAGTTCATTTTCTCATATAATTTGGAAGCTTCTACCGCTTTTTTCTTAATATTTACCCTAACTTTTTCAACATTTATTTTTTTTAGGTGTTCCAATGCTTTTTCCAATAGAAGACTTCCAAATCCTTTTTTACGATATAATTCTTTCAGAAAGAGTTGTTTAATCGAACCTTCAGAAGATCCAAATGGGTCAATTCTTAATTCTGCAATAATCATTCCAATAATATCACCAGAATCTTCATCTACTGCTATCAATATTCCATGACGTTGAAGAGGATCATAAAGACGCCTTCGAATTCCCCAATCAAAGCGTTTCGGATCAAATTTTTGTCCTAATCCTTCAACCAATTGTTTTGTTAAATCTCTTAAATCATCTATGTGTTCAGGATTCGCAACTTGTACTATTATATTTGAACTCATGTTATACCATCGTGAATGTCACATACTTTATTATTAACATAATTATTAATATTTTAAAATTTAAATCTTCTTGACTTGAAATTGATAAAATAATATTTAAGATATTAATGAATACATCTTTTAATTAAAACAATAGCATTTTAAAAAAATTAGAATAAAATAAACATTATGAAATAAAGATATTAAAAGTGGCGAGCAGATGTACCATCCCAAGCTGTTACATCTTTGTTTACCCATCCACATTTAGGACATTTCTCTGGAAGCTCCCAACTCTCTAATGCAGGGTGAATTCGACAATATAAACCTCCACAACTTTCACAAACCAGATACTTCGCGCCACATCCAGCACACATTTTTAATTGCCCCTGTTCTACAAATGGAAATGCTCTTCGCATCCATTCATCATGAGCAAGAGAAAATTGATCCTTTCCACATACTATACAATGTACCCCATCCTCTTCGAGACTCATATTATTTTCACATTATACTCTTCATTTATTTTAACAAATGTATTTTGAAAAAGTATTTTAAACTTTTTCTATGTCGTAATATTAAATTAATAATAAAATTATAAATTAAAGATTTTCTTAAAAAGTAAAAATAAATTATAAAATAAAACTAATGATGAAATTTTAAAGATTATTTTATTATTACATTTTTAATTTCTTAGTTTTTGTTTTAATTTCAGGATTTATTTTCTCTAATTCTCCAATTAATTGAAATGTTTTATCATCATTTAATGATTCACTGAATTTTAAAAGCATTTCTTTCGAACCGACAAATAAACCTCTCTTTTTTAAAGGTTTTCCATCATCTTTTAAAGGATTAATTTCTAAGAACAGTAACGCGGGTTTAGTTTTGGTTGCAGGAACCTTGACTACAAAAACTCCTGGAACAGGAGTTTCCAATTTTTCCCAATCAGTTCCGTTCTTTAAATGATCTTTTAATTGACTTTCAATGTTTGACATAATCTTCTTTATTTATGTATAATTTTAATCATAGATTTTTTTTTAAATTTAAAAATTTTATTGCTGTGTTACATGTAACATATAATACCAATATAAAAATTTTTGGATTGAATTAATATATCATTATTTACTAAAAACTGAATTAAATAACCAATTATTAAATGTAAATCATTAAATTTCTCCAAATTAATATTCAGAATTATATCCAAGTTCTGTCGGATTTCTAGGGGTTGATTTCCACTAAACCTTTAAATATATCACTCTCGTATATATTTTTATCAATTAAAATAAAAAAATTGATGCATAAGATGAAACTTATTTCTGTAAACTTGCCTGAATCTTATCTTAAAGTTCTAGAGATACTGGTAATTGATGGAAAATTCCCAAATCGATCTGAAGCAATTAGAGTAGCAATTAGAGATCTAATTAAAACAGAATATTTAATAGAAGAATCTGTAACTAGGGATATTGCTCCTAATATTATTAAATCAGAAGTAGAAAATGAACTTCAAAATAATTTATTAAACTAATATTATTTTTTTTTTCTTTATTAGAAAATAATAAAGTAAAGAAACTCTATTACTTCTCACGTTTTCCTAACAAATCTAAAACCTTTTTTCTTCTCTCTTCTCGTCTAGCTGCAATCCTTCTTCTTAGAATTTCCATTTCATCCTCAATAGGTTCTTGTCCAGCTTTAGTCGATTCCCTTAATGGTTTTTTACTAACTTTACTCCTAAATTCTTTAATTTTGTTGTCAATTTCTTTGACGATTTCCTTTCCCAAATTTAATTCTTCAAGTTTGAATTTAGCTTCGTTTAATTCAGAAATTACTTTCATAAACTGGTTATTATTGGCAGATATTTGAGCCTCATCTAAAGCTTTATATGCTGCTATAAAGATTCCATTCTTAGACTCTTCAATATCTACATCTATTGTTATTAATGGAATTTCTGATATGGATTTATAATTATTGATCTTTTCATAAATTCTCTCAATTTCGTCATGCTTCTCTAATTTCTTTAACTTTTGGACTTCTTCTCGTAATATTAATATTCCCTCATTATATTTGAGGCTATCTAATAACTTATATGCATTGTTTAATTTGATGGAAATTTTTTTATCAAGTTCTCTCTTAGCCGCTTCTTTTCTTTCGTCTTTTTTTTGTTTCTCAAGTTTTTTGCGTTCTTTTTTAGCATCCTCTTGTAAAAGAGCAATTTGTTTTTCTTCTTCAATTTTCTTTGTCTTAATTTCTTCAAAAAGCTCTGCTTGCTTCTGTTCTCTTTTGAGCTTAAACAGAAGTTCATTATTTATTCTTGATACTTCTCGTTGCCAAAATATTTTTTGGAATAAGTCCCGAGCAGTTATATATTTCTCATAAGCCTGAGTAAATTTACCATCATTCATTAGAGCTGTACCTTCTTCTAAAAGTTCATATGCTTCTTCAGAAGTTTGCCTTTCCTGTTCTTTTTCTGTCTGAATTTTTAAGATCTCTTTACGTTTCTCTTCTTGTTGTTGCTTTTTTATTAATTCTGTTTCAATCATTTTCTTTTCTAAGAGTTCTTCCATTTGTTTTTTTTGAGCTTTTTTATCTTCAAGAGCTTTTTGTTCAAGTTCAAAAGCTTTTTTCTTATTATTAATCATGACAACTGAATCTCGAACCATATTGATGCCTTCTTCCCATTTTATATCAATGAATATTTTTTCACTTTCTTTATAGAATTCTATAGCTTTTTCAAAATTCTCTTGTCTCAGTTCACGTTTAGCTTGATCCATCAAACGAAAAGCCTTGTCTTTTTGAGTTTCAAATTGAGCTACTCTTTCTTTTCTTAAATCCAAATTTTGTTTTTTTTGTTGGAGCAGTTTCTCTTGCTCTATTCGTGCCTTTTCTAATAATCTTTGTTGAATTACTAATTCTTCTTCTCTCTTTTTAACCTTTTCTATTTCTAAAGCTCTAAATTTTTTGTCCTGTTCTAACTTTTCTTTATAATAATTTATTGTATCAATTAGTTTAGCAGATTCTTCCTTCCAATCAATTTCCTCAAATCGCTTGCGAGCTTTACGATAAATTTCAATAATTTTTTCATATGGAGCTTCATAATCAAAAATACCCGCTTTTAGCTTTATTTCATATTCTTGAGCCATTCTCTCAGCATCTTGAATCATTTTAAAGATTCTTTCAGCTGTTTCATCAGCTTTATTTCGTTTTTCCTCAAATTCAGATAATCTTTTCTGTCTTTCTAGAAACTCTTTTTTTGTATCTGCCTTAAAGAGTTCCAAATCAATTTTTGGTTGTTCTAATTTTTCTTGTTCGATTTTTCTTAATTTCTCATCTTTTTCTTTTTTATCTTTATAAAAATTTATGGTTTTATTTAATCGATTAGCTTCATCTCTCCATCCGATTTTTGTAAATAGTTCTCTGGCTTCTTCATAATTAGATATTGCTTTATTATATGGACTTTCATATACTAGAATATCTTTCTTGATACTTAATTCATATTTTTTAACTGCTTTTTCTGTATCATCAATAAGATTCATTGCCTTATCTAATATTATATCCTCTTCTTTAAATTCTGTTTCGAGTTCTTTTATTTTATCTGGTTTAGCAGGTTTAATTTCACTTTTATCAATTTTTTTTAATTCTTCGAGTTCTTTTTCTCTTTGAGCTTTTTGAGCTTCAATTTCCATTAATTTTTCATGTTTCTCTAATTTTTCTTGGTAGATTTTTATTTGATTTGCATAGATTTCTGATTGCTCTCTCCAGCCTCTCGCATAGACTTTTTCTCTTAGATTTTCGTAAATCTCAATTATTTCAGAATAAGGGGTCTCTTTTAATACCCCTCCTTCTTTGATAGCTTTTTTCATTGCCAAATCAAATTCCCTTTCGCGTTTTTCTGCTTTATTAACCATCTCCATAATATAGTTTTGGAATTCTTTTTCTTCCTCCTTTTTCTTAATAATATCCAATTTTTTTTGGTCAGGTTCTTCAACTTTTTCTATTTTATGCATCTCTTCAAGTTCTTTTTCTCTTTGAGCTTTTTGAGCTTCAATTTCCATTAATTTTTCATGTTTCTCTAATTTTTCTTGGTAGAT
>JBHLNF010000001.1:624784-1051113 GCA_048937405.1 Promethearchaeota archaeon
AGTTCTTTTTCTCTTTGAGCTTTTTGAGCTTCAATTTCCATTAATTTTTCATGTTTCTCTAATTTTTCTTGGTAGATTTTTATTTGATTTGCATAGATTTCTGATTGCTCTCTCCAGCCTCTCGCATAGACTTTTTCTCTTAGATTTTCGTAAATCTCAATTATTTCAGAATAAGGGGTCTCTTTTAATACCCCTCCTTCTTTGATAGCTTTTTTCATTGCCAAATCAAATTCCCTTTCGCGTTTTTCTGCTTTATTAACCATCTCCATAATATAGTTTTGGAATTCTTTTTCTTCCTCTTTTTTCTTAATAACATCCAATTTTTTTTGATCTATTTCTTCAACTTTTCCGATTTTGTGCATTTCTTCGAGTTCTTTTTCTCTTTGAGCTTTTTGAGCTTCAACCTCCAATAATTTTTCATGTTTCTCCAATTTTTCTTGGTAGATTTTTATTTGATTTGCATAGATTTCTGATTGCTCTTTCCAGCCTCTCGCATGAACTTTTTCTCTTAGATTTTCGTAAATCTCAATTATTTCAGAATAAGGAGTTTCTTCTAATACTGCTCCTTTTCTATATGCCTTTCTTTGTGCAATTTCAAAATCTCGTACCATTTTCTCAGCTTTGTTGACATTTTCAACTATAAGTTTTTCAAATTTTTCTTCTTCTTTATTTTCTAAAGCTTTTATTCTCACTTCTTCCATTCCATCTTTCTTTCTTATTTTACGTATCTCTTCTAGCTCTTTTTCTCTTTGAGCTTTTTGAGCTTCAACTTCTCTTAATTTATTATCTTTCTTTAATCTCTGATTATAAAAAGCTATTTGATTGCTATATACGGCAGCTTCCTTATTATTTCCTTTTTCTAGTAACATTTCTCTGACTTTTTCATAAATTTTAATGATTTTTAGAAATGGGGGATCATTTGCTAATTTTCCTTTCTTTATAGCTTTTTTCATAGCAACATCATATTCTCGTGCCATTTTTTCTGCGCGTTTTATCATTGTATCTATAGTTTCTTCAAATTCCTTCTTTTCCTTTTCTATTTTTTTTTGTTCTTCTAATTTTTTCTGTTGATCAAGGTCTAAATCTGTGCTAGGTTCTCTTTTCTTGAATTTTATTAATTCTTCAGCTTCTTTTCGCTTTTCTATCTTTTCAGCTTCAATCTGTCTAATTTTTTGATCCTGTTTAAATTTTTGAATATAAACATTAATCGTATTATCATAAATTTCTGCTTCACTATTCCATCCTTTTTCAAGAAGTAATTCCTTTATTCTCTTGTAGATTTCAATCACTTTAGGATAAATGCATTCTTCCACCAATGTTCCCTTCTTAATAGATTTTTGCATCTCCAATTCGTATTCACGAGTTATTTTAGCTGCTTCAGTTGCCATGTTATCAATCTGAGCTTTGAAGAATTCTTGCTCCATTTTTTGAAGTTCTAAACCTCTTAGTCTTTGCATCTGTTCAAATTTTTCTTGTTCTTCTAATTCTTTAACTTGTTGTTCTGTAACTTTATCTATTTGAATTTCTTTTTCAATTTCTTTTTCAATTTTAACTTTTTTTCTCTCAATAGATTGAAGATATGTGATTTTTTCTGTTTTTATTTGCTCAATTGTATCTTGAATTTTCTTAAATTCATAAGTCCAATTCAATTCTTTGAATAAATTTGCTCCTTCTTCATACAAGGTTAAAGCTTGATCATATTGATGATCTTTAGCTAAATCTACTGCGTCATCTAATATCTTATATGCTCTAGATGATATATCTTCTTCATGCTTTTTTGTTTCAAGATATTGTTCTAATTTTTTCTCTTTTAACTGTTCCTCATTTAAAACTGTTTGATATTCTTCACTACTTTCCATTTCTTTTTTAATACTTCGTAAATATTCAGCTTTCTTATTATAACACTCTTCAATTAATTCATATAATCTTTTTATTTCATCATCTTTTCCAAGTTCTTCAAGAATATTCTCAGCCTCATCATATTTGTTAAGAGCATCCTCAAATTTATTATTATTCGCTAATTGATGAGCTTGAACAATTAATTGGTCCGCTAGACTAATTAAATCCATCGCATTTTTGGTTTCTTCATGAGATTCTATTTCCTTTATCAATTCCGTATCTTCAATCATATTGTTTTCTTCAACTACTTCTGGTACTTCAGTTTCTTTTACTTCTACTTCTTCATCTTCTCTAAAGATTTTTTCTTTAAGAATGTAAATCTCTGATATTTTATCCTTGATTGCTTTAATTTCATCTTGTTTATTAATCTGAGTGTATAATCCAAGTGCTTGACGTAATATTTCAATTCCATCATCATAATATCGTGTATTTATTAAATCCATTGCATGCTCCACCAATTCATATGCCTCTGAAGTGATTTCATCCTCCATCTCTACTAAATCAGAAAAAAATGCATCTTTGGTTATATCCAAATCCTCATCATCAATTTTTTCATCTAAATTCTCATCTCTTTTATTTTCCATAAATCTCACCTATTTTTAAGAAGAATTAAGAATAAAATTGTCAAATAAAATTCACAATATAAATTTTATAAATATATTTAATTACTAATAAAAAATCATTTAACGAAAATATATATTTAAGGATTATAAATCAAATTTACTCAGATTTTTATTAAGATAATCATCGCAAATTCTTCCTCCTTCACTTGTTAAACTCCATCCATTAGCATCTCTCTTTACAAGATTTAAATTTTCTACACTAGTCAAAATATTATGTACTTCTTCTTCACTTTTACGAATATTAAAATCAACTCTAAGACTAAATAAGATTTCATCAATTGGAACAGAACCTCCAAGTTCATCTTCCATCACACCTAAAGCTGCAATTATTTGATTTTGTTCAATCATTCCTGCGTCCATAGTATGTGAAACTTCATCAAGTAGCCATGGATTTTTATCTAACAGCTTTTTAATTGCTTTTTCATCACCTTTCTTAAAAAGATTATCGAATTCTTCTCTAATCTTCTTCTTAGCCATAATGATCGTCTATTTTATTATTGAATGTAAAAATTTCTAGATATTATTTCAATATCTATATTATAGATTTTAAAAATAAAATCTTTTATAATGTATAGAAAAAAGATAATTTATTCTGACTTGTTTAAAAATTCTTCTACTTCTTCTTTATTACACATATGGAACTGTTTATCTACACCTTTTATGTATGCTAATCTTATATTATCCTTAGATGCATCATCATCAATCGATTCTTTAAGTGTTTTTAAAGTAAAACTTATTAACTCATCAAAGGTCATGTCATCTTTATAATTCTCAATAAGATATTCTCTAGCCGTTGATTCTCCAGTTCCTATCGCGTATGATTTGAATGAACGATATATACCACTTGGTGATGTTGTATATATTTGTGAACCCCCCGCATCAATTGCGATGAAAAAAAGCGCACATCCAAAAGGCCTTATCCCACCGTATTGACTGTACATCTGACATAGATCAGCGACAGATTTAGCTAACATATTTAACCTTACAGGTTCATCATAAGTTAATCTAAATGATTGAGCTTGAACACGGGAATAGTTAATTAATGCCCTAGAATCTGCATGCAAACCAGAAATAGCTACTCCTATATGCTCATCAATCTGAAAAATTTTATCTATTGAATCAGCATCCATTAATTTTGAGGGTACTTTAATTTGAGCTGCGATACAGACATCTTCCTTTGATTTTACAGCTACAGCAAGAGTTCCTCTTCTAACTGCTTCCAAAGCATACTCTACTTGGTATAACCTTCCTTCTGGGCTAAAAACCGTAAGTGCGCGATCATAAGCGCGCTGAGTTCCACCAAACATAAATATTCCCTTATAATATTAATTAAATTAAATTTCTAAATTACTTTAATGATATTATTTGATAATTATTAGAAATATTTTTCAAAATTTTAATTTAATGTTTATAACAAATAAAAAACTAAATCTTTTTAGTCTTTTTTAAAATAGCCATTGTAATATCTTTAAAAACAGGTTCAATTTTAAGGTCTTGCTTAGCACTTGTTTCATAGTACGCTATAGCTTTTATCTCCTCCTTTAAGGCTTCCCCATCTTTTTCTCCAACTTCTCGATTACCCTGTTCCGCTAGATCTATTTTATTTCCAACTAGTAAATATGGTTTATCATTACCGATCACTTTTTCTACTTCAGCTTTCCAGTCTAATATATTTTGAAATGAACTGCGTCGAGTAAGATCAAAGACATATACAATTGCGGTAGCTCCACGATAAAATGGTGGTCGCACAAAGCTAAAATGCTTTTGTCCGGCTAAATCCCAGAGCTGGAGTTTAATAAGATAATTTGGATACTCTTCTAACTCAATTTGTTTAGTAGAAAAGTTGGAACCAATTGTCATGATATAGTTCTCTTTAAAAGTATTTTCACAATACCGTAAAACCATACTTGTTTTTCCAACTCCACCATCACCAACAACACATACTTTATAAATAAATGACTTAGTAGCTGAAATCTGCCGATTCACCATTCTAATTAATTTCTTTCACTCTATTAATATATATATTCAATATATTTAATTTGTTTAGTTTTCCAAAATATTGAATTTTTCTTTTTCGAGTTTTTTTTATTATTATATTATATTCAATAAATAAAAATAATCATTATTAACTTTTGTTTTTCATTCTCTCTTTTAAAACAAACCTACAAATAAACTAGATCAAAAGGTTATAATTCTAACAAAATTAATTCCTAATGAAGAATAATATCAAGTATCTCATGATACTCCAGTGTTCTAGAAAAAACCAATAGGAAAAAAAGTCTTTATTTCAGCTTAATTTAAAGTAAATGGTTTAAATACCATTATCATCATTCTAATTTTTCATTATATTAAATTCTTTTATAAATATTAATTTAATAAAATCATTAGATATTAACATATTTTTTAAAATAAATCAATTATAATATTTTAACTGACATAATCAAAAGCTTTCTAAATAAAATCGATAAAAGAAAAAAGTGAAAAAAGAAATGAATTTGTCTGCTGATCATAGAATTTCAAAGGATAAGTATTTTATGAAAATTGCTGAAGTAGTCTCTTTAAGATCAACCTGTATAAAAAGGAATGTTGGGGCAGTACTTGTTAAAAGCAACCATATTTTATCGACGGGATATAATGGAGCACCATCAGGATTATCGCATTGCACACCAGATACATGTGTTCGAAAGCATCTTAAACCTGGTGAAAAACCAGAACTTTGTAGAGGTGTACATGCTGAAATTAATTGTATAATTCAAGCCGCACTCCATGGAACTGCAATTGAAGGTGATACTTCTCTTTATACCACAACATTTCCTTGTATGAGTTGTTTAAAGCTAATTATCAACGCAAAAATTAAGCGATTAGTCCACAAAGAAGGTTATAATATGGAAAATATCGTAAAAGCAGATCTAGTAAAGAATTCCAATTTAGAAATTATTAAATTTTGATATTTAAGATATAAAAAATTAAAAAAAAAGAATAACAATTACATAATTACATTAATTCTACTAACTGATTTCTCAATATTTTCTTCTCGATTTTTCCCACTATAGTGAGTGGAAGCTCTTCTAAAAATTCAATTACTTTAGGAACTTCATAAGGAGCTAAATTATCTTTAGAGAATTTTATTATATCTTCTTTGAGTATTTCTATATTTCCATCAAATTGAAAATCAGGATTTATTTGTATAAAAGCTTTAACGAGTTCAGATCCTGGTTTTTCTGGGTTTGGGATTCCGATTAATGCAACTAAGTCAATAGCAGGATGACGTGCTAGACTATCCTCAACTTTAGCGGAATAAACTTTAAATCCACTAACATTAATCATGTCTTTTATGCGATCAACAATTTGAATATAACCATCATCATCCATTATACCAACATCACCAGTATGCATATAACCATCTTTATCTATTGTTTTTGCAGTTTCTTCCGGTTTATTGTAATATCCTCGCATTACTGAAGGACTTTTTACACAAATTTCTCCAGGTTCTCCCAAAGGAACAATTTTATTGGTGTCAGGATCAACAATCTTTAACTCAACATTTAAAAATGGTAATCCTACAGTACCCAATTTTTTCTCCCCTAAGGAAGGATTCATTGTTGCTACAGGTGATAATTCTGTCATTCCATATAATTCTAATAATTTACCTTTCCCTACTATGCTTTCCAACAGTTCTTGGGATTCTTTAGGAAATGGAGCCGCTGCTGAAACACAATATTTTAAATTAGAATGATTTAGCCTTTTAAATTTGCGAAAATTTATTAAAATGTGATAGAGTGAGGGCACATTTACTAGAACTGTAGGTTTGTATTTTTTTATTTCATTGCAAATTTGTAAGGCTTCCCGTGGATTAGCAATTAGAATTTGACCCCAACCATTGGCCATAGCACCTTCACATACGGATAAACCTGCAATATGAAACATTGGAAAACCACTTAAGAGTATACCATTTCCTTCTTCCCATTGAAGCCATTTAATAATTCCTTTTATGTTTGAAACGCAATTTCTATGACTTAACATTGCACCTTTTGGAGATCCTGTTGTACCACCAGTATATTGAATCCACCCAATATCATCTGGAGTCAAACTAACTTTTGGTAAATCAGCAGGATAATTCCTCAAAACATTATCTTGATAGTTTAAGACAATTTTTCCTTTCAGTGGGGTTACCACACCAAAGGGGATATCTGAAATTGCTTTTATTCTTTCTTGTTGCTCTTTTGGAAATGAACCAATTACACTTGTTGCTACTATAAGTCTAAGTTCTGGTAATTTATCAATTATTTTTTTTAAACGATGTTCAAAAATAACATCTAGAGTAACCAAACCTACCTTCTTACTTCCTTTCCCTAAATCCTCTAATTGATAATGCATTTGGACATCAGATAATAGAGGACTGACTCCTGAAACAATGCAACCTGTCTTTAGTGTGCCTAATACGGAATATACATATTCCGGTGTATTTGGTAAATTTACACCTACAATATCCCCTTTTTTAAAACCATTTTCGACTAGCATATTAGCAAATTGATTAGAATGTCTATCCAGCTCTTCAAAACTGATTTCTAATCCCTGAAATGCAAGTGCCATATTATTTGGATATTTATCGAATATATCTCTTAACATTTCCGGATAAGTAGTATTATATTCTTCCGGTTCAAGATCTTCTATACCAGGATCCCAATTTGCTTTCCAAAAACGATTGTTATAACTCATTATATTTTCACATAAGTTCAATAGTTTCGCTTTTTTAAAATTATAAGATTGATATTATGCTTGATTTTTTATAAAGTTTGATTTTGTCATTACTTTTTAATTTAATAATACAATGATAAAATGATTCATTTAAATATTAAACAAATTTTTTCTCTTTTTATTTTACTTTTACTTTTAATCACCTCTCCTTCCCTGGCTCTCTGAAATTATATTCCTTTTAAAAGAAGATTGATTCTTAATAAATAAAACAATATTACTCTACTAAGGAAAAATTGTGTGTATTTCAGAAAATTGTCGGTGTATCTCTGTTTTATTTTGAAGAATCGTTACTTATAATGATGACGTTTGATTCGGGCTTCAAATTTCTTATGAGGAATAATCATTCTCAACTCATTTCAAGTGGAGATGCTACACTAGATAATTTGCTTTCAGGGGGGTTTCATCGCGATCTAGTGTATTTACTCTATGGAGATAAGAAGCTAACAACCAATATTCTCTTAACAACGGCGGTTATCACCCAAAAAGCTTTTAACAATGGAGGGCTAGGAGAAGGCATCAGAGTCGCTTTCATCGATGGAAATAATCGTTTTAACCCTTACAATGTGAGTAAATTTGCAGTTTCACAGAATTTATCCCCTCGTAAAGTATTAGAAAACATCCTCATAAGCAGATCGTTCACTTTTGACCAGATGGTTGAAATTTTAGAGAATAGGCTATCCACACTTGAAGATGTCAAAGTTGTGTTGATCTCTGGAATTACATCCATGTTTGAAGTCTACGAAAAGCAGACATTCGAAGACCTGCTAAGAATGATAGATGGAATTAAACAAATACTCTGGAAAACAAAACCCCTCATTATTATAACAGCACCTTTACATGAAAATTCCCTTTTCAGACCAAAGGGAGGAAAGATTCTCTCCCATTTTGGAAATGTGCTAGTAATGATAAATGATGATAATCGATATGTAGAGTATACACTTGTTCAGCATCCTTATTTGCCTGAAAATAGAGAATTAAAGTGGAAGCCCCGCAAACCAAAAAAAAAAGCCCCTTTAAAGAATACAATGCTTGATTACTGGTTCTAGATTAATTACCAAAAAGCTTTTTCAAATTTATCTATAGTGTCTTGTAAACTATCTTTAATGTGGTTTTCGAAATCAGCAAACAAGTTTAAATCATTATCCCAGTTATTAAGTATCTCTTTTGAATATAAATTGAAGAACTTATTTACAATCCTATTTAACTCTTCTTTGACTTTTTTTTCCTTAGTCTTTTTCGAGGAATTAACAATAAAAGATATCCCATACTTTTTTATAATGAAATATTTTATATTTTTTAATTCAAAATTAGATAAGCCACCTGTTTCTAACTCTTCTGCTAAAAGATTCAATGCAGAGAATAAAGCTCCAATTAATTGTTCTTCTATATATTTACCGAAAACACGCTGATATAGGACTGCCCCTGCTTCATTTATTATCCAAATATCTTGTATTATTTTTTCCACAGAAATCACAGCTTAATGTAATCCAATTAATATTCAAATTAATATAATAAAAACAAATCAATTTAATATATAGTAATTTAAGAATTTAAAATTACTATTCTCTAGATTTTGGTTTAACATAACCTCTATAAGCAAAAAATATCCCTACTATTGCAAAACTCCAAGCTAGAAAATAAAATACAGTAAAACCTGGACTCCCTAAAAAAATTAACACTCGGTCGATTGCAAAACTGAGAAATATTAACATAAAACTAAATGCCATGATTGCTAATGATAAAAATGCTTGTTTATATGGTTTTTCCTCCACTCCCCGATAAGATTCTATTGATCTTCGTAAAAAAGGGGCATATACCATAACCATATATATAAAAACAATTAAAAATGCGAATATGTCCAAAAATGTATTGTCATATTGATATATAAATAAGACATAAAGACTTGCTATTATCCCGTAAATTATTATGATATATTTTTGAATTGTGTTATATCCTTTTTCGAATACATTTACTTTTAATATGTAAGATAAAAAAATGGCAATCGTTACAAAGAATTCACTTAACCTAAAGTCTACAACTATATTATATAAATATGCAATTATTGAATCATCTTGTACCACATTTACTTTTGTAACCACAAGAACTTTTGAAATCCAAGAAAAGACAATTGCAATAAAGTAACATATGAAAATTATGAATAGTAGGCGAGTTAGCTTATGACGTTTAATAAAATACTTCTTTAATATAAGTATTAACAGAACCACAGTGAAAACAATGATAAAAAGCTCAAAAATCATACCGATAAAATTTAATAATATAATTTGTTCAACCATGATATACTAGTATGATCAACTGTAAATTTAAAATTTTATTTTAAAATTTAAAGATTTGATTTTGTTTTTTCTAATAGAAGGGTCTAATATACATAAGAAAATTACTAAGGATTATATTTTTGAAATGAAAATACTAAAATGAAATATATCACCCAGAAATTAGAAAATTTGCAATGTATTCTCCTTTTAATTATCTGAAATACTCATTCTCTGGGATTCTAATAGAATCGGATGATAAATAATGGGTAGAACTGTACCTTCTTTTAGACCTGCTTTAGAACATGAAATTGAAAGTTGGAAGGATTTCAAAAGAACGTTACGTCCAGAAGAACAGAATATATTTGACAAATTGATGAATTTTGCTCGAATACATGCAGATGCAGGCAGCATGAGTGCACGTCCCCTGTTGTCAGATGTTTTATTTATCTCTTTTGCTATTGAACAGGAAAAAAAAATCGAGATATTAGAAGAAAAAGTGAAAGAATTAGAAAAAATAATTAAAAGAAAAGATTAGGTTGAATTTCCAAGATCAATTTGATGGTTGGTTGTTAGATGTTACCACACATAGTAATGGAGTCATTCTTTGGGTGAAAACCGTAAAGGAGCAAAAGGTAGTGAATATTTGCCATGACTTTCATCCTGAATTTTTCGCAGTTCCAAAACAAGATGTTTGTAAAGACTTCAAAAGATTCAAACAGATTCTTAGATCACATGACAATGTGAAGTCTGTTAGAATCTGTGAAAAATATGTGAAACTCGAAGAACATGAAAAAACAAAAATATTTGGAGTTTCTGTAGTAAAACCATCTGTATTTAAGAAGACAATCGAAGAAATCGAAAAGATTGACTTGTTTACTTTGTATAACACGGATCTTCCGATCTCTCAGATGTATTTTTACATAAATGATCTATTTCCAATGTCTCTTTGCAATTTTAAGGTCAAGTTTGAGGACAATAAAAAAACTAGTTTCTACTCAATGCGTTTGATATCATTAGAGTTAAAAGATAACAACGAAGAATTGTTTTATGAATTACCTCCTTTAAAAGCTATATGGTTAGATATTAAAATACAGCAGCGTGGAATGAGATCATATTATAACGACCCTCTGGCATATGCAGAAGTAAGTATTGTTGAAAAAGATGAAAAGGCTAACATCCCCAGAGCAGATGGGTTGAGAAAAAGAAAGATTCTAATCGATAAAGCTGATGAAGCTGAAACCATCAAGGCTATTAGTAAGGTAATTGAACGATTGGATCCTGATATCATATTAACACATGGAGGTGATGAGTTTGTATTTCCTTATTTAGCTGCTCGAGCATCAGTAAATCGAGTTTCAAATGATCTCTATTTTTCTCGTACAAAAATACCACTGAGAAATTGTATCTTTAACCTATCAGGAAATTCAGATCATTATATGTCATACGGAATAATAATGAGACGTTCCAAAACACAGGTTTACTTTACAGGACGTTTTCATTTAGATACTACTACCTACGGTAGTCTACATTTTAGT
The DNA here is from genome assembly GCA_048937405.1 of Promethearchaeota archaeon. Classification (GTDB taxonomy): domain Archaea; phylum Asgardarchaeota; class Lokiarchaeia; order Sigyniarchaeales; family SOKP01; genus Loki-b32. The sequence goes on from JBHLNF010000001.1 coordinate 635,873, forward strand.
GAGGGGAATATCCCTGGAGTTATTGAAGTTGCAAGAGTGTCTCGAGTTCCAATGCAAAGATTATGTAGAATAACAATTGGGGGTGCTTTGCAATCAATTCAATACTATAATGCATATAAACTCGATCACCTTATTCCACCTTTCAAGAAGAGCCCTGAAAGTTTTCGAAGTGGTATGGATTTAATCATAAATGATCGAGGAGGGCACATATTTGAACCATTAATTGGAGTCTTTGATCAAGTAGTAGAATTGGATTTTTCTTCAATGTATCCATCATTAATGGCAAACTCTAACATTTCTTCTGAGACAATTAACTGTAAATGTTGTAAAAGTGATGGTACAGGAATCAAAGTGCCAGGGACAAAATTTCATATATGTACAAAAAGACAAGGTATTATTTCAAAATCAATTAGTCTTCCCCTGAGAAAACGTTTAGAGTATAAAGAATATAACAAGACACATGATGATCTTCGGTATAAATTCACGGATATTGCATTAAAGTGGGTGCTTGTAGTTAGTTTCGGATATTTAGGATTTAAAAATGCTCGTTTTGGCAAGATTGAAGCACATCAAACAGTTTGTGCTTTTGCTCGTGAGTTTTTATTGAGATCGGCTGAGACTGCAAAAAAATATGGTTGTAAAGTTGTTCATGGAATTGTTGATTCAATGTGGCTTCAAGATACAAAAGGGAGAACTCCAGAGGAATTTGAGAAAATAACAAAGGAAATTGCTAAAGAAATATCTGACAATACTAGTATTCCTATGCATTGGGAAGGAAGATATAATGTGATTACTTTCCTACCTTCCCGAGCAGAACCAGATGTTCCAACCCTTAGTCATTATTGGGGGATAAAGAGTGATGGTGAAATAAAAGTAAGAGGCATTGAGATAAGACGGAGAGATATGCCAAAGGTAGTGAAAGATGCACAATATGCATTTATTAATGCATTTCAAGGTGTTCAAACTGTTGATCAGTTCATTGAAAGGATTCCAAAAGCAAAAAAAATACTTTACGAATATGTTGAGAGAGTGTACTCAGGGAAAGTATCTCGTGATGAGTTAACGATTAAGCAGAAAATTTCTCGAAGTCCAAATCAATATAAAGTAAATAGCTACCAAGCAGTTGCTGCCAAACAACTAGAAAGATCAGGTGTAATAGCATCTGCAGGAATAAATGTGAGATATATTATTCTTAACGCTGAAGCTAATCCAAATTTTCCTGAAAAAAAGGTTATCCTTTCAGATCTCTACGATGATAAAAGGCATGAATATGATAGAAAGAAATATGTCGAACTATTGAAAAGAGCTTTTGAAAACATATTCCCATTTGAGTTTCCTGAACTTGAGGAATTGCTGACATCTGATTATAATAAAAAATCTATTCAGAAAGATATGTCGTGCTTTATTTGAAAAAAAAAAGTTATGGAATTAAGATAATCTCAAAGAAGTCTGATATAATAATTACCAAGCAGACTAGTTCTAAAAATATCCAGAGATTGCGCTTTAAGCTTCTTAATGCACCAAGGGGTTTACCAAAATAGTTTATCAGATTATATATAAATATAATTATCCAAGTTGTAACTAAAAACGTAATTGGGAGTAATAATGTGGGCAATTCACGACCAGTATAGCCTAACAAGTATTCATAACCAAGAATTGCAAAACCCGTAATAACAAGAGTGAATCCTAAGCCAAAGGAGTATTCAGCAAAAGTTACAAAACGTTGAATGCGTTCTTCAGAGGATTTTCCTTGATTTACTTCAAATTGAGCTTTAGAATTTGCAGATACAGAGTTTACAAAAAAAATGAATGAAACCATCAATAAAAAGGTACTTGTCACTATTCCATTACCCGTAGGAGGAGGAACTTGCCAAATTAAAGCGAGGATTGTTAAAACCGCCCCTATCATAACGGTGCTAAGTGTAATCCAATCTCTTACATTGATTTTTTCTCGTTCTTGACTGCTCACTTTTTAAACCATTAATTATAAGTTATTAAAATAACTATTAGATAAGGATTATATAAACTTTAATATTATAATTAGAACTGAAATTTCCATGCTTATTCTATAATACTATATCGATTGAATAGTCTAAATACTAATTTTAATAACCAAAATGATTTTCTCGATTTTCTACTTACAAGAGAATTGAAATTTGCCAGAATATGGTTTTCTCTCGATGGTAGAGATTTTTTAAAATCTGGATAATATAATCCGCCTGTAATTTTAGGAGGCTTACCGAGGCTTTTTACCTTTCTCCAATCTTCACTTAATTCTCTCTTAGCTAACCATGATTTATCTGTTTTTAATTCAATTCTTTGGTTATCTACTAATTCAATTTCACAATAAACATTAATAGGACCAATTCCCCCAATAAAATCAGAATTTTCAATCCTAATTTCATTTTTTCCTTGATTAAGGTATTTCTTTATACTAAATAATTTAATATTTTTATCATTTACAACAACATTAAGTGAATGTCTCGTAATTGTATAACCTATATATGTTTCATTTATAAAAATTTTAGCAAATGTACCTGCAATTACCTGTAAATATGCTGTTTTTATATCCCCTTCAATATTTATTGTTTTTGTATAGTAAGTTGTATGGGTACTATGTAACTTTTCTTTATCTAAATATATTAACTCACTTGGGATATTAGGATCACTCCAACTTATATTCTCTTGTAATTCTTTAATTTTATCCTTATAAAATTTTATTAACCACCAATATAAAGTTTTTATTGGTTCCAAACCTTCCTTTTTTGCACATGATAACCACAAGAACTCATATTCATTTATTAATGAAGTCAATTTGGCTATAAATTCTTTAATATGAATGATTTTTTGTTCTTTGTTTTTCTCACTGAAGAATTGAATCTTTGCAAAATTTTTTGAAATTAACCTTTTTTCAATAAAGATGATAATGTGCTTTAAAACAAATGCTAAATTTCTGATATTAATTTTATTTCTGAGAACTTTTTCCTCTAAATCTTCACAAATTTTAATATTATCATTCAAATTTGATATCAAATTTTCAAATCTTGTAGTTTTTATCCTTTTCTTATACCTAGTAGTATTTTTAGAAAAAGGATGAGCAAAAAAATGATTATAGTAATTAGTAGGGCGTATAAATAATTTTCGTCTATCTTGTATTGAGCGAAAAGTACTAAAAATTGTTATTAATTTTGTATCTAATATTCCAAAAAAATGTAAAAACAAACATTTCCAAAAATAAAAAGTATTAATTTCTTTTACTGGATCCCAACCAACAATCGCAGAAAATATAAAACCATATATTCGGTTTTCTCTAATCTCCTTATTCCGATAATCACCCCAGCTCGATGTGATTTCCCCTATTCCCCCATTTTTATAAGCAATCTTAATTAAATTTGTTATACTTATCTCATATTTATCTATTTCGGGAAATATTCGATTAAAATCGATAATAGATGGACCGGCTACTATTGGAAAACCATAATTCTTAATTTTCTTTAATTCGGGATACTCACTCTTAGATTTGTAATTCCAATACATTATTATTACATCTTTTGGCAAACCTTCCATGACTTCTTGGTATTTATATAAAGTATCATGATATATTATCACTTTCTCATACCCATGTTTTTTCACAATTTCATATACTTTTTTATAATGATTAAGATAAACTTGTCCTATACCCATATTTTTTAATAAATTGATTGAAGCTAATTTACCTACATCCAAACTTTCATCAGCTCCAATATGAAAATATTTTGATTTAAAAGAAGTACTTAATTCTTCAATCATTTCATCCAAAAGTTCATAAATTTCATTATTACTTATATTTAAACTATTTGAGCCAGGAAATTCTCCATATTTCCAATAATCAGGATTATGTAAGATATTATCCCAATCTCCAACAGTTTGAAAAATGGGAATTAATTCTATATAGTGTTTAGAAGCAAAATTTTGGAGTTCGAGTATTTCTTCTTTTGAGTATCTACCTCTATCTTTTCCAATTTCAGGATGATTTGAATAATTATACATATCATTCATAAAGGCTAAGTAGTATTGATTTATTTTATAATGACTTAATTCTTTGATGAACTTTTTTAAGTTATCAATTGTAGGTGATTGACCTCTTGAAATATCATCGGAGATCCCTCTAATCTTTAATAAAGGAAAATCAATTATATTGATTTCAAATATTGATAATTTATTTTGACTTGAATTTAAGGATTGTATCAAAGTTTGGAGTCCATAGAATATTCCTTGATAAGATGGTGCTTCTATATAGATTGTAGAATTATTAGAAATTAAAATATAACCTTGCTCTATATACTTCTGTTCATCTAAGATTTTGTTATAAAAACCATCAGGAAAATTGGAATAAATAGTATCTTTTATTGATTTGATCTTTGGTAATTGATTAATATTATTTATATGATTGATTTCTAACTCTTTTCTAAATCCAAAAAAATTCAACTTTTCTTGCAATTGCTCAATAATAAAGAAATATTCACGATCCAAATCCGTATATAGTATAGAATTTTCTGTAATTTTCCATTTTTTACTACTTTTCAGTTTAAAATAGCGAGGTTTTGGAATTAAAAGTATTTCTTTATTATCATTTTCTGTTTCTTCTAAATTCTCTAAATAAATAAACATACTATGATTTTAAATTAAATAAGACAAAATAAGTTTAGCCAATATTTCAAATTCGGAATTTAAAAAAAAAAAAGAAAAATGATTAATTTTCCTAAAATGGCTTGGTTTTGAAAATACTTAGAAATACAAATTTGAAGGTTCGATGATATTAGGATAATAAGGGCGGAGATAATTTAATACACTAAAACAGAGGTGACATTTATCAGCATATCCATCCTGCGGCTTATATCCTTTTTCTATTGCCATTTCAAGAAGATTTTGAGGTCCTCCCTTAGCAACTAACTTTCCTATTATTGGATGTTTTCTGTAGTTAAAATTCTCTATTATTTCAGATAAAGATTTTTTCTTAGCATTCCCTATACAAATTCCCAGACATGATTGATGAAAAACCCATCCATAAGGATCTATCATAAACATTGGTGTCTTAAAGTAAAGACATCTATCAAAGAGTTTCGTTGTCATTGTGTAGTTTCTTTCAAGTTCTCTAGCAGCTCTACCTTTTACTTGTAGATCAGTAGTGATTGTTTCTAAAGACTCAAATTCTTTTGAAAGAGCATCAATAATTTTCTTTGTTTGTTCATTAAAAAAATTGTTCTCATTTTTAGATCCTACAGTGTGAGCAATCAAATGTATCCATTCAATTTCAGCATCATAAGCTGCTTTTATCGCACGCTTGACGACATCAAGTGAAATAAATTCTTGATGAAAAGCATCAACACTAAAGCCAATGTGATTTAAGCCTGCTTCTTTTAACTTTAAGGCATAATCTTTGGCAATTGAACTATCTTTTCCCCAAAATCCATTTGTTGGTAATCCAATCTTCGGAATATCATATTTTTTCACTTTCTTAACAAGACTAACCAACAAATCAAAAAAGAGAAAAGGTTCTCCTCCAAAAAAACCTACTTCACCTATATCATAATAAGAAGTAATATCTTTCATGTATCTTTTTACATCTTCTAATTCTATTGAAATATTTTCTTGTTTTGGAGAAGCTTGTAATGCACAATGCTTGCATTCATTTGTACATTTATATGATATAAGAAATGTAAGGAAAGAAATTTTTTTTTTAATTATATCTTCACTCATTTTATTATTTCAACTCTATTTTTTGTATTTTTACTTAATTGTTTTATATCAATTCTCTTTATCCAATTCATTTTTAATTTGCAAGATTGTATTATCAAAATCAGTAATATATTTATTCAAGTGATCTCGATTTTCTATAATTGAGGTTCTCATCTTTTCTAAAATCTGTAGTTTTTCATTTAGAGTTAATTTCCCATTAAACTTATCTACCTTTAACGCGATTGGTAACATCTGGATATTTGGAACTTCATTAAAGTGCTCGAGTTCTTCTATATCAATAGAACCACCGTTTATAAGTGAAGATGTTAAAAAATGACGATAAGCTTTACGTATGTTTCGCTGAGTTTGTTTCATTAATTTTAAAGTTTCTCTACCTTTATCAGTAATCTTGTAAACTTTTCTATTTTTATCATCTTCAATGAGTTTTATAAATCCTTTTTCCCTGTGATTATTAAGTATCCAATATAGCGTTGATGCTCTTGGTTCCCATATCCCTAGAGTACGCTTTTCTATTTCACGTCCGATTTTATAACCATGAGAAGGACCTTTCTCAAGAATACTAAGGATAAAGATATTAATGAAATTTTTTTTTACTACTTTTTCAAAATTCTTATGATAATTTTCAACCATAATCAACTAAAAATCATAGACAATTGTATTTATGACTCAAAATTCTACTTATTATAAAAAACCACCAGTTACTGGACTACCAGTAACTGATATAATAATAAGAAATATAAATGTTTCTTTTTTCAAATTTTATTTAAAATTCAAAATTATAAGACTAAAGATCTCCCATCAAATATAGGTTTCATTCCTAACTGAATAACTTTTCCTTGCATTTCTTCTTCTGGAGGACTTTTCTTGAAACGTATAGCAGCATCAAGTATTTTGGGCAAAATATGAATGTCGGCGCTAGAGTTAAGGAAAATACCTTCTCTTCCTAAAACCCAATGAACAGCACGGTCAATATCAGCTTGATCTTCAAATGGTTCGTACCAGGTAGATCGTATCTTTTTTTTTTCTCCCCATGGACACCGTGCTAAAGATTTTATTGTTTGTATTGCCACATTACGTTCTTTACATATTTCCAAGAGATTATCAAAATCTGCTGCATATTCAGGATTTTGCATCATAACATAGTTATAGGGTAAAAGAACTGAATCAAAGTCAAATTGTTCTAAACTTCTCTTGTGCATAGCAGCTACCGTATATCCATGTCCAGTTACTCCTATATATTTAATCAATCCTTGTTCACGGGCATCAATAGCGGCTTTCAATGCCCCATCAGACCCCATTACTTTTTTCCAGCTGTCTTCAGACGTTAAATTATGGAATTGAATTAGATCTATTGAAGTTACTCGCAATCTTTCAAGTGAACTATTTATCTGATCAAGGGCATCTTTATAAGAACGTCTAAATACCTTTGTAGCAAGGAAGAATTTTTTACGATGTTTCTCCATCCATGGGCCAATACGTAATTCTGATTCACCGTAACCTGCAGCTGTATCAATATGATTTATTCCATATTTAAGAAGTACTTCGAAGGTTTGATCCGCTTCAGCTTGTGAAACATTACTAAAGGCAGCAGCTCCAAAAATAATTCGTGTACTCAAATGTCCAGTTTTTCCAAATTCAAGCTTAGGTATCATTTTCTCTCAACCAATTATATTACTCATATTCATAATTATCTTATACAAATTATTCACAAGAATATAAACATTAGGATATAACAAAAAAAGAAAAAAAAAATTGGGAAATTAAACAGTAAAAGGTTGTCTTATAACGGTTTTCATTGTAGCAGGATTAGCTTTTCTAGGATCACTAAGATATATTTCATGATGTTTATCAATAAGACCATCAAACGATCCTTTATTTTCCACAATGAAATTATGAACTCTTTCGACCGTTGGACCTTCTTCTGAATATGGGCCTATATGCATTATTTGAGCTGATCTTCCTTCTTTATATTTTTCTAATCTAAGTTTTTGAAGTTGTTCCACTAGTTCAGGTTTCTTCTCTGCTGTAATTTCTATAGCTTCATTTATCATATCCTGTGTAATCCAATCTGGTTGCATAATCATCATTGTCCATTTCCATTTATCTCGATTTCCTTTAGAAAAGTCATTCATATTGTCTGTCCACCACAAACCTTCGGATGGTGGCATTACATAATCTTTACCTTTTGCTTTACTTAAGAATTTCGTTTTAAATGCTACAGAGAATAATGCCGCAAGAGCATCTTTATATTCTTGAGAATCTCCAGGAGATCCCATTCCATCAATCATTAAAAATTGCATTTCAGGAACATCAACCTCAATCACTCCTTTTGAACTTGGTTGATATAACTCTTTCAAGCTTTTTTTAAAGTCTATTTTTGTTGGTATTTATATCACCAAAAATTTTAATTAAAATTATTCTCTGGGTTGAAAAGCGTTAGAAGGACATTTTTCGACATCAAGAGTAGCTGGAACTTCATGTCCAAAACAGTCTCCTTTAGTATCATCAATTGGTTTATAAAACTTACAATCTTTACATTGAGCCATTTTAAATTCACATTAAAATTATTTTTTTTTAATTTAAATTATTATTGTATTATTCTAAAAGTGTATTCAAAATCATAAATAACCAATACATATTAGAAATTACTTTTTAATTATGTCACATATTATTTACATAGCCAGAGAGTATAATTTAAAATAATGTTAAAAAATTACTATCCCTACTTAAGAGATATCGGATTATCAGAAATTCAAATTCAATTATATGATTATATAATTGAACAAAAATCAGGCACAATTCTAGAAATTAAAGAAAAATTAGGCTTATCCTATGCTCAAGTTAATTATAATATGTCCATCTTAGAGGATATGGGTCTTATTTTTTCATCAAAAAGCAAAAAGAATAAAAAATACTTTAGAATTGACCCTCAAATAGCTTTAATGAAAGTTTTAGATGAAAAAACGAAGAACTTTAAGGAACAAATAAATTTGATAGAGGAAACTGTGAAAGCAGAAGAAAGCACAATAGGTAAATGTTATGCAAACATAACTTTCTATCACTATACAGATTTGAATCTTGCCCTCGAATATTATTACAAGTTAATAGAAAACTGTAAAAATGAAATTTATATGTCAGCAATACCCCCTATATTATTAAAAAAGCTAGAACCTGCTTTCTATAAAGCGTTTATGAGGGGAATTAAATTAGTTTTATATTATTCTAAAGAAGATTTTGATTCAATAGAAAATTACTTTGATCAAATCATTGACATTCTTAAGCGAATTCAAATAGAAATTATTCATACTAAAGAAAGTACCTGTCAACATGTTCGATATAATGATATAATTGTGAATAATGGTGTTGTCTTAATTGATGAGAAATATCTTAATACAGTTCTCTTCTTAAATGATGATCTCTTCCATTTTGACGGATTTCATGGAGTAGATTTTGTTCAACAATCAAAGCAATATTTGAAAGTAAAAACAATTTTAAAAAGGATTAAAATTGAATTTCCTGAACCTATCCAAACAATATTAGAAATTATTCAAAACAACACTAAGATTACAACTAAAGAGTTAAGTATTCAATCAAAAATAGGAGGAGGAAAATTAAGAGAAATATTAGATTTCTTAATTCATAAAGGTATTATTAAAGAATCTGAGATAAAAGGAGGAACTGGCAAACCTCGAAAGGAATATAGTCTAGTTAATTAAATGAGAAGTTATGGTTAAGTATAGGTGAAATAATGAAAGTAAAATTTAAATTTCTTCCTGAACACTATCGTATTTATACATTATTATACAATTCTTTTGTTTCAGTTAAAAGCATAATAGGAATATTTCTTAGTGGTAGTAGTGCTACTGGGAAAATGGATAAGTACAGTGATATTGATATTGGTATCGTATTTGATTCAATAACAGCATTAAATACTTTTTGGGATGAACGCTGGAAATGGGATGTTCCTTCTTGGTTTCATCGATTTGATGCTGATCACATAAAAAAATTTTTTGTCATTTATTTTTTTGAACCGAATATCAAGGTAGATATCGCACTATATTTTATAGAAAATCTTCCTCCTTTTCATGGAGCACCATATTACGTAGTTTATGATCCAAATAATAGATTAAAAGATTGGAGTATTATAACAAATAAAAAATCAAGGGAAAATATTGATAATTATAGAATGAATCTTGCTGATATTATTCATGATGACGAGCGTTTCTGGGCATGGCTTTTTTACTCTTACCAACATATCGCTAGAGGTGAATATTATAAAATCACAACAGAATTCGAAGCATTAAGGCAAATTATTGAGAATTGGTATTCTTACTTTGTTTATAAGACAAGTTTCACTACTAAATACTTTGAATTTTCTAAGAAAGACAAATTTTTAAATATTATGAAAAATCTGTTTCCAATCCCTGATAAAGAATCACTATTGAAAGCATTTAGATCACTGATTGCAGTATATCAAGATTTAAGAGAATTAGTTGAGTCTGAATATTCAATTATATGGAAAATCAACAAAAAATCAATTGATAAAATCAAGACATACTTTAATTCATTATAAAAAATTATGTCACATACTATTTTTAACACCTGAAAGTTGAAAATTTAATTATGCTTAAAAAATATCATCCTTACTTAAGAGACATTGGATTATCTGAAGTATAAATTAAATTATATGATTATATTATAGGGAATAAAAGTGGAGCGGTTATAGAATTAAAGGAAGAATTAAACCTCTCTTATTCCCAAGTAAATTACAACTTGTCAGTTTTAGAATACATGGGATTGATTTTCTCAACTAAGAGTGAAAAAAATAAAATATTTTATAGAATTGATCCTAAAATTACCTTGACGAAAGTCTTGGAAGATCGAGTAAAAAATTTCAAAAAACAAATAGATAAAATAGAAGAAAAGGTTAATATTGAAGAAAGCATTCAAGGAGTTTGCCTGAAGAATGTTCCTTTTTACCATTATTCGGATTTAAATTTGGCTGTGAATAATTTTTTTGAATTAATTGAAAATTCCTCTCAAGAGATTATTTTATCTTCATTACGACCAATAATTTTAAAAAAAATCGAATTCGTTCTATATAATGCATATATGAGAGGGATGCAAATCAAATTATATTTCTCTAATGCGGATTTTGATATGATTAACAATTATTTTAATTTAATTACAGATATTTTAAAAAGAATTAGGATTGAATTAATTCAAACAGAACAGAGAACGTGTCAAATTATTAAATATAATGATGATATTGTGAATATGGGAAATATTATATTAGATGAGAATTATCTAAACTCTATTGTCTTTAAAGAAGATGAAATTTTTCATGTAGATGGATTCCAAGGGCCTTTTGCAAAACAGGCAAAAAATTACTTAGAAGTACTAACAATTATAAAAAGAATAGAAATTGAATATCCTGAACCAATTAAGAAAATCTTAAATACCATCAGAGAAACTGAAACAATTAAGACTAGGGATCTTAGTAGTAAATCAAAAATCGGGGGTTCAAAATTGAAGGATATCTTGGAATTTCTAATTGATAAAGGTTTAATTGAAGAAAAAATTATAAAAGGAGAACAAGCAGGACGACCCAAAAAAATATATTCTATAATAGAAAATTAGAAATCGATAATTTTTGTCGAATATATCTCTAATACGTAGAATATGAACTTTTTCTGTTATATATCTTTACTTAATTTATTTTTTTGTACTTTTAGCACGACTAATAGATTGTAAGACTTAAACCTAAATATACAAATTTGTAATATTGATATAATAGTTCATATTTTTTCATATGGATTATTAGAAAATTAGTACACTGTATTGGTTTATTTTTAAAAAAAATTGAAAATATTATTATGTCTAAAGCAATAAGCTATTTTGATTGGCAACAATCTTTTAGAGATAAATCTAAATCAAAAAAGTTATTAAATCATAAAATGACTAATTCTATTGGTATTTCTGAAAATTTATTTAAAAATTTTATAAAAAAATGGAAAGAAAAGAATTTTACTTAAAAAATATTATTAAAAAAATTTAAGTATTATTTTAGACTTCTTCTCCTCTTCTTTTTGCTTCAGTCTCTTTTAAATCCTTCCTAAGAACTTTGCCAGTAAAGGATTCTGGAAGTTCTTTTCTACATTCAATGTATTTCGGTATTTTATATGGAGCCAAATTTTCAGTACAAAATTTTTTTATTTCATTCTCTGTTTCTGGTGAGTCTGAATATCCCTCCTTCAGTACAATATAAGCTTTAACTTTCTCGCTTCCGGGTTTTTCAGGATCAGGAACTCCAATAACAGCACATTTTTCAACACATTCATATTCAAACAACAAATCTTCAATTTCTCTTGGAAATACTTTACGACCACTTATATTTATCATATCTTTCTTTCTGTCTACGATGAAAAAGTACCCATCTTCATCCATTATTGCAATATCACCAGTAAGAACCCATCCATCTTTCAATTGGTTAGCAGTAGCTTCAGGTTTATTCAAGTAACCTTTAAAGACCTGAGGACCTTTTATCATTATTTCGCCTCTTTCACCTTGAGGTACAATTTTAGTATTATCCTCAATTTCAACTAATTTTACTTCTGTATCTGGAACTGGTATTCCTACAGAACCAATTTTTCTATTTCCACTAAGGGGGTTAGTAATTGTTGTTGGTGAGGTTTCAGTCATACCATATCCTTCTACAATAACAGCTCCGGTTCTTTCTTCAAATTCTTTTAAAACTTCTGGAGGCATTGAAGCAGCTCCTGTATTACAGACTTTTAATGCTCTAAGATCTTTAGCATAATCTTCAAGATCATCACGTTCTAGTAATCGCATATAAAATGTAGGTACTCCTGGAAAAGTTGTAGGATGAGTTGCTTTTACTATTTCAAATAAAGATCTCTGATCCCTTGGATCATGGTGCAAAGCAAGAGTCCATCCTTGAGATATACCCAAATTCATACCAACTGTTTGACCATATATATGAACTAAAGGCATACTAACAAGAACCGTCTCTTTACCTCTTTTAAGAACTTTTTTTGACCAATGCTGCATCATTATAATATTTGAGAGGATATTGAAGTGTGTAAGCATTGCTGCTTTCGGTAATCCCGTAGTACCAGCGGTATATTGAAGGCATACTAGGTCTTCTTTTGCATTTGTTGTAAATTTAGGGGGATTGGGTTTAGTTTTATTTGTTAAGTTTAGGAGTTGCAGGGTTTCTGGTATTTCGGGAGGCTCTCTTTTACCCATGGGATTAGCGTTTGGAGCGTAATCAAAGATGTTACTTACAATTACATGTCTAAGACGAGTTCTTTCTTTTACTTTACCAACTTTATTTAATTGGTTATCCCAGACAATAATTATTTCTGCTCCTGAATCATTTAATTGATATGCTAATTCATGTTCTGTATAGAGAGGACTAACTGCAGTAACAATACATCCTGCTTTTAAAATACCATAATAACTAATTATAAATTGTGCAAAATTTGGCATCATTAGAGCAACAACATCACCTTTTTTAGCCCCTAAGTTTACTAATGCCGTAGCAAGTCTATCAGCTAAATCTTTTAACTTTTTATAAGAGATTTTCTCTTTCAAAAACCAAATAACTGTTCGATTTCCAAATTCTTTTACTGATTTATCTAAAAATTCACTAATATTCATTTCAGGATAATCAATAGTAGTTGGAACTCCTTCGTCATAATATTTTAACCAAGGTTTACTTGCATAGGGATTATTTTCACTCATTTTCTTAAAACCATCTAATACATAATTTTTAAATTTACATTTGTGCTTATTAATAAAAATTTCGATCCAATAATAAGGTTATGGCTAATCTTTAATTCCATTTTATTAAGAAAAAGTTAGGAAATATAAAAACTATAGTTTTAATAGTTAAACTAAATACTATTTGGGAATTTGAATAATTAAAAAAGAGCATTTTAGATTCAAAAACTATAGGTTTATTTAATACCTCCTTTTTCTATCTCACTGACAGAAGAGTTGTGTATAAGACGTAAACTAAAAATCTTTAAAATAAGAAACAACATTATTCATTTCTTTAACTTTAGGATGCTAAAATAGAAATGAATGAAATATTTTCAATATACTTAAAATTAGATTGGATCTATTAAATAAATTAATTTAATACTCTATAAATTATATAAAAAGTTTAAGTAAAAATTTCTCGTTCTGATAGTGGTTATTCTTTATTCTCCGGATAATTCATCAAGAGCATTAATAGCTGATTCACACACATAATCACATTTATCATGCACTAATTCATTTAGTATTGATACCACTTCAGTTGTATTCTCACCTATTCTCCCCAAAGCTTCAGAAATTCTCCATCTGACATCTGGACTTTTATCATTTAATGCATTGATTAATGATGGAATAACTATTTTTGATGGTGATCCAAATTTCCCTAAGGCAAGAGCAGCTTCCCGACGAACATTCTTTTTTGGATCTTTTAATGCTCTTTCAAGAGCGTGTATGCCTTTTTCCGATTCCGGTCCAATTTTACCTAGTGTTCTTGCAGCTTCAACACGAATTTTACTCTTTTTCGAGAGAGGATCATTAAAAAATGTTGAAAGAGCTTTTCCTATTCTAGCAAAAAATGCTTGTGGAAGTTCATTATCTTGATCTGGATGATTTAAGAAAGCTATAATATTTGGAATTACCTCTGTAGCATCTTTACCAATACCCCCTATTGCGGAAATAATTAAAACTTGCATGTCTTTATTTGCTGCTTCAAGAGCTTTAATTAAAGCTGGAAGGCTATCTTTTCCGATATTTCGAAGCGCATCAGCAGCTTTTCCTCTCACAGCTTCTATCCCGTCTTTTAATAAATTAGATAAAGTATTTATAACTTCTGGATTAGCTACTTTCATTTCACTTAAAGCATCAATAGCTCCAATTCTAACATTTTTATTCTTATGGGTTAATACTTCTATAAGACTAGGAACAGAATCTTGACCAATATTAGCCAATGTATTTATAACTCTATATTGAACTCTCCAATCTTTATCTTCCAATGATTTTATCAGTTGAGGGATAGCTATTGTAGAACCTATTCCGATCTTACTAATTGAATTAGCAGAAGCTGTTCTAACAGCCCAACTTAAATCCTTAAGACCTTTTATTAATTCTGGTAAAGCATCTTTAGCAGAAGGACCAAAATTTCCAAAACTAGTAGCAATTTCAGTTCGAACTTCGTCACTTTCATCCTTGAATGCTTTAATTAAACTTGAAATTGCTTCATTAGTTGCTTCTCCTATTTTACCTAAACTTATTGCAGCTTCTTTTCGAATGGACATTTCTTTATTTGATAGCATTTTTGATAAATTGGGTATTGCATTTTTAGCAGCTTGACCTATGTTCCCCAAAGACCGTACTGCTTCTCTACAAATACTCCAATCATCATCCTCTAAAAGGTTAATTAACTTAGGAACAGCAATTTCTGATTTTGCGCCTACTTGTCCTAAGACGTGAATTGAATTGAATTTTATAGATCTTATTGAACTATCCATATAATTAATAACTTGATTAATTACTGATGGATCTTTTTCTATTCTAGATAATACCAGATCAACTCTGGCATCCCTTAACAAATTTTCTAATGACGGTTCAGACATTTTTTCATCACCTAAATACCTAAATATGCTTCTTTTATTCGAGGTTCTTTCAATAATTCTTCTTTTGTCCCGCTCATTTCAATTTTTCCTTCTTCGAGGATATGAATTTTCTCTGCAACATCTAATGCTAAAACAGCGTCTTGTTCAACCAATAATGTAGTTGTTCCTTCTTGTTTTATTTTTTGAATTGCATCAAAGATACTTTGTTTGACTTTTGGGGCTAAACCTAGTGAAGGTTCATCTAATAAGAGTAATTTTGGATTTGATATGATTGCACGAGCTATTGCTAACATTTGTTGTTCACCACCACTTAGCGTTCCAGCCCGTTGTTTTCTTCTTTCTTTTAATCGAGGAAATAATTCATAAATAAAATTCTTCAATCTCTTGATTTTACTCTTATCTTTTAGTAGATATGCCCCCATCTTAATGTTATCTTCAACACTCATATCATAAAACAATCTACGCCGTTCAGGACAATGTGAAATTCCTTTTTTTGCAATAGCATAAGCTTTTAAGCCATCTATTCTTTCATTTTGGAATTCTACTTTTCCTCTGTAAGGTTCTTCTAAACCAGATATAACCCTAAGAAGAGTAGATTTTCCTGCTCCATTTGGACCAATGACAGCATCTAATGAATTATCTTCTATACTGATATTTACTTCTTCAAGCGATTTTGCACTCCCATAATAATGATAAATTCTTTTTAATTCAAGCAAATCCTTCACCTCTTCCTAAATATGCTTCGAGTACAATTTTATTCCTGGATACCTCTTTTGGGGGTCCATCAGCAATAAATTTACCTTGATGCATAGCAATAACTCGAGGAACTAATGCCATGAGTTCTCGTAAAACGTGTCCAGTCATAAAAATTGTGACACCTTCGCCATGCAATTTTTTAATCAAATCAGTTACCCCCACTTGTTCTTCAAAAGAAAGACCACTAAATGGCTCATCAAGTAGAAGTAATTCAGGATTACTTCCAATTGCTTTAGCAATCTGTAATTTTCTCAAGTCACCATGAGGCAAAACTATGGGAGGGACTCCAGCTTTGTCTATAAGTCCAACTGAACGTAAAATTGAACTTGCATATTTTTCAACACCCATTTGTCTTGATATAGCTTTCCCTCTCTTTGAAAGACATGAAACTTCAACATTATCCAATAAACTTAAAAATTTAAAGGATCTTACTAATTGAAATGTTCTAGCAATTCCTAAATTTACTATCTTAAAAGGTTTTTTCCCAGAAATGTCAATTCCATCAAAACGAATTGATCCTGAGGTGGGTTTCTCCAAACCGCTTATAAGATTGAATATAGTTGTTTTTCCAGCACCATTTGGACCTATCAAACCGATAAATTCTCCACGCTGAATTTCAAAACTAAAGTCATTGACCGCTGTCAAACCGCCAAACTTTTTTGTGAGATTTTTAACCTCTAAGATTACACCCATTTGTTTAATTCCTCTTTAATTGAAATTTTAATTTATATTGATTTTTATCTTCCTAATAATACATCCCATAGTTGTTTTAAATGTTCTAAAATAGGTTCTAAAATACCCCGACTAGCAAATCTTATAACAATTAATAATATAACAGCAAAGATTACACGTACTAAATTTAGTTCAAATCCTATTTCAAGAAGAATATATTCCATAAAAACGATAAAAAATGCGCCTATCAATGACCCCTTTATTGATCCTATTCCACCCAAAGCTGCCATAATTATTGCAAGAAAAGAAATACTCATGCCTAAATTTCCCGCTGGATTTACAGTTTGATAGTGCAAACCGTAATAAATACCCGAAAGTCCACAGAACGCCGCACATATCATAAATGCTAATAGTTTATATTTTGTTGTGTTAATTCCTGAAGCTTCTGCTCCTAATTCATCATCACGAATAGATTTTAGGATTGTACCAAACTTTGACCTAGTAATCTGCATTAAAAGTATAAATGAAATTATTACAGAAATGTATAATATAAAATATTCGATAATTGGATCAGTGGATAATTTGGGAAGACCTGATATTCCTTCAAATCCATAAAACCATTTATCAAGTGTACCCATAGTAAATAACTTAAGTATTATAAAACTAAGCGTAATCGTTATTAACATGAGGTATGGGCCTTTTGTCTTTAAAGACGGTATTCCTACAAGAAATCCTATAAAAGTTGTCCCTATTACAGCGAATATTATAGCTACCACCATATTCGCCCCCGCTTCGTGAATGAGTGCACCACCTATATATCCACTTAACCCAAAAAAGATAGATTGACCAAAATTAGTTTGTCCAGCAATACCAGTGATTAGATCCCAACTTGCAGCTAAGATAGCATATATAAAGAAAAAAACCATTTGAGATAGAAAATAATGTTGAAAATCTGGTTCTTGAGATAAAAACGGTAAAATAAAAAGAAATAGTATACAGAATATAGTTAAAGCGCCACTAAAACTCTTTATCCAAGATGTCAAATAATTCTTTGATTTGGATATTTTATTTATTGTTTTGTTTTTTAAGGTCATTTTTCATTTTTCCTCTATTTTTTTTATCTTTTAATTATACTTTTTTTATTTATAGTTCCTTCTTACCAAACAATCCATAAGGTCTGATTAAAAGCATTATAACAATAACTACTAATGGGACTAAAGTTTCCCAAGCTTCTCCAGCAGGAATAAAAACAAGAGTAAATTTGGAAGTAAATGAAATAAAGTACGCTCCAACGATACTTCCTTTCAGACTTCCTAATCCTCCAAAAATGACTATTGCCATTGAACTTGTTAAAGTCTGCCAACCCATAGAAGGACCAGTTAGATTCTGACTTGGTACATATAATACAGCGGCTATTCCTGCTAAAAATGCTGAGATTATAAATGTAATTAAGAGAATTCTGTCAGAGTTTATACCCATAAGACTGGCGGCCTCTCTATCTTGTGAAACCGCACGAATTGATTTTCCAAGTTTTGATTTATTAATAAAAAGTCCGAATATTCCAACAATTAACAGCGATAAAACTATAAGTAAAAGATTTTGACGGTCCATTTGTCTTCCTAAAACCGTAACATATCCACGTAACATTCTTAGTTCCTGAACAGGTTCAGGTTGGGTACCCGAAATATGTAGCACTGCTAATTCTATTAAAACAGCAAGAGCAAAAGTTATCAATATCATATTTATAGTAGAATTTTGTAAAGGTTTGACTAGAACGATATATGTCAGGGCACCTATTAATGTTATTAAACTCAATCCTAAAATTACTGTTAAAATTACAAAATCTTTAAAAATATTACTCCATCCTAAAATCCATAAAAAAAAATATCCCGCTAACATATAATAGTGACCATTAGCTAAATTATTCACACCCCCTACTCCATAAACTAGTGAATAACCAAGAGCGATTAATGCTAATATCGAACCCTCAACTAAACCTAAATAACACATATAGACTATATCATCTAGCAATATACTCGACTCAAAAATTTTTCAATTAATAAATATTTCTGTTCCATCTTTTATAAATCTTCTTCTTCTTTTAGACAATTTTTTGAAGGAATTTATTTACAGATTTGTATTTAAGGTAAGAGTATGAAATTAAAATTTGATAAAAAATTTGCTAAGTACATTAATTTCAATAAGAATAAAGCACTAAGTTCTATTAAACTGAATTTTCCTTTTTAGATATTATAATAATTTACTGGAGTTTAGAGTTAATAATTTTTTAAAAATTCTTATCCTATTAAATGGAAAAAATATTAATAGTATAGAATAATTGGTGACTTAAAAACAATAAAAACCTTAACAAAATGTGGAAATATAGAAATACTAATAAAGGTTACTCTACATTAGAAGTATCAATTCTAGTTATAAAATTCAAATTGAGTGAGATCTCAACTCAGTACTTAATATAATGAATTTTTTTAGTATCAATAATTATCTATAGTTTCCTATCACAAAAAACCTTTGTAGATGAGAAATTATTTATAATGCAATAGAATAGTTTTTTACGATATAGATACAACCCATATTAGATATGAATATTTACCTATAGAAAGCGACTATTTTTGGTTCTGTGTAATTTAAATATATAACTTGGAGTTCAAAATGATACTGTTTTAGCTATATTCGAATAATTTAGTCAATATATATGATTGTTGTATTAGATTAAAATTTAAGAAAAAAAAAGAATTTTTTATTAAAAAATTAGCTATTGGTTTTTAACCTATGGTCCTATGTCCCATTCTACCCAATCTGGTATTTCCACTGATCCCATTGGGTATAAAGTGTTGGGATATTGTGGTGGCTGCAATATGTAAGGTGTGAGTGATGGAATAAGAGTTTTAGTTCCATTTTGCCACTGAAACCATATACCATATGAAAAAGGATAACCAGCGACAAGATCATGATTCTTGTTCCAAGCGACAGGGTCACCACCAGCACCACCAGTCATAGGGTTGGATTTGTTATATGTTTCCATTTCTGTCATAAGAACGTCTACATCAAATGATTGGGTGCTTTCGATTAATTTTTTCATAATACCAAAACTGTCATAAGCTGCAAATCCGATATAAATAGGATGTTCATTAAATTCATCAATAAATAGATCATAACATTCGATAGTATGAGGGGTTTTATTGCATCTTGTGGCAGTAGTTGATCCAATTTCATATTCACAAGCACCATCAGTTTTATCCCAGTATCCAGCTGTTTGCGCTTGAACATTAGATCCAAATAACATAAATGGGCGTTCTGCTTCTTTCCATTTTTGAGTCATTACAAGTCCTGCTCCTAATGAAATTGCGATAAGTACTACATCACATCCTGCAGTCTCTAAGGTCTGCAGATGGTTATCCATTGTTGTAGGAGAAACATCTGGAGCAAAAGCAATAACTGCCTCGGCGGGTACGGCACCTGGGAAAACACCATTAATAATATCATCAACTACAGTTCGTATACCTTCTGTCCATGTTAGATCTTCAGCTAATATACCCATATGATCAATATCATCACTTCCATATACAGTCCTGAGATATGAATACATGCCAAGTACAGCGGGTACAAAGGAAGCGCTCGAATATGATGAATTATAAGGACTAATTCTCCAATAATATTTGTATCGAGGCTTATTATCTCGAACGCTTTCAGTGAAAACGTCTGACATTGCTCCTGTGCTGAAAAAGGGTATTTTATTTTCCATGAAAGGTTCACGATATGCTAGTAAGGATTCTGTTCTAAAACCCCCAACAGCAAATTGACACTCATCTTTGTATATCATTCTCTCTGCTGCAGCAACAGCTCTGGATGTAGAAAAATCCGCAGCTGATTCATCTGTGTCTTCCGATGCTATGGCAAAATAATAGTGAGTGCCATTGACAACAACACCGCCCTCGCTATTAATTTTTCTAGCTGCTAAGTATCCACCCATATAATTTTGATCACCTTCAAGTTCACCTCTATCCCCCATTAATCCGACTTTAATCCACTGATCTTCTGTGATACCAGATGGTGCTCCAGGAGTTTTCCAAACTTGCTCGGGTCCAGTGAATACGAGAAAATATACTCCTACACCAACGCCGACAGCTATAACAGCAATAAGGACAATAGCTACTATTCGTTTAGTTCCACTTTCCATTTTTTAGATCACTTCAAAATTTATTTTTTATTTTTCATTTATAATTAGATTTTAACAAGTAATAGTTCATTTAAACATATATTTAAAAGTTATCAAATTTTTATAGTAGACATTTAATATTTATTCCTACTGAAATTTGAGGAAAGGGGTTTTTTTTCCCCGTCTATAAATACTCTACCTCTATTAAAATATAAAAGCACCTGAAATCTGTATAACAAATATTATTCCAAAAAATATGAGTAAGATAATTAAAAAAATAAGCGTATAAAATCGCCACTTAATTGATATATTTTCCTTTTTTTCTTTAAAAATCATATAAGGTAATAAGATTGCCCCTACAATCCAAATTGAAATCCAAATAGTAAAAATATACCAAATTGGTGTGATAAAAGCAAATAAAACTATAATAACACTACTCCAACTAATAATTAAACGGATCATTCTCCTTCTAAACTTTATATCTGGATCGTCAGATTTTTTAGATGGCATAAATGAATAAAGTAAGCCAAAAATAGGAAATATTAGAAGAGTTGCATGAATAGGATTTAAAAGACCAAATATTACATCTGAGAAAAGAATACCAAAAAATATTGAAGCAATTATATTAATAATTGTCCAAATAGCCCTGTAATGAATCTTAATAAAATAGCTTATTTTTAAAAGAACATTCTTAATTATTGTTTTTAGAAGTCTGAAAATTTTTGATATTGTATCAACAATCCAACTGAAAATTTCTTTTAGTTGTTCTAATAAGAAAATAAAGGGATAAATTAGAAGCATTATAACAAAAATAATAATACTAAATATAGAGGATAAAGAAAGCTGGTAAATTATTGAACTTAATAAGAAAAATATTACTAACCAAAAAGTCAATGCTAAAATCGAATGTTTCTTAAATGGTTTCACTATTATTATCAGAAATATCATAAAAATCAAGAAAGTAATGTTTATATTCAACAGGTGATTATATCCACTGAAATACTCTAATAATAAATATAAATCAACGGATAATAAAGCTCCTGAGGTTAAAAAGGCGCTTGATTTCAATATTTTTCGCAGTTTTTCTTCTAAAAAGCTATCAAATAGGGTTATTAATAGTAAAATTAAAACAGCAATAAGTATTAAATTAAGATTCATGTTAAAATTGAAGCTAATGAAGTATAAAGGCCAAGTAATGAAATTAATATAAGAAACAATTATTAGATTAAGTTTAATTTGCTCTTTGTGTAAAACAATTGCATGCCAACTAGATATTAATCTCAAAAGATAAGTAAACTCAATGATAAAGACTATTATAACGAGCGGTATAACAGTATAGAATATTTCAATAAAAAAGGTATTATAAAACCAAATTAAATAAAATAAGGAAAAAGCCATAATTAAACCCCAAGATAATAACTCAAAATAAGTAACACTTCTTCCTAAAAATTTTAGAAGTTTTTTATCGATAATCATTAAGACGTGAATAATACAGCTAATTACTAATAAAATTATTTGGAAATTTATTCTTTGTATAATTAATAATTGTAGTATAATAATACTCAATAAAAAATAGAAAAATGCTCCTAAAATGTGTTGGATAGAGCTTTTATATCTTCTAAATGTATCTATCTTCTGAGGGGATAACATTTCTAATGATTTAAAAAGAGAGAAATTTGAATAGAATTGCATTATAAGAAATATCAAAAACTCTAAACTCAATAAGATAGAATATAGAGATATATATTGATTTAAGATAATAAGTAGCATTATTGAAATAACAATAAAGGAAATGGAGTGAACAAATCTTGCATAAAATTTTATTATTTTTTTTATCGAATAAATGTC
This sequence comes from Promethearchaeota archaeon, assembly GCA_048937405.1. Taxonomy (GTDB): domain Archaea; phylum Asgardarchaeota; class Lokiarchaeia; order Sigyniarchaeales; family SOKP01; genus Loki-b32. The sequence goes on from JBHLNF010000001.1 coordinate 658,721, forward strand.
TAAAATCGTTAAAATGAATAATATTAATAAAGAAGAGAGGATACTCTCAAATAATCCCAAATACTTGATTGATAGTCCATATGTAATTAAGCTTATTTCAAGATATAATGCTAAAAATAAATTTGAATGCATCTTTTCCAAAAAATTCGGATATTTTTGTTCAGGTAAAATTTTATTATAGATTTTTATGGTATTAAACGTTAAACATATTTGCAAAAATATAATTATATTAACTATAAGGAAATTCAAATAATTTAGGATATGAAAAATATAGGCTAAATTTATTCCTGATAATCCTTGAAATACGATAAAAAGAATAAATTCGACCCGATTTTTTAAAGTTTTCTCAAACTTAATTAAAAAGTAGCTTAAAAAATATAAGAATAGAAAAGCATTTTGAATTAATAACGAATATTCTAGAAATCCTCTTATTTCTTCAAAGAGTAGTAATAATCCTCCTGAAATTAGAGAACTTAAGTAAAAAGAACTCCAAATAAATGAATTATAGATGAGAATCAAGCGAGTAGAAGATCTTATTGAATGGTATTTATCTAAGTGAGAGGATAATTTAACAGAGATAAGATTTAGGAGAGATATTGTTAACATTAACAGAAATAGATTTAAATATAATAAAAACAAAAGTACTGCTAATGTATTACAGAAAATTAACCATGACCATAGATTGAACCAATTCCTAGTTGATTTAAACATGAATTTAAAATAATAGTTATCTAATATGAAACCTTCTATGAACAAAATTCCACTAAACAATATTAAAAATGAAAATATAATAAAACGAATTTCCCAATTAATAAAAAAAAGATAAAGTAATAGATTAAATCCTGAAGCTAAAGGAATTAGGAGGTATAAAATATAACTAATTTTATTGAAAAAGAGGGTATATTCTTTAAAATTCACGTTTAAATCCGATTTTTCGATGTATTTCATGCAAAATAAGAAAAGAACTGACCATATTATGAGAAAATCACATAGTTGGTATATTATTAAAATTTGAGTAAATAATAGCTGTTTCATTAAATTTGGTAAAATTATTCCAATAAATAATGAAATACAAATTGAGTTTAATAGAAAACATATAAAATTAAACCACCTTAACTGAATTTTATTTTTGTAAATTCTAAAGATACTATTTTCTATTTCTTGAGATTCTTGTTTTATTTCTTGCGTTTCCTGTTGGACTGACTTTTTGAAGATATTAATAATAATCTGAAAAACAATGAGATATAACATTGACCAAGTTAGCAACCAATAAGGTTGAATAACGTCTAAACTTAACATAGCTTCCAAAATTGGAGAATTTATAGGAATTGGGAAGCAAAACCAGAGGAAATAGCGATATTCTTTAATTAAAAAATAAAAAAATAAAATAGATACAGAAGAAAAAGTCGAAATTAATATCCCTGGTGACGCCTTGAAAATCAATGATACAAAAGAAGTAGCAGATAATGAAGCTCCAATAATGATAATTAAATATTGAATTATGTTATTGATAGGTAGTCCCATTCTATATCGATTAAAAATGAAAAATGAGAAACCAATAACAGTTAACCAAAGAGAGGACGCTAATACAAAAAATCCAGTTATAAGATTGATCATATTGAATATTAACCAGGCTAAATTAAATATTAGTATCCATGAGAGGCTAAAATCTATAATTTTACTAACATATTTATTTGAAATCTTTATATATTTTGAGGAAAAAAGACTCAAACCTACAACAATAAAGCTGATGTTTATAGAAAAAATGAGATCTAAAATTAATAAATAAAGAATAGAAACGACTGTGAAAAAGATACCTAAAAGACTCACAATATATGCACATAATAAAATAAGTTCACGAGATCTTATATTTGGAAAAAATGAATAGACAATTAACAAAAAGCCAATAACTAAAACATCAATTGAAATTGCAATTTCTAAATCAACACTAATAGATATTAAATAAAAAAATAAAAAGAAACCATTAACAGCAGTTAACATAAGCCAAATTTTAGATACAATTTTCCAATATTTAACTCCTACGAACAATGGCATTAATAGGATAACTGCAAATAAAAGAAAAGATAAATTTCTTAATAAGAGATTACTAATAAATAAATTTAGACTAATCCAATAGAGTAAGAATAGGCTTTCACCCCATATAATAAATATAATTTGAAAAAAGTATTTCTTAATTTTTGTATACAGGACAGGTAAAAAAAATAAAGAACATATTATTATCGATATTATAAATGAACCTTTTACTTGAAATACCCCAAATTGTAATGAATCAGTAAGTACATCAATTCCAGTAAAACTCTGATATATGATAAAGAAGTTTATAAAAGGTAGAATATTCCATACATACCATCCTGATTTCCAAATTGTCCATGAAATCCTCCAATGATATATTCCAATACAAAAATAAAAAAGAAAAACGCCAAAATCTATAGCGAATATTAACGGAACTATAGATAATACGTGCATTGATAGAGAAGCAATGATTATAAAATATAAAAAAGTTGGAAAAGCTATAACTATAGAAGCAAGTATAGCAAAGAAAAATTTATTTCTAAGCCTTTTTGGAGCATCATTATATAATAAAATTAATCCAAAATCTGATATACTTAGAGTGAGAGTGAAAGTTAAAATTGGATTGTAAGTACCATAAATCTGATTATTAAAGAACCATGAGTATGATAAAAAGCTAATAAAGTCAAAGACAAATAAAATTACACAAGGTTTAATAAACCATTTATAACGTTCATCTTTTTGATGGTGAAAGTAAATTCCTGTAAAGAATAAGAATAAGAAAATTGAAATTGTTACGTTATAAATAGCTAAAATATTTGTAAAATTCATGAGAGAAATAAACGAGAGAATAGAAATTAACAAATATAATGAAAATTTTTCTTGGGTATTGTTTTTCTTAATATTTAGAGTAATAGAGAAAATTAAAACGGAAATTGTCGTTAAGAGATATAGATTGATGATTATACTTATGTTTGTTAAATTTAGCCCTATCACAACACCATAACTATCTAGAATTACTAGAATCGCAGCAAAAGTATAATAACTCAACAGAAAATATGATAAAAACCTAAAAATGGAGCTTATACTTCTCTTAGAAAGAATAAGCATATAAGATATTAATATAAGGAGAATTGAAAGAGTACTATTAACATAAAGAAGGCTGAAAAATAAGATGATTGAAGTTAGATATAATCTGTAAATATTCAGTGAAGATGACTGTTCTATTACTTCATTATATTTTATAGAAAAATAATATAAAATTAAAATCAGATTAACTGTGAGAGATATTATTTTCAAAAGTGAATTTTGATAGAACAATGGTATTGAATTTAATAAATTGAACAAAATTTCTATATAAATACCCAATAAAGAAAGGTTAAATACAATTTCAGTTATTTTTTTCAATAATAATTTATTTTTGGATGAAATTAACCTCAGATTTTTTAGTATGTGAAGGCTTAATGGTGTAAGAATAGTAAATATTAATGATATAAGTAAAATTTTATTTACAATAAAAAATTGATAAGCAAACACTTCAATTAGCATATAAATTAAAAAACATAATATTATCTTTATGATCATCCATGCAATTAATTCAGAAATAATTTTTACTTGAGTTAATTTCAGACTTATTAAATTATCACTCACTATCAAAAGTAAAAGAAATAATGTGGTAAAAAAACCAATCAGAATAGTGGAATTGAATACTATTGAACTTAAAAAAAGATAAGATAGAATATTTGTTGAAAGACTTAAAAATGTGAAAATGTATGATATTGAAATAATTATTCCATAAATTATGATATCTTGATACTTTTTCAAGGTTAAATATTTTGGGTCATAGGAGGATGTTAATTTCAAGGTATAAATACTCAATAAAAAGAATAATAAGAAGCTACAACTTAACGTTAGAAAAACTACAGGAGTTAATGTAAACCTATTAATAAAGGTCGAAGAAATATAATAAGAAAGAAGTAATGAAAATAGAAACCAGATAATTAGTTTAAGCAATTTGGAGTTTCTTATATATTTTTCTTTCAACTTAATTTTGATAGCGATAATCTCGAAAATATTAAGAAAAACAAATAGAATTAATAGTGTTAGAGTTATTATTGGAATAAAATTCGCTGCGAATCCAAATACTTCTATTCCAATGATAAATGGCAATGAAACAATTAAACATGATAATGCTGTAAAATTATAGATTGTTAATTGTCTTACTGATACTAGATTGAAATATTCTTTTTTATAAGCATAATAGAAAATAAAAAACCAAGAGAAAAATAATGCAATAAAAGAAATAAGGATGTTATAAAAAATACCGCCTAACAATAAAAATGGATAAAAAAATATTGTTGAAATCGAAATAAAAAATATGGTAATGAATTGTAATCTCCCTAAAATTAAAATAAATTTGCTGTTTAATTCTAAATTTTTAGATAGATTACTGAGAATAAATAAAAAAGTAAAAAAAATGTAGAGGGAAAAGTTAATAATATTTATTGGTAAAAGCTTAGAATAAAATATCAACCCTTTATTTATTAAATCTAAACTAATTATTAATGGAATTGAAGTAAGTAAACCTGTTAAAGCAATAGAAGTTAAAATTATTCCTAATTTAGCGAGTTTAATATGAAACAACTGTTTCTTATAAGAGTAAAAAAGAGGTATGTAAAAGAAGCAGAACATAAAAATTAATGGTAATACAATACAATAAAAAGTCCCAGTTAATAAAAAAAATGTATAATAGAAGACCGTCGTAATACCAATACTTAAAGTTAAAATTACATGTAATTTAAGAACCAGATTAACTCGATTTTCATCAGTCTTAATTTTCTTCAATATGAAATAATAAATGTCAAGAAGAATAAATGCAATATACAGAGTAAAATTGATAACAGAAAATATTAAAAAAATTAAATCAAAATAAAATCCTAAATTGAACAATTCCAAACCTATAATTGTGGGAATTAATGATATTGTAGCTGAAAATAGCAAACTGTTTACTTTTAATAATTTGGATGTAAAGTTTTTGAAAATCCCTTTCCTCCTCAAATATAGAATTGGAAAGTAAAAGGTTATGGTAAAGATCAGAAGAGGAATTATCAAAACATAAGTTGTATTAAAAGTTAGCAATAAAAAGAAATAAAAAGCTATAGGTGAACTATATAATAGAATAAATATGTTTATTCTAAAGATGAGATCTTCAGAAAAGAATTCTATTTTTGAAAATAGATTGATTATTCCTCCAACAATTATTAATGAAAAATATAATGAATAGATTATATTTTCAACGAAGGATAAAGACTGAAAAATAATAAAAAAAATAGAGAAAAAGAAAGATAAAATCTCAGTACCAATTAAATATGAATTGATTTTATTGTTTCTCATAAATTTGGATTCATTTATTTTTTCTAAACTCATACCAAATTTCAATATTATATAGTAGAAAATAGATGAAATTAAACAATCTAATATTAGAATGATGATATTTATATTAAGTAAGGAGATAATCAGTAAAGATATAAAAAAATTAACAAGAAATATCCAAAAAATAAAATAACTGAACATCAAGAAGTATTGTAATTTAAAGATATTTAGACTATAATTTAGAAAAAGAAAAATAGTGAATACTATTGGAAATAAAATCATTGATATACAGATAGAATATAAAAAATTGACAAATTCAAATACCAGAAAATTCCTAAAATTAATGAAAATAAAAATAACAAATTCAATTAAAAAACTTATTATAACTGTATATATTCTGAAAGATTTAGGACTTTTAACGTAAAAATATCTAATCCCTAAAATGTATAGAGAAATTAGTAAAGTTACTAAAATGATAATGCAATGTAAGAGAATATTTGAAATTAGAATTATTAAGGGATCAGATGTAAAAGATGTATATTCGATAATAGCTATTGGAAAGAATGAGTATAATATTGGTATAAAACTTGCAATAGCCAGTAAATTTTGGTAAACAAGAATATCATCTTTATTAAAATATTCATATTTAACAAAAATTTGTAATACAAAATACAATGAAAGACAAAATATTAAGAAATTTAATAAAATTATCTCATGCATTAATGGTATTACCCCAAAAGCAACAGAAAACAAAATTGAAATTGAATTTAACAACGCTATGTATCTGTTGTACTTTTTAGGACAGAGTTCTGATTTTTGTTCATAATAGACAAGAAAAAAAATAAATGGAAGTATAATTAAATTTAAGAGAGGAACTTCAATTAAAAAAGAGAAAATAGTTATTAGTAAAATTAAAACAATAGATATATATGAATTATGTTTTTGATATCTGATATACTTTTGTATACCACTTTCTCTTGAATTTTCACCTTTTTTAGATATGTAGAATAGATTAAAAAGTTTCGAGTTATAATATACACTAACATAGAACCTAGATTTAAAAAAAAATAAGATAAAAATGAAAGTTAAAAAAGCATTACTTATTATTTCTAGGTTTGAGTACAATGTACCTCTGAGACTGAATATTAGAATATTAACAAATGGCATTTGAATTAATAAGATAAAAAAAAGATTGACTATGAAAATTACAAATTGCTGTTTATAAGTAATCAGGTCCTTTAGAATTGGCTTATTCTCAACAATCAGTTCTTTAATCTTATTAATTTGATTTTTAGTTGATGATAAAGTTAATATGTAGATAAGAATGTTTGTAATTAAACAAAAAAGCCAAGAAAATTCGGTAAATGTTGTAAAACTCAGAAATATAATATGAATGAAGTAATTGACGACAATGATAAAATTATCTGGTTGTTTAAGTGATGATTTAATATTTTTTGCATGTTTAAACTCCTTCTCCTCTAAATTAAAATAATCTAATGGTTGAAATTTATAATAATAATATACGATATTATAAAGAATTGTATAACTAACTAGAGGAAGTAAAGTAAAGTGAATATTTACAGGGGAAATTAAATAAAATATTGGTGTTATTAGCAAAGAAAAGATAGTAATCAAAAATAAACTATGAATTCTGGCGGGGGGGTTATTTTTTTTATTTAAAAAGAATGGTTTTCTTCTATATTTATCATATACTTTAAAAAAAAATAGGAGAGCATAAATAAAACTTAATACAGAAAATGAGAATGAAATGTAAAAATTTACTCCAGATTGAGTGAGGATCACAATTACTAAAAACGAAATAATCAACGGAGCAATAATTAAATAAAAACAAAACCACCAAGACTTTTGGAGAAATTCAGTGGCTTTTTTAATTTTTTCTTGTGAGTTATTACTATTTTCCGTTAACATCGCCCATTATAAATTGAGGTTTACTTTGAAAATAATGAAATTTTATATTTATAAATATATCAGAGCATTGGTTATTAATGTAAAGGGGTAATTAACAAAATTCTAACATTAATTCTATTAAATAAATTATTGAAACGATGAAAAGCTAATATTTATTTAAAATTTGGTAAAAAGCTTTTTTGTAGTTCAAACAACTCATTAAAAATAGATTCTGCTTTTTTAAAACTTCCTACGTTAGGATCGATTGCTAATGATGCAATTGCAATCTCCTTAGATTCTTTTAGAACAGCCTCGACGCAAAGATCTTGTATTGAAGCTTCAATACGAAGTAATGCTGCTATATTTTTTGGTAGATTAATAGAGTTAACTCCATGCACACCGTTTTTATTGACTACCGCAGAACATTCTAAGATAAGGTCTTGAGGTAAATTCTTCACTATATTATTATTTGGGATATTTACAGCAACCTCATAAGAATTCTCATCATTTATTATTGCTTCGATTATCGGGATTGCTCTTTCTATTGAAACTTCTTCGTATAATATTCCCTTCTTAGGATATTTACCTTTTTTAAGTCTTTTATGATAATTAAGAAACTTATTATAAAAAAATTGTCCTTCTTTATCAATAAAATCAATCCAATCAATCATATCCTGTGTCTCAGTAAATTCCTCACCAAATTGTAAGTATTCTCCTATATGGTTATCCCCTACGTATGGAAAATAACCAAATCTCTTAAAAATTTCAAATGTTAAAGTTGAAAATTCAAATCGATCATCATGTTCTTTAAAATAGTCCATAGCAATTGAATTAAAAGATGGTAATAAATCTTTTCCAGTAGATAAATCTTCGATTCCCATTAAAAATGCAAAATGATTTAATCCAGCAACATTCATTTTTAACTCATCTATCGGTTTTTTAAATATCCTTGGTAAATGTTTTACCATAAATGAAATTTGATGACATAGTCCAATGAATTTTAGATTTTTTACACTCCTCTTAATTGCTAAACATACTCTTGACATTGGATTTGAGAAGTTAATGAAAAAAGCATTTGGACATAGTTCCTCCACATCTTTCACAATCTCAATAATAGGGGGAATTATTCTCCAAGCATGAAAAGTACCACCTGGTCCACCACATTCTCCTAAAATCTGCTTAGAACCATAATTTCTAGGTATTTCATAATCTTGGCGCCATAATTTCATTCTATCTCCTACTTCTATTGAATTAATAATGAAATCTGCCCCTCTTAGTGCTTTCTTCCTATCAGTCGTCTGTTCAAGAATGAATTTGTTTTCTCGCCTCTCATTTTCAACCATTAAGAGATCATATACAATTTCCAACTTTTTTTTATTTATATCATGAAGAACTATTATTGAATCTTCCAAAACCTTACTTAAATAGATATCATTAAACATAGGTAAACCAAAAGAGGTCGAACCTGCTCCGATTAAAACAATTTTCCTATTCATTTTATTTTCCAACCATATTAATATTAATTAACATCCTATTTTAGTTAAAAGTAAAATTAGATTAATAAGTTTATATGAACATTATCAAAACTGTTAATTTCTTTGCATGTCAAACCAAGTGTTTAATTAATACAATAAATGGGAAGGGAATGGGAAGATTTATATAGCAATTTTGACTTATTTTAAATAATGAGTTTTTCACATAATACAACGGATTATTGGTGCAAGACCCAAGGTAAGGTATTACCGGTAATCCGTGGTATTAAGAGAGAATAAATCAAAACTCTTGACCTTTTTCTTATAATTTTTCCTGATTTGTTCTCTTTTATAACTACAACTCAATAAAATTTATTTGAAATGGGTCAATAATAAAATTGATTCTCCAAGTGAAGGATTCAATAAAAAATAGAGGTGAAAATTTTTGGAGGAAGAATCAAGGAAAACTGATCTAATATTGGATTATTATAAAGATTGGGATTCTTATAAAGCCCCAGTCATGATGTCAATTGACATCCCTAATGATTTTTCAGAAAGCCTTGAGGCAAAAGATGATAGGAGACTAAAAGCCTTGAGACTTAAAATGAAAAAAAGACTGGAGTAAAAAAGAAATAAGGATCTTTTATATTTTATTAACTTTTTTTAAATTTATTAATTTATCACACTATCTATTCGTTCTATTGCATCTTTTATTCGTTCTTCTGGTTGTGTTAGAGCCATTCTAACAAAACCCTCCCCATATTGACCAAATCCAATTCCAGGAGTGAGAACTACTCCAACTTCTATTAAAGATTTTACAAAATTCATACAGCCGCTAACACGATATTTATCAGGTATTTGGTTCCAGATGTAAAACGTTGCTTGAGGTGTATTTGTTGACCAACCAATATTATTTAATCCTTTAATTAGAGTATCTCTACGTTTTTCATATATTTTTACTGTTTTCTTAACTATTTCTGGTTTTTTTTGAGATTTATATTCATTTAATCCTTTAACTACAGCTCTCTGGATAAATGTAGGGCAGCCTGAATCAATTTGAGATTTAATCTTTCTTAACCCCTGTATAATAGCTTTATTTCCAGCAATCCACCCACATCGAAATCCTGTCATATTAAACATTTTAGATGCACTGTTAATTTCAACATGGCTTGGATCTATTTGCAAAATTGAAGGTGCAATGTAATCATCAAATGTAAATTCTGAATAAGGATTATCATGAACTATAAAAAAATCATAATCTTGAGCATAATCTACCATTTTTTTTAAGAATTCTTTCGGTGCTATTGCACCAGTAGGATTGTTAGGATAGTTCAAATACATTAATTTTGCTTTTTTAAGAATTTTAGTATCAATTATATCTAAATCAGGCAAGAAATCGTTCTCTTTCAAAAGCGGCATTGAATATGGATCTGCATCGCATAATTTTGTTGCTCCATTCTCATAAACAGGATATCCTGGATTAGGACAGAGTACTATATCTCCGGGATTCACAAATGCTCTAGCAATATTAGCTACACCTTCTTTTCCTCCAATTATATTTGAAATCTCTTCTTTTGGATCGAAATTTATATTAAATCTAGTTTTATACCAGTTAGCAACGCCCTCTCTAAAATCTTCTTCTCCCATGCTTGAAGGATATTGATGATTCTCTGGTTTTTTAACCTGTTTTATTAATTCATTGATAATTAAATCAGGAGTTGGAATATCAGGATCTCCTATTCCCATAGGGATAATATCAAGCCCTTTTTTTCTTTTTTCTAAAACTAATTGTTCTATCTCAACAAAAATATAGGTTGGAAGGCTTTTATATCTCTCAGAATATTCTAATTTAATTGGAAACACCTACTTTTTAAAATTGGGATAAGAGATGTATTAGAATAATCATAATCTAAAAAATAAAAATATTACGAAAATGGAATGTAAATTTTGTTTTAATAGAACTAAATAAAAATAAGTTATAATTATATTATATAGGATAATCTTGTCTTATCTGCAGTTCACGTTTCATGTTCTCAATTTGATATTTTATAAAATTAAAAGGTCTTGTTTTTATTTGGTGCCCAAATTTACGCAAATGCTCTTCTAAAAGATTAATTGAGAGCTCTAATTTATTTATTCTATCTTGGACTTGATTTAACATATAATTATCTCTCCTTAAACCCATAATCTTGTGTTATTCTGAGTTTAAGATTATTTACCTAAAAAATCAAAAGAGGCTTAAGATTTTATGGATTCTTACTATTAATGAATTTTTATTTGACCATTTTTTTTTTATTAAATTCTAATTAGAAAAAGCCTTTTTACTCAATAAACCCAAATTTAGTTCTTTTTGATCGAAAATAATTAAAATCTCTTCCCTTTTTTATTATATGATCAATAATGACGATAGATAATGTTGAGAATACAAATATAATAAAAAATAAGTTCTGGTATAAAGTGGCAAGAACAATTATAAAAGCAGGAGTTTTTCCTGTTCCAATCAGCGATAAATTGATAGAGTTATTACAAACTCTAATAACTGAAGAACAAGCTAAATTTATTTTAATATTTAAAAAACCTTCAATGACACTTGAGGAAATTAAAAAAAAAACTGATATAAAGGAACAAGTTATAATTGAAACGCTTAATATATTGATGCATAATGGTATAATTGTAGGAACGAGAAGTAGAACTACTGAAGTTATGGTTTATCGTTTAATGGGGTTATATCCTGGTATTTTTGAGTATACTTTCTTACGGGGGGAGTATTCAGAAAGGGATAAAAAAATAGCTGCATTATTCCAAAAACTTTTTGGGGAAGTAACTAAACAAACGCAAAAAAATTATGATAATTTAATAAATGTGTTCAAGGATTTGCCACCAACTGATAGAACACTTCCAGTTGAAAAGGAAGTAGATGTTGGAACTGAAAATGTAATGCCGTTTGAGGAAATAAAAAAATATATTGAAGAATACGATGATATCGCCTTAGCTCATTGTTATTGCCGCCATGCAAAAGAATTAGTTAACGATCCATGCAAATTGGGTGCTTCAAAAGAAAATTGTTTCCTTATTGATAAAAGTGCCAGATTTGCTATAGAGCAAGGTTTCGGAAGACCAGTTTCAAAAGAAGAAGCAATCAAAATATTAAGAGAAGCAGAAAGCGAAGGTTTAGTTCATAAAGTATTTCATGTTCATTCAGATACGAGTAGAGGAATTGAAGCTATTTGTAATTGTTGCAAGTGTTGTTGTGGGATAATAAATGCATATTATCGCGGTTCAACACCAATCCATACAATGTCTTCTTATCTAGCACGTGTTGATGAGGATTCTTGTTCAGGATGTGCAACCTGCATCAATATGTGTCCAATGGAAACAATTAAATTACTTGATACAATTGCGTTTATTAATGAAGATAAGTGTATTGGATGTGGAGTATGTGCTTATCATTGTCCTGAAGAAGCTATACACCTAGTAAGGATTGGTCCAAGACATATTTTTATTCCTCCTAAGAAAATAGAAATAGAAAAATAGAATATATCTTTTGAAAATCACCTTATATTTGGAGTTTTTTTATTGGTTGTTCGTAGAAAATATCATTGTAATAATGAAATTTTAGAATGGCAATGGGCATCAGACAATGAAATGATGCCTCATCCCTATTTTACATCTGTTTATTTGATAGATGGACTTCTTATTGATTCTGGTGCTCCTGAAGGGGTAAATGATCTTCGCAAATTTGTTCAATCTCTTAATCCGAAACAATCAATTAATAAATGTTTTATCACGCATACACATGAAGATCACGCAGGAGGTGCTTATATGTTAAAAAGTGAATTTGGAATACCATTATATGCAAGTGAAAAAGCCGTACGTTTATTAAAAAAAGGAAATACTTATCCTAAATATCGTCAAATGGCATGGGGTCCAAAACTATTACCAGTTATAGCTGAAATTATTGATAAACCAATAATAACAAAATCAGAAAAATATGAGTTTGAATTATTTCCTATGAGCGGACATGCTCCAGAATTAGTTGCCTTAATTGAAAAAAATCAGCAATGGGCTTTTGTAGCTGATGCAGTACTACCAAAATATAAAATGATATTTGGTGGAAACAGTGATATTCAAGAAGATATTTCATTAATCTATCACTCTCTTTCTAAACTATATGATTTTACCAATGGAATGGATGAATTATTAATATTTTCCGCAGGAAATGAAGTATTAAAAGGGAGAGAAATTATTTTAAATAAATTAGAAGAAATTGATAATTTACGCATTAAGGTTCATGAAATTAAGACTAAATTTCAAAAACAGGGATATTTTGGAAAAAAATTAATAAAAAAAATACTAAGAAGCATTTTCGGAAAGGAAAGCTTAATAGGTAAGTTTACTCAAGGTGATCTTTCACGAGAAAATCTAATTATTTCACTACTTAAATGGAAAAAAGAAATTAGATAATTTTTTATATTAACTTTCCTGGGAAATATACCAAAAATCAAAGTTTAATTGAATTTATTACAATTTAAAATGCAAAAAAGATAATAAAACACCTACACTTTGTAAATAGCGAGTAGTAATTGTATTATGACTACACTCGATAAAGACTGAAGAATTATACTAGATTATTAATTATTATTTCAGAAATATCTCCAGAGTATTCAGCAGTTCTTCTTATACTTTCAATAATATATCCTATCGCCATTGATATTTGTACATTTCCATTTGTATTAAGGCCTATTTTTTCAGTGATTGAGATTAAATTTTTTATATCTTCAATATTTTCATTTGCTAAACTAATACTTTTTTGAAGCCAAGCATCTAAGCTTTTATTCAATAAATTAAGAGATAATTTACTTACTTCTTTTAGTTCTTCCTTTAAATCATCATCAATTTTATGTTTTAAAAGAACCAAAACATTTTTAGCTATCTTTGAGGCATGATCCCCAATTCTTTCGAGGAATCTACTCATTTGTTGATAATGACTCGCTTGTTCTAAAGTAATCCCCATCTTTTGGCAAAGAATTATGTCTCTCAATACAATATGAGATTGACGACCAATTAACCAATGTAGTCTGTCAACATCATTGTCTCTTTTAATGACTTCTTCAGCTAATTCACTTTTTCCGTTATCTAGAGCATTTATCGAATCCTCATGCATACCTTGTACAAGTATATACATCCTTTTTATCGTTTTTTCAAAAGGCATTTCTTTAGGATTAAGTAAATCTTTAATCACTATGTAATTATTAGATTCTTCAACAATTTCTGGACCTATCGCAATTTGAGTAAAATTTGTAATAGTATCTCTTAGTAAAGGGTCAAATTTCTTACTCGATTTAATAATAATTCTGGAAAAACCCATTATATAAGCGCCTATTAAAACTCGAAATAAAAAATTTTCATCATTATAATCATCGACAATTATTTCTTTTGTCTTGATTCCTTTTTCATTATCAATCTTAGGAGTTATCAACAAATTACCGTCCGGTTGTGAAAGGATTCCTAATGTATCATTTTTTTCTACACCATGCTTATCAATCCAAACCTTCGGCAAACTTATTATGTAAGAGCTTCCTCCAGTTTTTTGCACTTTTCTTGTTTCAATATGAAATCCCATTGATATCACTATGATTTATTTTATCTATATAGAATAAAAAATTTCATTATTAACTCAATTTGGTTATATAGAATAAATAATTGAATTATTTTATACTTAAACTATATAATATATATATTTTCTATATTCTATATATATAACAATACTACATTAGTTAAAAAATTTTACAATAGAGGATAATTATTTCAATATCCTCCCTATAGTATTTTATCTTTATTAAAAGACAATAATGATTATTAACCTGACAATAATATTTAATTGCCTTTATAATGATAAATAAAATCTATCTCTATAGAATATATAGAGTAAATAACTCAACATATACTATATCGAGATTCCTTATATTGAATAGGCAAATCCTCTACCTAACAAAATTTTAACAAAAACTTAAGTTTCATAATATAAGTGTTTATAATGCGAGAACGAACAATAATATACGTTTTAGGTATTGCCTTAGTTGGAACGATTATCGGATTTGGTGTTGGAATGTTTGTTCTAACTTCACCAGAGACACCAATTAGACTTAGTGGAGCAGGTGCTACTTTCCCAGCGCCATTATATCAAAAATGGTCTGAAGAATTTGATACTCTCACAGGAATTCAAGTGGATTATGAGGGCATTGGTAGTGGTGGAGGGATTCAGCAACATACTGCAAAAACAGTAGATTTTGGTGCTTCAGATCCTCCAATGAAGACATCTGAATGGACAGCTGCGTCGAATACTTTACAATTACCCATGACAATAGGAGGAATTTTAGTTGCTTATAATCTTCCAGGAATAACAGAACCTCTTAAGTTAACTGGAGATATAATCGCCCAAATATTTGCAACTAGTATAACTACATGGGACGATGCCAGCTTGAAAGCTTTAAATCCTGGAGTTATTTTACCAACTCATTCAATAACTGTTGTTCACAGATCAGATTCAAGTGGATCTACAGCTGTATTTACCAGCTTTTTATCCGATGAGAGCACAATGTGGAATTCTACATATGGGGCTTCTAAAACCATTGATTGGGATCCTGATACTTTGGGTCAAAAAGGAAATTCTGGTATTGCGGCATATCTTCAAGGTAATGAATATTCACTGGGTTATATTGAATTAGCATACGCGATTGAAAGTGGTCTTGATTATGCTTTAGTTCAAAATAGAGGTGGAATTTATTCATTAGCTAATACTACATCAATAGCACAAGCCGCAGCTTATGCTTCTCTTTCTTTACCTGCTGGTAATGAAAATTGGGAACCTGTTGGAAGCTATTTTAAAACTGGTCCAGGATGTGGAGATGCTTATCCTATTTCTTCATTCTCTTATATGCTAGTTTATAAGGAACTGAATGTAATTCCCGGTATGACATTAAAAAAAGCAAAGGCTTTAACAAATTGGTTATGGTGGTGTACTCATCAAGCTCAATCCTACGCGGAAGGATTACACTATGTTGAAATTCCTGCTCCGGTAATAGCGATAAATGAAGTGAGTTTACGTTCTATAACATATGATGGGGAAATCGTAAATACATGGACATAATATTAAATTACTAATTTAACAATATTTTTTTTTAAATTTTATTTTGAAAATTAAAAGATATAATTATAATTTAATGGTATTAACACCCAATGAACGAACAATTATCCATAATTCCTAAAAATAATCAAAAAAATAAAAAAAAAAAATTCATTTTAGAAAGAAAAATTGGTATAGATTCAATTTTTAAATCATTTTTAGGGATCATATCTTTTTTAATATTTATAATAATTGGATTAATGATTCTAATTCTATTTTTGAGTTCTTATCTTTCAATCAAAACTTATGGATTTGAATTTCTTTGGGGAACTGAGTGGAACCCAACTCCAGCAGATCCTAATACTCCCCCTGTATTTGGAATTTTACCTCCGATATTAGGAACACTAGTTACTTCTTTAATTGCAATTCTTATAAGTTTTCCTATAAGCATAGGGATAGCATTAACTCTCTCTGAATTCACTTCAAAAAGATTTAACTTTTGGGTTTCATTTCTAGTAGAACTATTAGCAGCTATACCAAGTGTAATTTATGGACTTTGGGGTATATTTACTCTTATACCATTTTTAAATCAAAATGTATATCCTGTCATTCAAAATACATTTGGTTTTCTCCCTTTTTTTCGAGGTGCAACTCATGGATATAACGTTTTAACGGGTGGAATTATCCTAGCAATTATGATAATTCCTACTATCACTGCTATTTCTCGAGATATATTTGCGGCAGTTCCAACAAGTCAAAAAGAAGCGATTATAGCATTAGGTGCAACAAAATGGGAATCAACAAAAATTATTAGGAAATATGGACGATCAGGCGTGATAGGAGCGGTAATATTAGGACTTGGTAGAGCAATAGGAGAAACAATGGCTGTAACAATGGTTATTGGAAACTCATTTAATCTAATTAACTCTTTATTTGATCCTACTTACACTTTAGCATCATTAGTAGCTAATGAATTTACGGAGGCTAGTTCTCCGAAAGTTTATCTTTCAGCTTTAATTGAGGTAGGATTTGTATTATTAATACTGGCTTTAATTGTTAATATTGCTGCAAGATTAATAATACGATATTCTATAAGGAAATTCAAAGGAGTGGAGACGTTTTAAAATGGCTTTTTCAGAAGAAAAAAGGTTTAAAATCAGAAAATTCAAGAATTATTTAATGATATCACTCTGTTTTTTAGCTCTAATTCTTGGTTTAATACCTTTAATTAGTATTTTATATGAAGTTATTATAAATGGAATTGGTCAAATGAGTATTGGTTTTTTAACTCAAGAAATCTCACCATTAGGACAGGCAGGAGGAGGAATTGGCCCTGCTATTCAAGGAACATTAATAGTAATTTTGCTAGCATGTTTATTTGGAATACCTATTGGTATTTTTTCTGGAATTTTTTTAGCAGAATATCCCTATAGTAAAATTAGTTTTGCTGCTGGTTTTTTAAATGATGTCTTATCTAACATGCCTTCAATTGTTATCGGTATTTTTACTTGGATATTGATTGTAAGTCTTACAGGATGGTCAGTTTTAGCAGGTGGTTTTGCTTTAGGGATAATGATGATTCCTTTAATAACACGAGCAACAGAAGAATCTATTAAAATAGTACCTTCTACGATTCGAGAAGCTGCTCTAGCGTTAGGAATCGCTCAATGGAAGACAACCTTAACTATAACTGTTCCAACAGCAAAAAAAGGGATAGTTACGGGGATATTACTTGCAATTGCTAGAGTTGCTGGAGAAACAGCTCCTTTGTTGTTAACTATACTTGGAAGTAGATTCTTTTTCGCTAATTTTTTTGAACCAACAGCAGCGCTTCCCTTAACAATTTTTAACTCATCACAATCTCCATTCGTGAGTATAGATTGGCCAAAAGCATGGGGTGCGTCGCTATTTTTAATATTTATGGTTCTTTTACTAAATATCATGGTTAGATTTTTGACAAGAGAAAAATATTAGATGTGATGAATTTTGATTAAATTACAAATTGAAAATTTAAATGTATCGTTTAGTGATAAACGGGTTTTAAGTAACATTAATTTGAATATTGAAAAAAACCATATTACTGCAATTATTGGTCCATCGGGATGCGGTAAAACAACCTTACTTAGAAGTATGAATAGAATGCATGATCTAATACCTGATGCGAAAGTAACTGGCAACATTTCAATGGACAATTATAATATATATGGTAATAACAATAAAAATAGATCAATCGATTCTGTTTTAGTTAGGAGGAAAATAGGAATGGTTTTTCAAAAACCAAATCCGTTTCCAACTATGTCGATATTTAACAATGTTATTGTTGGTCTTAAATTAAAGGGTATAAGAGAAAGAGAAAAATTGGAAATGATGGTTGAAAAATATTTAAAATTAACACATTTATGGGATGAAGTTAAGGATGATTTAGAAAAATCTGGAGCGAGTCTTTCTGGTGGTCAACAACAGAGATTGTGCATAGCTAGAGCATTAGCAGTCGAACCTGAGATAATTTTAATGGATGAACCATGTTCAGCTTTAGATCCAATTGCTACTGGGAAAATTGAAGAACTAATACTTGAATTGAAGAAAGAATGGACTGTTGTAATTGTAACCCATAATATGCAACAAGCAGCAAGAATTAGTGATTTTACAGGTTTTATGTATTTAGGAGAATTAATTGAATTTGGGGAAACTACTCAAATATTTGAGAATCCAAAAGAAGAATTAACTGAAAATTATATAACTGGAAGATTTGGTTAGGTGAATTTTAATGGCAAAAGAATTACATAGAGAAATTTTTGAATTAAAAAAAGAAATTCTTGATATGGGTAATTTAGCTTTAGGAATGTTAGATGATTCAATGAAGGCTTTATCTACTCAAAATATAGAATTAGCTAAAACTACTGTGGAAAAGAAATATAAGATTAGAGAATTTGATGCAGATATAGAGTCAAATGCATTAAAATTAATAGCCCTTTATCAACCAATGGCTATAGATCTCAGAAGATTAGCAACAATATTAAAAATGATTACTTATCTAGCAAGGATAGGGAGATATGGTAAAGATATTGCATCAGTTGTGGAGGAAATTTCAAAAAAACAACCTTATCCTTCCCCATTTGTAAATTTACAGCATATGTGGGAACATACAAAACTAATGATTGAAGATGCACTTAAAGCTTTTGATGAGGCGGATATTAAATACATCGAGAAATTTGAGGAAAGGGATAATGAAATTGATAAAATGAGATGGTCAATATTCAGAGAATGTTTAACATACATGATGGAAGATCCTAAAACAATAACATCTTGTGCCTTTTTTGGTATGATTGCACGATTTTTAGAAAGGAGTGCTGATCATGCATGTAAAATTGCTGAGAAAGTTCATTACATGGTAACTGGAGAACATAAAGAGATTTCTTAATTTTTTTTCCCTATAATTAATAAAATCCAGACTAATATAAAATTACACCATAAATTTTTCTTATATTTTTTAGGAATTAATTTAATAAATTATAGTTAAGTAATAAGAATAAAAGTTATTTAAATAACCAATCAGATTATAATGGACACATATAATCATTTACCTGATGTTCAAATTAAACCTATTGGACAAATATCGAAAAAATTTATAGATCTTGGAATTAAATCATTTAGAGAAGCTTGTGATTTTGTCCATAATATTGAATATGGATATAATACAGATTATGAAGATAAAATGATTTTGTTTAAAGAAAATATGGGAACTTGTACAACTAAACATGCAATAATTGCAGGTTTGGCTGAAGAACTTGACATACCTCTATATAAGCATGTAGGCGTCTATAAATTCACTGAAGAAACCTCTACTGGTACCCAAGAAATCTTAAAAAAATATAATATTCCTTATGTTCCAATGGTTCATTGCTTTTTAGTATATAAAAATTACCGATTTGATTTAACAGAAGGTAATTGTAACGGAAAAAATACCACTCTCGAAGAATTTATATACGAACAAAAAGTTAATCCCTTCATCAGCAGAAAAGATGAATACTTACTATTTAAAAGGGTATTAAAAGAAAGAATTCTGTCATCAAAAGAAATGGATGGAATTAATGAACGATCTATATTAAAAGCGAGAGAAGAATCTATTAATCTTATAAAAAAAAATTCAAAAAGACAAAAATTAAATAGAATTAATTTGTAATTATAAATCTTTTAGGAAACTCTATCAAGTATACAATAATTCTGATAAAATAAAATTATAATTTTTAAATTCCTTCTACACTGGTTAATAATACCATTATATAATCCGCAACACCTTCTATCGAATCAGAAATTGCTTCAAGAATATCAAAAATATTTCCTACCGTAAAAATTGTAAAAAAATTCACATCATATTTAGTTTCTTGAAGACTTCTTCGGAGCTTAATGTTCAATAGGTCAACCTTATGTTCATTTTGATTAATTTGTCTAGCAATCTCTTTAACTTGCTTCCTTTCTTCTACCAAATCAATTACTATCTTATCTAGATATTTAGCACAATCAACTGTAGTCTTCATTATTTCAATAATTAGATTAATAGTTTCTTCACTACTCTGATCCCAAAATTTTACTGGTACAGTAGCTATTCTACGGGCTACTCCATTACAACAATTGGCAACATCATCAATTCTTTTAATTAAATGCGATAAATTTTGCCTTACACTTGGATCTAATTCTCCTTTTGAAATATCTTTTTGAAGATCCCTTCTTAAGTCATCGGCTTCACCTTCTAATTTATCAACATTATGAAAAATATCATGAGTCTTTTCGAGATCTTTTTCTTTTAGAAGCATTAATATTCCTCTATCTAACTCTTTGACACATTCTTGTACTTTTTGAGCATGCTTTATAGTCTTTTCCAAAGCATTTAAAGCAGTTTCTCTTTTCAGGTATTCAATTAAAGAACCCATAATAACCAATTTTTTATTCTCAATTTTATTCTCTATATAAACTATATAGTAATATATATTTTTTACTTATTATAAATTTATCAAGTTAATCCAAATGAGCTTAATCCAAAGTATATAAAACCTGCAAGTAGTGCGGCTATAGGAAACGTTAATACCCAAAAAATTGCCATCTTTCCTAAACCTTTATAATCCACCTCTTTTTTTTGGGCAATACTCATTCCAACTATACAAAATACAATTACATGGCTATGAGAAATTGGAAGTGCAAAAAGTGTAGCAATCATTAAAATAATTGCAGAACTAATCTGGATAATAAAACCTTCACTAGGGCGTGTATCAATCATATGGGATGCTAAATTTTTGATAACATACCGTCCTGCAATGTAAATACCGAGAAATGAAAAAATACCACAAAAAATTGCATATAAAATGTATTGTCCATTTGTTATAGAACTATTTTCTCTAAGACCTAGAAGAATACCTAAAGCTTCTCCTGAATTAGCTCCGACCCAAATTTCTGCAAACAAGACAGCAATTAATAAAAACCACTTAAACATTTTTTCAGATTTCTCGATCTGATTTAAACCCTTTAAACGAGATAAGAAAACTTTAGCACATATTTTAAAGAGAATATAAGTTATTAATAATCCTGATATTGGTGAAATAAACCAACTTAAAATTACATTTGTTAATTTCTCATTATTGAAAGCGGTATTAAGATCAATTCCTCCCTGGGAAATAGCATAAACTATTATTACCCCCACAATACTTCCAATTAACGAGTGTGTACTACTTAATGGAATCCCCGAAAAACTCCCTACCACTAACCAGATAATACTACTTATCAATACAGTTAAGAGCATATAATTAGTATATTTTTCTTCTAAACCTTCACCTAAAATGTTTTTTCCTACGGTTTCCGGGACAAAACCACCGCTGAAAAGAATCATACCAGAACCAACGGCAATACCCCCCACAATTAATGCTATTTTGAATTTTATAACACCAGCACCAACTAAAGAAGCGAGTGTTTCATCATTAGCGCCAATACTAAAAGCTAAACCAACAGCCATGATTATTAAAACTATAACTAAGAGTATTGTTAGTTCTTCAGCCATTTTTTTTTTTCTTGTCTAGTAATTTTTTAGTCAAAAATAAGATATTTTGTTGCAAGAAACTGGATATATTCAGAGAAGTTTTTAATATGATCGGAGAGCATCATAATATCTTCAATTAAATTTTTCAAATATAGGAATGTTCTTGATAAATAATCCATATCATAATTATATAAGCGATTTAGTAATTGCCATTCATCATCTCGCATTTTTCGCCTTTCTTCTTTTATTTCTTCACATATATCATGAGCTTTACTAAGATCTGAACCAATAGATTTTACAGCTTCAGACAATTTATTTGATATAGTTTTTAATGAGTTAAGAATACGTAATATATGAGTCTTAAATTGTTTATCGGGAAAAATAGCTTTATAGAGAAGCATTCGATTTGCTAAAAATTCTTCTATATTTTTAATATCGTTTATTTTGTTAAATAGTTTTAATCTGTCTGCTTTGGAGAACATGAGTTTTGATTTGAATATCTTTGATTCAAATTGCTTTTTTATTTGGACTTCAGTATTAGTTTCTATAACATAATTCATATTTTCCTTGAAATTGTTAAAATTTTCTTGAACAAGATATTCAATCCCTTTTATTAGTTTCATCGTTTGTTCATTTATGTTATCCATGAATAAATGAGTTAATTCATCAATACTGCGTTTCTTTAATTCCTTATCCTCAATATTCTTCATTTTCTATATTATTCATTTTATATTCTATATAGTTAATATATATTCTATTAAATTTCAATATATAGCTTATTTTTATTGTTAAATTATTAATCATGAAAAATTTGTCTAATAATATGTTCAAATTTGGATTTCCTTCCTCCATTTTAAATTACAAGATTTTAATTATAGCTTCTTTAAAAAAATCATATTAATAAAATAAATAATAAAGTGGAATAGAAAACATTTTATGCATTAACAACTTCAATGAATATAAAAAAAAGAAATAATTAAAAGATAAAAAAATAGAAATTATTACTAAATTTTCTTAGCTACTGTCAACATAATAATATAATCAGCAACGTCTTCCGCATTATCACTGATAGCTTCCATAGCTGATATACAATTATAAATAACTATTGCACTAAAAGGATTTATCTCAATATTATTTGAGACTAAACTTCTACTAATTGCATAATTTTTTTCATCACACTGATGTTCTAAAATATTAACCTCTTGCCCTATCTGTTGAATTTTTTCTTCCTCTGCTTTTAAAAGTTCATTAACCATAAGATTTACTTTTTTAACAGCCTCTACTGAGATTCTTGAAATATCTAAAATATTTCTATGAATATCTTCGCCTAAACTCATAAAATCTTTATGATTCATAGAAATAAGAATTCTTGAACTAGCATTTGCGGTATTCGCAATGTCATCAATTCTTTTAACAAGGTGAATCAGATTCTCTCGAATTTTAGATGGAAGTTCTGCTTGTGATAACATATTCAGAATATTTCTTCGAATTCCATCTGCTTGATGTTCTAATTCATCAACTCGGAAAAATACTTTTAATGCAAGATCAATGTTTTTTTCTTCAAGAAGAAATGACAAACCTTTATCAAATTCGACAATACATTCAAGTACTTTCTGAGTATGAACTAAAGTTAAATTTATTGCATTTTCTTCATTACGAGATTTGAACCATTCCATCAAGGAACTCATATATTATACCTTTTTTTCTTTATTTCAATATATTTGATTATTTTTATTCTAATTTTAATACTTCTCTTATTATATCATTACTAGGATGTTCAAATATTATCCCCAATTCTTTAGGAAAATATACTGTTACCTCAGAATTCTCTAAAAATGCATTATGGATTTCATAAGTGGCTGATCTAGTAACAATAATCACTTTATCTTTATGGTCTATTTTTGTAAGGATTTCAAATCGGTAAAATACTCCCATAAATTTACGACGGAGTAGTGTTCCCAATATTGCATTTCTTTTTTCATTGACACGATTACCTAATCGAAGTTTCATATGGTTTGCTCGAACAACTAATAGAACTTTATCATTATTCTGAATTTTATTATACAATGATTTTTTTAGATAACCTGCGAAAGTATTTTCAAAACCAATATCTATTGGCATTGGAACAGATTCTTCTTGAATCTCATTGAAGAATTTATCCCCCTGCTTAGATTTACTATGAATATCCCATTCTGGCTTTATATTTTTAATACAAATTCCATCAAAATAATTTATTTCACTCATAAAATTTGCTACAAAAAGATTAATTGGATGATAATATATCTCATTAGGACTTCCTACCTGAATAAGTTTTCCTTCATTAATTACAGCTATTCTATCAGCCACCATCATTGCCTCTCTTTCGTCATTGGTAACATGAATTACTGTTAAACCTAGTTCTTTAGATTTTGCCATTAAAAGTAATTCTCTTCTTAAACTCATTCTAAGTCCAGCATCAAGTGCTTTTAAAGGTTCATCTAATATCAATAGTTTTGTTTGTTCTAGATTTAGCAAGGACCGACATAATGCGACTCTCTGTTTCATTCCCCCACTTAATTCATCTGGGTATGCATCATTTCTTCTAGTTAATAAAGTCATCATTAAAACTTGTTCAACTAATGATTTGGTTATTTGGGAAGCTCTAGCATGAACTCTTCCACTATAAGAAATATTTTCAACAACATTCATATGAGGAAATAATGCATAGTTTTCAAACATAAAACCTATATTTCTCTCACCAGGCGATCTTTTAGTTACATCCTGCTCATCGAAAAATATTTTCCCAGAATCTGGTTTAAGAAGGCCGGCAATAAGCTTAAGTAATGTAGTTTTACCGGCACCTGTGGGACCTAAAATAATAAAGTATTCTTTATCTTTTATCTCTAGTGAAATATTTTCTAATGCCGTGAAATTTCTAAATTTTTTAAAAATATTTTTCAATTTAATATTTACCAATAATTTTTCACCTACGATAAAGAAAGTTCAGATAATAAATTTTTAGGGGCCTTAAATACGTGGATATCATCCTTATGAATTCCAATTATTAATTTTTTTCCTGAGATGAAGTTTTCCTCAAAATTTCCTGGTTTTATTGAAATGAATTTATCATTGTTATCTAAATTTAAATAAAATCTTTTTGTTGCCCCAATAAATCTTGATGTTTCTAAAATACACTCAAATAATTCCATTTGAGACCAATTATATTGGCTGCTTTCAAAATCATAATCTTCAGGAAATAGATATACATCTTCAAAACGAAATGCGATTACTATATTATCATCTAAATCAAATTTATTACCAAAATTATGTGTTTTTAATTTTGGACCACCCAAACGAATTCTAATCTCCATTTCATTATTGTCAAATAACTTTAAAACAAAACCTTGAAGAAAATTAGTTTCTCCTAAAAAATTTGCAACGAATATACTATTTGGACTTTCATATAAATCATAGGGAGATCCCATCTGAAGTAATTTTCCTCCTCTCATAATTATAATTTTGTCGGCTATAGCCATAGCTTCTTCTTGATTATGAGTAACATGTATAGCTGTGAGACCTAAATCTTTCACTAAATTTCTTAACTCATGACGAAAAACTTTAGATACTTTTGGATCTAAAGATCCTAATGGCTCATCCATAATCAGAATTTTGGCACCAGTTGCTATTGCTCTTGCTATACCTAATTTTTGTAAACCTGGATTTCCAAAAATTGATGGATATTCATCAGCATATTGTAGTAAATCAACTGTTTTGAGAGCTTTTTCAGTTTCCTTAATAATATAATTATCGTTATATCCTCGCATTTCTAAACCAAATGTTACATTTTCCCATACAGTCAAATGATCAAAAATTTCAAAATGTTGAAAAATAAATCCCATATCTCTATCTTCTGGTGGGATGCCTTTAACATCTTTTCCATCAATCAAAATTTTACCATTGGTAGGCTCTTCAAGTCCTGCAATTATTCTAAGCGTTGTGGTTTTCCCACATCCAGTAGGTCCTATCAAAAAAACATATTCCCCATGTTCAATTTTTACAGAGATATTATCAACAGCTAGGACCTTACCTTCGTTAAAAGTTTTTGTAACATTTAATAGTTCTATAGTTGGCAATAGATTATCCTCTTTTTTTTGATACTGTTCGTAATGCAAAAATTAAGAATGCACTAAAAATCATAATAATTACACTCGCAAATACTCCTGAGGCATAGGCATTTGCCTCAACAAAATCTACGATAAGCACAGGAACGGTTCTTACGCCACCCATTACAACAATAGTCGCACCCGTTTCTCCTAATGAGCGAGTGAAAGTCATAATACATCCTGCAATAATCCCTTGTTTTATGTTGGGAAGTGTAATTTTTCTAAAAACGGTCATGTTCGAGGCACCTAAAGTTCGAGCAGCTTCTTCAACTCCCTTATTTGAAGATTCTAAAACTCCAATTATAGGACGAACCATATATGGAAATGTAAAAGCAATATGTACAAATAATATCATAAAAAATCCAGATTGAAACAAACCAAAACCTGTTGGACCCCAAAATAAAAATGTTGCAAATCCTAAAGCTGCTGAAGGAATTGCGATCGGAATATCTAAAATAGTATCTAAAATGGTGATCATTTTTCCCCACTTTCGCTTTGTAATTATAAATGCAAAAGGTATACCAAAAATTAAATTTGCAAGAACAGCTAAGGCTCCTATTTCAATTGAGTAAATAAAACTTGTATATAAAAAAGCCCACTTATAATCTTTTCCTAAGAAAACCTCCTCTACAATATTAGCTCCAATTATTTCTATTATAATATAAAATGCAGGTATAAGAATTACAATAAAAAGAATTCCTAAAGCTAATAAATCTCTTAAATGTCTTAAACTCTTTTTACTTAAAAATCTTTCTATTCTAGGCCATACTGAATTAATTGGAAATCCTGTTTTCCGAGTCAAAAATTTTATTGAAAATAATAGTAAAAGTGAAATTACAATTAAAATTCCAGCTAGTAAAGAAGCGGAGGGCAATTCTAATTGCCTTCTATAGCCCACAATCAAAATAGGGGCGGTTTCAACTAAACCCGAAAGTATAATTGTAGCACCAGTTTCACCTAAGCTTCTCGTAAATGCAAGAATAGCCCCAGCTATTAATCCTTCTTTCATCAATGGAAGTGTTATAGTTCGAAATACTGTGAATCCTGGAGCGCCTAGAGTTTGAGCAGCCTCTTCATATAGAACAGAAGTTTTTTCTAATACAATCTTCATATTTCGTACAATATATGGAAAAGTGAATACTATGTGTCCAAGCACAATCAATGTAAATCCTGGATATATTCCAAATATTCCCCAAAATAACATTATAGAAAATCCTAAAGCACTAGTAGGTACGGCCATTGGTAAATCTACCAATGCGTCAAGTATTTTTTTACCTCTAAAATTATATCTCGTTAATATAATTGATATGGGAAAAGCAATGATAATATCAACACCTACAGCTATAGAAGCAATTGAAAAGGAGCTTCCTAAAGCTCTCAACATATTATGCCATTGCAAATCTCCCAACAATGGGTCGTTAAAGACATCTTTTTTTATAGCAGGAATGTTTAGAAATATAGTTGAAAAAATGTTTATTATCGGACCTATAATAACCAAAATGAAAAAGATAATTACTATAGAATCTAAACTTTTTCTGAATATTGACTTGGAAAAGAATCTATCTAATTTTAAATTTAAAGGTAAATTCAATTCTTCTTCAAGAGAGCCTCCTTTCAAATCTTGATTTTTCTTTTGTATTTTCTTTATCATTTTAATTAATATTTCTTTTTATGCTGTAGCTTTACACAATTGCCATAAATCAGGGATTTTTATTAATACTTCTTCATCCAATGGTGTATGTAACTCAGGAACATTAAGATCATAAGTAATACCATTAGTTTCATAATTAAATACTTCAGGATCTAATGGAATTGAAGGATTAATAGGTCTAAATCCGTATTCTAATGCAGAAATAACAGTTTCATTTTCATTTAAAAAATTAAGGAAAGCTTCTGCTACGACTCTCTGCTGATCAGTTATCCAATCCGCATTCAATATACAAAACGGATGGTCACTATATAATGTTCCTTCCTCTGGATAAACAGCAATAATTTTTCCTCCTTTAGCAGTACTGGAAATATCTCTTATTAAATTTTCATACAAGAAAGCAATATTTAAAGCAGTAGGGCCCTCATTTTCCATATAACGCGCTAAGAAACCAGTAGAAGTTCCATACACTACAGCGCTTGATTCAAATTCTCTGAGCCATTGTTGATTAGTCAAATTTTGTAGATCAGACATTGATAAATTCTCCGAAGAGATACCAGAAACTGCTGATAATGCCATTATCACACTCATAAATCCTGAATTTGACAAACGGGGATCAGTATGAGCCATTCTAATGTTCACATCTGGATCTAATGTCAGATCATGTACATCATTAAATCCCTTTATGTTATAGGTATTATTAAATGATTCCCAAGTAGCAATTACTATAGGAGAATATATTATTCTAACTGCTGCACTAATATTTACTATTGGATCTTCGCTATTTGTTAAATCTGCCCATTTAGAGTTTAAAAAAGGCATCCAAATAGAACTTGCTGGACTCCATATAGTAGGATAGATTTCTCTATTAAGAATACTAATAATTGAATTTGAAGATCCATAAGGATGCATATCAATACTGATTGGTTCATCAGGATGGGTATTTTGCCACTCATCCATAAAATCAGAATAAGCAGCTGTCATCCAACTTGCCTTTTCAGAACTATAAATTATAGTTATATGTGTTCTTTCCCCTCTACTTTCAAGTACTAAACTAGTAGAAAATGCTCCTATTATAAATCCTATTATAAATATCGAAATAATTCCAAATTTACTATCCTTTTTAGCTTTTCGTGTATTTTTCATAATTAGCAGATTTTAATAGGATTTTATCTAAATGAAAGATCTAATAAAATTATCAATAAAAGCTAAAATTATACCACATAATAATCCAATTGACAAAGCAATAATATATAGTAATTTTCTTTCCATCTAATTACCTTACTTTTTTGTACATTAATCAAAGACAAATTAAATTATAGTCTGTGTAAAAATATAATCTTCTATTTATTATATTTATTTAATAAAAACTGAATAGCGTCTCTATATATCTTATATATTCTATATAGATGTTATTTTTAAATAAGAAAAGGTAAAGATCTGGTTTTAAACAATTTATATTAAGCTTGAACCAATTACACTATTATGAGGTTTTTTTCCAATAAGTTTTAATAATGTAGGAACAATATCCGTAATTTTACAATAGGGAATTTGCTTAAAAGGAATTTCTAAAGAACCACCTATAATTAAAGGAACAACCATGCATTTTCGAAAACCTACATCGTGATCATATAAGTTTTTGCTTTTATGCTTTCCATGGTGTATACCAAATTTTATAGAGTCATTATTACTAAGGATGATATCTGCACTTCTTGGATTTTTAAAATGGCGTGGTATTAAATCGGGATAGACAGGATAATCCAAATGATATGTCGCTTCTAACCATTCTTGATTCGAGTGAAATTTATTATCCAATAATTTACTTGCTGAATTATCATTGATAAAACCAAATATATCTATATCATTATTATCTAAGATATAACGTGTTCTATAATCAAACCCATTCCCTTCATACTCAATCTTTCCTGTTACAATTTTGCCTGTATATTCATCCTTTCTTTTAAAATGAAGTATTCCTTTATTATATGTGTTATTATCGTCTCTATAAATCATAAAATGACACCCCTTAATTTTAAATAATTCTTTCAATAAATTTTTCTTCTTTGGACCATAATTCTTAAGTTCTTCAGTGGTAGGACGAATCCACATATTTTTACTATTTAAATTATTCTTCCCTTTAAAATAAAAAAATCCTACACCAGAATAATAAGCAAGATCCATATTCCCTTTTGAATTTTTGATAGGATGGTAATTGGATAATTTATTTTGTTTTAAAAAAACTTTTAGATTACCTCTTTGTTGAGCTTTATAATTTCCATGGTCAGAAGTAATTGCTATAGCAGTATCTTCTAAATAACCCATTTTCTCTAAGTTGTTAGATAAAACTCCAATAACCTTATCAATGTGTAATAAATTCAATTTATATATATTTGAATCGAAACCATACTTATGCATTATAAGATCAGAGGACATAAACCACAACAGAGAAGCGATAGGAGGCTCTGAATTTTCAAAGAATTTTTTTGGTTTTTTGAAAACTTCAATTAATTTTTGCGCAATAACAGAATTCGATCTAATTAATCTTCTTTTAACACTTGGGAAATAATTTAATAAAAGGTAAAACATTGCGAGTTTTGTTTTTCTCTCAGGATAAATATAATCTGAACCTCTATTAATGAACTGCGCAATACTTGCTTTGTTCCCATCTCCTACCATTTCTAGAATTGTCTGACAATTTTTCCCAATATCATTATTAATTTTATAAATTTGTAAATCTTTAGCAGCATATTCTCTTAATATTGGAGGAGATGTATCTCGATCCATCCAATTAAGGAGGGGAACTCCATGGCATAGTTCTTTTTTATAATTACCGGTGTAAGTTCCAGTTAATAACGATACTTGAGTAGGATAGGTAATAGGAGGAAAATCGGTAACACAATTTTCTGAATAAATTCCATTTTCCATCAATATTTTTAGATTAGGCAGTAACCCCTTTCTAATAAAATCAAAAAAATGTTCAGTCCTAACATCGTCTATGATACAAAGAATAACCCTGTTGATTTTGTTCATTATTTTTCACGATATGTAATATTTTATTTTCATTTCTGAATAGACAAGGGTAAAGATTTATCAATATTTAGTAAATCAAGATTGAAATAAATAGAAATACAATAAATAATAATGGAGCCCCCGGTGGGACTTGAACCCACGACCGGCAGATTACAACTGCAGGGCTGTTTGAATAATGAATCACTGTCTGCTGCTCTACCACTAAGCCACGGAGGCATTTTTTTTTAACTATCTATTTTATATGTAACTATTATAAATTTTTAATTTTGTGGTTTTAAACGTGGTAAATAACCAATCGTAATAATTAAAAGGTTATTTATCTTTTTGTTGATTAATTAACATATTAATAATTATAGTGCAAATAAGACTTCTGAATGAATAAAATGTTTACAAAAGAAGAAGTAACAAAATTGGCTTTTAAAATTTATAAGGAGAACCAAAGTGTAGAAAAAAGTGTCTGGAGACTCGCAGAACTTTGCGTGACAATTAATAATAACATCAAGGATGGATATGATATTAAACCATTAGAAACAGATAATTTAATTCTATTATTAAGAGATGACGTTAATGGGCAACTAATTCTTCCTTCGGAAGGTGAAATTAAAAAAGTTGCAGATATAATATATCATGAAAATCCTAGTAGAAGTCAGATAGATTGGTATATCGCTGAAAAACAGCTTCTTTTGGAAGAAATAAAGAATATCGTAAGTCATAGAAATTAGTATCGAATTTTTATATTCATCTAATTACTAGAACTCCACTCTTTGCAGGAGTATCTTTACTTTAGAGTATCAAATTAAATATTAAAGAATGATTACAGAGTATTATAATAAATACTAGATTAATTATTTATATTAGAAATTAAAATATCATACTTTTATTAGTTTGTAATGCCACCTTCAAAAAAGAAAAAACAAGATGATAAATCACAAACATCGTTATTTTCATTTGTTGATAACACAGATACAAAGAAGAAAAAGACAACAGAACTAAAAAAGGAATCTAATATTGAGAAAACTGTAGAAAAGAAGCCAACAGATAAGCCGAAAGCAAAAAAAGAAGAGAAGGATAAAGAAAAAACACCCAAATTTGAGGCTAGCTCAGAGGGGATTCCTTCACACTTATTTTTTCAAGGTAATGATGAAGATTTTGGGTTAAAAGAAGGGAATATCAAATTACCTAATGTTTTACGAGAAAATTTTTCTTCAAAATATATTCGTTATCTTATTGAAAAAGGAGAAATCATTGAAAATATGGAAAGGGGCATATTACTTGATGTTGATTATGATGGTGGTCAAAATAAAGCTTATTGTAAATTTTACGATTTAGAAAATGATGAAATAAAAATATGGATTGATACTACAAATCATGAACCGTATTGTATAAGTAAGGAAACGATAGTAGATTTACAGAATATTATAGAATTAACAGATTATGAAGGTTTTACTAGATTTGAAGAAATAAAGAAAACCGATTTGCTAAAGGACAAAGAAATATCGATGACAAAAATATATGGAAAAACGCCATCAGATATCGGAGGTTCTGGTACAAATATTAGAAATATTTTAGGTAAGAACAATAAGAAAGCATGGGAAGCAGATATTAGATATCATTTAAATTATATTTTCGATAGACAGCTAATTCCAGGATTAATATATTCTATTAAAGATGGTCAAATCAATAAGTTAAGTTTTGAAGAGGATTCAGAAGAATCTAAAAATATGGCAAATGAATTACGAGATCAGTTTAAAAATGAATCTTCAGAACTTCAAGAATTTTCGGAAAAGTTTTTAGATATTTTTCTTACACCGATTCCAGATGTGAAACGGTTAGCTATGGATATCGAAGTGAATATGGGATCAGAAGATTTTATTATTCCAGATCCTCGCCAAGCAAAACAAGCAATTATTAGCATTTCCTTTGTAGCTTCAGATGGATTAAAATTAGTTTATGTTTTAAAAAGGGAAGGATTCCTATTTCATGGACTTCACAAGAAGTTTCCATCAGATGCTAAACTTATTTTCTTTAAAAGTGAAAAAAGATTATTAATCGAGACTTTTCGTCTTTTGTGGGAATATCCTATAATTATTACTTTCAACGGAGATAATTTTGATCTTAATTACATGTTTCATAGGGCAAATAAATTAAAAATTGATAAAGATTTAAATCCTATCCATATTAAAAGAGGTTTTGGGTTCTTATCAAGATCTGATTGTGACTTGAGAAAGGGAATCCATATTGATCTATTTAATTTTTTCTTCAATCGAAGTATTTCTGGATATGCATTTGGAGGCGCTTATGAAAGCAGTTCATTAAACGCTATTAGTGATGCATTACTGGGGAAAATGAAGTATGAACATGAAGAAGAAATACATGAAATGGAATATGATGTCTTAACGTGGTATAATTTAAAAGATTCAATACTTACATTAGAATTGACTCAATTTAACAACTCACTTGTATGGAATTTAATTATATTATTATGTCGAATTACCAAAATGCCTATTCATGAAACAGTAAGGCGTCAAATATCAACATGGATTCAAAATATTTTTTATTTTGAACATAGAAGAAAAAATTATTTAATACCTCGTAGATCAGAGATAGCTGAATTAAAAACTGGGGGCTACTCAAAAGCGGTAATTGAAGGAAAAACATTTGCAGGTGCATATGTTGTTCCACCAGTTCCAGGTATTCATTTCGATGTTGTAGTGATGGATTTTGCTTCACTTTATCCTTCTATTATTAAAGAATATAACCTATCATATGAAACAGTTTTATGTCCGCATAAGGATGATGAAGATAATCTTGTAAAAGGAACCCCTTATCATATATGTACTAAAAAAATGGGAATCTTTGCTTATGTAGTAGGATTTTTTAGAGATATCAGAGTTAAATATTTTAAACCAAAATCAAGTGATAAAAGTTTAACAGAAAAAAAACGAAGTTATTATCATACGATTCAACAAGCCCTTAAAGTGTTTATTAACGGTTCATATGGTGTATTTGGCTCTCAGAATTTTCCTCTATTTTGTCTTCCAGTTGCAGAAAGTACAACTTCAATAGGTCAATACTCGATAAAACAAACCATTAAGAAGTCAGAAGATATTGGTGTGAAAGTTCTCTATGGTGATACCGATAGTGTTTTCCTATTAAATCCTACCAGCGATCAAATGAAAATTATATCAGAATGGAGCAAAAGTGAATTAGATCTTGATTTAGAAGAGGAAAAAGCATATCAATTTCTTGCACTTTCAGAAAGAAAGAAAAATTATATTGGAATTTATAAAGATACGAAATATGTAGATATAAAAGGTCTTGTTGCTAAAAAAAAAAACACACCTGATTTTATTAAAAAGGCATTTAGTGAAATGATCGAAATATTGAAGCAAATCACCAATAATGACGAATTTTTAAAAGCTAAAGATAAGATTAAAGAAATTGTAAGGAATAATTTAAAGAAGATTGGAAAACCAGATGCTTTTATATTAGAAGATTATGTGATAAATATTGGTTTACAAAAAGATCTTAAGAGTTATACAAAAGTAATTCCCCAACATGTAAGAGCAGCATTAGAATTAAAAGAGGTAACTGGAAAAGAATTTCAAAAAGGTGAAACCATAAGTTTCATTAAAAGTAAGGGACCTATTGGAGCAAAAGCTATTGAGTTGGCTAAACTCCAAGATATTGATACAAAAAAATATAAGGATCTTCTAATTTCTGCGTTAGAACAAGTTTTAGATGCTCTAGGTATAACTTATGAAGAGATCAAGGGTATTAAAAAGATGGATGCTTTTTTTTAAAAATTATTACATATTTTTAATATTCTAAAATTCTAGATTAGAGTTATTCTTAAAAAAAAAAGAATTATTTATATAATTTTGGTTCCACATGCGTCACAAAATTCTGCCGCTTCCTTCAAAGGTGTCCCACAATTTGGACAAAAATTCTTTTCATCGGTTTGAGTCTTGATGGGATGAATCGGTTCTGGTTCAGGAGATTCATTGAGATAAACGTCAGTATAAATAGTACTCCAAATTTTTTGAACAGGTAATTTGTCTCCATCCATAGGGCAAGTGCATTTAACTAACATCCAGGGTCCTGACGGTTTAGCACTTTTCACAGTTGCTTCTCCTCCGCATGTTTGACAACGAAAAATTCCATTACGGAAATGAGACAAATAACGTTCTTTTTGTAATAATGGAACCTTAAAAGATCTTTCTTCATGAATTGGACATTTTTGTTTTACTAGAAATTTATCTCCAACAGCTTTTAAAAATGTAATAGCACCTGTTTTTCCACATTTAGGACAGCTGAACTGTTTACTCTCTTCCATTTGAGACATAGTATTTCATCTTTACTATACTTTTATTATGAAAGAAAAAAATTCCTACTTAAATTCTTATTGTATTGAAATGAAAGGAGAAAAAATTTTTTTTTAAATTCGTTATGGATCATTTTTTATATTTATTATTAGTTCTTTTCAAATTTTTGCTCCAAATAAATTTTCTCTTAAGAAACCTTGACTTAATTTTTAAAAAAGGTTTATTTATATAAACAATGTGACTTCTAGATTATAATAAATCTAACGTTCCTGGGATATATTTGAAAAAAAACAATTTATTATTCATATTTCTTATTTTTCTTATATTTTTAAGTAATTTCTCGTATCTTCTTTATATCAATGGACTTTTTGTAGATGGTTTTTTAATAGGAAAAAAAAAAAGAATTAATAATTCTTCTATATGTGGAGGGGGATATCTTATGGATACTGAGGCTATTTATTCATGGATTGAGATTAATGAAACAGGAACTATTTTAGAGAAAATTTCTGATACGACTTTCAATTACCAGAGTTTACAATTTCCTTGGGATTTTAGAATATATAATAAAAACTATAACAGTTGTGTTGTAGTAAGTAGTGGTTATTTGGTATTTCCTAGTGGAAACATATCTTCGATGAGCGTGCATATACCTTCATTATACTATCATATTTCTCCTACTATAGCTTTATTTGGAGATAACTTAACAACTTCAGAGAGTTTTGGAGGGGGAGGAATAGTATATTATAAATTTTTAACATCACCAAATCGCTTAGTAATTGAATATAAAGATGTATATACCTATAATAACTCAAAACCATCATATGTAGGATCTTTTGAAGTAATTTTATTTTTTCAACCTGGTGTTGGTGATATCAAATTTCAATATAAAGATGTGCTTAGTATATCTAGTAATCAAGCGGTAGTAGGCTTAGATTATGGAGATAGCGTGCATTTTAATCTCTACAGTGAATTTAATCAAACTAATCTACCAATTACAGAAAAAGCTATTAAATTTAAATTTGATAAGATGCTTTCAGTTTGTGGAAATGAA
Source organism: Promethearchaeota archaeon (assembly GCA_048937405.1). Lineage (GTDB taxonomy): Archaea > Asgardarchaeota > Lokiarchaeia > Sigyniarchaeales > SOKP01 > Loki-b32. The sequence continues at coordinate 694,854 of JBHLNF010000001.1, forward strand.
GAAAGATATGGTGAAGATGAAACTCCAGAAATACCTGGAATGAATCCTGTCTTTTTGCTGCTAATATTTAGTATTATGATATTGAGTGTTATTTATATTCTTGTTAAAAATAAGCTCTACAAATATTTTTAAAAGAATAAAGAGAGCTAAGAACTGTTCCCATTTTTTTAAAAAAAAATATATTATATACAAGAAAAAAGGATTATTTTAATTACATAAAATCATTTATCTCTAAAATTAGAATATTAGTGTAATGAACCCCATTGAATATCCACAGAAAATTGGATTTAAAATATTGTCATCTATCTTGAGGTTTAGGATATCTATAGTTAAAAATATTAATGCTCCAACAAGTCCAATAATAATTATTTGTGTAATATTATAAGATTGATGTTCAAAAAACCACAAGACTAAAACGCTGATACCTAAAGATATTAAAAATCCAGAGATGTATCCAACTAATGTTTTATTTGAAGATTTCGGTAAGTGAACCTTACCAAATTTGAGTCCAAATATGGATGCAGCACCATCACCTAAAGTAGCAATTAAAGCTGTAGCAGTAAATACGCCAAATGGAAGAAAAAGTGTGGGAATAAGTGATAAAATCAGTGCTACAGGTCTAGTAAATTCATAGATCTCATTCTTTTTTAAGGACTTACCTAAAATATTAGAAATGCATGTTGGGAGTAAGCGATAAATATTTCCCTTATTAAAAATATGTGATAATCGAACATAATCTAAAGCTGCAAAAATGATAATTGCTGTGTACCCGACTGTAGTTATTAAAAAAATTCCATACTCTTCTCCCGATATCCCCCAGAATTGATCTCCATGCCATATATCATCCCAAATATAGACAGCAAATAACCATAAAAAAATAATAATCACAGCGGGTAATAAGTGAAATGCTTTCCTATGCACATCAGTTTTTAAAGCAGCTTTCCTATTATATAGATTTTTTGTATCCATTAAAGTAAATTGTTTTATAAATCTTTTAATCGTCCGATTTTCTCTTATTTGAGGATCTTTTTTTAATTTAAATTGAATTTGGTAATATAAAATAAAAAGTATTAGTAGTGGGGCATAAATACATATGATTTGAAGTGCTAATCCTTGAAAAAATCTTGTCTGACTTGTATCTCTAATAAAAAACAATGGATACACAACTCCAGCAACAATCCATAATAGTATTATTAAAAAGGAATTAGTAAAATTATGTTCCTTAGAAAATTTCTGTTTTAACTTAATAGCATAATATAAATGTGCTAATCCGTTTCCAATATAAAAAACTGTAACTGGTAGAGTGAAAGCATTATAAACCATAGTATAACTAAACTAAATTATAGTTTAAAAAATAAGTTATGTAAAATTACTAAGTTTATAACAAAATCAAAATTAAAAAGAAAAATAAAATTAAAATTATAATCCTAATAAAAGGATCTCATCAATTGCTTTATGAAGTTTTTTTAAATTGTCTTTTCCAAGAGCTTTATCAACTTGGACTTTTAAATCAAAAGCAGTACTTAAAGCTGTAAAAAAAGAGTTTTGAAGAACATCATTGAACTGCGATTTTTCTTTTTTTATCTCTTTAAATTCATCTACTCTTCTTAGCATAGCCTCTTCATAATCCTTATTCGTAATTGTTCTTAGCTCTGCTAATTTACGGATTTTCATCCCATCTTTATCTTCGACTAAATCTTCTGGCATTTATTTATCCTCCTCCTTATTAATTCCACCATTACGAGCTACCTCTTGTTGGATTTCTTCTGCAGGTTGGCCAGTTGTAGTATCAAATTCATTCTTTACTTTTGCTGTTAATTTCTTAGCGACTTGTTTCTCAATATGAGGTCTATGAAGCGTGTTCATAGTGCAAAAGGAACATTCTTTTACACTACCGTCAGGCATTGCAATACCGAAGTGTACAATGCATCTTTTTGTTCTTTCAATATCCATATTATAAGCATCTTGAAAGTGCATGCTTGAGAGTAAAAGCGCCCCATAACTAAATGAACTCACGCTCTCCCAATCTCCACGCATCAAAAGCCTTGAAAACATTTCCATAAGCTTTCCTGGCTTTTTCATATATTGAAGCACTCCTAATAAGAATCTGGCTCTTAATTGAGTCTTATCCAAAAAGTTTAATCCTTTATCAAGTGTTTTTCCAAAATCTCCAAGTAAATCTTCAAAAACTCTAAGTTCCTTTTTTTCTTTGTGTTTAATTTTAGCCCAAAAGCGGTTTGCAAAATCAATTACCTTCAATGGATCAAAATAGTCCATAATAGGCATCATTTCACCAGTATCAGGATCTACTACCATATAACTTGCGAAACCACAATCGGGATGACAAGTGAATTCAATAGGTTCAACATCAGCAAGATAAGCTATAACTCTGCCAAATTCCACGATAGTTGTTAGAGGATACCAAGCATTTTCCATGCTTATTTTACCTGCGGTTTGTTCTTCTATAATTTTAAGAACATCCGCATTAGTTATTCTTAAATCTTGTCTTTCTTCAAATGCAATTCGCCCACATAAAGATACGGGTTGAAAAGTTATTCCACGTACTACGTCCACATTATCAATAGCATATTGAATAATATTGCCTACTTCTATGTCTGTAACTCCTTTAGCAATAGTTGCCACTAATACTATAGAATCAAGTTTTGCTTTACGACAATTTTCTATTACTCTTTGTTTATATGTCATAAGATTTTTGATACCACGAGTTTTTTCATATGTTGCATCATTAATTCCATCAAATTGAAAATATAATGTATCTAAACCAGCTTCTTTTACCCTTTTTGTCCATTCAAGACCTCCATTCTTCTTCTGAAATCCATAACCATTTGTAGCCACAATAACTTCCTTAAAACCATTATCTTTTGCCATCTTGCAAATTTCAGGAAAATCTTTCCTAACCGTTGGTTCCCCACCTGTAAACATGATAGCAACAGCTGGAATCGGTTTACTTCTAAAATGTTTCATTATTCTGTCAATTTCTTCCAAGGAAGGTTCAATTAAATAACCAGACTTTTGTACATTTGCATAACAGAAATTACAATTAAAATTACAGCGATTTGTGAGATCTATCAAGGCTAATGAACAAGTTGAGAGGTGTTGTTCACATAATCCACAATTATAAGGACATCCTCTTGGATCTTCACCAATACAATCAGGAGGATTAGCATTACCATCTTTATCAAATTTCCATACAATATTTCCGTTTTTATCTTTTATTGCCCAGTGTGTCCATTTGTAATATTTAGCACTTGAACTAAGTTTATCCTTGAATTGACCATGTTCTTCACATGTCTTTTTCATCCAAATTTCATCATTATCTTCATAAACTTCGGCACCGATTGGTTCTAAACATTCTGGACAAATACTCCGTGTTTTTCTATAGTATGGAACGTTTAAATATTCATCATCGTCTAAATGGTACATATTATCACATTATAAATTTTAGTTAAAAGATCATTTATACAAAAATTAATTTAATGATTTTTAAACATTATTCTACTTTTCCTACTTTTGATAATATTATTTGTGAATAAACTTAAAAATTAATCTTCCTCCTCTTATACTATTAATTTATTAAGATTTTCATTTCTGATGAAATAAAAATATAATGTTTATAACCAACAAAATAAACTAATATTTAGAGATAATTTTTAATGAGAAAAAGGTGAATAGTATGAATTCTGGTTTTGTAAATGATTTTAATATGATTCTCGCCACGGATTTTTATCAATTAACTATGGGTGCTGCTTATTATCAATATAATCTCGAGAAGAAAATTGATGAAGAAAATGATATTGCTACATTTGAGTTATTTATAAGAAAATTTCCTAAAAATCGCAATTATCTGATTTTTGCGGGTTTAGAACAGGCAATTCAATATTTATTAAATGCTAGATTTACAGAGCGTATAATACATTTCCTAAGAGAGAAAGAAGTTTTTAAAAATATTGATTCAAGTTTCTTTGAGGAGTACTTACCAAAGTTTAAATTTAATGTGGATGTATGGGCGATGAAAGAAGGAAACTACTTCTTTCCAAACGAACCAATTTTGAGAATGCAAGGACCTATTTTTCATGTTCAGATTGCAGAAACATATTTACTTAATGTTATTAATTTTCAAACGCTTGTTGCATCTAAAGCTTCGCGAATTAAAAGCTTAGCTCCTGATAAAGTCTTTCTTGAATTTGGAACAAGAAGGTCTCATAGCCCTCTTGCGGGAGTATATGCCGCAAGAGCAAGCTACATTGCGGGATTTAATGGTACTAGTAATGTTATTGCAGATTTAGAATTAGAAATTAATTCTACAGGTACTATGGCTCATAGTTTTGTGCAAAAATTCGATGATGAGTTAGAAAGTTTTAAATCATATTATAAAATATATGATAAGGATTCAATCCTTCTCATAGATACATATGATACTGAAATTGGAGCGAAAAAATCATGCAAATTTGGAAATAATATTAAAGGAGTTAGAATTGATTCAGGAGATCTTATTGATCATGCAAAGAGAGTTCGGGAGATATTAGATAAAAATGGATGTGATAAAGTAATAATTGTAGCAAGTTCAGATTTAAATGAATATAAGATTAAAGAAATTATTGATAAAAATGCCCCTATCGATGCTTTTGGTGTAGGAACGGAATTAGCCACTTCTAGTGATGATCCAACAATCTCTGGCGTATATAAGATAATAGAATATAATAATATCCCTAAAATAAAGATTAGTGAAGAAAAAATTACATATCCTGGGAAAAAACAAGTGTATAGGATTTATGATAAGAAAGGGCTATTCAAAGAGGATATCCTATCCCTAGAAAATGAAACAATCCCATCTAATGCTGAACCACTGTTAATTCCAGTTATGAAAAATGGCAAACTTTTATCGAAATTACCGAATATAAATGAAATCCAAAAATTTTATTTATATAATATTAAGAAACTACCTGATTTCTATAAAAAGTTAGAGAAAATTGAAGTTCCTAAAGTAAAGATTTCTAAAAAATTACAACAACTTACAAATACTTTAAAAATGAAATATCTTAAGAAATAGTCTTTTATTGATTTAAATTAGTTAATTTTAAGATTTACATTTGTCAATTTAAAACTAACATCCCATAACTGTTCTGCTATGTTTTTATCATATGATATTTTAACAGATTTCGCTGTTTTTCTTCTTTTAAAGTATTGACCTGTTATTCCATCAATTTCAGGATTAGATGCTAAATAAACTGAAGTTTTAGCTCCGCGTTTAGGGCTTTTCATAAATAAACCAATTAATGGGTAAAAATATTTAACAAAAGATCGGAACTTACGTACCATATTTGTTTTTATAATTCCCGGATGTAAACAATTCACTGTAACTCCAGTCTCCTTAATTTTTCTCGCAAATTCATATGTAAAGAGAACAATCGCTAATTTGGATTGCCTGTATGCTTTCATTTGCCTATAATGTCTTTCTCCATTTAAATCCTCAAAATTAATAGATTTAGCTTGATAACTTGATGTTACGTTTACTATTCTAGCTGGAGCACTATCTTTTAAAATATTAAACAATAAATTGCATAGCATATATTGAGCTAAATAATTTACAGCAAAGGTGGTTTCAATCCCATCTATTGTTATTTTCCGTTTGCTAAGATTTACTCCTGCATTATTAATTAGTACGTGTAATTTATTATATCTACTTTTAAATTCTGATACAAGATTATGAATCTTCCTTTGAGAAGATAAGTCTGCTAAGATCAAATCAATCAATTCATTCCCAGTTTTCTTTTTTATTTCAGCTATAGCTTTTTCTGCTCGGATTTGATTACGACATACTAAAACTAATGTAGCACCTAGATGTGCTAATTCTATAGCTGTTGCTTTACCAATTCCCGAATTAGCTCCCGTAATCATGCAGATCTTTCCTTTCATGATTTTTGGTATACTTTTCATAGTTTTAGTCATTATTCATATCCCCAGTTAAATTTTCAAATCTTATTTCAAAGAAGAGGTCTATATTAGAATATAAATTAGTATTAATAAAATCTCCTTCCTAACCCGGATTAATTATTTCATAAAGATAGTAAGTTAATCGTGAAGTGTCTTTGAAAAACTGGTAAGAAACTATATCCTTGAAATCTTTCGAACATTCTTTATTATAAATCCCCAATAATTATCTTTTACTAATTTTCCGCTGAAATTAATCAGATCTCCATTTTTAAAGAAATATTCACTCTGAAGTCTTTCAGAAATTCTCACTTTTAAGTTTTCAACATTCTTAATATCCATTTCACTAAAATCACTTTTTTTTTTCAATTTTGGACCAAACTTCACATCTTTTAGCGAAACTATAAAAAATTTCGTAATATTTCCCTGAAATTCAGATTCTCTTTCAATAATCTCTGTGATTTCGCCTTCATACACTGTTATTGATGTCTCTAAATAACTCATGAGTTTCACACCTGATGATGATTCATCAATTAAAACTACAGCTTTCCTTAGTTTATCTCCTTTTTTCCCCGTATGACCTTCAACTAATTTTATTGACTTAATTTTTTCTTCAAAATCATGAGGTAGAGTTGTTAGAGACCAATCTTTTTGTTTAAACCATTTTTGTTTTAATGAATAAATAAATCCTACCCAAAAATGACTGCAGAACCCCCTATTTGCCCCTATTCGACAATCACAATCACGTTCAGGATTTTGAATATTTTGCGGAGTAATTGATAAATAGGATTGAACTTCCCAATTAAAACCTTTGAAGAGCAATTCTATTTCATGATTATCAGGATTAACGATTTTTATTTCTTCAATAGTTTCTCTATCTTCCCCATTAATCTTTTTTAAAGCTAAATTAATACCATCAGTTATAATCTCAAGTTCTTTTATTTGTAAAAGATCTTTAAACTCTTCTTCTGCTAATGAATCAAGGATAAAATCAATTAGCTCAGATTTCTTGAATTTTGAAAATCCTTTTATTTCAAAATTTCGGCAGATTTGTTTCAATTCATCAACATTTAAGTATTGTAAAAGAAAATTCAAGTAAGTTCTATCATCAATTTCTCTATTCATTTAATTTTAAGCCTAAAAATTATAAATTGTGAAATTTCCAAGTATTAATTGAATTTATTGCTTATAATTATAACTATTGCATAACAAGTTTTAGAATATTAGGACTCCGATTAAAAAAGTAAAATGTTCAAAATTGTCTATTTTAAATCAAAAGAAAAAAAGTCTTAAAATATTTAATTTGACATAGTCCCTTTAACAAGAACTTCTGTTAAATTTTTAATAAGTTCTTCTTCTTCAACCTCAAAACCACTCCGAATCCACCAAATAAAAACTCCAAGTACTGTAGATGTCCAGATTCTTGCCGTTATTTTAGGATTTTGACTACGAGCGCCAAATTCTATCAGTCTTAATATAAGTTTTTCTACCTCATCTGTAAAATTGTCAAGAATCTCATTTCTTTTATCTCGATATTTCTGATCCATTCCTCCCATTTGCTCAAAAAAAATTAAAAAACTCTCTTTTTTTTCTTTAAACATCTTTGCATACCCTCGAAAAAGATTTTTAACAGCAGAAATTGGGGGGAATCTATTTTCCTGAAAATAAATGAATAATTCTTTAAATTTATTAACCATAAGTTCAGTTAAGCCACTAATTATAACTTCGATAACCTCTTCTTTGCTTTTAAAATAATTATAGAAGTTTCCCACAGATGTTCCAGCCTTTTTTGTGATGTCTTTTATACGAGTATTGTGAAATCCTTTCTCTTCAAAAACAGAGAGAGACGAGATAATAAACAAATTTCTTTTCTCTTTTTTAATAATTTCTGCCTTCTTTGCTCTCAACGACAATTTTAGTCAACTCAAAAATAATGAATTGTCAATATTATATCAAAATTCGTTTAAATTATTATTACATGTAAGAAATTATGTTAAAATTTATTACTTATTAATTTTCAATTTAAAAAGATTTATTAAGCTTCTTAAAGCTCTGGAGTCCATTTCCTTTTATTAATTCATAACTACCTATTAGATCTAAGAATAAAAATAAAATAAAAGAAATGGATAAAAATAAATTCTTTTAGAAACTGGTTTCGCGATTGAAATTATTAAATTAACATAAATTTCATATCTTTTTTAATTAAATTCTTAAATAATTATGATAATAACTTAATAAATGAACGTTCATTCAGTGAATGAGGATTCGGTAAAAACTACTAATTTATCTCCATTGCAAGTGTAGGAAAAAATTTATATACTTACCTATCTTTAATAATCGAAATAATTATTTAATTAAAAAAACGTTTGAATAAAACATAATAATGGTGACTTTACTAAAGTGAGTAAATTTAAACCAGACTTCTTAGTAAAATATTTTGGTGAAATTAAATTCGCTGAACAGAATAGTCTAACTTTAAATGATTTCGAACTTGCATTAAAAAAATATCTTTCAGGGAAAGTTAAATTACCCCATGGACACTATAAATTCGGGGAAATTGATAATTCATCTGTAAAGGATTTTAAACAATCATTTTTGAACTATTTTGAATAATAAAATTAATGAATTTTTAGATTACATTTTCTAATTATTATCTTATTTTATATTTATCCTTATTTTAATCCTATTTCATTAAATGTTAAATAATTCTCTACATTTTTGCATCTATGACAAATTTGAATGGAATAGAAGAGAAATATATTGAAACTAATGGGATAAAACTTCATACTATAATTGCTGGATTTGGAAAGCCGCTAATCTTATTACATGGATTTCCAGAATTCTGGTATTGTTGGTCAAGAATTATTCCTCTCCTAAAAGACAACTTTAAATTAATAATCCCTGATATGAGAGGGTATAATTTATCTGATAAACCAGAGGGTACAGAAAATTATAAAATAGAAATTATATTGGAGGATATCAAGGGTTTAAGTGAAAAATTGAAATTAGGAAAATTTTCACTAGCAGGACATGATTGGGGAGGTGTAGTGTCTTGGATATTTGCCGAAAAATATCCAAAACTTTTAGAAAAATTAATTATACTAAATGCTCCACACAATAAATTATTCGCACAAACTCTAAAAACAAATAAAGAGCAACAAAAACGAAGTTCTTATATTTTAAGATTTCAACAACAAAATGGTGAGAAGTATTTAATAGAAAATAACTACGAAGCATTAAAAAATATAGTCTTTAATGATAATTTTAGTGAATTAGATAAGCAGAAATATCTTGAAGCATGGTCTCAACCTGGAGCAATATTAGGTGGGGTGAACTATTATAGGGCAAAAAATAACAATAATGATTGGTCTGGAATAATTGAAGTTCCAACCTTAGTTCTTTGGGGTATGAATGATTTGGCATTAACACCACAATTATTAGAAGGCTTATCTGATTATGTCAAGGATTTGCGAATTGAAAAACATGAAAAATCTACTCATTGGATTACTCATGACGCTCCTGAGTTTGTAGCTTCAAAAATTTTAGAATTCATCCAAAATTAAATTTTCTTATAAGGATTTCCTCTATTTTATTATAAATAAATCTCAATTAATTATTTTTAAAATGAGCAAGAAATCTATGAATTACATTATTTCCTGAAAATTATATAATAAAATAAATAAATTTATTAGGTTCTATTGTTGGTTACAAAATAGCAGTTTTTAAAAAAAGTTTATTTTATTCAATGCATTTTATCAATTAGCTAAAAAATTGTATTAAAAATGGAAGAAGACGATAAACAATTCTGTTGGGCTACTAAACTTGATTGGTTAAATATTCTATCAATGCTTAATCTTGAAAGTATTAGTCAGATCCCTGAATTAAAAAAAGATAGAGCAATTAAAAGAATTACCAAATTCTACAGTACAGAAGAACTTCTGGAATTTGACCCGAGTTATTTGGATAAACTTGTCGTAAATGAATTAAGAGAATTAATGAAAAAAGAATTACTTCAAAATGAGAGAGAAAAAGAAAGAATGGAAAAAGCATTTCGTAATAAAGTAATACCAATGAAGAGAGGGGGTATTATACGTATTGATCCTCGTGATTTTAAAGATCTTAAAGATTTTGAAGGTGACCCTGAGAAAATGATGAAGTACTTTTATAAAAAATTGTTGGGAAGTGATGATGATGACAAAGATGACGACAAGGATAAATACAAAGAAGATAATACTGGATATTATATATAAACTCTTTATTTAATTCTAAATTCATTCTTTCAATAAAAAATGTTTAAAAGAGTTTTATTTTTCAAATAATTATAGAGTTTTAATATCTAATATCATCTGAAAGATTATCATAACAATTGATCAATTAAGCTAATATATAATTATCCAATGTTCTTAGCGTTTTCTCAAATTTTTGGTAAATATTAACATCTACAATAGGAAAGAGATTACACAATTTTATTCTTAAATCCTTTTCTTTTATAACACATGACTTTATAGGTTCTTTCCCTCGTAAAATCAAATACAATAATGGTTTTTGAGGAATTGATGAAAGAACTTCGTTACTTAGACTTTTTAATGAAAGAGATAATTTATTAATTATAAATTTTTCAAGATCTTTCCTTTTTGTAAATTCATATGTAAGATAAACTGTTTCCCATATATATCTACGATTTTTTAAATGGATTATTTTTACGTTTTTTACAAATTTTTCGGACTTTTTTGATATTTCTACTAAAAAGATCCCTCGCTTAAATGAATTATCGATAGAACAGGTAGCTTCTGAAGATCCAGGGTTAAATATCCAATTCTCAAGTATAAATTGTTTATGAAAATGTCCCAAAGCTAAATAGTCTATACGATGTCTTAATGGCTGAATATCTTTTAAATTGACTCCAGGAACATTATCCATCTGACCCTCGATGCCAAAATGCTGTAATAAAATGTTAAATGTCCCATTATTTTTGGCTAACTCTCTTCTTATTTTAGAAAGAAAAGAAATAGGATTTTCACCGAGATATTGTGTACCATAAATCATTATATTCTTAATTTGTATCTTACCACCTTTTCGTATTTCAAAATTGTAGGGAATAAACATTTCTTTTGGGGATAAGTCAAAGTCAACATCTAGAAGAATAATCAACCCAAGACTATTAAGTAATTTTAACCATGACTGACTTCTTTTCTCGAATCTAATTCCTCTGGAAAATTTGCGGATATCATGATTACCTTCTATTGATATTATTGGGATATTACCTTTTGTAAAAATTTGAAAGTCTCTCAAAATGTTAATTATTTTAGTCAATAATCCAGGAAGCATTTCTAAGGAAGTAAATACATCCCCCCCAAATATTATAAAATCAACATAATGTTCAATAGTTAGTTCTAAAATTTCTTTAAAAGCATTGAAGAAATCATTTGCTCTATCTTTATTTCGATATTGAGCTGCTCCTAGATGAATATCACTGGCATGGATAAATTTAGTTATATCGGGGGTTTTAGTTCTTCGAAATATTGAACTCCTGAATTTTTTATTAAAATGGTTTTCATTTGTCATTAAAAATAGAATTTTTATTAATTATAAGCAAATATAATTCTATATCGAAATCAGCTTTTTAAGTATGAGTAGTCATGTAAAAAAGTAATAAAAAATCATAATGATAAAAAATAATATTATAATGGTTCTTGAATTATTCAACATACCATAATCTCTATGTGAATTAACTATAAAATGGATAATAAAGAACCTAAATATGATATTGGTGTAATTCATGGAAGATTCCAAATATTACATAATGATCACATAAAATATCTCTTAGCTGGAAAAGAATTATGTAATCATCTAATAGTAGGTATTACAAATCCAGATCCCTTCTTAACAAGAGACACCAAAACAAATCCCCATCGAAGCACTCCAATAGCTAACCCATTAACTTATTATGAACGCTATTTAATAGTGCAAGCTGCATTATTAGAACAGGGTTTAAAATATTCTAAATTTTCAATAGTTCCTTTTCCCATTAATATTCCAGAATTGATTAAATATTATGTTCCATTCGATGGAGTCTTCTTTTTAACTATTTATGATGAGTGGGGTAGAAAAAAAAAACAATTCTTTGAATCTCTAGGATTAAAAATTCATGTTTTATGGGAAGTAAAAATTGAGAATAAAGGATTAAGCTCAAGTGATATTCGTAAAGCAATGATACGAGATGAAGATTGGGAACAATTTTTACCTCAATCCGTTACCAAACTCTTGAAAAAATGGGAAATTCCAATTAGATTAAAAAAAATGAAAACACAATGATAATATTTCTATAATTTACATTTTTATAGAATTTTTTACTCTTTTTCATTTGTTAATATGAACTGTATAATTGTAATAAGAAAAAATATTTTAAAAAAATCAGAATTTTAAAATCAAAAACAGACTAATTTGTATATAGATAAACTAATAAGAAGATAGTTTTTTATTCATTAACAACCAATTTTTTTTAAGTAAAAATTAAAATTGTTCTCATTGGTGAACATTAACGTTATTCCAAGCGGAAATAGCACGATTTATACTAATTTACATTTTCTTAGGTATTTTAGCAGTTTATTTCTCAATAATTGCCTTTAAAGTCTTAAAGAGAAAAAAACAACGTTTAAATCTAATTATTAGTGGATTTTATATCAGTCTCTCCACAGGTTTTTATTTAAACATGGTCTATGCCACGATAACTGAACCAATTACTATTTTAATACTTAATTTTTTAACTAATTTCTTTATTTTTTTTGGCACAATATTTCTTCTTATCGCAAATTTGATAATACTGGAATCGACTCTTATTTATTCAATAAAAAGACAAAATAAGTTTATTTTATTCTATGGAATCTTACTTTTCACAGGTATGTTATTATTAGTAATATTAGGAATATTCTTTGATAATCCAAGTAGTCCGTTTTTAGGAGTCAAAATAATTGGTGTTGTTCCAAAATGGGGTCCTATTTTTTTTACCTATATAATTTCGATAGTGACTGTTTTTACCCTTATTCCAATAAATTATACGAATTTTAAAATCTTTTTTCGATTTGAAACTATTGCTTTGAAAAGAAAATGGTTTTATCACTTAGTAGGCTTTTTAGGGATAACAGTGATTTTTTATTTATCGTGCATTTTTAATATTTTGGATCCTGGACATCCTTTAAAATTGATAATTATATTATTGCATATGTCATTAATAATCTGGGGTTATTTGATGTATTATGGAATTGGAATTAAATTTAAAGATTGATATTGAATCCTTATATCTTGAAATAAATATTCATTTTTTTTTTTAGGAATTTTTATGACATAACTTATTTTGTTTTTTTTTTCACGGGAAAAAAAGGAAAATTTTATATATTCTTTCAAAAAGACTTAATTATCTGAATAAAATTTAATGGGATATTAAGATGGAAACCATTACTAAAAACAAATTAAGAATTCAAGAAGATGATACTTATTTTCAAAAATTTGTATTTAAAAATGGACGAGAATATGGATTAAGGTTTGCAACTCCAAAAGATGCTGCTGTTATCTTATCCATGTTCAAAGAAAGCTATAATTATATATATCCTTATCCACTTGTTTATGATATAGAACTTTTAAAAAAGAATATTGCAAAACCGAATAACTTTTGGGTGTTAAGCGATTTATTAGAAAGTAAAATAACTGTTGGATGTGCTTTAGTGGAAAGTGAAAGGTATATTGCTCATGCAGGACGTTTAATAGTGAAGAAGAATTTTCAAAAGCAAGGAATTACAAGAAATTTAGCAGCTGCAGGGCTTATAGCAGTTACAAGGATGCCCCAATTTAAATCTGTTTTAAGACTTAATACTGAAGTTCGTGCTCCATTAACACAAGTTCAAAATTCCGCTCAGAACGCAGGTGCAATCCCTTATAGTATAATTCCTAGTTATCTTAAATTAGCAGACAACAGATATTTTGATTTTGATGATAATAACCCATGTATTCCTCAATTTGAAGAATCTGCAGTGCTTTATTCAATGATTTTTAGAAATCTATGGAAAAAAAGAACTAAAAATGTTTTTCTATTAGATAATGAAGATATAATTTTCCTGTATAAATATGTTAGAAATCAAGCTAAAAGAATGCAAGATGATACATTAATCTTAAAAAATGAGAAAAACAGTGAATTATATGAACTTTTTGGGGTTTCAAAGGATTTTTACATGGCAAATGTGAATTTATTTGGTTATATAAAAGAAAAATCGCTCAATAACTTATTAAAAACCTATAAGAATTGGAGACTTATCATATGGAAAATTCCCACAACGGAACTTGGAATATCTTCAATGTCTCTTGCTCTGAGAAAAGGTTTTAAAGTGGTGGGTTATGATATTGGATTTAATAATTATAATTGGACATTGTTTGATTCTATTATTCTAGCTTACTATCCTAACAGAAATTATGATTTATCAGATATAAAGTGTATAGATTCAATAAAACCACTCTTTGACAGAATAAAGCAACAATTCTTAAATTAATATTCTAAAAAATGCCTTTTTATATGTTTACTATATTAAATAAATACAATAATTAAGCAAGTAAAGATATAACCCTTTCTTCAAAAGTCAACGTACTTACATCAAATAACTTATTAAGTGTAGTTTTAAAACTTTCAAATTGATTTGATTTAGTAAAATTGCATCCATTAAATTGAGAAATGAATTTTTTTAATACTTTCTCTAATAAAGGAAAAATTGTTTTTCTCAAAAATTTTTCAAGTCTTTCATCCCTATCTATAACTATAAAAGCCACGATCTCTTGATCAAATTGGAAACAATCTTTCACTATTCCTTTCTTAAAAATTATTGAGAATTTTTCACTCTCAAAATATTCTACGGGTTCCATTAAACATTCTGCAAAACTAAGAAGTCCACTCATAAGTCCACTTGAACAAACTAGATTTAAATTATCCTTACTAGCCCTATGATAACTAGAAAATATAATTGGAATTCCTTGAAAGAGTATACCTGCTTCTCTAATCAACATGGGAAATATTAAGATAAATTAACTAATAAAGTGATAAAAACATATTCTAAATAGACGACAATAATTTACGACAAAAAAATAGTATTTAAATGTATTCTTTTTTAGTGATATTCCGTCGCAATATCACAAATAGTAGTGAATCTAAAAATTAAGGGAATCATTCAATAAAATCGAGTAAGTGTACTCCCCATTACCATTTTTTTATTTGATAAATTTATTCACTCCAATTGACGCCCTACACCGATATACATTAAATAAGCCCCAGAAATAATCAGAATCAAATCTGCTATTCCTATTACAGCTCTAAAAATAGGGACATCTAAAAAATTAGAAATAAATATACTATATCCGCATATATAAAAAGCTCCTAATCCGATTATAAAACATTTCCATTTTTTTTTCAATTGGAAATCTTCAAACTTCTTAAATATTTTATATGAGCTGTAAAAGGATGGTACTACTACGTATACAGTTACAATAGACACAAAAAAAAGAAAAAAAGGCAACATCCAATGAGGTGTCCAATTTGGAGGGCCAATTTCTACACCCCAATTTTCTATTAAGAGGAAAATCCACATAAAAGAAAGAACAACAGCATATCCTACTAATATAGCAAGTTGCTTTTTAGTATTAATAACTCTTTCTGGTTTTAGCAACATTAGTTCAAATACTAAAATAAAAATTGGTGAATAAAATGCAAAAAATGTCGTTATTCCATGCATGATAAGGACAATATTTACATCTGTTATCGGAGCGTAGATAAAATTTACACCAAATCCGATAACATTACCTAGGTAGAATCCGGTGAATATTAAGTTCAATCGTTTTGTATCGCGTTTAAGAATTTTATAGATTAAAAAAATGAAGTAGAAAAACATTACTCCTTGGGCAATATATACTGTAAAAAATCTAGGTATACTCAGTTGATAAAACGACATTTTAAGATACCATCATCATATTACCAATTTTGAAAAAAATTATACTTAATAATACTATTGTCTTTGATGTTCTATTTATTATTGTGGTTTTTAGTAGTGATCTCTAAACAATCATATAATTTAAAAAATGTATTATAGGATTATAAGTAATCAAAAATTTATCTTAAATTGATATTTGATTACTAACAGATAATTTTTCTAATTCTTTCATCTAATTTATTGAATCTTTTTTTCATTTTTTAATTGATAAATACAGAAATACAATTAGAAATATGATATATGAGAATTAATCCTTCATATCAATATTTATGCTGCAAAAATCTCTTCTATAATGTTTTTTATTGGATAAAATATGGTAAGATCTCCAGTCCAATTATTTAGGATACTACTATAAACTTCCTCAATCTTTATTATTAATTTCCTAAGATTGTGAATAAAAAATTTCAATTCTTCCTTACAAATTAATACTCCAGTTATATAATCACCAGAAAAAAGAATCAAAATTTTGTTATATTTTTTTATAATAGAAATTTCACTAGATTTACCTTCAATTAGTTCATTAAGCATTATATTCATTGAAGCCAATGTTCCTGAGACAAATTGATTTTCTAAAATCTTAGTCTTGCTTGAGAAGGAATAAGCAAATAAACAAATCCCTGTATTGTTTAATATATAAATATCTTCAATTTTATCTTGCCAGTCAAATTCAAAGAACGGAGGGATTTTTCTGAAAAAAATGAAAATTAGGGCAATGGCTATTAGTTGAAGAGTAATTCCAACAAATCTTATTATGAGTCCAAAAACTTGAAGAATTAAATCCATCGAAAAAACATATCCAATTAAAATAAGTAATATGATTATTGTCCCTTTTAAGAAACTTTTTGATAAAATTTCTTGTTTTGCTGATTTTCTACCAAGATCTTTTACATAAAGCAAAAATAAGAAAGTGAATAAAGGCCATGATACAACTGAAAGTGAATGAATAAATAATAAATCAATGAAAAATAGAATGGAAAATAAAAATAATAAGATAATAAAAGTTAGTGTGAAAAAATACTTCTTAAAAAAGAATTTTTTATTTTTCTCTATAAAATATGAAAACAATAAAATACCTATCATTAGTGAAAAAAAACCAAAATTATAAAAAAGTTGTCTGTAATTCCCCTCTGACCAAATTAAAAAAGGAGAAATTCTATTATTAGATAAATAGTAGCTAGAAATTATAGATAAAATTTTTAATACTGAAAATCCAAAAAATAATGATGCAAATCCTAAATCTTGTGAGTTTTTAATACTTATCGCTTGTTTTCTATATTTAATTAAAAAGATTATTCCAAGTTCAAGAGCAAAAAAGGCAAAAATCGATTCCATTATTAAAAGTGTAAATCTAAACGAGGTTGTTATTGGAAATTCGATATACATCAACTTTTTTTACATCTGTAGTATTTGATTCATAATATTATCAAAACTGCTAAATAATTGTGAATATTCTTCTGAAAAGTTATTTAAATTTAATAGAATTTCTCTAAAAAATAATTCAAACCTACCTTTTATAGATTTTAAAAGATGAGGAGTGCTAATTAAATGAACTTTAACAATTAAGACAAATGTTAAGTAGAATGGATATTGACTATCCTCTAGGAAAATATGATAATCACCTTTTTCAATTTCATTTAAACCTTTACCTTTAGTATTTGTAATTATTCCTATAATGGATTCAATCCCTAAAATTCCTTTAGAAAATAGATTTTCAAACTGTTTGAGATGATTTTGATTCTGAGCATTTTTATCCTTAAATTTTTCAATGAAATCATAACTATAAATGCAACTTTTGTTTTGTTGGTTAATTATAAATAATTTAATGAGGTTTTTCCTCCATTCAAATTCATAAAAAGGAGGAAAATTAATTACGGAAAATGATATAATAATGAATCCAATTATTAACACACAAATACCAGTGTAATAAATTATTTCATTTAAAATTGGGGGTAAAACACCTAATCCAACAAAAATAGCGAAGGTTAAAGCAACTAAACTTATTAATGTACCATATAAAAATAATTCGAATTTTTTTTTTATATTTCCTACAACCTTTCTTATCATAATCATTTGAAATCTTACTAAGTACAAACCATTTAATACAATAAAAATAATACTGCTTATAAATAAGGGTGAGAGTAAATTTGGCACAATAAATAAAACCACTACAGGAATAATAGTAAAGATTAGTAAAATTTTAGCGATTTTAATATTTATAACACTTGAAAACTCTTTAGCAATTATGATGGAAGAAAAACATATTGTTGAAAAAAAACCAAAAAACCAACCTATTCTCGTAATTATTACATGAATTATTTCATTTTCAATAAAATTCCTTGCTATATGTATCAATAACGTACCTAATATTAAAAAAAATATAAATGAACCAAATGCTAATAAAATTCTATTTAATGGAAGATTTTTATCTCTTGTTTTTTGATATTGGAAAAATAAATAAATTGTTAATTGAAATCCCATCATGATAGGTAACAAAAAAGCTATAAATTGCAGTTCTTTATTAATTTCAATTTGAGAAAGCATTTTTATATAATAAAAAAAAATATATAGATTCTGAATTTTCTGATGTTTTTTGCTTTAAATGATTAAATTCAATATTAAATATTTAACTGGAGTATTTAACCATTTATATTATCATTTTATCTGTTAAAATTTTTCTCAATAAAGTCTCAAATACTAATTCCACATTTTCCCCAGTTTTGGATGAGCAATCAATATAATCAAATAAATTGTATCGTTGAGCGATTTTATCTCCCTCTTTCCGCGAAAAATTAATCTGATCTTTAAGATCAGACTTACCTCCAACCAGTAAAACTGGGATATCTATTTTTTCAGTGGTCTGCTCCTTTCTAAAGGTATCTACCCAAGCTTCTACGTTCTCTAAGGTCTCATATCTGGAAAGATCAAACATAAAAATACCTCCAGAAGATCCTCTTGAGTATAAAGGCAATAGAAAAGTAAATATACGCTCCCCTCCAAAATCCCACACTTGTAGTACAATTTTTATATCATCAATTTGCATAAATTTAACAAATATCTCTGCTCCCATAGTGATCTGAATGTTTTCTTCAAAATATCCTTTGAGAAATCTTCGAGCTAATGTAGTTTTACCTACACAGGTTTCTCCAAAAATACAAATTTTATAAGCTAACTCTCCCATAGCATAAACCTTCGCTTTTAGTTCTTATAATTAAAAATATTCTAATTTAAAATAATCTTAGATTTCTTAGATCTATAATATCCTCAACCTACAGCAAAATATAAGATCCTTAACTGATACAAATATTGAATATTCTAACCAATATTAATTTCACTTTATATATTTCTAAAACTAGATTAATAACTATTTAATTCTTATTTAAAATTAATTTTAATGCAAACTTAAATATCTCAAAAAAAAGAATAAAAATAAATAATTTATTTTTTCTTGCGTTTAGGTTCAATCTTTTTAATTACTATTGATTCTGCATGAATTTTACAATTCTTTAAGATTACCTTAAAGCCACCAGCTCCACCAACCCCCGGAATTGTCATTCCAACGGTTCCCATTGGAACCATCGCTCCTTCTTCTTCCCATTCTTCCTCTTCTTCCACTCCTCCTACAGCAGCTTTGTAATCTTCAGTTTCGATAATTGGATGTCCCACTTTTTCTAACCATGCTGGTAATTCACTTAAATCAGAAACCTCTTCTTCCGTTGCAATTTTATCCCGTAGATCTTCTGGAAGGAATTCATAAACGCGTTCCTTAACGCCTTTACCCATCCATACTATGGTGTAAATTCCTGACTTAAGACCTGCATTAACGCCATCATACTTTTGATATTTGGGTGATACAATGTATTGTATGCTTATGCCATTAAACCCGGGCATTTGTTTTCCTCCACCGGTTTGATTGGCCATAGCACTAAAAGGAAGACCATTAATAGCGACACCATCAAAATTTCGATCAATAATTCCGTGACCAGCGCCAGTTTCTGGAATAAAGAAATCAATTGCTTCAAAACAGCCACAACTAGTATGAGGGAACTCCATTCCAGAGTAAAGATAAATTCTATCGATTTCCCCCAGTGAACGTTTTTTAATCATTTCGTTGACTCCAGAAAATTCACCGGCTAATTCATTAATTGTTTCACCAGGAGGTACTTCATAAAGAGGTCCTTTTGGGTCTACGCGTGCGGCGGCTCTGGCATCAAACCATGAAATAGAGCCACATAAACTCATTCGATTTGGTGTAATACAACAAGCATGAGTTGGGGCAAAACTCTGACACAAAACACAACCATAAAACATATCAACGTCCTCATCGTTGATACTTCTTGCTCTTTCGTCTCGTTTCTCGTAAATCTCCATTGCCATTTTGTAAGGTTCTTCTATTTTTTTCGGATCAGTATAGATTGTGACTTGAGCTTTTTTTATAATTGGTAGTTCAGCTTTATACAATCTAATTAGGACTGTTCCAAGCATCTGAAAGTTATCAAATCCTTTTTCTACAGCATTTTTAGAAATTCGCATCCAATTAGTATATCTTTGGTTTAAATGCATTATTCCATTTACAAAGTTGCAAAATTCATGAACTCTTCTTTCAAATACAGCTTCTAAATCTTCTTCTAGTTCAGGTCCGGCAACTTCTACCAAAATACCAATAGGATGCCTTGAACCTAATTCCATATCTTTTATATCTGGACCGATAAGAGTTACCTTTCCATCCTCAATTTCCTTATCCTTCTTAACACGTACGAGTTCGAAGTGCTTCTCAATTTTAGGTCCGCCAAGTTCAACATACATTTGATTACCCCTAATACGTTCACCTTCGTATACGGGTCCAACATCTACAGGGATATCACTAAAACTCATATATTAAATCTCCTCACATTTTTTCCATATTATATTTATAAATTTTTAATCAAATTTTCTAGAAATATCTTCCATTCTTCTTCGCTTAGATTTGGTAAACTAAATCTAGCGTTTGGATGAGAATATTTATCTAGATCAATTGTTCTTAACCAATTTGTAAAATTTTTAAGCCTAGACAATGTTTGAGAAACATAAAATACTATATGTCCCCCAAATATAGCCATTGAATACTGTCCTTCTCCATCTAATCCAGCCCAATCTTTATCAGATAAACGGTTTGTAATATTTATCAAGGACATATCATACAATTTATTATCGGTGATTTTATCTTTTAAATAACTATATGCATGTCCTGTTGACACTACGTGACAGTCAATTTTATTTGCTATTTCTATGAAATAATCCGCAACCTTTTTGCCATCAAGCTCCCAATTTAATGATTCAGCACCAATCACAAAAACAGTCTTCTTAGGGGTTTTAAGTAAATTAGCCATTACTGTTGGATCTGAAACAGAAGTACCCATCTCAGGACCAGGAATGTTAGCTTTTTGATACGGACGTGCCATTTCACTCAATTTCCTCTGTTTTTATTTTTAGCTAGAACTTTTAAAATAGTTGTTATACTTAGAATTATTAAAGACAATTTAAAAAAATTGTTTTTATTAAGTTTAACTCAAAATTAGTCATTCTATAAATTTTAAAGAAGTGAAAATAGATTTATGTGTGAATTTAAAATAATTAATAAAAGTGATAATTCTCAAATAGCAGAAGAAATTTTAATTTTATCTTATACAGATACTCATGAATTAATTCTAAAAGATGTATTAGGTATGGGAGAGAAATTAGATTCTGCTTTAATTTTAGATGTAAATACTCTAAATCAAAAATGTATGATACTGCAACATCCTCTTATCAAAGATTTTTTAGATCTACTTTTTAATATAAGCTCTCAAACTGTAAAACCAACTCAATTTGATGAATTTATAAGAAAAGTTGAAGAATTAAAAAAAAATTTAAAATAAATTAGATTAATTATACTTTCTCTTCATTTGAGGATATGCATAATAAATTGAAATAATACCAATCAAGGATAGTATAATAAATGAAATTATAATGGCATTAAATCCTGGTATTGCACTTGAATCTGTAATTTGTGAAATATTATCTTGAAATGGGAGATAACCATTATTACTTGCTGTAAAAACATAATTATTCACTTTTATTTGAGAGAAAGGTATTTCGATCGTTCCATTTTCATTAGTTTTGCCTTTCCAAATGAGAATGTTATTCTCAGTATAGGTAATAGTAACATTTTGAACTGGAACATCATCAGCGGTCACCTTAAGGATCATAGTATTTCTAATATCATCAAATGGCTGGTCAATAGTTACATTAAGTTGTTTAGGAATTGAAAACCAAATCGGGCATTCAGGATCACCCAATAAATTATACTGTTTGAGTGTTTTATTTCCCCATTCAGTATATTCATTCTTTTCAGGAGAGACAATTCTATCTGCAATATAATCTGCTTTAGCTAATGCTAAAGCTTTTCCAGGTTGATTATATTTAAATAATTGTTCCAAAAAGCGAAATCCCAATCCTTCAATAAACCAACCACCCTCTTCACGTTCATACCATTGATCTTCCCCCCAGACTACATAACTTCCGGCAACACAACCAATTGCTAAATTTTTTAGAAAATATTCCGCAATACAATCGGAATCATCATCAAAAGTTCCTACAGAGCAACTACCTAAAAAATATAAACCTAATTTATCTTCTTGCTGCAGATCTGTAAAACTTGTATTGAGAAGGATTTCCCATGATATGTTATCAATTGCTCTGCCACCTAAATAAGGATCTTCAGTATAATCAAGTAGCATATCTCCATCTAAGTCTTCAATCCATTTACCAATACTCATACTTTGAGGTCTACCATGAACATAAATAGTACCAATACTACAACCTTGATTAATAGCATCTTTAAGATGAATATAATCTAAATCAAAATCAGTATAATAATCAGACCCTTTAATACCTTGATTTTGAGCCAGAAAGACACTAGACCAATCATTAGGTAACAAAGTATCATTTATATAATTATTAAATCGATTAGCATCACATTCTGCATAATCTAAAAGATTATCATCATTCCAATCTTGATCAAATTGAAGAATAGCACCAGCAAATAAAGCATGAGACATCCATGCTCCGATAGGTGGATTTTTCTCATAATTTAATATCCGTTGAACCAAAGATTGCATTTCATTTTTATTATTAGCTGTTAAGCGTCCTACATAAAGCTCCATTTTATAATCGAAATTAGTTTGAGTCCAATCATTATTTATATCTCCATAATATGAATCACAACATACAACATCCCCATCATAAGAATATCCGTCATAGCAAGTTATGTATTTAGTTGGAATGTGATTATGATCACCTGCTAAAAGAACCCATTGCGTACAGTTATTACTGTAATAGTCTAAAATACAGTTTTTTATTTTATCAGGAAGGTTCGTCCCTTCGTATGTTTGGTCAATATCGCTGACAAGTTCAATTTTAGAAATTATACCTTTCTGTGTTTTCCAAATCGCCAAAGGCTCAAGGATAGATTCAAAAATCTCGGTAGTAATGATTAAATAATCTACCTCTCCATTTGTGTTAACACTTCCTAACTTAAAATCTTTTGAAGAGGTATAATTGTAGGTAGTATCATTTAATTCAAAATTGGTAATGCAACTTACTAAAAATAAGGTCGAAATTAATAATATTGGATTTTTAAATCTCATTAAAGTAAAGAGTTCAGTTAACTATTTATATTTTTTACTATGCTTTTAATAAGATTTAATTAGTTAAGATATTATCATACTTCCTATGAAAAAATATGAAAGTACAATTTTATGAAGATATTGAAAAATATAATGAAGTTGTTGTTCCATTTCTGATTAAAAAAGAGGCTGAAAATAATCTAATTTTTTCAGTTCTAAATGCAATTAGAAATAATCCGACTAGATATGGAGATGAGAAACCTTTTCTACTAACAGTAAAACATAATGACGAAATAAAACTTGTATCCTTAAGAACTCCACCATATAATCAACTTATTTCCTATACAGAAAATTTGAAGTCTATTGATACATTAATCGATATTATGCTTAGAAAAAATATGCAATTACCTGGTATTACTGGATTCAAAGATGGTGTAAAAAGATTTATTCAATTATGGTGTGAAGATAAAAATTTAAAACCTCAATTAATAAGAAATGAAAGAGTTTATAAATTAGAAAAAGTTTCAAAAGGATTTTTAGGAAATAGGGAGTTTTTTGTAGGTACTGAAGGGAATCAATCATTAATATTGAGTTGGGCGAGAGAATTTATTCTGGAGGCTTTAAATGAGACCGAAGAATCATTTATAACACGATCTCTAGAGGGTGTAAAAAATGATATCAAGGCGAAAAAAATCTTTTTATTGAAAGATGGACAAGAAATAGTTTCGATGGCAAGAAAAGCGGGAAAAACACCTAATGGCAATTTAGTAAATCTTGTATATACACCACCAAATCTAAGAAGAAAAGGATATGCCACTGAGAGTGTGGCAAAGCTTAGTAAACTTATTTTAGAAGAAGGAAATCTGTTCTGTTTCTTATTTACTGATTTGATGAATCCAGTTTCTAATACTATTTATCAAAAAATTGGTTACAATCCGGTAATTGATGTTGATGAATTTAAATTTATAACTTAAGAATTACTTTTTCAAAAAAATAAAAAAAAAGATGCGAGAAAGTCTCCTGATTTTCTCCTGTTAAATTTTATTGTTTTCTTACTTTATTTCTTTGGTGGAAGAATTTCAATCTCTATTGAAGAGACATTGCTACTTGTGCCATCGGTATTTGTAATTGTCTCTGTATCAATTTTTATATCGCCATAACTTGACCCAGAAACAAACTTGTTGATTAAAATTTCAGCTACATCCACAGCTCGAGAAATAGAACGCCCTCGTGCTAATAAAGTAACTGGTTTATCATTCAATACCACCATAGCTGCCATAACATAGCTCATTGATTTCTTTCTACCGATAAAAACTTTTGAATCATCTCCTTTAGGCAAAAATGATCACCCATTTTTCAGCTTTTTTCACTGTATAGCTTTTTTCTTTTTATAGTTAAATTCTTTTGTGTTCCTTAATTGCAATTTATCTATGTAAAGTTATCTATAGATAACTATGTGTTATAAACGAAGTTTAGTTTTTAATATTGTGCAATTTTATTTTTCTTTACAGATAAAGAATCAATAAACACTTCTAATTATAGATTATTCAAAGATAAAGAAAGCTTTAATTTACAATTAATAAAAAATAATAATAATTTGATTAATCATAGATGAATTATGGAGTAGTCTTACTTAATAGAAAGCAAATAAGTATTTGGAAAATAATAAATGCCTATTAAAATCACTGAATTTTTAGAGGAAAAATCCAATATAATAAGAAAAAAGGATTTAAAGAAGACAACCAATTTAAAACAGGTTTTTACGTCAATTAATCAGCATCTCTATGGAAAATTAAAGCATACTGATACTGATACTAGAGCTCGTTCTAAACAGATAGTGAATCTCTTACTTTGTAAATTAGTTGATGAAATGTCTAAGAAAGCTGAAGAAGAAGTAGAATTTTGCATAAGACTTGGAGAATCTGATCAAGACTTACTCAAAAGAATTGAAATTTTTTTCAATGAGAATGTAAGAGAGAAATTTAACGAGGTTATGAATGAAAACGAGCAAATAATGTTGACAAAGGAACTTGTTTATATGGTTGTTCAAGAATTACAAGAGATTTCACTTCTTAATTCATCTAAAGACATTTTGAGTGATGCTTTCGAAATTTTTGTTAGTAAAATCTTAAAAGATGAGGGAGGACAGTTTTTTACACCTCCCAATGTCGTGAATTTCATGGTTAATTATTTGAATCCTCAAAATGATTCAAAAATTTTAGATCCTGCCTGTGGCCACGGTGGTTTTCTTCTTGAAATAAAAGATCTTATATGGTCAAAAATAAAATTGAAGGAAAAAAGAATTAAATCTATTTCGAATCTATATGGTATTGATAAGGATCTTTTTTTAGCGAAGATAAGTAAATTATACTTAGAAATATTAAGTAATGGAAAATCAAATATATTTTGTGAAGATTCATTAGATCCAAAAAGTTATAGATCTCCAGCAAAAAACTTAATAAAAAATGATAGTTTTGATTATATCTTTACTAATCCTCCATTTGGAGTTAAAATTCCTATAACTTATAAAAATATCTTAAAAGACTACCAATTAGCGCATATTTGGAAAAACCTCGACGACAAGTGGGAAATGCAAAATAAAATATTAAAGCAACAATCACCTCAAATTTTATTTATTGAAAGATGTGTCCAATTACTCAAGACAGGTGGTAAACTGGGGATTGTCTTACCAGAAGGAATATTTGGAAATGTAACAGATCGCTATATATGGGAATTTTTAACCTCTCAAGGCAAAATTTTAGGTATCATTTCTTTAGATCAGAACACATTCCAACCATACACATGTAACAAAGCAAGTATTCTATTCTTTCAAAAATTAAATGAACTTCCAGAAGATTATACAATTGATTTTGCACTTGTAGAAAATGTTGGTCATGATAAAGATGGAAAAGTCTTATATAAATTGAATAAAAATGGGAGCAAAAAGCTAGATTCTAATGGAAATGAAATCGTCAATGATGATCTTACAGATTTACATTTAAGATTAAATGAATCTGAAGAGTTTAACTATTTAAAGGAGCAAAAAGTATTTAAAATAAAATTTAGTCAAATTAAAAATAAGATTTTTATCCCTGTTTATTATATTGGTGTAGAAAAAATATTAAAGAAGCTTGCGGATGATAATAATTTCACTCTTTTTACTATTAAAGATTTGATAAAAAAAAAAATAATTTATTCTAATAAAGGTGGTTATCTCCCTCGAGGAGACGAGATTGGTTCAAAGCTATATGGATTGGGAGATATTCCTTTTATTCGAACTAGCGAATTAAACAACTGGGAAATAAATTTATATTCTTATAAAAAGACTAGTGAAGAGGTTTATCAACAGTATAAAGATAAGCAAAATATAGAAATTGGAGATATATTATTGGTTAAAGATGGAGGTCCAAATTTAATTGGAAAGACGGCTTATATCACAGAATTGGACACTAAAATAATCATTCAAAGTCATATTTTCCAGATTAAGACCATAAAAAACGATGAAAATATTGATCCTTACCTTTTATTATATCTATTTAATTTAGATGTCGTTCAAAAACAGATTCAAGCAATTACATTCGTTCAAGGTACAATTGCCACTA
Organism: Promethearchaeota archaeon; assembly: GCA_048937405.1. Taxonomy (GTDB): domain Archaea; phylum Asgardarchaeota; class Lokiarchaeia; order Sigyniarchaeales; family SOKP01; genus Loki-b32. Next base: position 722,076 of record JBHLNF010000001.1, read on the forward strand.
TTGGGAATCGAATTATGGAAGTTGTTCTGCCAATCCCCGTTGATATTAATAAAAGGAAGGATATTTCAAGCACTATTAAGAAAATCATTGAGCAAAAAACGGAGATAAGGAAAAAAATAAACAATTTGTCTTTAACCTTGTAAAAAAATATTTTTTACTTAGAGATATTTTATTAACTTCTCCTAAAAATTAACTTAGAAAATAAGAATAAAAAAAAATTAGATTCAAATTTAAACATATCGAACTTTTATTTCCACTGAAGATATATCATCTATTCGTATTATTGAATCATAATAAGATCTATTACCCTTTTGTTCCAGAATCAAACAAAATTGCCCAACTTCCTTAATAGTTCCCAAATATTCCTTCCCGGAGTTAAGTATAATATATACTTCCTTAGTCTGAAGCTTTGTTAAGTAATCCTTTATTGTGTAATTTTCATTATATTCCATTTTAAATCTCCTTAATTTCTTTAACTTACACTTATATTATCAAAAGATAAAATTAAATTTATTGTTGATGATTTCTATTTTCAAGTCTACTGATTCTTTCTCCTAAATTTTCTATTTTTCTAATTATACTGTCAAGTTTTTCATCTAACATAAGACGAAATCGTTCATATATGTCCGTAATACTCTTTTCACGTTCTTTTTTACCCATTAAATCAATTTCGCGTTTGAAATTTTCAATGTATTTATATACATCCTCACACAATGTATCAAAATTTTCAGTATCATATTCCAAGCCTAGTTCTCTTGAAAGATTTCTTTCAGCTAAATCTGACCATTCTACATCTTTCCCTTTTAAAGGAATCACAGGAATTGAGAATTTATCCGCTAATTGTAATTCATTAGTGCAATCTACAGAATCAAAAACAGATTTGTTTGTTGCAATGAATAATACTAATTGACATTTCTGTACTGTATCTAGCATCCATTCATCAATATTGCCCGCGAGATCTTCTTCACAGAAAAAAACTTCAGATATCTCTTTTTGTTTTTCCAGAAAATCTACAAGAGTTCCTATCTGATATGGTTCAAAATCGATTACTGCATGAGATATAAAAACTCTTATTGTCGCTTTCTTTCTTAGATATTTTAATATTAGGTCAGGTACTTTTTGTGAAATCGTTATTTCTTCAGATTCAAATGGATTGTTGGTTAGATTCAATTCAGCAAGTTCTTTTAGAGCCCATAATTCAGTTGGTATATTAGTAAGTTTATTATTACTTAAATTTAGATTTTTGATGGCTGTCAAATTAATAAATGATTCTGGAAGTTCAGTTATTTGGTTATTTGAAAGGCTGACTTCCTCAAGTTTAGTGCAATTTCCAATTGAGCTTGGCAAAGATGTTATACTATTATCATTTAGGATTAAATGCCTTAAATCTTTCAATAATCCTAAATCCTCAGGCAATTGGGTTATAAATTGTCCTGTAGCACTAATTCCAATAATTTGATTTTCTTCGACTAATACCCAAAAACCATTTTGATCGGGCATTTCTCCCATTCTTATCATAGGTTTTGCTCTTGAGGATATTTGTGGAAGCACTTTAATTAATGATTCTGGTATATCCATTAAATAAAACCAGAACATAGGCGGTAATCCAGTTATTCTTACTTTATTTGCTCTAATCTTTTTTATTGCATTAAGATTTGCTCTATAAAACTCTAAATCTTTATTTGCATATGTTAAATTCTGAAGAGTTTTTATTTCAGCTAAGAATTCTGGGATGGGATTGATATCATTACCATCTAAATTCAAATTTCTTAGCTTTTCAACATTTTTTAGTGTTTCTGGTAAAGATTTTAGGTTATTTTTTGGTAGATATAAACTTTCAAGTTTATTTAGATCTCCAATGATATCTGGTAAGGAACTTATTTGATTTTCATCAAGATATACTTCTTTTAAATTTTCTAATTTACCAAAACTATTAGGTAGAGTTGTAAGTTTATTTCTCTTTATAATTAATTGAACTAGATTTTTTAAATTACCAATATTCTCAGGTAAATATAATATTTGATTATTACTCATATCCAACCTTTTAAGATTTTTAAGGTTTCCAAAAGCCTCAGGTACAGATAATAGGGAATTCAAATTTAATTCTAAGGTTTCTAAATTTTCAAGTGTTCCAAAGTTATCTGGTAAGTATTTTAATTGATTTCTTTTCAATGTTAATCTTTTTAAACTTCTCAAATTCCCAAATGATTCTGGCAGAGTTGTTAATTCATTGCCCCAAAGTTCAAGAACAACTAAATTTTCCAAATTTCCAAAACTATTAGGGAGCATATTTAATTTATTATTACTTAATGTTGCAAATTTTAAATTTCTTAGATTTCCGAAACTTTCTGGTAAGGTAGCTAATTCTGTGTGCTGTATTACAAGTTCTTCTAAACTGAATAACTCCCCAAAGCTATCTGGCAAAGATTTTAATTTATAGGCTTCTAATGCAATTATTTCTCTTAGATTTTTCAAATTACCAACACTTTCTGGTAGACTTTCAAAAGCTGAAGAACTGATATTTAATTTATTTAAGGATTTTAATTCTCCAATAACATATGGAATGCTTGTTTTTTCAATACTTCCTAGATTAAGATCCACAGCATTACTGTCATCATACTTAACTCGAGTTTCAAGAGATATACCTAACTCTTCTTCAATTTGTTTAATTATTTCTTTATCATCTGTCACTTTTTTCAAACCATTTATATTTTTCTAATTTTGAAATAAAAAAAAGATATTTCTTAATCTAAATTATTAATTTTGTTTTTCATTGAAAATAAACTTTAAACATTAATTATTTAACTTTTTTTTTCGAGGTTTTCGATTCTATCTGTAAGACTTTTCATATTACTAGTTAATCCATCTATTTTTCTGATTACTTCACTCAGTTTCTCATCTAACATAAGACGAAACCGTTCATAAATGTCTATTATTCCTAATCGTCGTTCCTCCTTTTCCATTAAATTAATTTCTCGCTTGAAATTTTCAATGTATTTGTATACATCAGAGCAAAATTGGTCGAAGTTATCAATATTATATTCTAATCCTAATTCCCGAGAAAGGTTTATTTCCGCCAAATCTGGCCAACCTATATCTTTACCCTTTATGGGAATGACTGGAATAGAGAACTTATCAGCGAGCTGCAGTTCATTGGCACAATCTACGGAATTAAAAACTGATTTATTAGTCCCAATAAATAAAATTAGTTGACTCTTTTGCACAGCATTTAGCATCCACTCATCAATATTACCAGCAAGATCTGACTCACAAAAAAATACTTGAGATATTTCTTTTTGTTTTTCCAAGTATTTTACAAGCTCTTCTATGCGATAAGGCTCAAAATCGATAACTGCGTGAGATATAAAAACTATTATTGTAGCTTTCACTCTAAGGTATTCTCTAATTAAATCTGGAACTTTTTGTGAAACAACCATCTCTTCAGGATTTAGAGGATTGTTGGATAAATCTAAATCAGTAAGCTCTTTAAGTCCCCATAATTGTGTAGGGATCTCACTAAATTGGTTATTGTTAAGATTAAGATTATTAATCGACGTTAAATTAACAAAAGATTCTGGCAAAGTAGTCAATTTATTACTAGATAAATCGAGAATTTCTAAATCCTTTAATTCTCCAAAAGACTCTGGCAACGCTTCGATTTGATTACGCGAAATTATCAATGATTTTAGATTATTAAAAATTCCAAAATTCTCTGGTAAGGATTTAATGCCATACCCAACAAATTTCCACTCCGTGACTTTACCATCCTCTACTTTTATTGCTAACCTAGATATCCTACCCTTTTTTTCATCTTGAATGGTATCTTTTTCAATTTCACGTATGATCTCAATCTTTTCTTTAGGGAGATCATGCATTGCTTGAAACTGAAGTATAGCTGGTGCGAGTATAGTACCTCCTCTTTTATAAACACTTTTTAATACATTGAGACTTATATCATTCCATTCAAGATTATTAAATACTACTTTCAAGGTTTTTAGATTATCTAAATTTCCTAACCATTCTGGTAAAAAATTCAAATTATTATTCTGCACATTAAGATGAGATAGGTTGTTAAGTTCCTTCATCCAATCAGGTATAGATGCTAACTCATTAGTCTCTAGATTAAGACGGTTCAAATTCTTAAGCTCTCTCATCCATTCAGGTAATGACTTTAAATGGTTGTCCGATAAGTTTAATGATTCTAAATCTTTGAAATTTCTAATAAAATCTGGAACTTTATCAACCACTTTATATTTTAGACTTAAACCTTTTAGAGATTTAAGATTGCTCACAGAGTCATATACTTTTTGTTGATCTTGCTCAGATAAATCTAAATAATAGAAATTAATACCTATATATATTACATTATCTCCTTTAAGATAATAAAAAAATTCAGCATTATCTAAATTTTGTTCATAATAATCGTCGTGAATTTTTTTTAATTCCTTTCCTGTAAGTTTTGAGATTTCTTTAATTACTTTTAAATCATCACTCATTTATTTCACCAGTTTTTTTAAAAAAATTGTTATATTGTAAGGTAATTCAAGAAACTAATAAAGGTTGATTTTTTTTTTGGATGATTCTCTTATTTACCAAATATTTTGCGAAAAACTTTCTTTAAAATGTTTTAAATCATAAATTTAATATGATAAATTAACTGAAAACTAACACCTAACATTATTCAAAATGAAGATTGAAAAATTTACTATAGGTTATTATGAGGAAATTGTAGCACTCTGGAGAAAAGCTGGAATCAATGTAGGCTCTTCTGATACATTAGAAGAAATTAATAAAATGCTTCAACGAAATCCAAATCTTTTCTTGATAGGTAAGATACAAAGAAAAATTGTTAGTGTTGTAATTGGAGCATTTGATGGGAGAAGAGGTTATGTTCATCATCTTGCGGTAGACCCAGATTATCAAAAGCAAGGATATGGGAAATTCATAATGGATGAATTATTAAAAGAGTTTCATAAAATTGGTGTGCATAAAATTCATTTGTTCATTCAAAAAAATAATAAGAATGTTGTTAAATTTTATCAGAATTTAGGATGGGAAGTCCGAGATGATTTAATAATGATGAGTTATATTCCAGATAAAAATTTATATAAAATGACGATTTAAGTTCAATTTTCATGTAATTCCCTGATTGAAATAAGGTTATATCTTATACAATTTTTTTTAAATTTAAAATCAAAATTTCTATTTCTAAAGTGATGAATAAAACAATTTATATAATTTTTGAACATAAATTTTTTAATAACTCCTCCACTTTCTTTGAAAATCCACTTACAATATCATCAACATCAATTATGGAATCGATTAATCCACATGTCTGTCCTACTGGTACGGCCCCATTAACTACATCCCCTTTCGTATAAACAATTTCATAAGCACTCAGCTCTTTTAAGTATTCATTTATATCATAAGCTAATTCTTGGGATATTTTTTCTTCTTTAGTTATAACTTTCCCATGTTCTAAACAAAACTTATTTTTTAATAATCTAATTGGACCAAATCCACCAGTAGTAAGCATTGTATCGTGTGCTGAAGCTGGAGCAATAAGATCTTTATATTTTTGATCGAACTCACACTCATTTGAGGCAATAAAACGAGTTCCCATCGCAACGGCATCAGCACCCATTGCTAATCCTGCAGCAATTCCTTCAGGTGTAGCAAAACCTCCACACGCAATAAGATATTTATCAGGGTATTTTTGGGCTACTTGTTGAACTAAGACTAATGTGGTTACACCTTCATAACTTTGATGCCCACCACCTTCAGTTCCCGTTGCTACAATCCCATCACAACCAGATTCTATAATTTTATCAACTAACCATAATGCTGGACCAACATGAAAATGGTATAAATCTGGAGCTTTCTCCTTCCATATTTTTCCTACCATACGGGGACTTCCAGCGCTAGTTAAACCGTAAATTAATTGTTCTCTAAGTTTTGGGTTTTCTTTTCGCCACTGTGGAATTTTTCTTATTAAAATTTTGTGATCTGTTTGGATTCGAGCAACACGTACATTTATACCAAAAGGCTTATCTGTATGTTCAACAACATAATCTAATTGTTTCTTAAAATCTTTAATCGAATTTTTTCCTTGTAATGTTGCATGACTTACCACCCCTAATCCACCTGCTTCAGAAACGGCAACGGCTAATTTTGTTGTGTAAAATGGCCCCATTGGAGCACTTATTATTGGATATTTTATTCCAAAATCCTCAGTTATTCTTGTTTTAATCAAGTTTTATGACACTAGAAAAATTGAATGATCTATAGTTTATTCTTGCTTTTTAGAAATAAAAAAGTTAACGATATCAAACAAATGCCAATCAATTCTTGAAACAAATAACAAAAACTTTTTTAGGTTCTTTTCTATAAATAATATAATAAATTGATGTAAACATAATAAGTCTGTCTTTGATAAAAAGAACTCAATAAATGTGAATCTGGTATGGATTTTAATAGAAAAAATGTTCTTGACCAATATATTTCTATATTGAGTTTCTTCATTTTAAATGAATTTAATAACAATTTTGTTATTAAATCGAATGATGTGAGAGTTGATTGCTTAAAAAACATTAATTCATACTTGCATCATTGGCTACATCATGAATAATTCCGATGAATTAGTATAATATTTTATCATTTATTCATCGGAATAAAATCGAACTAAATTATTTTAGTTTGGGGGATAATTATGATAATATTAAAAATTAATATGAAGGATATGGAAACGGTTGGAGGCTTAAAAGAGTTTATAGATGGAGTATTTACAAAACGAAATTGGGATTTGTTTATAACTCTTGTTCTTGAAGCTAATAAGGAAAGCCTTATTACACTGATAAAGGATGATATGCTTAAGATGGTTTCTAATAAGGTTAAAATATGGATAAATTCAGAAAATAATCAAAAAGAATTAATTAATTTAATAACAGAAAAGGGAATGACGATATACAATTCAGAATCTCATAAAAATGATGAGGTTTTAAGTTTGGATTCAATAAAAGATTATTCATCAATAGATAATATTTTGTTTAAGATTTTAGATTTTGATAAAGCTAATGGACTGATACCAACAATTGTACAAGACCTTAATGACAATGTACTAATGCTTGCATATTCATCAAAAGAGTCCTTGAAGGTTACAATCAAATATAGAAAATCAACTTATTTTAGCAGATCGAGGAATCGCCTATGGACTAAAGGTGAAGAATCAGGAAATTATCAAATTGTAAAGAGCATTCTTTACGATTGTGATGCGGATACTTTATTATTTAGGGTAAAACAGAAAGGTTTTGCTTGTCATAAAGGTACTTATTCTTGTTTTCAGGATCGGAAATTTTCTATAGGATATCTCTATGATTTAATAGTTGATAGAATCAAAAATTATAGTGTAAATGAATCCTATAGTAAAAGACTTGCTGAGGATAATGAATTATTAATGTCTAAAATTGAGGAAGAGTGTAACGAAGTGATAAATTACACCGATAGGGATAACTTAATTTGGGAAATTGCAGATATTGCATATTTTATTCTTGTATTAATGGCTACCAAAAAAATTAAACCTGAAGAAATAATAAATGAATTAAAGAGGAGGAACAAATGAAAGAAGATCAACAAAATTTATTTCCAAAATATAGATCTCGTCAAGTGAGATTAGCACTTCCTTCGAAAGGAAGAATGGAAGTTGAAACTCAAGAATTTTTAAGAAATTGCGGCTTTAATATACAAAGAAATAATAGACAATATATTGGAACAATAAAAGGACCTATAAATCTTCAATTGGTCTATCAACGACAAGTAGATATTGTTAGGGGCATATTGAATGGGTCTTTAGAAATGGGTATTGTCGGTTATGATCTAGTACATGAATATTCATCTTTAGATGAACACGAGTTAATCATTATGCACAATGCATTAAACTTTGGAAAATGCAGCCTTGAAATAGCAATTCCTGAAGGATGGTCAGAAAAATCAATTGAAGAGATTAAACAGAAGAAGAAGTCAATTCGAGTTGCGACTAAATTTGCAAAACTCACAGATCAATTTCTCAAATCATTTGATATTAACTATGAGTTAATTCAGGGTAATGGTTCTCTTGAGGTGTATCCTGAATTAGGGTATAGTGATATTATAGTCGATCTTGTATCAACAGGTCAAACTTTAAAGGATAATCGATTAAAAAGGATTAAAGGTGGGCAAATAATGACTTCTGAGGCGGTACTTATTGGAAATCGAACAGCTTTAAAAAATGAGACTGTTTTAAAAGTTGCTCGTCAGGTGATTGAGTTTATTGAAGCTACTTTGAGAGCTCAAAATTTTGTTTCAATTTTTGTAAACATGAGAGGAGAAAGCCCAGAGGATATTGCTAATAATATTTTTTCTAAAGAGGGTCTTGAAGGGCTTCAAGGGCCTACAATCTCACCCGTCTTTACAAAAAGTAGAGAAAAAATGTATGCCAGTCATGTCATTGTTGAGAAAGAGAAATTACAACAAGCAATAAGAATTTTAAGAGAAATTGGGGGTAGTGGTGTGGTTGTTGCACCTACACTTTATATTTTTGAAGAAGAACCATTAAGGTATATTAAATTATTAAAAAATTTGGGGATTTATGATGATTAAAACTTATACAGTAGATGAGGCAAGAAAATCAATATTAAAAAGAGAACTTAGTTCTTCAAATGGAAATCTCAGAAGTGAAGGTGTTACTCCAGAGGAAAGTGTAAAGGCTATTGTAAAAGATGTAAAAGAAAGAAAAGATGCTGCACTTAAAGATTGGACATTAAGGTTTGATAAAGTAGAAATTGATCAATTTGAATTATTAGATGTTGATTTTGAAAAATATCTGAGCTCTATCAATCCTAAGTTAAGAGAAGCTTTAGAAATAGCATGCGACAGAATTTATAATTTTCATGAATCTCAACCTATCATCTCTTGGATGAATCACAAACTTGGAGGTCAAATAGGTCAAATAATAAAACCTATTGAAACAATAGGGATATATATTCCGGGAGGAATAGCTCCTCTGTTTTCCTCAATTTTAATGGCAGCCATACCAGCCATTGTAGCAGGTGTTAAAAATATTATATTCAGTTCTCCTCCCAATAAGCAAGGTAATTTACCAAACATTATCCTCGCAACTTTTGGGTTAATCAAGAAGTATGATATTAATATGAGAATTTTTAGAATAGGTGGAGCTCAAGCTATTGCAGCTATGGCATTTGGAACGGAACAAGTTCCCAGAGTAGATAAAATCGTAGGACCTGGAAATATCTATGTAAATTTAGCAAAGAAAGAAGTTTATGGAATAGTAGGAATTGATGGGATATATGGACCTACTGAAGCATTGGTAATTGCTGATGAAACAGCAAATCCCTCATTAGTTGCTTCAGATCTATTAGCACAGGCAGAACATGATATTTTAGCCATTCCAATCTTAGTTACTTCTTCTGAAAATCTAATTTCATCTGTGAAAAAAGAGTTGGAAAGGCAAATTATAACTCTGAAAGGAAAAGCTATTATTAAAGAATCTATTCAAAGCAATGGTGGTATTATTTTAACAAATTCAATAGAACAATCGATATTAATTTCAAATGAATTTGCACCCGAACATTTATCTCTTATGATTAAAGAGCCTATGAAAGTTTTAGACAAAATAGAAAATGCAGGAGGAATTTTTATTGGAGAAAATTCCTTTGAAGTTTTAGGTGACTATATTGCAGGACCTAGTCATGTGATGCCGACAAATGGCACAGCTCGTTTTTCATCTGCTTTATCAGTTTATGATTTTATTAAAAGGATTAGTTATGTTTATTTAAATGAAGAAACATCTTTTAACTTATCTAAACATGCTGAAATAATAGCAAATTCTGAAAATTTAACAGGACATGCAAAAGCAGCGGCTTTAAGAACAACTCTAAATAAAAATACAAAGGAGGGGAGTTAATTGGATAAAAAAAATTATATTATTAAACCATCGAAAATCATTCGGAAGTTCTTAGATTCACAGAATTATGATTCACTTTCATATTTAGATAAATCAAGTCAGGAAAATGAGATGATTTTTTTAGATAAAAATGAAAGTCCTTTTGTACCGCCTTTAGGGGATTTAGTTAATTTAAAGTCATTAAATATCTTAAAAAATTATCCAGATTTGAATGCTAATACATTTTTGGATAAACTATCAAAGGATCTTAAAATTCCTATTTCATATTTTTTAGCAGGAACAGGCTCTAATGAAATAATAGGTCTGATCATTAAGATCTATGCCACTCCTAAAACTAAAATTTTAAGCATTAATCCAACCTTTTCAATGTATCAATTCTTTGCTAATATAAATGGTGCAAAATATGAATCGTTTCCCTTAAGATTATTAATAAATAAAGCAACGGGAATTGCGGAATATGATTTAGATCAATCTGGTTTTATGAAAAGGGCTAAATCATCAAATATTATAATCTTAGCGCGACCAAATAATCCAGATGGGATTATAATCTCTCTTGATTTTATTAAACAACTTCTAAAATTGAAAAAGTTAGTAATTATTGATGAAGCTTATATTGATTTCAGTGATGGTCCGAGTTTAATAGATTTCATCAAGTCTTATGATAATTTAATTATTTCTCGGTCATTTAGTAAGTCTTACTCTCTTGCAGGATTAAGATTAGGGTATACAATATCAGATCCTTCTATTAATGAGATATTAATTCGTATAAAAAGCCCCTTCAATGTGAATAATCTAGCTTTGCAGTATGGTTTATTATTACTAGATAAGAAGGATGAGATTTCAGCAAATATTAATAAAATTAAATCAATTCGACAAGAATTTTTTAAGGATCTTCTTAGTTTAAGAGAAAAAAATAAAACTTTTTATATACATCCTAGTCAAACGAATTTTATTTTATTAAGATTTGAATCTTCTAAAATATCAGATTCAGTTTATCAATACTTATTAAAAAATAAAATTAAAGTAAGAAATTATGGAGAAGAACTTTCAAATTGTTTAAGATTTTCAATAGGTACAAGATTACAAATGAAAAAGGTAATAGAAATATTGAAATCATATTTTGAGGAGAATTAATATGGAAAGAAAAGCAAAATTAGAAAGAAAAACAAAAGAGACCAGTATTGAAATCGAAATGAATATTGATGGAAGTGGAGATACTAAGATTAATACCTCCATTGGTTTTTTTGATCATCTTCTTACCCAGATTGCTGTTCATGGATCATTTGATATGAAAATTCTTGCAGAGGGTGATCTTAATGTTGATAATCATCATTTAATTGAGGATACTTCTATTGTTTTAGGTAAAGTTTTCAACAAGGCTTTGGGAAATAAAATTGGCATTACACGAGTTGGACATTGCTTTTTTCCCATGGATGAGAGCCTTGCGTTTGTTGCTATAGATATTTCTTCAAGACCATTTTTTAAAAAAGAAATTAATTGGACAAATCCATTTTTAGGATCTAAGGAGGATAATTTAATCCCAGTCGATTTAATAGAGCATTTTTTATATACATTTTCAATTAATGCCCAAATAACACTTCATGTTAGAGTCCTCTATGGTCAAAATAACCATCATATTGCTGAAGCGATATTTAAAGCTCTGGGCAAAGCATTGGATTATAGCTCTAGAATTGATTCAAAGGGGAATCGAAAACTTCCTTCAAGTAAAGGAATATTATAAGTTGGTTTTTAACATGATTACTATAATAGATTATGGAAGTGGCAATCTTCGGTCGATTCAAAAAAGTGTCCAAAGATTTTATCCGAAGGTAATTATTTCAAGAGATCTTGCTTTAATAGAGAAATCTAAAGGTTTAATTCTTCCTGGAGTAGGCGCATTTGGTGATGCTGTTAAAGAACTCGAACAATATGGGTTATTCTACCCATTAAAAGATATTATTGAAACAGTTCCAACAATGGGAATTTGCTTAGGCATGCAGCTATTATTTTCAAATTCTGAAGAATCTCCAGATGTTAACGGATTAGATATCATCCCCGGAAAGGTGACTAAATTAGACTCATATCAATCAATCAGAATCCCTCATACTGGATGGAATAGACTAATTCCATCATCGAAACCATATTTTTATGGCTATGTATACTTTAATCATTCATATTATTGTGACCCTGATGATAAAAATTATATAATCTCTTATGTAAATCATGGGATTTCAATTCCAGTTATAATCTTAAAGGATCACATAATTGCTGCTCAATTTCATCCTGAGAAAAGTCAAAATGCTGGTGATAGAATTATCAATTATTTCATTTCCTTAATAAAGAGGTGACTATATTATGAAAAAAATAATACCAGCTATGGATCTTTTAGATGGTAACGTGGTTAGGTTATATAAAGGGGATTTTGATAGAATTGATAATTATTATAAAAGACCTGTTGAACTTCTTAAGCAATTTTTTAATCAAGGGATTGAGCAAATACACGTTATAAATCTAAATGGAGCAAAATCAGGTGAATTTGAGAATGGACCTAATTATGATGTTATTCGATCTTTAATTCAAGAAAGTAAAAAATGGGGTTCTAAAATTCAATTAGGAGGGGGTATTAGAACAGAAAGAACTATTAGAGAATTACTTGATCTAGGACTTTATAAGGTTATTATAGGTACTATTACTATTGAAAATCCAACTCTTTTTAGACATTTAATGAAAAAATACAAAGATGATATAATAGTTGCACTGGATGTTCTTAATGGTAATTTGAGAATAAAGGGTTGGCTCGAAGATTCTAATATCAATTTAGAATCTCATTTTAAAACTTTGGAAGAACAAGGAGTTTCAAACTTTATAATAACTGATGTTTCACGAGACGGAACGTTAGGAGGTCCTAATTTTCAGATCTACAAGAAAATCTCAAATCTCAGATATCCTGACACTAGAATAATCGCTTCTGGAGGTATAAGTAATTTAAATGATATTAACCAAGTTCTAAATTATGCAGATGGTGTAATTATCGGAAAAGCTTATTATAGCAATAAAATAAGCAATAAAAATCTAAGAGATTTAACAAAGAAGTATGACCCCACTAATTTAGCAAAAAGAATAGTGCCATGCCTTGATATTAAAGATGGAAGAGTAGTAAAGGGTGTTCAATATATCAACTTACGAGATAGTGGAGATCCTGTAGAACTATCTAGATTCTATAATACAGAAGGCGCGGATGAATTAGTATTCCTAGACATTTCTGCAACTTTAGAAAAACGATCAATATTGTTTCAAACTTTAAGAAAAGTTTCTGAACAGGTATATATTCCTTTTACAGTAGGAGGTGGTATTAGAAATTTGAATGATATAACAAATATCATTAATGCAGGGGCAGAAAAAGTAAGTATTAACACTGCTGCTGTAGATAATCCCAAAGTTATCACTGAAGGTGCTCAAAAGTTTGGAAGTCAGTCTATTGTGTGTGCAATTGATGTAAAAAAAAAAGGAGATGCTTGGGAAGTATATATAAAGGCGGGTACTGAATCAACAGGATTAGATGCAATAGAATGGGCAAAAGAAGTTGTTGAAAGGGGAGCAGGGGAACTACTTGTTACTAGTATGGATCGAGATGGTACTCAAATAGGCTACGACTTTAAATTAATTCAAAGTCTCACTAATGTGATATCTGTACCATTAATTGCTTCAGGTGGAGCAGGTAATTATGAACATTTTTATCAAGCTATTAAAGCTGGGGCAGAGGCGGTCTTAGCAGCATCTTTATTCCATACAAAGACAATAAAAATTAAGGATTTAAAATCTTATCTTCATAAGAGAGATATAAAAGTTAGATTTTAGTAAATCTCATACATAGCAGAGTTTTAAATAAATTCTAACTGAAATATAATTTTCTAGTTTTATTTAATAAAAAATCCTAAATTCTAACATTATCTCGTATTAGACAAAAAAAATAAAAAAAGAAATTCTTTTTTATATATCTAACATATAGTTGCTATTATATGAGTTTAACTTTAAATAAATTAAAACTTATAACCACATTTCTTACATACGTTCACTTTTGCATAGAGAGGACTGTGACCAACGTAACTTAGAACCTTACTTTTATCTTCTTCAACTTTTAGATCCTTTCCTCTCGCACCACAACTTGGACAAACCAATCGTTCTTCACTTGAATAATCAACTGGTGGTACTGGCTGTAGAACAGATAATTCGGTTTCTACTTTTTCTAATCTACTTTTTTGTTCATTAAGTGCATTTTCTTTTTCTGTTAAAGTATCTGTTAATTCCTTAATCTTGGATTCCTTTTCAGCAAGACTTTTATTTAACTCTTCATTGTTTTTGGTTAATTCTGCAACTTTAGGTTTGGATTCATCCATTTCAGTTTTTAATTTATTGATTTCTTCATCTTTTAAAGTAATTGTTTTCTTTAAATCATATACTTCACTATTTAATTGTTCTAGGTTTGCTGATTTACTTTCTAAATCTGTAAGTTTTCCTCGAAATTCCTCTAATTCAGAATTCAAATTCTCTTTTGCTTTTGCTAAGTTTGCATATTCTTCATCTTTTTTTTCCAATATCTCTTTTAATTCTCTGATCTCTTTTTCATATGAATCTACCTTATTTTGTAAAGCCTTTACAACTTTATCATCTAGATTCGCTGTGAGATCTTCCATATCATCTTGAGAAATAAATATTACACCTCTTTCCTTTCTCGTATTATTAAATTAATTAAATATAAATTCAGAAGTTAGTTAGTTTAAATTCTTTGACAATATATAACGAATTTTTACATCTACTTTATAATAGAAATTATATTTAAGCTTTTTTTTTACGAACTTTTTTAACCTAAAAATAGGTGTCCAAAAATAAAGAACAAAATTTTAATAAATATTACATATTGAGAATTGTAAATAGAACTATTGAAAGAAGTTTGATTCCAATAGAGGCAAAAACTTTAAAGACTCAAAAAAAAAAAATAAAATTATATAATTAAATAGAGATTCGATTATAAACATAAAAAATATTTATAATTATGCTAGACGACTTATTTATAATTACCGACACAGGACAATTAATCTTTAGTTGGCACTGGGAGGAAAGTGATAGTGTTAAAGATGATGATCTTATTAGCGGTTTTCTTACCGCTCTAGATAGTTTTGCTAGTATAGAAAGAGGAGAAGATATAAAATCCTTACAATTAAAAGAAACTCATATAATTTTTGAGAAAAGTTCTAATCAAGTTCAGAAACTTACCTTTGTTGTCACTACTAAGAATGAAGAATTGATAGAATTATTACACTCAATTGTTCATGATATTATGGATACTTTTACTACGACTTTTAAAGAACACCTGAATAGAGAATTTGATGGTGAAATTTCTAAATATAAAATATTTCATGATATCTTAAAAAATATTATTCATTCAAGGGGACTAGATACTTTAAACGATTCTGTTAGGCAAATTAATGATGGAGGTGCACTTAAATCGATTGTATTCCTTGAACCAAAAGGAGGAAATATTTTTTTTATTCATGCAAGGCAATTTGTAAATAAAGATAAATTGAGTTTTCTTATCCCTTTAATTGTCAATTCTGCCCAATTATTATACAAAAATAATCTTGGAGAGAATGTACATTGGATATTATTAACGACTATTAGAAATGAAAATATCCTTGTAGAAATCAGAAGCAAAATTATTATAGTAAAACAATACCAATTGCCAGAAAACATTGAAAAAGATTTCTTAGAATTAGAATTTTTTAAAAGTAAAGAAAAGTATGTTAAGAAACCAAAGAAAGTTATCGAAAAATTTGAAAATTTAATATGGGATCCCAGAATTAAACAAATCTTTCTTGTTGATTTAGTTGGTAAAATTCTTTACTCTAAAATAATTGATGATAAATATGATTGTACGGAATATATTCCAGAAACAATTAGTGTGCTTACTTCCTCAAAAAAAATAAGTGAAGAGACATATAATCGGATTTTATTCAATACATCTCTCGGTGGAGAGAATATAACTACTATCTGTATGAATTTTAATAATATAGCTTTAACTATGATAGGTAACATTAGAGATATAAATACATTTCAAACAATACAAGATATCTGCTATAAAATATTTCTTCAAGTTAAGTAGTTTAACTTTACAATTTAAGCATTAGTTTTAAATACAATAATATTATAAAGGAAATTATTCTAAAATCTTAATTCACAAATCAAAAATAATAATCTCAAAAAATTAAGGGGATCTTAAGATGATATTACAAATGACATATGGTCAGATGATCTTTCTAAATCATTTTATGTTGTATCTTTCGACAATTGGTTTTGGATTAGCTTTAACTAATTGTTTTATTGGACTTTCACATATAAGGAATTTAAAAGAACTAACCTTGTTAGAAGTAAAAGCACATAAAAGGTTTGGATGGACTGCAGCATTAATTTTTTATTTATTGACAATACTTTGTATTTACTTTGCGGTAATACCGAGGTTAAATCCAAGTGATTTTGAAGAATTTTTTATTAATACTATATTTTGGCATACTTTTTTAGGTGGAATTATAGCATTCGTATTGTTTACAATCAAGTTTATTATTGCTAGATTCAAAAAAGATTTTATATATGATTATGGAAAGATTATCGGTCCAATTGGATTTACTGGATGGGCATTAAGTTATTTTACTAGTAATATTGATTTCTATTTTTATGTAAATCCAACAGTTGGACTTGAAAATCCGTATATAATGCCAAATTATTTAGTATCAATAATTATTTCAATTTTGATTGGTTTATGTCTTTTGATCTTAGTGAAAGCATTTAAATATAAAACTTATGGAGAACCCACACAAAGGACAAGCCTTCATGGTGTTGCTATGATTTTACACGGAATAACATTTGGTTATGAAGGAAGTGCAAAAGAACTTGTTGGAACTCCTGTTTTATATAAATACGTTTTTCCTAAAACTTATGAATTTTTAGAAAGATATTCTAAACAAATTGGACTTGATCTTAACGAATTAAGAAATTATAATCTAAATGAAGCATTAGAAATTGCAATGAACAAATTTTCTGAAATTGGTATGGCTGAAAATCTTAAATTAGAGTGGATCTCTGAAAATGAATTTACAGTGGAATCTATTAATTGTTCCACAGCAATAGTTAGGTCTTATATGAACCCGGAGGAATTAACTAATTCAATTTGTCCTTGGGGAATATTAACAGCAACAATTGTAAATGCCTTGACTGGAAAAGATATAGAAATCAGTCCTAGTGAATTCAATAAAATTGGAGCTAAAAGTAAATTAAAAATAATTGGAGATAAAAGAATATCTCAAATTTAAAGAGTTTTACCTCTTTTATATTTATATAGTAAAAGATATAAAAAATATGTATTATAGTACCTTTTTGGGATTTTAAGAAAATGAGATGTGAAGAACTTCAAAGAGAAAAATTACTTAATCTACTCATTGAAGAATCTATTCAGTATATTTTTATTAATAAAAGAGAAGATAATAAATGACTGGAATTCTAGATGGTATAATTATATTAGATTTTTCTGAATATATTGCTGGTCCATATTGTGGGGGACTTCTTTCCGATTTGGGTGCAGAAGTAATAAAAATCGAACCTCCTGATGGATCGGAAGAAAGAAGATGGGGAAATTCCAAAATATTTAAAGGAAGTACTAGATCTGCTTTAACAATGAATAGGAATAAGAAAAGTCTTTGTCTGGATATTAGAAAGGAAGAAGCCAAGAATATTATTTATCGGCTTGTTGAAAAGGCTGATGTTGTACTTCAAAATTACACCCCTGGAGTCGCTGAAAAACTTGGGATTGATTATGACACTCTATCAACCATTAACAAAAAGTTGATTTTCATCTCAAGTACTGCATTTGGAGAAATTGGCCCCTATCAAAATCGTAGAGGTTTAGATCTTATTGCACATGCGGCTTCTGGCATTATGGCTTATTATGCTGATGAAGATGGTAACCCTAAGGGACCAGGAGGAATCCCATATATTGATATCTGTACAGCTATGCTCAACGCTTTTAGTGTTGTGGCTGCTCTTTTTAACAGAATAAAGACTAGAGAGGGTCAAAAAATTGAAACCTCACTTTTTACCACTGCTTTGGCTTTACAACTTACTAGTGTTACAAACATCGAGAAATTGGAGAAGGAAAGATATAAAGAAGAATTGGATCTTTTAAGCAATGCTTTTCAAGAGGGAAAATCTCATACAGAGATTATCGATGAATTAATGTACTTGAAACGACGATATGATCGACCTGAAGCAACTAGAATAATTGATGTTCCAGATTGTAATCATAGGCCAGCAGACAGATATTTTTTCCCTTATTATAGGATTTATGAAACAGCAAATGGTTTTATCAGTATTGCTGCGATAACCAGTCGACAGAGAAAAATTGTATGTGATGTGATAGATATTTACGATAAGGGAGCTGAGGTTGAATTTGGTGATATAACTGATGAGGTTATCAATCATCAACAAGAATTGACACATCAGATTGAAAAGCGATTTCGTGAAAAGACAAAGGAAGAATGGATCGAAGCTCTGGAAAATGCTGGGATTCCATGTGGACAAGTAAATTATAGTGTGGATCTATTCTATGATCCTCAAGTGAAGGCTATGAATATGATATGGGATCTTGAAAATAGTGAACATGGTGCTTATAAAATGATCGGGCATCCAATTAAATTCTCAAAAACTCCAGTTAAACCTAGAAAAGGCGCCCCAACTTTAGGCGAGGACTCGGTTTCTGTTCTGGAACAGTTTGGTTTCACTAAAAAAGAGATCACAGAGTTTAAAAAACAGTCTATTATAAAATGACTGAATAGAAAAGCTTTTCTAATTTTTGTTAATATTTTGAAATGTTTTTTTATCGTTTTATCAAGTCTTTTTCAAACTTAAAAAATTTTTTCTGAAACAAGATTGAGTGTTAGTATTGGTTTTTTTAATAAATTAGTATGATTTTAATGATAATTTAAAAAAACTAACCGGGGTAATCATTTTTTGATCCCATTAGAGTAGTTGTTTCTTCGATCCATTGAGATAAATCTTTATCAATTCTACAGAATGTAACAATTTTATCTAAATCTCTTAGTCTACTAAATGAGCATTCTACCATAACATCCCATCCTCCATAAACAGGAGTAGCATATGTTATGTTCCAATCTTCTTTTGGATCTGTTGATTTTAAGCCCCTGAGTTTATCAACAACTTTCCATTCAGAACCAATTACTTTTAAGCGAATTAGTATATACCCTCTATAATACAATTTATGTGCATTGTTATTATTTTTGACAACTTTATTATTCTTTTTTAGTTTCATATTTTATTACCTCCTCTATTTGATCTTTATTTGAATATCCTGTTATTGATTTAGCAATATTTCTTACTTGAAAACCAATCTCACTTTGTAGTCCCCATATTGGAATGAATCCATAACTCAATTTTTGATTGAACGTACTCTTGGTATCATATGTAGCTAAATTTATATCATAAAGCCCATAAGGAGATTCTCTTGAAACCACGCTAGCGTTCCCCTTGAAAAGTTTCACTTTTACTTCTCCTGTAACCTTTTCATTTACAACATTAATAAATGCTTCTAAGGCGTCTCTTAACGGATCCACCCACAATCCTTCATAAATTAATTCTGTCCAACGTTGGTCTACTATCGTTTTAAATGAATTCTCATGTTTAGTACAGACAAATTTTTCAAGATCTTTATGTGCCTTAATTAATATTAAAGCTGTTGGAACTTCATATACCTCCCTTGATTTTAATCCAATCGCTCGATCTTCCATATGATTTACTCTTCCAATTCCGTGTTTACAACCAATTTTATGTAATTCTCCAATTAAATCAACACCATTAATCTTTCTACCATTTAAACAGACTGGTATTCCTTTTTCAAAAGATATTTGGAGATATTTTGGTGTATCAGGCGCAGTTTCGGGTGAAGTTGTCCAAGAGAAACAATCTTCTGGGGGTTCAATTTCTGGGTTTTCTAAGACATCACATTCTGCACTTCTCCCGAAAAGATTCTCATCAACACTATATTTTTTATATTGTTGTTGAATAGGAATTCCATGGAGTTGAGCATATTTAATTTCTTCATCTCTACCCATATTCCATTCTATTAAAGGTTGTAATATTTCAATATTAGGAGCATAAGCTCTCATTGTCACATTAAACCGTATTTGATCATTTCCTTTTCCTGTACAACCATGAGCTATTGCCTCAATATTCTCTTGTTGTGCAATGTTTATAGCTTCAATAGCTATCAATGGTCTTCCTACTGCCGTGCTTAGGGGGTAAACTCCTTGATACAAACCGTTTGCTTTAATGGTAGGAAATAAATAATTATTTACAAACTTCTCTTTTAAATCTACGGTGTAGTGCTTAATCACCCCTAAATTATATGCCTTTTCCTCAATTTCCTTAAATCTGGATGGATCTGCGAATTCCTGACCGAGATCTGCTGTAAAAGTATAAATTTCAGAACTATATTTATCTTGTAACCATTTTATCATGCAAGAAGTATCCAGACCACCAGAATACATCAATAAAATTTTATTATATTTATTTTTTTTAGGTCCTAACTGATTCATTAATCACTCACTTTCTTTTATTAATATCTATTATTTTATTATAATTTTTTATATAGGGAACATAGGAATTGATTTTAAACCTATATTCTCTTTTAAATTAAACATTAAATTCATATTTTGAACAGCTTGTCCTGCTCCACCCTTGACTAGATTATCAATTGCTCCAATTATAATTATTCTATTAGCTTTTTCATCTAAACAAAATCCAATATCGCAATAATTTGATCCTTTAACCCATTTCGTTTCAGGGAATTCGTTTTTACCCATTAACCGAATAAAAAATTCATTACTATAATTTTTTTCATATATTTTTTTGATATCTTCATAATTATATGACTTTTTGAGAATTCCATAGCAGGTACATAATATTCCTCTATTCATAGGGAGGAGATGCGGAGTAAAAATTACTGAAATTTCATTTCCTTTTAATTCACCTAATTCTTGTTCGATTTCTGGAGTATGTCGGTGAGATAATACTTTATATGCCTTAGTTGATTCATTACATTCTGAAAAATGGGTTCCAAGATTTAAAGATCTTCCAGCTCCTGATACTCCTGATTTTGCATCAATAATTATATTCCTTTCGTCCAAAATCCCTTCTTTTATAAGAGGTAATAAACATAATAACGCACAAGTAGGATAGCAAC
Organism: Promethearchaeota archaeon; assembly: GCA_048937405.1. Taxonomy (GTDB): domain Archaea; phylum Asgardarchaeota; class Lokiarchaeia; order Sigyniarchaeales; family SOKP01; genus Loki-b32. The sequence goes on from JBHLNF010000001.1 coordinate 743,339, forward strand.
CAGGATTAGCTACTAATTTTGAACTCTTTATTTGGTCTCTTTTCCATTCTGAAAGACCGTAGACGGCTTTATTCAACAGACTAGCATTATTATGTTTAATACTATACCATAACTCGTATTCATCTACATTCTTTAATCGAAAATCTGCACTTAGATCAATAACTTTTACATTTTTTAAAATATCATCTGTTAATATCTCTGAAGTAACTCCATGAGGTAATGATAGAAATATGATATCAAGTTGGTTTATTGCAGAATTAAGATCATCCTCATCACAGATCATCTCACATATTTTATTGAAGTTTGAATAAACAGAATTATAACTTTGATTTTTATGATTTTTAGATGTTAATAATTTTAATTCTACTTCAGGATGATTATATAAAATTCTGACTAATTCTGATCCTATATATCCAGTTGCTCCTATTATACCCGCTCTAATCATCATTATAAGCCTTTATTATTTTTATTCTGTTGTAAAACATCATCAAGGATAGATATTCCTTCATCAATTTCATTTTTGCTAATAATCAGTGGTGGAACAAATCTTATTACATTTTCTCCAGCACCTAATATAAGTAAACCTTGTTCCATAGATTTTTCTACTATATCCTTAACAGGAGTATTTAGTTCCAAACCAAGTATCAAACCATAACCTCTAACATCCTTAATCATAGCATATTTTTCCTTTAAAGTTGCTAGTTTCTCTTTTAGATATTCCCCTTGTTTTCGTACATTTTCAAGGATTCCACCGTTTAACAATTTATTCAGTACTACTTTACCTGCTGTACATGCTAAATGATTACCTCCAAACGTTGATGCATGATCACCTGGTTGAAAAGCATCTGCTTTACTTTGAATTGCCAACATTGCTCCTATGGGAATACCTCCACCTAAACCTTTTGCTAATGAAACTACATCAGGTTTTACATCAAATATTTGATATGCAAATAATTCACCAGTTCTTCCAATGCCACATTGAACTTCATCAAATACAAGTACAATATCTTTTTCATCACACAGAGCTCTTACTTTTTTTAAGTAAGATTTCTCAGCAGGATGAATTCCTCCTTCACCTTGTATAGGCTCTATTATTATAGCACATGTGTCTTCATTAACTGCTCCTTTTAACTCATTAAAGTTATTTAATTCAACATAGGAAAATCCAGGCATTAGTGGATCAAATCCTTTTTGATATTTAGTCTGACCTGTAGCAGTGACAGTGGCCATTGTTCTTCCGTGAAACGATCTCTTCATTGTGATAATTTTATGACAATTATCTCCATGGACTTTCTTTCCATATTTTTTACATAATTTTATTGCGGCTTCTACCGCCTCAGCTCCACTATTACAATAAAAAATTTTATCGAAACAGCTATTTTTAATTAAAATCTCTCCTAACTCAATTGAGGGCATCATCCAGTACAAATTTGAACAATGTTGCATTTTTTTTAATTGTGCAATAATTTCTTGGATATAATCAGGATCATTATAGCCTAAAGCATTTACAGCTATCCCAGCAACAAAATCTACATACTTTTTTCCATCACTATCCCAGAGATAGATTCCATTTCCTTTTTCTAATACAATGGGAAACTGTTTATAAGTATTCATTATAACCTTAGTTCCCCTTTCAATCCAATCACTCATAATTAAATTCCTCTCTTTCATTTTTATATTTTTTTTTATAATATTACTTTTTAAACATTGTACCAATCCCTTGAGGGGTAAAAATTTCAAGTAAAAGACTATGTTCAATTCTTCCATCAATAATATGAACTGCTTTTACATCATTATTTATTGCTTCTATACAACTTCTTACTTTTGGAATCATCCCTTCTGTAATTTTACCTTCTCTAATATAAGATAAAGCTTGTTCAGTCTTCAATTCTGATATTAGTGAATTGTTATCATTTACATCTAGAAGTACTCCTAAAACGTCAGTTATATAGATTAACTTTTCTACATTTAATGCTTTTGAAATAGCTAGTGCTACTTCATCAGCATTAATATTATATGTATTTCCTAAATTATCTGAGCCTATTGGTGCAATAACTGGAATTAAAGCATTTTTAAGTATCCCTTTCAAAAATTGAGTATTCACTTCAGTAACCTCTCCAACAAAACCTAAATCTTCTCCGTCAACCATTTTTTTCTTTACTTTCAATAAATTACTATCTTTCCCACTCAGTCCTAATGCATTACTTCCTTGAGTCTGAATATCATTTACAATTCCTTTATTTATTTTTCCAGCTAATACCATTTCGACAACATCCATTGTTTCTTCATCAGTAATTCTAAGTCCATTAAAAAATTTTGACTCGATCTTTAATTTTCTTAATAAAATATTAATTGAAGCTCCGCCCCCATGCACAACTATTATATTAATTCCTACGAAATCGAGGAAAACAAGATCTTCAATAAAACCCTTTTTAAGCTCAGGTTTTACCATTGCGCTACCACCATATTTTATAACAAAAGTTTTTCCATAAAATGCTCTAATGTATTTTATTGCTTCTATCAAAATTCTTGCTTTTCCAATATTTTCAATCATTTTTTCCACCTTTTCAGGTTCTATAAGATCCATTAATTCGAACATAATCATAACTTAAATCACATCCCCATGCGATTGCTTCACTTTCTCCATCCTTTAAAAGCAATTCTACAATAATTTCATTTTCTTTTAATATTTTTAGTGCTAAATCTTCATCAAATTGTAAAGCACTTCCATCTTTCATAACCTCGATTGAATTAACATCATTCAAAAATTTTATTGATACTTTTAATGGATCAAATTTTGCTCCAGAGTAGCCCATTGCAGCAATAATCCTACCCCAATTTGCGTCTTCTCCAAAAAAGGCTGTCTTTACTAAATTTGAGGTTATTACGGATTTACTTAAGATTTTTGCATCTTGTTTTGATGCAGCTCCTTTGACGTGAACTGCAATAAATTTGCTAGCTCCTTCTCCATCTCTTACAATCTCTTGAGCTAAATATAAATTTACATAGTGAAGTGCGTTTTTAAAAATAAAATATTCTTCACTTTCATCAAAAATTTCTGAGTTATTACCCATTCCATTAGCCAAAAGAATTACTGAATCACTGGTACTTGTATCACCATCTACAGAGATCATATTATATGATTCTTCAATACTTTCTCTAAACGCTTTTTCTAATAATTCTTTTGAAATATTAATATCAGTTGAAATAAATGAAAGCATAGTAGCCATATTTGGATGAATCATTCCAGAACCCTTCGCCATCCCTCCTATTCTAATTTTCTTATTATCAATAATAAATTCAACCGAGATCTCTTTAGGATGTGTATCTGTCGTCATAACTGCTTCAGCAGCTAATCTTGCATCTTTATCTCTACTCCCTATGTTTTTATACGTATTTTTAATACCCTCAATTATAATTTCAATTGGAAGAGGCTTTCCAATAACTCCTGTAGAAGCAACAATTACTTGATTTTTCTTTATTCCTAAACAAGAGGCTAACTCAGCTGCCATCATTTCATTATGTTTAATTCCCATTTCTCCTGTACAAACATTCGCATTTCCACTATTAACGACTATGCCTTGTATCAAATTGTGATTTTGAATAAGATTTTGATTCCATAATACAGAAGGAGCTTTTACAATATTTGTAGTAAAAACCCCTACTGCTTTAGCCGGAACTTCACTATATACTATAGCTAGGTCTTTCTTGCATTCTTTAATCCCTATATGGCAACCAGTAGCATGAAATCCTTTTGGACTTGTAATTCCTCCTTTTAATTTTGTTATATCAATATTTTTTTTTTCCATATCTTAAAACATACCTTTTATTTCCATTTCTTGAACCTATTAAAATTTATATCTTGATTATTTTGTTTGAAAAATTAATAAAAATAAAAAATTAGAAGAAGTGGAGAAAGAAGAATGACACTTCATTTCTTACTTTTATTAATAAATTAAAGACGGCGACGTGCCGAGTATAGATTGCGTAGTGCTTTTTGAAATTGTTTTCCTACAATTTCGTTATTCATATAAGAATCAAATAAAATCATACTTCAAACACCAACACAATATTAACAATAATTTAAAATAGGAACCTAACTATAAAAATTTACCGTTTCTTCTTGATTATTTTTCAATAATCTGTTTTTATGAGATTAATTTCTCAATAAGTTCGTCTCTTTGAAGTTCAGCGTTTCTTATTTTTTCTATTCTGTTTAAAAACGATGTGTACAATGAATCTTTTCTTGTACTTAAATTATTAATATTAAGTTTGATCTCTTTTCCAGATGGAGAACCTTGACTAATTCTTCTTTCTAAACAAAGATCTAAATTCTTTAATGTTTGAATTATTTTATCTGATATATTTACTTCCTTCTTTATCACATCAAAAATCGATTTCTCAATTTTTTCTCTATTTAGCATATCTTCTGGCTTTTCTATATTATTTACTAAACGAGCAACAACTTCATGTGATTGTCTAAAAGGAATTTTATAATCTTGTACTAACAGTTCTGCTAAATCCAATGCTAGAATATAACTCTCACCAATAGCACTTCTCATTTTCTCTTTATTAATCGATATTGTTGAAAATATACCTTTAAACATAGTAATTACGGAAAGTATCGTATTAATCGAACTTATTAATTTTTTCTTTATATCCTGAAAATCCATAAAATAGCCTGTTGGAATTGCTTTAATAATCATTGCTGCATTAAACAGGTTTGAAACAACTTTTGTACTTCTACTTCTTATTAATTCTACAGTATCTGGATTTTTTTTTTGCGGCATAACACTTGAAACAGAACAATATTCATCTGCTAATTCTATAAAGTTAAATTCTTTAGTTGCCCATATTATTAAATCTTCGGCAATTCTCGAAAATTGAATAGCCAGTAAAGATAGTCCCATTAATGTTTCATAAAGATAATCTTTTGAACTAATCGCATCAATAGAATTATAAATTATTCCATCAAAACCTAATAATTCTGCCGTTCTTTCTCTATTAATATTAATACTTGTTCCACCTATAGCACATGCTCCTAAGGGATTTTTATTAATTCTATTATAAATCTCTTCTAATCTTTCTAGAGATCTTAAAATTTGTGCAATGTAATTATTTATATAATGAGAAAAAGTCCCTAATTGACCTCTCTGTAAATGAGTATATAATGGCATATATGAATTTATGTTATTTTTAGAAATATTTAGCAAAATATCAACAAGAGCGAATAATTCTTCGGAAATCTTGTTTAATTCTTTCCTGATTTTTAATCTTAAATCAAGTGATACTTGATCATTTCTAGATCTGCCAGTATGAATTTTACCCCCTATTTCAATCCCAATTGCATCTATAACACTTTTTTCTATAAATGGATGTATATCTTCAAAACTCTCATCAATTTCAATCTGATTATTCTTTAACTTTTTCATTATATCTTCAAGGACAATTAAGATTTTCCTTATTTCACTTTCGTCAAGGATTTTTTGTTCAAATAGCATAATAGTATGAACTTGAGTACCAATAATATCTTCTTCAGCAATCCAAAAGTCTTCCTTTAAAGATGAGATAAACTTAAGTGCATTGTCGTTAAGAGGGATATCCAATCCTGTCCTATATAAATTTTTTCTCATTTTAGATCTCTAAAATTTTATATTAAATTATTAAAATACGGTTAGATGTTAAAATTTTTTCCCTAAAAAAGATAAATGATACATTCAATTAAAATAAAAAATTCTATAACATGATACCTAACATATCTTAAACTTATCATTTGAAATAAATTTCTTAATTATGAAGACAAAAGTATATATACTTAAAAAAAAATCCGAAGAAACCACTCAGGTGGCAGTGGTACGTATCCTTAAAATGATTCCTTTAAAAAGAATCATCTCATCCTCAGAAACAAAAATCTTAATAAATCCCAATTGGGTAATTTCTGATCATTACAATACAGGAAATATAACATCTACAGAAACGTTAGAAGGGATTGTTATATATCTCATTCAAGAAGTAAAAATAAGTCCTGAAAAAATTATTGTTGCTGATGGAGGATCGTTCGGTTTAACTGAGAAATTTTTCAAATTAAATGATATTTTTCATTTAAAAAATTATGGAATTGAAATTATGAATTTAAATGATGATGAAATTGTGAAAGAAGTTAAAGTACCTAACTCATTGTCATTAAAAACTGTAAATCTAGCAAAAACAGCGTTAGAATCAAGTTGCATAATCTCTGTTCCTTCTTTAAAAACACATAATTTAGCAACAACAACATTAAGTATGAAGAATATGATGGGAACAATTATGCCTAAAAGTATTATGCATTCAAATATCCATAAAAAAATTGCAGATTTAACTTCTGTATTGCGATCCAAAATGAAATTTCAAATTATTGATGGCATAGTTGGTTCAAATGGATCAGAATTAGGAGGCAAGCCCATTCAAATGGACGTGATTATTGCTGGAGAAGACCCCGTAGCCGTTGATAGGGTTGGAAGTGCAGTCATAGGATTTGGGCTAGATAAAGTAAAATATTTGAAATTTGGAGAACAAAAAGGACTTGGCACAGCAAACCTAAATGAAATTGAAATAGTAGGTAATTCAATAAACGAAGTATTTCACAAATTTTAAATTAATTTTAACCTGACCTTCTAGTTCTTATATGATATTATTTTAGTTTTATGAAATATTATAGAAATTTAGTTAATTATTAGAATAATCTTGATAAAATTGAGGATTGTAGATTTACGTTCTGATACTGTTACAAAACCATCTCCTGAAATGTGGGAAGCATTACGATCACTTAATAATTCAAATTTAGGAGATGATGTTGAAGGAGAAGATCCAACTGTAAATGAATTAGAAAAAAAAGCTGCTAAAATAATAGGAAAGGAAGCCGCATTATTAGTAACTTCCGGTACTCAAGGAAATCTTATTTCCTTGTTATCTCAGACTCAACCAGGAGATCAAATTATGGTGGAAGAACTTAGCCATATTTTTGGACATGAAGTTGGAAGTGCCGCTAGAATTGGAGGACTTCTTGTTTATGCTTTTCCTTCTAACAAGGGTATACCAGATTTAGTTAAACTCCAAGAAATGGTCACTAATCGAGAAGATATCCATGAAGCTCCTACAAGGTTACTCTGTGCTGAAAACACTCATAATTTTCATGGTGGTGTTATAATTTATCCAGATGAATTACTTAAAATGAGGGAGTTTGCTATTAAAAATGATTTAAAAATTCATCTTGACGGTGCTAGAATTTTTAATGCTTCTGTAGGTGCTAATAAACCAGTTACAAGTTTCACTAAACATGTCGATAGTGTTATGTTTTGTTTATCAAAAGGTCTTTCATGTCCTATTGGCTCCATTGTTGCTGGTTCTTATGACTTTATTAGAAAAGCTAGAAAATTTCGTAAAATTTTAGGAGGTGCTATGCGACAAGCTGGAATTATTGCATCATTTGGCTTGGTCGCTCTAGAAACAAAGTGGATAAATCGTTTAGTCGAAGATCATAAAAATGCTAAAATGCTGGCAGAAGGAATGAAAGGATATAATTTACCTATTGAAGTTCAAATTCCAGAGACAAATATTTTTTGGGTTAAGTTCCCAGAAAACGCTCCTATGGAAAAACTTATGGATAATCTTTATGAAAATGGAATTAAAGTATTCAGTTTTAACTTTAAAATTCGATTTGTTACACATTATGGAATAAATGAGGATGATATTCAATTTAGTATAGACATTATTGAAAAAGTATTAAAGAAGTATTTATAGCTCCTACTCTAAAAAAAAAATTAAAAAAAATATTCTATTAATCTTTACGTGACTTTAGATCACTTGCATCATTTTCAATCAAATCATAATATTCAATATCATTTAAATTTCCACTAAGATTTTCATTCCAATGAACCTTTACAGGCATACCAATATATGTATCTTTAAATTCAACATCAGGATTTAATTCAATCATGAATGTAGTATCTGCTCCATCTTGACGGATTAGAACCATTGGTTTTTCTTTTACTTCATCTGTTTCAGGATCTTTTAAATAAGCTATAGCAAAGGTAGAGACTTCTCCAGTCTCTCTTAAATCAACCCATTGATCAGGTTTCATTAAACATTTGCCACAAATAGATTTAGGTGGAAAAAATACTCTATTACATCCTGAACATTTTAAACCTACTAATTTCTTTTCTTTTAATTTATTCAAAAATGGTTGTAAGTGTGTAATATCAAACTTAAATTTATAATTTGATATATACCAACTACCTGGCATTCTTCTCGTCTCGACATAATCTTTTTTAATATAATCCAAAGATTTTCTTTGTGTTCGTTTTGACATTTCAACTCACCTCCATTTCCTTTGCGGTTCATCTGACATAACAAACATTGTACATAAATTAAGAATTCCACCCCATCCATGACCAATTGCTGTATGAACTGTTTTTGGAACTTGGTTACTTGCTTTACCCATTATTTGGAGTGCTGCTTCAGCAGGTCTTTCTAAAGCGGAGGCGCCTATCGCATTTGTTGAATTTACTCCTCCAGAACAACAAATTGGCAATTCACCATTTAATGAGGTCACACCATTCTCATACATTTCTGGTGCTGTAGTTTCTTCAAATAAACCTAATTTTTCAACCCACATGAGTTCTTGGTTAGGAAATGGAGAATAAACTTCTGCGTAATCAATTTCTTTCCTTGGAAAAGAAATTCCTGCTTGGTTATATGCTAATTCAGATGATTTCATTGCTTCAAATTGTTCAGAAGGATCTATTTGACCTGAACCACCACCAGAAATCCCTAAAATCGCTGTTTCATGTGCTATACTAGCTACACCATTTACATATACTGGAATATCACACAATTCTTTAGCTTCTTCTTCAGTAGTAAACAAAACAGCACATGCACCATCTGATGCTGGACATACCATGCCATATCGTAAAGGATATGAAATGTAAGGTGTATCTAAGACTTCCTCAATTGTAAGATCAGGCATCTTAAGGTGTGCCCACCATGTTTTTGCAGCATTTCTTCTATTTTGTACAACCACTCTTGCTAAATCTTCTTCTGTTATTTTAGATTTATTCATATAATTGGTTGCTTGATATGAAGCCACTCCAATTGCAGCTCCTGCTGATAGAATACGGCTTATTCGTTCATATGGCATACCCAATGAGTTAATACAAGTAATTTCACCATATGCTACACTAGCTAATCCTGTAGCAGTATCACCTTGACTTTGTTGTTCAAAGCCTATAGCGAGAACCATATCCATACCTGGAAGACCCGCAGCTACAGAATAATAACCTGCAATTCCAACAGTACCACCTGTTGTACCACCTGTAGTAACACGTATTAATGGTTTATGTTTAGCACCTAACCAATCTGTCATCCAAAGCTCAGGAATGTTTGCCCCCTCGAAAGCAGGCATATTACCTGTGACAAAACTATCAATATCTTTAAAATCTATACTTGGTACTTTCTTTAAACAATCCTCTATTGCTTCTCTCACTAACTCTGGCATATTTACATCCGATCTTTTTGATGCATGTTCACTAAATCCTGCTGAAACTATTGCTACTTGTCGACCCATTTTAATTATTCCCCTCCAACACATATAATATATTGTTTTGTGCACACATTCCAATTTGACCAGAAGCAATAGCTTTCTTTGCATCATTAACCTGATACCCATCTGCCTTTCCTTTAAGTTGTTTAGCTGCTTCAATGATTCTAATTAATCCTGTAGCAAAGGGAGGATTTCCACCTATAGCACCCCCAGAGGGATTTATAGGCAATTCTCCTTTTATACTTGTATCTAGATTTGGGCCCTTACCTTTTTCTGCGAGATTTAACGCTTCTGTAAATATAAGCTCTTCATGTGCGTATGACTCAAAAAACTCAACAACATCTATTTCTTTTCTAGGATTCTTAATTCCTGCAGAATCAAAAGCCATTTTCCCCGCTAATTCCATTGATTTGCTATATGATAGATCTCTCTCCCCCAGATAATATGTGTCTTGACTATACCCTACTCCAGTAATCCAAACAGGATCTTCAGTTATTTTTAAAGCTTGTTTCTCTGGTGCTAATAATATAGCAGCAATACCATCACAGGGTTGTGCAACCATTAACTCAGTGACAGGATCAGAATAAATGTCTGAATCTAGTATATCTTTAATTGTGATATTTTCATTCTGAGCTTCTTTTAGAGCTAAAGGATTTTTACATGCATTCTTTCTATTTTTAACAGCTACTTTAGCAATATTCTCGGCATCAATGCCATATTTTTCCATATATGCTCTCATTTGGAATCCACCGGCAGTGATATCATTTACATACGCCATAGGTCTTTCCCAAGTTGGGTCTGTTTCGTATAATCTTGCAGAATGATATGGAAAGCATGATGCCATACTCCCTCCCCAAACGACAGCTAATTTATGATTTCCTGATAATATCCTCATTAAACCATACAAAACAGCATAAGCACCATCCATTTCTACCTTACTTTCATCAACCAAATAACCTCCACCAACTTCAACGGTAAAACAATTTGATATTGTTCGACCCTCATAATAATCATTCGTACTAGATATAACAGTGGTAATATCTTTTTTCTTTAAACCTGCGCTATCAATTGCTCCTCTTACCGCTTCAAATATCATATCATAACGACCATAATTTGCATCAGAATGTAATTTCACTTGATTATATCCTACGATCCCTACTTTTTGCATAATTATTATCACCTCTCATAATTTTGAAAATCCTTTTATATCTGAAGGATCTCCCTTAGTTTTTTCTTGCCATACAATTTTTAATTTCATTCCTATCTTCACATCTTTTGGTTCAAGATCAAGCAAACGATAAACTATTGCGCTGTTACTTCCATCAATTTGAACCATCCCTATTATTTGAGGTTTTTTTACCTTTCGACTAGATCTATCACTAACCTTGTAATTAGTGACTGTATAGTTTTTTAAAACTCCAATATCTGTCAAATCAATCCAATCATCATTTAGAGATAGTTTTTCATTGCATTCTCCACAAATTTTTCGTGGTGGAACGAAAACATTTCCACACTTGGGACATTTATTTCCAATAATTTTCTTATTTTCAAGAGCATCATAGAATTTATCCATGTATTGACCAACCCAAAAAGCAAATTCCGCTCTTACAGGTCCCTTATTAGTAATAATTACTTTATCTTTACTCATATCAATTTTTCTAATTATTAATTTCGATAATATTTTATTATGAATGAATTATATAAATAATTTTAAAAAGAATAAATTCTCAATATTTCTGACCTTGTAGTTGTTTTTCTTGATTTATTATCTCTAAGAAAGAATAAAAACTTGAGATTAAAATCTATAATTTTAAATTGAATCTGATAAAACTATTTTTTATGAGTGAGAGTATTTATGATAAAAGTAGAATTGTCGATAGTTATCCCTTAATTGTTATAGGAGCAGGTCTTGGAGGTCTTGGTGCGGCGTGTCAACTTGCGCTTGCAGGGAAAAAAGTATTATTATTAGAAAAGCAAAATGTTCCTGGTGGATTTGCAACATCCTTCATAAGAGGCAGGTTTGAATTTGAAGGATCTTTACATGTTTTAAGTGAAATTGGAACTAATGAAAATAAAGGTAATTTATATATATTCCTGGAAAGATTAGGAATAGTTCCTGATAAACTTCAGTTTAAACAAATTCCAGAGTTTTATAGAAGTATATTTTTTGATGGCTATGATGTAACCATACCAATCGGCATAGAAGAATATGCTGAAAAACTGATTGAATTATTTCCTTCTGAAAAAGAAGGAATTATAAAATTTGTAGATATGTGTCAAAAGGTTTTAGATGGTATTGAATATGTAGCGAGAAGAAGAGGAAAATTTTCACCAGCAGAAATCCTTAAAGAGCATCCCTGGCTCATTCGTATTTCAGCTATAACATTACAGGAATTAATCGATAAATTCTTCACAAATAAACGTCTCATGTCAGTTATTGCTCAGTTATGGGGTGATTTAGGGTTACCTCCATCTAGAGTAAATGCGTATGCATACATAGCCATGCTAATTGGATTTTTAAAATGGGGTGCTGCTTTCCCAATAGGAAGATCGCATGCATTAACTACTGCTATGGTAAAAGCTCTTGAAGAATTAGGTGGGGAAATTAGATATAATGCTTTAGTTAATCGAATACTTGTTAAAAATAAAAGAATTTGTGGTGTAGAACTTTATAATGGTGATGTTTATCAATGTAATGCTGTAATTTCAAATGTCAATCCAATATGCACCACAATGAAAATGCTTCCCTCTGATCTTGTTCCTGATGAATACAAAAAGCAAATATATGCTCCTGAAATCGGAACCTCAGCATTTTCAGTATATTTAGGATTAAATACATCCTATAAGGATTTGGGATTTAATACTCATGAGATATTTATAAATGGAACAGATGATTTAAATAAGGCGTATGAAGTATCAACTAAACTAGAACCTCCAAAATATATTATAGCTGCATGTTATAATCATGTTTATGAAGATATAAGCCCTCCAGGCACAACTCAACTTGTTCTTACTGCATTACAAATGGGAAAAATATGGCAAACAGTATCCCCTGATCAATATTTTAGCATAAAAGACTATATTGCAGATAAAATGGTGGAATTAATCAAAAATACAATTTGTCCAAATATTCGTGAATATATAGAAGTAGCCGAAGTAGCGACACCACTTACTTATTATCGATATTCAAAAAATATTGAAGGAGCTATACTTGGATATACCCAAGATTTATTAAATGGACCAACGCTTAGATTAAAAAGTCGAGGATCAATTCCTGGATTATATCAAAGTGGTGCTTGGACGAATTTTGGAGGTGGCTTTTCCACAAGTATTCTTAGCGGAAGGATTGCTGCAGGAATGTATTTAAAAGATGAAAAAGAAGGGAGGTGGTAACAAATCGAAAATGAGATAATGAATGATGTAAAGAAATATCAGAAGCTTGAAAAATTAAAAAAAATGCGAGATGAAATTACCCAAATTCCTTGGTATTTTGATGGCCTTGAAAAATTATGTAATCGGATCCATCCCGAAATCCAATTATTACAGGTCACTGATATACAAAATCTTTCTAAGGATACTAAATTATTCCGTTTTGTTTCAGCTAGGCAACATACACCATTAGCACCATTTAGAGCAGGTCAATATATTGGTCTTACAGTGGAAATTAATGGAGTAATAACATCTAGACCCTTTTCACTTGTTTCATCTCCTAATCAACTCGCATATTATGAAATAGGAGTAAAAAGAAAAAAGAATGGTTTTGTCAGTGTTTATTTATTTGACAATTTAAAAGTAGGAGATATATTAAAAGCAACAGAACCGTTAGGAGAATTGTATTATAATCGTATTTTTCATGGAAAAGATTTAGTTTTTATTGCTGGTGGTTCTGGAATTATGCCATTCATTTCTATATTGAGAGATATCTCTCAACGAAATGTAAGATTGAATATCTGGCTATTATTTGGTTGTGTATCTGAGGATGATATTTTATTTAAAGATGAACTTAAAGATTTAGTAAATAGACGATCTAATATCAAAGTTGAATATATTATTACAGAACCGAACCCACATTGGGAAGGAGAATGTGGATTTATTACTAGCGATAAAATTTTAAATCAGATAAAATCAATTGAAAATAAATTCTTTTATGTAGTTGGAAACCGTGCAATGTATTCATTCATAAAAGAACAATTAAAAGAATTAAGAATCCTTCCACATCGAGTTTTATATGAATCCTATGGTGTGCCTGATGATGTTACAAAAATAATAGGATGGCCAAAAGATATTACTGCAGCAAATACTATAAAAATCACTATAGAATTCATGCAAAAAGGAGGGAAGGTTAAAAAGGTAATTGAAGCTCAATGTATTGAACCTATATTAAATACCCTTGAAAGAGAAAAAGATCTAGATATACATATTAAAAATGGATGTCGTTCAGGAGTATGTGCTTGGTGTAGAACTAAGTTAGTCTCAGGGAATGTTTTTATGCTTCCAGAAGTTAAAATGAGGGAAATTGATCAAAACTATAGTTATATTCATCCATGTGTTTCATACCCATTAACTGATATTCATATTGATCTAACTTCAATCTAATATCAAAAAATTGAAAAAAAAGAATTCAAAAGAATAATAAAAAAATTAGTTAAAAATTACTTCCATTCCCATTTGGGTTCAGTTCTTTGTAAACGAGCAAGTCCAGCATTTTTTGTATCTTTTGTTTGAAATAATTGAGAACTTACCAAAGTTTCAAGTTCTAAACCAAACGAAGTATCTTTACCATAGCAATCATCGATTAATTTTTTAGAAAGCCCAACTGCCAAAGGAGCACTACTCATTATTTCATCAGAATACATTTCAATAATGGAATCTAAATCATTCCGATCTTTTGCAACTCGATTAACTACTCCAAGTTTATAAGCCTCATTTCCATCAAATTGACGTGCTGTCAAAATAATATCTTTAGCACTCTGGATACCAACAATTCTAGTTAATCTAATCGTACCACCTACGTCAGGATTAATACCCACCTTATTTTCTAACATTGAAAATTTTGTAGATTCAGTACAAAATCGGAAATCACACGCTAAAGCTAACTCAAATGCCATGCCAAAACAAAATCCATTAATTTTAGCAATTACAGGTTTTTCCATTTTTTCAATTTTAGTAAAAATTGGATGAATCCATGTATTAGCAAAATATCTGAAATTTCTGGGGATTCCGAAGTCAGGAATACGACCCTCAGGATCCTTTTCTTGCCCAGTTAAAAATTTTAAATCAATGCCTGAACTAAAGAATTCATCTCCTCCAGTTACAATTACAACTCTAGCATTAGTTCGTTCAACTTTATCAATTGCAGTTTGAAGACCTCTCATTAACTCATAATTTAATGCATTTTTTTTCTCTAATCGATTCATTTTTATAGTAATTATACTCTTATCTTCATTTTCCTCTATTAAAACAATATTTTCAGACAATTTTTTTCACTTTTGAAATTTAATTTTTGAGTATTATAATTATATATTGATAAAAAAATTAATTTATTCTTAATTTTAAGCAAATAGTAAATAAACTCTGTTTTCTATTCTCCAAAATTGCTGTCCTCTTTAAAAAAATGAATAAAGGTTGATACACGCTTTAAATTCTAAATAAATTTTAATAAATTACCATTTTATACTTAATAAATGAGTATATAATGAGGATTAAAATTGAAGTTCTTTAAACTGTTTACACCTTTTAAAATTAGGAATATGACTATCTCCAACCGTATTGTCATGCCTGCTTTAAATCTTAATCTTGCCAATAATGGATTTATTACAAAAAAATTAATTGATTTTTATAGTGAAAGAGCAAAAGGAGGGGCAGGTATGTTGATTATAGGGGGATGTTATGTAGATATCTATGGAAAAGGATTACCCCCCATGATCTCGATTGAGAGTGATGAATACCTTCCAAAATTAACAGAATTTGTTGAAACTATTCATAAAATTAGAGATGATATAAAGATAGTTTGTCAATTATACCATAGTGGAGCATATACACTACCTCAGATAATTGGAAAACTTCCAATTGCACCCTCTGCTGTATATAACAACTTCAGTAAAACAACACCAAGAGAAATGACTATTGAAGATATCAAGCGAGAACAACAAGCTTTCGCTGATGCAACTATACGAGCAAAAAAAGCAGGATTTGATGCTGTGGAAATTTGTGCTAATGCGGGGTATTTATTTACTCAATTTGTATCTCCAAAGACAAATATTCGAACTGATGAATATGGTGGTAGTTTTGAAAATCGCTTAAGATTTCCCATTGAAACAATTGAATTAATGAGATCAAGTGTAGGTGAGTTTCCCATTGGATATCGGATATCAGGAGATGATTTTGTACCAGATAGTAATACGTATAAAGAGAAAGCTATAGTAGCAGAATGCCTAGCTAAAAACTTAGATTATATTAACGTTACTGGTGGTTGGCATGAGACTAAAGTTCCTCAAACAACCATGGATGTTCCAGAAGGATGCTATGCATATTTAGCTGAAAATATTAAGAACAATGTTTCAATACCCGTATTTGCTTCCAATCGGATAAATACCCCCGAATTAGCAGAACAAATTTTAATGGCAAGAAAGGCAGATGCCATTTGTATGGGTAGAGCATTGATAGCTGATCCTTATTTGCCTAATAAAGCAAAAAAAGGGGAAATAAGAGACATTATGAGTTGTATTGGATGCAATCAAGGATGTTTTGATGCTATATTTAAAATGAAAGCAATCTCTTGTTTAAGGAACGCACGAGTAGCAAATGAATCAAGAACTGAATTAAATCCTCTTAAAGAAAAGAAAAAAATCATGGTAATTGGAGCTGGACCAGGTGGTTTAGAAGCTGCAAGAATTGCCGCGATGAGAGGACATGAAGTTCATGTTTTTGAAAAGGATGACAAAATTGGAGGGTTATTAAACATTATCTGGATACCACCGGGAAGAAATGAATTCAAAAGAATGATTGACAATTATTCTTATTGGATTCAAAAGTATGGAATACAATTACATCTCGAACAAGAAGTCACAATAGATACTGTTAAAAAATTTAATCCAAATGTAGTTTTTCTATCAACTGGATCAATTCCAATCACACCATCAATTCCAGGAATAGATAGAGAAAATGTTTATTGGGCGAACGATGTCTTTAGCGGAGAAGCTCCAATTGGAAAAAATAATGTAATCATTGGTGGAGGTGCTACAGGGATCGAACTCGCAATTTATTTAGCTAAATATGGGACTTTAAGCCTTGAAGCATTTGATTTTCTTACTCAATATAGAGCATTAGACCCAGAAACTGCTCTTGATATGCTACAGAGTGGGAGAAATAAAGTAACTGTATTAGAACAATTACCAAAACTAGGTACTGCTCTTGGAAGAACAACAAAATGGGTACTTCTGGATAAGTGTGATGCTTTGGGAGTTAAGTTTCGAACTAGTGTTAAAATTAAAGAAATTGGAAAAAATTTTATAAGTTTTTTTGATGCAGGAGATAAAGAACAAATAATTAATGAGGTAGATATGGTATACTATGCTACTGGAGTAAAGCCAAATGATGCTCTCTTCAAGGAAATAAAACAACTAGGAAATATCAAAATCCAAAAAATTGGAGATGTTAAAAAACCAGAAACAGTTTTGGAAGCAATTCACAGGGCGTATAAACTAGCAAATAGCATATGATATAATAAATTCTTTTTAACTTCCTTTATGTGAAAATTAATATAAAAATAAGAAAAAAAATTAATTATCTTTTGTATTGAAGCATAAAATTTACTAACTCTGAATTTGATTTTAATACTTTATATTGATCTGATTTTATTTTTTCTTCAGATAATTTAACTAGTTCTTTAGGTTCTAGTTCCCTTTCCTTAAACTCATTCATTAAAGTTGGAAGAAAATCACAAATTGTATGTAATTCTATTATTTTCCCTTTGTATTTTTTCTTTGCTAAATCACTTGCAAGAAATACGTAAGCAGGGGAAATAAATTCTGGTGGAACAGTTACAGGCATTTGTTGACCCCATTTTCTTAGATCCTCTGCAAACTTAGTTTCAACGCCAGCTGGTGTTAAAACATTAATAATTATATTATATGGTTTTAATTCTAAATTCAAACATTTACCCATTGCAACAATAGCAGCCTTTGAAGCAGAATACGCAACCTTATTCGGAGGAAAATAAACATTCCCTTGTACAGAAGAAGTCATTACTATACTACCACTTTTTTGTTCAATCATTTTAGGTAATACTTCTTTTATCATCGCATAATAACTCATAAAATTGAGATTAATCATTTTCTGAGCCATTTCAATAGGATAATCAACAACTGAAGCTACTTGAGTCATTCCAGCATTATTAATAAGAATATCTATTTTTCCAAACTCATCAAAGTGAGTTTCAGCACAATTTTTAACGCCATCTAATGTCGATAAATCGGCGGGAATTGCTAGACCCTTTACTCCAAACTTTTCAAGATCTTCTTTAGTTTTATTTAATTCTGCTTTAGTTCGAGCAGTTACGGCAACATCAGCACCATTTCTAGCAAGATCTAGAGCAACTTCCCTACCAATACCACGTCCTCCTCCAGTTACTAATGCAATTTTCCCTTCTAATAAATTCATAAATCCTCACTATTTAGTGTTTAAGTGAATATGATTTCAAATTAATTAAATTAATTGATCTTTATGTACTAAGATAATTTAAAAATTTTTTTTCATAGCTTTTAATTAGAAAAATTTTGAATTGGTCTTTTTAATTGAATTACAATTATAAATTAAAAAAAAAAGAAAATTATAGAAAATATTAAAAAGTAAAACCATCAGGTAGTTCCGATTCTGTTATACCTTCAACAACAAACATTAAATCCATAATTGTATAAGTTGGGCTTTTTGTTCGAAAAATTGGTATTACTCTTTTTCCAATTTCAGGTTCTCCTACAGCTAAAATGCTCATAAGAATTGTAACTACTTCTTCATCAAATTCGACATTTATAAATTTAATTGGTTTTGGTAATATATTAAAAGCTCCAGAACGATGAGTAATGATAAATGAGTGGATTTTAGCAATTTTTTGAGCTTTTTCAGTTATATCTACAACAGTATTTTTTCTTAGGCAGTCTGGACAAAAAATTCGAAATGGTTCATATACCGAACCTTTAGTTTCACATTTTTCATTATCACACCTTGAAGCCATAAGTTTTCCTTTGCCAAGAGAATCGAAAAATATAGCCTCTCCACCATATGAGTGGATATATGTCATATCTCTAGGATTTGTTACACCCGCTAATTTTCCAGTTTCCTTATTATAAATAGGTTGATTTGCTTCAATTATATGAAATATTCCACGAGGTTTATATCTACCATTAATTATATCTACAAAACCTTTTTCTTCTTCTGTTTTAGGCATTTTTCTAATCCTCCTTTAGTAAATTATTTGGATCCATTAAAATTGTACATGTCACGTGAGAGCCTACACCTGCGTGAGAAATTGCAAGTCCTCTTTTAGCACCTTTAACTTGGAGACTGGTCCAATCTTCTGGTTTTTCTCTTCCAAACGCTTTCCATTTCTCCTCAGACTCATGAATTTCATCCCATCGATTCCATATATGATAGCCAATCTCAGCAATTTGCATTAATCCTGTTGCCCCTACAGCATGCATACATCCTATTAAACCACCACATGGATTACTCGGTAATTTTCCAGGTTTTTTAGTATGTGGATTAATAACATATGCATCTCCACTTTCAATATAATCTCGTCCTTCTCCGTAAGGTCTAATTCCAATGTCTTCATACGTCTGTATATCGCTAATTGTAAATGCATCGTGTAGTTCAACTAAATCAAGATCCTCCATTGGATCGGTTACACCTGACATATGATAAGCATAATAAGCAGACATTCTCGCTGCTAAAAAGCTTGTAAAGCCCGGATAACGATCCCCACCTGGAAATTTTTTTCCCAAATCATCATATTGATTTGGTTTTTCATTTGGTAATAAAGGGATTTTCATGTCTCTTCTGTCTGCTACTCTTAAGGTATGACTGCCTGCAGCAATATATATTCTAAGTGGTTTGTTTGTAATTTCATATGCTGTTTTTTCATCGCATACAATTCCACAGGCAGAACCAACACTCATTAAGCAACAATCTAAAGCACGTAGAGGATAGGCAACTATAGGGGAATTAAGAACATCTTCAACTGTAATTTTCATAGGTCCTTGAGCGTGAGGATTCATTCTAGCATACCCTCGATTTTTTACAGCGATTTCTGCCATAGTATTTCGAAATGAATCTTCTTCTTTACCAAATATTTTCCAATATCTTTGAGCCATTACTGCATAATACCCCGTATATATATGTCCTAGAGGTGTTTCCCAATCTTTATCTGCCGCACAAGAAATAAGATGATTCCCTTCATCAGTTGGGACTTCATCCATTCTCTCCCATCCTAGTGCTAGAGCACAATCACTATAACCTGAAGCTACAGCTTTTACAGCCTCCCACATAGCAGAACCACCTGTAGCACCACCTGTTTTTACTCCAATATTACCTAATGGATCCAATCCAAGTTTATCGTGAATTACAGCTTCTCCAAGTAATTGATCTCCGAAATGATCAGCAAAATGACCATAGTAACAAGTATGAATATATTGTTTCAACTCAGTAGGAGTCATTTTAACAAAGTTAGCGGCAGCAGTTAAAGCGTCTATACATAATTCTTCAGTACGAGTTTCTGGGAAGGCTCTATCAAATTTTGACATTCCAACAGTAACCAAATAGACTGGGCGCATTAATCTCGGTATTTTTAGCTGTCTATTACTAAATTTTATCATAAAGACTTCACTTTTAAGATATTCAATTTTATTATTTATTGTTTTTATTGTTTTCAGATTGAATTAATATTTAATTCTTATGATTTATTTTGATTAAAATCTTTCTAATTAAGCGTTAGATTATAATGGGAATTATTTCCTACATTATTTTGACGAAAATTTAAATTATTGGAACTTGTCTAATTTATTATGGATATTAGAGTCCCAGAATTTCCAAAAATAGAAATTAGCAGAAAAATACCCGAATTTGACTTAATCAATAACCCATTACTTAATACAGAAGAAAAGACATTTCTGTCTATATTTTATGATTATATGGAAGAATATCTTGAAAAGGATTTAAATGCTTTAGAAGAATTGAACTATTCGGCAGAAATACCAATACAAGATAAGAAACGTGAAATAGTTGTTAACTTTATGAAAAAGTTAGCAGAAAAAGGATACTATAGTACAATAATAGATTTTGAAGATTATAAAGTAGGACGTATAACAAGAAATGCTCTTATTGCATTAACATTATGTGGTGGTTTTTGGTCTAAAAATAGTGAAAGATATATAAATGGTAACTGGAGTATTGAGATGGGTAGATTGGCAGGGGGAACACTTTATTGTAACCCTCTGAATTATAAAGCTAATAAATTTCAAAGAGATGAATTTCTTATCCCTGTAGTTAAAAACGGTTTGATGGCAGCTTCGGCTATGACTGAATTTAAAATAGGCAGTGATATTGTTAAAATTGAGTTAACACTAGATGAAAAAGGCGATTTAATTATTGCGAATGGGAAAAAACTCTTTATAACGAATGGGATGTTAGCAGATTATATTATCCTCTATGGTAGGCTAAATAATGGAAAATTAGGGGCTATAATTGTCGATACTGAACACCAAAAATTGAAAAATTTCGAATCTTCCAGAGTTAGAACTTATGGAATGAATGATGCTTTTGTCAGTCGTTTAGTATTTAATAATGTAGAAATCCCCAAAGAAAATCTACTCGAAGCTGATGGTTTAGATCTTATGTTTCATCAATTAAATGAGGAAAGATTAATTATTAGTGCTGAGGCAATAGGTGACTGTATTAAAAAACTATTTTTTTCCCATAGTTTTGCCCTTCAACGTGAGCAATTTGAACATAAATTACACCATTATCAGATTATTAGATTTCCAATTGCTGAAAATATACGTCAAACTAATTTACTTCTATCAGCATTAATAAATTATACCAGAGAGATTGATAAACATCCTCAACCATCTAATTCTAAAATGATCGCTTCTCAAGCAATGGGATTGAAAATTCAATCTGCTGAATTAGCATTTCAATGTTCAATTGATTTGTTTAGAACTATGGGAGGACGTGCCTTTACTGAACAATATTGTAATCAAGTAGGACTTCTTGATTCGTATTGCATGATTCATGGTGGAGGGAGTCATTATGTACTGGAAGATGCAGAATCGAGAAGATTTTTTAAAATTAAAAATGATCAATTAAAAGATCACACAATTACAAAAGAGATATTTTAGTTTTTTTTTTAAAAATATAAATACAAATATTCATCGATCTTGCACTTTAATTTTATTATAAATCTATAGAGGATATAATATTAAATAAAATCTCTTAATTTATTATAGATAATGGATAGCTACAATTTCGAAAGCTTTAATATTACACCATTAGTAGAACAATATCAAGGTAAACGATTAGAAGATTTATATCAAAATTATGATATCATTAAAAATAAGATGGGTGAATTCATTGAATTCTTTTGGGAAGAAAAAGAAATTCCAAATGAAATAAATTTAATTAAAACTCAGAAAAAATTGTTAAATAACCTTAAAACTGTAAATTATATTGGAGAATTTATCGAAAGAAAATTGAATTCGAGAGGTATCTATACTCTAAGAGATTTAAGATATAATTTACATTTTAGTAGTTCAGCAAATCAGATTTTAAATTTGATAAAAAAAAAGAATTATAAGACTCTTTCAAAAAATAGATATATTAATGACTTGGATGTAAGTTTCTGTTTTAAAATTGAAGAGCTCCTGTTTTTAGACATTGAGACTTTAGGGATAATCGATAGTCCAGTTATTATTGTAGGAATTGGCTTCTTTAAACAAAATTCATTTAGAATATGCATTTATTTTACAAGAAAACGCGAAGAAGAAATTGCTATTTATGAACATCTTAAAACTAAGATATTTCCAAATCATAAATGCTTTGTAACTTATAATGGAAAAACTTTTGATATCCCCTATTTAGCAAATCGATTTTTATACTTTTTTGATGAAAATCCTATGATATCACAGAAAGATCAACCATATGAGAAACATAACACTAAATTTCATCATATTGATTTGTTCCATCATTGTCGTCGTATTTATAATGGAAAGTATAACAATTTTGCTTTAACAAATATGGAAAAAAAACTATTAAATAGGTCAAGAGAAAATACTTTACCAAGTAGCCTTGTAGGACTTTGTTATCGTAAATATAAAGAAAATCCCAAAAGGTATATTGGCTTAATTAAAGAAGTAATTGAACATAACTATTATGATATTTATTCTATGCCATTGATTCTAAAAACAATCTTAACAGATTTTTAGAAAGAATTTAATATTTACTTAGGTTAGGATTTTAAAAATCGTTCTAGTGTTCGAAAAATTTGTTCTTCTTTAAAAGGTTTTTTAATGTAATCTTTTGCACCCTTTTCCGTTGCTTCGAGTATGGATAATTCTTGTCCCATTGCACTTACTACAACAATTTTAGCTTTCTTATCAAATTTCATAATTTCTTCAATAGCTTTAATTCCATCTGTCTCTGGCATAACAAGATCCATTGTAACTAGATCTGGTTTTAATTTTTTGTACAATGATATTGCATCCTTTCCATTCGAGGCTTCACCAATAACTTCTGCAAAATCCATCTTTTCTATTACTTTTTTAATTCTATTTCTTACGAATTGAGCATCATCTACAATTAAAACTTTTTTTTTTTCTGATTTTGACATTTTCATTCATCCATACTTGTTTCAAAAAATAGTTTTACTTATATATGAACTAAATTCATTATTTTAAATCTTTTGATTTCGCAAAGATTTGTATTATTAAAACGAAAAACTATATTATCAAATTTAAGAAGTAATGATAAAATGATTAATATCAATCTTTCAAGAAAGATTAATTTAGATTTGAAAATTTTGCTAATTGATATAAATGAAGGATTTAGAAAAGAAATTATTTGATCAGTCGTGGAATTATAAGAATAGGGATAAAATAATTAGAAGGCTAAAAGAAGTTGATTTTGATTTAGTGATTATTGGAGCAGGGATAACCGGGGCGGGTATTGCGAGAGAAGCAACAATGAGAGGACTTACAGTTGCTTGCATCGATATGCAGGATTTTTCAGCAGGAACTTCTTCAAGAAGTTCAAAAATGGCTCATGGAGGGCTAAGATATATCACTCATGGAGAGATGGATTTAGTTAAAGAAGCTACAAGAGAAAGAAATTGGATGCGAATACATATTCCTCATTTAGTTAGACCAGTACCATTTTATTTACCAGCAATAGAAGGGGGAAAATATAAAAAACGAGCTTTAACTGCGGCTGTAAAACTTTATGATTTTTTAAGTGATGATAATTCAGAGTTTATAAATTTTAAGAAACACCAATGGCATTCTCCAGAAGAAATTTTTGAATTAGAACCTGAATTTTTAAGAATTGGAAATTTAGGAGGTGCAGTATATTATGACAATAATATTGATGATGCCAGATTAACAATTGAGATATTAAAAGAAGCTGTTATAAGAGGTGCTGATATAGTAAATTACTGCAAGGTAATTGGATATATAAAAGAAAATAATAAAATAATGGGAGTTAAATGTCGGGATTTGGAAAAAAACGATCTATTTGAAATAAAAGGAAAATTAGTTGTAAATGCAACAGGAATCTGGACAGATAATTTACTTGAACTATATCCTGATGATGTTCCAAAACCTTTGATTAGACCAACTAAAGGAGTTCATCTACAATATAGACGAAAGCATATTAAAAATAATATGGCAAATGCTCTATATTCTCCAATTGATAATCGAATCTTTTTTGTTATACCTCGAGATAAAAAATATACAATTTTAGGTACAACTGATACTGATTATGATGGGGATTTAATTAATCCCTTTTGTTCTAAAGATGATGCTGATTACTTAATTACATCAACAAAAAAGTATTATCCAAATGCTGAATTAGAATATAAAAATATTTTATCAACATATGCTGGAATAAGACCATTAGTAATGCAAAAGGGGAAATCTGAAAGTGAAGTATCGCGAACTCATACAATTTTTTTCTCTGATGATGATTTATTAACAATTACAGGAGGTAAATTAACAGAATGGCGTGCTATGGCGGAAGATTTATTCAATAGAATAGAAGAAAAAGAAATATTTCCAAATATTAAAAGAGATAAGCATTTTAGTAGACAGCCTTTTTTAATCGGACTTTCCAGGGAAGATTGGTTAAAAGAGTCAAAAAAAAATCATCATAGTATAGATCCTGATGTTTTAAATCATTTATATCAGCAATACGGTAAAGGTGTTATTAAAATTCTTGAAATAATAAATAATGATGAATCTTTAAAAGAAAAAATAATTGAAGATAATACTTTCATAAAAGCAGAAATTCTTTATTGTCTAAGATATGAGCATACGCCTCATTTAATTGATGTATTTTGCAGAAGGACAGAAATGTCTCTTTGGATTGATCATAGAATAGCCTCAAAAGCAGCAGAAAAAGTTGCTGAAATAATGGCCGATGAATATTCTTGGGATGAAAATAAAAAAAGACAAGAAATTGAAATATATATGGATTACATTAAAAAAACAGTCTCTTTTATTACTTAATCCTTTCCAACTTTATTTTTTAATTATTGGACTCCATTAGAATTATATTTTTAAAAAATAATATACAATATAATAACAAATCAAAAATTACATCGATGTGTGAAAATACTTGATTTTCGCGTGGGATTTTACAGAAAATTTTTTACGACCTCTATCACAATGGGGAGGTTTTTTCTTTTTAATCCTTGGAATTATGTGGCTTATCTATGCTGCTTATGAGACAATGAGGAGAGGTTCTTTCAAAAAACGAAAAGTGGAGTCTTGGGATTTTGATATTACTAAATTTCTTAAAATATTGACTTATCTGGGATTTATTGTTGGAATCTTTAGTATGTTGGTTGGAATAGGTGAATTAATATTGAAGGAACCACCAAGTGTAGCCTATGCAAATAATTACGGAGATGAGAGGAGTTTTTTTTCCGCTATTCTACTGATTGTTTTTGGAGTTTTTACATTTTTGAAACCTTTAAATGATCTGCCAATTGCTAGCATTGTTGCGTTGGTCATAGCTATTGCGGTTGGTCTTCTAGTATGCATACTGATTCCAGATACTTTAGTTGAACATATTGCCATTCATATTAATCCAAAGATTTTTTTCATAGTAATATTTATCATTACTCTAGCAATTGTAGCTCTCATTGTTAAATTTTATATTGCAGGAATAATGGGTATTTCAAAAGTACTATCATGGCCTCCTTTCGCATTTATCGTAGCTATCGTGTGTGTAATCCAAGGATTTTTATTACTAGTGCTTGGCATTAGTATTTTGTGATATTTCTAAATTTCTAAAATTTTTTTTATCTTTTATTAAACAAATAGAAATGATATCTAAATTATTATGGATATAATAAGAATAAAGTTTTTTTTATAAATATTATTTCTTTAAAATTATGAAAAGTCTTATAGTATACTTCACAATGGGAGGAAGAACGAAGAAAACTGCCGAAGCTATTGCAAGTTCTCTCTCTAATTATGAAGTGAGTTATTTTCCAATAGAATTAAAAGGGAAATTTATCGAAAAGATAAAAAAATTAGATAAATTCATGAATAATGATTTTTCTGAGATTGAAACTGAATTAAATACTCTTAGTATCTCTGAGTATGACTTAATACTTATTGGTATGCCTACATATGGAAATTTTCCACCTAAAGTATTTGATGAAATTTTAGTTAGAATGGGATATCTTAGTGGAAAAAGAGTTATTGTTTTCAATACAGCTCGATTTACTGGTGGAAAAGCACTTGAATATATGAAAAAAAAAGTAGAGGAACTAGGCGCTCTTGTAATTGATCAAGCAAAATTTAGAAAAGTATTTTGGATTGGAGTAAAAAACGCCATAAAATTCGGTAAAAAAATCAATGAAAGAAAAGAATGACTAGATATAAGTTAGATATTAAAGATACTAAAATATTTTTCAAAATTTTTAGAATATAAATGCTAAAAGAAACTAAATCTATGTAATGGTTTCTTATTTATTTCTCCAATAATGTCATTATTCAGATCATATGAACAATTTGGACATTTCTTTTCATCAGTCACATCAATATTTTTGAAACTATAACCTCTTCTTCCTATTAATAAAAAATTACAGTTTGGACAATATGTATTTCCACCCTTCTCATGATTTATATTTCCAACATAAGGAAAATGAATTCCTGATTCTATTGCAATATTATAAGCCATATCTAACGTTTCATAAGGAGTTCGTTTCATTGAAGGCATTTTAAAATCAGGATGATAAGCAGAGAAATGAGTAGGAGTATCTTTCCCTAGATTTTCTACAATCCAAACACAGAGTTTTTTAATATCTTCCTTCCTATCATTTAAATCAGGGATAATCAAATTGGTAATTTCAATGTGAATTCCATTCGATTTAAATTTTTTTGCGGTATCTAAAACAGGTTGAACAGATTTAACTCCACATATCTTTTTATAGAATTCATCAGACATTGCTTTAATATCGATATTTGCGGCATCAATTCCTACTTCAATCAGCTCTTTTGTAGCTTCTGGAGTTGAAAAACCATTTGTTACTAAAATCGTTTTAATATCATATTTCTTCAGAAGAGGAACTGTATCTATAATCCATTCATGCCATATTAATGGTTCATTATAAGTATAAGCGATAGTTTTTGCTCCACTCTTAACAACTTTTTTTTCTAATTGCTCAGGAGTCATTTCCACTAATGTCATACTTTGACCTTCATAACCTTGAATGTCATAAAATCCATTTTTTCCGTTGTCCGTTGGATTTGCTTGTGATATATTCCAATTTTGGCAATTCTGGCATTTAAAAGAACAACCAATCGAGGCAATTGAATATGCTATGGCACCTGGATAGAAATTATACAGTGGCTTCTTTTCAATTGGGTCTAAACTTCCCGAAGAAATAAGTGATCCATAAATAAGGGTGTAGAGTTCTCCTCGAAAATTTTTTCTTGTTCTACATATTCCCACTTTATCAGGTAAGATTATACATTCGTTAGCACATACATGACATTTCACTTTATTTTCTTCAAGAGTATCAAATAGTCTCGCTTTTAATTTCATATAGTTAACCTTTTTTAGATAATAATTTACATATTTTATCTCTAAATATATAATAGATATGAAATTTTATAATTCTTATAGATACAAATCATATCTTTAAAAAAAAGAAAAATAGAAATGTCAAGAATAGAAAAAGCAATCTCAAATTTTGAGGGAAATTGTAATTGTGCTCAATCAATATTGAGTGCTTTCAGCACTGACTTTGGATTAAATAGAGAAATAGCATTAAAAATTGCAACTGGTTTTGGAGGTGGAATGGCTCGATTTGGTCGAACTTGTGGTGCAGTTAGTGGGGCGTATATGGTTATAGGACTAAGATATGGAATGGGTTTAAATGAGGATGTGGAAATGAAAGAGAAAACGTATGAAGTTATAAAAGAATTTTCCAAACGATTTCAAAAATTATATGGTTCCGAACTTTGTAAAGAATTAATCGGTTGTGATCTTGACACGCCTGAAGGTAGAGAATATTTTTATCAGAATAAGTTATTTGAAAAAAAATGTTACCATTATGTTAAAAATGTTGCTGAGATTTTAGAAGAACTATTATAAGAGGATTATCGAAACACAATTATACTCAAGTAAAAATCTTTATGACAGAGAATGAAACGGAATCTGCAAAAAAAGAATTAATTAAAGTATTAAATGAAAAATTGGAAAATCTAAAAAGACTAGAAGAAGTTGGTAAAGGTTCTAATTACATTCAAGAATTAAGTGATATTGCTTTAATTCAGCTTCAACTAGGAAATTTTATCGAGTCAGAAGAAAATTATTTTATATGTTTAAAGCATTTCAAAAAACAAAAAGATAGACTAGGACAAGCAGCGGTTTATGGGTTATTAGCTACTCTATATTTTAAAAAAGGCAATTATCAGAAAACGATAGAATTCTATGAAAGCGCATTTGATATTTATAAAAATTTAAATCAGTTCCAAGAGCAAATTATTTGTTTAAAAGGAATTGGAAAGGCATACATAAAATTAAACCAATTTGATGAAGCTTGTGATTTTTTTTTAGATTGTAGTACTGTTTGTTCAGATAATAATGATATCTATAATTTATTGGATTGTTTAGAAAGCTTAATCTATATCCATGAGATTAATAAAAAATGGGATATTGTTTTTGAATTATACAAGAAAACTCTAAAAGCCTTTAAAGAAATTAAGGATATTAAAGGTATTATAATAACTTATTTCAATTTAGGAATTCTTAAAAAAAAAAATAAAGATTTTGAAGAATCACTCAGATATTTTAAAAAAGGAACTAATGTAGCGATTGATGCAAATTATGTAGAACTAATTATAAGAGGTCTTGGTTATGTTGGTGAAATGTTATTTTATCGTGGAAAAATAAAAGAAGCAAAAGACCAATTCATACGAGCATTGCACATAGCTAAAAAAAATAATGCTAAAAATGCAATAATTCAAATTAGGATTCTCTTACAATCACTTGGCATGCAAGATAAAAATATTATAGAAGAATTAAAAAAGATGGAAAAGAAAAAAATTTTTTAATACAAAGAAAAAATACCTAACTTTCCAATATTCTTATTTCGAGTTTTTTTGATTCTTGTAATCTTCCTTATTAGCTTTTCTTAAGCCTTCCGCACCACATTTATCACAATATTCATGATTTGTGTGAGCAAATTCTCCACATTTATCACATATGAATGGAAAGGTTTTTTTAAATAATTTGACATCCATAGTTTTTCACTTTTAAAAAAATCGAAGCTTTTCTTAATGAAAAATTTTATCCCTTTTATTAGTTTTTAAAAAATTATATATCTGTCA
This sequence comes from Promethearchaeota archaeon, assembly GCA_048937405.1. Taxonomy (GTDB): domain Archaea; phylum Asgardarchaeota; class Lokiarchaeia; order Sigyniarchaeales; family SOKP01; genus Loki-b32. The sequence continues at coordinate 773,027 of JBHLNF010000001.1, forward strand.
AGGTATCCCAAAATATTTATAAATTCATTTCTAACTATGGATATTATGTTAAATATCTTAATTTGTAAAAAAATTAAGATCTCAACTTAATCCTATTTTTATAAAATTATATAAATAGGATTTTTAAATTTCTATATATATCTTGTAATAGTATTTAGGAGATATAATTACTTAATTATAAATAAAACCGTTTGTATTTTTATTTTAGGAGTTTTCACTTCATATAAATTAATTCAATTATGCTTATGAAGATATGTCCTTATTGTAAAAGTCCAATTGAGAATAATTGGTCTTACTGTAGAAATTGTAACAAACCTTTGATCACAAATCTAGATGATGCTTTAGAGAGAGATATGAGATTTACTTATGATGATCCTGGAAGCTATCACTTCAATCTTGAAGAAAACAGTGATATTTATGATGATGTAGGTACTAAAGACGAAGAAATTGATCAAAAAATAAAAAAAATAGATTCAGTATTAGAAGATAAAGAAGTTCTAGGAGAGCCAATTCCAGGATCATTATTATTAGAGAAATCAAGTTTATATTATAAGAAAAGAGATATACCAAAAGCATTGAAAATCCTTGAATTGGCACTTAATAATTTTAAAGAACAAGAGGATTTACTTAATGTAGCTATTTGTCATAATGAATTAGGAATTATTCAAGAAGATAATGGATATTATGATCAAGCAATCTATCATTTTAATATGTCTCTTGAAATTCTAAATAAATTGAATGATAAATCCAAAATAATCAAAATTTTCAATAATTTAGGGAATGTTTACTTCTTAATTAAAGATTTAGAACAATCTTATAATTATTATCAAGAAGCATATAACCTTTCTCAACAAGAAAATCTTATTTTTGAAGAAGTTAAGTCTTCTAGTAATTTGGTTGAGGTTCTTTTTTTATTAAAGGATTATGTTCAGATTAAAAGAATTTTAGAAAATAATCTTGCCTATTTTGAAGATAATGAGGATGCATATGGAATTATTACAACAGAGATAAAATATGGAAAATTATATTATTTTATAGGTGAGGACTATAATGAATCTCATCAACACTTAACTAAAGCCTTAGAGATTATTGAAAAAGTAAAAGAGAATATCACGGTTTATGTAAAAGCAAAATTGGAATGGGAATGTTTTTTCTATCTTGGACAAATTTATCGTTTGTGGGATAATCTTACTAAAGCTGAAAATTTGTTTCTCCAAAGCTTAGAAGCAGTACGTATTTATGAATTTGGAGATAACATTAAAGAAGGAGATATCTTAGAAAATTTAGCAGAATTAAATATATTCAAGGGGGATGTTAGGAGAGCTTTAGATTATTATGATTTAGCATGTGAAATATTTTATAAATTTGGAGAAAAAAAAAAAAATGCTGATCTAAAATATAAAATGGGAGAAATTCATTTAGAATATATGGAAAATACTTTAAAAGCAATAAACTATATTGAAGTAGCATTGAATATTTATGAAGATCTAGAATATACTAAAGAGTGTGCAATAGGTTATCATAAATTAGGTGATATTTACCTTCTTAGAGGTATGATTGACATTGCAATATTAAATTTCGAAAATGCAAAAGATTATTATCAAAATATCGAAGATGGTTATAATATGAATTTACTCGAAGAAAAAATAAACTCATTAAAAAATCAAAATAATATTAATATTCTTTAGAAATAGAAAAATTTTGATTGATTTTGTTTTTTAATTATCAGTTATTTCAAAATCTTGTATTCTATAAATCTTTTTACCGTATTCTTCAAATCCCATTCCTTTTATAAATAATAATGATACAATATTATCTTTATAAACTTCACATCGAATCTCTTTAACGTTAGGATGCTTTTCTTTAAGATATTGCCAACTTGCCATACCTAACATCGATCCAAGACCTTTTCGTTGAAATCTTGGGATTACTCCTAGAGCCGCTATTATCGCAAATTCATTATTTTCTCCTTCAAAGTCAAGAAGGAGAAAACCAGCATCTGTTCCATATACTTTTGCAATAAGGAACACAGTTTCAGAATATTCAAGTATTTTTTGAAGATCAGTTTTTGTTATGGGACGATAAGGAGTATTAGAGGTTAACCAAGAGCGATTATATATATATTTTAAAGTATCAAGATCTGTTTTAGTTGCTTCTCGGATTTTAGCATGAATAATACCATGATCAATATGTTCCCTCAATTCTTCTCCAAATTCGCCACTGATTTTCTCAACAGGAAGTCTCATTTGAATGTAAACCATACCATCTCGATAGAGTTCATCTGCAGATTTGTCAACGTCTATCTTTTGCTTTTTTTTTATTTCAATAGAGGAAAAAAAAGCTCTGATCTTTCTCTTTTTGAGATCTAATTTTTTCTTGATTTCTAGTTTTGATTTTGCCATAATATATGATAAAATATTGATTTAGGCAATATAATTCAAATTTTCACGAATAATTCTTTCAATATCATCATTAAGTAGCAATTTTTCTTTTAATTTCGATATACCTAATTGAATCCTCTTTTTAAAGTTAAGATCTTTGATTAAATTTTTATGTTCGCAAGAAAATTCAAAATTTGATCGTGTAGCCATGTCTGTTTCTATTCTTTCATTTACTATATTTTTCAAACTAACAAATGCATCTGAAATATTTTCATATATTAATTCTGGGTTATCAGTTATGAATCCAGGAAAGATGATATTCATATATTCTTCCATATTATCTTCATCTTCAATAAACATCGAGTATATTGGCATATAAATCCACTGTATAGGTCTAGAAAACAAATCTGATTGATTATCTTTGAGAGACCATTCAATTAATTTTTGAGCTTCTTGTAAACAAGCATTGTGTTTACTTTGGATAATATTCTTAATGTTAGCTATTAAGTTTTCTATCTGAGACTTTGCATTATTTAACACAGAAATTTTTCCTTCCTTTTCAGTTTCGAATTCAGCTAATTGTTTATTTCTATCATTAAGTTGTAAATGTAGAGAATCTTGTATTTGTTTCAATTTTTTTTTTGCTTCAATATCGATTTTGGTTCCTTGTTCTTTCATTTCAATAAATTTATGATGAAGGGAATCAAGAGAATCTAAAAACCTTTTTGTTTCCTCTTCTAAATAATTAAATTGATTTTCAAAATGAGGAATAATATCTTTGAAAACTCGACTCTTTAGTGAATCCCCACTAGTATAAAATTTATTTTTCTTTACTATTTCTTCAAGATGCCTTTCAAAAGTTTTAAAAAGAGTAGTGATGCTTTCAATAATTTTTTTCTTCTCATTAACAACCCATTGGTCAATTCTATCCCGTTCTATTTTTGTCTGTTCGTCTACTTGAGAGGTATCTATTGATATTGAGGCTTTAGTAATTTGACTTGAATATCGAGAATCAATATCTTTCAATTGAACATTTAGATCAATCAACCATTTATTAACATCTTTACTAATCAATTCAATTTGAGTTTTCCATCTTAACGCATTCCCCTTCATAGTATTAATTATTTGGCGATATTCCTCAGAAATAGTTAAAGCAATTTCAGTTGAAATACTAGTATCTAATACCGTGTATTCTCCTATTGGTTTATATTCAATAAGAGGAATTATTTTTAGTAAAGAGTTAAGAAACACAGGATTAATTAAACCATCAATTTTTAGCGTGTGAAATTCAGATTCTTCTCCTTCTCCAATTTCTTCAGCTTCTTTATCTTTATATGTTAAAATATTTATAATGGTTTGTAAAAGCTCAATATTAGATCTACTATCAATATTTCTTAGAATATGGCCAATTAGAGGTTGGCGAGGTGGGTTTGTATACCGATCTTTTTTACTAAAAATATTTAATCCGTCTAACATAATATGAGTACTAATAACACCCTGTATGCTTAATATTGGCCAGAGAAGTCTCGAAAAAGAGAGAATTTTTTTATCTTTGCCTAATTCCTTAGTTAGAAGATAAAATGCTAAAGTTATTTCATCATTTCCTTGAATCAAAAGAGGACGAGAATCCTTTCTGATAAATAACGGTAATAAATATTGATTTCCGTGTACAGTCATATATTTTAACTTGAATTTATAATTTAAATCTTTAATAGAAATATCTTATATATTAAATTTAAATAGGTTCAATCTTAAATTTTTATTCTTTTTTATTTTAATCAATTTATTTAAAGAATATTTCTTTGCAAATATTCAAAGGGCATTATTAAAAGAATATTATAATAATAAAAATAAAAAGGAAAATTATTTTACTTGAGCTGTTCATAATTATTTGCAATTACTAAAATAAGAAGTGCAAGTAATATTAGCAATGGGGGCATTATTGCTCTTACATGAGGTAAAGTAGCTACATCCAGAGCACCTTGTAATACTCTTCCTCCACCAAAATAAAGAACAAACCCAATAGCATTTAAAGCATACGATCTTCTTAACACTCCAAATGTTTTCCAAGCTAAATATAAAAAGATAAAAGGAATTAAGACAAGGAACAATGGCATAAAAATAAAATTTAATAGAAATCTTCCAAGAGGATATTCCCATGAACCAAATCTTATCAGAACTAACTCAACACTAATACCTGGATATTCCGTTTCAAAATCAGGATCCATAAATAAGCCATCTGGCAATGTTAAAGCTAAAATTCCTATAATAACTGGAAGCGCAAATAATCCCACTCGAATAATTAATTCTATATTTTTCCTGTCCTTAAACCATTCTATAAATGATTTTTTTCTTTTATTTACCTCTTGTGTTTCAGGTGGAAATAAGAGAATTCCTAAAACACCGACCATACATGCTACCCCTATCCAAGTAAAAAATGTAGCAAGACGAAAATTTAGCATTAAAAAATTGACTACATCTGTACTATTCGTTCCATCATATAATTCTGGACCGAAAAAATAATAAACTATGAAAAATATTCTAGCTATACCAAAACAAAGAAAAAACAAACTAAAAAATAACCAATAAAACTTCCTAGAAGTTCTATATCTCATAAATAGGAAATAGAAAAATAAGAGAAAAAAATAGCCAACTATAACAAAGTAAAAGCCCATTTCAAGGGCATCCCAAAATCCAAAATATTGAAAAATATCTTGAAACAACATGATGAGTCAATTTTTTTTAAACTTTTAAGAAATAATAATATTATTATATTTCTCTTTTAAAAATTTATTTTAATTTTTTATTAAATTCTTAAAATACAAATAGAATCAAAGACTTTTTAAAACCATATGAAGATTGAAGATAACATAGAAACCTTTAATTCATTGCTTAAGAGAAGAGGATTTATATGGGGACCTTCTCCAGAAATTTATGGAGGATTTGCAGGTTTTTATTCTTATGGTCCAGCAGGGATGGCTCTTAAAAATAATGTTTTAGATATTTTTAGGAGAGAATGTCGTTATTTTGGATTTGGAGAGGTTGAATGTCCAACAATTATGCCTAGTATTGTTTGGGAAGCGTCAGGACACTTAGAAAGATTTATTGATCCTGTAATAAGATGTGACGAGTGTAAAACAATCTATAGGGCGGATAAATTTCTTCAAGAAAAAATACCAGATCATGTAAGAGATGGATTATCATTTAAAGAAATGGAAGATTTAATTGAGCAATTTAATCTAACTTGCCCAAAATGTGATAAACCATTTGAAAGAATAGAAGAATATAACTTAATGTTACAAACTTCTGTAGGAAATAACATAATTGCTTATTTACGTCCAGAGACAGCTACAACTACTTACTTATTATTTAATCGATTAAATCAAGATGCTCGACGGCAATATCCAATTAAAATTTTCCAATTTGGTAAAGCTTATCGTAATGAAATTTCACCACGACAAGGAGTTCTCAGAATGAGAGCTTTTGATCAATTTGAACTTCAAATTTTTATAAGTAAGGAATTAGAAATGCACTTTGAAGAATTTAATGAAATTAAAGAAGAAAAATTACCCCTTTTAGATTGGAAATTACAAGAAAAAAATAATAGCAAAATAAATTTAATAACACTTGATAATGCAATAAAAAAAGGAATTCTTAAAAAACCAGCTTATGCCTATTGTCTTTATATTGGATATCACTTGACCAGAATTTTAGGTATTCCAGAACCATTGATACGATTTAGACAACATTCCCCAAATGAACGTGCTCATTATGCAGATGATGCATGGGATTTAGAAATTAATACAAGACAATTTGGGTGGGTAGAAATTTGTGGGATACATGATAGGACTGATTATGATTTAAAAAAACATGCTGAATACTCAAAACAAAATTTCGAAATTAGCATGGGTTCTAATCCAAAAATTAAAGAGGTTCCACAAGTTCTTGAAATTGCGTTTGGAATTGATAGAATAATATATACTTTACTAGAAACTAATTTTACAATAGATCAAGGAAGAATTATTTTAAAGATAGATCATAAATTGGCTCCAAATACTGTATCTGTTTTTCCCCTTGTTAAAAATAAAGAAAATATAAAAAATTTAGCATTAAATATTCATCGAGATTTATTAGAAAATCGTATTAATTCATTTTTTGACGCAGCGGGTTCTATAGGAAAAAGATATAGAAGACAAGATGAATTAGGGACAAAATGGTGTATAACTATAGATTATGAATCATTGGATAATAATACAGTAACCATCAGAGAACGTGATTCAATGGAGCAATCAAGAGTAAACATCTCAGATCTTGCTAATATTATAAAAAAAAAGCAAGAAAAGTAAACACTTATACTTTTGCTAAATATTATGATCTATTCTATATGTTCAGAAAAAATTTTAAAGAGAAGGATTTTTTACAAATATAATTCAAAAAGTAAACATTGGGAAATACTTATTTAGTAGCTCTAAGAGAATAAAAATGAGTTTTTTGTATTTTTTTACCAGTGGAAAAAGAAATAAGCAGAAAAATCAAGGCTTAAAGACCCTTGTATGCATATTCTTAGTATCAATAATTCTCTTAAGTTTTGTATATATTAAAAAAAATAATTTTAGTGTTGGATCTTCTGAAGATTCATTCAATAACAATAATAAAGATTCTGATAAGAGATTTAACAATTTACAAACAACATCTATAACTTCCATGCTTACAGATCCATTTACTAATAATTTTGAACAGTTACGTGACTTTTTTGAGATCAATTATCAATCCAGTTTAGATTTTGATATACCTGTCTATTTTAGAGAAGGTGATAATAAAGGTGATATTACTAATGATACAATTTTCTCAGAAGACCAATTGTTATACTACAATTCATTAATGAAAATGGAATTAAATGATCTTGAAACATTTAATTTATATTTAGAGTTGAAAAACACTACTTTATGGCAAGATAATAAAACAAATGAATTTGACTATGGTTTTGTTCAATCTATCAATGGTACAACTGGACAAATTTATAAAGATGAGAGATATCTTATTGATAATGTATTGCCAATTTTTTTATTAATTGAGAATATTGGGGCGGATATTAGGACTATCTCTATAAATGGAGAAAAACCAACAAAATTTATTGATGAAATGTTCTTATTAATAAATTCCTCAGAATTTTGGGATGAACAACCAACTTATAATGGATTTTTCAATTCTAATTCTTCAAGTAAAAAATATACAGAAAGTAACTTATATGCTATACTAGCAAATCTCTTAATTCATCGAACTTATTATGATATTGGTATAAATCCAATGATAAGGGATAAATCGATAAGGGATAGAGCAATGGAATTAGCAAATCTCACAATGATAGATTTAGTAGATGAAATGTGGGATACGGATGATTATGGTTTTTGGTATAATGCGGATGAAAACTGGACAATAACAGGATTGGGGGATAATTTACATTTAAGTACTAATGCTCTTGGAATAATTACTTTATTAGAGTTTTGGATAGCCTCAGGGATGCAAAATGATTCTAATTACCTGCAAATGGCCAAAGATCTATATAAAAGTATAAACGCCATTTTATATAATTCTACATATAACCTTTATATGAATGTTGCCCAACCAGATTGGATTGATGTATATGATGATCATATTTACCTCGATAGTAATGCAATGATGATGAGAGCTTGTTTGAAATTATTTGAGGTTTCAGGAAATATTTCCTATTATGACAGAGCTATAAATATTTCAAAATCTATAGAATCTAATCTATATGATTCAAGTTATAACGCATATAATTCATCAATATCTGATATTGATAAATCTTTTAATTCCAATCTAAAGTTAAGCAACGCATATTTAGATGCTTTTGAAATTTATAATAGTACAATCTTAAATTGTAAATATAATATATCAGCAGAAGTACCAGATTTTATTTTCAATCAAGATATTATGAATTTGACATCAATTTATTCATTCAAAAAGAGTGGAAAATATTTTAATTCAAGTGAACAATCTTATATTCCTTTTACAGTTAAATATGACATTTCCAATGCGAATGTTAGTTATATAATTAAAAAACCAGATAATTCTTTTCTTAAGGAAGGTAATCTTAAAATTAACAGAACAACTGCCTCGTATTCTCTCATTTATCCAATTAAAGAAGATTTACCCTTAGAAGATGGATATTATATCTATATATGGGCCAATACATCATACTTTAAATTGACGAACTCAACAATGTGTTTTAATGTAATATCTGGATTAATTAATAAATCAATGGAAGGATTAGTAAGTAAATTAATTCAAGGGGCAGTAATAAATGTGTCCTTATTGGTCAATTCTATACGTTCTGAGGATATAATTTTAACAGCTTCTTTAGAAGGAGATCAATTACTTGAATATCCTTCTCAGCAAATAAATTTTACAGCTTCTGAAGACACTCGGATAAATTTTAATCTTACTGCTAAACCTGATGCTACACCCGGGGATAGTGATATTTATTTTAGAATTAAAAAAGATGATGTAATTTATTTGGAGATCAAAAAATCAATAGAAATTGGATATCCTTTTGAGTATAGTAATCTAATATATCAAGGTAAAGTAGTTAGTGGTGATTCGATAAGTGTATCTATGAATATAAAGAACAATCTCCCTGATACAACTCAAAACTTAAATATAAGTTTCAGTGGAATTGGAGATGGTTTCATTGAAGATTTCATTCAAGAAGAAATATTAGAAGGAGATGAAATAAAAACAGTCTCCTATTCTTTAGAATCAGTAGATAATATTTATAATGAGACAATTAGTATTAAAATGAGCATTTTAGTATATAACACAGAATTTTATTCTGAATCTTTCAGGGTAGAAATCATCCCAAAATTTGAATTAATCAGTGTTTCATTTCCAGAAAAAGTACCTCAAGGAGCTCCCGCTTATTTGATACTTATACTTAAAAATAATCAAGAAAATTCTGAAGAATTTTCTTTAAATTTAAATGGAAAACCAATATCAACAAATTTAAAAGAGCTAAGTACGGGAGAAAATAGAATTGTCGCAAAAATAGTACCAAGTATAAATCCCTATGAATTTGGGTCAAAAAATTACAGATTTGTTTTAAGAGATGGTTCCAATAATGAGATTGAAAGATTTTATTTTAAAACTAGTTTGGAACTCTCTGTTTTGAATTTAGTTCTATTCTATATCTTACCAATTATAGTTCCTATAGGGTTAGTATTATTTTTTAAGAATAGAGATATAAAGCATAAGAAATTAATAAGATGAGATCCTATTGATAAAGAAACGAAACCAAATTTTAGTCATTTTTTCATTAATTTTTCTTGGATTTAGTTTACATTCAATGCTTTTTTCTGTAAATAATTTTCAAACATTTGATGAAGAGAAATATGAACTAGAAGAAGGTATTGATCCCAAAATGTCAACAACTCCCCTAAAATATTCTGATATACATCGAAATGCCTCTAAAATATATCGATTATTTGAATCAGTAAATTTTACAATCAATACAACAAATGTTTCTCCTTATGCTAATTATGCACTTATGGAGATAAAATTTCCCAATAGTACTATTAGAAATTATAATATGACTTCTATGGGTAATGGAAATTTTACATATGAATTCAAACCACATTATAATACTCCGCTTGGATTTCATAACGTCAGTTTTTTAATCTACAATGATACTAATGTTCTATTGAATAATCACACAACTTATTCAAACTTCACAATTGATTCGAATTGCAATGCGGTCTTTAAATTGAATAATGAACCTAGTCTTGAATACCATATTAACGAAACACTAATAGCAGAAGTGGATGTAGATAATTTCAAAAGTTATGAATTTGAATGGGATCTTACGATTGTTGATAGTATGGATGAAGCTACGCAAAATAAATTATTAAATCTTCAAAGTAATGTCAATTATTTATCATTTCTAATTGAAAATGAGACTTTCCAACAATTAAATACTATATATTATTTAGAAGTAAATATGACTGATACTACTCTTGAAAAAAATGCAGCAGCTTATTTTCCTTTTTACGTTAAAAATTCTAATCCAAGAATTACTTCCGAGATTATTCTTTCTCCACAGGAAATTTTCAGAACAGAGGCTTTTACAATTTTAGTAAATGTTACAGACCTTGAAACTGCTAATGATGATCTCACTGTTTCTGCAGATGTTTACGATTCTAAGGGTACTCTTGTTTCTAGCCGAGAATTGAACTATATAGGGAATGAGACTTTTACAACTTCAATTTCGATTTCTTCAAGCAATCCAATGGGGAGCTATAAAGTTGAAGTTACAGCTGAGGATGAAAATGATGGAAGTGATTCAAAATTGGCTTATCTGGAAGTTAAAAATAATTATCCTGAAATACATAGTTATCAGATCAATGGAATGTCAATGAATAAGAGTATTTCTGTTTTTTATGGTAAAAATCTTGTATTTAAATTCAATGTATCAGACGATGTGGGTGTTTATGCTGTTACGGTTGCTCTTTTAAACGAACATGATGAATGGTATAACATCACAAGAGAATATATCGGAGAAGAAACAGAAATTACCATCAGAACACAAGATTTAATAAGTGGATTATGGTTAGTTTATATTTATGTGATAGATACTGATGGAGCAGTTACAAGTCTTATTGATGATTATAATATGGCCCCTCAAGGAATAAGAATTATTCCAGATGTTATAAGTAATTATATCCCATGGATTATTTTATTTACTGGAATGAGTATAGGAGTGTTAATTGGCATTGGGATAGTATACAAATATTTTAAAACGAAATTTATTGGACAAAAACCAATATCTGCTGATAAAAAGACAATTAAATCTAAGAAATCGGTTAAACAGAAAAAGTTAAAAACCAAATTAGCCGATGAAGGATTTAAGGAAAAGGAAGTTGAAAAAAAAACGGATAAAAAGGAAGAGGAACAAGAGGAGGAAGTAACTACACGAAAAATAAAAAGAAAATTATAATTAAAGAAAAAATTTCATTCTTTTTACTTACTTAATAATTTTACATTTTTAGCTTAGAATATCATTTAATTTATATTGAAATTTACCAAGATTTCCTCCATAATTACCTGCAGATATACGATTTATGCCTTGAACTTTAACTGCTGCTTCAATTCCCAATTTCATTGCATTTCTAATTGCTTCTTCTGTAGCACCATCAAGAACAATTTCATAAACGCAATTATCTTCCTCTTTTAATTCTGAATCTTCTATTCTGGATTTTAAAGTTGGACAATATTTTTCATTAGTAGAAGCTCGCATAAAATTATACTTAGATCCAACTTTTGATCCTGATCTTACAATACCACCTGGAAAGGGTGCAATTACATTAGGAACATCTTTAATAGCTTCAATTGCTTTTTCAGCAGCTTCTAAAGTCGAATCTTGATCTTTTCCAATAATTAAAAAATTTCCACCAGCTATACCTTTTCCTACTTTAAAAGAGTTTTGAACAATAAATTCACCCCCCATAACAGGAATTTTAAAAGCCTCAAAAGGATACATACCTTCAATTTTTTCTTGGAATCCATCTCCAAAGAATTTTAAATTATTACCTGATTTTACTTCAAATTCCTTAGCACGATCAAGAGAGATATTTAGAGCATCAAAACACGAAGTCGTAGGGCATGTTAAAATGCATTCACCAATTCGATGAGTTAAAACCATACTCATCTCATCTTTTTTGTTCTTAAAGAACATTAATATTACTCCTGGACGTTTGTCAGGTGTATTCTCCGAATCTACAAAGATATCAATACCCGCTTCGGCATCGCAACCGATTGTTGATGTTCCATAACCCGTTGCTTCCTGAGCCGCTATAGTAGCCCATTTCTTATTCTTTGCAGTTACTAAAACTCGTGAAAATACGGCTCCAAAAGCTTCACAGTAAGTATCTTCAATTTCTACTCCATTAATATTCATTTTGATTATACCTTAAGGTTATAATTTTTCTTTTTTTATAATTTGTATTTACTTATAGAGTTCCTTATTTTATAAAATTTAAAACAAAAAATAAAAACATTGAATAATTGATAACAATTATATTTATATTTAAATTTGAAAGATTTACATAAGATTGTGAAAAATGAGCGAAAAAGTGCTTAAAATTGGAATTTTGAAGAATGGAACTATTGGATCTTCTTTACTTCTCGCTTTCTTAATGGATGAACGTGCTGAATCTACAAGAATTAGTGTCTATGAAGTTACCTCTGGGGCAAAAATGCATCCTCCAGAAATATGCACAAAAACAATGGAGGATTTATTAAAATGGGAACCTGAATTAATAATTATGTCAAGTCCAAATGCAGCATTACCAGGCCCTAAAGCAGCGAGAGAAATGGCAGGAACAATACCAACTATAATAATTTCTGATTCTCCAGCTAAAAAAGCAGTTGACGAAATAAAAGAAAAGAATATGGGTTTCATTTTGGTAAATTGTGATAGTATGATTGGAGCACGTCGACCTTTTCTTGATCCTATTGAAATGAGTATATTTAACTCGGATCTACTAAAGGTTTTAGCAATTACTGGAGCACTCCAGGTCATTGCTGAAGAATTAAATAAAGTAATTTTAGATATGCTTGAAGATAGAACGCCTGTTTTACCTCAAATCATTGTTGACGCAAATATTGCGACTGATGTAGCTAAGTTCGCTAATCCTTATGCTAGAGCAAAAGCTATTGCTGCTTTTGAACTTGCAGCGTCAGTATCAAAATTGACTGGTAAAGCGTGCTTTCAATTAAAAGAAAAATCAGAATATATGCCACTATTAGCAGCAGCTCATGAAATGATGAGGACTGCCGCCTTAATGTGTGATAAAGCAAGAGAAATTGAAAAATCAAACGATACAGTTATCAGACGACCTCATCACGCCAAGCAACAAAGGTTTTTAACAAAAATTGGCTTAAATGATAAAGAGCAATAGTAACCAAAAAAACTATAAGTTTTATAAAAATAAATTTTTTCTTTTCAATTCTTAGAATTAGTAGTGAGCAGATTTCAAATAGAGTGCTAAATTCTTAAACTGATCACCAGTTAAAGCATTCATAACACTAGAAAAAACTTCAGAAGTTTTATTTCGTGTTACAGCCATCAAAACTGCTCCGTTATAAACTTCCTTTATTAAAATCCAACAGTTGTCTGATTCATAGACTACAGTTGATAATGATAATGGAGAAAGAGTTGATATATTTTGAAGTTCCATAATTTGTTGATAAATACTATAAACATTAGAATCTAAAGTCCCAATTTCAAATTTCATAAATTGTAACGGTTTTGATTCAAATTTACCAAAAGTAGATGAGATTAGTAAACCATCGGGTTGATTGAATAAAAGATATTCAGATAAAGTATTAATTTTTAATTCATCTAAGAAATGACGTATTTTTCCAAAACGTTGCATTGATAAAGTATTCTTCTGAATCTCAAAATCAAGGATTTCAATTAATCTATGTTGGGCACTCCCTTCTTTAACTGATACTGGAGTAAATGAGACTCTTTCCATTAAACCATTATTTAGATTCTTTGTTAGTATTTCATAATATTCATCTTCTTTTGAATTGTCTAAATCAACTTTATTTAATAAAACATAAATCATATCAATTTTAGGCGAAAATTCTAAAACATATTTCAAGAATTTCTCAAAAATTTCACGCACTTCGGGATCAACTGCTGCAGAATCAACCATAAATACAGCAGTAGTAGCTTCTGAAAATATTAGTTCGCGTTGAGATTCTGAAAAATATCGCTCCATGTAGCGTTCTTGACCTCCGAGATCCCAAACATTAAGTTCCATTATTCCTCGGAAAATAAAATTCTCCCGAGAAACGCCTTTAGTAGGTTTTAGATTTAGCACTTTCATGAAGTTATACCCTAAACAAGTTGTTCGCATTAGTGATGTTTTACCTGCTCCAGCTGGACCGAATAATAAAATTTTCATTTAAATGCAACCCGATTTAGAATTTGTTTTTTATTTATTTTCAATATATTTTTTATACTTTAATTTTTATTTAATTTTTTCTAATTATTAAATGAAAATTTGTGTTAGTATGAATTTGATCATGTCTATAATTAATCATTTTTAATTACCATTTTTAATTATCAAATTTAATTAATTGAATTCTAAATTAACAAATGTAAATTGAATTGGAATGAATTTAGAAGATTATATAAGAAATGTACCTGACTTCCCTGTTAAGGGAATACAGTTTAAGGATATTACCACATTAGCAAAAGTTCATAAGGCATTTAAAGATTCATGCGATAAAATTATTGATCAATATAAAGGAAAAGGTATTTCAAAAGTAGCTGCAATTGAAGCTCGTGGATACGTATGGGGTGGAGTGATTGCTTATCAATTAGGTGCAGGATTTGTTTTAATGAGAAAACCAGGTAAATTACCTTACAAGACTCTAAGCGAAACTTATGAACTTGAATATGGTACAGATAGTATCGAAATGCATGTTGATGCAATTGAAGAAGGGGATAAAGTTTTAGTTTTTGATGATCTATTGGCAACTGGAGGTACTGCTAAAGCGGCATGTAATTTAGTGGAAAAGGCTGGAGGTAATGTTTTAGGAATTGCTTTTATTATTGAATTAACAGGAAGTTTACATGGAAGAGATAAATTAAAGGAATATGAAGTTCTCTCTCTGATAGAGATTCCCGTAGAAGAATAATGTGGATTCATATGAATCCTTTGAAAACAAATTCTATTTTAAAATAAATTTTTTCATATTTTTTCTAATTCTGGTGGAATAAAACCAAATACTTCAAAAAATCTTTTTCTTACTTTATTTATATCAAATTTTTGTGTTTGAGCTCCACTAGTTTCAACAACAAATGACCCTATTATAGCACCTAATCGACAAGCATCCAACAGAGTCATATCTAATGTTAAACCTGATAATATTCCCGCTCGATATCCATCGCCAGCGCCCGTAGTATCTTCTATTTTATTTGGGGGTGCAATTGGGATATTCACACTAAATATCTTTTCTTTTTTATCCTTATAAATTAGTTCTGATCCTTCTCCTCCCTTAGTAATCACAATTGCGTTTATAACTTTCATTAACCCATCTTTATCTAATGAAGTTTTATCCATAATTTGATTTATTTCATACCTATTACCAATTAGAATATCTGATTTTTGAATGATTTTTATTAGTGACTCTTTTGGAAAAAGTGGAGTTACTTGACCTGGATCAAAAATAATTGGAATTTTTAAATTATACAATTGATCTGTGAAATGTTCCATAGCATCAACGCTTTGAGTTGAATTGATAGCATAAGAATAATTTTCAGGATCCTTAAGTTTTTCTTTTAAATCGATTTCCTTGCATTTATCTAATGCTCCTCCATGGAAAATGATCATTTGATTTGATTTAATATCATTCACAATATAACATGCAGCAGTGAAGAGGTCCTCATGAAAATCAATTCCAAGTTCAATATTATCAAATTGTTTTATATGATCTTTATAACCTAAACTTTCAAAATCTTTTCCTACTGATCCTAATAAAGATACTCCAGCAATGTTTAATAAACCTAAGTTATAAGCAATATTACCTGCGGTACCACCAAAGTATTGTTTCCGACTATCTGCTGTAATGGTGCTTTGATATTCTTCCTTTTCATGATCGACTGAAACAGCATTAATAAAATTTTCCTTGAATCCCATAATATAATCAAAAGCTAAAGATCCAAGAACTAAGACTTTCCTTTTATTCATTTTCAATTTATTGAATTAATAATCTTTTATAATTTTTATATAAGTTTAATTGTGTAAAGATTAAAATGACTATATCTTGCTAAGATTATTATAAAATTTTATTAAAGCGAATTTCATTTTTTTATCATTTTCAGATTATTGCGTTTGAAAGTGTGTGGAAACATCGACAATCTCTTTTAGTGTCAATTTTTGCGATACTAAGTTCTAATATTTTTTTAAGGTTAGTAATATTTCTGGATATGGTTTCTAGAACCTCAGGGACATTAACTTCCAATTTACTTACAGAACTTCCACATTTTTCACATAAATTTCCGTATTCAATTACGCCACAATTAGGACATTCTCCGGCCCATACATCTAAATCTGTAACCATGGCAATACAACAATAACAAATTTCTTTTTCAGAAGACAATACCACTTCAGGATAGGTTGTCATCCCTACAATATCTCCTCCCCATTCTCTAAACATTTTTGATTCTGATCTGGTGGAAAATCGAGGACCTTCGATACATACATATGTTCCTCCATTTTGAATATTAATTCCAAGCTGTTTTCCACTATTATAAAATAATTCGTTTAAATAACTACAATAGGGATCGGCTTGTCCAATATGACATACTTGACCACCTTCATAGAATGTATCAATACGGTTCTTAGTTCGATCAATATATTGGTTTACTAATAAAAATTTACCCTTTATATGTTCCAATTTTAGAGAGCCTACCGCAGATGGAGCAATAATAAATTTAACTCCTATTTCTTTCAATGCCCAAATGTTTGCTCTATAATTTAAATTATGTGGGGGAATAATATGACCAATACCATGGCGAGGCAGATAAGCTAGCTTTTTCCCCTTAAAATCACCAATTATGATTGCTGCTGATGTACTCCCATAAGGAGTATAGACTTTTATTTCTTTTGGATTGTCTAGAGTTATATCAGAACCAGTTCCACCAATAATTCCAATCTCAACAATTTCTTTTACTTTTTTCATAATCAATTCACATTATTTTTATTTTAATCAAAATAAAATAAAATAAAATAAAATTTGAGCTATTTTAAATATTATAAATATAAAAATTCAAATTTTAGTTGATAAATATTATGGTTAAAATAGGTATAATTGGGGGTTCGGGATTAGATAATCCGGACATTTTAAAAGATGATAGAGATATTGAAGTTGATACTCCATATGGTAAACCTTCATCTCCTTTAAAGATTGGAAAGATCGAGAATGTTGATGTAGTTCTCATAGCTAGACATGGAAGAGAACATACCATTCCACCAACATATGTGAATTACAGAGCTAATATACAAGCATTGAAGGATCAGGACTGTACACATATTATAGCTACTACAGCTTGTGGAAGCTTACGAGAAAAAATTGGTAGAGGAGATTTAGTAATTGTTGACCAATTTATTGACTTTACTAGACTCAGAAAAATCACCTTTTTTGATGAGTTCCCTCCTGGTGATGCCAAACATACACCGATGGCATATCCTTATTCAAGTGAGTTAAGAAAAATCCTTATTGAAACAGCAAAAGAACTTAATCTTAAACACCATGAAAAAGGGACCGTAATTACTATTGAAGGACCAAGGTTTTCCACTAGAGCGGAATCAGAAATGTTTCGAATTTGGGGTGCTGATGTTATAAATATGAGTATTGCTCCAGAGACAATTTTAGCAAATGAAGCATCTATACCTTATGCTGCAGTTGCTATGTCTACAGATTATGATTGTTGGAAAGATGATGAAGTGCCCGTAACTTGGGAAGAAATCTTGGAAATTTTTGGCAAAAATGTTAGTAATGTCATTGCTTTAATAACTAATTGTATAAAGAAAATACAATAATTTTTTTTTTAAGAAATTCTTTTTTTTTTCCAGAAATATTTGATATTAGAATGAGTGTAAAAAATGTATAATTATTTGGAGGAATTTGTAAAAGATTGATTATTGTATTTGATAAGATTATTATTTTTTCATTTGTTTAAAGTATATAACTATTCTTATGAAGCTTAAAATAACTAAAGAGTAATTTAAAAATGGTAAACATTTCATTTCTTGGTGGATGCAGAGAAGTCGGACGTAGTGCTATATTAATCGAATCAAAAAGTGGGGCTAAATGCATGTTAGATTATGGGATAAGATTTCATGGAGAAGAGAGACTCCCTTATAATACGAATATAGATAATCTAAAAGCTGTTGCTTTAACTCATTGCCATATTGATCATTCTGGTGCATTACCTTTTTTGTTTAAGACCAAAAAAATCCCTCTTCTTACAAATTCAATTACATTAGCTATATCTGAAATTCTAATTAAAGACATGATTAAAATATCAAATTTCAATTATCCATTTGGCTATCGAGAATTAGATTATTTAATACAAAATTCCATTTTTCTAAAAAATGGGAATCGTCAAAAGATTCATGATAACTTTTACCTAACATTTATTGATGCGGGGCATATTCCAGGAAGTGTTTCCATTTTAATTGAAGTGGATAATAAAAAAATTTTATACACAGGAGATATCAATTCACAAATTACTAATTTAGTAAATCCAGCAAATCCTAATAATGGTCATGAGATCGATAGTGTAATCATGGAATCTACTTATGCTCTTAAGGAACATCCTCCAAGAGAACAATTAGAAAAAGAATTTGTGGAAAAAATTATTAACATTACTGATAATGGAGGGAAAGTGTTAATTCCAGCATTCGGAGTTGCACGCTCTCAGGAAACGTTACTAATTTTGGAAAAATATGATTATAATGGAAATATATTTATTGATGGTTTAGCAAGAAAAATATCAATGTTATATTTAGATTACCCTAATTTTTTAAAAAATATTAAACAATTCAAAAAAGCTTTAAAGAAAACTCAATTTGTTTCTAAACCCAAAACTAGATCAACTATCAAAAACACAAACGGAGTTATAATATCCCCTTCTGGGATGCTTAAAGGAGGCATAGCAATTGATTATATTCAATCAATATTACCAGATCATTCTTCAGCAGTTTATTTAGTTGGATATCAAGTGGAAGGAACTCCAGGAAGAAAATTGTTAGATGAAGGAATTTTTGAATTTAAAGAATCAAGAAAAAATAGGAAAATTTCATTGGATTTAAAAATTAAAGCAAAATGCGACTATGATTACTTTGATTTTTCTAGTCATTCTGATAATAGTCATATTCATAAATATATTGAAAATTTAAAATTTAAAGAGAATTCAAATAGAGATATTTTCTGTGTTCATGGAGATAATAAATCCACCACTCGCTTAGCAAGTGAATTGGTTAAAAAAAAATACAATTCAGTAGCTCCTGAAACAGGAGAAGTATATCATGTTTAGACATTTTCTTTAAGAATTATCATTTCATTCTTGTTTTAATTGGTTTCTGATAATTATGTTACAGTTTTCTAGAAACTCATCTGCTTTATCAATGGGAATTTTTGTTCCTGCTGCGGGAGGATGTCCACCCCCTAATACTTCCAAATTTGATAGATCACATGCTTTTCTAATAGCTTGAGAGAGATTTATCCCCTTTGATACTAATCTCTTATGTGCTCTTCCTGAAACTTTATAAACATTTTCATCTTCTCTTATTGCTAAACCAAATATTGGTTTTGCTTTATCAAAATCCTCAAGATCTTCGAACACCAACATGGATGTAACTGTTCCAATAATGTTTTCTGGAATAACATCTTCTCCAAAAAAATATTGAATATATTCTTTATGTTGAATTTTTTGATTATCCTGAATCCATTTAAGACTCTTTAATAATGCTTTTTTATAATTAGAATGTGCTTCTTGAGATTGTTGATAAGCTTTTTTTCTATCTCCCATTGCAATTGCAATTCCTAATGAAGCATTATTAGTTCTTCCACAAGCATTTAAAAGATTGGAAAATTCTGTTAAATCATGAAATTCTGAGCCAACTATTTCTTTTTTCAACAAGTAACGATTTATAATTAATTTTTTAATGATTTCACTTGGTTCAATATCAAATTTGGTTGCTGTGTATTCAATAATTGCTGTAGAAATCTTTTGTTTTTCATCTTGATTAAGCTCGCTTAAGGTACGAATATTACCTTTTGAATCTTCCATTAAAATACCTAAGGCTTGTAAAAATATCAGAGTTCTATTAACATCACCAGTTAATCCTGGTAAATTTATATCTTTCGAATATGCAATTGCTTCATTTAATGGTTTTATTGAAGGAAAATTTAGATCATTTTTGATTTCAATAAGTCCACTCTTTTTAGCATCCTCTAAAATGTATGAATTCATGCCTAAAAACGACTTATTTGGTCCTTGTGTCTGAATATCTCCCATAGCTCCAACTAATGCTATCGAAGATAAATCTATGTTCTTCTCATTTAAAGATTTGGCAAAAAAATAACATACACCAGCACCAGAAATCTCTAAACTTCCATCAATATTGAAAAAATACGGATTAATATGCCATTGAAATGTATTTTTATGAATTTCCTCAATCAGATCAATATCTTCTTTAGAAGATACATTCTGAGGTAGATGATGATCTAGGATAATAAAGGAATTATATTTTTCATTTAGAATTAATTGATTTTGAAGTTCTAAGTATTGGCCACTCCCAAAATCAGAAAATATTAAAAATTTTTTAAATTCCCTTATATTTTTGGAGATTTTTAATATTTCTTCTCTCTCCAATTGACGTAAGACTGTTATTTGAAATGGTATTTCTTCTCTATACAAAGCCTTACCTAAAATTGCCCCTGAACTCAATCCATCTGCGTCCAGATGGGTATAAATATGAATAGATGAATGATTATCTTTTATATTATTAATAAAATTATGCTTTACAATTTCTATAGCGTCATTAAATAGTCCTATTTTTTTTTTAAAATCTTTCATCTTCTTTACTGAATGGTAATCATATATACAAAATTAATATTATATTATATTACATTATCAAAATAATAATAAATACTAAATTAAAAAAAGTAATTTTAAGAAGGTGAAAATGTGTGCATCATGTAAAAATAAACGAATTAGCTAAACATATCATTGATAAAATAATACAAAATAAGGAAATCTATAACGTGAAGATTAATAAACTAAATAATGGCTCAACAATTCTCGATATGACAAATGCTTCTTGGATCGGAGGGAGACTTCTTGGAGAGATTTGTATGGGGGGATTAGGAACAGTAGAGTTTTCTTCTTATGATTTAGATGGTCATTACATGCCAAGTGTAAATGTTTATACTTCCGAACCAATTATTTCCTGTATGGCATCTCAATTAGCGGGATGGAGTGTTAAACTGAAAAAAGAAGTAGAAAAAGAAGGACAATTAAAAAAAAAAATTGTGTTTCAATCTTTAGGATCCGGACCTGCTCGCGCAAAGAGCAAGATAGAAAAGATTTTTGAAGAATTAGATTATACTGATAATTCTAATTGTGCGGTAATTGTTTTTGAAACACCGAAATTACCAAATGAAGAAGTTATGGATATTGTAGCTGAGAAATGTGGAGTTAATCCGGACAATACTTATGCAGCTTGTGCTCCCACTGCTTGTCTGACAGGATCAATACAAGTAGCTGCTAGAATTGTAGAAACAGGTATACACAAGTTACATGAAATTAAATTTCCTATAGATGTTATAACTAACGGTTTTGGAACTACTACCATTGCTCCTGTTGCTAAAGATGATCTTAATGCAATGGGGCGAACTAACGACTCAATAATTACTGCGGGTTTAACATATTATACAATTAATGTTAAGAAGGAAAAAGAGGGAGAATTATTTGAACTTGTTAAAAAAGCTCCCGCAAATACATCATCTAGTTATGGAAAACCATTCGTTGATACTTTCAAAGAAGTAAATTATAATTTCTATGATATTGATCCTGGATTATTCGCACCCGCAACCTATACTATAACAAATATTAATACAGGCAAAAGTATAAGTGTAGGAAAAGTAAATCATGAGTTATTAAAACAATCTTATGGCTTAAAATAACCTATAATTTTTTAAATAAAATCTTTCAGTTTTTTTATTGTTAAAAAACAAAAAATTTCACATATTATTTATTTCTGTTTCATATTTTAATATTTCATCGTCAGTAATATCGCGATCAAATTTGATTTTCTTTTGAATTCCTAAGTAGGCGCAAGCTAATTTAGCAGCAGCAGCAACTTCTGCTTTTTTAAGTGTTATAGAATATTCATCCTGTTGAACAGGATCATCTTCATATGGATTTTCTTGATACTTTCTTTCATTAAATCTAACGGATCTTTCACTTTTCATTTTATATAACAATGAAGACATTTTATTTGCTACTTTAAATGGTAATTGATTTTTAACTACCAATCGAATAATGTTATTGACATCAAAATAGTTTAAAGATTCATACTTAGCGCGAAGAAAGCTTTTAAGATTTTCCGAATTTTTTTCACATTCAATCTCAGTCCAATCATGAATAGCGAGTTTTCTTCGAAAAAATATTACTTCCCAGTCTATATTTAGTTCTTTCAATAACTCAAATAATAAATTATCATTCGGTTTTCTTGATTCTATAATTACGTAAAGTTGAAGTCCATAGTATTTGTGTTCTTGCTGAAGAAAAAAACCTCTTTGTTGCATAGAAGCAAGAATCAACACTTTTATGGAATATATATTTTCGGAAATATTTTTTTTTCCACAATTTAAATATATAACATTACCTTCTTCACTGATATATTCACAGTCTAAAAATCCTAATATGCTTTCCTTATTACTTTTGATAAAATCTAACAGTCCAGTAAGTGTTGGTTTAACATCATATTTAACTAAATCATTTTCACCAATTGTGACATAATCATTATAATTACTACCAACGGCTAATTTAATAGAATTTAATTTTAAATCTTTATCAGCGCCAAAAACTTTCAGAAAAGCTTCATTAATAGGTAAGATTTCGTCTTCTAAAATTTTAACGTCGGCAATAGAGCTCTCATAAGGTTCTGGTTCACTTAGTATCTTATTTAGCACAGGTGCTTCGGAGGCATCAACTTCAATTTCATATGATTTTGCCAGATCCTTTCGTATTATACAGAATGCTCTTTTCTTTTTATTAAAAATAGAAATTGAAGAATTGTCGTCTATGACTGCTCTAAATTTTTCAATGAACTTACTTTCTGTTGTGTCTGAACCTACTCTTCTTCTTCGAATTTTTTATCAACCAATTATTATTTAAAATAACTTCTTTCAGTTAATTAATGTATAAAATTATTATTTTATATTCTTAACTAAAAAATATTATAAGAATTTTCTTTTTAGAATTAAAAATATAATAGCCAAAATGATAACTGATTTTTAAAAATGAATTGATAAATTAAAGTTTATTAATAAAACCATTTAAATTTTTATTCTAATTCTCCTTCTAATAAGAAATGTTCTCCCTTCTTTACATATGTGACTGAAGAACCGAAATTATTACGAACGGTATATTTATCTCCTTGGATATCTAATAATTCGATAGAATAAGATAACCTTCGTTGAGTTATGATTTCTTCAATAATTTCCTTCTCTTCTTGCGGATCCATGTTATTAAGTCATATATCAATACAAAAAAATTTTTTTATTTTATGAATCGATTTTACGAATTTTACAAATCTTTACTATCAAGAATTATTAGAAATTTAATATTTTAATTTATGGTTTGATATCATATAAAAAGTAGTTAGATTCTCCCATATTATTTATAATCGAGGAGAAATAAATACGATATAAGATTAGCACTTAATAACATAGTTTTTAACTATAATAATCTTATTAAAAATTCGAGTTTTTTTTATTAAACAATATGTATTTTTATATAAACATGTGTTTAATTAAAATAATCAAAAAAAAACGTATGTTTTTTCTAAAAATTTTTTTTTTCTAAATAGTTCAATCTTTTACCTCTCGAAATATAATGGTTAAACAAAAGTTAAATATTGGATTTTTCACTTCAATGTATTCACAGGTGAATGGTACTGCGATTGCCTGTAGAAACCTTGCTGAAGCAATTGCTAAATATACAGATCACGACATTCATGTTTATGCTCCGGGGATTTATAAACCTAAAAACATTCCCAAGAATCTACACCTCCATAACTTTTTTGGGGCCAAAATATCACCTAAAACTGGAGTAGTATTAAGTCTACCGATACACAAATACTTTTTTTGTAATCATGATTATTTAGATATTGCCCATATACACACGCATGCTAGTTTTGGATCTATGGCGATCAATTGGGCTAAATATTTAGGTATTCCGATGACAGGAACACATAATTCTCCAATGTCTTTTTATACCTCACAATACATACCTGTATTTGGCAAATTATTGGCAAGAATGGATTGGGTTTGGCGCTATGAAAGACATGTCTTAGATAAGTATGATCTTGTTTCTGTACCAACCAAATCAAAAAAAGAACTACTTAGAGATCAAAGGTTTAAGGAGCCAATTGTATGTTTAACTAATGGAATTTCAGATTTGTATTTTTCAGATGTGAAAGAAAACGGGATAAGAGATAAATATAATTTAGATGATAAAAAGATTCTTCTATATGCCTCTAGGTTATCACCAGAAAAACATCAATTAAATATCATTAAAACTTTCAAAAAAATTCATAAAGAAGTACCTGATTCACATTTAGTATTAGTTGGTAGTGATGGCCCATCGACATCTTCTGTCTTAAAATTAATCAAAAAGAAGAATTATAAGGATAGTGTATCTTATTTGGGCCGAGTTCCATTTAACGACCTATTAAAATTATATAATATTGCAGATTTAGCTTGTCTTTGGTCTTGGATTGAAGCAGAGGGATTAGTTTTAATTGAAGCAATGGCACAAGGAACACCTTGTATAGGAGCAAACGCAGTTGGAATTTCTAATGTAATTAAACATGGCAAAACAGGATATCTAGCAGATAATCTTGATGAATTCAAAAAAAAAGTTGTTGAATTATTTAAAGATGATGATTTACGGGCACAAATGGGAATAAATTCAAAAATGGTTGCTCAAAATTATAGAATTAGCACAGTTGCTAAGACCTGGATAAAATTATATAAATTTATTATAAATGAACTTTATCCATTGAGATACTATAAAAAGGAAAGAAAGGAAAGAGTCGAATTAGTTAAAGAATTTATACATAAATTACCAATTGTAAGTTTTTAATTATTTTCTTTTAACATTTAAAAATTGTATTCTTCTCTTTTTTTGTTCAATATATTCATGCATTTTTCACATAATTCTTTTTCTTTTCTATCGATTTCATCAATATCAGTAGAAAATTTCATAACGCAAGATGGATTATTACAATGATTAGGACCT
This sequence comes from Promethearchaeota archaeon, assembly GCA_048937405.1. GTDB lineage: Archaea > Asgardarchaeota > Lokiarchaeia > Sigyniarchaeales > SOKP01 > Loki-b32. The sequence continues at coordinate 798,536 of JBHLNF010000001.1, forward strand.
AAAATTAAATGACCAATTTCATGAATTATTTCTTTAATAATTCTTTCTTCGAGAAGAACACGATTTTCTAATCTATTATAAAATTGTTCTTTTAATTTTAATGATGATACTATACAACAACGATGTTTTAAATTAGCCTCTCCAAATAAGAATAAAATATTATCATTATTACTTGAAAATATGGGGAGATCAGTAATAGCAAGTATCATCCCCAGATTTTCTTCCCTCTTTTTCTCTATTAATATTTGGTAGAATTTATTGGTTGGATGTAATTCAACTTTATTTGAAGATTTTTTCATTTCTCTAAATTCTTTTTTTACACCCTTATAGAATAGTTTAATACTAAAATTAAATACTCCTAAATTTCTAATATCAAAAAAAAAGGAATCAAATATATTGTTTAGATTAATTGATAACCTTTTAAACAAGGATACATCAAAATTTCCAAAAAACATAATTCCTAAATGACAGGGTAGAATTAGTTTATTAAAGGGCTCATCTACTAACTCAAATTCTATAGAGTAAGAAATTCCCCTCCGAGTTAACAATTTTTTAAATTTTTTTAAATGTTTTCTTATTTTTTTTGAATATTTTTGGAGTTTTGGCATTGCTAACATATTTAAAGTTACTGTAAATAATAAGTTTCTTTCTAGAAATCTAATAATATACCATAGAATTTTGTTTTTAATAGGTATTTAAGTTAGTAATAATATTATAATCTAAAAATCAACATTTTAATTATATAACTACTCTTTATTATGTCTGAAAGTTCAGAAGTAAAAGAAATTGTGAAAAAAGATTTTATCCCTCATTTTTTTCCAACTTATAGAATAAAAAGAAAATTATACCCATTACCTATAATCCTCGTGGTTCTAATTGCAGGAATTTTAGCATATTTAAGTTATGTTATAGCTGGATATCAATATGATGGGGGTTATTTTCCAGAGAGTGAGATGGGTGTTTTGGGGGGACTTTTAAATGGGTTAATCTATACAGCATTAGCAGTAATTTCTGCATTTATTATAATTTTTATAATTAAAAAAAGAGGCATAGATGTTTTAAAATATATTTTTGGATTTAGTTTTGGCTTAATAGGATTTTTTCAAACATATTTTTTTGGATATATAATACTTTTTTTGTTATTTTCAAATTTACCAATTTTATTTGAAGTTTCCCATGCCGAATTGATTTTTCTTTCAGCAGTTTTTACAATCCTTATGATATACCAATATTTTACTTCAAAATCAATAAAAACAAAAAATTTTGTTGTATTATATATAGGATTATTAATTGGAGCAACAATGGGTATTATAATGCCCCTTTGGACAACTTTAGCCATATTAATCGGAATTTCTTGTTGGGATCTTTTTGCTGTTTTATATAAACATGGACCAATAAAACAATTAATAGATATTGCATCAACTCCAGAAGATGAGGATATAATATCTAAGGAAGAATTGAATCATAAAATTAAAAGTGGAGAATATGAGTACGACACATCCAAATTAGAAATTGGGATAGGAGATTTAGCATTTTACAGTATGTTAACCTCAAGTGCCCTTGTTCAAACAAATAATATACTCGTTATGATTTTAACTTCTGTCGCTATTATTATAGGAACTGGTATAACAATTTCTGGATTAAAAAGAAATAAATTATTACCTGGATTACCTATATCTATTTTTCTAGGGATTGGCATAATGTTATTCTCATGGTATCTTTTCACAATCTAAGATCTAAAAAAGTATATCATAAATAGAATAAATAAAAATATTATTTTTAAAAAGGAATTTTATCAACAACTTTTATTATCCTTTTAAATTATTTTATTTATAAAAAAAATAATAGTAAGGATGTTCTAATGATAGATATTAATGATTTTAAAGAATTTTCAGTTATAGGAGCGGGTACAATGGGTCGTGAGATTGCGCAAGTAGCAATCATGTCGGATCAATTTGAAAAAGTAAATTTATGGTCAAGAACTCAAAAAACTTTAGATATTGCGGACAAATTTATTGAGAATGGCATTAAAAAATTAGAAGCTAAAGAATTATTAGGAGGAAAATCTGCTAAAAGTATTTTGGATAAATTAGTAATAGAAAAAGATTTTGAAAAAGCTTCTAAAGCCGATTTTATAGTTGAATCCATACCAGAATTTATGGATCTCAAACAATCAACTTTTGAAAAATTAGGAAATTTAGCTCCGGAATATACGATACTAGCCACAAATACATCTACGATGAGTATCACAGAAATTGCCTCTAGTTCGGGTAGACCCGATAAAGTAGTTGGAATGCATTTTTTCACCCCTATACCTGTACTTGAATTGATTGAACTTATTAGAGGTGAAAAAACTTCAGATGAAACTTTTGAAATTAGTGCTGCTATTGGTGAATCACTTCCTTACATTGGAGGAAAAAAGTTTGTCGCCCGAATTGAAAAAGAAAGTCCAGGATTTATTGTTAATAGATTAACAATTGCAAGTGGAGCATATATAGATTGGTTAACTGATGTTGCTATGGAAAAAGGGATTCCATGGAAGGATCTTAATGAAGATCTTGGTGTTCCAAATCAAATGGGAGGTCTTGCTAAAAGAGATTATTTAGGTTTAGATGTAATTCGCAATGCGGCAAAATATTTCGAGGAAATTGTTTCTTCAGACTTTGCTACCGGAAAAGCTTTAGCCAAATTAATTAATGAAGGGAATATAGGAAGGAAAACAGGAAAAGGTTTTCTTGAATGGACTGAAGATGGAAGACCTATAACTGATGGAGCAAAAAAGGCGAATATAGGAAATATGGAGTGTTTCATGGCGCTACAAATGAATGAAGGTTGCAGGCTCTTAGAAGAAGGAATTGTTTCGAGTTATAAGACAATCGATAAAACAATGATTGCTGGAATGCGTTCACGTGGTCCATTCGAAGTAGGAATGAATAAATATAAAGAATGGTGCAAATTATTAGACGATTTTGCGGATAAATCAGGAAAAAACTATTTTCGTCCATCGAAATTAATGCGATCAGGAGATTTTCTGAAATATAAGTAATAGTTCAATGGATAACTAATATTTAAATAAAAAATCTACATTTTTTTAGCAACCAATATGTCTGAAAAAAGAGATGCCCCCAGAACAGGAATAGAAAAAATAATTGCGTATTTTAATGAAATTCTTGAAATAAATCATCCCATCGCCATTGCTAAGATTGTGGAAGACACAGGTTTATCTTGGAGTTTCATTAAGAAATCATTAACTAAAATTAAAGAGGAATTTGATGGATTTCATTTTGAAAAATCAGGAAATACATGGATCATTTGGAAAGATCGAGATCATCTAATAAAAAAACTTGATCAAACATGTTCTCGTTTTTTAGATTAATCTAGAAAGTTTTTTCGTTCTCTAATTTTAAAAAATCATCATAATTAGAACTCAAATTAGAAACAATTTTTATTAAAATTTTTCATTTCTTTTAATTATGAATATTATTTGTTGAGAAAGTTTAGCTATTATGAGCTTTATTAACTTGAAAAACCTTGACTTTTTTTTATATCAATTAATTAAAGTCTATTAAAAAGAAAATTTAACATTTAATACTCGATAAAAAACCTTTTTATTAGTGTTGGATTTTACTTAGTGTGAAATTTCACACAAATAAAAATTAACGAACATGGTTAAATTAAATGAAAATTGAAAAATCAAGCCAAGATCTAGAAAATGAAGTGATCTATTCTGGGCTATGCATCCATTGTGGAAATTGTAATGCGTTTTGTCCACATATGGATTTTAACAAAGAAACTGGAGAAGCATATGTCGTAGATGAGTGTGCTGAAACTGTAGGACTCTGTTATAATAGTTGTCCACGAAGTTTTCTCCCTATATCAGAAATGGAGCAAAAAATGTTTGGAAAAACTCGTATTGATCTAGGTGTTGGAGTATATAATGATATAATTCAGGTAAAATCAAAAAATAAGGATGAGATTTTGTATAATCTTGTTGTTGCTGCTTTCGATACGGGAATTGTGAAGCATATGGTTTTAAGTGAACCACAAAGTAAAAAACCACCAGTAGCATTTCCTGTCGTTGTAGATAATGCTAAAAATGCTAAAAAATTCATTCCAAAAACGACAATGGATAATGCTGGACCATTAATAACTGGAATTGGTCAAGCATATAGGGACTATAAACGAGATATTGGAATAATTGCTAACCCATGTCATTTACAAGGGCTTGCTAAAATTTTGGTTTCTGACTTTAATACTGGAGCTGAACGCACTTCGTTAAAAATAGCATACGCTTGTTCCTCTGGTGGTATGACTGGATGTAAATATTGTACGGATTTTTCAGGAGAATTTTCAGATATTTCTTACTCCCCATGGGGAGCACCAAAGGGTTCTGGAGAGGCATTCTTAATTATTAGAACTGATATTGGCCAAAAACTTGTAGACGCTGCTGTAAAAAGTAAATTGATCGAAATTACAGATCCAAATCCAGATTTGTCAGAGATGAAGAAGTTTTTAAATAAAAAACGCAAGAAAAACTTTATAAACCTTCTGGGTAAAGATTTAATAAAAGCTAAGTATTTAAATCTTAATGTCGACGAGTTAAAAGACATTCTTGAAGAATAATATAAACTAGATTTCTCTAATTTTTATTATTTTTTATTTATTTTTAGGTAGTACTTGTCTCTCCATTATTTTACGTGTTAATGTCTCAAAAATCATATTATTATTTTCACCACTTTTAGAGGATGTCTCAAAAAAGTAATCCAAATGATATTTATTTTTAAATTCCTCACCATCTTTATATTTTACACTCCTCCTGATGTCAGCTAAATCAAGTTTTTCTCCAACTAAGATGAATACAGGATTATCCGCATTATCATTAACAATTTTAAACCATTCATCTAAACTATCAAAACTAGTTTGTCGTGTGATGTCATAGCAGAGTAAACAACCTGTAGCACCTCGAGAATAATTTGGTAAAAATATTCTAAATCTCCTCTCCCCTGCAAAATCCCATATCTGGAGATTTACTTCAGTATCATTATCAATTTGTATACTTTTTACGGCAAGGTCAGTTCCTATTGTAATTTTTTGTGGTATAAATTGTCCTGTCGTAAGTCTCTGTACCATTGTACTCTTTCCTACGCCTCCATCTCCAATGATAACGACTTTGAAGAGCATTTTTCGCTGAGCCATGATACAGAACCTAATTCTTTTGAGGATACTAATTATAATAAAATAAGTTATGATTTTAATAAATTTTTATTATAATAATTCATGAAAACCCCTCCCTAAAGGGAGGGGATGAATTGAGGATGAGAAGAAAACCATCAAACTATTAAACCCTCCTCTTTTTAAACTATTGTTTCCCCTATTATATTCAAATAAAATTGATTTAAAAGAAAAAAGAAACAGGTGAGAAGAAAAATAAAAAAAATAAATAAAATTCTCAACCATTCGGTTCATAACACAGGTTATATATCAAGATTTGTCGAATTCTTAACCTATAAAGTAGAAAAAATAGGTAAAAGAGTAATAAGAATTGATGAGTCCAAGAACACAAAAACCTGTTGTAAAGGTAGAAGGTTGAAAAAAAGGTTACTCTTCGAAAGAAGAATTTCATGCGACTGAGGAACTGATGTTGACCGAATTCTCAACTTAGTCATCAATATCATGACTTGATTTTTAATGATTAAGCAAGAATATGAGTTCTTATCGCATAAACCCTCTGTGGACGAGAAATAATTCCTGACACGATGGAATGGTTTTCTACGACACACAGACCAACCCATACTAGTAGCGGTTGCGTACTCATAGGAAGCCACATCCTTTAGGCTGTGCGTAGTTCACTCAGTATTTAATTGTTTTTTAATTTTATTATTCAATGATTTTAGATTTTCAATTAATTTTATTTGAGTATTTCTAGGTAAAGCTTCCATAATTTTATCTAATTTTTCTCTACTGAAATTATTTATTATCATATAATTTAAAGTAAGAAGAATTATCGTTATTGCCGGAGGAATAACGAGAATCACATAGAAAAAATATGAAATACTTATTGATTGAGACCCTGGAAGGTAGAACTGTATTCCAAAATTAGGATAATTATTTACAAACAAGTTTGTTATTAGAGCTATTATGTTTAAAATTAGAAAAACCAAGAAAGCTACAAGGGAAATCACCTTAAAATTTTTTAGTTTTAAAACTGAAATGATATTACTATAGTCTTCAGAAATCTGAGGTGTAATTTTATCCTCAATCATGGTTGGTATGATTTCTATCTTCGTATATTTCCATAAATCAATAAAGATCCAAAAAAAACTAAATGTATAAAAAAAAGTAAGGAAACCAAGAAAATATAAGATATAATCATCAACAATGAGTGGATTGTATAATGATTCAGCACCTATCCAAAAAATTAAAATCATCTGAAATAATGAACAAAAGAATAACCGGTTTGCATTTTTTCCTTCTATACCCAAAGGATTATAAATAATAGGATTACTTTCAAATATAGTTCTCTGTTTATTTGTATTAAGAATCCGAAAAAAAAATGAGAAGGTTGCTGTTACTAAAGGAAATAACAAGAACAATATGTTCTCCCATGAATGAGTAATTATCAATAGAAAAAAAAATGTGAATAAAACCAAATCTCTCAAAAGATTTTCGGAGATTAAGTCTTTTAACGATAAATATTGATTCTTATTATTTTCTTCTTTCATTTTTTTATTAAAAATACTTAATAATAATTTTTTAAAATTTTAGTCTAGAATATCAATACTAAGAATGTAAACTTTTTGTTCTTATCTTATAGCCAAAAAATTTTAATTAAGCATACGATTTTATCTCACTATATAACTCAAACACTTTAATATAGTAAGTGTGTGTAGAACTTTTGTGTGGAGAACTCAATAATCTTAAAAAGACTGCACTCTATGATATTCATCTAAAAAATAATGCCCGGATGGTTAATTTTGCTGGGTGGTACATGCCAGTTCAATATGAAGGTATAATTAAAGAGCATAATACCGTTCGCTCTTCCGCAGGAGTATTTGATATCTCCCATATGGGAGAATTTCTCCTTGAAGGAAAAGATGTTTTTAAATTTCTCCAATATATTATGGTAAATGATTTAAACTTATTAGAGCCATCTAAAGGTCAATATTCTTGTATGTGTTATGAAAATGGATCAGTTGTGGATGATCTTGTTTATTATGAGGAAACCTATGAACGTTTTAGAATGATAGTGAATGCGAGTAATATTGAAAAAGATTATCAATGGTTAAATGATCATATCAGGGAATCAAATGTTACAATTACAGATTTATCAACACAAAGATCTCGAATAGCATTTCAAGGACCTGAAGCGGATGAAAAACTTCAACCTCTTGTTAATATTGATCTTTCTAAAATCAAAAGATTTTATTTTTCTCATTGTTCAATTAAAGATATTCCAATCTTTTTGGCAAGAACAGGATATACTGGTGAGCGTGGATTTGAAATATCATTTGAAAATGAATTCGCAAAAAAAATATGGAATGAACTATTAAATACAGGAGCAAAACCCATTGGTTTAGGTGCTAGAGATTCATTAAGATTGGAAGCTTGTTATGCCTTGTATGGTCATGAGATAAATGAAAATATAACACCTATTGAAGCAGGACTTAGTTGGTTAGTAAAACCAAAAGAAGGAATTGATTATATTGGAAAAGAAATTTTGATCAAACAAAAAACTGAGGGAACAAAAAGAACTTTAGTTGGTCTTAATTTGATTGATAAAGGTATTATCAGAGAAAACTATAAAATCTTTAAAAACAATGATGAAATTGGAATTATTACATCTGGAGGATATTCACCTACACTTAAAAAAACAATTGGTTTAGGACTTATTGAGCAACGATATAATGAAATCGGAACAAAACTTGAAATTGAAATTCGTAATAAACTACTACAAGGAGAAATAGTATCTACACCATTTTACAGGAATGTATAATGAAACTTCAAATTATTAAGAAAGAGTGATAAAAATGGAATTTAAATTTCCTGATGATTTAAATTATACTTTAACTCATGAATGGGTAAGACTTGAAGATTCACAAGCAATAGTTGGGATTACTGATTATGCTCAACATCAATTAGGTGATATTGTATTTATAGAGCTTCCTGAAGTTGGTATGGTATTTGAGAAGGGAAGTAATGCGGCAGAAATAGAATCAGTTAAAGCTATTGGTGACTTAATAATGCCATTATCAGGAGAAATCATTGAGGTTAATAAAAATCTCGATAATAACCCTGAACTTATAAATAAATCTCCTTATCTAGATGGGTGGGTGATGAAAATTAAATTTTCCCATGCGAGTGAGATAGATGAGCTTTATTCAGTTGAAAAATATAAAGAATTTATCCAAAATGAAGAGTAATAATAATTGTTTCAATATTTTTTTAAAATAATTATGAAAAAAATCTTAAGAGGGAAAATAGTTGGATTTTATTCCTCATGATGATAAAGAGATTTCACAAATGTTAGACATAATTGGTATAAAATCTTTACAAGAACTTTTTCAAGATATCCCAAAAGATTTAATTATTGAAAAGCTTGATTTACCATCTGGTTTATCTGAACCAGATCTTTTGCAGGAGATCGAAAAAATCTCTCAAAAGAATAAACTATATTCCAGTTCATTTTTAGGAGCAGGATGTTATTATCATTATATACCTTCCTTAGTGGATTTTGTAACTTCGAGATCAGAATTTTACACTTCATATACACCTTATCAAGCTGAAGCAAGTCAAGGTTATTTACAAGCTATGTATGAATATCAAACAATAATTTCTCGACTTACACAGATGGATGTATCTAATGCTAGTATGTATGATGGTTCAACTGCTCTTGCTGAGGCAGCCATTATGTCTACAATTATTACACGTAAAAATACAATTATTTTACTTAATGGAATTCACCCAGAATACGAGGAAGTAGTTAAAACCTATTGTTGGGGCCAAAATATAAGAACTATTACCACTAGTGAAGAAGATTTACACTTAAAATTAAATAATGATGTAGCAGCTGTTTTATTTCAAAGCCCTAATTTTTTCGGTGATATTGAAGATACCTTAAAGTTTACTAAAGTCATAAGAGAAAAGTTGTCTAACTGTTTGATTATTCAAGCTATGACAGATCCAACTTGTTTAGGGATTTTAAAACCTCCTGGAAAAACAGATATAGATATTTTTGTTGCTGAAGGACAATCTTTTGGATTAAAACCTTCTTTTGGGGGTCCTGGATTAGGAATTTTTACAACTAAACAAAAATATTTGAGGAAAATACCAGGAAGACTAATTGGAAAGACTACTGAAATTGAGGGTGAAAAGAACGGATTTATTTTAACATTACAAGCACGAGAACAACATATACGTAGGGAAAGAGCAAGTTCCAATATTTGTACCAACCAAGCTTTATGTTCATTGGCTGCACTAACTTATCTTTTAGCATTAGGAAGATCTGGGCTAAAGGAGATTGCTACCCAAAATTTTCAAAAAGCTCATTATATAAAAAAAGAACTGAGCAATATTAGTGGATATGAAATTCTGAATAAAAAACCGACCTATAATGAGTTCATAGTAAAATGCCCTGATATTGATAATCTATTAAAGTTATGTAAACAAAGAAATCTTCAGCCTCCTTTAAAACTCTCAAAATATTATCCCGAAATGGATAAAGTTGCATTAATTTGTGTAACTGAGATGAATTCGAAGAATTCAATTGATAACTTTCTTGAAATAGCACAATTAACATCAAATAACAAAACGGAGGAAGATATTAAGTGAATTCTAGTATTCAATTGATTTTTAATAAAGAAAACGAGAATTTACAACAGAATTTTGTCCCAAAAATGGATGTATTTCAAACTAATATTAAAGAAATTTTACCTGAAAATTTAATGAGAAAAGAATTACCAATACCGAATGTACCTGAAATTGAGATAGTCCGGCACTTTATAAGATTAAGTAATAAAAATTATGGTGTCGATACGGGGATTTATCCATTAGGATCTTGTACTATGAAATACAATCCCAAAGTAAATGAAACAATAGCAAAATTATCAGGTTTCACAAATATTCATCCATTACAGGAAGAAAATCAAGGTTGTTTTGAATTACTTTATCATATTTCAGAGTTATTAGGAAGAATAACAGGAATGGATGGATTTACATTACAACCTGCAGCTGGAGCTCATGGAGAATTAGTAGGATTATTGATGATAAAAAAGTATTTTGAAAGTAAAGGGATTAAAAAACAGAAAATTATTGTTCCAGACTCTGCACATGGAACTAACCCAGCTTCAGCAAAAATGGCAGGCTTTTCAATTATAGAATTAACATCAAATAAATTTGGAGAAGTGCCCTTAGATCAATTGGAATATGCATTAAAAGAAGGTGATGTTGCTGGAATTATGCTTACAAATCCTAATACACTTGGTATATTTGATAGACAAATTAAGGAGATTACTCGTCTAGTACATACTTATGGGGGCCTGTGCTATTATGATGGTGCCAATTTAAATCCGATGTTAGGTATATGTCGTCCTCGAGACATGGGATTTGATATTGTTCATCTAAATTTGCATAAAACATTTTCTACTCCTCATGGTGGAGGTGGACCAGGATCAGGACCAATAGGTGTGATTAGAGAATTAATACCCTTTCTTCCCAAACCCCATTTAAATTCTATTGAAAAAGATATTATACGTAATGATACTTGTGATTTATCAATTGGAAGAATAAAAGCTTTTTGGGGAAATTTTGGGATTATTATTAGAGCTTATGCTTACATTTTAGCATTAGGTGCCGAAGGTTTAAAAAAAGTAGGACAAATTGCTGTTTTGAATGCGAATTATTTAAGGATTCTTTTAAAAGAGAAATACCATCTTCCCTTCAATCGAATTTGTCAACATGAATTTGTATTATCAGATCAAGGAATAACTAACAATATTACAACAGAAGATATTGCGAAGCGTATTCTAGATTATGGAATTTATGCACCAACAATCTATTTTCCATTAATCATCTCAGGTGCAATGATGATTGAACCAACAGAAACTGAGTCAAAACAATCTTTGGATTACTTTGTTGAAGTAATGAATAAAATTTATGATGAGGTTAGAACTCACCCTGAATTATTAAAAAAAGCACCTCATAATATGTCAGTTAAACGATTAAACGCAGTTACCGCGGCAAGAAAACCTATTCTGCATGATTAAATTTATGCTAAATCAGCCTAAGTTTGATGTATTTTATGAAAAAAGGAAACAAAGATTTATTCTATTCTATATTTCAGGAATATTTACATTAGAATAAATAAATTTTTATAGTCTATGGGAATATAAGGGTTAAAATAGAATGAAATTTATAAATTAGAATTCGGTGATTTAATATAGATTATTCCTCTTTTTTTCCCTATGAACAATTCAGAGAAAATCAAGAAAATATCATTAATCAAATTGAATTAAGTTCAAGATCAAAAAAAATCTCTCTATTATTAGCTCCTAATGGAACAGGAAAGACAATAATTGCTTTATGTGGGTTATTACCTTTAGCTTATGAAAAAGATTTAAAGATAATATATATGTGTCGAACTCATTCTCAAAATCGTAGAATTATAAAAGAATTAATAAAAATTTCAAATAGACTAATTAATGATAATCTAGGGATTAAACTTAACGCATTATCTATAAGAGGGAGAAATGAGATGTGCCTAAATGAAACATTGATATCTCTTAAGCTAAATCCTAAAGAAGCTATGTCTGTATGCGGAGATTTAAGAAAAAATAGGAACTGTAGCTACTTTTTGAATTTGTTAAAAAAGAAAGGACAAAATGAAAATCCAATAATGATAGCACCAGAATTATTTAATAAGCCCGTGGATGCAGAAGATTTACTCAATTTTTGTAAAGAAAAGAAATATTGCCCCTATTTCTTAAGTAAGTTCTTACTTGAAAAAATGAAAATAATTATTTGTAATTACCAATGGATTTTCAATCCATTTATTCGAGAATCATTTTTAGAATTTATTGGTCAAGAACTTCAGAATTGTATTATAGTATTGGATGAATGCCATAATATAATTGATGTTGCTACAGAAGTAAATTCAAAAAGGATTACTCCATATTCATTAAGACTTAGTTTGAAAGATCTAGAGATGTATAGATCTCCTATTTTAATGCAAAGTTTTGTTAAAATTCTATTAGATCATTTAGATGAAAAGAAAAAAAATCTAAAAATTGAAGAAAAAGCAATAGTACCTGAAAAATTATTGGGTGATAGTTATAAGAAACTGGGAATTAATGATTTAAATGGATTTAAGAATTTTATTGAAGAAATACTTGATTATAGTGTATCTATTCATGAGGAAAAACTCGCTAATGGTGAAATTTCAAGAGACTATGTTGGATCATTAGCAGAATTTTGGCTGAAGTGGGTGAATACTTATACTTTAGATAATTATTTTTTCTGCTATAATGTGAAAATGATAAAAGGAAAGAAATCAATATCACTTGAAATTATAGCATTAGATCCAAGAGAAATTTCTATTCCTCTCTTAAAAAGAGTATATACTTGTTTAAATCTCTCTGGAACCGTGAATCCTTATGTATTTAATAATTTAATGGGATTAAATGAGTGTGGTAAGAGCTATAAGGGTATAATAGCAGATTCACCATTTAGTAATAAAAATATTAAGGCTCTAATCATCGATGGAGTTGATACAAAAAGGAATAACAGAATACCAATAATGTTCAAAAAAATGAATGAAAAAATTAATGAAGTTCTGCAGTGCACTCCAGCAAACATAGGAATTTTTTGTGCCTCTTATCGAATCCTAAATTCGCTTGTGGAACATGGTTTAGAATCTATAGTACAAAAAAATGAAAAAAAATTATTTATTGAAGAACCTGGATTGTCTGCTTCTGAAAATGCACTATTGATCGATGATTTTAAAAGTATGGCTTCAAATGGGGGTGCTGTGTTATTAGGAGTATGTGGAGGGAGGAATTCAGAAGGAGAAGATTATCCTGGAAATTTCATGAATTCTGTAATAATTGCTGGTTTTCCATATCATCTACCAACTCCAAGAGTAGAGGCAAAAATCAATTATTATAATAAAGTATTTAAAAAGCAAGGATGGAACTTTGCTTATTTATATCCCGCTGTTCAGCGAGCCAATCAAGCTTCTGGAAGACCAATTAGAAAGATCTCTGATAAGGGAGCAATAATTTTCATGGACAGTCGTTTTAAAGAAAAATATAAATGGATTTCGGATTGGATAAGAAATCAATTAGAAATAATTCCTGATAAACCTAAAGCAATAATCAAGAAGCTTTCTCCTTTTTGGAATAGGAAGTGAATTTTTAGTCCGGTTTGAATTTAAAGAAAATTATGAAAGTGGAAATTGCTGGAAATATTATCATAAAATACATAACAATATAATAATCAGAATTAAAAACAGATAATAATAAGCTGAATAATAGTCCACCGAGAAAACTTCCTGAAAAAACACTGGTATTAGCAAAACCCATATATTTACCTTTATTTTTGGGTGAAGTTTTATTAGATATGTAAGTTACTGTTGCAGCCCAATGCAAAGAATAGCTAAAAGAAACTAATAATTGGCATACTAAAAAACTCCAGAAATTCGTTGAAATTATATATCCAAAGATTGTAATTGTGCTTAAAGCATAGCCAATGATCATGAAAGATTTAAGATTTTCATTAGTTAATATTTTACCAATTAATAACATCTGAAAGAATTGTAATAAAAAGTTAATTCCAATCAAAAATCCAATTTCTGTATCATTACTTAAATGAATCCCCATAATAATTGCCAATATTGGCAAGATTGATTTCAGACTAAAATTTCTAAAAAATAATCCATGATAAATTGATTTTGAAATTAAAATATTTTCTTGATTATTAATTAATAAAAGATCATCTGAGTTTTTCTCTGTTTTTCTGTTAAATCTTTCTAAAATCAATGATCTTTTTTCTTTTATAAAAAACAAAATAATTAAATTTGGTAAAAAAACTAAAAAAGAAAAGAAAAATATATTCTCAATTCCATAGAAATCAATAAAAATACCACCAGATTGAGCTCCAACAAACCAACCGGCAACAACTGAAGCATTATAGTAAGAAATGAAAGTTTTATCATTTTCTACTAATTCAGCAAATAATGTCATTAATAAATTATTTGATGCCATAAAAAAGCCAAAAATAAATATTAATAGTATTAAAATAAATAAATTCTGGGAAAGAAATAATAAAAAAAAATAGATAAAAGACATTCCAAGAGAGCCAATCAAAATAAAAATATATCTATTTTGAATTTTATCTGAATAATGACCATATATTGGTGGAAAAATAAAAGCAGTTAAAGGAAAAATTGTAATTATTAGTTGTATTATCGGTCTTTCTATACCTGAAAATTCCAAATACTTAGGTAAATATGTAAGTAGAGTAATTGAAGCTGTACTGATAATAAAAATAGATATTAAAATTAGAACAACCGATTTTTTTGATAAGATCAACTAATATTCCCCTTTTATGAAATTCAAATTATTTTACTTTTTAGTAATTATAAAAAATTAGTGTAAAATAATTACTATATTAAAAAAATTAATCACTTAATCTCAGTATTTAAGCAAGAAATAAAAATATCTCCTTTAAATTCTTTAAATTACTCGGTACTTTTAAATTTAAAAAATATAATTAATGTAGAAATTAATGGAAAAATAATCATAAATGACATAGATATATAATAATTAGAGTTAGACAGTGCTAACAATAAACTAAAAAACATACCTCCAATTGTTGTACCAGCAAAAATACTAGATGTAGCATATCCCATATAACGCCCTTTATTGAGAGGAGTCGAATTTTGAGCAATATAAACAGTTGTTGCCATCCAAAATAGTGAATAACTTAAAGAAAGAAGAACTTGAAAAATTAAGAAGCTCCAAAAGGTCTCTGATATAATATATCCAATAATAACAATAACTGATAAAAAGTATCCTAAAATCATAACAACTTTAATATTATTTTGCTTTAATTTCTTTCCTATGAATGGCATGGTGAAAAACTGTAATAAAGGGTTAATCCCCACGAGTAATGCTATTTGAGTATTATTCCCTAAGTAGAACCCTATAATAATTACAAGAATGTTTAAGATTGGTATAATACCATAATTCCTAAAAAAAAGACTCAGGTATATAGATTTAGAGATATTTTCTTTTTTAAGATTTTTTATCACTTCTTCTTTATGAGCATTCTCTGATATTTCAGCATTACTTTCTAGAATTAATTGTCGATTTTCTCTGATAAATATATTAAAAATAATACTTGGCAAGAACATGATTAATGCAAAGAGGAACAAATTCTCAATGTTAAAAAAGTCTATAAATATACCACCTATTATGACACCCGTAAAATTGCCAATTGAACAGATTGAGTTATAATAAGAAATCCACTTTTTGTCATTTTGAACTAATTCACTAAAAAGAGTAAAAAAAATAGTTCCAAATGAAATAAAAAAGCCAAAAATGAAAATTAATACATTTAGGATTATAATATTTTTGGTAAAAAGAAGTAGAACTAAAGTAGTGAACATTCCTAAAGGACTTAACATAATAAAATATATTCTGTTTTGGAGTTTATCTGAATACCTTCCTAATAATGGTGGAAAAATAAAGAAGGTAGACATCGTAAAAGTCATTGTTAAAGTAATAATTGGTGATTCTATCCCCAAAAATAATAAATATTGAGGTAAATAAGTGTACAACAACATTATAGCAACATAGATAAAGAAAACGGTTCCCAGAATGAAGATAACAGATTTCTTTGATATTATCAAATTTCCTTCAACGTGCTATAAATTTGCTTAAACGTAATCTCTAAAATATTGTTAGATTTATTTAATTTTCTACAAAGATGTGCATTAAAATGTTTAATGTTGAATCTATAACCAAATTATTCAGAATTCAATAATTACTCACTTTTGAATTTAAAAAATATTATCAATGTAGAAATTAAAGGAAATATGAGCATTATCCACATAAAAGCATAATAGTCTGAATTAAATATCAATAAAGAAGTATAAAAAAGACCTCCAAAAAAGCCCCCTGAAAAAAAACTTGAATTTGCATAGCCAAGATATTTACCCTTATTATTTGGATCAGTTTTTTGAGCAATATAGATTTGGGTTGCATTCCAAAATAATGCAAAAGAAGCAGAAACCATTATTTGAGATAGAAAAAAACTGAAGAAGTCAGTAGCAAACATATATCCTAAGATAGCTCCACAACTTAAAAAAAAACCTAACATCAAAACATACTTCTCATTCTTTTTTGAAATAAATTTTCCGGTAATAAGCATTATAAAGAACTGAAGTAAAGGATTAAATCCTAATAAAAATCCAATCTGAACACCACTAGCCAAATGAAATCCCATTAAAATTGCTAAAATTGTAACTATTGGTCTTACACCGAAATGTCTCGAAAAGAGTGCTATATAAAGTGATTTAGAGATTGATGGGTTATTATCTACCTCATCTTCCATATTATTATTTACTTTTTCATTTTTTTCATTGTTATAGTATTCAATTATATCTTTTCTATTCTCCCTAATAAATAAGATAATTGAACAATTAATTATGGAAATGACTAGAAAAAATATAAATATGCGCGAAATTCCAAATATATCTATATAGATACCCCCAAATTGCGAACCAAGAAACCATCCAAATACAGAAATTGCATTATAATAAATTACAAAGTTTGAATTACTTTTTGTTAATTCTTGAAACAGAGTGAAGTTTAACCTATAACTAGCGTTAAACATACCATAAATAATTAATAATATTGTTATTAAAATTAGATTCTTTGTAAATATTAAAGTTAGAAAAATTAGACTTGTACCAAATGACCCCATTATGATAAAGATATACCTATTTTGTATTTTGTCTGACAACTTACCAAAAACTTGTGGAAAAAATATTAGGGCCAAAGGATAAATTGTAATAACAAATTGTACAACTGAAGGATTGAATCCAAGATCTTTTAAATAAGGAGGAAGATAATTTATCAGTGCTATACCCGCTGCACCATATATTAAAGCTGAGATTAGACAAAGAAAAACAGAACTTTTTGAAAGTATTTTAAGATTAGCTTCTTGCATCTTTTATAACCTAATTTTTTTTATCGTTGCATACAAGTTTATTAATTTCTTTGAGACTATTTTCCATCTAAAATTATTTTCTACTCTTCTATGACAGTTTTCTCTTACTTTGTTATAATAATTAGGATCCAAAAGAACTAGAGATTCAAGTATTTTATCAGGAATCTGGTTTACTATGCGAAAATTTTCAACTTCATAAATATCTTCTTTATCTTTGACTTTTTCAGAAATCTCCTTTAACTTAAAGAGAGAAATTAAAGCTTCAGCAAATTGTTGGGGGTTATCTTTCTCAATTAAAATCCCTGTACCTATTTCAGGAAAATGTCTGATATCTATTATAGATTCTTGAAATCCTCCCACTTTTGTTGCAATAACTGGTAATTTTACAGACATAGCTTCTAAAGCAATGATACCAAATGGTTCCCATCTAGATAAAGCACAATAGACATCAGAAGAAATGTGGGCAAGATGAAAAATATCTGTAGCTACACCATAAATTATTCTAAGATTATTTGGATAATTTTTTATATAATGAGCATATTTTCTAATTTCATTTAAACTATAATCAGTAGGTAATATGAGAAATAAGAATTTAGCATTAGGTATCACTTCGATTATAAAAGGTATCGCATCTAAAATAGTTTCAAATCCCTTTTGAGGGGAAATTCTCCCTGTTGTAATTACTAATGGTCCTGATTCGTTGAATGATTTGATATAACCCTTTTCAGTTAATTCATTCCCATTAGTAATCTCATTAATAACTGTTAAAACCTTCTCTGACTGAATTAATGGACTCTTATCTAAATGGGATAATTTATATGTTAATAAATACTCTTTCATGTCAGCTAGCGTTACGTCTTTTTCAGAGGTTATATTTAACACATATCGAATTTCTTGTTCATGATTATTTAATACCTGTTTAAGAATTTTATTATAGTTCCAATCACATCCATCCCAGACAAAATTAGATTTAAATTCAATAAGATCTCTTCCACAATTAGGTATTATATCTGATTTTAAATAAGACTGACTTACTGTAGTAACCAAGTCACTGACAAACGCGCCAATCAACTCCACAGTAGGATGTTGATACCGCTCACTCATTCTTTCACAAATAGAGAAAATTTCATGAAATTTTAAAGTTTTAAGGCCTTCTTTTAAATGAATAGTAATAGGGGTGTGGTCTATTCCACATGTTCTAAAAAAATCAATTGGATATCTTGGCCAAGTTAACAGATGGATTGTAATTAAAGATCCTACATCCAGTCCGTTTTTAGCTAATATTTGTTTTATTCCAATAAAAGCTATAACTGAATGATAATCGTGTATGTGGATTATCTCAGGTATTTTTTCTCTTGAATTGTCAATTAAAAAATCAATATAACAACGCATCCCTATACTAAAAAGACATATCTTTCCGCTAAGAGTATCTGGATTATAAACAATTTTATCATCAATAAATTTTGAAGTAAATGGATTTTCTCCACATAATATAATAATATTAACATTATTGATTCTCATCTTATAAAAAGAAATATTATAGCTTGTTTCAGGATTATTTGTTCCAAATGGAGAAGGATTTATTTGTCCAACGCAATTAAATGGAAGTTTTTCTAATTGATGGGATTTTCGTAACATTTCTAATTGACCATGTGAAGGAATGAATACAGTGATATCATAATCATTTGCTAAATGTTTAGTTTGGTTTGCAGGTACTTCTCCAAGACCGCCTACTTTCGCAATTCCCGCATATTCAAAAGTAAAAATCCAAATATTCTGTTTTTCTTCTGTCAACTTAGTTCAAATATCAAATAAGATAGAAAATTATTTTAAATCCAAATCTTAAGAAATAATATAAAAATAACAAATTTTAATTCGTTAATTATTGAATTTTATTAAAATTTATCGAAAATGTATTTGATCGGGCTAAGTACGACAAAATTAAGTTCCTTAAAGAAGACATAATCAGTATTGATGATCAAAGTTGTAGAATCGATTTTCCTCAGTCTAATACTAATCCTGCTTCTAAAAATTCATAAATTAATAATTTATTGTATTTTTATATTAACCAAAACTTCAAAATTATAAAAGCAAAATTATCAATAGAAATTATGTGCGATACTCTTGTTGCTCTTGGAAATTCAACTGAAGATGGAAGTGTAATATTTGGTAAAAATTCAGATCGCCCTTTTAATGAAATACAATTAATAACTTATTCTCCTAAAATGAACTTTTTAAAAAAAATTCCTCTTCAATGTACTTATATTTCTATTCCACAAGTTAGTGAAACAGCAGCAATTATATTAAGTCAACCCTACTGGATGTGGGGTGCAGAAATGGGTACTAATGAGTATAATGTTGTAATTGGAAATGAAGCTGTGTATACTCATGAACCTTTAAGAAATAGTGGTCTATTGGGTATGGATTTATTAAGATTAGGTCTTGAGAGAGGCAAAACAGCTAAAGAAGCAATGAACATAATTATTGATTTACTAGGAACATTTGGACAAGGAGGTGGTTGTGCTTACAACGATCCAAGTTGGAAGTACCATAACTCATTCATAATTGCAGATCCAAAAGAAGCATATGTATTAGAAACAGCGGATGAATGGTGGATAGTAGAAAAAGTTAAAAATGTTAGATCTATCTCAAACGGAATAACTATTAGGGGAAAGGGTGATTTTCGAAAGAAGGGAATAATTCAGCATGCGATTGATAAAGGTTATTGTAAAGATGATAATGATTTTGATTTCGCAGTGACATTTTCAGGATCTCCTCCTTCCTCAACTCCATCACCTTATTCAAGAGAAGGAAAATCTAAGCTTTTACTACGCGAGAACAAAAATAAAATAACTCCTAAATTGATGATGGAATTTTTGAGAGATCATCAAGCAGGAATATGTATGCATGGTGGATTTGAATCTACGGGATCTCAAGTTTCACACTTAAGAGACGGAAAGAATTCAATTCACTGGTTTACAGGAACGACTCTTCCATGTATTAGTCTTTATAAACCTTATACTTTTCCAATTGAAGGTCTAAAATATTATAATCCTGGACCCTATCAAATGATAAATTATGATTGGTTTTGGTGTAAACATACAAAATCAAAACCTATTGATAAGAAAATTTTTCTAAAAGATATAGAACATTCTATTATCTCCAAAATTGATGACCTAATTAATCAAGAAAATGAAATAACTAAGAAAAAATTCCAGGAAAAATTAAAAGCTATTAATTTAGAGGCTTGGAATAAATCATATGAAATGATAAAATAGGATATTTTTAAAATCAATAATTTTCATTTCATTAGTAAATCCCATTATCATTATTTCAGTATAATATCCACAAAAAGATTTTAAACAAGTATTTAGTATGTTTCCGCTTCTCAAAGATTGTATCAATTTGATATGTACCCAATTTGTCAATTAATAGTAATTATAATTTTATTAAAAGAAAAATATTTGAAAAAACTTAATAGTTTTGAAATATTTCAGAGATAATAGATTGATGTAATGATTAAACAGGTTTTACTTAATGTCTTTAAATAAATTAAACATGCTCGGAATGGAAGGTGTGATCTCAAACTATAAAGGAGGTCGCCACACAATACATCAGAAACATTGCATATTAGTATTCCCTAATATAAAAACAAGAAATGATGCTAATAAACTTATTGGAAGAATTGTTGTTTGGAATAGCCCTACTGGTAAAGAATTAAAGGGTGTTATAACTCGAGCTCACGGAAACAATGGAGCTGTAAGAGCTCATTTCAAGAAAGCAGGTTTACCCGGTCAAGCCTTAGGAAAAAAAATAAAAATAATTAGGTAATAATTAATCAATCAGATCTTATTTTTCTCTAACTATATCTGGATATTATATGATACTAGAATATTATAGCTTTTTTTATGTTTTGCATTTTGTTATTCATCTGATAAAGCGATTTTAAAGGTAAGTTTTACCATATTTGGTTGGGTTTAAGTATTAAAAATGTCAGAACAAGTGTGTAGATTTTGTCACAGATACGTAAAGTTAGCTTATTATTGTGAAGAGTGTGGCTCTAGTTGTTGTTCTGAATGTCTTCATGAAAAAAAAGTAGAGTTCTATATTTGTCAAGATTGTAAATCTAAAAATATCAAAATTTCAGAGTCTGAAAATAAGAAAAGTTGTAATGATTGTGGGAATGAAAATATCACTAAAACAAACCAACTGTTAAAATCTTGCCCAAAATGTGATTCTCATCAAATTATTAATATTTATGAGAAAAAAGAAGAATTGGAAAAGAATTTTTTAGAATTAATAAAAAACTCTCGTTTATTTATTCAACCTTTGAAAGAAATACTTGAAAAATTATATCAATATCAATCCAAATTTAAGGAAATAAGAGATCCACCTAATAAGTATTATCATTTTCCTCAAATGGAATCAGATTTATTAGCTCTGTTCAAGTTATTTCTTTATATAAGGAACACCTTATTTGAAAAAGTTAATGTTCATTTTTATCAACTAAATCAAAATAAGGAATATTTTTTTGATATTTACCCTCAACCAAATTCGAATATAGTGATCATAGAAGGCATATTTGAAAATTTGTCAAGAAGTTATAATACTATTGAAGAGTTTATTAAAAAAAATTTAAGTACTTTTAACGATAGTTTTGAAACTTTCGAAAAAAACTTACAATTTATTGGAAAAGTAAATTTTTATTTCTCTGAATTCAAAAAATTTTTACGACTTGCGGATGGAGAAAAACCTGTTTATGCAATATTTGCTAAATTAACTAATGGACTAAATACTCAAGAAAAATTTAAGAAAGATAAAGGGATTTTGTTTATTACCAATTACGATTTATCATTTGTTCATGAACATGGTGTAGTTAAAAAAAAGAAAGAATTAATATTCAAAGCCCCAGTTAAAGATTTAACTAGAATAAAGGAAAAAGGTAAACTCTTCAAAAAATTATATATTGAATTCTCTTATGGGAAGTATGAATTTACACTACCTCCTAAATCAATTTCTAGAGTGGTCGAATACATTTTATTAGCGAGATCTTTCGATGAAACAACGATCTATGATGAAAAAAGTGCCAAAAGACTTCTACAAATTGATTTGGATTTAAATGAGTTATTAAATTTCATTGAAGAAAGCATTAATTCGTTTTTCAGTATTAAATGTCAATATAATAAAAATTATGAGAATTCATATGTTAATCATAAAGAATTGTTACCTCCATTTGGTATACAACCCACTTTAATGTCTAATATCGCTTCTCCTCCTTCAAATCAATATATGCATCATCATCCCCAAAATAACGCTCAACCTTGGTTTAATTCTCCTGGTAATTTTAGTTACTATAAAAAGAATAGTAATTCACCATATTATCCCCCTAACATTATTCAATCACCTCACATAATTAATAATCCAGAAAGACAAACCCATACTGAAAATAACATCTATTCACCAAATATGTACAACCCAATTTACTATCAAAATCATAATCCTCAATCATTAATTCCTGAAAATGAATTATACAATAGCCTAAATCAACCAATACAAAATCAAAGAAGAAATAATAATAGTGATCCTTATAATCAAAATAATTATGTCTTAAAAAATGGCGTATCATTTCAGGATTATAATAGAAATCATTTATCAGATATGTTCGATCCAGATTATAGTCAACGAGATAGTTCTTATCGATACAAACGTAAATTATTTAAGATAGATAAAGAAAAACATGAAAAGATGTTAGAATTAGATAAAGATAGATATAGTCTAAAGGAAACTCTAAAAAAGTTAGATGCGAAATTCGATCAAGGTATTATCTCTGAAGTGGATTATTTTAGAACCTTTAAGAATCTACAAAAAGAAATTTACCTAATTGAAAAAAAAATACAAACACTTCAAAATAATCTCGAGGAAATCGAAGAAATTAAAAGAAACAGTAGAAATTTTGATAAAAAAAGATATTTTTCATAGAATATTCTTTTGATTTTTTATGCAGGATTTGCATATTTCATATATCTTATATTTATATTTTTTTCCCTTCTTTATATCTTATGGAAAAAGAAGATACTCCATTCACGACAGTCGTAGGTAGTTGGCCTTTAGAGCATAATGAAAAAAATATGTTAAAGGTTTTCACTGATCTAATTCAAATTGGTATTGATTATCCATGCTACCCTCAATTTATAGATATGAATTATCAGTTCTTATCTCCTTTATCCAAAAAAGTTCAAAATTTAGAAGAAATTGATAAAAAATTTTATTTACATGGAGATTTTAAAATACCAAAACAACCTATAGCTCTAGAATATGGAGAATTTATGATTAAATTTTTTAAAGATCATCCAACTCTTAAAGAATTAATTAAGGGTACGAAAGCTTGTTTAACTGGACCTTTCACTTTATCATTTGAAACAATATTAAAGAATGATATAGCAAAAGGTTTAAAACCTAGAATCTTTGAAGAACCAAGAGCTGTTATGGTAGATTGGATAGTTGATAAATATGCTGAAATTGTGAAACAATTAGGGTCAGCTTATAATGATATGGGAATAGATATAATTTCTTGCGATGAACCAATTCTTGGACTATTAGTAGGAAAGAAAATTCTTTTCCACTCAGAAGATTTCATCATTAATACTATTAATAAAGCAATATCAGGAATAAAAGGTTTATCTTCTCTTCATGTGTGTGGAACTATTAGTCCAAATTTGCGAGATCTTCTCTTAAAAACAAATGTTAAGATTTTAGACCATGAATTCAGTACAAATGAACAGAACTTTAAAATCTTTGAAAGAAAACATTTTCAAGAAACAGGGAAACTTTTAGCACTAGGAACTGTTGAATCGAAATTTGTTCCTATTAAAGATAAGTCAATCGATGATTACGTGGAAAATGTTGATCAACTTAAGACATATATAAAGAAAGGTATTGAACAATATGGTAAAGAAAATTTAATCATAAAACCTGATTGTGGTTTCTATCCCTTAAGGGTTTTCGGAGAGAAAGATGGTTATGAAATTGCAATAAAAAAAGTTAAAAATTTAGTTCTTGCATTAAAAGAATTGAAAAATTAGGTTTATTTTAATATCCTCTCCATAAAGCAAACTGTAAAAGGTAAATGATTAAATTTCTTTAATTCTGTCTCAAAAAATCCATTATTAATATAATAATCTTTTAAAATGATATTATCATTTATTATCCCTATTGAAACTTTGTTTCCATTGTTTTTTCTAACGTAATTAAAAACAAAATCCATTAATTCTTTTCCATATCCATTATGTCTAAATTGTGGTAGTACACATAATTTCTCCATATAATATAATGCATTATTTGCTTCTTCTATGGCAACAAATCCTATTTGCTTTTTATTATTTTTATTGAAAAACCCATACAGTTTTACACCATTATCTTTCAATTCTTTTAATTTATCAAAAGTTATAAAAGCGGGATTTGTAGGAGCATTTTCTTTATTTAAATTGAAATCATGTGTTACTGTAAGAAAGGAAGTTCTTATCACTTGTGCACTTTCTAAAAGCTGTTTCTTACTTTTTATTTTTTTTATCATCTACTTTTCTCAATACTACTAAAAATAAGCATTATTCATATAATTAAAAAATAGAATGTAGAATCTAACAATTGTTTCTAAAATCAATTCTTTCTAAAAAGAAAATGATGAACAAGAAAGAATTATCCTTCCAATTCTTTTCTCAATTTCTCAATTTCGTCTTTTAACTTATCTTTTGATTTAACTTCAGCTTCCTCTTCAAGTTCATCGAACTCAGGAATATATTGTAAATCATCAGAAGGAATTTCGGGCATCGTTCCTCCTTGATCAAGCAACATTTCTGTTTCGAGCTGATTCAATTCATCTGTAACATCAATAGCAAGATCAATTTCCGGATCTCCCCCTAAAATATCTGCTGCTTCCTCGATTTCAGAAACATATGCTTCAGAATCCTCGGCAATTTCGGCCACCTTTGTAGGAGATGCTTTTGTAGCAATATATTCCAACTCATCCCTAATTCCGCCCATCACATCTCCAGTCTGAGAGATCAGCATTCCTTCTTCTATTGCTTGAATTTGTCTTTCTATTTTTAATCTTATATTATTAGATCGGTCAACTTTTGCTTGATATGCCTTATATTGCACCAGATAACTTTTAGCACGATCTTTTTCTCCTCGTTTTAATGCGATTTTTGCATTCTTTCTGCTTATCTCAGCTCGTTTAGTGTAATTTTTATTCATCATATTTAATCTATGAATATGACCTTTCGCTTTTGCTACTAAATCATCCTTTTCTTTACCTTTACGAGGGAAAAGTTTCTTTTTTAGACCCATTTCAAGATTACTCCTTTTAGAGTTTTAATTTAATTTTATCTGATTTATGAATTATATGATTTTTCTGACTTAAAAATTTAATATTGTTTACTATAATATTATAAAATAGTTCATATCAAAAAAGTTTTCATAGACCAAAGTTTGATGCAATATGAAAAAAGTAATATTAGGTTTTGAAGCTATAAGAGATAATTTCAAGGAATTAGTTCAAGAAGCTTTTAATAAAAATATTTTAAATTTTTTAGTTTCTCAAGAGACTTTTCCTGATTTTGAGAAAATTGAAAGGGTACAGCTCTATTCAAGAGATCTTAATATCCCTTCTACATATCTGGTTTTTGATGATAAAAAGCTATTTGAAGAAAAAATTGAAAAAGAAAAGATTATTCCTCAGAATTCTGGTCTTTTTATTGAATTAAAAAGAAAAGAAGATGAAAGAGAAATAATTGAAATTTCGAAGTCAGGAACTATAGATTTTATAATAGTCTCGGCTAAAGATTGGAAGATAATACCTTTTGAAAATTTAATAGCAGAGATGCAAACAAACAACACAGAATTGATTGCGGCGGTTGAGTCAATAGAGGAAGCTAAATTACTACTAAAAACTCTAGAAATTGGGGTTGATGGTGTACTTATAACTCCTAAAAGCGTGGATGAAATTAATGAACTCAAAAATTTGATTCATGATTCCTTTCAAATTGAACTTACTAAGGCTAAAGTAGTGAGTATTGAAAATATTTCTGAAGCAGAAAGAGTATGCGTTGATACGGCATCTCTTTTTAATATAGGAGAAGGACTTCTTGTTGGATCGACGGCAACTGGGTTCTGTTTGATTCATTCCGAGACATTTGAAACAGAATTTGTGGCATCTAGACCATTTCGTGTCAATGCGGGGGATGTATCTTCATATGTGTTGGTACCTAATGATGATCCAAAAAAAGTATATAGAACAAACTATTTAAGTGAATTAAAGGGAGGAAAGAAAGTTCTAGCAGTTTCCAATAAAGGAGAGGCTCGAATTATTTCTGTTGGGCGGGTAAAAATTGAAACACGTCCAATGCTCCGATTTGAATTAGAAGCAATGAAAGAAAGTAAGAAAATAACAATAAGCTGTATTTGCCAAAATGCTGAAACAATTCGTTTAGTTGATGTTGATGGGAAAGCGAAATCTGTAGTTGATATTAAAGTTGGTGATGAGGTGTTAGCCCATATTGGACCTGGAGCTACACATTTTGGGACAGCAGTAAAAGAAACTATCATAGAAAAATAACATAATAAAAATAAATAGTTAAAACTAGACGTTAGCGTTTTTAAATAAAGGAATTATTTCTTCACTTATTATTCTTGAAGCATCCCAGTACGTGAACGGTGCATTTTTACTAGAACTGCTGTTTGTAGACGAAAATACGAAGTAATTAGCACCATTTTCTACGAACTTACGAATTTTATTTATTATTTCATCTTTTGATCCAATCATCACACTTTCTCTTATTAAATCATCTGGAATTTCCCTAATAATCGGTTCTAATTTATTGAGATTAATTTTTTTCCTATCATTTCCGTCAATCTTTAGAATATTCAATTGCTCGCTTTTATGTCCAGTAGCCTCTAAATAGAGTTCTTCATACTCATCTCTCCAATATCCTAATTCTTTTATTCGACGTGGATTTAAAAGCAACCCGTACTTATTTCCATGTATTCTCCTGTTAATCAGTTTTTCATCATCATTAATAAATATGAATTGAAAAATACCAAATGAAAAATCCTTTAAGTTTCTTCCTTTATCTTTCATTACCTTAACAATCTCCTCTTTTTTATTTTTGTACGTTTTGGGATCAATTCCAGCAGGCATCCATCCATCAGCTACTTCACCAGTTAACTGTAATGTTTTTGGACTATTGGCTCCTATCCAAATAGGAATTTTCGATATAGGTTTTGGAAGTAATATAGCATTATTTGCATAATAATGCTGTCCCTTAAATGATTCAATTCCACCTTTATTCCAGTACGACTTCATCATACTTATGGATTCTCTCATTTTTGAAAGAGCATGGTCAGAGGGTATGCCGTAAGCTTTTAGATTCATTGCTTCTCCAGCTCCAAATCCTAAAATAAAGTTACCACCTGTAAGATGATTAACCGAAGTGCACAATTGTGCTAGCACTGCGGGATGCATTCTATGAGGATCCGTAACAGCTGTCCCAAAAGTTTTTCCTTCCACCAATTCAGTCATTGAGCCAAATAGTGACCAAGGGCTTAAAAAATCATTAATTAATGAACCCTCCGTACCAGCAAGATGGTCGGGAAGCCATAGAGAATCCCAATTTTCTTTACTTGCAGTCAAGACTTTTTTTCGGAAAAAGTCATAAGAGTGAAGAAAAAACAATTGATGACCAAATTTTATTTCGGCCATTTTATATCACGATAAATATAATTGAATAATTCAATAAAAAAATATTATTAAAATAAATCTAATTTTAATTTAACTATAATTGAAATTTTAAAAGATATAATTTAAAGTTAGGGTTATTAATTAAAATGGTAACTTATTGGGCGCCTTTATTACATGCTTACCAGCCACCGACTCAAGATTTTAAAGTTTTAAAAGATATTGATAAAGAATGTTATAAACCAGTATTTTCACTTCTGGAAAAATATGATGATATTCAAATTACCTTAAATATCAATGGAGTTCTTATTGAGTTATTTTATCAATTTGGATTATCAGATACAATTGATTTAATAAAGAAATTGGTTGCTGAGAGAAAAATTGAAATAGCTGGGACTGCAAAATATCATCCAATTCTTCCTCTTATTCCTCAAAAGGAAGTTCAACATCAAATTCAGATGAATGAAGAATTAAATAGAAAAGAATTTAGTCGCTGGGAAAAAAAGGGTTTTTTTCCTCCAGAATTGGCAATCTCAGGAAGTTTAGTTAAAGAAATTCGTCAATTAGGATATAAATGGGTAATTTTAAGTGGTATCGCATGTCCAGCAGAGTGGACATATGACAAGATCTATGCATCTCCTAATGGCCTTCAATTATACTTTAGAGATGATATCCTAAGTAATAAAATTGCATTCAAAGATATAACAGCAAAAGAATTTATCAAAGCTTTACTAAAAATGTATAAGAATGAAAAAGATATTATAGAAAATGATACATACATCATTTCTGCATTAGATATTGAGACATTTGGGCATCATATTAAAAAGTATGAAAAAATCTTTTTAGGTAAAACCCTTGATCTAATTACTATTGATGATAAAATCAAAACTATTTTTATTTCAGATTTAAATCAGTATTTTCCAATAGCCAAGAAAAAAATTATTCCAAGAGAGTCAAGTTGGAGTACAACTTATGAAGATATTAAAAAGAATATCCCATATCCTCTTTGGGATCATCCAGATAATAGTGTGCATAAATATTATTGGAAACTTATGAAAAGTCTAAATAATTTAATATATTTATCAGATAATTTAGATCTTACATTGGATTGGGAAGTAGCTAATTATTACAATACAGCTAGATATTTCTATGATCGTGGTATTTATTCTTGTCCTATGTGGTGGTCTAATCCTCTTAATGGCACTTGGTCTCCAAATTTAATATACAAAGGTCTTGAAATTCTAATGAGATCGGCATTAAATGCTCAAATGGCATTAGTTTATGCTGGTAAATCAGATTTAGGTGAAAGTTATTTTGATTCAATTTCTTATTATCACGGTCTTTTGCTTATGGAATTGAATAACATTACAAAAAAGAATTTAAAAGAATCTAATCAGAATAGATCTACATAAATCTTATCAATGTTCTCTTGAAAAATAGTTATTTAATTCATTTTTTTAATATTTTTTTTTATATCTACATTTCTATTCACATTGATATCTAATGACTTTAATAAAATGCAAGCAAAAATTATATAATTTCTGATTTATATAATTTACAAAATATATAATGAAAAAGAAATAAAGCATAAACCTGAAAAATGTCAGAAAATATTGAAAAGAAGATAAAATACTGTGTTTACTGTGGAGTGGAAGTGCCAGAAAATAAGACTTATTGTCCAAAATGTGGAAAATTAATAGTTAAAATTGATTCTAAAAAAACAGAACAGAAACCTGCAATGATTCAAAAAATGGATATTTCAAGAAAATGTCCTGGATGTGGATCTATAATAACATCTACAATTATCGATCAATGTCCGATATGTGATACACCATTAGAGAAGATTTCTGATGTCAAAAAAGTATTAATTCAGAAAAAACCTGGCTTAATTTTTACAGAAAAAAAACTTGTACCTGAAGAAGATTTAGTATTAAAAAAAGATGTATGGAATCTGAAAGAAGGTATTAATGTTTTTCTGACTAGTATCTATGTTTTAATAATTATCTATTTTTTATTATATGCTTTTATTTCATTTCAAGCAGATACAACTACTATTGATGTTAGTATTCAACAAATCTTATTATTCCAGATACCTGATTTAATTTTTGGTGTGTATCCAATTTGGTATATATATAATAAAAAACATCATTTTAATAAATTAGGATTTAAACTGAAATCCAAAAAAATTCTTATCGCTCTTATTCTTGGAGCAATAGGTACTGCTGATTTATTAGTAATTAATTTTTTCTCTGATTTTTTTATAGATTACCTTTCAGATGTAGGTTTTAATTTTTTACAAGTTACTGAGAGCATTAGCGAGCAAAATCAGGTGATTAAGGAGGCGGAACTATTATGGAAAATTCTATTTATTATAGTAGTTTGTATAGGAACAATTTCTTCGGAGATTGTATTTAGAGGGGTATTACATAACACTTTAAAACAAAAATTTCAATCAAATTTTTATGTTATTCTAATAGTTGCTCTTGTATATTCATTTATAGTACTAATATTTTCTTTTCAAATTGGATTGATATTATTTCTGGCAAATTTCTTATCTTTTGTAATCTTAGGTCTTCTTTACGAGTGGAATGGAAATATTCTTAATACAATGATTGCAAATGTCGCATTTAATATTTTGATAATATTCCTTTTTTATTTTTAATTTTGACACTACATTACCTCTTAAATATAAAATTTTAATAATAAGGAAAATCAATAATCTCAATAGTTTTATTAACACGACTTGATCTTCCTGATTCGGAGAAAAAATTTTGAGTAAAACTATTTATAGAAATAAAGGGTCAAAAGATAATATAGTCATATCTATTGCAGGTGTTCATGGTGTGGGAAAAACAACAGTTTTCAATCTTCTTAAATCAAAAGTTAAGGAAAATAATAAATTTAGATTTTTTCCTGAAAGATATATAAAAAATCCCCCTTTTCCCTTTGGTTCTTCGGATAAACAGATTGGTTTTCGAAGCGAGCTTCATTTTCTTCAACAATTAATTAGACGTAATCAAAATATTACCAATTTTGACAACAAATATAATGGTAGAATTATTATCTTAGATAGAACGCCTTTATGTGTTTTAATTTATTCCAAAAGTTTAAACCTAAAAGAAAAAGACTATAATCTTATTTTAGACACATACAATTCCATCCAATGGAAAGAAGATTATATTTTCTATTTATACGCTAATCCGAATACGATTATGAAACGTATAATCCAAAGGGGGTCTTTAGAAAAAATAAGAAAAGATTGGAATGAAGAAGATAAAGAATACTTGCTAACTATTATTTCTTATTATAGAAAATATCTTTCAACTAAAGAGAATATTTTTATGCTTGATACAGATAACCAGAATCCGGAACAAGTTATTAATGAGATAAAAAAATTAATAACACAGGTATCTGGATATTCCTTTGATAAATCAGATAATTCTATTTCAACCCAAATGAATATTTTAAAATTTTTAAAATAAGATGACAATAAAATATATTAAAATAGTCTTTCTATTTATACATAAATCTAGATTAAATAAATCGTGTATATTCTGATAATATTATAAAGGGAAAAAATAAATGTCTACAATTGCAGAAGATATCCGCATAAAAATGATGGGTGTTTTAAAAGAAGAAGAAGAAAATACTGATTTAGAAAATCTCGCAGTTTTATCTCGAGTAGGAATGAAAATAGCCAGTGCTAAATCTTCAGAATTGGATGCTGATGCAACTTCAGCGTCTAGTACTGCTTTAATAGATCTAGGACTAAGACTTAACCAAGCAACGGTTCATGGGGCATTAACAGAAATTATATTGCATAACACATCAGGTTATAGTATTTTGGTAGCAATTAATGATGAATATATAGTTTTTGGAGGATTAAGAGCGATTTATAGAATTGGCTATTATCTCGGGTACTTGAGAGAGTTAGCAAAAAAGCTGAATAGATTGATTTCAGGAGATCAAGAAACTGAGATGATGCTTTCACTTGAAGAATCTGAAATCAGAAAGATTGAACAACAAAAAGCAGATGAGGAAGAAAAAGCTATTGTAAAACCCTCAATAGCACAAGATAAAGCTGCTTTAGATGATCTTTTAGGATTCTTAGATGACTGGGAACAGGAAGGAGAGGATTTTGAGGAACTTGAAGTAACTACTGAAAACAATATTGTTTCAATACCAAAATCAATGGGTTTAGGGATTAATAAAGAAGTAAAAGTGGCTGTTGAATCTGATGTAAATCAAGTAACCGAAGGCACTACTCCTGGATCTCGGTTTAAAGTTTATGATGATGAAATTCCTCCAATTCCTCTTAATGATTACACTCCAATGGAAATTGATGAAGAATCAACTACGGAGGCTCCAAATATTGCTTCTCAAGAACCTATTTCAACACATAAATTTCCATCCTTGGCTGAATTACCTTCTTTTGATGAATTAGCTCCACCTGACTTTGATTCAGAAATTTCTGCATCCGAATATGATACAGAATTTGTATTAGAGGAAGAATCAGAAACTTTAGGTTCAGTTTTAAAAGATCTTGGTTGGGATCAAGAAGAAGATTAGCTCTTACTGATATTGTTTTTAAAGTTAATATATTATTACTTTTGGTTTTTTACGTCTTTTTTTAAACTCAGTTATAATCTAATATCTAAAGAATATATTTTTAAATTTTAAATAATCAATTTTCCACTTCTATACAAAGAAATGTGTTAAATTAGATTTTGATTGGGAAAAAAATAGCTAAAAAGAATTGGTTTTTTTATTTCAGTTATTTTTCTGAAGGATTTAAGAAATTTTCAATTAATCATCTTTATCTCATTTCAACTGTTAATAAAATAAAGTTTTTAGAATAAGTTTAGTACTAATTCTTTTAATGATTTAATATCTTCTATCTTTTGAAACTACCTTTACATTTAAAGCTTCAGGTCCCTTTCCATTTTTTGATTGTTTTAGTTCAAATTCTACCTCATCGCCCATATCGAGCTTTTTAAAACCATCCATTTCAACATTGGAAAAATGAACAAAAACATCTTCCTGATCTTTAACACTGATGAAACCATATCCTTTTTTAGCATCAAACCATTTAACAAATCCGACTTTCATATCTGACATTTGTAATTCTCTTGTTATTGATTTTTATTTCATTATATAATATTACCAAAAATCTTCTTAGGATATTTTATAACAGTAATATTAATTGAAATTAAATAAAAAAATAAATTTTTATTTTTAAAATTTATTTAAACACACCTTCTTCATCAAAAAATCAATAAATCATTAAATACTTTTTTTATACAAGTATGATTTTCAATAAGGTTCTAGAAATTTATCAAAAATACCACATATGTATTCACTGTTTGGGGAGAATGTTTTCACTTCTAGCAACAGATACAACTAACTATGAAAGAGGGAATTCCTTATTGCTTTCAATAACTATGGAAAACCATAAAAATTATATTAGTGGAAATGATGCTTTACAAAAAGAATCAATCAATAATTTGAAATTACTAGCCGAAAATGCATGTTATAATCCCGCTCAGAAGGTTTTAACCAAGGAAGGATTGGGATATTTAAAAAATAACATAAATCAAATATGCCATCTATGTAATAACATTTTTGACACCATCCAAAAATATGTGAATAAAACCAAAGAAGTACTTAAAGAAATTGAATTTAATAATTTTTTAATTGGATCGAGCCCAGAATCAAGAATAATCAATCGAGAAGACAAATTCAAAGTAGAATTCAATCTTTTAGAAGCAGAATCCTTTAAAAGTCATATTAATCGAGTAATTGGGAAAAAACTGCAAGCTGCAATTGGCAAACCTCCAGAATTCAATAATCCTGACATTTTAATTATATACTCTATTGATTATGATTCTTTTGATTTTAACATAATATTCAAATCTCTTTTTATATATGGAACGTATAATAAACTAATAAGAGGTATCCCTCAAACCCATTGGTTTTGTAGAATTTGTAAAGGAAATGGATGTAAAGAATGTAATTTTACTGGTAAACAATATTTATCAAGTGTAGAAGATTTAATTAGCCCCTACTTTATTAAAGAAACAAAATCAAGTGATTCAAAGTTTCATGGCGCTGGAAGAGAAGATATTGATGTAAAAATGTTAGGTTTAGGAAGACCTTTTATTCTTGAATTAAGAAATCCTAAAAAAAGAAATATAAATTTAACCAAAATCGAAAAAAAAGTTAATAAAAAAAATAGAAAAAAGATTCAAATCAGGAATTTAAAGTATAGTAATAAGCGTGAAGTAATTAAGCTTAAATCTGAAGCAAAAAACACCAAGAAAATTTATAAAGCGATAGTATTAGCTGAAACTAAAATTAATAGAAATCAATTTGATCAAAAACTACTGAAATTGAAAAAGATCTTTAACAATTGTAAAATTAAACAAAGAACTCCATACAGAGTCTCTCACCGTCGAGCAGATAAAATACGTCAAAAAATTATTTACAGTGTTGAAGGAAAATTTATTAAAAAGAATCTATTCGAATTTAAAATAATCTCTCAAGGTGGAACTTATATAAAAGAATTGATAAATGGAGATGAAGGACGTACATCTCCTTCTTTTTCAGAAATTTTTGAAACTAAATTAGTATGTAAAGATTTAGATGTACTAGGAGTATCACTATAGTGCTTGTTTTTCATCTTAGACTTCGTTTTAAATCAAAAAATAAATAAATTATGATACATAATTCTACCAAATCAATTATGTTATTTTTGCATAAACAATTATTAAGGTGTATTGAATTGGTTAAACATAGAGGATATCGTACAAAAACAAGACATAAACATAGAAGAAATGTCCGTAATAGAGGATTAACTTCTGTCGAGAAATATTTAATAGATTATAAAATTGACGATAAAGTTGATATTATTACAGATTCTTCACAACATAAGCGAGGAATGCCCCATTCTAGGTATCATGGTCGTACAGGGACCATTATTGGTCAACGAGGGCGTTGTTATCTAGTTGATGTAAAATTAGGAAACTCTAAAAAGACCTTGATAATAGGGAGAGAACATTTAAGATTAAATTCATTATCAAATAAAATAAACTAAATTTTTATAGAGATAAACTATGTCTGGAAGAAAAATAGACGAGAAAATCGTTTCAATACCAGAAGTAAAAGAAATTATGGAAAACTTAAAAGATCATATAACAGAAATTGATGCAGAAGAAGGGATGTCCCATTTTCAAGAAATAACCTATAATTATGTAAATAAATTTGCAAAGTATGATGTGAAAATAGCGCAGAAAATACAAAAATTACTAATTGAAAAGTATGAGATAGAGGAAATTTACGCTATTAATATTATAAATATAAATCCAAAAACAATCCCTGAACTTCGGATGATTTTGGAAAAATCTTTTGTTGGAAAAACTTTTGATGATGAACAATTACAAGAAATACTCTACCAAATAGAAGAAATAAAAACATCTTGAATTAAATCATATTTAATGAAAAATTTTAATTATTTTCTAAAAAATTAGAAGAATTTATAAGTTTCAATCTCTATAATTCTAATGAAGAATCTCTACTGTTAAAATAGATTATTACAATTAAAATTCTGAAATGGTAATCGGAAAAGTAAAAAAACAGTTAACTAGTAATGATGGAAAGAAGAGAGCGATACAGACGTCCTCCACGCAAAAGAGATTATCGTGGTGGTCCGAAGAAAAAAAAACAATTTATAAAGAAGTTTCGGGAAGTAGTTATCTTAGATTCATTAATACATGGACATCCCGAAGAAGATAGACCTAGTTGGGCTAAAACTCCAATTGCTCAAGTTCTTACTTTTCCAGATTTTGTACTTTATGAAGTTAAGCTAAATAAAACTTCAAATATTGAAGTACAAGAACAAAAAACATATGAAGAATTCTTGAATGAAGATAAATTAGGAGAAGTTTTGAAAAAGATTGACTATAATGATTTAACAAGTACATCAAAAGCTTTAATACTGCCAATTCTTGAAAAAGAAGTTTTAAAATATGAAGAAGAATTTATTAGATTCTTCAATAACTCTACTTCAATAACTCCAAGAATGCATGCATTAAAATTATTGCCCGGAGTTGGACAAAAACATATGTGGGAGATTCTTGATGCTAGAGAAAGACAAAAATTTGGAACGTTTCAAGATATCGCTGATAGAACGAGCATTTCTAATCCAGCGAAACTAATTGCACAGAGAATTATTAAGGAACTTCAGCGAGATGTAAAATATTACCTTTTTAGCAAGACTCAAAAATATGAATGAGCCTTATGGATAAAAAAGAAGTACAACTTATTTTAAAACAACTTAAAATAACTCCAAATAAAAAATTAGGACAAAATTTCTTAATAGATAAAAATGTTGTTAAGAAAGTCATTTCGCTCTCAGAACTTTCTAATGATGACATTATTTTAGAAATTGGTCCTGGTTTAGGGGCTTTAACAAAAGAATTGGTAAAAAAGGTCAAAAAAATATATGCAATTGAAATAGATCGTCGCCTTGTTTCATATTTAAATAAAAAATTTTCAAATTTTGACAATATTGAGATTATTCATGGAAATATACTTGAATCAGAAATACCGTATTATAATAAAGTAGTATCCAATATTCCATATTCAATAACAGGACCAATCTTTGAAAGAATTTTTTACAAAAAAGATCCTCCAACTGGTATTTTAATTATTGAAAAAAGTCTTTCAGAACGAATTTTTATATCAGATAATTATAAAAATTTTTCAAGAATTAGTGTTACTGCCAATATATTTATAAATCCTTTATCTAAATCAACTATTTCAAGAATGAGCTTTTATCCTATTCCAAAGATACCATTATCACTAATTAAAATAATCCCAAAACAAAATATTAATCCATTCCTAATGAAAAAAGATGCCATTGTCTTTTTTTTAAAATTTGTTGCGGGGATAATGCCATATAAAAACAAAAATATTGTAAATGCTTTAGATCTTTATTTCAAAACATCTAATAGAAAAAAATATACTAAAGAAGAAATCTTTATAATTTTAAATAAAAATAATTACGATAATAAAAAATTATTTAGCTATACAATCGAGGAATTTATTGAGATTTGTAAATTATTTTATTCTTGAAATATAAATAATATTAAGTGATGAAAATAAATCTTCTAACCGATCCAATAATTAATTGTGATTTTAGTAGCGTTTACACTCCTTCTGATGATAGTTATTTAATAATTGACTATTTTAAACACAAAATTGATAATAATAATTTTGATGGGATTAAATTAAACAAAATAAAAAATATACTGGATTTAGGTACTGGGACCGGAATAATTGCTATATTTTTGCAATTAATTAAATTAGAGAATTCAAACTTCAATCCAAAAATATATGCTTCTGATATCTTAGAAGATTCAATAAAATGTATGAGGTTGAATCAAAAGAGAAATAAAATGAATAATCAAATTACTCTACTAAACTCTGATTTATTTAAATCCTTTCCGGATAAGTTGAAACACACCTTTAACATAATAATCTTTAATCCTCCATATCTACCTTCCTCCTCTTTAGTTAAGGAAAATCACAATAAACAGAATATTGATTTTAGTTGGGATGGTGGTTTAAAAGGATATGAAGTTTTAATTGATTTTCTTACCGTTGCCAAAACATTTCTAAATTTGAGAGAAGAACACTATATCTATTTTATTAGTTCTAGCAGAACAAATCTGAAAGAACTAGATAAATCAATTATAAATCTAGGGTATACAAAGAGAATTGTTGCTAAAAAACATATTTTTTTTGAAGATATTATTTTATATAGATTAAATATTAATTTCAGTTAAAAAGGTCTTCTATTTCTTCTTTTTTCTAACAAAGAAATGCCATATATGCCTAATGTTCTAGTTAAATTATTGAGTAATAAATCTACTTCTTTTGGTTTAAAGACGGCCCTCTTATGAGCTTCAATTTGAGGGATTGGTAAACCATAGTGTTCATTCAAACTTGAAATTGGTAATAGTATCGAAGATATTAAATCTGCTTTCTCTGAAGCTTTATTAAAACAGTGTTTTTCTTCCATAAAGAATTCTATTCTACATGGAGTATCAAAATGAGTTGTTTTCAGATAAAAGGCATAAAATGACAAAGGAAAATAATAGGGAATTTCTTTTTTTATTCCAGTATCTCTAATTTTATCGATCTCTCTCTTGCAATTGAATATACAAGTTCTTTCGGATTTTTCCAAGATTCGATTGAATAAATCAATATCAGAAAAAAATTCAATAATTTGTCGGTAATTTAAAGTAATAAAATCTGTTAATTTTGAATAATTAGGTTTTAATAATTGTATCGTATCTCTTATAATGTGTGATAAGGCAGATGTTCTTGTATCTTTTATTGAACCAATTAATAATATCCCATTTTCTTTACAATTCAGATATAATTTATGGTATTCCTTTAATAGTTCATCATACTTTCTTGATATTTGAAGATCTTTTGAAAATAATAAATTTATTGGCATAATAACAATTGATCCATCAATTATTATCATATCAATTCCAGAAGATTTTTCTATTAGTCGATTTAAAAGATTTATTTCCATGAAAGTCATATCAATAGAAATTTCGGTCTCAGTCGTAGTTTCATCTCGATTTAAAAAATTACTTTGAACATAATAATTATTAAAACCACTGAGGTCTGGATAATAATCGATTTTTGCATTATGATTTTTTTGAAAATAATATTTTGCTACTATAGCCTTTAAAAATGAAAAATCTACATTCATGTATTTTTTCGTAACAGAGCTTCCATCTACGCTAACAACATTTAATCCCCGAATATTAGCACAGGATATCTTTTTTTTCAAGAATTTTTCTTTAATATAAAAATTGGGAGAATATATAAATTTTGTAAAATCTAAATTTTCAAGATTCTTCAAAATGCAATCTACAAAAGAATTTTTTAATTTTTCTATCTCTAAATATTCTTCAGCAATAACTTTAAGATCATTTAAAAGAAGTTGCTCTTTAGTTAATCCAAGATAATTAATTCTATCATTATCTCGTTTTACTATTTGAGAAGAATTCTTTTCTGATTCAATAAAATTATCTCCAATTGTCATTTAGTAGTAAAATTATTAGAATTAATATTAATAATAATGAGATATTTAATTTTTTGATTTATTAGGACTTATCAATAATGATAAAATAAGGAAAATGGCTATTAATTTAGGAGAAAATCCATGGATTTTAATAAGTTTAATATTTTTGGAATTTTTGTTAATTATTATACCCGCTTTAGTATCCAGTAAATTGGAAAAAAGACCATTTCAAGATATAATAAAAGAAATGGGTTTTCAAAAAGATAATGACCTGCTTATAAAAATTATATCAGGAATATCTCTTGGAATAATTTTTTTCTTTCTTGGTACTTATATCATAATATTTTTTAGAGATTTTATTGTTAAGAATCTATTTGGTTCCGATTTTGTTAAAACTGGTAAAGAAGGCACTATTAGCACAGGACCAATGCAACCTAATACTACTCAACTAGTAATACTTATAATCTTAAATTTGATTATTACGGGACCTTGTGAAGAAGCTTTTTTTAGAGGATTTCTTATTAAAAAGTTTGAAATCAAATTTAAAATGAGTTACAGTACTTTCTTTTCATCGATTATTTTTACTCTTTATCATATTCCTCCATTTTTGGTGCCTATAACTACAATAGTTACATATTTTGGATATTATTTTGCATTTGGGGTGCTACTTTCACTTGTATTTGTCTATTTCAAATATTCTTTAATTCCTTGTTCAATAGCTCATTCTTGTTTCAATATTCTGATTTTATTAATATAATTAAGTTTTATTTTGAAAATGGTAATTTTAATATACATAAAAATAAATTAATATTGGAGATATTAATATTATAAAAATATGCAAGGTCTTTCCAAAATTAAATTAATAAATTTTTGAAAAAAAAATGACAAATTACGACTATACATTTAAAATAATGATGCTAGGTGACGCATCAGTAGGTAAAACATCGCTTACTATGAGATATATTTCTGGATATTTCATGGAAGACCTCAAATTAACTATCGGAGTAGATTTTTATAGTAAGACAACCTCATTTAATGATAAAAAAGTCAAATTGCAGATTTGGGATTTTGGAGGAGAAGAACGATTTCGGTTTTTACTTTCTCAATATAGTAAAGGTGCAAATGGGGCATTTTTTTTGTATGATATTACTAATCAAACATCTTTAGATCATCTACCAGATTGGACTCAAGTAATTAGAGAACATGCAGGGGAAATTCCTATAATGTTAATTGGTTCGAAGGTTGATTTACATGAATTCCGTTCTGTATCTCGTGATGACGGAATATTAGCAGCAAAGAAATACAATCTTTCTTCTTTTGTGGAATTATCTTCTAAAACAGGAGAGAACGTCGAGAAAGCTTTTAATGTAATGACAGAAATTCTTTTTGAAAAGTATGAACATTAGTTTTTAATAAAATTGATTATCTCTTTTATTACTACTAATTTTTGAAAATAATAATACTTTTAAAATTATCATATCTAATTCTTAATTAAATTTTATAAATGCAATATTTAAGTGGAAATTTTGACTGAAATAAACAAAGAAGAACCACCAAGACCTGAAGGACTAAAATTACATTCTAAAGCACCTCAAATAGATACAACAGATATATATGACAATCCTGTTAAACTAGATAAGCTGTTATTGTCCTATAATGGTGTTTTAATTGATTTTTTTCGAGGAAATTGGTGAAGTCACTGTAAAATGCATTTAAAACTCTTAACTGAACATATCTCTGAATTTAATGATAAAAAAATTAAATTACTTTCAATTGCTAGCGATAGTGTCAGACTTTTAAGGAAATTTAAAGAAGAAAATGAGTTTGTGATTGATATGATTTCTGATAGAGGAGCTAAAATTGCTAAACAATATGATGTTTACTGGTTTGCTCCTGGAGGAGGAAAAGATTATAAAATAAAACAAGCGGTGCCTAGTAAATTTCTTATAAATAATAACGGTGAAATTATCTGGAAATATATCGGAAAAGATAAAACTGATAGACCTTCGATTGATATGATGATGAGTATAATTGATAAATTTATTACAAATCCCAAATAAGTATGAGTTGACCGTAAAAAAAAGAGACGTTCAATGACAACCTTGCAAGGGTTTTGGGATTATTCTTTCTTTTTTTAAGCAATTTCTAAATAAATAATGTTAAATGTGAGCTTAATGATATATGAATTAATCTTTTTTCATTTGATTTATAAAAAACAATGGTAAAATTGTAAATAACAGAATTTCATCTATTTTTTATTGCTCTGTTTTTAATTGGAGATCTAGATTTATATAACTTACAATCTAGTGCAACACATTTATCAGAAATCCTCTCGATATGAAGACATTCTCCCATAGAATAATAGAAACATTTCTTATTGTCTTTAATTGACTTTTTAAAATTAATTTGCTCAGATGAAAAATTATCTCTCCTCACATTTTTCTGTTGAGATTTTCTAATATAATTTCTCTACAATTAATATTGGTAAATAGTAATAATTTTAATATAACTTACTAAATTTTCATCGTAGTAAATTTATATGAATTATAACTCAACCAACTGAAGATATAAGAACTATATCAATCAATTATTAATAGGATTTCGTCCTAGTACATGTCCTAAATAAATAATCATTAATTAAAACGTATGTATCTGATATATTGCTTAATTAATGAATTATACCGAAATCCAGATTCATATTTAAATCCACATTTAGAACAATAGTACTGAATGCACTCTTTATTATCTTCTTTAAAAAGAACATCATCTTTCATAAGATGCCCACATTTATCACAATATATACTTTTTAACATAATTTATAATTAGTTTTAGAAACATATTTAAAATCCACAAGTAAGGAGATTTAGTAATAATTCTATAGCATCTAGAGAGGGATTAATAATAAGCTTTTTGTACACAAAAAGAACTTGTTTTGTATCAAAATCACATAATAATTTTTTTTGTTATCTATTTATATACAAAAAGTTACTTCTACTCATTCAGGAATGGTGAAAATAAAAAAATGACATTAAATGCTTTCTTAGAATTAGATAATCAGCAGAGTAAAAAGGACTTCAGTTTTAAAAGTATATATGATTTTTCTCCACCCCCTTTTATTGGGTGTATCTTATCAGATAAAGAAGGAAAAACAATTGCATTATTTGAGAGTCATAAGGGAGCTTTAGAATTTTATCTTAAAAACAATATGAAAGATCCATCAAAAAGTGAATGTTTTAATATTGAACTCATTCCTATGTTTATAAGTGCCTTAGAAAGATTTTCAGAAGAAATTAATATTCAAGATGTGCCCTGTATTAATCTTAAAGGAATTAATATCAAATTACATTCTATTTTTGATTTAGATAATTTTATTGTTATATTCTTCCTAAATCCATACGTTCATATTAAATCGTTTGAAAATTTAATACATAATTATTTTATAAATCTTTATGATGATTATAGATGTGAATTTAATGATATCAAGAAATTAAGCTCATTAAATTTCATAAATAGCCTAGAAAATCTTGGAATGGAATGGATAAAGCATTTAAACAATCTATTTTTAGAAAGAATATAAAAATTTAATAAATTATATACTGAAAAATATATCTCTATTCATCTTAGAGTCAATGCTAATTCAATATAAAGGATTATTAAATTGACCCTAAAGTCTTAATATGGTTAGAAACGATTCTGTCTCAACCAATTTCTTTAAATCTTTCTATGAAGCCATATATTAGTTATATTGGGAATAGGAACTCTTTGAATAAATATCGTTATACTAATACGAATAATTGATAAAAATATAAATTTTTATAATAAAGATTTTATTAGTAGATTGAGAATTTTCTAAAATTTTATGATTAATCTTTGTCTGGAGAAAAACCAATTTGAGACAAGTAAAAGGAACGATGCTTTTAATGATTATAAAGTCAATTAAAGCAAATTATATTAAAATTGGTGAATATAATGGGATCCTTTCAGACAAAGCAAAAGAATTCCTTACACATAGAATTTTGAGTACGTCTTGGTATCCATTTGAAGTATATCGAGAACTTTATGATGCTTTATGTCTTATTGAAGCCCGAAATGATCCAAAAATCTTAGAGCAATGGGGTATAATTGAATCAAAACGTATGTTTTCAACAACTTATCAGTCTATTGCTGTTAAAGAAGATCTTCAAATGGCTATTGAAGGATACACACGTTTTCAAAGAAGGATTTTTAATTTTGGTGATATTATTTTCGAATTCATTTCTGATAACGAAGTAATGTTTTCATATAAAGACATGCCTCTTGATTGGGAAAATTTCTATTACACAGCAGTGGGATATTTGAAAGGATTTTTGGAATTATGTGTTGATAAAAAGGTTGATTCGTCCTTTTTAAAAAAATCTTGGAAAGGGGAAAGTTCGACTGAAATCAAAATTTCATGGTCTCTTTAAATAATTTAGAATTCCTAAAGTTAAAACTAAATTTGTTATTACCCTTTAAATTGAGATAATCTTGGAGAGATACTTTGTACAATTCTAAAAAATTAATCTGTCATTAGATTTACAAAAAGGTTCATAATAATCAAAAAAAATAAAATGAACTTCATTTCGTAAAAAAACTTTATATAAATGAATTTACAATATAATTTTGTAAAACTCTTCATAAAAAATAATAAATTTTAAATATTAATATAAAGGGGATTTATTTGAAACAAGTAAAAGGATCAATGGCGGTAACGATTATAAAGAATATTAAAACAAGTCCTAAAGGATTGGGACCATATAACCAGATTCTTTCAGATAAAGCAAAAGAGTTACTTAATCGAAGGATTCTTGCTGGATCATGGTATCCTTATGATGCATATAGAGAATGTTTTGATGCTTTATGTTTAATTGAAGCAAAAAATAATCCAAAGACCTTAACAGAATGGGGTTTAAATGAGTCTAAAGTTTGGCTTTCAACTGTTTACCAATCTACTATTGATAAAGGAAACCTTCAAGCGCTTACTACACAATATACACGTTTTCATAGATTGGTTTTTAATTTTGGAGAAATCATAGCAAAATTTCTCTCTGATACAGAAATAGAATTTACATATGTAGATCTTCCTCGTGATTGGTCAAATTATTATTACATAGCACTGGGGTGGATAATTTCATTTGTCGAGGCTACTGTTAACAAAAAAGTCGATTATGTCTTTCTTAATAAATCATGGGAAAGAGGAGGCTGGACTAAACTCAAGTTTTCATGGTCTCCTTGAAAAGTATATGAACCTATACATTAGAAATGAAGGCTCAAATCGGATAAGAACAAATATACCTTTAAAGAATTCTCAAAATTATTTTATTATTCTAAAAACATTTTTATTAAGTAGATTTCTAAAAAAGTTTATGAATATATTCTGTTAAAAAAGCACGAAATTTCTGCATAAATAAAGGTTTATATAATTAGACTTAAACTATGATTTTAGAAAACTCTTTAAAATTTCTATAATGTCTAAGTTAAATTGGATAATCTTAAGAAAGTATAAATTATGTCAACTAGCTTAGATTATTTTAGATAATTTTAGATTAGTTAAACTATATTTAGTTAGGAAAAATAAGGGGATTTATGTGAAAAAAGTAAAAGGATCGTTAATAATAACGATTGTAAAATCAATTAAAACAAGCCCTAAAGGATGGGTTGAATATGACAGAATACTTTCAAACCAAGCAAAAGAATTTCTTAAAAAAAGAATTCTGACAGGATCATGGTATCCTTTGGAAGACTATAGAGAATGTTTTGACTCAGTATGTTTTGTTGAAGCACGAAATAATCAGAAAATCATTCTCGAATGGTCTATAAGGGAAG
Organism: Promethearchaeota archaeon; assembly: GCA_048937405.1. Classification (GTDB taxonomy): domain Archaea; phylum Asgardarchaeota; class Lokiarchaeia; order Sigyniarchaeales; family SOKP01; genus Loki-b32. The sequence goes on from JBHLNF010000001.1 coordinate 843,439, forward strand.
CAAATCGTTGGCTTACAACACTTTATCAGGCTATTGTTCTTAAGGGAGACCTTGAAATGGCTATAGAGAAATACCAACGTTTACACAGGAGATTTTTTAATTTCGGTGAAATTATAACAAATTTCATCTCTGATAATAAGATAGAGTTAATTTACATAGATATTCCTCGTGATTGGGAAAATTGGTATCAGTCAGCAGTAGGATGGGCAATGGCATTTATTAAATTATGTATTGACAAAGAAATTGATTATACATTCTTAAATAAATCATGGGTGAATGGTGGTTGGACTACAATCAAGTTTTCATGGTCTCCTTGAAAATGCTCTGAATACATAAATTAAAATTAAAGGTTTCAATCATTAAATAACATGCTTTTCTTTAAGAGATGTTTTAAATCGTTTTACTAATTTCTAACAATTTTAATTAATTTTAATTGAGAAAAAAGCCGTGAAATTATTATGTTAAAATGACACGAAATAAATGTATATATATAAATTTTTATAGTCAAATAAATACTATATTTCTGAAAAACTCTCTAAAATTACTTAATTCTCTAAGTAAAATTAGATAATTCTATATAAGAATATATTTGAAAACAATAACTTAGACTATTTTAGGTTTTTCAGATTAGTTAAAATAAGTTTAAATAGGAAAAATGTGGGGATTTGAATGAACAAAGTAAAAGGAACGATGCTCTTAATGATTGTAAAATCAATTAAAGCAGATCGGTCTAAAAAAGGTAAATACGATCAGTTACTTTCAGAGAAAGGAAAAGAATTTCTTCAACAAAGAATTCTGTCAGCATCATGGTATCCTATGGGATATTATAGAGAATGCTTTGATGCTTTATGTTTAGTTGAAGCAAAAAATGATCCAAAAACCTTAATTAAATGGGGCTATTTGGAAGGAAAACGTTGGCTAACAACGATTTACAAATCTACTGTTTTCAAAGGAGATTTGCACCAGGCTATTGAAAAATATACTCGCTTTCACGATATGTTATTTAATTTTGGTAAAATTGTACCAAGTTTCAACTCGGGTACAGAGCTAGAAGTAACATATATGGATATTCCTCGTGATTGGAAAAATTGGTATTATACGGCATTAGGATGGGCAATGGTGTTTATAGAATTATGTATTGACAAAAAAGCCGACTATACATTCTTAAATAAATCATGGGTGAATGGAGGTTGGACTAAAATCAAATTTTCATGGACCTATTAAAAAATTTGGAAATTTATCAGAAAATGAAAAAGATCTGAAAAAAATAGAGATTTTAAAATTAGTATGCTTATTAGACCATTTTGAAGGATTATCTATAAATCTTTATTAGGTTATAATTCTTTATATTAATTTGGTAAGGTGGGATATTTATATGAAACAAGTAAAAGGAACTTTATTATTAACAATTGTAAAGATACTTAAAGCAAGAAATCGAACTAGTGGTTATTATAATAGTGCTCTTTCAGATAATGCAAAAACATTTCTTGAGCGAAGAATACTTACAGGATCATGGTATCCTTTAGAATATTATAGAGAATTATTTGATACTTTATGTTCTGTTGACGCAAAAAATGATCCAAAAACTTTAATCGAATGGGGTTTGGAAGAAGGAAAGCAATGGTTTACAACAATTTACCAGTCCGCTATTGTTGAGGGGGATCTTGAATCGGCTATTGAGAGATATAAACGTTTTCATAAAAAAGTTTTTAATTTTGGTGAAGTTAAAGTAGAAGCCATCTCTGATACGGAATTAGAATTTACTTATGTAGATATGCCTCAAGATTGGAAAAATTATTATTACACATCATTAGGATACGCATTAGTATTTATTGAACTATGTGTTGGAAAAAAACCTGAATATTTCTTTCAAAATAAATCATGGGAAAGGGGAGGTTGGACTAAAACGAGGTTTTCTTGGGTTCCTTAAGAAATCTCTAAATTCACAGGTTGGAATTGAAACTTTCAATTTGCATAAAAATAAGGTTATCTCGATATAAATTCTTTAAATCATTCTAAATCAATCTCCACTTCAGATAATCTCCAAAAGAGATTATGATTATTTTCTATTAAAATCACACGAAATTTTGGTTTATATGAAACTTTTTATAATCCATCTTATATTATAATTTTGAAAAACTCTCTAAACACTCTTCGTTAGGTTAAGTTTGTTTAGATTAATTAAAAATAAGAAGGATATTTATTTGAAACAAGTAAAAGGAACAGTATTGATAACGATTGTGAAGTCAATAAAGGTAAACCATAATAAAAGAGCGGAATATGATAGAATACTTTCAGACAGAGCAAAAGAATTTCTTAAAAAAAGAATTTTAAATGCATCGTGGTATCCTTTTGATATATTACGGGAACTTTTAGACGCTATGTGTTTAGTTGAAGGAGGAAATGACCCAAAAATCTTAGTTGAATGGGGACGTATTGATGGAAAACGTTGGTTTACAACAGTTTATCAGGCTATTATTCTTAAGGGAGATCTTGAACTGGCTATAGAGAAATACCAGCGTTTTCACAGAAAGGTTTATAATTTTGGTGAGGTTATAGTTAAATTTATTTCTGATACAGAATTAGAATTTACTTATGTAGATCTGCCTCGCGATTGGGAAAATTATTATCACATAACAGCAGGATGGGCAAAATCATTTGTAGAATTATGTCTTGGTAAAGAAGCTGATTATATGTTCATAAATAAGTCCTGGAAGGGAGAAGGTTGGACTAAAACAAGAATTTATTGGGGTCCTTAAATAATTTACAATAAGATTATTTCAAACTAAATATTCTTATTAGTTATAAAAAAAATGTATTTTAAGGAGTTTTTTTAAATCCACTTAAAAGCAATTATCATTTCATCTGGTTAGTAGAATATTTTATAGATTTTTTATGTTAAATTAACACGAACTTACGAGTTTAAAAATAAATTTTTATAAATAGGTTTATACTATCATTTTGAAAACTCATCTAAACTTTTTTTTAAAATAAGTTAGTTTAGGTTAATTTAATTATTATTATTTAATTAGGACAGGGGATTTGTTTGAAACAAGTAAAGGGAGTAGTAATAATATCGATTGTAAAGTCGATTAAAGCAAACCATCAAAAAAGGGATGAATATGACAGAATACTTTCAGTTAAAGCAAAAGAATTTCTTAAGCAACGAATTCTGCCAGGATCATGGTATCCTTTTGAAGAATATCGAGAATGTTATGATGCTTTATGTTATGTAGAAGCCAGAAATAATCCAAAAACTATTGTCGAATGGGGTATGACGGATGGAAAAAGTACATTTTTATCAACATATCAGTCTACAGTTATTAAAGAAGATATCCAACTTGCGGTTGAGAGATATGTACGATTTCACAGAAGAACTATGAATATTGGAGAAATTGTAACAGAAATCATCTCTGATAACGAAGTAAAATTTGCTTATACAAAAATGCCGCGTGAATGGGAAAATTGGTATCATACAGCTGTAGGGTGGGCAATTTCATTTATAGGATTGTGTCTTAATAGACAAATAGATTACACTTATTTAAATAAATCATGGAAAAACGAAGGTTGGACTGAAGTTAAATTTTCGTGGTCTTCTTGAATTTAAGATAATTAGAAAAAAAAAATGATAAATATTTAAATGAAAATAGCAAACTGAAAACGGCTTATACTAGTCCAATAGCAATTTTCATATCTGCAGCGGTTACTTTCTTTCTACCAGAGTGTTTTGCAATATCAAGCGCACAGCCAGTCAAACTTTTGGCATATTCTTCTAAATAATCCATTAATTTGTCAACTGCGGCTCGACTTACAATTTCTGCTCCGGCTTTCTTCATTAAAGCCCGTAAAGGACTCCATGCAAATGCGGCCATTTTTTATTCCTCCACTTGATTATACTTATTTTATATTCTTTTTTTAGAGTGTATTTAAATTTTAATTAGTATTACTTATATTTAAATGTGTTGGTCGATTATCATTAATCCGATGCATATGATCAATCAAATATGGTCGACAAAAAAAAATGATTAAAAAAATTAACAAATTTTTTACTAGTGAATTCAATTAAATGAAAATGATCAATTTTTGATTTCAGATGACTAGATTATGATCGAACACTAATATAAAACCTATTATAAATATTGATACATTCATCCACTTCTCGATAAATCATATATGAGATAAAAGATTAAGGTATCTATCATCAAAAGATTTTATAATATAAAACTTATAAAGCACAATTTAGTTGATTTCAAAATTCTTTATCTAGATTATTTAAATAAATTTTTTGCTGATATAAACAGGAGTCATTCTCTTTAATAATTTTATTTTATTCTATTATAATTATATGTTAATAATTTACGTAAAAAATGGATGATAGAAAATGGGCGAAACAAAACCTAAGATTTTAGTGGTCTCAGATATTCACTTAGGTTCCTTGGATTGTGAAAGGGATTTGTTTATTCAATTTTTACAAAATATTATTAATGGAGATTTAGGAGATGAAATAGAAACTCTTGTAATATTGGGAGATTTTATTGATTTATGTATGGATGTTCCTGAACGTCTTTTAAAAAGAGACAAAGTGCAAAAAATATTTAGTCTTTTGCAAGATATTAGAAAATCAATAAACCTCGTTATTGTTTTGGGGAATCATGAGATTCCTGTTACTGGAGATTACGATGAGAAATTTAAACGTCGAGAGCTAAAGTTTTTACTCAAATTTAAGAATAGTACTTTCAATGAATTATTTAACAAAGAGCTATACTGTCAATATTTATTATTAAAAAATTGGAATGATGAAGCTGTACTTTCATTATACGACTCGCGAGATCAAATTGAAAATAATCCAATCAAACAAATAAAAATTAAAGGTATTGATTTAGATATGGAATATAAATGCTTTCTAACCCATGGATATCAATTTGATAGTGATATGTATAGGTTTTTTGTAGGACCAATATGGAAGTCTTTAATCTCTAATAATAAATTTGAAGTAAAAGAAACTTATGATTATTTTTGGAATGAGGTTGTTAAAGAGAAAAGAAAGATCAAACCAATTAAGCTTGATCAGATGAAAAAAGAATTAGTTGTTCTAAAGAAAATGCCTAAGGAAACGATAAACAGATTATTTTCTGGCTTAAGCCATTTAGAATTTAACTTAATCAAAACAAACATGCGTATAATGACTAAATGGCAACGTGCGAGTCATCCTGATTATTATTTTGGTGAGATAAAAGCGTTTTTAGAGGATGACAAGTATAACCTTTCAAAAATTAACCACGTTATATATGGACACACTCATCACAGCGGGGTATCATATGGAAATATAAATAATCAGAGAGTCGAAATATTGAATAGTGGTTCTTGGCAGCACATGCAACCTTCTTTTATAGAAATTACTTCTGAAGGAAAATTGAATTTAAAGGGATATAATAAGAAAAAAGCAAATTTTTTTAGTTTAACCTAAAAAATTCATGAATTTATTTATATTCTCATGTCGAATTGTCTTATTTTTTTAAAAATTTTAAATATTAATGAAATTGAATCATATATTTAATTATGAAAGGTATTAGTAGCAATAATTGAATAATAGTCTGATAAAAATACTTCTTAATTCATGGTTCATTTAATTTAGATTTATTTTTATATGTTCAAAACTTATAAATCCCAGCTTTTATTTTTAATAATTATTAATTTTAAAATATAAGAATTCAATTATAAAAAACTAAAAATATCTATTACTTAAATTATATCAAGAATTAGGAGTCTTACCCAATCATGCAAAAGTCCGAGGAAAAGCCTGTATATATATTTAAGTTTTGCATACTTGGTCAAGAACGTGTAGGGAAAACATGTATTGCAAAAAGATTATGTTTTAATACCTTTGATGTCAATACTAAAGAAACATTAGGAATTGAGTTTTATACAAAAGACCTTCCAATAGTTGTGGATGGTGAGAACTCATTTGTACGAATTAGTATCTGGGATTTTGGTGGACGAGAGCAATTCAAAAAATTATTTCCCTATTATATTAATGGAGCCAATGGTATTTTCATGGTATTTAATTTAATAGACCTTCAAACATTACTAAGATTAGATTGGTGGTATGAAAAATTGGAAGAGTATGAGCAGTATAATACCCCGCGAATGATAATAGGTGCAAAAAATGATCTTGTTATAACTGCAGATGAAAAAACTAGGGTTGATGATTTAGTTATTAAAAGATTTAAAGAAAGACATAAGGAAACGGATTTTTATAGAACTTCTTCTAAAGAAAACTTTAACATTGAATTAATCTTTAAAGAATTGGTTATTAGAGTTTTAGAGAAAAATAAATTAGATTATGATCGATTGTTATAAAGAAGTTTGTTATATAGTTTTTTTAAGACAAATCTTTTATCTATCATCATATATTTATATTTAGGGATCTAAATAAAAGATAATACTAATTTTTCATGAATCAGTTGGAGATCTTTCAATTTTAAACAATCCTGGGAATAATTTAACCTTTTTATTTAAAATAAAATGATAAGAACACCCAAAATTGTTAAAACTACTCCTAAAAAGCCCCATTTTGGTATTTTTTCCTTATTTATAAAATAAGTTAGCGGAAGTGCAAATAAAGGAGAAGCACTTGCGATTAAAGATACAACACTAGCCCCAGCAATATGTACAGCTTCGGTATATAGATATGCTCCAAGTGAAGTACCAATTATAGAAGCAACTAATAAATAGATCCATGAGTTAAGCGATATCCTTTGCTTTAAGGAATCATTCTCTTTTTTCTTTAAATTATTTTCTCTCAATACCATTAAACCTAAGAGAGATAATGCAAATGGAAACCGGATTACATTTCCTACGATAGAACTCAATTCTTCAACATTTATAATTTGATCTATTTGATTAGTTGCATAATCAATTAAGACAGCTCCTACAGCCCATCCTAGAGCTGCTGTAAGACAAAATGCTAATGCCTTCATAAAATTCTTTTCAAAGACTTTCTGAAATCTGGTTTTTATTGATCCTCGTGATGTCATATCCTTTTCCATTATTGAATTATCAGATTTATTTTTAGATTTTCCAATTATTATGATTCCAATTCCAATTAAAATTAGAGATAAAAGTAAATTCAGTTTTAAAGATTGTTTAAGAAAGATCATAGATAAAATAAAGGTAAAAATTGGAAAAATCATGGATATGGCAAGAGCTATTGTGGTCCCTAATTCCTTTTGAGCAGTAAAATAAGCAGTATCAGCAATTACCTGACCAAAAATGAAACTTAAAATTAATAATAACCACAATTCCCATGGTATAATTAGTATTAGATTGAATTGGTTTAAGAGAATTATAATAAGTAGGAAAGTTAAAGTTCCAATTCCTGTTCGAAAGAAATTGATTAAAGTTGGACTAACTTCTTTTTCTGTTTTACGAAAAAGAACATTAGATCCTGCAAAAGTTAGTACTGCTGAAATTGCAATAAGTTCCCCAAACATTGAGCATATGAATTAAAGGAAACCTAAATTGTTTAGTATAATATCATACTCTGCAATAAAAATAAAAATGTTATGTACTAATTATTTTTATTATGCAACATTGCTATTTTCTTTCCAAATTCATATAATTTTAAAAAAGATTTAGCTCCCCGTTCAATTGAAGGATAAACGATAAACCCATCATCAATAAGAAGTTCATAATAATCGTTGCGAATTTTCATTGGGGTTTCTGATAAAATTAATATCAAAATCTTATTTAAAGATTCAACATATTCTCTTATCTCCTTTAAATTGACATAATATTCTTTAAATCGTTCCTTATCTTCAAAACCAAAAGCATTTGTGTGCATAATTACCAGATTAATATCTTCTGAAATCGCCGCTTTACATAAATCAACATAATGTTCTGATCGTGAAACCCATGGTAAGTCTAATGGATTATTGAGAGATCCTATTTTAATTGGGAAGACTTTCATTAACCGTTCTTTAGTTTTTCCTTCAAATAAAGGTAAATTAAGTTTTAACCTTGTTAGAGTATCAGTATCAAGAATTCCTAATCCACCTGACCACATAATAACTAAGACATTTTTTCCTTTAGGATAATACTTGATCTGTTTTTCAAAAGTTAATTCTCTATATTTTTTAAAAAAACTATCAAAAATGAACATATAATCAATCATTTCATCTAAACAGCTTCCTACTTCAATTAGAGATGTTTGATTAAATATTGCTCTCCATATTTTTTCATCTGATCCCAAGGAACCAGTATGTGTTTGAACAGCAGATTGAGCGCGCTTAGTCATACCACCACGTAAAAATAATATTGGTTTTTTCACTTTCTTTAACCTCTTAAGTAATTCTTTTCCTGCTGATTTTTGATATTTTGAAAAACCTTCAAAATAAATACTAATTAAGTCAATTTCATCATCTTTCTCGAAATAATCTAAAAAATCGGTTACTTGCAAACTTACACAATTTCCTATACTAGCTCCTTTCGAAAATGTAAGGCGATATCTACTATATCCATAGTTTATAGCTCTTGAATGTAAATCACCAGAATGATAAATTAAACCTATATTCCCCTTATCTAGGGGGAATCTAGGAAGGTATGCTGTTTTCCCACTGGGACAATACACACCCATGCAATTTGGACCTATTGCTTTTATACTAGGGTGATTATCAAAAAAGTTTTTCAATTGTTTTTCAATATTTGCTCCAATTTCATCAAATTCTCCTGTTCCTGCAGTAAAAATGTGTATAAATTCAATTTTCTTTATGTCTGTAATTTCTTCTAAAGTTCTTAAAAGAATATCTCTTCTAACAGCTAAAATCAGTAAATCAATTGTATCATCAGGTATATCTTCAATCTTTTTATAACACTCAATTCCAAAGATTTCTCTCTCAGTTGGTGATATTAGATATAATTTCTCTAAATCATATCCTTGCATTTTAAAGCCCTCAATAAAAAACTTATATCTCTCTTTTGCTTCAAATATTACTACATTTCGGGGTTTAAATAAAAGATCTAATGATTTTTTTTCCACAATACTTACCTTTTATAATATCCATCAATTAACTGGGATTATAATGATTTAATATTAAGTTAAAATATCTTATTAAGCATTAGATTTAGAGTTTTGGATTTTTTTATATATAATAAATGAGATTTGATGTAGATTTACTATGTTGAGAATTTCAAGAAAAGAGTAAAAATTTGAATATATATGACTTTTTCTTGTAATTATTATAATTTCAAAAATAGATTGTCCCTAATACCAATGTATACATTCTACTTTTTTTTTTTACTCTCATTGTTACTTGACATTGTTAAATCCATATTACAATTATAGCAAAATTTGGGGATAGAATCAAATATGGTTCCACAATTAGGACATTCACTTTTATTTTTGTTTGCTACAATAAATAAATCTTCAATCTGAGATTCAATTTCAATCTTTTTAAGTTTTTTCAATAGTAAAGAAAGGAAAATTGAGAATCCAATAATTACAATCCCAAGTATGATTGATTGACCAAGAAGAGGATAGAAATTTGATTTAAAATATAATTTTGACTTTTTTTTTAAAAATACGTAAAAAAAAAAGCAGGGAAAGAATAATGTTGAGAGATTCATTGAAGAAGCCTTTTTGAAATTGTTAAATAGAAATATTGGAATTAGTGATATTAAAAGCCAGCTTATGTATATAAAATAAAAACCTTGTAAATTATCAAACAAAGTTAAGTTTGCTAAGTATTGTATTATAAATTCTTGAGCTTTTGTGGTTTCATCATCAAAATTTATAGTCGTCTCATTTCCAACTATAAAAAATAAAATATTTAGAAGGAGTATTTGAAGAGTAAATATGATTATTCTATTTCTTAAAATATCAATTATCTTCATTATTATGTAATTAAATTTGTTTATAAATTAAATTCTTTTTTAGAAATTAAAAATTCGGAGGACAAAATTTTTCAAATATTTATTTTAATTCAAATTTAGACACAAAATCTTTTTAAAATCTAAATTTAGATACATTAAAACTTGGATTTAGAATACATTTAATTTTATTAAGTAATAGAATTATATTAGTATTGCCCAAAACAATAAAATTTTTAATATTTCCTTCCTATTATTAATTACAGTGGAAGAATTATTTTCTTATTTTTTAAAATTAGTATTTTATAATTGTTATAAAGGATGTTTTCTCCCATGATTTGTACTTCTTCTTCAAAATTAATAGGTGAAATAAACATTATTGAGGTCTTATTTTTATGAGTTATACCTTTTCAAGAATGAAAATGATTGAAAAAATCAAATTTGGACTTTTAAGCCCTAATGAGATACGTAAAATGTCAGCAGCCCGTATAATTACCGCGGATACTTATGACGAGGATGGGCTCCCGATACCAAGCGGACTTATGGACCAAAGATTGGGTACCATCGAACCTGGACAACGCTGTCAAACCTGTGGTAATCTCGTATCAAATTGTATGGGGCACTTCGGACATATAGAATTGGCAAGACCTGTTATTCACGTTGGATATGCAAAAAAGGTTTTAAAAGTTCTAAGGAGTATATGTCCTGAATGTAGCAAATTAATGCTTACTGAAGAGGAAAAAGAAAAATTCAGACAAGAACAACAACAGCATCGGAAAATATTTTTTGAAGGTGATGAGGATGCTGCAAAGATTGTATTTAAAAGGGCTAGAAAAACTAAAATTTGTCCATATTGTGAATCAAAAAAGAAGAAGATAATTATCGAAAAACCAACTACTTTTTATGAAGAAGAAGAAGGAAAAGGTTCACGGAGAATAACACCAATTGAGATTTTAGAACGCTTAAAAAAAATTGGTGATGCTGATCTTAGAATACTTGGTATTTCTCCTGAAAATGCACGTCTTGAATGGGTTGTATTTACAGTATTACCAATTCCTCCAGTGTGTGCGAGACCGTCAATTACTTTAGATAGTGGTATTCGTTCTGAAGATGATCTAACTCATAAATTGGTTGATGTTATTCGAATTAATCAAAGATTGAGAGAAAATATTGATGCTGGAGCTCCACATTTAATAGTTGAAGATCTCTGGGAATTATTACAATATCATATCACAACTTATTTTGATAATCAAGTTTCTGGGATTCCTCCTGCTAGACATCGTTCTGGGAGAGCTCTTAGAACATTAACTCAGAGATTAAAAGGCAAGGAGGGCAGATTTAGGAGCAATCTCAGTGGAAAGAGAGTTGATTTTTCTGCTCGTAGTGTTATATCACCAAATCCTTATATAAGCATTAATGAAGTGGGAGTACCAATTGAAATCGCAAAAATTTTAACGATCCCTACTAATGTTAATGATTGGAATATTGAAGAAATGAAACAAATGGTCTTAAATGGACCCTTTAAACATCCTGGCGCAAATTATATTATTCGTAATGATCGGAGAAGAATCGATCTTAGATATGTAAAAAACAGGAAAATTATTGCTGATATGTTAGCACCAGGATTTACTATTGAACGGCATCTAAATGATGGAGATTTAGTGCTATTCAATCGTCAACCTTCACTTCATAGAATGTCAATAATGGCTCATGAGGTAAGAATCATGGAAGGAAGAACTTTTCGATTAAATTTAACTGTATGTCCACCATATAATGCTGATTTTGATGGAGATGAAATGAATTTACATGTACCACAAAGTGAAGAAGCTCGTACAGAAGCAGAGTTACTTCTTAAAGTTCAAGAACATATCTTATCTCCGCGATTTGGAGGTCCAATTCTTGGGGGTATCCAAGACTTTATTTCAAGTGTGTTTCAATTTACTAGTAAGGATTCATTATATAGTAAAAAGGATACTTTAAAACTTTTATATATTGGTGACGTATATAAAAATAATCCAAATTTTAATTTTAATCAACTTATTCCAGTAACAACTGATCCAGAACCTAAATATTCTGGAAAACAAATTTTCAGTACATTATTTCCTGATGATCTTAATATTAAAGTAAAATCAAAATTTTGCAAGAAATGTGAGGTATGTGAGGAAGAGGATTGTCCTTATGATGCATATGTTGTTATAAGAAATGGTCAATTGATAAAAGGAACAATCGATGAAAATTCATTTGGTGCTATGCAATCAAATAGTATTTTGCAGCGTATCATAAAAGATCATGGTAATGCTCTAGGTAGACAATTCTTGGATAGCGCCACTAAAATGCTCTTGTATGTTATTAGACAAAATGGAATGACTATGGGATTAGACGAGGTTTATGTACATGGACATGCATATGAAGAAATTCAAAGGATTCTACAAGAAGCAAATACTGAATCTGAGAAGTTAATTGACGCCTTCTATAACAATGATACGAAAACTTTAAGAAGAGCGCCAGGACGTTCAATGAGGGAGACATTAGAATTAAGGATCAGACAGGTATTAGCAGAAGCCAGAAAAAAAGCAGAAGAAACTGCAGCCGAATTCATTGGAGATGAAGCTCATTCGGTTATTATGACTAAATCTGGAGCGCGAGGTAATATTTTAAATTTGGGACAAATGTCTGCAGTTGTTGGACAACAGGCAATTAGGGGCGAAAGAATTAATCGAGGATATAGTATGCGAACTTTACCTCATTTTAAGATTAACGATCTGACTCCTAAATCTAGAGGTTTTGTTTCTTCTTCTTATAGAAATGGATTAAAACCGGTAGAATTCTTTTTTCATGCAATGGGAGGAAGAGAAGGATTAGTTGATACGGCAGTAAGAACATCTACATCTGGTTATATGCAACGAAGATTAGTAAATGCATTACAAGATATGGTAATAGAGAATGATGGTACTGTCAGAAATTCGGATAAAAATGTTATCCAGTTTACATTTGGAGATGATGGCGTGGAACCTACTCATACAGATCATGGAAAAGCAGTAAATCTAGATGTATTATTGCTTAAAGCAAAAGCTCTTGATGTAGACGCAATTCGCGAAGAAATTAAAAAAGATTCCAAAACAACTAAATCAACTTCAAAAAAAGAAAAAATCTCTGAAGAAAAACCAGTTAAAACTACTAAAACAAAACCACAAAAAAAAGAATTAAATGAAGAAGACTTGATAAAACAATTTAGTGATGAAACTGGTAAAAATGCTATATGGCGAGGGAAAGAAACCAAGGCTTATTTAGATTGGAAAACCGAAAAATTTGGATAAATATTTTATTTTAAAAAGAAGGGATTTTAATAATGGTTAAAACAACTACAAAATATTTGGATGAACAACTTGCTATTCTTAAAGAGGATGGAATTCCTGAAGATTTAATAAATCTAATAAGAGAAAGAGTAATCGATGAGGATTTAGAGGAAGAGCAACTTGAATATCTATTAAATAAGATCTATATTAATTTTAGTAATGCTCTTGTAGAAACTTCAGAACCAGTAGGAACAGTTGCTGCTCAATCTATTGGTGAACCTGGAACACAAATGACACTAAGAACTTTTCATTACGCAGGTGTAGAAGAATTCTCTGTCACTCAAGGGTTACCTCGTCTTATTGAAATTGTGGATGCTCGTCGTTTTCCTAGTACTCCTCAAATGACAATTTATTTAGAAAACCCATATAATGAAAGCGAAGTTAAAGCAATTGAAGTTCATAATCGAATAGAACAAATTCGTATACAACAAATAACCCATGATGTTGATCTTGATTTTGTCAATTGGAATATAGTAATTAACTTAATCCCAGAAATTTGTAAGAAAAAAGGAATTGAAATTGACGAAATTCCTGATATTTTAAAGCGCTATAAAAAAAAGGGAACAATTAAACGTGAAGGAAATTCGATAATTATTGATCCAGGAATAGAAGATCTGCAAAGTTTACAAAAATTAAGGGAAAAAATTCTTAAAAAAGTTGTAAAGGGTATTAGAGGTGTAAAAAGAGGATTATTGACTCCTTCTGACAATGGAAAAGAATGGATAATAAAAACTGAAGGTACTAACATGCAAGGTGTAATACAAATTGAAGGAGTAGATGTTACAAGAACAACCTCAAACCATATTCATGAAATTGAAAAATTATATGGTGTTGAAGCAGCACGACAAATGATAATAATAGAATCTCAAAAAGTACTTGAGCAACAAGGTTTAGATGTGGATTTAAGACATTTATTAATTTTGGCTGATTTAATGTGTTATTCTGGATCTATTCAATCTATTGGTAGACATGGAATATCAGGCTCAAAATCAAGTGTATTCGCTCGGGCGGCTTTTGAGGTCACTGTGAATCAATTACTTGATGCTGGATTATATGGTGAAGAAGAACGATTACTTGGGATTCCAGAAAACGTTATAGTAGGACAGATTTCACCAATTGGTTCGGGACGTGTAAACGTAATGTTTGATCTGGATGCTAACCTAGATTTATTAAAAAAGAAAAAGAAAAAGACTTAGTTAATCAAAAACTTTTATTTATCAAAAAATAACATTAATAAGCTTTAAAAAAAAGTTAAAAAGTATTATATGTTTACTAATTATATAGATACTGATTGAAATTACTATGGCAAAAAGAAAAACCAAAACAGATACTACGAAACTTGATCTAAGCAGGAAAAAAACTAAGGAATTTGATATTGATACCAATATTAAAGTTGCTTATAAAACCGGTAAAATCTTATATGGAAAAAATCAAGTAATGAAAAACCTGTTTAGAGATAATCCTTTTAAAATGCTTATTATTAGTAATAATTGTCCAATAGAATTACTGAATCAAATAAATCATTTTAATTCTCTCTTAAAAGATAAACTTTTTATCTATAAATATAATGGATCGAGTTGGGATTTAGGATTAGCTTGTGCCAAACCTTATATGATTTCTCTTATTGGTGTAATTAATTTTGGAGATTCCGACTTAAAAGCATTAAAAACTAAATGATTTAAATTAGATTTAACTTGAGATCGGCATGCTAAAGAAGAATATTAAAATTGATCGGGAATCAATGGAACTTATTTCCTTATTCAATAATATTTCAGGTGCTATAATCAAAGATTGTTTGATTTTTAAATCAAACGATAATGGAACTGAAATTATTATTTTTCTAGTAAAGGAAGAGGATGTTGGGAAAGCTATAGGAAAAGCTGGTGAACATGTCAAAGATCTGAAATCAAAACTTAATAAAAAGATAGACGTCATTGCCTTTTCTGAGAATCTCAATAAATTTATCCAAAACATCTTGCAAACTTCTAAAAATTCTGTTATAGTTCAAAATATTGAAATAAAAGAAAGTAAAACCCAAAAAAAGACAGTGATTATAAGTGTACGACCCCAAGATCGTGGAAAAGCCATTGGAAAAGATGGTTCAATGATAAGAAAAATAAAAGAATTGGTTTTAAGACATTTTGAAGTGGATAATGTAATTATTAACACTAAGAATATCTGATTGGCGTGCTTAAAAGTCATACTTATAATTTAATACTAATTTAATCATTAAATTACTCATTAGAGGACATTATTATTTCAAAATTGAATCTATATGAGGAAAATGCTGCTATAAATCATATAAAATCATTAAGGTTTCCACGTTATGCTGCAACTGAGGGAGAAACCAAAGCTATAAATTACATCCGAAAGCAACTAGATAAAGAAAATATTGAAATTAATATAGAATCTTTTGAATGGTCAAAATCATTTATTATTTTAAGAAAATTGATTTTTTTGTGGATATTCTTATTTATTTTGGGAAGTGAGATATTGTTGTTATTTCCTGATTTTTCATGGCTAATTTTACCTCTTGATGGTTTGTTTTTTCTTGTTTTATTTTTAGTAGGTAAAAATTTATTTGATTATTCAAGGAATATATCCTTTGGAAAGAAGAAAGAGTCAAAAAATATTATAGCTATCATACGGGCTAAAAATTTATATCCCAAAAGACCTGTTATTATTTTTTCAGCTCATTATGATTCTGTTTCTAATAATTTTCCACACAAGTTGACAAAAATATTGCTTCTTTCTGCAGTGTTTTTATTACTCTCATATATAATAATTAACTTAACCCTTTCAATTTGGTCTATTATTATTTTATCAAATATAATTCAAATTGAATTTATTTATTTAGGAATAAGAATGATTTCCTTAATCATAGGAATCATATTGCTTGTAGAAATACTGATATCATTTTTTATGAAATCTACCAATATATCTGTTGGAGCTATTGATAACGCATCTGGAATAGCAATTCTTATTGAATTAGCGAAATTAATCAAAAAAAATCCTCTCGAAAAAATCGATGTGGTCTTTTTATGGTGTGGAGCCGAGGAAATGGGACTTTGTGGTTCGAAAAGTTATTGCTCTAACCATTTTGAAGAATTAGATTATGATTATAACTTGAATAAATCATTCAATATAAATATAGATATGGTTGGTACTTACATAGGATTAATTGATGAAACGGGGTTATTTAAAAAGAAGAAATTAAATAAAAACTTAAATTATGTTTTAAAAGCATCTGACACGCACAAAAGAATCCCTTCTGAAAAATCAAAACTCTCTTTTGGAACTGGAAGCAGTCATTTAGTTTTTAAAACCATTACAAAAAAAGAGGACAAGAAAGGGTTCCAAGTAACTTGTTTTTTATCAAAAAAAGATTCAAAATATATACATTCCAAGAAGGATATTCCTGAGTTATGTTCTGCTGAAAACCTAAATGGATGTATTGATATTTGCTATAATGCTATAAGAAGTCTCGATTCGAGAGTAGAATAACTTATTTAAATTCTAGAAAAAATACTCTTTAACAATTTTACCTTATATACATAAATTTTAAGTTCTAGGAGATATTTTTACACATTATATTAAATATTATTTTGGTGACAAAAGAAGTGCCAAAAGGATTATACTCTGCAAGAAAACTTAAAGCAAATCGAAAAAAATATCGTTGGTCCAAAACAAAATACAAAAGAAGAAAACTCCAATTAAAGAAAAAGGTTGACCCTCTTGAGGGTTCTTGCCAAGCTCTTGGAATTGTACTTCAAAAGGTTGGACGAGAGAGTAAGCAACCAAATTCAGCAATTAGAAAATGTGTAAGGGTTCAGTTGAAAAAGAACGGAAAAGGTGTGACTGCCTTCCTTCCGGGAGATGGAGCTCTTAACTTCATCGAGGAACATGATCGAGTAATAGTCGAAGGAATCGGAGGCGCAAAAGGTAGAAGTATAGGTGACCTTCCTGGTGTAAGATATAAGGTTGTGAAAGTAAATGGTGTAAGTCTTGAAGCACTTTTATCTGGAAAAAAAGAGAAACCATTACGATAAAAAGGTTAATATATATGAGTAAAACAAAGAAGGAAATAAGACTCTTCAACAAATGGCCATTTGATGATATTCAAATTAAAGATATAACACTTAAAAATTATATAAATTTAAAACCTATTATTATTCCTCATTCTGCTGGTAGACATGAGCACAAAAGATTTTGGAAAACTTCTAAAGTCTCTATAATTGAAAGATTCGCAAATAGATTACTATCTCCAGGATACATAGGGAGTAAAATTAAAGGTCATAAAAGTTCTTATAATTCAGGTAAAAAAAGTAAACTAATTAAGAGTATAAAAAATGCGTTTATCTTGATCGAATTACTAACCAATCAAAATCCTATTCAAATCCTAATAGATGCTATAGTTGCAACTGCACCTCGAGAAGAGACCACTAAAATTGCAATGGGAGGAATTAGTTATGCATCAGCTGTGGATATTGCTCCACAACGCAGAGTTGATCTTGCTATCAAATATCTCTCTCAAGCCATAAGTGCTAGGTCTCACTCAAATGAAAGGCAATTCGAAGAAAATTTAGCTCAAGAATTAATCTTAGCATCAAAAAATAGTCAAGAATCAAGGGCGATAAAACGCAAAGATGAGATAGAGAGAATAGCTGTTTCTGCTAGATAATAAAATAATTTTATGAAGTTATTTTATTCATATTAGAATAAGAAAAAAAAATTTTATTGTAAGGCACCACAAAATACGCAATATTTAGCTTCAGGTTTCGCAGGTGCTCCACATTGTTCACACGTATTTGTATAACCCTCAACACTAAATTTAACATGAGTTGAAGAACCATGGATAACTTCAACTTCGCTTAAATTTGTTCCACATTTTACACAATATTTTGGGTTACCTTTTACTTTCACACCGCAAGAGGGACATTTCATAAGAATACTCGTTCCACATTCTTGACAGTAATCCCTATTTTTTTCGAATTTTCTTCCACATTTAGGACAATATTTTACTTCCCCAGCACCGTATTCTAATATTGTGGGTACAATCGATAGAATAAATAAAGTACCAACAGGTATTATAGGAATCCAAATCTCATCAATAGTAAACACCTCTCCAACAATTAAAGCTGCCATAACAATTACAGTTATCCAAAATATTGCCCAAATTCCAATTATACCAATCCTTTTCTTGTTTTCAGAGTTAAAATCTATAATTGAAGCAGTAATAGCGATTACTAGAACAACTCCAATAGGAATTATTGGAATCCAAATCTCATCAGTAGTAAACACATCTCCAATAACTAAAGCTGCCATAACAATTGAAACAATTCCAAAAATAACCCATAATCCTATTGTTCCTATACTTAATTTCCTCTTAAGTTCTTTAGATGGCAAAAAATAACCTTTTAGTTTATAAAATTGTAAAAATTAATTTTTATAATGTTATATTTTCCTTTAGTATTAAATAAAATAGGAGTCTAATTTTTCAATTCTATTAAAATTAGGAATATAGAATTAAGGAAAAAAACTAATTATTTTCTGAATGTATAATCTAAAACCGTGCCAATAATTACTAATATAAGGAAAGTACTAATAGAAACATTTTGAATCAAATACTCGCTAGGTGGGAGAATTCCAATGTAAAGTATTGTAAGAATGAATGAATATACTAGAAATGAAGTCCAAAGCGCCAATATTGTTGTTTTAACTGTTTTTTTTAAGGTAATACTAAGTATTAGTCCAATAGCAGCATAAATAAGAATTATAATTAAAGGGATTGGTACCCAATCAATTAGAGGTGGAGTTAGCCAAACATACATAGTATATACTACTACAGGAAATATTAAGAAAAAGTTTACATAATACAACAAACGTCTCATTATCCTTTTTTCTTGATCTATTTTATACCATAAAACTCCAAAAGGAATAAATATGATCCAAGCATAAATTAAGAGTAATGCATCAAAAAAGGTAAATCCAACATTTATCAGATAATGTGTACCACTCCATGCAACGATCATTCCGTATCCTAAAATTTGTGTAAGCAAAATATGATATGTTGACTTTCCAATTAATGAAATCATCCGTGAAAATCTATTTTCCGAATATTGAGGTAATATAATCATTACCATTAGTACTAATACTGCTGAATAAGGGAATACTAAGAAATGATAATCTCCTCTGATTAATGGAATATCATTAATCATAAGACGAAATCCAAAAAATTGGTAGTAAATGATATATGTCAAACTAATTGGGAATAAAATCCAAATAAATAAATTACGTCTTGAAAAAGGTTTAGGATTAAATGAAAACCAAAGCCCTAGACCAATTGCAGATAGATAGAATGGAAAACTTGTCATAAATATGCCAAGTAAATGAAATTCTTCCCAAGATGTAATTTCACCTATAAAAAAAAATACTATTAATTGAAGTACAATTTCAACAATAAAACATATGATTAATGTAAGGATTTGTTTCTTTGTAAAAGCCCAATAAACTAATGGAAAAATTATAATAGATCCAAAAATTACAGGTATAAACCAATTTCCAGGACCCCAAAATGGTAAAATACCAGTAAATAATTGTATAAATCCATGATCCGGATAATATTGTCCATGATACATTGCTGTAATATTAAATTGATAAAGAATTAGCCCTATTAATGTAGAGAAAGCATATAATACTAGAAAAGGAATAACATATCTTAAGATTTTACTTTTAAAATAACTCCATGAGTATAATTCATTCAACTTAGCAAGTCCTTTCCTCTGAAAAGAAATACCCATATTAAATCCCATTATAACTAAAAATACAGGAATTGATATGCGTTCCCATAATGTCACTCCAATCTCACTTTTAATCCCCCAATCTACTATATGATCAAAGATCACTAAAAAGATCATTACTGCCTTTAAAAAATCTATTTGGAAAAAATTTTTCCCTCTTTCTTCTAAAATTTCTGTATCTTTTTGAATTAAAACTAATTTAGTCAATGGTTTTCTTTTTGACATTGTTTCAGGTCAACCTTTAGTAAAAATTTAAAATTTATTTAATAAATTATTTGAAGCTTATTAAAATATAAAAAATATACAGTCCAATTTTTATAATTAGAAAATATGTAAAAATTAAATTACCATTTATATAATTTTTACAGGTTAAACTAATCTAAAGAGAAGATTAATCTTTTTAAAATATAGATTCATATCACCCACATATTATCTAAAATCATTTATAACTTAGAAAAAACCTAAATTTTTAAATAAAATTTGAACACATTATTTATTTAAGTAGATTAAAAAAAGAATATAGAGAATTATATAAAATTGGGTGCCGACAAAAATCAATCACTTTTAGAAAAACAACTAAAGACATTAGGTCAAAAGATTAGAATTGACATATTAAAAAAATTAAAAAAAAAACAATCTCCAATATCATTTTCAAAGTTACAAAAAGAAGTTTTAGGTCATAATCTTTCATCCATAAATTTATCTTTTCATTTAAACACATTGAAGGAGAGTGAATTAATTCTAACTTCTGATGAAGGATACTCCATTTCACTTTTAGGCGAAAAAATAATTGAAAAGATTTTGTCTATTGAAGAAATCCTTAATAAGCAAAAAAATGCACAAATGATTCGAACCTCGAAATATTCGAAAGAATTATTTGATACAAGTAAGATTGAGGAATATCTTGTAAACGAGGGAGATTTAGAGCGATATTTAGCTAAACAAATATCTCATGAAGTAGAAGAACGTCTTTCTAAAACAAATATAGAATATATGACGGCTCCTTTAATGCGTGAATTTATTAATGTTGTTTTACTTGAAAATGGATTAGAAGAGGTTAGACACAGATTAACTCGATTGGGAACGCCCCCATTTGAAGTATTTCGGCTATTTGAATCTAAAGAAAAAGAGTTTTCACCAGAAACCTTTATAAAAAGACTAGGATCTGATGTTTCTGAGCAATTTTTACTGTTAAATCTACTTTCTAAAAATTTAGCTGATTTATATTTGTCTGGTGAAATTGCACTATTACATTTAAATTATTGGAGCTTAAGACCATTAAGTATTTATATTAATTCTAAAACTCTAATTGATTATTTTTCCAAAAAGAATTCAATAAATCTCAAAAATGATATTAGTAGGAGTAAAAAAAACAGATTAATTTCTCAATTTATTGATATTTTATATCTTTTGAAACATTTTTATTCAGAAGATTTACTATTAGGAGAATTCAACAAATATTTTCTATCGTGTTTTGCTTCACCTAAAATAAAACAATCCCATTTCAATATATTAGCATCCCAATTACTCCGATTCAATACTTTTCTTAATGATGGTAAATCCCATTTATCTTTAGGATTCAATAACAATGGAAAAATCCCTGAAAATATTTTTAATCTTTCTCGTGTTGATAAGGAATTTTACAATTCCATGGTGTTTCAAAGCAAAGATCGCATTATGCCCTTATTACTTTCAAATATATTTGATAATAATTTATTGGATCCACAAGATAGTCTTTTAAAAAATTATATTGCAGAAAAAAATAATGGAGATCTCTTTCTGTGCAATTCAAATAATGAAACATTGTTGAATTCCTCTATAATTCAAATACCTGACACTTACAATAACATGATTATATTAGATAAAATTCTAATAAATTTACACAGAATATCTGAAGAAGCAAAACAAAATGATGATAAATTTTTAGAATTATTGGAAAACAAGTTGAATTCTGTATTTGAATTCTTTAAATATAAAGAAAAATTGGTAAGAAAAAAGTTATATCCTCTTAAACAGTGGATATTCTTTGTTTCAGAAATTCTAAATGAACAATGCGAGGATCTACTAAGGAAATCCCTGAAATCTATCAGTTTTTTCGGATTAAATGAAGCCATCCTTAATCATTGTGGAATCGAACTCGACAGGACAGAAAATAGTAAGAAATTCGCATTTAATATTTTATCATTAATGAAAGAATTAATTGAGGAAAAAAATGAATTGGATGATAATAATTTTATTCTGAGTCAACCTCATTACGATTCATATCTAAAAGATACATGGTATAATGGTAATTTACAATTAAATAAAGAAAAAAACCAATATTCCTCAAAATTGATAAGGGGAGGAACAAATCTTTCTCTGAATAAAAAGATATCCCTCTTTAAAAAGTTTCAAAAAATTATCAATGGTGGTACATTGTTTATAGAAAAAATTAATAGAGATGAATTATCAGTTGAGGAATTATTAAAAAATCTTTTTAAATCTGAAGTAAAGGTTATATCTATTAAGGATTGTTTTTTTGGATAGTGAACTACACACAGCCTAAAAGCTGTGGCTTCCTACGAGTACACAACCGCTTCTAGTACGGGTTGGTCTGTATATCGTAGAAAACCATTCCATCGTGTCAGGAATGATTCCTCGTCCACAGAGGGTTTATGCGATAGGAATTCATAGTAATACTTAAAAGTTAAAAATTAAGTCATGATATTGAGTACTGAGTTGAGATCTCGGTCTACATGAGTTCCACAGTCACATATAATATTTCTTTTGAAGAATAACCTTATTTTCAGTTTTTTGCTTTTACAACAGGCTTTTGTATTCTTGGACTCATCAATTCTTATTACTCTTTTACCTATTTTTTCAGCTTTATAGGTTAAGAATTCGACAATCCTAGATATAAAACCTGTACTGTGAATCAAATTGTCAAGGATTTTGTGTGTTTTATTCTTTTTAGTATCACCTATTTCTTTTTTTTAAAGTTAGGTTCATTTTAATATATTAGAGAACAATTAGTTTAAAAAAAGGAGTGTTTAATCATTTAATGATTTCTTATCTTATCCTCAAATCAATCTTTCCTTAAAGAGAGGGATTTTTTTGGATAATAAAATAAGAGATTTTTCAACTATTTTTAGAATTATTCAGTCATTAACTCAGTTAATAAAGCTTTTCTCATAGGTATCCCATAAAAAGTCTGTTTAAAGTAGATAGCCTTCTCTGAAGCGTCAACATCAGGAGATATCTCTAAAACTCGAGGTAAAGGATGTAATAACCTGAAATTATCTTTTGTGTCTTTTAGATCATGTTCTCTAAATATATAAAAATCTTTTAACTTCTCGTATTCTTCAATATCCACAAATCTCTCTTTTTGGATTCTTGTCATATAAAGAACGTCTAATATATCTAATATTTTCCTATAATTCATTATTTCTTTATATGGAACTTGTCGTTGTTGCAAAAAATCTTTATCTCGATTTCTCATCCTTAAGCTTTCTGGACTAATGAAATAAATATTTACATCAAAATTTGATAATAAAATTGAGAGTGAATGTACTGTCCTTCCATATTTAAGATCACCCATTATTCCAATATTCAAACCATCTAATGGGCCAATTTCTTCAGTGATGGTTAATAAATCTAATAATGCTTGGCTAGGATGTTCTCCACTTCCAGATCCTGCATTTATAATAGGAACTTTTGAAAATTTAGAGGCCATTCTAGCGGCTCCTTCAAGTGAATGCCTCATCGCTATACAGTCGCTATAATTTTCTACAGTTCTTATTGTATCTGCAATAGTTTCGCCCTTTTTTATAGAAGATACATCGCCTGAGTGGAATCCGATAACACTTCCTCCTAATCTATACATAGCAGATTCAAAACTAAGACGAGTACGAGTAGATGGCTCAAAAAATAATGTAGCCAAAATTTTCCCCTGAAGGAGATTTGAATTTTTAATGTGAATCATTTCACTGGCCTTCTTTAGTATATATTCAATATCTTCTCGATCAAATTGCTTCGCACTTATGATACCTTCGCTAAATTTCTCTTTGAACATTTAAAATCTCATTCAATATGTTTTTATTAACATTATGTAAATAAGATTTAAATTATTTTTTATTATGTGATGTTTATTCGAATAAAACCAATAGAACTAAAAAAATTTAAAATTTATGAATAATTATTATTTTTTTCATAAAAGCTCAAGGATACAGCTCCCTTTAGGGAGGTGATAAATTGAGCATTAACAGAAAATCACTAAATCCTTATCCACATCTCTTTTTTACTTCCCGAATTACTATCCTTCTAGAAATGAAGCTAACGCAAAGAATTAGAATATTTCCCACTCACAAGCAAGAATTCCTTCTTTGGATCTTATCGGAGAAATGTCGTCTTTTATATAATTTTGCGTTAGCGGAACGAATGGAAAATTGGCACAAAAATAAAAATCTACCAAGAGAAAAACGTCATTGTGTTGATTATCTTATCCAATCAAGAGCATTACCGGGGTTAAAAGAGAAATATCCAGAATATAAATGGGTATATTCGAAGGTTCTCCAAACAATCCTTAAAAAACTCGAGCTAAACTATAAATCTTTCTTTGCATTATGGAATAAGGGAGATCAAAATGCAAGACCCCCCCGATTTAAAGGGAAGAAGCATTTCACTACTCTTTGTTATAATCAGTCTGGCTTTAAATTACAAGAGAGATCAATCATCTTCTCTCATAAACATCCTTCAAATATCATACTTAAGTTTGAATTTCCCTCTCATCTTATTCCTCAAGGGATTATTAAGCATGTAGAACTCTTTCAGTCTGATGAGAGATGGTATATTTCCCTTACATATGATCTCAAAGTGCCTGAATATCATGATAATCACTCATATCAAGCATTTGATTTAGGAATAAATCAGACTGTAGGAGTAAACCTTTCTGGAAACTCAATACAATTCACTCACAGAAGAGCAGACCTCTATTGGAAAAAAAAGATAGAGGAGGTACAGTCAAAACGAGATCATTGTAAGAAATATAGTAATAAATGGCATTGGTATCACAAAAAACTGCTTCAGATGATTAAAAAGTGCGCGTATCAACTGAAAGATTTCCAGCATTGGCTTTCAAACCAAATTGTATCTAATACAAAAGCGAATACGATTATTGTTGGAGATTTAAAAGTAAAACAGATGGCTCAAAAGAAGAAAGGAACAAGTATTGCTAAAAAGAATAGGGTAAATAACACACTTAACCATTCAGTTCACAACACAGGTTATTTGTCACGATTTGTCGAATTCTTAACCTACAAAGCAGAAAAAAGAGGTAAAAAAGTAATAAAAATTGACGAATCCAAGACTACAAAAGCCTGTTGTAAATGTGGAAAGCTCGAAAAGAGGACAATTTTCGAGAGAATTATTACTTGCGACTGTGGAAATCGGATTGACCGAGATCTCAACTCAGCAATCAATATCATGATACGCTTTTTGTCAGAGAAACATAAATTCGATTTCTTATCGCATGAATCCTCTGTGAACGAGGAATCATTCCTAACACAATGGAATGGTTTTCTACGACATACAGGTCAACCCGTACTAGAAGTGGTTGTACACTCGTAGGAAGCCACAGCCTTTAGGCCGTGTTTAGTTCACTCTTAAAGATAATGGTTATTATTTAATGAAGTACCCTAGAACTGTGTCCTCTTTGATTGTTTATTTTAAATTAATAAAATTTAAAATTTTTAATATGTTATTAGTATTAATAATAAATAAAAAGAGTATAACATTGAAGTACCCGAGAACTGTCAATCGATATTGTCCATCTTGTAGATCACATACTACACATAATGTATCACTATATAAGAAAGGAAAGGAGCGTATGCTAAATCATGGACGGAGAAGAGTCGAAAGGAAAAAAAAGGGATATGGTAGCTTTCCTAAAGAAATATTCCATAAAAATGCTAAGTTAAATAAGAGATCAACACCTTTGTTAGAATGTTCTGAATGTGGTAAAAAACAATATGCTAAATCTTATCGTGTAAAACGTCTCGAATTACAGGAAGTATAAAAAAGTGAAAAATTATGGCTAATAAGAAAGAAAAACAACTTATCCCACAAGCAAAAAGTAGGTTCTTACGTGTAAAATGTTTAAACTGTGGTAATCAACAAATAATTTTTGGTTGTTCTGCGACGGATGTAGAATGCTTAGTTTGTGGGAAAACGTTACTCCAATCAACTGGTGGTAAAGCTCGTATTCTTACTAAAATTTTAGAAGTACTTTCTTAATTTCTGTTATATTCTTCTTTGATATATTTATTTCAAAAAAGAAAAATAGAATTTTAGTTATTATATCTTATTTATTCATTTATTACCCAATATTTCTTTAGCAGGAAGTGCTATACCAATCACATAAAGAGCAGCTCCAAGGGCAAATATAATCATACTTACTCCAATATATCCAATTATTATCTTATAAATAATAAAAGTTAACCATGGTATACCTCCTATAACCAAAAGGGTAAACCAAGCCCATTTCTCTCCTTTTTTATAACCATGATGTGTTATTATAACAATAGAAATAGCGATCCCACATAGCATTAATCCTATCATTTTTTTTGTCATTATATACAGCTCAGCCATTCTACGGTCAACGAGTAAGTAATCACTATAAGATGTTCCTACGTATGCTTCAAAATCACTTACAAACATTATTTCTGTTACAAATATCCAAAATAGTGATAGTACTAAAGTGTACATCCCCATTGTAAGCATAGCTTTCCAGCCAATTTTGCTTAGCGATTCTTCCATATTTTTTACCAATAAATTTGATATTAACAAAATATTTTTATTACTTATTTATAAATAAAGTTATTGGAAAATCACTAAATAGAATAGGATGAACGTGAAACTATTCTTTTACGATGATTCCTATATATCTCAATAATATATTAAGATTAATTATAATTATTTAATATTCACGCCAAGTATGTTTACACTCAGTGCATCTAAAAAAATGAGTACTTGGCTCATCTGCACTTCTCATTTGTTTTTGCCAAGTTTCGGCTTCCTTATTACCACATTTTGGGCAATCTTTTTTTGTTTTAGGGAATACTGAAATTTTATCGTCTTCACTTACAATTACTAAATTCTTTTCTAAATCCTTCTTCTTTTTTTGAACATGACTTTCTATTTTATCATTATCAGGTAAAATTTCTTTTTGATAACCACATTTACATACTAAAAATGATTGGTCATTATCTTTTCTTTTACGCAATAAGTTTGAGCATTCGGGGCAAAATTCGACCATATTGATTACTATTTCTATGATTTTTAATTATAACTTTTAAAAATCATATTCTTTAAAAAATTTTGTTTTAGCTATAAAAAAATATTAATTTTTAAACCCTTTATAATAACCAATTATCTATATATAAGTTCTGTACTATTTAAAGAGTTTGTTGTTTTTTTAGTGCCAAATGTTTTCAAAGGTATATCTAATTTCCATTAACATCTTATAGGATTAAGAAAATCTAAGGAATATGGTATTTATTCAATCCTTAACATTAATAATCAAAATAAAACTAACTCATTTCCTTTTTAATGAAATAAATTTTTTGGTAATATTCAAAATTAAGTTTATTCATATCTTGGACTATATCAGCTATGATTGATTTTTCTCCAGTAGATTGAATCTCAAGGTCTCCTATAACATTAATCAAGTCATTTTCTTTAAACTTTAATTTCTCAATGTTTTTAAGGTTAACATTTATCTGACCAGTTTTATCATCTAAAACAATCTGATTGTCATTGACTCTCTTCTTTACATATCCAGTTACTTGGATTCGCTCATCATCACTAGCAATATCTTTAATTATTCTTTGCTTTGCGTAGGGAATAGACATTTTTTTTTTATATATGAATGATCTAGTTATTTTCTTATTACAAAATTGAAAATTTAAGAGAGTATAAATAATTAATTTAAAACCTAATATTAGAATTATTAAAAGACTAATATCAAACATTATTAATAAAGGGAATCAAACATTATTATCTTAAATATGATTGAATAAATTTGCTGAAAGAAAATGACTTTTACATTAAAATTAGAAAATAGTCGGATTTTGAAAGGAATAGTTGAAACTCTTGCAAGTATAATAGATGAAACTGAATTTCGAGTAACTCCTAAAGAGTTTACTATCTCTGCGATGGATCCAAGCAGAATCTGTTTATTAAAACTATCAATTAAAAAGGATGGTTTTGATGAATATAAATGCGATAAAGAATCAAAAGTTGGTCTCAATTTGGATGATTTAGATAAGATCTTAAAAAGAAGTGCAGCTAGTGATTCCGTAGAAATTGATTTTAATGAATCAGAACAGAAAATAAAAATAAAAATGCAGAGAGAAGGTATGACGCGTACAAGAACATTTAGTTTAGCGTTGTTGGATATCGATATCGAAGAAATTCCAATGGACAATTTATTAAAAATTGAGTATCCTTCAAAATGGGTTATTGAACCAGATTTCTTGGTTGAAGCAATAAAAGATGCTGAAATATATTCTGAAATTCTTAATATGACGGCTACTGAGGGAAAGGGATTAGTATTTAGCTCAACAGGACAAATTGGTGAGATGGAATATGATTTGAGTGAGGATGATTTAATTGAGACTGATATTAGCGGAACTAGTAGTGGAGCATACTCATTAACATTTCTGAAAGCAATCTTAAAAATAGCCTCAATTACTGAGAAGTTAGAGATATCATTAAAAACAGATCATCCATTAAAAATGATCTTTAATATTCTTGAGGGTGGGGAACTAAGTTACTTCCTAGCACCAAGAGTAGAAGAAGCTGAATTTGAAGATGATGATGACATGGATGAATTCTAATTAAATTAAGTATAATATAGATTTTTTAAAAAAAATTTATAAATTTCAAAAAAGATTAGAAAAACACCAAATTATATTAGAAATCTTAAAATTTTCCCTCATAACTTTTAATTTGGGAAAGCTGGTTCAGTTTCTATTAATTTGAATCCTTTTATTTCTGGATTTTGAAAAAAAAAAATATTACATTAAATTTATGATTCGGCTGTATTTTTGGACCTTAATCTATTTGATATTGCTTTTGGTAGGAACCAACCCAAATAATAAAATATTGCACTCAATATTAGTATTAACCTTACCAAAACTAATGATAGTTCTGTGGGTTTTCCTAACCCTGTATCCATATATGCACCTATAGTAAATAAAAACCAAGCAATTAATAAGAAATATGCCTTCAATTTAATTTCAGGATCTCCAATTCTAATTGATCTAATCGAAAAGATAATTCCTGTTATTAGAAAAGTTGCTATCGCTGAATATGTAAAAATATCTGAAACAGCGCTGTGTTGCGAATCAAAACCTTCTGGTTCTACAGTTCCAATCCAATGAATATTTTCTGTTGTTAATGCTGTAATAACAATTATCAACCAAATGGTATTGAAGATGATAAAAGCAATTACAAGAATATTACCTCTCTTAAGATCCATGATCATTACAAATGCGTACATCCAAATCATTATTGTAAAAGGAAGAACAAGATTTCCAAATGCTAAATATTGGGCATCACTCAATTTATAGTCAAAAAATCCATAGGTAATAAATTGAGTTGCAACTCCCCACCAACCTGAACTCATTAGGAGCCATGTTATTCCTACAGCGACTAAATCCTTTCTCTTTAGGGAAATTGCTTTTATC
Source organism: Promethearchaeota archaeon (assembly GCA_048937405.1). Taxonomy (GTDB): domain Archaea; phylum Asgardarchaeota; class Lokiarchaeia; order Sigyniarchaeales; family SOKP01; genus Loki-b32. Next base: position 873,187 of record JBHLNF010000001.1, read on the forward strand.
ATGATCCTTACACCTATGATTATAGCAATAATTACCCATATAAGACTAAAACATCCTTTGAAAAAATTAATTGTCCCTAAATCCTCAAGTGCCATAATTATCCCAATTATTATTTTATGATAGATACTTCTTATTCGATTTATTTAAATATATCTTTTTTAATATTGCTTAATTAAACAAAAATACTTCTAACAACCTGATTCATTTCTTTTATTTTAAGGTTCTTCTTAATTGAAATTATGACATCTTTTAAAAAAATCAAGTAATTTAAACATCACTTATTTGTGAAAGCTAATATGGTTATTTGAATTAAAATTATGATACTCTTAGTAATTCTTTATTAATTGTCTTTTTTTTGAAAAAGTGCTCTATTATTTACTGAGTATAATTTTCTTAAATTCATTTATAATGGATATTCAATCTTTTCCCACATAGCTTTATAAATCAAAAAAACAATATGATAGATGTCTCTCTATAAATTTTATAAATTCGTGAATTCAAATAAGATTTCAAGAAAAATTTAATAATTACTAAATGAATTGTCAAATCTAAAATTCAATTTTTAAATACAACATAATAATTGATTAAATCCATGATAAATTTGTCAAAAAGAACTTTAGCTATTTTACTTATTGCGATTATAGGTATTGGAAGTGGAGTAGGGCTTCTTTATCTTTATCTTGGTGGATGGATTTTCCAAGATGGAAATAAATATTCTGGATGGACTTCGTGGAGAGTCCCAGGAGTCTCAGGTATATATGAATGGCAATGGATTAAGATCGGAATGATGGGTGATATAGGTGATATAAGAGGGGATGCAAATTATCAGGGAGGTTACCTGGCTGCTAAGGAATTAAATGAAGCAGGGGGTGTTATCGTTAATGGCACTCCTTATTACGTTGCCATTGCTGGTGAAGATACAGATGAATGTGCAACAGATATTGTTATACCTAGACCTATCACACCACAAAAGATGGTTTATGAACTTAAGTGTCAGTATGGTGTTGGAGGCTATAGAACAGAATTCCTCTTAGCTTATCGGGAACCTTTTATGGCTAATAAAATACCCTTTTTGGGCACAGGAGCAATGTCAGATATTTTCTGTGAAAATGTTGGAAGTGATTATTCGCGTTATAAATACTTCTGGAGAGTTAGTCCTTATAACTCCTCATGGTCGAGTACTGTTTTTACAACTTCTATAAAGGGAATGTATCAATCACTCCTAAATAAATATGGATCTGATGATATTGATCATATGGGTATATTAGCTGAAGATCTAACCTGGACAACTGGCATACGATCTATAATCCCTGATTTAATAAATACTGAATTCGGGGGAGGGACTGTAACAAATGATTCAGTAATCGCTTTTGCTCCAGATGCTGATTCATCATCTATGAATGGCCATTTGCAAACTTTAGAGGATGAAGGATGTGACTTAGTACTTATAGCAATTTCATTGGACGCAGGACTTGTAATGGCACAGCAATGGGCACAATATGAACACAAATTCTTGCTCTTTGGTTCTAATTTTCAAGCTCAAACCGCGGGATATTGGGACGAAACTGATGGAGCCTGTGAATATGAAATAGGTACATCATATACAGTAAGATGTAATAAAACAGAATTTACAATCCCCTTCTGGGATGCTTATTATGAAATGTGGGATGAAGATCCTCTTTATATGGCAATCGGTGCATATGATGCCGTAAATCTTATCGTGGATTCAATTAACAAAACACAATCATTTGATCCAGATGTCTTTGTGGCAGATATGGAGACATATACACCCGCCAACCCTAAACATGGTTGTGTTGGAGGTGATCCCCTCGCTTGGGACGATAATCATGACATTTTTGCAGGTTATCCTTTTTCATATGATATCTGGTTTCAGTGGCAAAACGGAACGAAAGTGCTCATTCCTTCATTCACAGACCCTGAACAATATCCCAACACACTATCACCAATAGAAGAATTGAAAATCCCTCCTTGGTTTGACTGGGACGAACTCTAATCTTTTTATTTAATATTAACAAATCTTTAGCGATTAAACTAACTATAATCTTTAAATAATGGGATTTTTATCAATAATATTTCTTAATTTTTAAAAAAAAATCCTAACATTTATCTTTTTTACCATTGCCTAATAGTGTAATAATAACTTAAAAGAGTTTAATTGAGTTGATTTACTTTACAATTTTCCTTAGTTGAGGTTAACATTCATTTTAAAAATGATATTGAAAATTGATGGAGCTTAATGAAAAAAAGACATATAAATATATTTATCAAAAATGACTTTACTCTTGTGATTTATTTAGATTCTCTTTCTCTAAAAAAAAAATTCCTTATCAAATTTATAATATTCTTCTTTTGGTAAAATACTTCTAAGTTTTTCAACATTTTCTTTTCTTATTTCGAAGGCTTTTTCAACTCTATTACAAGGCTAGTCTTTCCAAATAGCCTTATTTTTCAGAAAAGTAACTTTTGACACTAAAGTAAATATTTATATTAAATGTTATTTTACAAGAGACTTAAAAATCTAATTTCTTAAAAAAAATTAAGAAGCTAAATCAAAAATAAAAATAAAATATATTATCAATTCAAATAAAGAGTTGATTAAATCCATGATAAATTTGTCAAAAAGAACTTTAGTGATTTTGCTTATTGCGATTATAGGTATTGGAAGTGGAGTAGGAATAGGAGTTTATTTCCTTTTTTTTAATAGAGAATCTCCTTCAAATGAGCCTCCTGGAGCTTTTACTTTATCTTCCGACGCTGATAATCCTGATGATGATGGTACTTTCACACTCACATGGGATGCTGCTGATAGGGCTATGAATTATTCCGTATATAGATTCTCTAGTAATATTACTGTTATAAATAGCAGTTTAACTACATTAGCGACCAGCATTACGAATCTTTCACGTTCATTATCAGGATATAGTAATGGAACCTATTATTTTATTGTTGTTGCTCACAATGCTCAAGGCAATACTCTCTCCAATTGTCATAGAGTTATTGTCGCAGTCCCTCCTGAAAATTGGATAACCCCAGGAGTAATTGGTATATCTGAAGAAAAATGGATTAAAATTGGATTAATGGGTGATAAAGGTAAACTTGAAGGGGATCAAAACTACATGGGTGGTTACCTAGCAGCGAAAAAAATAAATCAAGAGGGTGGTGTTGTTGTGAATGGTTCTACTTATTATATTGCCATTGCAAGTGGAGATACGGACGAACAGGCTGAAGATTTCTCTGCAGCCGCAGGTGTTGCCGCAGCGGTGAAAATGATCAACGAAAGTGGGGTTCAATTTGCTATTGGAGGTTTCAAATACGAAGCCTTGGTTGCATATCGGGACCCTTTTATGGACAATCACATACCATTTTTGAGCACAGGATCAATGAATGATTATTTATGTGTAGATGTTGGAAATGATTACCCACATTATAAATATTATTGGAGAGTTACTCCTTATAACTCATCATATTCGAGTATTACTTTTGTAAGTAATACATTGGGTATGTATCAAACACTCCAAGCAACATATGGATCTGATGATATCAATCACATAGGTATATTAGCAGAAAATTTACCTTGGACGCAGGGCATACGAATGGGAATCCCTGGTATTATAGATTCGACTTTTGGCCCCGGAACTGTACCGTCAGGGGGAATCATTGCTTTTGATCCAGAGGTTTCTCCTATAGTTATGAATGCTCATTTACAACAATTAGAAGATGTAGGATGTGATGTAGTACTTATAGCGATTTCATTAGGTGCTGGACTCACAATGACCCAACAATGGGCACAAGCAGAAAGACCATTTTTACTATTTGGTTCTAATATTCAAGCCCAAACAGCGGGATACTGGGATAAAACTAATGGAGCCTGTGAATATGAAATAGGCTCAACGACAGCAACAAGATGCAATAAAACCCCACATACTATCGAATTTTATGATATGTTTTTTACTGAATTCAATGAACATCCTATTTATATAGGATTTGGTGCTTATGATGCCGTAAATCTAATTGTAGACTCAATTGAAAAAACACAATCATTTGATCCAGATGATTTTGTAGCAGATATGGAAACTTATACGCCAAGTAACCCTAAACATGGCGGCGCTGGTGGTGACCCCGTCGCTTGGAACAGTAATCATGACCTTATCGCAGGGTATCCTTTCTCTTATGGTGTTTGGTTTCAGTGGTACAACGGTACTAAAACACTCATACCCTCATTCGCATATAATAATCCAGAATATCCTAGCACTCTAGCACCAATGGGCACAATGAAAATACCTGATTGGTTTGGTTGGGATCTTGTACCATAAGTTAAAAAACATCAAACAATAATACAATTAAATAATTAAAAAAATCTTTATTTTCTTTAATTTTTAACAATACTCCCTTGAAACTGAAATCTAAATTCTTCAAGGTAAAATGAAATTATTCCTCAAAAAAGCAAATTGATGTGGTATCATATCATATATTGACTTTATTAAGTTAGATTAATTTATTTTTAAAAATAGTAAAAAATCAATATTATCTATCCAGCAAAAAAACTTTAAATGAATTCCATTCTCTTTCTTTTGATAAAATACTTGTAAAGTACTTGATTATTTACAGAGTATAATTCTCTTAAAACCATTTATAATATAAATTTAAATTTATTCCAAATAGCTTTATAAATAAAAAAAAACAATATGATATACATCTATCTATAAATTTTACTAATTTGTGAAATCAAATAACATTTCAAGAAATTAAATATTCAATGGAAATTGAAATCCAAAAAAAATAAATTCAATGAATAAAAGAATAGTTGATTAAATCCATGATAAATTTGTCAAAAAGAACTTTAGCTATTTTACTTATTGCAATTATAGGTATTGGAACTGGTATAGGAATAGGAGTTTATTTCTTTTTTTTTAATAGAGAGAATCCTCCAAATGAACCTCCTGGAGCTTTTACTTTATCTTCCGACGCTAATGATCCTGATGATGATGGTACTTTCACTCTCACATGGGGAGCTGCTGATGGGGCTGTGAATTATTCTGTATATGAATATTCCAGTTATATTACTGTTATAAATAGCAGTTTAATCACATTATCGACCAGTATTACAAGTCTTTCACGTGCATTAACGGGATATAGTAATGGAACCTATTATTTTATTGTTGTTGCTCATAATGCTCAAGGCGGCACGCTCTCCAATTGTCATACAGTTATTGTCGCAATCCCTCCTGAAGAAGATCAACCTCCTGGAGCTTTTACTTTATCTTCCGACGCTAATGATCCTGATGATGATGGTACTTTCACTCTCACATGGGGAGTTGCTGATGGGGTTGTGAATTATTCTGTATATGAATATTCCAGTTATATTACTGTTATAAATAGCAGTTTAACCACGTTATCAACTAATATTATAAGTCTTTCACGTGCATTATTAGGATATAGTAATGGAACCTATTTTTTTATTGCTGTTGCTCACAATGCTCAAGGCGATACTCTCTCTAATTGTCATACAGTTATTGTCGCAATCCCTCCTGAAGAACCGATTTGGATAACCCCAGGAGTAACTGGTATACCCGAAAATCAATGGATTAAGATTGGTATGATGGGAGACATAGGTGAGATTCAGGGTGATGCCAATTATCAGGGAGGGTACTTAGCAGCATATGAAATCAATCAAGCGGGTGGTGTCGAAATTGACGGTACCACCTATTATGTTGCTATTGCGAAAGAAGATACAAATGAAACTGCTTCTGAAATTTCCTCCTCTAGTGCTGTTGCTGCAGCAGAAAGAATGATATATAGTCATGGGTGTCAATTTGCTGTAGGGGGCCATGAAACAGAATCTTTACTGGCTTATCGGGAACCTTTTATGGCTAATAAAATACCCTTTTTGAGTACAGGAGTAATGACAGATAAGTTCTGTGAAGATGTTCGGAATTATTATCCCCGTTATAAATATTATTGGAGAGTTAGTCCTTTTAACTCATCATATTCATCCTTCACTTTTGTACCTTCTGTACTTGCGATGTATTCATATCTCCTAGCTGAATATGGACCTGATGATATTGATCACGTAGGGATATTGGCTGAAAACCAAACTTGGACAGAGGGTATACGAACTGTACTCGATGATTATTTAAATGCTGTATTCGGAGCAGGAACTGTAACACCCAATTCGGTTATAGCTTTTGATCTAGAGGTTACTCCATCAGTTATGGATAGTCACCTACAACAATTAGAGGATGAAGGATGTGATTTAGTACTCATCGCAATTTCAGGAGAAGCAGGGATTGTAATGTCTCAAGTATGGGAAGAACATGAACGACCATTTCTATTATTTGGATCTAATATTCAAGCACACACAGCTGGCCATTGGAATAGAACTAATGGAGCCTGTGAATATGAAATAGGATATACAACTACTGTAAGATGCAATAAAACAGAAAAGACGATCCCCTTTTATGACGCATTTTATGGAATGTGGAATGAACACCCTCTTTCCATAGCAGTTGGTGCTTATGATGCTGTTAACTTTATTGTAGAATCAATCAATACAGCACAATCATTTGATCCAGACGTTCTTGTAGCAGAAATGGAAACTTGGAATAGAAGCAACCCACAAACTGGTGCTGGTAATCAATACGCTTGGTGGTCAGGAACTCATGATCTTGTTGGGGGATATCCTTATGGTTATGATGTTTGGTTTCAGTGGCAAAATGGTGTTAAAATATTAATTCCTTCACTCACACCTTACTTATCGCAGCCACCACAATATCCTGATACTTTATCCCCAATGGGATCAGTGCAAATACCAGATTGGATAACTTGGGACGTAGGGCCATAGGTTAAAAATCGTTTGAAACCAATAATTAAATATTTTATAAAAAATTCTTTTTTTTCTTTAATTTTTAACAACACTCCCTTGAAACAGATCTTTAGATTGTTTAAGATAAAATGAAAAGATTCCTCAAAAAAGCAAATTGATGTGGTACCATATCATATATGACTTTTCTTAAGTTAGATTATTTTACTTTTAAAAATAGTAAAAAAATCAAAATTATCTATCCAGTAAAAAAATCTTTAAATGAATTGTTTTATCAATATTTATGATCTTTTCCTATGTTCTCTAAATTCTCTTTCTTTTGAAAAAATGCCTTGTTAAATATGTCATAATCTTCTTTCGATAAAATAGTTTTAAATTTCTCAGTATTCTCTTTTGTTATTTTGAAAGCTTTTTTCACTCTATAGCAAGGATAATCCTCACAAATTCCACAATTCTTAATTCTTTTTTCTAAACAGCATTCTCTGATATTATATTCACAAATTCCATTAAATTGATCACATCCCATGCATCTTATCGTTTCTACAGGTTCTATATTTTCTCTCCATCCAACTTTCATAAATAAAGTAGCGATTTTTGTGAGGTCTTTTTTAGTATTTTTTAAATTCAGATGATATCTTGGGCAATAACTACAATCATCTCCACAACAGGCTAAATTAATATTATCTATTAGTTCTCGTATTAGTTCTAAAATTAAATTTAGAGAATATGATAAACATCCTTATTTTTTTTACCTTAAAAAGATATCTTGGAAAGTTTGAAAAAAACCAACAAATATTTTTAGAAGAGACATAATTTCTAACAGAAATTTTACTTTTAGCCTTATTTATTAAATCCTCATCTAAATTTTGTCAAAAAAGAACCAGTTTATCAAAAAATTAATAGCTTTATTAATTTAATCTTTGATTTTTAAAATTTTATTAAAAGCTAAATATTCAGAGTTTTCCCATATAATATTTATAATTAAAACTACAATTTTTGAATTGAATGTAAAATTTTTAAATATTCAATTCTAATAATTACAAAGTAATTTATTTTGAATGGAATATCGAAATCTAAATGTATAAATTTTTAATATAACATAAAAGTTGATAAATTAATGACCGATTGGACAAAAAAGAATATAGCCATTTTACTTATTGTAATTATAGGTATTGGAAGTGGAGTAGGAGTAGGGATTTTTCTTCTTTTTTTTGATGGATGGCAATCACAAGAGGAGGAGGTATATCCCTGGAGTGCCTCAGACTGTCCAGGTGCTCCAAGTTCTATTACTAGCGATCAAATAATTAAGATTGGATGTGCTGGTGATACAGGAACAATACAAGGTGATGCTAATTATAATGGAACTTTGTTTGCAGCACAAGAAATAAATGAAGCTGGAGGTATCGATGTTAATGGCGAAACATATTATTTTGGAGTTACCAGTGAAGATACAGATGAATGCAATGTAACCCTCGATATCTCAAGGTCAGTTTCAGCAGCAAAAAGACTTATAAAATATAAAAAAGTTGATTTTGTAACTGGTGGGTTTCGTTCAGAAGCATTAACAACATATGTAGAAGAATTTATGGATGCAAAAACAATTTTTTTTGGTACTGGAGCGCTAGATGATATTTTGTGTAAAAATGTTATTGATGATTATGACACTTATAAATATTTTTTTAGATTCATGCCCATCAATTCAACTGAATTAGCTTTTCAAATAATAGAAACACTAGTCGATTTTATAATAGAAATTGAAAATACTTATCCAGAATATGATGTTAGAGAGATTGGCGTCTTAGCAGAAAATTCAGATTGGACAGATCCTATAATAACATTGATAGAAACCTATTTACTTTATTATTATACCTTAAAAACTGGAATTCCTTTTTGGGAAATGGATGTATTAACACCAATATTATTTGATACTAACATTAATGGATCTGATATGAATATGCATTTACAATCACTCGAATCAGATGGAGCAGATATTGTAATTCCACTAATTTCTGGCTCAGGTGGCATCTCTATGATGCAACAATATGAACTTAACCAATATGACTATCTTATTTTTGGTGTCGATGAACAATCACAATTAGATACATTTTGGGAAGATAGTGGAGAATCATGCGCATATGAAACAATAATCCAAGGGATATACAGAACCAATATGTCAAACACTACAATTGCTTTTTGGGACGCATTTATCGCAGAATATCCCCATGAACCACTTTATAATGCAGCAGGAGCTTATGATGCGGTAAATTGCCTAAAAGATGCGATTGTAGAAACGCAATCATTGGAAACAGATGATATTATTGCTCATATAGAAACATGGACGCCTTCTAATCCCCGTTCAAGTGTCTTAGGAGTAGGTGCATGGTGGTCAAATTCCCATGACCTGGTTGGCGGATATCCTTATAGATATCCCTTATGGTGTCAATGGCAACCCGATGGAACTAAGATAGTAATCCCGACTTCCATCTATCCAAATTCTTTAGCAACAGGGAATTATACTATGCCTCCATGGGTTCTCTATAAAGGTATTATACCCGAAACATGGGTAACTCCTGGAGTATCTGGTATACCTGAAGAACAATGGATTAAGATCGGGATGATGGGTGATATCGGTGAACTCCAAGGTGATCAAAATTATCAAGGAGGTTATTTGGCTGCACGAAAAATAAATCAAGAGGGTGGTATTGTTGTTAATGGCACTAGCTATTATGTTGCTGTTGCAGCTGCAGATACAGATGAGGCTGCTCAAGATTTTTCTACAGCCGCAGGTGTTGCCGCAGCAGATCGGATGATCTACAGTCTGAAATGTCAGTACGCTGTTGGTGGCTCCACAACAGAATCCCTCCTTGCTTATCGTGAACCTTTCATGGACAATGATATACCCTTTTTAAGCACTGGAGTAATGGCAGATATCTTCACTGAAAATGTTAGAGATAATTATGCACGTTATAATTATTATTGGAGAATTAGTCCTTATAACTCATCATATTCGAGTAGTAGTTTTGTAATAAATACATTATCGTTGTATTCATATCTTCTAACAATATATGGACCTGATGATATCAATCACATAGGTATATTGGCAGAAGATTTACCTTGGACGGAGGGCATACGAATGGTAATCCCTAGTTATATAGATGGTGCGTTCGGAGCAGGAACTGTACCAGCAGGAGGAGTTATTGCTTTTGATCCAGAGGTTACTCCATCAGTTATGAATAGTCATCTTGAAACATTGGAGATCGCTGGATGTGATGTTGTACTTATAGCAATTTCAGGAGAAGCAGGGATTGTAATGTCTCAAATGTGGGCAGCAGCAGAACGACCTTTTCTATTATTTGGTTCTAATCTTCATGCTCAAACAGCGGGATACTGGGAAAAAACTAATGGAGATTGTGAATATGAAATAGGACAAACGACAGCCACAAGATGTAATAAAACCGTTCATACTATCGAATTTTATGATACGTTTTTTAATGAATTCAATGAACATCCTATTTATATAGGATTTGGTGCTTATGATGCCGTAAATCTAATTGTAGACTCAATTGAAAAAACACAATCATTTGATCCAGATGATTTTGTGGCAGATATAGAAACTTATAATACATCCAACCCTAAGCATGGTGGCGCTGGTGGTGACCCCGTCGCTTGGAACAGTAATCATGACCTTATTGCAGGGTATCCTTTCTCTTATGGTGTTTGGTTTCAATGGCAAAGTGGAATTAAAACACTCATTCCCTCATACACACCTTACCTAGCTTTGCCTCCAGAATATCCTAGCACTCTAGCACCAATGGGCACAATGCAATTACCAGATTGGATAACTTGGGACGTAGGGCCATAGGTTAAAAATCATTTGAAACCAATAATAAAATATTTTATAAAAAATTCTTTTTTTTTTCCATTTTAAGTAATAACCACCTTACAAAAATACATAAGTTCATTAAGGTAATAGAAAATTTTATCTTGGCTAAATCCTTTTTTTATTTAATATCTCAACTCCTTATATAAATTAAAATAGCTCCAAACTCTACTTATACGGCTAATTATTAGAGTATTTTATCAAATTTTTAAAAAAAACGAGTATATTTGCTAATTAATAGTTCTATTAAAATTATTAGAAAACTTTTTTACTCTTAATCTATTAAAATGTAAGGTAATCATTTTTTTATAATTCAAACAAATAGCTTTAAAACTAGGGTATTTACGGGCAATGAGTGATATTTATGAATTAGTAAAACGATATCCTTGGCTCCCTTCTCTAAAAAAGTACTATTCTGATATAGCTTCAAGAAATCCTTTAGATTTTATTAATGACGTTTTTACATCTGATAAATCTGAGGATCTACAATCTAGAGTTTTAACTATATTCAACGATGCATTTAATAATATTGAACAGCTATCGGAATATGAGCTCGATGAGACAAATATTTATGTTTACTTAATATTAAGAATTATCCTTTATATTTTAAATAACAAAATAATTTCTAATCGAATAGCAAACATCTATTCAAAAACCACATTCAATGAGTTAAATAAAGAAAATGAATATAATCTATATTATATTTACCAAGATCTAAATTTAGAAGTAATTTATGAAGAACACCCAATAGTCTATAAAAAACTAGTCATAAAAGAACAACAAGAACTATTTAAAACGAATTTTAAGATATCTTATTTAGATTATTTAAAACTTGCTTCTAATCTAAAGGATGAATATCGAAAATTAGTAAATAATGCACTTCTAAAGGGTTATTTATATACTAAACCTGAAAATATTAATAGATTGTTGCAGGAATATGTTCGTTTAAAATTTTTAACTCAAAATAATGAAATTTCTGCGGAAATTAAAAATTTAAAAGAAACTCTATTAAAAATTCAGGAGTTCAAAAAACTATTTGATAATATAACAGCTATTTGGGATTTAAAAAAAGAAGATTTTGAATACGCAGTTAATATTACCTTTAAAGAAGGAAAAGATATTTCAAATTTATTTCCACCTTGTGTAAGAGAAATACTTTCAAAAGCCCAAGAGGGTCAAAATTTAATACATACTGAAAGACTTTATATTTTATGGATCTTAAATTCACTTGAATATCCTCAGGATAAGATAGTCAATGTATTTTCTACATTACCTGATTTTGATGAAGAAAAAACTATTTACCAAGTTAAATATGCTATGAAAAAAGGATATACTCCCTATTCATGCAAATCGTTAAAATCCTATAATTTATGCTTAGCAAAAAAGTATAATGATGAATTATGTCTAAAGGGGTATTTTTCAAGATTACAAGATACACAAAAAGAAATTTCACATCCTCTTAAATATATAGAAGTCAAACAATATCGTGACTCTAAGAAATTAAAAAATACAAAAGAACAAACTCTAGATAAACAATGAATTCTAACGATTACCTAAAACGCAGATTTAAGGAATATTATAAAGATAATAGAGATAAGATTCCTTTTGTCAGTTTGTTTAATAAAAGAGAATTTGGATTTATTCCATGGGATCATCAAATAAGAATGATAAGACATATGGGTTTTGCAAATGGAGAAAATTTTATACAACATTTAATAAATAACGGACCCAGACATGTTTATTCGAGTGGTTCTATTTATAACAATCCGGAGAACCAGGATATGATAAAGAAAGGATATGAAGGTTGTGATTTCATTATTGATATTGATGTTGATCACTTTTATACTCCATGTAAAGAAGATCATGATATATGGTATTGTAAAGAATGTGGGAAAAATGGTAAGGGAATGATAAAAAAATGTCCAAAATGTGGGAAGTCAAAACTTAAGAAAATAGCGTGGATATGTGAAGATTGCTTAAATGCGGCCAAAAACGAGATAATCAAGTTAATTTATGATTTTTTATTACCTGATTTCAACATCGATCTTAAAAAAATAAAAATTGCTTTTTCTGGACATAGAGGATATCATATGAAAATTGAAGATCATAATCTTAGATTACTATCAAGTGATGAACGTAGAGAAATAATTGACTATATTACAGGAGAAGGTATTTCTTTTGAAATTTTAGGTTTAAGAAAAATTGGAGATATTGTTTTTGGCTTTTCAAAAGAAACAATTGGTTGGTCTCAAAAAATTACCAGAGAAATTGAAAAGATTTTAAAAATGTCGAGTGTTGAAATTGAGACTCTATTATCAGATAAAAGAAAGTTTAAGCTAAATCAAAATTTTATTGAAAATTTTCTTAACTATAAAGATAATTTCCTCAAGATAATTAAGAGTAGTAACATGAATAATTGGACTCTTGTAAGTTCAAACATAAATACTTGGTATAATTTTCTGAAACCAATTGCTGATCAAATTGGAATTGAAGTTGATGTACCCGTATCAATAGATATCCATAGACTTATCAGGTATCCTGGATCTTTACATGGGAAAACAGGTTTTAAAGTTCAAGAGTTATTACTTGATGAAATCGAGATATTTAATCCCTTAGATGAACAAACTGAGAAATTAGATCCAATCGTTTTTGTTAGTAAAGTAAAAACAACTCAAAAATTAGAAATTATTGAATCTGATGTACCAGCAACAAAAATTAAAGGTGAAACCTATGGACCATATCAATTAGGTGAGAAAATAGAGGTTCCTCATCATATTGCAGTTTTTTTATTATGCAAGGGAGTTGCCAAATCGAATTAAGTTAAAAGATTTAAACTTAAGAATACTGTTAATTATAATAAAGTAATAAATTCGATGTTTATGGATTTAAAAATAGACTATGAAAAATTATATCAACAATGGCTTGATGAATTCCATCAAACCAATTTAACTGAGTTAAATCAGGAAATTTTTAGCTATTACAAGAATAATTTGAATCTTATCAACGATTATAAGGAAGAAAATCCTAATGAACTAAAAGAAGATATACTAAGGGTTTATAAAGATAATTTTACCTTTTTATTTAACGATTTATTAAAGCTGAGGGAAGTAAAAATCATAAATTCTGCCTTGAATTTAAAAGAAATTAATTTAAAGAATGTTATTGAATCAGAAAAGTTACTTTATCAGAATTTGGTTGCCGCAATCAAGGGATTTAAAAAAGTACAAGCTCTCTCTATTTTAGAAGAAGAAAAAAAGAATCTTGATGATTTAATTAAATCAGAAATAAGGAAAAAAGAAGGAATTGTAGAAGAATCACTTTCTATTGAGAAAGAAAAAACCATCATTTCGGAATCAGACGAAGTTATTAATAAAAGAAAAACTGAATATACTTTAGTTAGGTTCTTAAAAAAGACCCCTCCTTTAGTAGGTATTGATCTTATTAATTATGGACCATTTGAGAAGGAAGATATTGCGAACCTGCCTAAAGAAAATGTAAATATACTTTTATCCGAAAGTGTTGTAGAAGAAATAGAACTTCCCTAACTATTTTTGAATTTTTTATCAAATTCTTCCTTAAAATATTCCAATCGATACTTCCCATATTTATCAATAGGAGAATACTTCGGAGGTCTAGGATTAATTAATCTCCCTCCACAATGATGACATTTTGATTCAGGATTCTGTAATCCATATCTATTACAATTTTCACACTTTTGAAGGTATTTTGTCATCTCTCACTATAAGATATGTTAAAATTAATCTCTTATGAATTCAAATTGACCATTATATTTTTCTGCTTTCTGTTCAATAATCTCCAAAGCATCGGATAAGATATTTTCAGCATCTAAATAATCCTTTGAAACCACTTCTAATCGATAAAAGGGAGCTGCTATATAGTTTATATTTATATTTCTAGATGGCTTTTGCTCTATTACATTCTTAGCTTCTGTTAATGATTCTTTGATTTGATTTATCCCATTTTCTGAGGTAAAAGTAAGTTTAACTTTACCAGATATGCTTACTGTTGAAATACTAACATTTTCCTCAATTATTTTTAATAATGCTAATTTAATATCATCAGTTATCCCTTCTAAATGAGATAAAATTTCTTCCCCACTTTCTTTAAGACTTTCAATAGTCTCTTGATAGGAATTAAAAAGGTCGAGAACTGGAAAACCAATTAATTCATAAGCTTCATCTAGCGTTAAATTGATTCCTTCTGTCTCAGTAAGAAACTGTAGTAAATTCTCATATTTTAAGGCATACTTCCATTCTTTTATTCGATTTTCCCTTTGAGCAGAATTAACTCTTCTTAATGATAAATCAACATGTCCTTTATGGGCATCAACTCTCAATACTCGAAGAACAATTCTCTGACCAATCCGAGCATAATTACGAATATTCTTTATCCATCGAGAACTTATTTCTGAAATATGTATCATCCCCCTAGCGTTCTCTTCAGAATCCAAACCTTCAAAATCAATTAAATTAACATATACATATTGATCTTGTACTTCGGTTACCTTAGCTACGACGAATTCACCTTCCCGAGGGAATCTTGTTTTACTTTTTACCATTATATCTAGAAAACTATAGTTTATTATTTAATTTTTATAAATTCTTATTTCTAACTAAGGAACTATAATTTTTTATCTTTTTCATCTTTCAAACAAAAATAATATAAAATCTATAGTTACAAAATTCCCAATAGATTTATTCACAATAAATAAGCTAAAAAAGAGGATTTTGAGAATAAAATTGTGAATTTGCTAAAAAGAACATTAAAACTTGCTCTTAATTAGATTTTCTGTCAATAATATGATAAGGATTTTGAAGATATAATGTTAAAATTTTAGATCAACAACGTTGGCATTATATTTAAAAGGAAAAAATAAATGAGCTTATATTCTAAACATATTCAGATATCCACTCTACGTCTAATTCATCTAATTTAGCCTTTGTAGGTATCCCTTCATCTGTCCAGCCCATCATCTTATAATACATCAAAATCGCATTCTTTAGTTTTTCTGGCTCAATAATTATTTCTGCAAGTGCTCCTGATGTATGAGGTTGGAAAAATCTCTCAGGTAGCCAATCATCATTTTTAGAAAACCCTTCTCTTATATTAAAAACCCTCGCCATTGTGGTAATTCTCTCTCCGACTTTCATTAATTCCCAAGATGAATTATACCAACCAGTTACAGCTCTAACAATCTCTGGTATATCAAGATAATCCCAAGGCAAAAAATAACAAATTAATAAGGCATTAAATACATTTCTCCAATTCGAGTAATATACAAGAAGACGAATTTTTTTTGCACTCAAGTCATTTAGCTCCATTGGCTCTAATATCCCTATCGTATTATGAAGTGCTATAGCTCTATCAGTGGTGAAAGAATTATCATGCATATTTGTCATATGTTCAGCTCCAGTCGGTGAAATTGTGTATCCAACTCCTAATCCCTGTTTATATCGAGGCTCATGCATGGGAATTTCTTGCCCCTTAACATGCATAGCAAAATTTTCAGCACCATTTTTTATTATCTCTGCTGCTTTTTTGACACCTTCAGCTAGAATATTTCCTAAACCTTTACGTTTAGCAATCATTTCAACCAATTGAATCATTGCTTCAGCATCTCCAAAATCCAATTTTATTCCATTTATATCTTTATCAGTCAGAATTCCATTCTCATAACACTCCATTGCAAATCCTATAGAAACACCTGTAGAGATAGTATCTAATGAATATTTATTACAGAGTTCATTTGCTTTACAAACTGCCTTTAAATCATCTATTCCGCAATTAGAACCAAACGCAGCTATTGATTCATATTCAGGACCCCCATAAAGTGGATCCACCTCCCAAGGCTCTTTAATATATACATTTTTTTTACATCGTAGAGAACAAGCATAGCACGCATCCATAGTAAGATTAATTTCTTCTTTCATAATTCCAGGATCTAAAGTTTTTGCTCCTGAAAAATTACCATCTCGAAAATTTCTTGTGGGAAGATTACCTGTATTTGCAAACATTTCCATTATCCCTCCTCCTGTACCATGCTCAAAATAACGAGCACTAGTTTTATACCCTACATCATGATATTCTTTAATTTTAGCTCTCAGTTTCTTTTTATCACTTACTTCAAGTCTATTATGTCCTCTAACAGCTATTGCTTTTAAGTTCTTAGAACCCATTACCGCACCCATACCACCTCGACCAGCAGCATTTCTTAAATCATTTATAACACATGCATAACGGACTAATCGTTCTCCTCCAGGTCCGATTTGCGCAACACGGATCAGATTATCCCCTAATTCTTTTTGAATATTTTTTTGTGCTTCTCCAGTTGTCATGCCCCAAAGATAAGTTGCATCTCTTATTTCTACAACGCCATCATTTATCCATAAATAAACTGGATTTCTTGCTCTTCCTTCTACAATTATTGCATCAAATCCAGCATGCTTAAGCTCAGCTCCCCAATGACCACCAACTTCCGCTTCACCAAATCCTCCTGTTAGAGGAGATTTTGCTCCAACGCTATTTCTACCCGTGCCAGGTATTGCAAATCCAGTTAAAGGACCAGTAGCGAAGATAAGTTTATTTTCTGGAGATAAAGGGTCAATATCTACTTTTAGTTCCTTCAGAAGGTAATATGCTACAAATCCTTCCCCTCCAATATATCTTCGACAGAAAATTTCATCAAGATTTTCGGTAGAAGTTTCTTCTTTTGTTAGATTTACCCTTAAAAGCTTTCTAGCATATCCATTTACCATATGAAACCCATTTGTCAGGTTTAATTTTTTATAGTTGGTTAAATTTCGACTTATTTATAACTCTTGTTTCAATGAAGTCTAGATGTTAAAATAATTGTCTAGAATTATAATTAATAATGAAATTTGCTAATTTATAGTTTGAAACATTGTATTTTTTCTGAAGTATAAAATGATTTCAAACTACTGAAAATACTTTGCTATTTAAAGCATTGATAATATTTCAATACAATAGTTATTAATAATTGATAATTTCGCTGAAATATAGTAAAAAATATAAATTCAACAACATTTACAATTAACATCTAATAAAAATTTTCATGCAAAATTAAATAAAATATAGTTAATAATTAATGTGATTTAAAATGAGTTCTAAAACAAAGGACCATTTAAACTTGGTAATTATTGGACACATTGATCACGGGAAATCTACAATGATGGGAGCAATGCTCATTGAAACAGGAGCGGTAACTGATAGAGAAGCTCGTGAGTTGGAAAAACTCGCAAAGGAATATGACAGAGATTCCTGGTCATACGCTTTTGTTTTTGATAGACTAAAGGAGGAAAGACAAAGAGGGATAACTATCGATCTTGCCTTCCGCAAATTTGAAACTAAAACAAAATATTTTACAATTATCGACGCACCAGGTCACGCTGATTTCGTTAAAAACATGATCACAGGTGCTTCGCAAGCTGATGCAGCTATCTTAGTCGTTTCTGGAAAGAAAGGTGAAATGGAAGTTGGAATCGCTGCTAATGGGCAAACTCGAGAACATGCATACTTAGCTCAAACCTTAGGAATAAAACAACTTGTAGTAGCGGTTAATAAAGCTGATGTTTATGAATATTCACAAGATCGATTTAACGAATGTAAAGAATCTGTTGGTGATCTTCTTAAAAGTATTGGATTTAAAGATGTTAAATTTATTCCAACTAGTGGAATGGCAATGGAGAATTTATCAAAGAAAAGCGATAAATTGTCTTGGTATGACGGACCAACATTAATAGATGCAATTGATCAATTTACTCTTCCTGAGAAACCAACTGGCAAACCTTTAAGACTTCCAATTCAAGATGCTTATAGGATTAAAGGAACTGGAGTAGTGCCTGTTGGTCGGGTAGAAACAGGAATCTTAAAGAAAGGAGATAAAATAATTATCATGCCAACTGGATTTCAAGGAGAAATTCGATCTATTGAAATGCATCATGAAGAAATTCCACAAGCAATTCCTGGTGACAACGTAGGTTTCAGTATTAGGGGTATTACTTTAGCAGATGCAAGTCGCGGCGATTGTTTAGGTCACCCGTCTAATGTACCAACAGTGATTACTCCTAATGGAAAGTGGACAGGACAGATCATTGTTATTTGGCATCCTACAGCACTAGCTCAAGGTTATACTCCAGTAATTCACGCACATACAGCACAAGTAGCTGCAAAATTCTCTAGCTTAGTTAAAAAATTAGATCAGAAGACTGGTGCTGTTATTGAAGATTCGCCAAAATTTCTTAAGAAAAATGAATCCGCTATTGTAGAGTTAACTCCGATTAAGAAAATGTGTCTTGAAAAATATGAAGATATTCCCGAAATGGGTCGATTTGCTGTACGAGATATGGGAAGAACTGTAGCAGTGGGTATAGTTAAAGATATCGACACTGGCGCATAATTAATTCTATTCTTGAAATTTTTTCTTATATTCTTATTTTTAATCGATAATTTTTTTAAAAAAATTCAACTATTTTACAGCTTTATTATTTCTGTAAATAAAGGGAATTTATAATCTTTATATATAGTTAAAATTTGACCAATCTCAGAATTTTATTAGAATACACCCATGACACAAGAATATTATTTTGATTTTTGTAGCATACTTTGCCTTTTCTACTTAACAAGGTTTTACTCAGAAAAGGTTGATTTAAAGTTCATACAACAAAACAAAAAATTTGTGTATTAGGATTAAGTAGTGTTGGAAAATCATCATTAGTATCTTTACTTCAAGGTAGAGAAATTCCGAAGCAAAGAAATCCTACTGTAGGATTGGACATTGAAAATTCTGTACTCAATGGAAAAAAAGTAAATATTTGGGACTTCGGTGGTCAAGAACGTTATCATTTTATGTGGCAGGATTTTTTAAAAGGAGCTGGTTTGACTGTTTTGGTATGTGATTCGACAGAAGATAATATTGAAAAGACAAAAGATATATTTAATAAGTTCTCAAGATATATGACCTCTAAAATTATTGCTATTGCAAATAAACAGGATCTCCCTGGTGCATTAAAAGCAAAGAAAGTACAGAAAAAGTTAGGTTTACCAACATATGGTATGTCTGCCATTAGATTGGATTTGCGTAAGAGAATGAGGGAAATTTTAGAGTATGAAATTCAAAAAGATTAAACAAAAATATAAATTACTAAAAAATTCTACCAATTAAATGGGCCATTCTTACAGATTCTGGTAATTTGGAATCAATACATAATTTTTTCAAAAGAGATTCAGCGCTTTGAATAGTAATACCTTTACAATGAAAAAATATCTTTGATAAACCTCCAGCAGTATTTATTTCTGTTTCGTATAAATTTCCTGCTTCTATTATATATCTTAATTTACTTTTATATGTATCAGGGAATTTACTTCTGAGTGCTTTATTAACTGAATCAAGATCTACATCTCGTTCTGTTATGGCAATAATAGGTTTTTTTGTTTTACTATAAATTTCAGTTAAATCTATAAGATTGAAACCTCCAAAAGTTATTGTATGAGTTAAAATATATTGCACATGTTTTTCATTGTCCCTAATTAGATTTATTATTTTTTCAGTCGCATCGTCTCCGTCTATTGTAATATCATCTCTTACTACTCTTATCATCCTTGTTCCTTGGCAGATCACTCCAATTAATTGAGTCGCTTTAACACTATTTTTCAAATCAAATGTTGCATCATCAAATCCGATTGATATTGGATGATCTTTCATATTATTATAATTCAGGTAAAAATTTTTTAGTATAATTTAAAAGATTTGTAAAAGCGATTGTTGCTTTTTCAATTTCTTCATTTCTCTCATAAAGATCCCCTGAAAGATTATCTACTAAAAATTCTATAATTTCTTTTAGAGACATTTTATTACTAAGCCATACATAAGCTATTAATGATTCTACTGTATCAGCAAGATCATGAGTATTAGCTCTAGTTTTTGTAAAACTCTTCATTCTAGCATTTTTTAACGCGTTTCCTAATATTACTTTACCGACTTTTTTTCCAGTCCTAATAATATTATTATTTGGATTGTTTTTTGTGAGAAAAATAGATTTAGCTACTGAATAAGCTATGTTTACGATTCCATCACCGATTTTAGCCAAACCCTTATCAGTTCCAATAATCTTTTGTGATTTGTTTAGATTTAAATCAGAAATTAAAAACTCGTAATCCATTAAGATAAGTTGAATTAGGACTTCTTATAAATTTTTCATAAAAGAAAGAATATAGATCTAAGTAATTTTTTTAAACAATTTTTGTACTTCAATAACTTCACTTCTTAGTGACTCAATTCCTTTATGTAATATGTCTTTAATTTGATAATCTTTAGAATTTTCGAGACGGATAAAAATTTTTGGCAATTCTACATTATTTACTTTATAAGCAGCAATATTAACACCCTCAATTTCCAATAAATGTTTTACAAGAATATTGCAAAATCCATGTGATTGTCCTTCAACTGATACTTCATAATCATTTTTTCCTAATCCTCTATTTATTGTTACATTGAGATACTTATAATCAGGAAATCTTGCTTCTTCTTCAATCTCAAATTCTTCTTCCTCTTCTATTGGTTCTTCGAATGATTCGGGTTCTGGTTCACGTTCCTTTTTTTTTTCTACTTCCGGGAATACTTCCTCGATTTCTTCCTCTTCTAATAATTCTTCCATTAGTCCATCGATATCATTATCTTCTGTATCTTCTGGTTTAACTGCTTTTTTTTTAGCCATTCTTTTTACTCCTAATGATTAGGATTTGATAATCCTAATAAAAAATATGCAAAATTAAATAAATTTTTTTTGGTTTTCTTGAAAAATCATATATTTTAGAAATAACGATTTGCTAGATCTTTTAACCTTTCAGTTGCTAAATGTTGGAGATCTCTAGAACCAAAGAGGGTGATTTTTATAGTTTTCCCTTCAACGGAAACATTTAGATTAAGGTAATTTATTTTTTTTTGGACATCTTCAAGAAATTTAATCACGTTTTCCAAAATTCCGCTGTTATTATAGAAATGAATAATTTTTTTTCCAGTCTTTTTCAATAATAAACACTTAATTTGTTCTGAATGAAAATGATAATTAAAATCTTAAATTATTAGACACATTTCCATAATCAATAGCTAGTTTTCTGGATTCTTGGTTTCCACATCGGTCACACTGTAATTTATTATATCCAATTTTTATTAGAGGAAGTCCACAGATGACGCAATCAGCATAAATAACTCCAAGATCTTTTCCCACTGTGCTTAATTTATATTCATTATAATTTTGTTCTACTACACGAGCACGTACAATATCAGTTATTTGAAAAGCATCACGAATTTTTTCTACATATTTATCTGAAATTTGTGACACATGAATATTACCAAAATAACTGGAATTAAAATGAATTTTTTTGTTTATTGTATAAAAACTAATTCCAACTGAATACTGACGCAAAAAAAGGATTACACCAATAATAATATCCCCAATCTTCACAACTTTACGATCTTTTTCTTGATGGGTACTTATTTCAATTTTCCTTTCTTCATTATTAAAATTAATTAATCCTGCTTTACTGGCAAATATTTTTCCATCTTTAGTAAAAGTGCATTGTTTATCTGGAAGAAATTCTTCTACAACACCAAGAAATTCACCAGTTAAGACAATATCATTATCTTTAAAAGATTTCTTACTCATTAGTATCAACAATAGTTATTTTATTTCTCAAAATCTTTCTATTTTAAGTAAATATTATTAAATAAAATAAATAAATTTAATGTATTAATTTAAAAAGAGTAAACATTTTTTTGGATGAGAATTAGCAAAAGAGAATTAATCTCTATTATACAAAACACCGAATCATTCATTAATCCGAAAATTCAATTAGAACAATATTGTATTGATGCAAATTGCGCTGTAGATATACTATATTATGCTGGTTTTGAAAATAATGATATCAGAGACGCTTTAGTTGTTGATTTAGGTGCTGGAACAGGAAGATTATCCATCGCTAGTGCTTTTCTAAATGCCCAATATATAATAAGCGTTGATATTGATATAGAAGCTCTAAATATTTTAAAAAAGAATATTTATAATCTAGAATTGAGCCAAATTATTTTCCCTATTTGCGCAGATATTGATTTCTTTCGTATTTCACATAGAAATCTATCAAAAAAAAAACAAATAACCACAATTATGAATCCTCCATTTGGAGTACAGACTAGGTTCGCAGATAGAACTTTTTTGAAAAAAGCATTTGAATTTTCCGATATTGTTTATTCTATCCATTTAGCAAATGAAAAAGTAAAAAAATTCATTTCAACTTATATTAACAATCTTAACTGGAAAATAGATAATATACTTCCTTTTACAATGATTTTAGAAAAAAAATTTCCATTTCATACTCAAAAAACAAAGAAAATTAAAGTAAATATATATAGATTTTTAAAAAAATAGTAAAAAAAATATAAATAAATTACTCAATTTCAACTGAATTGTTAGACTCCATCCCAACCTACCAAACGAGCTAACATCCACCAGAACGCTATACCTTTATGCATACAATTTTCAAGAGAGGTGTGCGCAGCTTCACTGACATTACTGTATTCCCAGTGTCTCTTGGGAACAGTTATTGTCTCATTTCCATTATCATACTGATATGTACTATGGTCGTAAGGATTTCCATTAGAATCATATAACCAACATTCAATATCAGCAAAATCAAATAAGGTTTTATTATTTTCGATACAATATTGACGAATCAATTGATTGTTAATATATCTGTTGTATCCTGCTGCTGGATCTCTTTCTCCCTCATATCCCTCAGCAGTAGGGCCCTCGGGGTAATCTCCTTCGTCACAATTTCCAGTCATATATACAAAAGTAATATTTCTCCCCTGATTGAGATAATGTTGTTCAAAAGCATTCATTTGGTCTAAATATGTTTGAATATTTTCAATCGGGTAATCAGTTACTTGACAGCACCAACACCACATTGAAATAACTATTGAAGGATTATGATCAATCACATCATAAGTATCATCAATTCCAGAAGAGGATTCCCAGTATAATTGTGGAGTAATGTATGACTCGGATTCTTGACCATCAAAAATACACAATGATCCTTCTTCTGATGGAAGTGAACTATAACCTATTTCTACACTATAGTTTGAATAAGTATTCATTATTTCGAGCAAACCCCTAGTAATCTGCCCTCCATGTGAAGTGTGGGCATAGTGTACTTTCATTGTATTTTTTACAGTGTTTATCGATTCCAATGGGATTTGATTTAATTTTACACAATTATGATCGATAATTAAAGAACTCGTTGATGGCGTTATTGGATTTATTGGATCTATTGGATTTGTTGGATCATTGGAGTCCTTTTTGAATTTCTGATAAAAACCTATAACTAAACCCGTAGTAACTAAACTCCCTAGTATGATTACTCCAATGATAGTAGCTTTTGATCTCATAATTTTTTTATCATTTTTTTAAGTAAATTTCAATATTATTATTCATAACGATATACATATATAAAATTAAATTTAGAACTTTACATTTGTGTCAGTATTTAGCTCAAAATCCTCCTAATTTCCATCTTTTTTTATGGAATATAAAAAGATAAAAAAATTAAATTAGATTTTAGATAAATTTTTTCCATGAATCTAAATTTTGGGGATATTTTGCATTTTCTCCCAGCAGTTCTTCAATCCTTAATAATTGATTGAATTTTGAAGTCCGATCTGACCTACAGGTCGCCCCAGTTTTCAATTGACCTGTACAGAGTCCAACTGCTAAATCAGCAATAAACGTGTCTTCGGTTTCTCCAGAACGATGTGATACCATAACATTAAATCCATTATTAAAAGACATTTTTGCAGCTTTTATAGCTTCAGTTAAAGAACCTATTTGATTCACTTTTAATAATAGAGCATTTCCTGCTTTCTCTTTTATCGCTTTCTCAAGAATTTTAATATTAGTCACTGTTATATCATCATCAACAATTTGAATAGATTTATCAACTTTAGCGGATAAATTCGAAAAGTTTCTAAAGTCTTTTTCATCAAAAGGATCCTCAATAGATTTGAATGGATATTCACGGATTAGGTCCATATAATACTCCAATAATTCTTCTTCAGAAAGTTTTTTACCATCAATATTATAAATACCTTCTTCAAAAAATTCACTAGCGGCGGCATCCATTCCCAATACAAAATCAGTGCCTATTAAAAATCCCGCTGTTTCTATTGCTTCAATAATTATATCTACTGCTTCAGATGTTAGAGTTAAATTTGGAGCAAATCCTCCTTCATCGCCCACATTAATTGCAGATGGGCCATACTTCTTAGCTAATAATTTTTTCAATGTTTGATAAACCTCAGAAACATTTTGTATTGCTTGAGAAAATGAATTAGCACCTACGGGTAAAACCATAAATTCTTGAATGGATAAGTTGTTTCCTGCATGTTCACCCCCATTTATGATGTTACAGCTAGGAATTGGCAACAAGTAATCATCCCTGGTTTTTCCATATGCTAATTCATACAGATGCTTAAACAATGGAACCTCAGATAATTGAGAAGCTAATTTAGCAACTGCTAATGAAACAGATAGAATTGCATTCGCACCTAAATTACTCTTATTTTCTGTTCCATCTATAGAGATCATTTCTTCGTCGATTTTAGTTTGTTCTCTTACATCAAATCCTATTAATTTTTTAGCTAGAATTTCATTAACATTAGACACTGCTTTTAATACATGTTTTCCCATGAATGCTTTTCCACCATCTCGCAGTTCAAGAGCTTCCAACTCACCTGTTGATGCCCCTGAGGGAACAGCAGCTCTGGAATATTGTTTTCCAGCGAACACATCACATTCTACAGTAGGATTTCCTCGTGAATCTAAAATCCACCGAGCTTTAATTTTAGTAATTTTATAATCAGTCATACTAATCTTATTTTTACTATTATTATGAATATTAATAAGGAATTAAGCAAATTTAATTCTTAAGATATATTATTTAAAAAAAAAAGACTCGAATATGTTTCAAAAACTGGTATAATAATAAGATTAATGTCAGATAAATCTAAATTAAGATGAGTTTTCTTTGTATTTCTTCCTCTTTTCCATGAATTTTTTCTTAGGAAGCAACACGATATCTACCTTAAGACCCTTTAGAGAGAATTTAATAACATTGTTGCTACGTCCCTTTTGTACTTGGCTACCCTTGTAATGATTCCTTAATTTCGGGATAATGTCATCATAAACTTTTTGCTTTTGATATGTTTCAGCTATCCAGAAATCCATGTCTAAATCGCTTTTATCCCTAAAAGTTCCTTCCCTGCGAGATCCTTCCTTTGCTACACCTCC
The DNA here is from genome assembly GCA_048937405.1 of Promethearchaeota archaeon. Classification (GTDB taxonomy): domain Archaea; phylum Asgardarchaeota; class Lokiarchaeia; order Sigyniarchaeales; family SOKP01; genus Loki-b32. The sequence goes on from JBHLNF010000001.1 coordinate 899,288, forward strand.
CACTTTCCAACCAGATTTAGTTTTAAGCCAATCAGATATTGATATCCAAAGGTTTTTATACCTTTTGGCATAACTTTCTCGTTCACTCATTAAATCATATCTTGAATTCTAATTTCACAATTGGAGATCATTCATATCAATATTATTAAGCATTTAATTTTTTTGTAAGTTATATAGATGAAGAAAATTAGAAATGATTATTTTGAAGATCTTCCTTCAAATGATAAATTTGAAGTTCCTCATTCAAAAAAGGCATATAATGAGGCTTTGGATCTTTCTAGTGAGATCTTGAAAAACATTGAGTTGAGTGAAATTTCTCTAGCCTTAATTGCATTAAAAACTATTCGACTCACACGTTTATTAAATGATTTTGAGATGGTGAGGATTATGGAATTGGAAATCTCTGGATATCCAAAAATTGATGTTTACGAAGAAAATATTGAATTCCGTGAATTAGAAAGATTGGCAAGATTTGCAGGAAGGATAAATTTAGAAATAAATGGATTTTTAAACTTTATTCCAGATGCAATAGAAAAATTAGAGAATGAGAAAAAAATTATAAGTAAGAGAATTGACACAGCAAGCGATTTAGATGAGCGTAATAAGTTACAAAAAAGATTTCAGGATGTCTCAGAAATATTAGCACATCGGCGAAAATTTATTCATGAATATATTACAAAAACCTACTTAGAACTAAACTATTCTACCATAACTGAAGATATCTTTAGTGTGATAAAACAAAATGTTGATCAAAAAATAGGAGAAATAGTTCCTAAATCTATTGAGAAATTTGTTGCTATATATGAAAATCTCACTTCTAAAAATCCTGAAAATTGGTCAAACGCAGTACATAGTTGTCGAAGAATTCTGAAGGACTTAGCAGATGCTATTTATCCTCCAACTATGAATATCAAGAAAGGGATAGATGGGAAATCTCATGAACTTGGTGAGGAACAATATATCAATAGAATTATTGAATTTATTACTCAAAAAAGTAAATCAGAAACCTATATTAAAATAGTAGGATCGCATCTTAGATTTATAGGGGATCGTTTGAAAAGTATTTTAGAGGGTTCTCATAAGGGTACTCATACAAACATTACAGACAGAGAGGAAGCAAATCGCATCGTGGTTTATACTTATCTCCTCTTAGGTGACATTCTTAGCTTAGTATAAAGCTTGATGAAGTTCTAATTACCCTTCTAAGATTTGGATTTTTACATCTTCTAAATAGGAATACCAATCTTCATTCGACTGGAACTTTTTATTAACCCATATTTTTAATAGATACCATAGAAACTCTTTAAAATTAATTTGAATTTCTTCCATTAATCTTCCATGATAATAAATCTGAGGAATCCCATCATATAGAAATTCAGGTTGGAAATCGGGTTCTTTTATTTCTTCTGGATGAGCAATGTTATTTCGTACTGTAAAAGCATCGTTAAGGAATTTCTCTAAATTTTCTTCATATTTATTGTTAATATCAAAGTGAATCCACTTCTTACTTTCTATCTCACTCATTTTTTTAAAAACTTTGATAACAGGTTCACGCTTATTTCTTGTATTTCCAACCAAATCTACACCAATGGACTTTTTATATAACAATCCTTCAAACGTGGATACTAAAATGAATACCTTTAAATCAGCATATTGAATGTTATTCAGCGTACGGATAGTGTTTACTGCATATCGAAAAATTCGCTTTGATTCTGATTCTCGATCATCCCCATAAAAAGCATGATAGTACCACTCATAATGCGATTGCCAATTAGATTTCCAAAAGATCCATGTATCAGTGTCATACATTCGTAAATAAGCGTTTGGACGGGGAAATGAATAATGAATGTATCCCTTTACAAATGGAAAATAATCTGAAAAAGCTGGAAGTTTCACCCAATAATAATGACTTATTGAAAATGGAAAAAATTCATGGCGATCTGAATATAACATAAAGAAATCTGGAATGCTAAGCACTATCTCGTCAAATTCTTCTTTTCCATTAGGATCTAAGGGATAATATGGCATCGCTGTATAAGGTTCCTCATCGTAAAATCTTTTTGTTTTGTTATAAGAGACTTCGATGCTTGTTGTTGCATCTTTAGCCCATTTCTGCTCTTCCTTGCGTTTTGACCAAAAAAATGGAGGATTTCTGAAATCTTTAATATCATAGGGCACTTCATTATCCGCAATATTGATAAAAATATGATTAATATCGAGCGAAAGGCTTTTTACATCCTTTAGTATAATATTAAATGCGGGGATGAGAATTTGGTAAGAAAAATAATCGGGAATGAGAACCTCGGACTCTAATAAAACATACTGTGAATGGAAATGGTCCTTAAGTCCCTGATTAGCTTTTAATTCTGCTTTCTGCATTTTTGTTATTTTTATTGATTGATTCTGACAATATATATACATATTTCCTAAAAAATGCATCAAATAAACAGGAAGAATGTTAAATTCTTCACCTGCAACTGCTCTCCATTGAAATTTTCCAATTTCAGAAGTCTGAGTTAAATTCTCAACGTATTTTTGCCCAATTTTTTCATTAAAGATTTTACTTTCATAACCCCTTTCGAAATTTGCGAGATAATGCTGTACTAATTTCCATGTTTCTTCTTTTATTTTTGGTAATTCTACTAAATTTGTCATTTTACTAAGGCTCTAGTGATTTTATTCTTAATTAAGTGATCATAATATTCTACTAATCTGACTATATAATCTTTCGGCATCTTTATTAGTCTTGCCATAAGCGTTTAATACTGGTTCATATAACCTTTTAATTACCTCTAATTTACCCGTTGAAAGTTCCCCTATATTTACAATAACTTTTATAGTATCAAGGTTTAACTGCCTAGGATTAGAGGGAGGTTGTAGAAGTGACCAGCTTGAAATTCCCATAATTTTCAATTGAATAGTTATTTCTCCAAAATAGAGAAAATTTTTGTACAATTCATGTAAAAAGTCAAAAAATCCCAAATAATAATTAGATAGATATACCAAATTTAATTTTTGTTTTTGAGTCAATTCCTCCTGAGAATCAAATGGAACTTCATATCTCAAATTATAAATTATTATTCCATCTTTATGAATTAAAATATTTTTAAGTCGTTTTGATTCAGAATCGTAAATATAATCTTTCTGTCTAACAATAGGAGTTCCTTCAAACAATTCATCAGTTTTATTCGAATTTAGAAATAATTTTTTCGTAAGAAAACTAAGAATATCATCATTAAATATCGTTTTTCTAATATCTATAGGTCTAATTATTAAAAAAGTGCTTAAGATTAAATTTCCATGAGTATCCTTGCCATCAGTGAAGGTATAACCACTTAAATAATTATTTCGACGCAGATAATCTAAAAATTCTCTCTCAATGGAACCTACTAAATCGTCTTTTTCTTTCTCAAGTGTAAAAAAAGAATCAAAAGCTTGCTCAATTTCACTGTTCACCATAGGACTTGAAGTAAATTCTGTCCGTTTATAATATTTTTTATAACCTTTGGCTTGATGGATTCGAGGGTATTTTTTTGGTATAAATAATACATAGACATGACCTTCTATTTCATCAGTTTTAACTGGGATAGGAAATATTCTTATATTTAATGGTGGATCTATTCCATCCTTAGTAATTAAATCGATTCTTTCTCTTACATCAGTTTGTAATATCGGAGTAATCTTCTTAGGTAGATGTTCTTTTTCATCAATACCATATATAATATTTCCACCATCTGAATTCGCAAAGGCTGAAATATCTTTTGCGATTTCGTTATTGTTCCCACTGACTTCTCTTTTATAATCTAGATGATGACTTTCTTGGATTTGATTTTTAATCAAACTTTCAAGATATTCTTGATTAGTGTTTTCGAAATCATTAGGTGTGATTAACATAAAAATTACCCTGAAAATACTTTTATCCTTAAATTTGGATTAATAACCTTATATTAGATTATTTCTGATAATTTAAAAGATTGTCCAATCTTTTGTACCAAATGAATCCCAAAGAAATAGGATTCAAAAGCCATATCTTGAAATTAAATTTTGTTTTCTTTATAATTTTATTTATATATTCATCATTCAAGCCGAAATTTAAAGTTTGAAGGTAAAATGAAAAACTAATTTTCTAAATGAGATTAAAAACGCTTATTTAAAGAGTTAAACTTTGTTCCATCTGTTAATTCCGAAATTATTAAATAGAAAAGTCTAGTTATATATCCGATTTTTAAATATTTAGCATTTCCTAATTTGTTGCTTATCTTATTGAATATTTCATTCTTAATGGAACTATTCTAGGAGGGGACAACAGGGGGAAGGGAAAAAAAAGAAAGATTATTCCTTCAATTAGTCTAGTAATTGGAGTTAAATTGGAAAAATGTGTTTTATAAGTCTAATTTTATCAAAATCTGAGTTTAAAAAGGATTTGGGGAATACCTTCCTCCCCCTGATCTCTTCATATCAGATAAACTAAAGATGACTAGACTATGTGAGTGGAAAAGCCGTTGATCTTCAAGAGCTTGACAAAGTTTTTGTAGAAAACTAATAATACCTTTAATTTGATTTTCTATTGTCAAATCATTAAAGAATCCTTCTCTAAATCCCTCTTCTTGCCACATTTGGTTTTCATGCAAGATTATAGGGTAATCTTTAATAAGTTTAGAAGGAAAAAATTGGGGCCAGCGAGGATTATATGGTATTTTTCCCCCATATTTTTTTGAGAAATCTACTATACCACTTACTTTATATGGAAGATCCCAATTCAATAATAATCCCTTCCGCATTATATAGAGATAATCAAATCGTTCACTTGGTTTGATGTCATTCTCAGTTACTACTTTTGTTATATTTTTTAATATTGAACCAAATTTCTTCCAGATTGTATCATACGCGAAAATAAAACAAAGTGGGGGATGAACCTGCCACCTTGGATCACCATCTAATCTTTTAAAAAAATTCATTCTTCTTAAATCTCTTATTTTTAGAAGGATTTCTTTTAAATTTTTATTACTTAAGGTTGTTTTTACTTCAATACACATTGCAACACTCTCAATAAGAAAATATTCCGTTTCTGAATATATACGAGGGTATTTGGTTGAATTCCAAATAACTATATCTTGCTCAGTTGATTCATTTCCATCTCGATCAAGTAATACCTTACTTCTAGCCAAATCAAATTTTCCAGGTAAAAACGATTTTAGGAAGTTGATGAGAACATCCTCATTTTCTCTTCCTTTTATACCCTGATGATTATAAAGAGAATTTAATTCACTAACTCTATTATTAAATTTATCATAAATATATTCCCAAAGGCGATTCTTCTTTGATTTCATAAAATCCTCCTTACGTAAAACCTATATATAGTATTTGGATCAAAATAATTTAAATTTTGTATTGTTTTAAATATATTTAAAATCCATTCTACTACTACTTTTTTCATGAGGGGATACATAAAGTGGATTGAAGTGAATTATCATGGAAAATTAGGAAAAAGATATATTTCTGGTTTGTCTATTATTTGTAAGACAAAAAATTTAAAAAAGTAATAATAAGATTTTTGCTATAATGAGTAATTCTGAAAAAATAAAGAAGAAAAAAAAAAAGGCATTAAGAAGTTTATATCAAAGAATTCAGAGAGAAGCAGAGAATGTAATTAATCAATGTCTAGCTTCCTCATCTAAAATAAAATACGCCCAACAAGCAGCGCCTAGGGAAATAATGATTAGATTATTAGATGAATATAATATAAATTTAAAATTTGTAGAAGAAGCTACAGAATGTAATTTTTTATTTAAAATCCAACCTTCAAATGATACATGGGATATGTTTGGACAATTATATAGGTTGGTGACAGAGTGTGAAAAAATAGTCCATATATTAGAGGAAGAAAAAACAGATAAAGGGATAACTCAAAAATTCATAAATCAATTAAAATCATTGAAAGATGATATTGAAAAAGAAAATATAATCGACTATGCTATAAAAAAGAATCTCGAAAAATCTATTGATCTTTTTGAAAGAGGAGAAATAATATGTTCAGCTTTATTTTCAAGTAGAGTTATTTCATATACAATTGATCAATTTACTATTGATAAGAAATTAATAGAGGAGAATGATGCTAAAAAAAAAAAAGAGAATTTTATTAACTTAATCATAAAAGATTGCATTAATAAAGGATTAATCGCAAAAGATAATAAAAATTATATTAATAATTTACTCCAATTCATAAAGTTAGCTAGAAATAAATTAACTCACAATGTTTTATTTTTTCCTGAAGCAGCTGAATGTTTAGGCATTTTATCCAATTCAATAGAATTAATCAAATTAAAAAATAAATTTGATGATTATCTTTCAAGAAAGGATTAAACATTCAATCTCTTTATTCTTATAATTTCGAAGATCATCTTTTTTACAATCATAGAATTAGACTTGGTAACAACTTTTAAGTTGTTAATTTATCCAATATAAATAAGGTTATTAATACTATTAAATCTCTACAACTAAGGTTTACATATTTGGAATATAGTTCAATACAATAATTTAAGAAAGAAACTTTGTAGCAATCATTGAGAATGTGGATTAAAAATATATTGATTTATTAGATAAAACTAAATATGCAAGGAATATTAATTGTCATTTGTACTTCAATTCATACCATTATTGATAAAAGAAAGAGGAAATTAACCTACTTCTAAAAAATTAAAAATTATATTGTAAAATCTTTGTGATAAAGAGATCGAATTATATGAAGAGTTTATAAAAATATTAATTTTTTAATTATCCTTTTTTTCAAAGGAATTTTCATTGAAATCAGACTCTGAATTTACCTTTAGTATTATGTAATAAAAAATAAATATTAGTTATAAAATGAAAAAAATTAATTAAAGTTAAAAATTAAAATAATGAGGAATTATTTGGAAAAATAAGAAAACCTAAATTTCAAATAATAATTATATATTGAATAAGCATCTTTTTTCTTTATTAGATTTAAAGAGTCTTTCCTATTATAATAAAATTTTTCTATTTCTCGGATTGCTTATACTACTATAAGGTATTTAGAGATTTTGAAAAAAAATATAGATTTTTAAAAACAATTGCATAAATATTTATTGAGATGTATTATGTTTTAGATCCAAATAATAATTCATAATATAAAATATATTTTAGTTAATAAAATAAGGGTAGATGGATGAATCAAAATGAAAAAAAGGGATTAGATTCAAGAGATATGCATAACAGAGTTCTAAAGAAAAATTCTGAATATTATTGCACTAATAATTTCAAAAAATGCCATGATCAAAATAATACAATTAATAATTTTAATGAAAATGCTCAATTTCAAGAATATAATATTCTCAATAATAAAATTTTAAACTACACTATAAATCCGAATTTTACTTGCGAAGAAATGAATATAATTCATTACATACTTGAAGAAGCTGAAAATAAAAATATAAAATTAAAAGTATTCAAAAGAATAATTTCAGAAGAGCCTCCTTCAGGAGGTGAAAGAATTGCTTTAAATAAAGCAATATCCATACTGAAAAATCTCATTGACGAAGGAAGATTACCGATATATAGTAAGATAGATGAAATAGTAAGTCCTTATAAAGAAATTCTCGGAGATTATATTAATAAAGATCACCCTGAATTTGAATTTTATACTAATCAAACAAATAAGAAATATGTTCAAATCATCTATGAAATTATAGCATTATTTGGAATGGGGACAACTACAGATACATACATAGGACATACTGCATTTAATAAGAAGGAAAGAATGATCGCCCATTTACGTGAATCTTTAAAGCTATTTGTTGAAATTTATGAATTAAAAACACAAAATTCAATAATTGATTGGTTAGATGTCAAAAAAGATTCTCCATTAAAATCAGTTGATTATTATCCTCCAAGATTCATTTTAAAAACATTCTTAGAAGGTTTAAAGAGACTTAAGGGTTTTAATAGTATTAAGGAACTTTACACATTTTCAAGAGGTATTATTTCAGCTAAAAATGATTCAACTATTCAAGCCGAATGTGAAGAAATAGTAAATGAATTACTAGAAAATAAATTGATTGCAATGAATATACTAGAAGTTCACTTTTCTACTAAATTCGTATATGAAAATGAAAATTGGTATAAACTTCCACAGAATTATAAAAAAAAAGGGACTGTCTATCCAGAAGGATTAAATATGCATAACAATATAGAAGGCAAATCAGATTATAGAATGATACCTTTGTATGATACATCTTTCTTAATTTCTATAGGATATAAACCACCAATTATTGTAGGAATACTCAACGAAGTGTATGGAGAAGATTTTAATGAGGTGCTAATTAGAACTAGATTGAATGAATCTTTTAATAATTCTCATTATAAAGAATTATTAAAATGTGTTTTTGAAGAAGTTTTGGAGAAAAAGCTAACTCTTAATCGGAAATTAATTACAAAAGCAATTAATCGTGGACAAGACTTTTTTTTTAGTGATGAATTTAAACAATGGTATGGAGAATCCGTTTCATTAAAAGAATTAAAGAAAGTTTTGAGAAGCAAAAAAATACATAATGAAGAATTCAATTGGGATAATATTCAAAAAGAAATTAATGATTATTATGAAAATAAGCTAATAAAAGGAATTCCTAAATCGCAATGGATTAGTTGGTTTATTGATAAAAGAATCGGAATGGATGATATCGGTGAAAAAGCTGGTTACTCTGATGGACGGAGCTTTAGTAATCACTTCTGGAAACTTAATCGTGTTCAAGAAATTTTTGGAGTCTCAAGTATGAGAGAAGCAGTTGTAAAATATAGACGTAAAAGAGTTATTAAAGAATTAAAAAAGGGACAAACTATTTCAATCAACACTTTAGAAAGAATTTTTGTAGATATCTTTGGTTATAGAACAAAACAAAATTATTATAAATCTAGTTATTATTGGGCAATTATGAGTAGAGTGTTTAGAGAAATCTTCCCTGAATTTGATAATAACGATAATTTATCTCCCAAACAATATCTTCAAGATTTGGTTTTTAAAATTTCATTGGGAGAATTTAAATAAAAATTTTATTGAAATTTAATTTAAAACGCTAAAAATATATAAAAATAATTTGGAATGATATCTTTAATTATATTAATATTTATAAAATTAAATGTTTAGGATTTAATACTATATTATTAATTAAATATAATGATGGATAAAGTAGACAATCTTCCATGGGTTGAGAAGTATCGACCTAGAATACTAGATGATGTAGTAAATCAAGTGGGAATTATAAAAAGATTAAAACAATTTGTTAAAGACAAATCTATGCCTCATCTTATTTTTGCAGGTCCCGCAGGGACGGGAAAGACAACTTCTGCGTTAGCTATGGTAAGAGAATTATATGGGAGGAAGATGGCAGTTAATAGGACATATTTAGAATTAAATGCTAGTGATGCTCGTGGAATTGATGTGATCAGGACTTTTATAAAAGATTTTGCAAAAGCACGACCTCCTGTGGATATTGCTTTTAAAGTATTAATATTAGATGAAGCGGATAACATGACGGCTCCCGCCCAACAAGCCTTAAGGAGAACTATGGAAAAATATACTAAGAACTGTCGGATGGTTTTAATTTGTAATTATTCAAATAAAATAATCCCTCCAATTCAATCTAGATGTGTAGTGTTTAGATTTGCTTCTTTAAATGCTGATGATATTAAAAATAGGATAAAATATGTAGCACAACAAGAAAAAATTACGTTAATTCCTGGAGGATTAAATGCAATAGTAAATGTTTCTCAGGGTGATTGTAGAAGAGCAATTAATTATTTACAATCTTGTGGTACAATTTCTAAAAAAATAGATGAAGAAATTGTTTTTCGTGTTGCTGGAGAGGTTCCTCCTGAAAAGATTAAAGAAATTTTAAATACTGCTATACAAGGACAACTATCCTTATCGATTAAACTTTTAAATGAATTGATTAAAGAATATGGACTTTCAGGACAAAACATCATAAAAAATTTGCATAGAGAAATTTATGATTTAAACATAAAAGAAACTTTAAAAATAGAATTGTCAAAATTATTAGCTGAATTTGAATATCGGTTAAGCCAGGGTGGTACTGAAGAGATTCAACTTCAAGCTTTAATAGCTAAAATTGTCTTGCTGCAAAACCTTGAATAGATTATATTTAAGGCCAAATTTGATCTCTTTTTGTGAGAAAAAAGCATTCATTCTACTCTTAGATTTTAAATCTTCAATAAATTTAATCTTATCATTATATTTAATATCCCAAAGAATTAATCCTCTGGGATCTGCTGGTTGGTATGAATAAATTTTTGATGGATCGAATAGTTTGAGAAAATCTTCATAAAGAATTGTACCCATTCCTAACTCTAAAACTTTTTTAATTATTCTTCTGATTTGTTGTCTAAGAAACGATTTACTTATAAATTGAAATATTAAATGATCATTTTGAATTGAAAGTATTACAGAATCCATATCTCTCACAGTATTTATGATTTCCGTTGTTGATTTTGAGAAATTAGAGAAATTGTGTCTCCCTTTCAATTGTAAACATGCTTTTTCCATAATATTGATATTTATATCTGAAGTCTTTTGAAGTATAGAAACTGGTACAGGCACAATATATATGTAATGTCTTAAGATAGCGCTATTTCTAGATGAGAATGCTAATGGTACTTTTGTATAAGCCCAAAAACCTATTTCCCTTGGCAATACACTGTTAATTTCCATTAATATTGGTTTTTTTTCAATAATACATGTGAAACATGCCCCTCGAGCAGATACAAGTCTGTCAGTTCTACTAGCAAATTCAAATTCTGAATTGCTACCTTTTTGAATGTATCCTCTATTCATTAAGGCAGATAGGATTGATTGCTCAATTGTTAAAAAATTAGGTTGCCTTTGAGAACCATAATATTTTTTTTTTCCAATATAGTATATTTTAAAGAGATATTTAGATTTTGCCATATTGATCTTATCTTTAATTTTTTTAGATATTTATACTAAATATCACATACTACTTTCACATTTTTTAGATTTTATTTTCTTGTTTGGTTAAAGAAAAACATTTTAATCTAAAGGATTTTTTTAATATTCAAATTTTAATATGGTTATTTTATAAGTTAGTTATAAAATTGTTTAAGTAATATTATGGTAAAGATATCTACTTCCCTAAGGAACTTTCGTGATCGCGTTAGAACATCAATATCAGTGAAAGCTAGCAATATTTTATTTTTTCTAGCATTATTTTTATTAGTAACTTTAGCTATTCTTATTAGATTAAGTCCACTTATCAGAGGAATAACAGTAATTAAAGCATTTGATCCTTGGATTCAATGGTACAATGCCGAGTACTTAAATGAGCATACTCTTTATGAATATTTTAATTGGGTAGATTATAAAAGTTGGTATCCTCAAGGTTATTATAGAGGTGGTTTACGACCAGGATTAACTTTCACAGTAGTAGGGATTTATAAGATATTTAATTTTTTGGGATTACCAGTATCCTTATATGATATATGTTTCTATTTTCCAGCATTTATGGGCGGGATAACAATACTTGTGACATATTTCTTAGGAAAAGAAGTACTTAATCGTGCTACAGGATTATTAGCAGCATTCTTTTTAGCTTTTAATCCAGGATACTTACAGCGGACTACTGCAGGATTTTTCGATAATGAAACAATTGGAGTATTTGCTACATTAATGACTTTTTTATTTTTTCTAAAAGCGGTAAAAGGAGGAAAATTTTCTCATTCTGTAATAGGGGGTGTTTTTTTGGGCTATTTATCATTAAGTTGGGGTGGATATCAATTTGTATTCTTAATAATACCTATTTTATGTGCCATTTTGATTTTAATAAATAAATACAATGAAAATGTATTAATAGCTTATGCTGGAGTTCAAGGAACAGGCTTATTTATATTTTCACTATATAGTAGATTTAATTATGATACTCTATTTTCCGACCTAGATATTGGGGGAATCTTCTTTGTTACCATTATTTTAATTATATTCCATATAATTTACACAAAAAAGACTGAACATCCAAAGCTATATAACAATTTAATAAATATAGTAAAATGGGGATTTATTCCAGTAGCATTAATACTTGCTATGGTAATATGGATTTCTCCTCAAATTTTGCCTTTTAGTTTTGGTTCACGATTCATGACCATCCTTAATCCTTCATTTCGAAACGAGATTGCCTTAGTTGCTTCAGTTGCGGAACAAATGCCAAGTGCATGGAGTGTGTTTTATTACAATACACTAATTCCTTTAGTACTTATACCTTTGGGTATTTATTTTTGTTTTAAAAGGTTAAATGCAGCAGACATTTTTATTATTGCCTTTGTTATTTTGATGTATTATTTCACTGGAAGCATGATTCGCATAATCCTAATTTTTGCTCCAGCAGCAGCACTAGCGGGAGCATATGGTTTGAGTAGTATTTTAAAAATATTTGGGAGTTTTATAGGAGAAAGGAAAGTTGGGATTAGCAGAAAACGAAGAAGACAGATAAAGGAAACATTAGGAAGATCAGAAGTTCTTGTTGTATATCTTATTGTAGGTATTTTATGTACCGTACAAATTACTCATGCCAGTAATATTGCTATTACTCAAATGTCTCATGCTCAGATGATACCTGGTGATGCATTGCATGACTGGGAGGAATCTTTAACTTGGATGAAAAATAATTTAGATGGGACTGATGTCGTGGTGTCATGGTGGGATTATGGGTATTGGCTTACTCCAATCGGGAATGTTACAACAGTAAATGACAATGCTACTAAGAATTCAACTAGGATAGGCTTAACAGGAATGGCTTTGATGCAAACCAATGAAATTTATAGTGCTAAAGTATTTAAGAGACTTCATGCGGATTATGCTTTAGTTTATTGGGGCTTTTTAAATCCTGGATTAGGCGGTGATGAAGGAAAATGGACATGGATGCTTCAGATTTGTAATGATCATTATGCTAAATATAAACAGATGGGAATGGAAGAAGATAATTGGGCTGCAAATGCGGTTTTCGATGAAAGTAAATATTATAATGCGTCAAACCAAGGAGCTCGTGAAGATTCATGGTTTGATAGTCAACTTGTTAAATTAATGTTTTTTCTTGAACCTACCACACCTCATGATTCACCACAAAGTATCCTTCAACAATTTCAGAATAATTATATTTCATACATCAGTCAAGCCAAAGACGATGATGGAGATCCATGGATTTCTCATGTTCCTACTGACGGAAATTATCAATCTATAGTATTTTATCCAACTTACTTTTCAGCGAATCATTTAGTAAAGTTATACAAGATTGATTACACTGTATTAGAATCGAGATTTGTTATTAATGATCCAGAAGTTTTTGAAAATGGATATGGTACATTTAAATTTAAAAATACTGGCACAAAAGATTTACAAATCAATAATGTAGAAATAAATGGAGAAAAATATCCTTTTAGGATAAGTAGTGGAAATAATATAGTTATTAATGGAACTGAAGAACTTGTGTGGATTGATACTCAAGATTCAAATTTTCAGAAGGATGATATCGTCAAAATAAGTGTTACAACTCAATCAACAGCACTATACAACAGAGATTATATCTTTACTAATGCAACAAGTAACTTTTTTGTTAAAGAGGCAAAAGAACAGGGAATTAGAATTAATAAAGAAAATAGTATAGTTATTCAGAGGGATCCTTCTAGTGTTGATATTCATTTAGAAGTAGAAAACATAGGAGAATCAATAGCCTTGTTAGACAGATTTTATGTTAATAGTAATACATTAGATAATACCTTTAACGAAACGAACATCGAATATTTAAGTGGTTCTGCTATCCTTGGACCAACAGAAAAAGCAAACATTTTGATACAAAATATTACAACTGACTTTTACCCAATCTCAACATTCAATAAAATAGGAGTTTCAACTCCAAATAACATTTCTGATGAAATTTTATTTACATCAAGTAATGAAAACTTTTCTCTGTCAATTTTGAAACAGGATCGAACGATATCCCCCGAACTTAAGGCAACTCTTAATGGTAATTTCAGAAAACATATCCCAATCGATTTAAGTGAATCATATGCTTATACAACTGATATTGGAACTACTACTTTAAATATTAAGGTAAAAAATACTGGAGACATCATATTTGGGCTTGATTCAGTTTATTTAACAGAATCTTTAGAGAAAGTACCTGATGAAAAAATAAATATTCCTTTGGGTGGTGAGAATTTAGATAGTGGTGAAGAAACAATAATCACAATAGATGCAACCACCATCCCTGGTATTTTAGGAGAGATTAATGAAGAGATTTTAGTATGTATCACAGGAAATTTTGGAATTAATGGTTCTATTGTTACATCAGATATTGGATATGTACATACTATAAACAATGAACCGGACATTCAAATAATCGATACTGTTGAAAATAATAATGTATCTTATATATATTCCAATGAAACAGGAAAATTAGTTATTAAAAATACTGGGAATGCTCCAATAAGGCTCACCAACATATCTATTAATAGTACTTCTGTTAGCAATCTTGTTTATACATATGGAGATTCTTCATTAGATATTCAGGAATGTGCTGTAATTTCGTTTGATATTCCAGACCTAAAGATAAATGATTCAGATGAATGTATTGTAAAGATATTAACGAATTCTTCCTTACAATTAAACAAAACATTATATGCGTATACAGATCCAACTTATTATAATATAATTATTGATGACGCAGGAACCTCAGCAGATTATTCCGGAGATTTGACGATCTTAGTAAAAAATGAAGGTCTATTAAATGTTACTCTCGATTCGATTTACATTAATAATACATACTACTCTCTGGATCTTTTCAATATAGAATCCATGATAATTGGGGCTGGAGAATCATCAGAACTTACAATTGATATGGGCCTTCTTCCATATATTGTTGATGATAAATTAGAAATATTGGTCCGTACTCTCGAAGGTGCGGAATATACTCACGAAGAAATTGTAATCTAATTAACTTATATTCTTTCCTCTATTCTTAACTTTTTATTAATTAAAGTAAAAATCAAAAGTTATTATTCATTAGAATTTCTATAGTCTTATTGTCAATATATACAAATTTATTTTACTTTAAAATATCTCATTAGTTCTTTAATTATTAAAATGAAAGAAGATTTTATAATTCACTCTGATTTTAAACCGATGGGTGATCAACCCTCCGCTATTCAAACTCTTAAAGAAGGAATTGAAAATAATAAAAGATTCCAAACTTTATTAGGTGCGACGGGTACAGGCAAAACATTCAGTATTGCTAATATAATTCAGGAAATACAGAAACCTACCTTAGTTATGGCACCAAACAAGACATTAGCTGCACAGTTGTATAACGAATTAAAAGATCTATTCCCTGAAAATGCTGTCCATTATTTTGTAAGTTATTACGATTATTATCAACCTGAGGCCTATATGCCCATAACTGGGCTGTATATTGAAAAAGATTTTAGTGTTAATGAAGAAATTGAACGTTTGAGATTAGCAGCAGCACATGCAATAAGAACTCGAAAGGATGTAATTATTGTAGCAACCGTTTCATGTATTTATGGATTAGGAAATCCAGATCTCTGGGAAAAAATATCACTTTATATAGAAACAGGTATGGTGATAAAAAGATCTGAAATGTTGAAACAACTAATAAAAATGAATTATGAAAGAAATGAGATTGAATTTAAACCTGGAAATGTACGAGTAAAAGGAGATATAATTGACATTTATCCTGCATATCTAAATAATGGTTTAAGAATTTCATTATTTGGAGATGAAATTGAATCCATAACAGAAATACATCCAATATCTAATAATCCAATAAGTAAAGTACCAAATTATAGAATATTCCCAGCAACCCATTTTATCATTCCAGATGAAAATAAAATAAGAGCTCTAGAGTTAATAAAGCAGGAATTAGAGGAAAGAATTGAATTTTTTAAAAGTCAGAAAAAATATGCTGAAGCACAACGAATTGAGAGAAAAGTAAAGTTTGATTTAGAGATGATGAAAGAACTGGGTTGGTGCAAAGGTATAGAGAATTATTCTAGGCCTTTGGATGGAAGACCACCAGGAACACCTCCTATGACTTTAGTTGATTATTTTCCAGATGATTTTTTGATAGTAGTTGATGAGTCCCATATAACTATCCCACAAATCCATGGTATGATTGGTGGTGATCGCTCTCGTAAAAAGAATCTTGTAGATTATGGATGGCGTTTACCAAGTGCCTATGATAATAGACCTCTTACATTTGAAGAATGGGAGAGCAAGATTAAGTATATTATTTTTATGAGCGCTACACCAGGAGAATACGAATTGGAAAAAAGCGAAGAAATTTATGCTGAACAAATAATTAGACCAACTGGTCTTGTTGATCCAATGATAGAAGTAAGACCTGCTGAAAATCAAATTGATGATTTATTGGAAGAAATACGGAAGGTAATTGCAAAAAAAGGTAGGACTCTTATAACAACTCTCACGAAACGAATGGCAGAAGATATTGCCGATTATTACAATGAACTAGGTTTAAAAATAACCTATTTACACTCAGAAATAGATACAGTCGAACGATTTGAAATTTTACGTCAATTGAGGGATGGTACTTTTGATGTGTTAGTAGGTATTAATCTGTTAAGAGAAGGTTTAGATCTCCCAGAAGTTCAATTAGTAGCCATTTTAGATGCTGATAAATTAGGTTTTTTACGAGATACGCGTTCTTTGATACAGACTATTGGTAGAGCGTCGAGAAATGTTGATGGAAAAGCTATATTATATGGAGATAGAATTTCACCAGCCATGAAAGCTGCTATTGATGAGACAAATAGAAGAAGGAATAAACAAATAAAATATAATGAAGAACATAATATTACACCTCAAACAATTAAAAAAAATATTTTAAAATCTCTCTCCGAAGAGCAGGAATTTAAAGAAAGAGAAGTTAAAAGGTTAAAACAAAAAGTAAAAAATAAAATAACTGAGTTAGAAAAAGAAGGAGATATTGAAGTTGTTATTCAATATCTTGAAGATAAAATGTTCATGGCAGCCAGGGAACTAAGATTTGAGGATGCTGCTTATCTAAGAGATAAAATAAAAGAATTTAAGCAAACATATAAATTAACAACGTAAAAAAATTCTTAAACTTTATACTTAGAAAATATTTAAACTTTAATTCAGATGATATATCTCTATAAAAGGTTATAGTCATTATGAAAAAAATAAAAATTAAGATACTCAATACAAAAAAAAGAATACGATTGGTTATTAAATAAATAAGATGGTCGAGTGCTATTTAACTCAAAAAATTTATATTTGAATTAGAACTTATTTCTTCCTAATAGTTATTTTAATTAAACATAAAAAAAACTTTAATAATAACTAAATATACATTTAGGAAATAAACTTTCATTATTGTTTAGTTCAATAATGATTTCTTTCTAAATAAAAAAGTAAGGAGGTAACAAAGTAATGCCAGATAAATATAATGTTGACATGACATTGGGGGAACTTCTAGAAGATGAAGTTTCTGGGAATTATCTTAGAGAAAAATTAGGAGAACTCATTAATAGTCCTCAAGCACAGATGGCGATGGGATTTTCATTGCGCCAAATTCAACAATATGCAGAATCAATGGCTCCTGGTCAATTTCCAGCAGAAAAACTTGATGAATTAGATGCTGGATTAAGAGCTCTATAAAAAAATTGTAATTTTTAGAACATAATTGAGTAATTCTAACTTTTTAATTCTTTTTTTTTATATTTTTTCTCTTAAATTAATCTATTGATAATTGGTCGTATCAATAAGATTACTTTTTATTTAATTCCTAAATTATCTAATTTCTTTGAGTTCATGATTAGAAAATCAAAATACTTTAGGATCACATTAAAAACATTATTGGATCATAAAATAAAGCAATGAAGTTTTTATTTAGTAAATATTTCTTCTACTATTTTTTTAAAATATTATACTATGTTAAAGAATTTTTTTTTTTGAATTAGAATGTATTATGAGAATATAATGTGATGGTATTTTTTGTGGATAGACCATATCTTTTTTTATTGCATTAAATGATAATTTGTTATATCTTTGAATTTTTATTCTACGCATATTTCCTATTTTTTTTCTATATGACTCAGTAATATATTTATAGTGTAAATACCTACAATGTTTTCCTCCAAGATTTAGTAGGATTGAGTATGAAAAGTCTTTAAATAATCTTACAATCTTTGAAATTGTTCTGGGCGTATACTGTCTTACACCATGAAAACGATAGAGCGGTAAGGAAGCCTTTGAAGGTAATCCGTGAATTTGAATTACTTCTTTTCTTGAAGAGGATATATAATCTCTTATTTGTTTAAAAAAAGTTAAATCTTCCTCGAAATGTTCGACAGCAGATTGCGTAACAAAAAAGTTTGTTTCATGAGGAATTAAATCAGTGAAATCTTTACCATCAAATTTAATGAATTGAAAGAAAGAATACTTCTTCTTTAAACTAATCCAGTTATTATTCGTTTTAATATCTAAACCTAAATATCTATTGATATTATTCATGCTAAAATCAACAAATTTCTCCCCATAACTCCCTGTACCACATCCTATATCTAAAATATTTATATCATTCAATTCTCTCTTTATTAAACCCCATGGCAAATTAATCCAAAATAATTCAGATAGTTTTCTACTCGGAGAATAAGTAATAGGACACTTAGACCAATTTTTCTTTAAATTTTTATCATTGAAATTACGAATCTCTAAACTTTTATCAACTTTGTAATATGGAAATGAATTATTTATCTTATTTAATAAATAATAGAGCATTTTTAATGGAAGATTTAAACCTCTATCAGCATTAAGAATATGAATGGAAGTTGTTTTGTTTGAATTTAAAAAATTTGAAAGAAAGTTTAACTCTAATCTTTGACCATAATGTTCAAACAAATTTTTGAAGATAATCATGACAAGTTCAGCTGGTCAACTATTTTAAAAATAAATCTTCCACAAAAAAGTTCATTTCCATTATTTTATTGTTTTATTCTTCACTAAAGGAGGAAATTTATCTCGAATATTTAAATAATTCATTCTTTCTATGTTTTTATGAAAAATTTTCTCTTCCTCTCTACTATTCAATCAAATTATTATAGATTTTATTAACTAAAAAGGGTTATGTTATACATTTATATTCATTTCACCTCAAAACCTAGATTATTGATTCTATGAACCTTGTTTATCACAATTTCCGTGAATGAGTAGTTAAGATAACAACAAAAAATCAATCTGGGAAAGTAAAAGTACCTATTCATGAAGATACTAAATAATTTTTTTCTTGTAAGTTCAAACACGGTTTTAAGAACTTTTAAAATTATGATTTTTCCAAGAGGAACTTTTATGATTGAATCATCTTATTCCAAAATAACAATTCCTTCTTAATTATAATCTAGTTGACGTATTAAAGCTTAATATGCTTTTTCTTTTGATTTAGAATATATCGTTTTGACTAAATATGAAGTTTATGAATTATATCCAATTTTTTAAAATCAGAATTTATTGATTTCATTAAATATACTAATATACTTAGAGAAAATAATTTGAAAAATCTACCATTTTCAAAAGGGAAATAAAGGATGAATCTTTTGGAAGACATCAAGAAAAATCTGGCTTTCTTTTAAACTTTTATTAGTGAAAATGAAAAAACTAATTTTAATAATAATTCATAAATTAAATTCCCTACTTCTGAATATATTTTTTAAATTGTAAATATCAATATAAGGTTTTATAATATCTCAGAAAAATTTTTTTGATTTTCTGAATTAAAAAGATATAGTAGAATATGAATGAATTCATTGTCATTAAGGGTACTAGAGAAAACAATTTAAGAGATATTGATGTAAAAATACCATGTAATAAACATATGTTTATAATTAGTATTAGTTGGAGTGGTCATTATAAATAAATCCACAGTGTAAATTTAAATATAAAAAAAAATATAATTGAATTATGGTAGTTCAAGATATCAAAATGTCTCCTCTTCAAGGGATTCCATCTGAGAGGGTTAGAAAAATTAGAGATAAAATGTTGTCCCAACCCTTCGAATATGATCTTGAACGAGCCCGATGCTATTCGAGGATTTGGAAACAGATGGAAGATGCTCATCCCAGCATGAAAAAAGCCAAAGCTCTGGAGGAATTTTTACGCTGCCTTTCTATAAGGATTGATAGTGATGAGCTTCTTGTAGGAGTAAAATCCAGCAAAATTAGGGCTGATCCTTTTGAAATTGAACTTGGAAGGCACGTTCGAACTTATGATTTTCTCTTAGATGAATCAATAGATGAAGCAGCTAAAGATCATTTCCGTAGACGTAATCCTATCATTAGACGTTATGTTCCTCTTACAGAACAAGAGCTTAACGAATTGAAAAATGATATTATCCCCGTTTGGAAAGGAAAGACATTAGCTGATCGAAAAGAAGAGCTCTGGAAGGAAGCAGGCTTATTTAAGGAGAAAAATAGTTCTATGGAACGAGCTATGAGTTGGATTAACCCATTTTATGCGGAAATGCAAGGTCATACGATTCCAGGTTATAAACGAGTTCTTAATATAGGATTTAAAGGAATAGAAAAGAGAGCTACTGAAGAACTTAAAAAACTTAGAGAGACTGATGAGGATTACGAACAACGTAAGACTTTTTATGAAGCAGTTCAGGTTACTTCTCAAGCTGTTTGTGATTATTCCAATCGGTATGCAGATCTCGCAATGGAAATGGCTAAAAATGCATCAGAATCAAGAAAGGTAGAACTTTTAGAAATTGCTGGGCGTACAAAACGAGTACCGGCCCTCCCACCAAGAACATTCATGGAAGCACTTCAATCGATATGGCTGACGAATGTTGTTATGGAAATGAGTTATGGTGAGAGTAATATCTTTTCTCAAGGAAGAGTTGATCAATATCTTTACCCCTATTATGCCACTGATTTAGCAGAGGGACGGATTACTTATGAGGAAGCTTTAGAAGCAATTGAAGAATATTTAGTGAAACTTGCGTCTGTTGTTATAGCTGGACAGAATAATATCACTATTGGAGGGTTAGATAAAGATGGAAATGATGCTACAAATGATATATCATATATGTTTCTTGAAGCTGTTGCAAATGTAAAAAGTTTATTGAATACAATATCAATACGGATTTCTTCCAAAACACCTCGGGATTTTGTGAAAAGAACTATTGAAGCTTTTAAATATACCGGCGGAATGGGAATTCATAATGATGAAATTTTAGTACCACAGCTTCAAGAAGATGGCTATTCACTAGAACATGCCCGAGATTACTCACTCGTAGGGTGTGTAGAACCTCATGGTACAGGTTTTGATTTTTCATATACTGCTGGTAATGGTGTTCGATTGTCAATCGTTTTACATATGGCTTTAAATGAAGGACGAATTCTTATAGCAGGGAATCGTCAATTTGGAGCAAAAACACCTGATCCAAGTACTTTTAAAACGTTCGAAGATGTCAAAAAGGCTTTTGTAGATCAGCTTTCCTTTGGAGTAGATTTAGTTGTGAAAAAAGCAGAGTTAAAAGATCAGGCCTTTGCAGAAGGTTTTCCCTCCCCATTGCTTTCATCTACAATCGAAGGATGTTTAGAGAGTGGAAAAGATGTAACTCGAAATGGAGCGCGCTATAATAATAACCCTATTGGCTGCCAAGCATTAGCAACCGTAACCAATTCATTAGCAGCAATTCGCTGGGCAGTATTTGAAGAAAAATTAGTGACAATGGGAGAATTAGTTACTCATCTTAACAATAATTTCAAGGGAGCAGATAAAATTAGAGAACTTTTAAGAAATAAGGCTCCAAAATACGGTAATGGTGATGATCGTACAGACGAACTTGCAATATGGGTTGCGAATACCTTATGTGATATTGTGAGAAAATATCCTGCTAGAGGTGGTGCGGGTATTTATCGTACATATTTTGTATCTTCAGGTCTTAATATTCTTGAGGGTAATATGTTAGGAGCGACTCCCGATGGAAGATTATCTGGTGAAGCTGTTTCTAATGGCATATCTCCTGCAAACGGAACTGAGAAAAATGGTCTTACTATGACGCTCCGATCAGTAGCTTTAGCAACAAAAGACGCTCTCCTAACCGGTGGAGCAAGCATGAACATAAGAATCAATCCTAATTTATTAGAATCAGATGAGGGCTTAGATAAATTGACTTCTATTGTAGAAGCTTATTTAGAGTTAGGGGGAAGAGAACTTCAGATTAATCCTGTAAGTTCAGAAACATTAAGAGACGCACAAGCTCATCCAGAAAAATATTCTGATTTATCAGTTAAGGTAACTGGTTATTCTGCACGTTTTATAGAAATAGGCAGGAGACTTCAAAATGACATCATCACCCGTACAGTATTTAACGAATTATAAAATTAGCATCACCATTATCTTCTTTGTCGTTAGATAATTTGCCCTTAAATTCTGTTCATTTATTCTATTGAGTAATTTTATCAAATTTATCAGTTTTTATTATATAAATTTTCTATTTTTATCCTATAAAAATTCTGGATGCTTTTCAATAGAAATTAATTTAATAATATCCTAAATAAGTTTTTTAGGATTAAGATTAAAAATTCATAAATTATTTACCCTGCATTTGAATATTATTTTTTAATTGTAAATATTAACAAAAAGTTTTATAATATCTTAGAAAAATTTTTTTGACTTTCTGAATTAAAAAGATATAGTAGAATATGAATGAATTCATTATCATTAAGGGTGCTAGAGAGAATAATTTAAAAGATATTGATGTAAAAATACCACGTAATAAGCTTGTGGTGGTAACTGGCATTAGTGGGAGCGGAAAAAGTTCCCTTGCAATGAATACATTATATGCAGAAGGACAGCGAAGATTCTTAGAGTCATTATCAAGTTATGCCAGACAATTCTTAGGAGAGATGGATAAACCCGATGTAGATTCAATAGAAGGATTATCTCCCGCAATTGCAATTGAGCAAAAACCACTCTCAAAAAATCCACGAAGTATAGTTGGGACAGTTACTGAAATTTATGATTATTATCGATTGCTATATGCAAATATTGGTATCCCTCATTGTCCGAATTGTGGAAAAGAAATAAAACCTCAAACACCACAGCAAATTATTCAACAGATCCTAGGAACAATAAGTGAAAATCAAAAATTTATTGTTAAATCTCCAGTTATACGAGATAGAAAAGGAGAATACAAAGATCTTTTACAAGATTTAAAAAAACAAGGATATGTTAGAGTAGAAATTGATGGGATACAATATACATTAGATGAAGACATTTCTATGGAAAAGAATGTTAAACACAACATTAATGTTATTATTGACAGATTAGTAATGCGAAAAGATATTAGAACAAGATTAGCTGATTCGATTGAGACTGCATTAGAACTATCAGAAGGGTTAGTAATTGTTGAGATTGTTGAAAAAACGGAACAAATTTATTCTGAACATCTTGCTTGTATTGATTGTGGAATTTCATTTCCTCCAATAGACCATAAAATGTTTTCCTTTAATATTCCTCATGGAAGTTGTAAATATTGTAGTGGATTAGGTAATGTTATGGAATTTGACTATGGTTTATTATTAGGAAATGACTTAGATGTTCCACTACAAGAAACTCCGATTAGAGATATTCCTGGTTTTGGATCTGAAAATGGATATTCCTGGCAAACTATAGTACAAGTTGCTAAACACTATGGATTCGATACTAAGTATACTCCAATTAAGGATATTGATCCAAAAAAACTTCATAAAGTTTTGTTTGGAACAGAAAATGAATCAATTGATTTCCATTTTAAAAGTGATAATAATGAATATAAAAATCACAATGGAGAATTTAAATCTTCTTGGCAAGTGCTAAGGCCATTTGAGGGAATAATTCCAATTCTTCAAAGAAGATATATGGAAACTCGTTCAGAATGGGCTCGTGATGTCTATGAAAGTTTTATGAAGAGGATAAATTGCCCTCAATGCAAAGGTAAAAGGTTAAAACCTGAGAGTTTGGCTATAACGATAAAGGATCTTAATATTGCTGATTTATCTAACCTATCTGTAAAGGAATCCTTAAATTTTTTTAATAAATTACAATTAAATGAGACTGAAAAGATAATAGTTAAAGAAGTATTAAAAGAAATATTAGATAGACTATCTTTTCTTAAAAATGTGGGGTTAGATTACATAACTCTAAACCGTCGTTCAGATACACTATCTGTAGGGGAAGCTGAAAGGATACGATTAGCAACTCAATTAGGCTCTAGTTTAGTAGGTGTTTTGTATGTATTGGATGAGCCAAGCATAGGATTACATCAAAGAGATGTCTCACGCCTCATTAAAATGCTAAAGAAGTTAAGAGATTTAGGAAATACAGTTATAGTAGTTGAACATGATGAGGCAATAATGCGTAGTGCTGATCACATCATTGATTTAGGACCATTAGCAGGCGAAAGAGGGGGTGAAGTAGTAGCTGAAGGTCCGATAGAAACAATAATTAATTCAGATAGTTTAACAGGAGAATATTTATCAGGGAAAAAGAAAATTAATATTCCAAAAGCTAGACGCGAAATTAATAAAGATATAATTGAAATAATAGGAGCAAAAGAAAATAATTTAAAAGATATTAATGTAAAAATTCCTTTAGGTATATTTTCCTGTATTACTGGAGTTTCTGGGGCAGGGAAAACAAGTCTTATTATCGATTGTCTATATAAAGGGCTTCATAATATAATAAACACTCGAAGTTCTAAACTAAATCCAGGAGAATTTGATAAAATTATAGGATACGAAAAAATAGATAAAATTATAAATATTGACCAATCTCCCATAGGAAGAACTCCAAGATCTGTACCTGCTACTTATACAAAAGCATTAGATTACATTAGAGAAATCTTTGCTGGTTTGCCAGAATCTAGAGAACGAGGTTATAAGAAGGGAAGATTTAGTTTCAATACAAAAGATGGACATTGTAAAAAGTGTAAGGGTACAGGTTACATCTTGAAAGAAATGTATTTCCTCCCTGATGTGTATATCAAATGCGATTTATGCAAGGGTAAAAGATATAATGCTGAAACATTAGATATAAAATATCGCGAAAAATCGATCTTTGATGTATTAAAAATGACTTTTCATCAAGCATTAGAATTCTTTGATAGTTTTCCAAATTTAAAGAGAACAATAAAAACTGTAGTAGATGTTGGATTAGGGTATTTAGAATTAGGTCAATCCTCAACAACGCTTAGTGGTGGAGAATCACAAAGGTTGAAAATAGCGAGGGAGTTAAGAAAAACTAGTACTGGTAATACATTATTTATTTTAGATGAACCTACAACAGGTCTCAGTTCGTTTGATATTAATTATTTATTAAGAGTTCTTCAAAAATTAGTAGATAAAGGTAATACTGTAATTATTATTGAACATAATATGGATATTGTAAAATCTGTCGATTATATTATTGATCTTGGTCCTGAAGGTGGTGAAAAAGGAGGTCATATTGTAGCTCAAGGTACTCCTGAAGCAATAATTACAAATAATAAATCCTATACTGCTCAATATCTTAAACCATATCTCAACTCCAAATAATTAAATACAAATCCTAAAAATTTTTTTAAAGCTTTAAACAAAATTCTAAACCTATAATAGATTTATTTATAATGCAAGTATTGTTAAACTATTTTAAATATAAAATCTGAAAATCGTGGTAAAAAATGACAGATGAAATGAATAAGATAATTAGAGCACCTATAGTGTGTATTCTTGGTCACATTGACCATGGAAAAACTACTATATTAGATTATATCAGAGGTACTGTTGTCCAACCAAGAGAAGCAGCAGAGATTACGCAACATATTGGTGCATCATAATTTCCAATAGATGACATAAAGGAATTTTTAAGAAAATCAAAACAAGAATTTGCTGAAAAAGAAATAAAACTTGCACCCTTAATGATAATGAATTCATTCATATTCTACTATATCTTTTTAATTCAGAAAGTCAAAAAAATTTTTCTACGATAGGATTAAACCTTATATTGTTATTTACAAATAAAAAATAATATAAAGAACCAGAATTTTTAATTTATGAATTATTTTCATTAAAATCGATTCTTTTCTTCTTTATCCATAAATTCTTGAAGGAAAAATACAACTTTCTTAATATCTTCTAAAAGATTTTGAGCTCGCTCAAAAAAACTCATTTATACAATACTAAATTAATCAGGATCAAGGTTAATATATTTAAAGAAGCCTTTAAAATTATTCAAGGTCGATGGATAATTGAGATTTATGATAAGGAAAAAATTTACTAAACTCCAAACTATTGAAAAATCTACTCACGAATTCATTGCTCAAAAACCTGATGATCCTAAACATGCTAAAATATTCTTAAAAAGCATCTTAAATTTTATATGTTAATTTTTATTGATTTAAGCTGTAACGATGATTCTATATTAGAAGAAAATTAAGATTTAAAAACTTTTATTGAAGACGGTATTATTGAATCAAAAGGCGATGATTATTTGATCCCCTATGTTCAGAGTTCGTCATATCTAATCCCTTATGTTTTTTTAAGTGAAAACATATCCTTAACGTAAAAAACCATGAATATTTTCAGAATAATTTAAGAAATTCTTTAAAGTTATTTCAGGATGGTGATAACGAGACCTTCCTTTTGTAGTTTTACCATATTGAATGGCTTCTTGTGGACACCAATTCAAGCAGGCCATACATTGTTGACACTTATGATGCCATTGAGGTTTATCATTAATAATCTTTATATTTTGTACAGGACAAACTTTCTCACAAATACCACAGTTATTACAGTTCTCTTTAACCCAAAACTTACGATCCATTTTTGGTATTTTTCGATAATTACCTTCTTGTAAAAGGTTCATAATTTTAATGTTAGCGCTTGAAATTTTTATATTTTTATGATTTTCTATAGTTTTACTAATCTCATTTACTTTTTGTTTTGCATTCTTAAATCTTTCTTTTTGATCTTCTTTTGATGATGGTTCATAAAGAGGTATATAATTACCAGGCATTAAGATAGCAAAACTTGCATTTAAACATTTTCCTTTTTCTTTAAGAACGTTGTTAATTATGTCAAACGTAGCTCCTAAGATTCTATGGTAAGTAGCGACAGTATATAGATAATCAATCTGTGTTAGATCAAGTATTTTTATAAAATCAGCTACAACAGGAGGAAGAGCATGAAAATATACAGGAAAGATGATTCCAGCAGTTTCAATTGGATATTTGATTTTTCCGTTAATTACATTTGGAATTGAGCAAATTAACGTATTCTTTAATCTCTGAGCAAGTTCTATACTTATTCTCAAAGAATTTCCAGTGCCTGAAAAATAAAAAATCCTATTATTTACCGAGATAGTCAATCAATTTCACTCTCGTTTATTATTATATTAAAGTTAATATTGAGAATATTTCGTAATTCATATTCCATTTTATTTAAAAGCATACGAATATCAAGCCTGTTTATAAGTTTAATATCTTAATAAGGCTCTAATTTATTTTATTAAAGATAAAGGCATTAAACATGGGATTTTTTTTAATTTGTATTGATAAATGAAAATTTCTTGCGTAATCTATAGGATCTACAGCCTCTGGGTGTGTTGGAAATTTCTTTCTTGCTATTTTAATTCTTTTACGAGTAGGTTCGAATATGCAAATAACACCGTTTGGTTTTATTGTGCGAACACATTCTTTAAACGCTGAAGCACTATCATCCATGTGATGGAGAGCTCCCATAACGAAAATTGCGTCAAATGATTCATCTTCAAAAGGCATTTCTTCGGCATTAAATGGCTTAAAAGTTATTAAATGATCAACATTAAAGCTTTTGGCATTTTCTAGCCAATTTTGTTTAGCGTGCTCTGAATTATCATTTTCAGGTTCTCCAGTAAGTACTTTAAAATTATTTAAAGCCAATGTAATTGCCATTCTACCTTTTCCCGTCCCTACATCCAAAATTTTTGCGTTCTTATCTAATTTTAAATCTTGAACGACGGGATTGATAATATCAAAAATAGAACTAAATTCATTCTCTAAAACATCTTTCATTTGTTCTTTTTCCATTTTTTTCTACTTTTTACTTTTCTTTTTCTTCTTTATTTTTTTAAATTTTTATTTAAATTTTTTTAGTTCGATCTCTGATAGTACGAGATCTGATTATAATACATTAAACTTAATATTTAAAGATTTTGAATCACCTAAACTCGAACTATCTGGAAATAATTATCAATTCAGATTAAAGATTTAGATTAAAAAATAGCTTAATTTATAAAGAATCTAAATTATCAAGCAATTTTTTAATTAATATGGATAATTGCTCGATTTCTTCAGGTTTAAAGTCCTTACAACAATTTATCATTAATCTTTCATTTGCAGGTATTGATTTACAAAGATTCATACCTTTATCTGTCAATTTAACGAATAGACTTCTCCTATCTTCTGGATTTGCTTTACGAATAACTAATCCTTTTTTTTCCATCGTATCAACAACTGATGTAATGGTTGATCTGGAAGAATAACAAATTTCTGCCAAATTTTTAAATTGAAGTTTACCATGTTTTTCTAGTTGTTCTAAAATAAAATATTGAGGAATAGTTAATCTAAATTTTCGAACTATTGGTCTTTGTAATTGGTAGAATTTTTTAGCAACTATATCAATTGATTTAAAAATCTCCTCAATTTTACTTGAGTTAACATTAATATTAGAACTACTAGAATAATGGTTTGAATTTTCATTCATAGGTTATCAATGTAATAATTTTACTTTTAATTAATTGTATTCTAATTATCTTATATGGTTTTTATTCTTATTATTTTTCTCTTATAATGAAGAAATTGATTCGAATTTATATACGCACTTATTAAAATTTATCAATTTAATTGATAATTATTTCTGGATAGTTCGAGTTTAGGTGATTCAAAATCTTTAAATATTAAGTTTAATGTATTATAATCAGATCTCGTACTATCAGAGATCGAACTAAAAAAATTTAAATAAAAATTTAAAAAAATCAACAAGTACAAGTGTATTAAATGTCAAAAGTAGAACAAGCTGTTTCATGCTTTATGAAAGGATTTTCATGTGGGCAAGCAATTCTTTCTACCTATGCAACAGAATTTGGATTAGAACGAGAACTAGCTATAAAGGCGGGTACTGGTTTTGGAGCAGGGATGGGTAGATTAGGTAAAACTTGCGGAGCAGTGACTAGCGCAATTCTAGTTCTCAGTTTAAAGTATGGAAGCAATAAAATAGATGAAAAAGCAAAAAATGAAACATATGGCCAAGTTAAAAGATTCATAAAAAGTTTTATATCTGTTAATGGTTCAATTATTTGTAACGAATTGCTTGATTGCGATATTACCACTTCTGAAGGTATGAAGAAAGCAATTGATAATAATTTATTTAAAACTATTTGTCCTAATTTCGTGAGATCATCATCTGAAATCCTTGAACAAGTCTTATAAGAATATAATAGTCTGTTTCACATTAAGAAATTTTGGTTAATTTTATAAATGAAAGATAAATTAACTGAAATTCATAAAACTGTTTTTATTTTACTTAAATAATATTTACTTTTTAAATAAATAATTGATTGTCATTTTGGTTTCGAATCCCTCAAACTCGTGATAACTAAAAGAAATTAATTCGTGTTATACTTTATGTCCTCAATATTCTTTTTACAGTTTCTAATGTTTGGTAGTAGATAAAGGTAATACTGTAATTGTTATTGAACATAATATGGATGTTGTAAAATCTATCGATTATATTATTGATCATGGTCCTGAAGGTGGTGAAAAAGGAGGTCATGTTGTAGCTCAAGGTACTCCTAAAGCAATAATTACAAACAAT
Organism: Promethearchaeota archaeon; assembly: GCA_048937405.1. Taxonomy (GTDB): domain Archaea; phylum Asgardarchaeota; class Lokiarchaeia; order Sigyniarchaeales; family SOKP01; genus Loki-b32. The sequence continues at coordinate 929,261 of JBHLNF010000001.1, forward strand.
AAATCCTATACTGCTCAATATCTTAAACCGTATCTCAACACCAAATGATTAAATACTATTCCTAAAAATTTTCTTAAGGCTTTAAACAAAATTCTAAACCTATGGTAATTTAATTTTGGTTAATATTTCTCAAAATTAGAAGTCCTTCTATATTTTTAACACATAAATACGATATAAATATATGAAATTATTATTCAAATAATTTAATCATGTCAAATAGAAAAAATATATATTGTACTATGGAAAAAAATTTTGAAAATAATAAGAAATGCAAAATAAACAGCATTACAAGATATAAAATTCAGTATGATAAATTAAAGACTAATAATACTTTACAATTCATTGAAGATTTACTTATTGAGCTTCAAAAAAATCCTGAATTATTAGCAGATATCTTTCCAGAACGAGTAAAAAAATTTACGGATAGAGCACTCTCTCGATTTTGGAATCGTCATGAAAGGTTTATTGATAAGTTGAAATTAAAAATAAAAAAATTCAACTCTGATAATAGTTTCACTTTTAAAGATCTAAATTATCTTAAAAATAAATATATCAATGATTTTAATGATAAAGCTCATGATTGTATGAGAATGATTAATAGTTATCAAAATAATGAAATAAATACTCTTGAGTTTATTGAGCAATTTAAAATTGAATTAGGAAAAATTTCAGGCAAAATTGAAATATCTAAACAAGAATTGAGTATTTTATTTGGACATTACCCTGGATTTATATCAGAGATTATGTCAAAAATTAAAAAATCACATATTCAAAAGAGTTATCCTAATTATAAATTTTCTTTAGAAAATTTAAAAGATTTGGAGGAGAATCTCATCGAAATATCACATCCTTCTTTAAACAGATTTTTAAAACTAATCAATAAGTATAGAAGTCTTAATTCTAATTTAAAAGAATATTCAAAGCAACAATATACAATAAAAAATCCAAATTTATTTTCAGAAATCATTTTGTTATCTACTGCTTATTGGTATGGATTTCTTTGTGCTGATGGTTGGATTAGTAAAATTTGTGAAAATAAATATAGAATTGGATTTAAACTTGCTAAAAAAGATCGAGACCGAATTAATTCATTTGCTGATTATGTAGGTTTTAAACGAAACCGAATAAGAGAAGTCTATCAATTTAGGAAGAATAATGAAGGTGAGATTAAATTATATGAAAGTCTTAGTATTGAATTTTGTTGTAAACCTATGTATAAAGATCTAATAGAACATGGTTTCGATGATTTTAAATCCAATAGAGAAGGTGTTCCAAAATTTGTGAAAAAAGCTATCAAACAAGCAAAAGAAGAAGTATTTAGTACTAATCTTCATTGGTCTCAATCATTTGAGGGCAAAATAGCTTTTGCTTGGCTTCTTGGTTTTTATGATGGTGATGGTCGATATCGAGGAGGTTATTGTGCTGAACTATATTCTTCTAATAAAAAATTATTAGAAGAAATCAAGGAATTTTTTGAATGTCCAAATGAAGTAAGATTTTTAAGGGAACCAGGTGAAATCAAATTAATTTTTAATAAAGAAACAATTTGTGAAGGTTATTATATTTTAACAACTGGTTCTGAGATATTTAAGTGTATGTTATTAAGTTATAGTAATAGTATGCAACGAAAACGACCCTAACTTTTAACTTTTATATATTCCATTAACTTTTATTACAATAACATTGTTAAAATCAAAATACTTTTATTATTAGTGCAATATTAGTTTTAATTTTATAATAATTAACAAAAAAGTTTTGTGATAAATTGATTGAACAAAAAAAAGTAATTAGAGCACCAATAGTATGTATTTTAGGACATATAGATCATGGTAAGACTACAATATTAGATTATATCAGAGGGACAGTTGTCCAGCAACGAGAAGCTGCAGGAATTACTCAACATATTGGTGCATCTTATTTTCCAACAGAAGATATCAAAGAATTTCTAAGAAAATCTAAACAAGAATTTGCTGATAAAGAAATTAAACTTCCAGGAATATTGGTTGTTGATACACCTGGACATGCTGCATTTCTAAATCTCCGAAGACGAGGTGGTGCTGTTGCTGATATAGCGATTCTTGTTATAGATATAACTGCGGGTACTATGCCAATTACTTGGGAATCTGTACGGATTTTAAGAGAAAGAAAAACACCTTTTGTTATTGCTGCCAATAAAATAGATAGATTATCTGGATGGAAATCAAAAAAGGATGCTGATTTTCTCGATTCCTATAATTCTCAAAAACCACACGTAAAAGATTTCTTAGATGAGAAAATTCTAGGTATTGTTGGTAATTTCTTAGAGGAGGGATTTAAGGGTATAGATCGCTATGATAAAATAAAAGATTTTACAAAGAAAATAGCGATTGTACCAACAAGTGGTAAAACTGGAGAGGGTATCTCAACACTTTTAATGATTTTAATGGGATTGGTTCAACAATATCTAACAATAAATCTTCAATTTTCAGAAGGATCAGCTAAAGGCGTAGTATTAGAAGTTAAAAAAGAGAAAGGTCAAGGAAAAACAATGGATGTTCTTATTTATGATGGTATTATTAATAAAGGAGATGAATTTATTGTTGGAGGATTAGAAAAACCGATTAAATCTAAAGTAAGAGCTTTATTAACTCCAAAACCTCTGGATGAAATTCGGGATCCAAGACAAAAATTTGATTCTGTTGATTTTATTAGTGCAGCAGCCGGTATTAAAATCCTCTCTCCAAATATAGATGACGTCGTGGCAGGTTCCCCATTTAGAGGTATTAAAGATCCTTCTGAAGAAGAAACTATATATAAAGAAATTGAATCAGAAGTTGAAAGTATTAGGATAAAAACTGATAAAGCAGGGGTAGTTTTAAAAGCAGATACTTTAGGTTCATTAGAGGCATTGGAAAATCATTTTACAAAAAATGGAGTGAAAATAAGTATTGCGGACGTAGGACCAATTAAAAAAGAAGATGTTATAAATGCAAATATAGTTAAACAATTAGATCCTTATTCTGCTACAGTCTTAGGATTTAATGTACAAATATTACCTGAAGCTAATGAACAATCTATTAAAGATAATATTCGAATTTTTACAAATAATGTTATTTATCGTTTATTAGAAGAATACATCGAGTATGCAGAGATAAGAAAAGCAAAAGATACTGCTAAAGGTTTAAGTGAGCTTGTATTACCTGCTAAAATTAAAATGTTTCCTGAATTCATATTTCGAAATTCAGATCCTGCGGTTTTTGGGGTATCTGTTGAAGCTGGGACTTTATATCCAAAAGTACAATTAATTACTGATAAAGGTAAACGTGTTAGAAGGATTCATCAAATTCAAGATAAAGGACAAACACTCGAAAAAGCTCCTAAGGATTCAGAAGTGGCTATTTCTATTCGAGGTATTGAAATAGGTCGAGATCTTGAAAAAGATGAAACTTTATATGTTTACATCCCAGAATCTCATGTTCGGCAACTTATGGGAAAATTTATTGATGAATTAACTACAGATCAAAAACAAGCTTTGAGAGAATTTGTCATTTTAATGCGTAAGGTAAATCACCCATGGTGGGGGATGTAATTAATTAAATGCCCTCTATTAATGAGATTTTTAATGAAATTCTCATTGAAATAATTCCTACACGAAAAGAAATAGTTTTTATAGAGAATGTTATAAAAAAATTATATAATTTATTGTCTAAGAAAGCAGAAGAATTAAATATACATTATACAAAAATAGAACCACAGGGTTCAACTGGTATCAAGCAAACACAATTAAAAAATGATTTTGACATTGATCTTTTTATAGGTTTAGATTATGACCAATTTAAACCTAAATATCAAGGATTAAGTAAAAGTAAACTTAAAAAAGATTCTAAAAAAGATTTTTTAGCATTATGTAATAATTGGATTCTTCCAAGCTTAACTTTAAATGAATTTAAGAAGCCACGCTTATTATATGCTGAACATCCATATGTTACAGTTGATTACCTTTTAGATGATATAAAAGTAAAAATTGATATAGTTTTATATTTTGATTTAGATTTAGATTTTATTAAAAGGAATGGACCTATTACTGCTGTCGATAGATCACCCTGGCATGGCTGTTTTGTAAGAGATGAATTAACTTATGAACAAAAAAATGATGTTAGACTTTTAAAGCAATTCTTTAAATCCTGCTATAGTTATGGTGATAAAAGCGCAATAGGAAAAGTTGGTTTTATTGGTTATAGTGCTGAATTATTAATTTATTATTTTAATAATATAATAAATCTTTTCAGAAATTTTCATAAGTTAGATAAGTTAGTACTTGATTTCTATAAGAGAAATGAAGAAGAATTAAATAAAATTATCCATTTTCAGAAAGATTATCTTATCATTATAGACCCAATTGACAAAAATCGAAATGTTGCTTCAGCAATTTCCAAAAGAGCTTATAAATATTGTAATCAAAAAGTAAGTGAATTCCTGAAAAATCCAAGTTCAGACTTTTTTAAGATTAAACCAATTACAGAAGTAGATTTATCAAATAAAGATGATTCCCTCTTATCAAAAATTTATATTATCGAATTACAGAATACTAACTTTAAAGTCCATTATACTATTAATAGAGATAAGTTATATTCCTTAGGAGACACTATAAAAGCTAATGGAGAACAAGAATTTTCTCACGTTGAACGTTTTGGTAAAATTATATTTGAAGTCTATTTCGAAGATGAGAAGGATGAATATAATATAGCTATTTTTTGTGATAATCCTAATATTTCTGAATTTTATATTAGAAAAGGACCTCCAATTACAGAAGAAAGGCATGTTATCAATTTTAAAAAAAAAAATCTGAATTATTTTGAGAAGGAGGGTTATTTATGGGTAAAAACTAAAAGAGATTTCAGTGATTTCTCTGAATTTTTAAAAGAAATTATTACTAATAAAATTCCTGATAATTTAAAAATTGTAAATTTATCATCTGCTTTTAATACTATAACTTCTTCAGGAAAGAAAGCAATAAACATCTTGAAAAAAATAGTTTTACCTTTCTATATTTAATCTTGAAAAGGTCAATTTATATCAATTTTTTATTTTTTGATTTTTAATTTAAATTTCTGAAGGGTCATCATTAAAGCAATTCCAATTAGTGTAAATAACAAGAAATACTTCCCAAAGGAAATTGTATCATCTTTAAAACCCATCATGATATCATAACTTAAGGAAATATAATCTTCATAAATTCTTACATTGTTCCATTCCCATAAATAACTTTTTCCACCTTTGATATTTGAAATTGTACAGTTTTTACCATAAGCACCATCTGATCCACTGCGCCAACAATTGAAATGATCAGGTTGATATCCTTTAACTCTAAATTCAACAGATTCTGTTATATTCCCAAACCATGTCCGAGCTGTACCCACTTGATATATAAATTCTATCGCATAATAAGAAGATCCTAATATTGGTGGAGTTGCTATATGAGTATTAAAATTGTATTCCAACACTAAATTACTATTCTCTGGAAGTGTAATGTTGCATAAAAAACAAAACATAAAATTATAAGAATCTTCTCGATAACTTTTAGGAAAATAACAAATCTCATATGGAATAATAGTATTGTTAATTTTGATGGTAGAATTAAAAATCAAACTAGGTATTTCTAGAGGTGTAATTTCATAATAAGATCCACCTGCTTCATCCATAAGATCATCTAAAGTATGATAATCTATTCCCAGCATGTTTATGGGAAATGGGGCTAAAATAGTCACATTCTTGTTATTGTTAGGATTAAATATTGTATAATTACCCTTGAAATGCAGATTAATATAACTATTGGGCTTAATAGCATCAATTTCAACTAAAACGTTTGCATATGGCATTGAATATGTATTATTATCTGTCATTAAAATACCTCCATATCCAGTTATATAAGGTGAATATGGATTTGCAAGGCATTCTTTAGTATATTGGGTATTACAGCATATAATAAGAAATGATACTATCAATAAACAACTGCGTATTTTGCTTGATTTCATCTCTTCAATAAATACTATGTATTATTTTTATTTAAGTCTTTTTGCGAACTTTTTTGACTAAAAGAAGCTTTCTATTATATTCTTTGCTTTTTTTAAAAAATAATAATATTTTATTTTTCTAAATCTTAAATTTAATGAGCTTCAGGAATTATAACAATAATAGTGGTACCCTGTGTATGATCTCCCTTAATCTTATCTTCAACCCATATTTTACCAGAAAAGCTTTTTATTACCTCATTTACAAGCAATAATCCTAATCCAATTCTCTTGAAACCTTTTGGTTTCTCATAAATTGGTTGAAAAAGAGTTTTTTTCATAGAATCTGGTATTCCTACACCATTATCGATGAATTCTATTTTAATGTCTGAACTAATCTCTTTTTTGTTTTTAGAAATTTTAATCAAAATCTCTTTTGTAGAATTATCATTATATCTTACTGCGTTATTTAATATGATTCGAAATGCATTTACTAATAAAGTATTAGCATTGACAAAAATATCCTCTCTCTCACCAACCAATTCAATCTTAATTTGTTCTTCATAAAATCTTTCTTTTATCTCATTAATTATTTTGTCTAAAATTTCATACAGATTTGTCGGTACGATTTGAATTTCTCCTTTCTCTATATCAGAGAGGATTTTAACGTTTTGACCCAATTCTGCACCTCGTTTTACTTGACTAACTGCAATATTTATCAACTCATCTAAATCTCCCTTTTTATCATAACCTTCTAAATTATGAGAAATTATTTCCAGTGAAAATTGTAAATTTTGCAATATATTGTTTATGTCATGGACAAATAGATCTTTGTAAAATTCCGCTCTATTATAGGATACTCGATATTTAGTTTCTGATTTAAGAATTAAATCTTCAATAAGAGCGATAACTCCAGTTATAAGCATCATTGTAGCCATCATAACTCTAGAGAACTCTAAGAATTCTTCCCCTCCAGGAAATCCTAGATCTCTTAAAATACTTGCAATTAATTGTAGAAAACCTGTTATTAAAATAAAACTCATAAATGCATACAAAGGTGTTCTTTTTTTAAAATATATTTCTGCGCTCAGGAACAATGCTATAATTAAAAAAAGAGCAATTAATAATTGAAGTAATAGACTGGTAAAAATTTGAATATTTACAAATAATATTAGATTAAATGATATTATTTTTGATCTTACTGAAAAGGTGTGGTAATATTCCTTAGCTACAGCAATTACGAATATTAAAACAGTCAAAGCCGAAAACGTGATAGAAATCAATTCTAAAAAATCATAAAGTTCTTGAGACATTAATCTAAAGACTTCTGATATAGAAGCAGCAATATAAGCTAAAAGCCATGAAAATAAATCTCTCCTTGTAATGCATACTTTAGCAAGAATAAAAGTAGCGAGAATTATAACGATTGATGTTGATAAATGGATAATAAAATAATCGCTCAACTAAAAAACCAATTCCTATATCAAATTTAGTTGTTAAGATCTTAATGGATTTAGATATTATAAATGTGTATCTATCATAAAAGGTAATTTATAATAAATATTTTTTATAAAAACTCTATCTTTTGTATTCATTTTATATTATTAGTGAAAATAAAATGAGTATAATTTTACTCGTTTTAATAGTCTATCCATCAATTGTTTTAAATTAAAGTTGAAGAGTCTAAAAAAAGTCTAAAGGTCCATATGCACTCCTAATACAAAAACTATTTATGGATTTCTATTATATAGTTCAAATAATGATGTTATCATTACACACGGGATATAAAGAATTAGATTATCTCTTAGATGGAGGAATTCATCCAGGTAGAATTACAGAGTTTTATGGTCATACCTGTACAGGAAAAACTCAAATTATTCATCAAATAATTGTGAATTCTTATCTTCCAGAAAATAAAGATGGTTTAAACGGAGGAATACTTCATATTGATACTAATGGAGATTTCTCTCCTGAAAGAATTATTCAGTTATGTGAATCCAAAGGATTAGATCATGAATCAATCTTCAATGATATTCTATTAATTAGACTCATCAATGAAGCGCGTTTATTAGATATGTTTAATATTATAGAAGAAATTGTTCAAAACCAGCAAGTTAAATTGATTACTATTGATTCTTTAACTTGGCCTTTAATCAAAATGATTGATGAAAAACAGATTAATGAATCTAGTCTTGAAAAACTATATGACTACCTTATTCACCTTATTGAAAAATTCCCTTCTCTTTCAATTGTTTATACAAGTAATTATGTAAAAAAAAACCATTTAACTAGTTATATGACTCATGCTAATATTACTCGCGTAAAATTACAAAATGTTAAGGGAAAGCATAAAAGAGCAGAATTAATACAACCTAGTGTAAATTCTAAACAAATAGATTTTAACATAACCAAAGATGGACTTTCTGATCATGGGATCGATTAATAAGATGATTCAGTAAAGATATAAATAAATTAACTTTTAATCAACCATAACTACATTTTTTAGAGATAATTTGAAAGGCAGTATATTAGAATTAGTTCAATTTTTATAAATAAAATAGTATAATAAAAGCATTATTCCAACTTTATTGATTATTTTTCATTAACTCATAAAATTTTTATGATTTCCCGAATTCCTTTCTTTAATTATATCATGATGATATTAAGAATTTATAGTAAGTGAATTATTAATGGTTAAAGTTAAGAACCCAGAAGAAATTGCTAAACTGGTTACATCTGGTTCATATGAAAAAAAAAGGATTTTTAGCATTACTGCTCATATTGATCACGGTAAGACTACAGCTACAGACTACTTATTGCGTAGAGCTGGACTTATGCGACCTGAAGACGCAGGTCAACTTCAAATGACAGACTCGGATGATGAAGAGCAAGAAAGAGGAATTACAATTTTTACATCTGTAGTACTGCTTGCATTCAATGATCCAAGAAAACCTGATGATGATGAACCTTATATTATTCAACTTAATGATACCCCAGGTCATATTAGTTTTACTGGAGAAGTATCTCGAGCTCTTAGAGGTTCAGATGGTGCAATCGTGTTAGTAGATGCTCTGGAAGGAGTAATGACACAAACAGAAACTAACATTCGATTATCTGTAGGTGAAGAATTCTGTAAACCGGTTCTTTTTATTAATAAAGTTGATAGATTGATAAGTGAATTAAAATTAAGTCCTCAAGAAACTTTTGCGAAAATTGATAAAATTACCCGAGAAGTAAATGATTTAATTAAAAAAGTTAGACCTGAAGGGTCGGATTGGAGTATAGATTTTGCCAAAAATTCTGTTGCTGTTGGTTCAGCTAAACATGGATGGGGATTTACTTATGAAATTTTACTTGAAAAGGGTTTAAAACCTCAAGATGTCTTTGCAAAATATAATGAAGGAGACATCCAATGGTTAAGAGATAATTTACCATTAGATGAGCCCATGTTACGGATGATTGTAGATCATCTTCCGGATCCAATATCTGCTTCTAAATACAGAATTCCTCATATTTGGGGTCATGATTTAAATTCAGAACTTGGACAGGCACTTCAAAAAAGTGATCCAAATGGACCCTTGTATGGTATGATTACAAAAATTTTTCTTGATCCTAAGAGAAATTATCAAGCGACTCTTATAGGTCGAGTCTTTTCAGGCACATTTGATCAATCCGATACAATTTATCTTATTAACAGTGAGTCAAGTAATCGAGTAAAAAGATTAGGAGTTATGGAGATAACAGATATTCTAGATATTCCTAAAATACCCGCAGGTAACTTATTTGCATTATTTGGTTTTATCTGTCCTTCTGGTGAAACATTTATGTTAGCAGATAATATACCTAAAGATAAGGAAGAAAAAAGAAGATTACCTTCATTTGAAAAAATCCATTATGCTTGTGAAGCGGTTGTCTCTAGAAGCATTAAACCAAAAGATCCGCATGAAATCGATAAATTAGATGAAGTTGTAAGTAAATGGCTAAAAGCAGATCCTACTGCTGAATATAGAAGAGATGAAGAATCAGGAGAATTCATATTATCTGGAATTGATCCATTACAGATTGAAATTTTAGTAAAAAGGATAAATAATCAGGTCAACATTAATATTGGAGAACCAATAATCGTATATCGAGAAAAAATCACTCAAAAGAGTCCAGAATATTATACTAAGTCGGCAAACACACACAACCGTATTTTATTATACATAGAACCTCTAGATGAAACATCAGAACACCTAATTGAAACTGGAAAAGTCAATGACTTACAAAATGAAAAAGATCGAGCCCAAATACTTAGAGAAGAAGCTGGATGGGACGCAAAAGAGGCAAGACGTATTGTTGATGTATATCAAGGAAGCGTTCTTGTAAATGGTACCACAGGATTACAGAGATTTGATCGAGTAAAATCATATTTGAGTGCGGCATTTAGAGATTGGTTAGGTAATTGTATTATCGCTAAAGAACCAGCAACAGGAGTTAAAGTAGTTTTCACAGATATGACAATTCATGAAGACCCCAGACATACACAATATGGGCAGATTGCAGGAATGTTCTTTTCAGGTGTCTCCTTAGCTATGTTAGACGCAAATCCTCATCTTTTCGAACCAATCCAGAAAATAGATATAAAATCACCTCAAGGAACGGAAGGAGGAATTAGTACAATCATAACAAAGCGACGTGGTCGAATCACCAATGTAATTCCAGAAGGAGAATACGTAAGAATCCAAGGTCAAATCCCTGCAGCAGAGACTATCGGTATTGCTGATGACATTAGAGGCTCAACTCAAGGACGTGCATTCTTTGGCTACGAATTTTTAGGTTTTGAAAAAGTGCCTCCAAGTTTAGAAGAAAATCTTATCATGGAAATTCGTAAAAGAAAGGGAATGCCTGAAGAATTGCCATCCAGAAAAAGTTGGGAGCGATTTATATATAAACGTACGTAATTTTTTCTAAATTTATTTTTTTAAACTAATTCAAAATATTTAAATTTCTTAAGAGAAATCAGAAATCTTAGCTATCTGATATAATTTTCTAACAAGTACCTTAAAAGCGTCGGTAACCCCTTGACCTGTTAACGCACTTGTTTTATAATACCCTAAAAATCTATTCATTTTAGCAAATTGAATCACATTTTCATCTGAAGTAGGTAAACTAGGATTTGATGCTAATGTTCCATCATCAACTAAATCTACTTTATTTCCAAATAGAACTATTGGTATATTACCACAGTGTTTTTTAAGATCGTCAAGCCATCGAGAAACATGTTCAAAAGATCGTTCTTGCTCTGGATCAAGAGAGAAGACGATTATTGCTCCTGCACTTCCAATATAGAATCGTTGTCGTAGGGCTTGAAATTGTTCTTGTCCAGCAATATCCCAAAGAAACAATTCAACTTTCTCTCCATCTATTTCTTCTTCAAATTTTGAAAATTGTGTTCCTAAAGTAGCAATATATTCCTTTTTAAAAGATCCTTGAGTGTATTTCTTAATTAGAGATGTCTTTCCCACAGCACCATCCCCAATAATTACTACCTTGAACCCATATCCTTTTCCTTCTTCATTCATTATTCTGATTCAACAATAAAAACTATACATCCCTTGTATAGATTATAAAAGTAAGATATTTTAAATTTTTACTAAACCTAAACTCATTAATACTTAATAATCAAATCAAATAAATGAAATTAAAAGAGTTATAATATCTCTATATTTTTAAAAGATAATATATAATTTGATAAAATAAAGATTTCATATATTAGCTTGACGATATAGTCTAAATACTAATGAATGAAAACCCTCTTCAACACCTTGACCCGTTAAGGCGCTTGTTTTGAAGTATTTCCCTATATTGTAATCTTTTACAAATTTCATAACATGAACATCTGAAGTGGCATAATTAGAGCTAGTTGCTAATGCATTTTGATCAACTAAATCAGCTTTATTTCCAAATAGTATTACAGGTATATTTCCACAAGCTTCTCTTAAATCTGATCTCCATTTAGTAATATGATTATAAGTTTCAATTTCTTCGGGAGCAAGAGAAAAAACAATTATAGCGCCACTGCTTCCTTTATAAAATCTATCGCGTAGGATACCGAATGACTCTTGTCCAGCTAAATCCCATAATAATAACTCCACCATTTCTCCATCAACATCCGTTTCAAATTTTGAAAATTGCATTCCTAACGTAGAAATATAGTCTTTTTCAAATGTATTTGTTGTATATCTTTTAATTAACGATGTTTTTCCAACTGCAGCATCGCCTACTACAGTTATTTTAAAACTAAAAGCTTTTTCGCTCATTTTTAAGATTTAATTTAATAGTTTTTCTAGTAATAAAAATAAGATTTTTTAAGCCTTACTAAAAACTAAATAATATATAAATATCAAAACTTCAAATATTATAAATAGTTAAACAGATAGTCTTTTCTTCATTTTATATCTTTCTCGTAATATTTATTTATTCAATTATCCTTGATTAGAATATGAAAAAATTAAGCCTATTAAAAATATTCAAAATACCATTTAGTAAGATTAAGGTCTAGATTGTCCCTGAAAAGTTTTAAATTGATCAAACTTAAATATTTATTAATTTATGTATTTCTAAAGAAAAAAATTAAAAATTCAATTAGTATCATTTAGATTTTTAAAAATTATGCCCACTCACTATGAAGAGGATGATTTTTTTGAAAAGGATGCAGAAGAGGAACCCTCTTGTTGCGATAGTCCTAAAATCAGTGAAGAAGATGGTTTTTATGTTTGTCTAAATTGTGGGTTTGTATATTCACGTATTCTTGATGATAGCCCTCGGAGGGCTTTTACTCAAGAAGAAATTCAAAAAAGGAAGAGTAATGAGCGAGTTTATAGCCCAATTGGTCCTAGAACAATTATTAGAGGAACACGAGATGCAAGGGGGACATTATTAAGTCCAAAATATAAGTCAAAATTCAACCGTTTGGCAAAAATTCATCGATCTTTAACAACTAGCTATGAAAGAAATCTTTGGATAGCTCTACCAAATTTACAACGTCTACAAAAGAGATTAGGGATTCCAGACGCAGTTGCTGAAGATGCACTCAGAATCTATACTCAAACAGTCAAAAAGAAGCTAACAATGGGTCGTAGTATTGATACTTTATTATCAGCTTCGATTTTTGCTGCTCTAAGAGTTCATGGAATACCTAGAACTGCGGAAGAAATCACAAAAGTTGCTCAGATTCCAAAAAAGAAAGTAATTAAAAGTTATAGATTAATTTTAATGGAAGTATTACCCAAGTTAAATCTTAAAGTCCAGCACTTCAGTGCTGATCGTTATGTTGATAAATTTAATGAAGAATTAAAACTATCCATGAAATGTCGTAATATTGCCGTTAAAATTATTACAAAGGCAAAAGAGAGTGGATTTAATTCAGCAGGAAAAGATCCGAAAGGAATTGCAGCAGCAGCAATTTATATTGGTTCGAAAATTTGTAATGAGAACAGAACTCAGAAAGAAATAAGTAAACTTGCGAAAGTTACAGAAGTAACACTTCGAATGCGAGTAAAAGATTTGCAACGTTATGCAAATGTAATTGAATAAATAAAATCAAAAATCTAGGCTTCAATTTCAATTAATAATTCTTCTTCCTCAAATATAGGGAGAAATTCTAGCATCCCTTTAATCTTTGGTAAATAAGTATCAAAACTATATAATCTTATATCAATTAGAAATAATATAAGCATTATATATAATGTTTCCTCAAGCATATTCTTGTTCACTCCTAAATTAAATAAAAAATTATCGATATTCTTTTTAATTGATTTTAAAGGTTCTCCTGCTTTTAGAAGGGCTAGTCCATGTAAAAGAATCATCAATGAACAAGTTTCAAAGTCTTTTCTTTTTGAAAATGAGGTTCCTAATTCCAAATATTCTTTTGCAGCGTCTTTAAATTTATGAGATTTCAACATCTCTAGGATTGATGAGTAATACCGTTTTTTCATTGGTTTTCTCTTCTTGTATATAATATCCTTATCTCTTTGAGCCTCTACCTTTTTAGATTGGATTTTACCAAATCTTTGATCAATTTCTATTTGTAGCTTAGATTTTTCTCCAAATTCCTTTCGTGTAATTTTATCTCTAAGTTCTTTTTCTGTAGAAACTATTTTTTCTTTTAGAATTTCTTCCTTTTCTTTTCTAGATGTATCTAATCCCAAATAATCATTTAATAGATCTAATTCTTCTTCAAATAAGGGAAGTACTTCAAAAAATTGGAGTGAATCTTTAAATTTTGATACATCCTGAATTTCTTTTAATCCAATTATATATTTCAACAAAGTTACAGCAAAAGTTTCTGAAAATAATTTACCTAAACCCGAGAGTGGTTTTATTGTTTGCTCTAATAGTTTCTTAGCATCATCAAATCTATCTTCTTTTATTAGGATTAGACAGGCTACAGCTAAAGAAACTCCCGCTAGGCGATATTTATTTCTTAAATTAAATCGATCAATTGTATTTTTATATATCTCAAAAGCTTTATCATACTGTTGATTCTTTAGATAAATCAATCCATCACTAAAATATCTCCTTTTTAGTCCTTTCCTTTCCTTTTTATCATTTTCTTTGTCTAATAACGCTTCTCGAGCCCTAGTTTCAATAATAGAACCTTTTTCTTTTAATTCTTCTCCTCTACGTGTTTCTTTAGCTTTTTCTGACCGAATAGCACTTTTCTCAGCTTCTAATTTTTCAATTTTCTTATGAATTTCTGTTTTATATTCTTTTTTAACAATTTTATCATTATAAATTTGAGCTAAATGTAAATGATCTAAATTAATATAAATTTCAGCAATTTTTTTGTAAATTTTATTAAAAGTAATATCAATGCTTTCTTCCTTTTCTAAATATGATGTCCTTAAATCTATTACTTTTTTCACATACATTTCTGTTTTATTAATTGATGATAGATTTTCTTCTTTTTCCAAAATATCCAAAACTTCACTCTTAATTAGTTTGATAAAAATTGTACTTATTTCTTTAGATTGATCGTAAAGCATTTGATTTCGATATATTTTAATTGAATTTTCAAATATCATCTCATTTTTTTTAAAATCCTCTGATTTCCTTAATTCCTGTAGTTTTTGACAAAATTTCGGAAATATTCTGGTTAAATATCTTTTCTTCATATCACCAGAAAGTTCAATAAAAAAAGAAAAAAAATCTTCAAATCTTAGACCCTCTAGCAGTGTGTCTAAAGATTTTGTGAGAATTTGATCTCTTATATCTTCTTTTCCGATCTTTTTAAGGTATTCTGCGTGATTTTTTAAGAGTTTTGCAGCTTTAAGATAACGATTTTGACTTGCTAGCTCTTTTGCCTTATTTATTTTTTGAGTATTTTCCATTGAAATTATATCGATTTCAGCTTGAACAAAATCTCTTAAAATTTTAATTCCTTTATTAATATAATGTTCAACTTCTTTCTTTTTCAAGACATTATACTTATCTTCTAACTCATCACGGATTTTTGCAATTTGTTGTTTTAATTTCCTTGAAGTTAATTTCTCTATCAAAATACTTGCCATACTAAAGTTATGAGCATCAAAAAAATTATTAATTAATTCTTCTAAAGTTGAATCTAAATCTACTCTTTTCACATTATAGGATTCCCATAAATTTTCAAGCTCATCATGAATATTTTTGGCAGCATGATTTTTTTTCTCACTAACCTGTTTTTTAAAAATAGTAATTAGGACATCTGTTAATTTTTCAGTCAAATTTTTTAATTCTTCAAAAAGATCTTCTCGTTGGTATCGATTGACTGCCATATACAATTGTTCTCTTGCTAACTCAAAATTTTCAATACTTACCAAGTATTCTGCTGCAGCAACAATCTTTCCAGATATTTCCCTTAAGATCACTAACACACCCTTATGTGGTAAACTTTGAAGAATTCTAAATGCATCTTCTATTCTACAGGCAGAGATCCAAGAATTTATTGCCAACCGAAAAGCTTCATCAATAAATGCCTTATCTAATGATTCTATACTTGACCATTGAGCAGCTCTTTCATAGTTTTTAGCTGCTAGTTCATATTCTTTTTTATTGAAAAATTGGTTTCCTTCTCTTATTATTGCGTCTGCATATAATTTTTTAAAATTTAATGATTTCTTTTTATCTACTCTTTCTATGATATGACTTGCTTCTAAATATAAATTGATTTTAGAATAAAGATATGCTGCTTGCTCACAGATGATATAAAATTCCTCTTTATTGTAAATATCTGCAATTATGGCAGCTTTTCTAATGGCTTGTGCGGCATAAAAATAGTTTTGATTATTAAAATAGATATTTGCCATTTGAATAAATATAGGAAATCTCATCCAAGCATTTTCAATATTTAGTGGTGTGTCACCATTAATCATTGCAGAACATAATGATTGCAGCGCTTGGTGAAAATTATTTGGAGAAAGATTAACAAAAGCCTCTAAATTCGGAAAATTAACCCAGATATGAGTTAATAAATCATTAACTGGAATTGGAAGAATTCCATTTTGATCATAAAATATGATTACTGTTGGAATATCATGCTTTACCGAAAAAATATCTGGAAGTATCATTTCAAATAATTCAGATTCCTCCTGAATAGTTGGATTCAAAAAATAAATAATTCCATCAACCTTAGGAATTATATCATCTAAATCAACAGATATATTTGTAATTGCATCAATTTCTAAATCACATATATTATCTAAGACTTTTACTTCTTTATACCACTTATAATAAGTTTCTTGATCTTCACCCTCCTCATCAAACGCATTTGAAATGTAAAAATTAATTGTATCAGGATCACATCCAAGAATCAGAGATCGAAAATAGAAAGTTGACATTTTTTCAATAAATCAATTATATTCTTCAATTTATATTGTTTGATTAATTCTAGCTTTGTTATAAAGATTTTTTAACACATAAAATTAATACTATAATACTTATGAAATTATTTTAAAAGAATAGAAATCTTTTAATAATAATTAATTGAGTTCGGGAATATATATTTTTGTTTCAAACATTTCGGTGATTATACATTGAATTACATAGATAGGAATTATCATCTTATAAAAGGTAGAATGATTGAACAAATGGAGAAATCTTTAGCATTAGGGAGAAAACTTATCGATTCTGAATTAGATACAGGTTTTTTTAACTTCATAATCAATCCAATTGTCAAAGGTTTTTATGATTATTGGGCAAGAAATGAAGCAAAAACAGGAACTTTAAAGCAAATAAATATTACTTTAGAGGCTGGTAAGCAATTGATCCTTAATGGTAATACTGAACAGAGATTTAAAAAAATAGTTGAGGATTATTTTCCTAAATATTTTAAACATGATCAAACTTCTCGTATGGGGAATAGAAACCATAAAAATTTTGAAAGGTTTAGAAAGAATGCTAGAGAAACATTTATAAACTATTTAGAAGAATTAATAACACTTTTAGGAGTAGTAGAGAACGTAGATAATTATGGCGATTTGTGTCGAATTGCATTTAGCTCAAGAGAAGTAGCAAAAGAGAATCTTATAAGGCAATTAGATTTTACAGAAAAAGGAATTAAAATACTCGAAGAAGATCCCTCAATTCTTAAAGTCCCTATAGGAAAAAAAATAATTATCAAAGCACTTAGAAAGGGTTTTGAATTGACCAAAAAAGACTTTATGGAAAGTCTCAACGATACTTATAACCAGAAATAATTAAATTTATGAATAATTCTATTAATTATACGTTGTTTTTATTTTGGAGAATTAAACATGGAAGTTATTGAGAGAAATTATAAAATACTAGAGAATAAAATGATTGAACAGATGCATAGTTCTTTTAGTGATGGAAAATCATTAATTGATTCAGAATTAGATACAGGAGTTTTTAATGCTGTAGTGAAACCAATTGTAAAATCTTTTTATAAATATTGGACCGATAAAGATGCTCGTATAGGTATACTCGAACAAATTAAGGTAACTTTAGATTCTGCTAAAGAAATATTAACAAATGGAGATGGATCAAAAGAGCAATTCGAAATGGTTATTAATAAGAATTTTCCAATTTATTTAAAAAATGACCAAACAGATAGGCAATGTAAAAAAAATCATAAGAATTATATAAAATTGAGAGAAATAACTAAAAATAGTTTTATAACACAGGTTAAAGAAAGTATCTTATTTTTAAAGGTTGATGATGATATTAAAGATTATGCTGAATTATCAAGAGCAACCTTTAAAACTAAAGTAAGAGCATACGAAGCTTTAAAACGACAATTGGATTATAATGAAGAGGGAATCTCAATTGTGGAGAAAGATGATTCAATATTAAAGGTTCCAGTTGGAAAAAACATAATTCTAAAAGTTCTTAGAAAAGGATTTGAAGTAACAAAGCAAAAACTAATCAAAGAGCTTGATGAAATTTTTAATTAAAAAGAATCTATATCAAAATTTTAATCAAAAAAAGAGTTATTAATTATATTGAATGAAATTCCTCAAAAGATAGAGGGAAAAAATTATTTACGTCTTATTTTTTTAAACCTATTTATTATAACTTTTATAGTAATCACCTATGTATATATCTCTGAATCTTTTGGTTCAATATCCAGTATTTTCATAAATGACCAAGAATTCTCAGTCCAATTTGGAATAACTCTTCTACTATTTACCTTCTTTTCTATATTAACTGGGCCAATACAAGGCGCAATCTCAGGATTTATTGGTGAATTACTATTTCAACTAGCTTTTTATAACAGTTTGTATATTGAATGGTGTTTTATTGTAGCTATTCTTGGATTTTTATCTGGCATCTATAAATATCAACCTTTGAAATACTCTAATCCCCTAAGCGTCTACTATACTTTTATATTTTTAATCATTGTAACTTTTGTTATTTTTGGATTAATTATAGCTATTCAATTTTCCGTCTATCCCAACCAAGAAACAGCAGAAACAATATTAATAAATTACGGGTTTAAATTCTTTGTCCAATCTCTTATTTCAATTATATTTATTGTTCCTATCCTTTTATTAATATATGATAGAATACTCTCTAAAGAAAAGAACGATCTATATTATATGATTTTAACCCACCATCCCCTCTCTGCTATTGATCATACTTTCTATCTTACATTTGGAAGAACTAAAATATATTTTTGTTCAAGATGTTCTGGTGTAATTCTTGGAGGATTAATTGCATTATTTTCTACTTATATGATTTACAACATCTTTCAAGTTGAAGTTAGCCCAGAAATTTCTTTATTACTTTGTATCGTATTCCCAATACCAGGTTTAATTGATTGGGGAACTCAAAGACTTTTACTTAGGAAAAGTACTACATCATCTCGATTATTTACTGGATTTATTATCGGATCCGCTTTACATTTCATGAGTTATACTTACAAATATTATTATTATACTGTACTCCTTCTGGTAATTTACTTTACAATATTTGGCGTCTTAGTATTCTTAGGACATAAGAAAGAATTAAAATTGTTAAAAGAAGAGTGGAATAATGTTTCTCCAAAAGTAGAATTATATTAAAATTTCTGAAAAAAATGCAAAATAAAATTTTTATTCATGGACTTATCAGCTCAGGAGACGGTTTTAAAGGTCAGTTATTAAGAAAAATATTGCCTGGATGCTTAACCCCAACATTTTTGCCATATAATTCAAATAAATCAATCGTATTATTATTTAAAGAACGTATGGAACAATTAATTCCAATCTTAGATGAAAAGAATGAGTGGTTAATAATTGGTTCTAGTTTTGGAGGATTAATGGCTACAGTATACACTTTAGATAAGCCATATAAAATTTCTAAATTAATTCTACTCGCACCTTATTTGTCAACTCCTTTATTAAATCTAAAATTATATTCACCTGTAGATGTTCCAGTTATAGTCTTCCATGGAAAATATGATAAAGAAGTTTCAGTTGATCGAGTTAAGAAAGTTGCAGTAAAATTGTTTACAAATCTAAGATATAATATAGTAAATGATGATCACACCCTCAAAAAAACAGTTAAAATGTTAAATTGGAATGACATAATTAAAAATTAATACTTTAATCAAATATTAGCTATAAACAATTCAAAAATTGGACTCCAATTTTTTTAAAATCAATTATTAACATCTCTTTAATAGTAAATAATCATATAAAAAATGGTGGATTAGATTTGGAATGGGAGAATATTTTTGATAATATTGGCTTCTGGTATGATACATTTGTCGAATGGTACTTAGAACAGCCAATTTATGGGCAGGTTTTAGCAATAATTGGAATAATCGCTTTAATCGCATTTACAATAACCCTTATATACTATGTAATTAAAGGGATTGCTTATTTAGTATATTACATCTTCAAAGGAATATATTTGCTTCTTAAATATATTGGTTATGGTTTTTATAAACTAACTGAAGGTTTTTATTACTTGGTCTCAGGCAAAGCAAAACCTAAGAAACAGGAAAGTCCACAAACGATAATAGAAAACAATTATAATAGTGAAAACCATTATATTTTGGAATATTGTAGTGAATGTGGGAGGAAGCTATCTAATAGAATGAAATATCACTTTGAGAAAAATGGAATGGCGTTTTGTGAGAATTGTGGGACTCGCCTTACAGTAAATCATGCCTTTAGAACATTATCTATTTCCCATTAATTAGATTAAACATCTTTTTAATAAAAAATAATTAAAGTAATAGAATAAAGATATAATTATAAAGGTGCAATAAAACAATATGTCAAGAGTTTATGTATGTAGGGAATGTGGATACACATTTCCAGAAGAACTATCCCACTTAATAAAAACTAATATTCAAGTTTATTGTGAACGGTGTGGTTCACCTTTTATTATGGAAGGGGTTAAATTTAAACCAGCAACAACCCCATATCGAAAAATTAAAAAACCAACTTTTCAATTATCTGAAAAAAAGACTTCTAAGATAGAAAAGACTATTCGAATTTTAAATGCAATATCTTTTCTACCTTTTTTTATCTTTACCAGTATTATATTGGGATTTATACCAGTATTCGTTATAACTGGGGATATAAGATTGCTATTTAAATTCCTTATGTTTAGTTTTTTAGGACTATGTTTCCTAATTTACGATAGAACACGTATAACTCGTAAAGTAAAGGAGAAAAAATACAATGATATTTTTTTTGATTCGTTTTGTTGGGGTATACTTGGTTGCATTCTATTCGGTCTTGGTGTGATTATCCTTATTAAAGGTATTTTTATTATAATCTATGTAATTAGTAGTCCTGAGAATGAGCATTTTAAAAAATTTGATTATGGATTACTTGCAAAAAATTCATTGAATCATTTTTCTGCTAAAGCAGGTTTGATGATTATACTTTTTGGTATGTTTGGAATATATGCCAATAGAGTTTATTTACCTGAATCGGATACTATAAATATAGATTTACCTTTTGGTATCCAAGCACCTGTAAGAATCTTCATTCTTCTTGTTTACTTGATTATCTCATTAATAATTTTAATTATTGATATTAGTTTACAAAAGAAAACAGATGAAAAGCAAGAATTTAAGGCTCAGGATGCAATTCTTTATTTTATTTTAGGGATTTTAGGATTAGTCTTTTGTGCTGCTAGTATCTTTATATTATTGAAAGGGATTTTAATATTCTTTTTAATTTTTGGTAAACCAACAGAAGAGATTAAAAGAATATCAACAGAAGAAAAACAAGTATATTATGCTCCAACACCTTACAAAAAAGTAGAAGAAATACAAAAAGAGATACCAGGAGATCAAATAGTAGAAATAACGAAAATAGAAGAAAAACCAATTAGAGAACAACCTCAAAAAATTGAAGAAATTAATGCTAAAAAGCTTGAAATAATCCCGATAACTACAGATAAAAAAGAAAAGGCAAAGAGGGAAGAGGAATTTAAATTAAAATTACATGATTCCCTTTTACCTGTTAAAGATGAAAAAGACAAGAAATTAGTTAAAGAATATTTCTCAAAAATATTTGCCGTTTTATCAAAGGATTTAAGGAAACAAATAATCGATTTAAAAATTTCTAAAAAAGAAAGGAAAGAAATTTTGGAAGAACTTGCTTTCTTAACAAAAGAAGAACAAGTAAAATATATCGAAGCTATAGTTAATCTATATAAAGAAATTCCTAAAAGATTAATTGCCAGAATTCGCAAACTTCCCAATGTTCAACCAAAACATTATGATAAAATTTTGGATCAATTAAAATATATGGATTATGAAGAACAAATCAAATTTGTCCAATTCTTAGAGGAAAACGCCTAAAAATGTCGATGGAAAAAAGAAGAGAACCCAGAGAAGATAAGAAAAAAGAAACTCTCCGAGATAGCTCATTTAGGCGAACCGATTTTACACCATTGCAGCAAACTGTTGAAGTAGAAGAAAAGGTATCGAAAAAAGAAGAAATTGTTGAAGAATTAACTGAAATTGAAAAAGAAGTTTTAGATATTGCAACTGAAATTTTGAAGTTAAAAAGATATGATACTGAATTTGAAATTGAATCAGAAAGTCAAATACAAAAATATCCAATAATCGAGAAATTATATGCTAAATGTATTGCCAAACTTTCCTATAAGAAAGGATATAGTAAAGAGGAAATCTTTTTAAATATTCGAAGTCTTGAAGAGAAAAATTGGATAGTAACAAATGAAAGACGTACTAAGCTGGAAATCCTTACTAATGAAAAACTTGTTTCTATTCTTGAGTTTATAAAAAATAATCCAGGAATTCATGCGAGAGATGAAAAAATTGAGGCAGAATTAGGGATAACTAGAACACCTTTCTTAAAACATGTAATGACCCTAGAACGCTTTGAATTGATTAGATCTAAAAAAATTGGTAAAACTCTTCATTATTTTTTAAGTGAAATATCTGAGGATTATGACAAATTTAAAGTTATTTTTCTAAATCCATTGATTCCTAAAGTGCTGGAAGAAATTTTTAAAAATGAAGAGATCACGGTCTCAAAAATAGGAGAAAATCTTGACATTTATTCAGGGACTATTTTATATCATATTAAAAAACTAAAGGATTTGAATCTTTTAAGAAGTACTAAAAATAATTCTGGTAAAAAAATATTTTTAATTAATATTGAACTCTTAAAGAAATATAATGATTTTTTTGATGAGCCAGACTTTTCTCAACTTTTGAAAGGTCTTTAGAATTCCAATTGTTATACTTTTTATATTTTAAATTTAAGCTTTATTTGAGGTAAGACTTTCATTAATAATTTTATTGCATTATCAACTCCTTGCTCCATATCATGATGAATTTCATTAGATTTTAGTAAATCATATTTAGGATGTCCTGGTATATCTGAAATGGAGAGAACTGAAACTGTGTGTAAATTGTAGATTTTACCAAGTAAGAATAATATAGATGATTCCATATCTACAGATTGAATATTTACTGAGGACAATGCTCGTACAAAATCCAAACTTTCACAAAATAAGGCGTCAGTAGTCCATAAATCAACTTCTTTAACTTTATTAGAAAAAAGTGAAATACCCTCTTTTAAAAACAATTTTTTCAACATTTCATCAGGTTTAGATATAAAAATTGTTTGATTGCCTGTAAACATATTTTGAAACTTTCCCATTGGATTTTGTATTGATTGCAATTCATTAACTAAGGAAGGATGTTCTCTTAAATATTGAGGACTTGTTCCATCATCACAAAAAGCAAATTTGGGGATTATTATATCCCCAATATTAATTGGATAAGTCTGATTTTCTATTCCTCCACATACATCAATTCTAATAATAATTTTCGCTTTACATCTTCTTAATGCTTCTACTGTCATTGCACAATTCGGAGCCCCAACCAAAGAACGAACTATACTAACTTTAACATTATTCAATTCCCCACTATAAATCCGTCCATAATTTCGTTTGTTCTGCAATTTTTGTATTAGTTTTTTCATTACAGGCTTTATTGCAGGTAGAATTACTATTTCGTTTACATTTGAGGAACTTGTCTCAATTATCATCCTTACAATTTTTTCATCCACATTAATGAATTTTAATCCAACGTTCAATAATTCACTCTTTATTCTGTTTAACATTTTGGATCATCTTATCATTTATTCTAATTAACCAAAATTATAATTTTAGTTATAATCTAAAAGTAGTTTAATAAATATTTAGGTACTTATAATTTTAAACAATATAATTTAATATCTAAATAAAATACATTTATTTATATAAATTAGTGAGAAATTTGAGTTCACAGTGGTTACTTTATGAAGAATCGATTTATCTTGGATAATAAAATCACGAATGAATTTGTTGAAACTTATACAAAAACAACCTATAGAATTGTTGGAGAACACAAACATTCATCAGTTAAACCTTGTCATTGGCTTGAACAGAGATTAATGACTGGAAGGGATAATCGAAATTGCTATAAAGGAGTTTTTGGAATAAAGAGTCATAGATGTTTACAAAATACACCTTCCTTACCCTTTTGTAACCATCAATGTGTTTTTTGTTGGAGAGATTTAGAATCTGGATCTTTAGGAAGTGAATTTATTGGAGAACCAGATGAACCAAAATTGCTTATTGAAGAAATGCTACGACATCATAAGGACATTATTAAGAATCATTTACCTTTGAGACGCTATCTCGATAATTATGAAATAATGATCGATATTCTATATTATATACTTTTAAATAATCAAGAAGGGCATAGTATAAATTCCATCAGTAATAATATCCATGTTTCAAAAAATAAAATTGAAAGAGCCATCACCCTTCTTAAAAATCAGAACTATGTTAAAAGTATCGATGACTCATTAAATATGTTTAAACTAGAGGATGACATTGATTGTTGTATTAAATCTAGAGATGAACTCGAGGTATTAATTAATAGAACATTAACTACACCTGATGAGATAATGCAAGCGCATAATGAAGCAATGACGCCGAATCATGCGGCAATTTCCCTTGATGGGGAACCACTATTATACCCCAAAATCTCTGGTTTGGTAAATGAATTTAAAACCAGAGGTTTTACCACTTTTATTGTTACAAATGGCACAATATCAGAGAAAGTTCGAAATTTAGATCCTTATCCTTCTCAACTATATATTACATTAGCAGCCCCAAATGAAGAGATTTATAAAAAGGTGTGTCGACCAATGATTAAAAACGGTTGGCAGAATATTATGGATACAATGGAATCAATCCAATCATTAAATTGCAGAAGTGTTGTACGATTAACAGCCGTGAAGGACTTGAATATTAATGACGCAATGGTTGAAAATTATGTTAAGATCATTGAAAAGGCAAATCCTAACTTTTTTGAAATAAAAGGATTCACTTTACAAGCTAAAGCGCTATTAATTAAAGATAGGTTAAAAACTAATAAACCCGTTCAATATTATTTCCCAGAATATGATTATCTTGAAAATATTGCTAAAAAATTTGAAGAATTGGGTAATTTTCCCCTGATTTATACGAATAAACCAAGCAGAGATTTCTTATTTGCTGTAAATTGGGATGAGAATAAAGATCCAGTAATTAAAAATCCCTAAAACTAACTTATTAAAAGTTTTATGAAATATTTCTTATTCTCGATTAAACTATATCATTTTTCTTTTCTTCTTGGTTTAATTCTATAGATTTCTTTACATAATTTTGAAACAATTCTTTAAAATCTGTTATAGAGTTAACCATTTCTTTAAAAAATTCAAGCCATTTTATTTCAACTTCACAATGAAGTCTCCAATGTTTTAACGGTAAAATATTAAATGGATTATATTTATATGAAAAATGCGAAGTCACTATATTCTCACCTTCTTCAGCGTGTTTTAACGACTCCTTAAGTATAACAATTTTTTTATCTATAGATTCAAAAAAGAATTCTCTTTCAATATTTGATCCAAAAAGGGTAATAAAAGGCATTGTCGCGTCAATATCAAAATAAAAATCTTGGATCTCTACTATAAAATGCTTCATTTGTTCAAAAAATTCCTTTCTTCCTTTGCTTGTTAATCTAAAAATCGTTTTTTCAGGACGGTTGCCTTCTTGCCAAGTACCACTTTCCCGAATGAAACCTTCCTCTTGAAGTTGTTTTAATGTATAATAAAACGATGCATTTGTTGCATTAATATAGTGATCATAATACCATTCATTTGCTATAGAAATGAGTTCATACCCGCTCATAGGTTTGGGAATTTGATTCATAACACCTAAAATGAATGCTTTTAATGGTGTAAACCTTTTTTTTGGCATAATTTCTTTTCAATTCTTAAATTTGAATTACATTTTTCAATATTAAAATTATAGTTAAGTTTAAATGATTAAGCTTAAATATTCAAACTTAATTATATCTAGTAACTTCAAATATTTAAAACTTTAGGTGGTGATTGAAAAATGTTAGAAAAAAAAGTAATTTTAACTAAAAATAATTATAAATTTAGTATTGGAGATATCATTCTTACAACAATATTCTCAATTGCTTTTATAATTCAAATTATTTTGATGTTTATTATCTACAATGAGTTAGGTCTTACATACTTAGTGTATATCGGATATATAATTTGGCCATTTAGCATCTATTTTGCATTAATTCCTTTTATATCTTTCAGGAAAAGAGGTGGTGTTAAGAAGGGTAAAAGCTATGTTAATACCACGAAATTAGTAAAGGAGGGACCATATGCAATAATTCGCCATCCTCAATATTTAGGAGGAGTATTATTTTCTATTTGTATTACTCTATGGAGTCAGGTATGGTTAAGTCTAATTCTTAGTATTATTATAATATTTTTAACCTATCAATGGACTTATTCCGAGGATAAAAAACTTATAGAAAAATTCGGTGAAGAATATAAAATTTATAGAGAAAAAGTACCTCGCCTCAATCCAATATTAGGGATAATTAAATATTTTTCTCAATAAAAGCAGAGCTGGTGCAATGTGTTTGACTTTATATTTTTAATAATTTGGATCGCCTTGATGATATATTTTATGCGTTGGCTTATTTGGGCTATTAAAGGGAAAAGTAAATATGAAGCTGCTATGTGTTTAGCAATGACACTATATTTTAATAGCATAATGTTAAATTTCTATTTTAAACAGTTTTATGATAATATATTTTTATTTATTTTCGGAATGACTCTGTGTGGCTTCGGAATATTCATTTTCATAAGTCAACTCTTAATTATGAAAAAGTTTGGTCAAAGTGAGCACTGGGAGGATACAAAAGTCCTTATCATAAATGGATGGTTTAAATATATGCGTCATCCTATGTATTTTGGTTTAGCTATAGCAGATATTGGAATTATATTGGGAATGCCCACCCTTTTATCTGTAATTCTTGCTCCAATGTCAATATTATTTTGTTTATTAAGTTCAATTTGGGAAGATCAGATGAATTTGGAAAAATTTGGTAATGAATACGATAAATATAAGAAAAAAGTGAAATTATGGGGAATTATATAGGCAATAAAAATGAGTATATTAATCAAGAATGAGATCATTTGCTATTATTACCTTATAAAATTGATTGCTTTTGATAAGTTAGTAAATTCCCATCGATTTACCTTTTATTTCTCTTATATATTAGAAAATTCTTACTCTCTGGTATTTTAATTATTATGATATGGCCTAATATTATATATTTACAAGCCTCAATGAAATACGAATGAAAAGGAGAGATCCCTGCCCACTTCCGCTCAATGTTATCCCTTCGGATTATCATAGTTAGGGGGGTAAATAATGATACTCGTATCGAGAGAAGCGATGGGAGTAAATAAGAAAATAAGAGAATTAAATGGAAAACGTATTCCCAAAAACCAGAGGTGGATGGGATAGAGGCTATTGGACTGTAGCCATAAATAACATAGATAATATTATTATTTGAAATAAAATGAGTTAAATTTTATTCATTTTAATGGTCTAACCTCTAAATTTCCTTTATTTTTTTAAGTGTTCCTGTATTATCTGATTTAATTTGTCCAGATTTATTTTCTTTAAAGCAGAAAATTCTAAATATGGGCTTTTTTTTTCATCTCCAATTCTATGATTCTTAAGAGAAACAGGGTTCAATCCAAATTCCTTGGCGGAATCAATAAATAGATTAATAATTTTATTTTTATCATAATTAGATAATTTATCAATTTTGTTTATGATTATTAAGAGAGGAATCTGAAACTCTCTAAGAAAGCTAATTAATTCAAAGCTTAATGGAATAGTTTTTTTATTTTGAATGTAATATTTATTAATTTCATCCTCAATTCTTAGAATGTTTATAACTACTAAGCCAAAAAAATAGTCTTCATAATGCTTTTCTAAATGAACTACTATTTGTTTTTTAATATGTTCTCCTCTTCTCCGGCTTGAGTTACCAACGTACCCAAATCCTGGAAGGTCAACTATTTGATATGGTAAATTATTTTGACTTATCTGTTTTATCAATAATGTACTACCAGGGCTTTTCCCAATTTTACCTTTAAAATTTCTAGGATTTGGCATCAACAATCTAGTTATTGAGCTCTTTCCTACATTAGAATTTCCAATAACTAAAAGTGTAGGTTTTGGGTTCATTTTTTCAATTAATAAAATTTAAGCTTATATATCAAGAAAGTCCTCATCAAGAAAATCCTTGAACATTTTTTTTTTCTCTTCTTCTTTTATTACAGGTCTAGTGCTGATAGGTTCCCCCGCTTCTTCTAAAAGGGTTTTCAAGATTTCTACATTAATACTTACTTTAAATTTTCCATCTCTCATAAATCGTACAATTTGTTTATTGTTTAAACTCAATCTTAAGATATAACCAAGACCAAAATAAAATTGATGTTCTGGGATAGGATCTATAGCACTTTTACTTGTTATTTCTTTTAATACTTCAAATAATAACTGTTTTGAAGCAATATGATCTTCTACATTAAAAACTAAATAATATAGAGAATGATACCAAATCTTATCACGCTTGGTTTTTATGTATTCTAAAAATTTCTCTGGCGTTATAACTTCTTTTGCTTCAACCTCCTTCCTTTTTAAGATCTCCTGTTTAATTCTTTCTTCCAGTTCTTTTGAAACACTTTGAGTTGTTTCAATTTTTCCTATTTCTCCTGATTCGAGCTCAATTTCATCATGTTTTACAGTTTCAATAGCTTCTTGCATTTCCCTTAATTCATCAAAATCAATTTCATCCATATCGGAGAAATCTGAAATCATAGCTTCTTTAAATTCTTGCTCTTCTTTAATTTCCTCAATTATTTCTGTTTCTTCAGAGATATCTTCACTGGTTTTTTCAAATTCTGATAAGTCTTCACCTTCTTTGACTTTATCAATTGCATCTTGTATCTCTTGAAGTTCTTCCACGTCTAAATCTTCTAAATCAGAAAAATCAGTTTCAAGCACTTTTATATCTCTGAGATAGTTTTCTAAATCATCCTCTTCGCCTTCAAATTCTTCAATATCTTGCTTTTCATTTCCTTTTTCTTGGTTTTCGTTCATTGTGAGTTTTAAAAAGTTAATAATTACAATTTTTGATAATAATATAATTAAAATATTAATATCCGTATAATTAAAATTGTTCTAAATATTAATAGACTTTAGTATGGAAAAAATTAACTTAGATAATTATAAGGGAATTATCTTCGATATGGATGGGGTAATTTTTAATATCTCTGATGCAATTAAGAAGGCAGTCGATGATTCAGTGAATAAATATCAAATAAGTATCAATAAGGACGAAGTAATGGAAGAGATTGCCCATCTTATTGAAGAAATACAAAACTATCCTGTACCTAAAATTGTTCTAAATTCCTATGACCTATTAAAAGTAAATTTCTTAGAAGGATTGAGCTATTTCAAGAAATTAAGAATTGCAATTTTTATGTTTAATCAATTTAATAAGTATAAAGATGCAGAATCCTCTATTTATGAAGGGATAGACACATTAATTTCAAAATTAGCAAAAAGTAAAAAATTAGCGATATTGACAAATAACAAAAGTGAATATGCTGAAGAAATTTTAGCAAAATTTGATCTTTCGGATTTTTTCAATACAATAATAGGTTTTAATGATGTATCAGAAGTAAAACCTAGCCCTGAGGGAATTCTTAAAATTGTTAACAAATGGAAATTAAAACCTAAAGAAGTAATATTCATTGGAGATATGACAACTGATATCGACGCGGGTAAGGCAGCAGATGTCACAATGATTTGTGTCGAAAGTGGACTTGCTCAAGAACAAACTTTAAAAGAGCATCAGCCAGATATATTAGTAAATAATACAGATCAATTAATTAAGCTCTTTCCTCTTTAATTAAAAATGTTAATATGTATTAAAATAGAAGATATTTTAGTAAGTGTTTTGCAATTATATTCAATGAAAAATTGAGTTTATGTTTAATGTAAATCCATTAATAACATTTATTAAGAATGTTAATAGATTATATTAAATAAAGAAAATCACAGTATACAAAGATTTTTAAAACAATTAAATAATATCATAAAAGTTACATAAATAATAATAAAAACTTTCTCGCTATATTAGTATTAAAGAATAATCGATGATTCTATGTCTTCAGACATTTCTAGTTTTATAAAAGTTATTTCAAAATTTTTAAATTTAAAGTCAACAAAAATCGATAAATTACAAAAGATTGATGACGTCTTAAAATTAAATATCAGCTCCTATAAATTTATTGATAAAGAAGAGGCAACTATAATTAAACAATTGTTAGAAGTTTCTACGATTTTAGATGCTTCCAAATTAGATAAAGAAAATCCATTTGAGGTGCTAACTGAGATTGAGGAAACTGACGATTCCATCGAATTAACTACTAATTTAGAATTGAAGATCGAGGAACTTAAAGCAAAATATCCAACACTTGAGGAGAAATTAAAAAAAACAGCTACAATTAGCTCACTTATCGCAAGTGTTAAAGAAGATAAAGAAGGAATTGACATGGAAGCCCAAAAAGTACTTGTGGCAGGTCTCGATAATGCAGGTAAAACAGCTACTTTATCAAAATTTGGAGGGCGTTTAGGAATAAGTGATATGATTGCTACTCACCCTACTAAAGGAGTAGTTCGTATGAAATTTGGTACCTCTAGCCTCTCACTCTTTATATGGGATCTTGGAGGACAACAAGAATACAGAGAAAGGTATTTAGATAATCCAGAACAATACTTTCTACAACTTGATTTGTTAATTTATGTAATTGATGTTCAAGATCCAGAAAGATTTGAAGAGTCTCTGGAATATTTTGAAAAAATTATCGATGAAATTATTTTATTAGAGGAGAATCCATATATCATAATTTTTATTCATAAGTATGATCCTGACTTAAAAAGTGACCCAAAAATTCTCTTAAATATTGAACTGTTAAAAGACAATCTAAATGAATTATTAAAAAGCAAAAAATATGATTTTAATGTTGAAATATATTTAACTTCAATATACTCATTAATCTCTCGAGAACCTCAATTTGCTAAGTATATAAAAAACCTTATGAGTGCTAATCATTCACTTGCAGATCCCACTGTAAGGAAAGTTGATGGTCTAGGAAAAACACTTGAAGAAACTTTAAATGCTGTCATAAGATTATCTGAAAGTATTTCATCACAACTCAATGATCTTGATAATCGCCTTAGAGCGATAGAATCGGGAGCATTTCAAGTCGCCCAAAGTGGAATTCCTATTGAGATCGCAAATCCTAACCAAATGGGTGTAAGACCCCAAGAAAATACGCGATTACGAGTTTTAAATGAGTTGAAAGACTTATTTAGCAAAAGAAGAAGTTTAGATCTATAATTAATTATTTCTTGTTCTTTCTAATATATGCCTCAATTGTTTTTTTAATCGCAAGTAAGAAGATAATAAAAAATACACTTATTGAAAGTAATAGATATCCTAAACTATCAATTAATAAAGGATTGATTTGCCGATAATGAATTTCTTCAGCCGAGAATGTCTCTAGATAAGTAAATAAAAGATATACAATTGGACCCATCAAATATCCAGAAAAAAAAAAACCTATGATTCCAAATATACCTCCAAAAATAACATCCGTAGGGTAATGAACTCCAAGCTGTATTCTTGAAAATGATACTATAATAGCAAAAATTATAATGATAAGTGTTATCAATGGTGAATTTAAAAATAATACTCCAATCAATAATCCATGAGCTACAATATTATAAGCATGCCACGATGGAAAACTCTTTGAAGTTGGCGTTCGTTCGAAAGTAATAATTTTACCTTCTTTTAGACTCTCATATGGTCTTTTTCTTTTTACTACTTGTTTAATTACTGTTATTGATATTGAACCTGTAAGAAATGTGGCGGAGATATAAGAAAAGAGATAGGGATCATACCAAATTAATAAATAAAACGCCATTAGGCTTAACCAAATAGTTTCTCTCCCAAAAAAAGAACATAATTTTAAAATAAATATGATGGAGTTTCCCCCTACTCCATTATATTTCAAAATAATTTTATGATCCCAATCATCAATTTTATTCAAGTATTCTGGTATTTTCATCGCAATCAAAAAATAACATTGATTTTAAATAGTAGATAAATATGAATACATCTCCAAAACTTTTGGGATCTTATCTTCAAAATATTGTAAAGAATGTGAATCTGATCCTACAAAAAAACTAGCGCCCTCATTCTTTAATCTTCTTACAACATCCAGAGAAGGAAAAGGTCTCTTTATAGGAAATTTTGATCCTGATATATTAACCTCTATTTTGATATTATTCTTTATACATAAACGCCCTAATTCTATTACACGTTCATCAGAAACATTACAATCATCTTCTGGTTTAAATTCGTTATTATTTATATATCGAAAAATTGTATCTATATGACATATGTTCTTAAAAATTTTAGAATTTATCATCTTTCTGCTAACTTCGAAATAGTCATCAATAATTTTTTTCATTGGCATTTTCTCTAGTAAGCTTGATAACCTTTCTTTACTTGTAATTGGATATCCTTTAATCCACTCATGAATAGTTCCTCCAATAAAATCCAATTCTTTTTCATAATCATCCATAAACTCCATTAATTTAATTTCTCTGTCCTCATAATAATCTACTTCTAATCCACTTAAAATAAAATCGTATGTCTCTTTTAACTTATCAATTTCTTCAAGATAATCATCAACACTCCCTTTGCGAAATGGATTGTTTTTATCTTTTTCTATATAATAAAATTCAAAATGATTAAGAAAACAGACATTAATTTGATGTTTTTCAGCAACTAGAATGTAATCTTCAAAAGTAGGACCATCATCGGTAACATCCTCACTCCAACCCTTCGAGTGAACATGATAATCAGTATATTTAAACTTCATAAATAAACAAGATGAATAATTTAGGAAAAGAAATAAAAATTTAGATATGCTAATTAATTGAATCTTGTTTATCAAAAAATACACGATAAAATAACTCTCTTTCTCCCTCTTCTGGAGGAGTTATCTTGGTATATCCCCCCTTGTGAATAACACGAATTGTACCTTTGTTTTGAATATGGATATTCCCATAAAATCCTTTAATCCCTTTTTCTTTAGCAATAATAATTAAGTGCTGGTAGAGAAAGGTTCCAATTCCTTTCTTCCTATAATCCTCCCTAACCACGAAACTATATTCTGCCATGTTCGTTTTAGGATTTAAATAATATGTTGCACTTCCAATCATTTCCTCATTATCAATTTCCCCTATAAATGCTCCTAGTGAGAAGACATTATCATAATCAATGTTTACTTCACTTTGAGTTTTTGAGTGAGTGAATTCTTTTCGAAGCTCAAAAAAACGTAAATATCTATCTCTTTCATTTAATGAGTAATATAACTCTTTAAGTGCTTGTTCATCTGTTGTTTTTACAGGACGAATGTTAATTTTTTCATTATCCCTCGTTGTAAAAATAGTTTCATATTCGAAAGGATATAAGCAAATTCGACCATCCTCATCACAAGGAAGCATTTGATCAGAGAATATGTAATTTAATTTTTTTGCCTCGTCTAATAGAGATTGTCGGAATTTTGGGTGAGCAATACAAATTAATTCAAGAACTCTTTCACGAATTGTTTTTCCATGAAGATAAGCAACACCCCACTCAGTTACAACATAATGAACATCTCCACGAGATAATAATATTCCTGCACCTTCATCTAAATGAGGAACTATACGTGATTTTTCACCATCTCTAGATGTTGACGGTATAATAATTATAGGTTTTCCTCCTTTAGAAAATGCTGCACCTCTCATAAAATCTATGGTTTCTCCCAAACCTGAATAAAAGCTATAACCTTCAGTTGCTGCGTTTACTTGACCTGTTAAATCTATTTGCCTAGCAGAATTAATAGAGACCATCTTTTTATTCCTCCCAATTAATATTGGATTGCATACATAATCGGATGGATAAAATTCTATATAGGGATTATTGTCAACAAATTTATATAATTTGCTTGTTCCTAAAGCAAAACTTGTAACAATTTTTTCAGGATGAAAATTTTTTTTTCTACAAGTTAAAACACCATCTACAATAAGAGGTATTATATTATCTGTAATATAGTGAGAGTGCATACCCAGATCTTTTTTATCTGATAAATATTTTAGAACTGCATTTGGTAAATCCCCAAAACCAACATGAATTGTTGATTTGTTCTCAATCAAATTCATAAGATTTCTCCCTATTCTTTCTGCAATTTCATCTGGTTCATCAAATTGAAATTCTAATATAGTAGTATCATTATAAACAAAAAAATCAATTTCTTTCATGTGTATAAAACTATTTCCTAAAGTTCTGGGCATTTGAGGGTTAATTTCAGCAATAGTAATATAAGATGATTGAGCAATTGGTTTTGCTATATCTATATTTATGCCTAAAGAACAGAATCCATTAGGATCAGGGGGTGTGACTTGGATTAATGCCACATCAACATGTTTTTTTCCAGTTAAAAAAAGTGACGGAATTTCACTAGTGAAGATTGGTGTATAATCCGCTTGACCTTTGTTAATTTCCTCACGAAGAGTTTTACCAATAAACAAAGCATTGTGCCTAAAAAGATCCTCAGCTTTATCCTTAAAATATTTTTCTGGGCCTATTGTCAGAAAATGAAGAATTTCAGTATCAATTAATTTTTCAGACTGTTTAATCAATTCTGTTGTGAGTAATTGAGGCTCTGAGCAACCAGAATCAATAAATACCCTATTTCCCGGAATTATTTTCTTTATTGCTTCCTCAGCTGTTATTTCCTTATCCTTCCATTTTTCTCTCCAATCTTCTGTAATAATATCAGGATTCAACATAGTTATACATCAAAATTTAATTTTTAATTATAAGTACAATATCTAATCTTTTTTTTCAATTATTTCTCATCAATATAATGTTTTTGTAATTATAAATATAATTTTTAGTAGATTTAATGACTTTTTTTTTAATATAATGATCATTAAAGACCAAATAGTTCAATTTTACATATAAAAAACAAACCTTACTGTTTCTATTATCTATTAATTGAAGAAAAATTTCTATAATTATAATTAAATTATAAGTAAAATGTTTAAATGTAATTATATATATTTCCCAATTGATTAAATTCTATCCATTTATACTAGAAAAGTTTAAATGTGATACATCAAAAAAAAAAAATCTTTAAAATTTTTAAAGAATTTACTATAATTAGATATTTTAACAATTAAAATAAATATTAAATTTGTTTAAGTGAAGAAATTTGTCAAATGAAGATAAGAAAATGGAAAGTATCTTAACTGAGAACAGAATTTTCGACCCTGTAAAATTAAACGAGGAATTTACGAAGACTGGAATGTCTTTTGAAGAATATAAAAGCCTTTATACTCAATCAATTGAAGATTTAGAAGGTTTTTGGGGTGAACAAGCGAAATCTCTTGATTGGTTTACTCCATATGAAAAAGTTTGGGAAAAAACCGACTTATTTCCAGGTAAGTGGTTTGTTGGGGGCAAACTTAATGTTGCTTATAATTGTCTTGATAGGCATGTAAAAAATGGAAAAGGAGATCAAGTAGCTCTTATTTGGGAAGCTGATGAACCCGGACAAGTTAAATCTTATACTTATAATGAATTACTTGCTGAAGTAAGTAAAACTGCTAATGCAATGAAAAAAGTTGGATTAAAAAAAGGAGACAGAGTTACCATTTGGCTTCCTATGATTCCTGAATTGGCAATAATCATGTTAGCATGTGCTCGGATCGGTGTTATTCATTCAATAGTATTTGGTGGATTTTCTAAAGAAGCAGTGAAAGATAGGATTGAAGATTCAAATTCTCGATTGTTATTTACTAGCGATGAAACCGCTAGAGCTGGAAAATTTTATCCAAAAATGTCTGATGTAGTCCAGATCATCAATGATGTACCTACAATTGAACATGTTATTGTTGTAAAACGAACTGGAAGAGAAGTTCCTCATACTGATAAAGATATTTGGTATCATGATTTTATAGAAGGAATGAGTGAGGAATGCGAACCTGAAATAATGGATTCTGAAGATACCTTATTTATTCTTTATACTAGTGGTACTACGGGAAAACCAAAGGGAGTAAATCATACAACAGCAGGATATATATTATATACATCTTTTACTCACAAAGTTGTATTCAATTATCAAGATGGAGATATTTGGTATTGTACTGCGGATATTGGATGGATTACTGGGCATTCTTATATTACATATGGTCCGTTAGCTAATGGTGCTACGACGCTTATGTTTGAGGGTGTTCCAACTTACCCTGATGTTGATCGATTCTGGGATATTGTTGAACGTCATAAAGTAACCCATTTCTATACAGCTCCTACAGCGATTCGTGCTTTAATGAGATATGGTGATGAACCTGTCAATAAACATGACCTTAATTCCTTAAAAGTTCTGGGTACTGTTGGAGAACCTATTAATCCAGAAGCATGGACATGGTATCATCGTATAGTAGGTAAAGAA
Organism: Promethearchaeota archaeon; assembly: GCA_048937405.1. Classification (GTDB taxonomy): domain Archaea; phylum Asgardarchaeota; class Lokiarchaeia; order Sigyniarchaeales; family SOKP01; genus Loki-b32. The sequence continues at coordinate 966,213 of JBHLNF010000001.1, forward strand.
CGTTGCCCCATTGTTGATACTTACTGGCAGACGGAGACTGGAGGTTTCATCATGACTCCTATAGCAACAGCCACACCCACTAAACCAGGATCATGCTGTCTACCATTCTTAGGTATTAAACCAATTATTTTCGATTTGGAAGGGGAAGAAGTAACAGAGCCTCATGAAGGCGGATATTTTGCAATAGGAAAACCTTGGCCTGGAATGTTAAGAGATGTTTGGGGTGATACTGAAAGATTTAAATCAACATATCTTGAACGATATCCCGGTTATTATTACACTGGCGATGGAGCACGACGAGATGAAGATGGATACTATTGGATTTTAGGTAGGTTAGATGATGTTATTAAAGTATCAGGGCATAGAATTGGTACAATGGAAGTAGAATCCGCTCTTGTTAGCCATCCTAGTGTTGCAGAAGCTGCTGTTGCTCCATTCCCACATAAAATCAAAGGTCAAGCAATTTATGCATATGTAACATTAATGCAAGGCGTTGAAAAGTCAGCAAAGTTGGCTAATGAAATCAGGATGCATGTTAGACAAGAAATTGGTCCTGTTTTTCAACCAGATGTTATACAATTTGCCGATGCTTTACCAAAGACGAGAAGTGGTAAAATTATGCGTAGAATCTTAAAAGCAATTGCGGCGGGAACAGAAATTGGTAATGTAACAACATTAGCAGATCCTGCTGTAGTAGATGATTTAATTAATGAACGTAAGAAAATGGATGTAGAAATGGGTTAAATCTTAATTTTTTTATATTTTTTTAATTTAAGTTACTTTTTCTTAACACTCTTTAATATTTTGGAATATGGAAATACTCCCATTGAGTTATTTTTTACCTTCTTCTTTAAAGAAATTTTTTAAGAAAATCCTATTTTAGTTAAATGGTTTAATAAGATCACAATTTACTTCCACTGCATCCACTTCCTATATATTGTATTGTTCTAATATTATTCTTATTCAATTATCTCGATTAAAGAAGTAACAGATGTTTCATTTCAAAAAGATTAGATTGTATCAGTAAAAAGTGATTTAAGAGGCTTTAATTTATGACTTTAGCATATTCTCTTTACATTTTCTTTCCTTATTCAATATATACCACTTAGAAATAAAGAAAATTAACCTTATTTCGAATTAAAACGAACATTATCTATATAAAAAACTATATATATATCTTTTTTTATTGTTTAGTGAAAAAACTGTAAAATATATTAAACTATTGGTGATTATAATAGAAATACAATTTAGTACTGAGAAAATAAATAGAGAGGTTGTCAATTTTCAATCCCTACATTTAACTCCAGAACAAAAAAATGTAATAAATTCGTTAATTCATGTTATCAGTCAAAAAATAGATATTCGGGAAATGGCATTAAAGGGATTTCTCTGCAGAGTCTTACGTGTCTTTCAAGAGAAAAGAGGCATGAAATTGGACAGATCAATGACTCTTACTCCAACAGAAAGAATAGAAGGATTGGTAGAAATATTTATGATGCTAAAAAAAGAACTTACAAAAATGCTAATTGATGAAGAAGAAGAACCAAAACTAGAAAAAGCATTAATGGAAGCTTTAGAACTATATAAAAGTCAATTTGTAAATAGATAATCTCCCCTATAAACTACTAATAATATAATTATTTTTTTTTAAATTCTTCTTATTTATATTTTTAAAATTCGTAGAGCTTCATTTATTATCCTTTTTGTATTCGGCAGAACTTGATCTTCTAATGTTCTTGAATATGGGATGGTAGTTTCAGTACAAACGCGACCGAATTTAAAAGATAGTTCACTTTCTAAAAGCAAAGCACAAATTTCACCTGATAGTCCAAAATTTTTGTAATCCTCATCAACAATTATGAGGGCTTTAGTTTTACCTACAGAACTTTTCAAACTCTCTATATCTAAAGGATTAACACATCTTAAATCTAATACTTCAGCTGAAACACCTTTTTCTTCTAAATAATTAGCTGCTTCAATAGAACGATGAACACCAACACCAATACTAACTATTGTAATATCATTTCCTTCTTTTATTTGATTTAATTTACCTAAAGGAATAGGTTTCCATACATCAGGTACTGTTCCCTCAAGACCTTCTTCTGGAACATTGTATGAAACTGTGGTTCTCCCACCACTCCCTAAGAAATCAAGCCAGTAATCAGCAAGTAATTTATGTTCAAAAAAAATAACGGGATTGTTTTCATATATGGAAGAAAGCATCAATCCACCAGCATCAGCAGGATTAGATGGAACTACAATATTTAATCCTGGTATATGGGCTAACCACCCCCATAAGCTCTGTTCATGTTGTCCACCATCACCATAACCCCCACCACATGCAGTTCTTATAACGAGAGGAACATTCCATTTATTACCTGAAAAGAATGATATTTTCGCAGCATGATTTAGTATCGCATCCATAGCGACCCCAATAAAATCAACTAGCATAACTTCGACAATTGGACGTAATCCAGCCATTGCTGCTGTAACTGCTGCCCCTACAAATGCACTCTCACTTATAGGCGTAGATATTATTCTTTCTTTTCCGAATCGAGCATATAAATTTAATCTTAATCCATGTACATCTTCTCCCATAATAAAAACGTTTTCATCTTCTTCCATAACTTTAACAATTACATTTTCTATTGCTTCTGCGAATCCCATTTTAGTCATTTTTCATTCCTCCTTCAGAAATCTCTAATACATTATTAATAGATTGCTCTATTTCATTAGATAATTGTTGGTCTATTTGTTTAAGACGCTCTGACTCATGTCTCAATTTCTTCTGAATAATAGCTATAGGATCAACTCTTTTCTTTGTTTGACCTCCAATCTTTCGTAAAAGTAAAAGAACCTCATCTAAATTTTTACCTGCATATTTTTTAAGAGAATCAACAACTTCAGTTAATAAATTCGGATTTCGATTATATCTGAGTAAAAGATCTCCAAGAAAGTGTCCTTCTGTATGCACACAATGTGCATGAATAAATTGAGGTTTGTTTGTACTACGAATTTTGGAGATCGCTTCGTTTGCCACTTTCCAAACCGCCTCTACATCCGTTCCATCAACTTCATATCCTTCAATGCCAAAACCTTTTGCTCTTTCAATCAAATTTCCCCCTATCACATCATTCGTAATTGTAGAAATAGCCCAATTATTATCTTTACAAACAAAGAAGACAGGTAAATTTAAACTAGAAGCCAAATTCATTGATTCAAGCATCATACCTTGATTCATTGCTCCCTCTCCAAAGAATGCAACCGCAATATTTGGCTTCTTTTTATATTTTAAAGCTAAAGCAAATCCAGTAGCTGCTGGACCTGATGCCCCTACAATGCCAGAAGAAGCAATTAAATGTTCCTTCGAAAAAAGATGCATATGACCTCCATTCCCTGCACATAAACCTTTGGAATGACCAAAAAATTCTAATAATAACAGAATTGGATCAATTCCACGCATTATAAATGGAGGAGTCCCACGATGATCAGTGGCTATAGCATCACCTTGTTCCAATTGTGAAACTATAGCCGCTATAATTGCTTCTTCTCCAGTTCCAAGATGCATTTCACCTGAAATTTTTCCCATTATCCATAAGTCCTTTACAGCATTTTCAAAAAGGCGACTTTTCATCATCATTCGATAAAGTTGCCATATATCATATTCACCCATAAGATTCACATTACTTATCTTATCTTACTCTAACTTTCTTTATATTTTAATTTTTTTTTTTGAATTGAAATTAGTATAATATTATGTTTCTAATTTCAACCTGTTCTATATACTCATCTAACTTCTTTTCTAATTCAGATTCCAATAGATATGATTTGTGTCGTTTTAAAATTTCTTTAACTTTTTTTTGAGCTTTATCAATTATATCAAGGTTCATTTTATGAATCCTCTTTACTTTAATTTTATTTTATAATCTCTCTAATCTTTAAAGGAAAAAAATAAAAGAATACGAATAAATTGACCTTTATTTCTTATTTTTGACGATTAATTATTCTTTCAATAAGTAAGATTATGATTACAATAAATCCGATTGGAGGAAATATTAATAGAAATAACCTAAATACCCATAATTCTGCTATATGTTCAGCAAGTACAAACATTAATCCATCTATAAAAGTACTAATTAAGGAAAAACATGTAAATAGAAATAAAATATTGTTCATTTTATTATCACTTAATTCCTGCAATCTTTCTTTACCCCTATTATGTAAATATTCAAAGACATCTAATTTTTCCATAAAAAAAGCTTCCATTTGAGAATTCCTCCAACTTTCAATAGACTGTTGATATATAAAATGGGCAAATGGAGCTAAATTTTGTAAATAATTGGATTTATTTAAAGAATACAATTCCATTTCCATTCTTAATTTATTTATCCATCTAACAGCTTTCCTTACACGTCGTTTTTGTAAACCCTGATAAGACACAAGTTGATTTAAACGCCGATACAAGATTTCATTAAATATTTGTAGAGTTCGCCATTCAATTTCTAAATATCTCAATGCTTCCTTAGCATAATTAAATTCTTTATCATTTAATCCAGCCCATAAACTATTTCCCCATCCAATATGCACAAAACCCTCTGTATCTTTGGCAAAATTGATTCGACCTTCAGGATGACTAACTTCGATAATCTTTTTCATAATTTCATCTATGGGTAATATTTCTTGTGGATTTTTTTTGTTTCTTACAAGTACAATATGCCCCCATAAAGGAGTATTAGATTGCTGGGTGCTAAACAATTCTTCATAGGTAAGTATTGGATTTCCGATATTTAATTCTTCAAAAATCGCCTGAGATATTCTAAAAACATTATTTCCAATCGATTCACTTTCTTTTAATAGATCTGGAAATCGTACAATTTTATCTAGTAAATCTGCCACTATTTTTTTTGGGTCTTTCTCCTTTATTTTTAAGAGTTCTTCTTTAAATTCTACTTCTAGCTTACAATAAATCATTCCAACCCCGTATTCATGAAAACTCATGGATTCAAAAATAAGTAGTGGAGGTACTTTAAATATGTTCATTCGAATTATATCCAATGATAAAGTATATTTTTTTTTAACTTGGATAGTAACAATACTTTTATCTCTTTGAGTAGCACCACTTCCTCCAGTACCTGTAAAAAGAAGCTCATCTATCTCACCATGAATCACTTTTTCATCTGTTTTTGCCCACTTTTTTATACTTTCGATTGGATTAACTTCATCTTTAAACTTTTCAATTAAAATCTGGTCAGGATAAATATTATCTAATTTTAAAAAGAGAAGTTTTCTTATTTTTTCATATTTTCCAATTAAAGTAGAATAATCAAAAACCATTCTTGAATTGAAAGGAGTAATAACATAAAAAATATCTTTTCTATCATCTGCTTTTTCCATTCTTAATTCACAATACTGTAGTATTTCTAAAATTAATTATTAATAATTATATATCTAATTAGTAAAATAATTTTGGAAAAAGAAAAGTACAATATTATCACTACTATAAAATACCCTAACTCAAGGATTAGTGTTCCAAGCATAGGAACAAAGACAATAACGTAGAATATTTTAACTATTAATATTATATGCTCACTAGTCTCTATAGTTCTATTTGATATAGATACATTTTTTTAAATCACCCCTTTGACCAATTTCCAATAGCATATAATAGATTTAATTTTTCATGAATTTCTTTGCCACAAATCATCCTAACATTGATTTGATTTTCTAGTTTAGTTAAATTGACTGACTTAAAGAACTTTTTAGGTAAATTTTGATGTTCAGAGATAATCACATGATTGGCTCCCAAAGTTATACCCCTCTTTGTGATCTCTATAGCAGTTTCTAAATTTTTGGCAATTAGTGGTCCTAGTCTTCTATTTACCAATAAACCATACCCTTCATTTTCGATGCTAATCACTTTAGCACCTAATCTAACCTTCAAGTTCAAATATTTACTTCTATTAAAACCTACTGCTTGTTTGTCAAGACTTACTAACCATTCTGGAATAATATCTGAAATCCTTACTTCTTTGTTAATATTATCAAATTCAAAAGAATATGTTGGTAAATTATACATTGTTCCATAAAAACTTCTCAGAAAACCAAACTTTTTATAAATTGGCTCTCCTAAATTAGAAGCATAGAGTATTTTTGTCTCACAACCCATTTCATCTGCAATTCTCAAAAGATTCTTAAAGATCTCTGTACCTACTCCTTTTCCCCTATATTCCGGTAATACTGACATATGGCCAATGCTACTTACCTTTCCAAAGAAAAATACAGCACCGATACCAAAAATCTTTCCATTATCTTCAGAAATTAGAAATTTCCCAATTTTCCATTCTATTAGAGATTTCCATATTTTCATTTCTTCTGTAATATCATCTGGAAGGATTCTACTAAAAGCAGTATAAAAAACCTTTATACATTTTGAAATTTCCTTATCCTCTGGGACTCTAATAATATATTTACTCATAAATATCTATAATAATGGTTTTTTTTAAAAGTATAAACATAAATAAATTAATTTTTTTTAAATATTTCAGAGTTTTTTTGATTTTTCTTAATTTATATTCATTTTATTAATAAAAGGGTTTTAAAATTGAATTTAAATACTGAAGAATTAGCTGAAAAGGTAAAAATAATGGAATCTAAAGAAGCTGTTGAATTTCTAATTTCAATACTTTCTACATCAAAAAATGTAGAATTGAAAATAAAGGCAGCAGATCTTTTAACTGAGTATGCAGATATTGATAAAAAAGATATTCAAGAGATAAAAACTGTATTTGTTAAGGATCATCATCCTCGATTACGGCTTAAATTAATTGATTTAATAGCATCATATCATCAATATGAAGGAAGAGACTTTTTAAAAGAACAATATAAAAATTGTAAAGATGGAACAGTTCGAAAACTTATAATCAAAAAGGTCGGAAATGGGGCTCTAAATGATTCAATCCCATTTCTTATTGAATCTTTAACTGATTCCGACATTGAAGCAAAAAAAGAGGCAATAATCCTCTTAGGGAAGTCTAATGCAGTTGATGCAATAAAACCATTAATTGATATGTTTCATTTTAGGAATGTCGATATTTATAATTCCCTGATTGATACTATTGTGAAAATTGGAAAAAGAGAAAACTTGCAGGTCATTAATGAGTATATAGATACAGAAGATCTCTATATTAAGCGAGAGATTCCTGTAATACTTGGAAAAATAAAACATAAGGAAAGTGAAAAAATCCTGCTTAACTTTCTAAAAGATAAAGATACAATTATACGGAAAAATTCTTTGAAAGCTTTAGAAAAATTAATCGAATTGAAGAATATAAAGTATATTATAGAGTTATTAAAAGATGAAAATATTGAAGTTAAGAAAGAAGCCATTCGAGTATTAGGAAATGTTGGAAGTAAGAGAGCTATATCCCCTTTATTTGAAATAATTAAAGAAAATGATGCAAAAATACGAAATCTTTCCAAAAATGCTCTTTTTAAGATTTTTAAAAAAAATAAATCCTTTGAATCCATTTATGAGGTAGCGAAAGGAAGAAACACCAATGCAAGAAGAGAAGCTATAAAATTATTAGGAATGTTAAAAGATGTTAGTGCAATTGACTTTCTAATATCTATTTTTAATAGTAAAGTAGCAAGTGTAAGAGGATCTGCTTATCGATCACTTCTAAAAATTTTAGATAATAAAATTGATAATAAAATTCTCAATGCGCTATCGGATAAATCTTCACAAATAAGAATGTTTTGTGTTAAAATTTTAGGTGAAATTAGAGATCCAAGTACCATTAATCATATTTTTAATCTAATTGAGGATAATAATGGAAGTGTTAGAAAATCAGCTATTGATGCTTTAATCAAGCTTGAACATACTAAAGTGTTAGAATTTGCAAATAATGCATTGAACAGTCCAAATTGGAAAACTCGTAGAGCTGCTGTTAAAATCCTATTAAGAACAGGAAGTAGAGATTCATTAAACTCTCTCATTACATGTCTAGATGATGATGATATATATATCAAAAGTTGGGCGGCTATGGCCTTAGGAAATCTTAAAGATATAGACACTATTGAACCCTTTATTCAATTATTGAAAGAAGATGATGAGAAAATAAGAATTTCTGTTGCGAAAGCCTTAGGTGAGATTGCAAATAAAGATGCCATCAAACCTCTCATACAATCATTAGGAGACGATAATTGGAATGTACGAAAAGAAATTGAGAAAGCTCTAAATCGAATTGATCCAGACTGGATGAGTTATTTATAAAAATATATATATTATTGACTTTAAGAAGCTATTTTGATTTTTTATATTAATTAATATAATTTAACTAAGTTTTGAATAACTTCTTCTAATTGATTGACTATTAAGTTTGTATTGGACTCTTTTTTCACAATCAAAATTAAGAATGTTTTATTGTCGCATATAAAAATTAGTATTGTTTTATTTTCTAATTCAGTAATAATCTTTGAGATTCTTATATTACCCATTGTTTCGCCAATACCTGAGGCACTCTCTAATACTGAAGCACACATAGAAGTGAAATTTTTGGTGTTAAATCCATCTTCTGTAATTTCTGTAATTATACTCCCATCTCTATAAGCAAATATTATTGATTCGAGGTTTCCTTTTTGATTGAACTCAGTAAGAAGATGTTGTGCTTTGTTTGACTTTTCTAGATTTGAATTATTCATATATTTCATTAAATTATATATTTCAGGTTCAGTAAATATGATTCTATAAACTAGTAAATCTCTTAAGTATTTAGATTTAAATGTATAGCTTTTTTATAAAACTATTATGAAATCGTCAGAGGCTCGTAAATTACTACAAATTACAAAGCCTACGCTATATAAATTTAAAGAAAATGGATTTATAAATATAGATCGTTTACCTAATGGATATTGGGATTTTGATGAAGAATCTGTATATTCATTTTTTAATAAAGATATTCCACGAAAGATTTATACTTATTTACGAGTTTCTACAAATAAACAGAAGAAAAACCTATAATTCAACAATTAATATCAAAAGATGGTGTTTAAATGAAGTTAACTGAGATCATTCAGGTAATGAAATCAAAGGAACTGTCTAAGCTGTGTCACTTGGCTAAAAATTTATACAATTTATCTAATTGGTATTATAGACAAGCCTTATTCAATTTGGGTAATTTTCTCAGTTATTACGATCTGGATTTCATGTTAAAACATCATGAATGCTATAAAACCTTGCCAGCTCAAACATCTCAACAAGTATTAAAGTTGGTCATCAAGAATTGGAAATCTTACTTTAGAGCCAAGAGAGAATGGAACATGAACAAGTTCAAGTTTAAACGTGTTCCAAAGATACCAAGATATAAGAGAAAAGATGGAGAGTCCATTGTCATTTTCACGAATCAGAATGCAAGAATAAAAGATGATGGATGCCTTCATTTTCCTAAGAAATGTGATTTAAAACCTGTTAAGACTCGCATTACACAATTTCAACAGGTTAGAATAATACCATTTGGGGATAGATATAAAATCGAAATAATATACGAGAGAGAAGCAAAAGATTTAGGTTTGAATAAGGATGCTGTCGTAAGCATTGATTTGGGTTTGAACAATCTCATATCTGCTGTAAATAATAAAGGTTTGAATCCTTTTATTGTTAAAGGTGGGAATGTCAAATCTGTAAATCATTACTACAATAAGCAATTAGCACGTTATAGAAGCATTGAAAGGAAGAAGGGTAATCTTATAGATACGAAAAGAATTAGGAGATTACATCTGAAGAGAAATAACAAAATTATCGATCACTTCCACAAAATCTCTAAGAAGGTGATTACCTATTGCAAAGAAAATGATATAGGGACGATAGTAATTGGATATAACGAAGGATGGAAGCAGAAATGCAATATAGGGAAATTAAATAATCAAAAATTTGTTCAAATTCCTTTTACTACATTATTTCAACAGATTGCATATAAGGGAAAGCTGATTGGTATTGATGTAGTGTTAATAGATGAAAGTTATACGAGTAAATGCTCTTTTTTAGACGGAGAAGAGATCAAGAACCATTCCACTTATGTAGGGAAGAGAGTTAAAAGAGGATTATTCAAATCTCAGGATGGAACGATTATTAATGCCGATGTGAATGCAGGATATAACATCATGAAGAAAGCATTCCCAAATTCTATAACTGAAGATGGGATACAGGGTTTGGTGTTAAACCCACAAGTTGTCAAGATTTCTTGATAATTTTAAATAAGATTAGGTATGTTCTCCTAGTTTTGATAACATGGTTAATTAAATAAAACTATTTATTTATAGTAATATATATGGAAAAAGCGAATTCTCATAAAAAAATAGTTCAATTAATAAAAAATTCGAATGAAGAATTTATCGAAAAAGAATTGCGTCCATTTTTAAGAATTCCAAGTAATACTCTTAATCAAGAAGGTATTAAGCAAGCAGAAAATTATCTCATCTCTTATATCTCCAAATTTTCCGAAGATATAAATGAATTTAAAGGTGAAATCAATCCCCTAATCGTTGCTAATGTTCAGGGAGTAATCAAGAATCCATTAATAATTTACTTAATGTATGATACTCAACCTATTAGTAGAGAAAATGAATGGATTAGTAAACCTTTTAAAGCAGAAATTAAGGTCTTACCATCTCCACTAAATGAATTAGGAAATTGTATTATAGCAAGAGGTGCTTATAATTCAAAAACTCCCTTATTATGTTTTCTAAATATAATTAAAATTTTAAAAGAAAATAAGAGTCTTCCTATCTCTTTGCTATTATTATTTGATGGTGATGAGGAAATGGGTTCTCTTTCTTTATTAAAATTCCTTGAAAATGAGAATAATAAAAATGTTTTTAAAAATTGTACAGATGCATATTATCCTGCCACCAAGCAAGATCTCAGCCAGAAGTCCATAATAAAATTAGGTTATAAAGGAATTTTATCATTAACAATAAAAATTTCCTCAGATAATAAAGAACCACATTCTTCTTTTAGTGGGATGATTCCTAATCCTGCTTTTGATTTAATTTCTCTACTTAATTCCATTTATTCTAATAGTCAATTCAATATTAACTGTTTAAGACATGCTTATATACCTACAAGCGAAGAGCAATCTTTATTGGAAGAACTTTCTAAAAAAATTAACTTTAATGAAATACAAAAAAAGGCTGGTATAATCCAAACGACTGAAAAAGATCCTAAAAAATTATTGATTAATTATCTGTTTAATCCCACCTTTAATATATCAACCTTAAAATCAGGGTATTTAGAAGAAGGAACTAAAAATTATGTACCTAATCAAGCTATATGTAATATTGATATTCGATTTGCTCATGATATATCAAATGAAATTATTATTAAGGAAATTGAGGAAAAAATCGAGATTTTTACTAAGAGAACAAACTCTAAGATTGAAATGATTAAAAATATTGGTTATGATAGATCTCGAGTGAGGATTAATTCTCCTCTTGTTAAGAGTCTTATTAAAAGTGCGGAGACATTAGGGTTTTCAACTGAAATATGGCCTATAAGTGCTGCAGCAGCACCTTTAAGTAAAATTCAAAAGGAATTAGGCTTAGATTTTATTACAGGTGGGCTAGGAATTGGGGGGTTCGCTCATTCTACAAATGAGTTCATTCAATATGACTCAATTATTAATACACGTATTTCATATTATCATTTCCTTAATATATATTCAAACCTTATAACACAACAATCATGATTTAATCAAATAATCCTGTTAATCCCCTCATTCTTGCTTTAATTGCATTTTGTGGACATAATTCAGAACAACATAAACAAGAAATACATTTTTTTCTTAAAAACATAGGATAATTTCCATCTATAAATTTTATTGCATTAGCTGGGCAAATATCAGCGCACTGACCGCATTTCACACATCTATTCTTTATTAAATTAGGTATTTTTTTAATTATTTTATATCCTATATGTCCCGTCATGAAACTAATAACACTTGTAAAGTTATTTCCAGGAACATTAAATTTAGGAGTTTGATTTTTTGCCTGTTCAAGAGACATTCCTAAAATTTCTATTTCTTCTAAGTTTCCAACTCCCAATTTTCGTTCTATTGCATTTTTAACATGAGGTACGATTTTTGTTTTAACCTTACCAATTTCCAACGCTACAATATCTAAAGCTAACTCATCTGTTCCTGCAAGAAGTAAATCCCATTGTTTCATCGATCCTCCTCCTGGACCAAACCTCCCTTCCATTATGTTTTGTAAATCGTAAATAATTAATCTATTTGGTTTGTTCTTTACAACCCATGAAAAATTATCCGCAAGAACTTCTCCAAATTGTTCAGCAGTTTTTCCTAATAAATGATATTGAGCTTTTAATCCTCCCTGTATAATTCCCCAATAATTTTTTATTGCTCCTGTCATTGTTGCCTCGATATGAGATTTTAAGCGTGGTAAGTTAATTAAAATATCACATTCTTTAACTGCCTTTGCAACACGGATTTGTTTCAAACGTAAAGCACCCTCTATCTTTTCAATTAATGGTGTATCGCTTTCGAAATCTACAAATTTTACGCCATACTTCTCACAAATTTCAAGTATTCCAACTTTTTCTGCTACATCAGAAGCGGACTTTCCCTGTTGTCCCGGAGAATCTCCCACAGAAACATTCTCTATAGAAACACCCTTCTCATTTAAATAAGTGATTACACCCTCTAGAAAACTTGGTTGTGTACATGCGTTTTTTTTTGCTGTAAGTAAATTTGGCTTAAGAAGTATTTTCTTTGAATTTGTAAAATCGAATAGCAAATTATCTTCTATTAATTTAATAGCTCCAATTACAGCTTCAGGAATTGACTCAAAATCTTTTACATTTATTATACTTATTTTAGTGGACATTGTTAAACTCGATAAACTTCTTTTTCATAAATATCGTAATTGACTTTATTAACCTTGTTTAAGAGTAATATCGAATTTTATGAAAACTTAATTATTTCATAAAAATGGTATTTTATTATGTTAGATTAGTAGAGAATAGATTTCTCCTCTTGTGATTGAAACTGTTTGAGAAATTAAGTAAATCCTAAAAGATAAAAAAGATAATAGTGAGGAGACAAGAAAGTATCTTTTTCTTTACATGAAATGCCATTCAAATAAATAGTTGACAAATCACCATAACCTTTAAATAATAAAATCTCCATAAATAGATAAAAAATAATCCATTTGATTAAAGAATGTTATTTGAATTGTCTGAATTTATATTAGGTTTTTTTATGATACTTCTATCAAATTCCATATCTATAGGTATTCAAGTTGTAATTCTTGTCTTAGGATATCTCATTCATAAAAGGAATTCATCTACCTATGGACGCTACTTTATGGTTTCTGCAATTTGCTCGATTTTATCACTCATTCTCACGGCACTCTTTTTGAATATCTCAGACTCTATCTTTATCAGAGCTTTATTTTTATTAATACCAACGAGCATTGGCATTGTAGGTACAGTTTTTCTAATCTTAGCAATTTATAAAGTATACGATACTCATAGAATGGATAGAATTGAACAAAAAATTGTTTAATTTTTTTTTTTAATTTTCTTCACTTCATCTATAAGCATTTTTAGTTTAGTATTTTTTTATATTGATGTTGAAATGTTATTAAATAAAATCTTACTTGTTTTTATTTGTATCTAAAAACAATTATTTTTAAGAATCTAATATATTATATTTATAAAAATAGATTAATCAATATCAAAGAAAAATAAAAAAGATCATTCTTAAATTAAAATAAAAAAAGTCTATATTCCGATACTTAAGAAAATTAAATCATTAAAAAATTACTTTGTTCTGGAGTAGCATACTAATGGCAGATGCAATGTTTAAGATTGTGTTTTTCGGGGATGGGGGTGTTGGTAAGACCACGCTAATAAACCGATATTTAACTGGAGTTTTTAAGAGCGATTCAGTAATTACGATAGGAGTAGATTTTCACGTTAAAAAGATTGAAATTGATGGAAAACGAGTTAGTTTACAAATATGGGATTTTGCTGGTGAAGATAGATTTAGATTTCTTATGCCTAGTTATGTTGTAGGAGCTGCCGGAGGTATCTTTATGTTTGATATAACAAGATATACTAGTCTAAAAAATTTTAACGATTGGATTGAAATCTTTAAACAGGGATATAAAGGAGATACACACCAATTCCCTGTGCTCATGGTAGGAAGTAAATTGGATCTAGAATTTAAAAGAGCAGTATCTAGGGAAGAAGCATTTGAATTAGCTAAAAAGAATAATCTTTTTGGATATCTCGAGTGCTCTGCTAAGAATGGTGAAAATGTTAAAGACATATTTTTAGAAATTACTAGGTTAGTAATGCTAAAAGCAGGATTATTATAATAAAACCTATCGCAATAATAGACTAGTTTTTAAAAATTTCACTCAAATCCTTAATTACTAAATCGGGAATTAAGTCTTTATCAAAATTCTCAGAATTAATTGATTTGAATTTTAAATCCTCAATCATTCCTTGGGAAGTAACTCCTGTTAATACTGCTATCGTTATAATCCCAGCCCGATTACCTGCTAAAATATCAGTATTCAACTTATCACCAAAAATGCAAGCATTTTCAGCAGATATTTGAGTTTCATGTAATATCATTTTTATTCCATGGGGTTCTGGTTTTCCAAATACTCTTACTGGATTTGTATTTGTACATGTTATTAGAGCATTTACCATTGCACCTGATCCTGGTTTAAGTCCATGGGCAACAGGTAATGTAGAATCAGTATTTGTAGCATAAAATTTAGCTTTGCCTTCTAAAATACATTTTTGAGCAATAGCTAATTTGTGATAGTTAAAATCTCTATCGAGTCCAACAATAACAAAATCAATTTCTTCAATGTTTAATGGTTCAGTGATGACTTTATGACCATATGATTGTAATTCTTCTCGTAATCCCCTTTCTCCAATAACAAAGATTTTCGCATTTTTTTTTAATTTTGAAATTTCAGCAGATGTAATCGAAGCACTAGTATAAAAATCGGAGGGTTTACTATTTATATTAAATTTATTCAATCTCTCTACATAAGTTTGTCGAGTTGCCGTAGAATTGTTAGAATTATATACTACTTTAATAGAGTGTTCTTTAAGTTCATTAATTATTTTATCTGCAGGTGGAATTAACGTTTCTCCGCGATATATTACCCCATCTAAATCAAAAATTGTCAATTTTATATATTTCAATGCATCTATCAAACTACACATGGTAAAAGCTAAAACCATCCTACTGGTAATCCTAATAAAAATATAAAGATTTGTATACCTAAAGGAATAAAAATGGGATTTAAAATATTATCTGCTGTATAAATTGGAAAATAATCGGTAATGAAAAATATAATCGCTCCAATTATTGCATATATAGGACCTACAAGAATTAATCCAATTACATATGCAACTATCATTCCTGCTAAAAAACCTTCAATAGATTTAGTATCCTTACTTCTTACAGTCACTTTATGCTTTCCGTATTTCTTTCCAATCAAAGCTGCTGCGGCGTCTGAAAGACAAGCTATAAGAAGACCTGCAAAGAACACTAAGATATGTATTATACCTGCCATATAAAGCATGTAAGAAAAGATAATTCCTGTAATAATATAGATTTGTGGTCCAGTTGCATTCATCTCTTTATTTCTTAACATAGA
Organism: Promethearchaeota archaeon; assembly: GCA_048937405.1. Classification (GTDB taxonomy): domain Archaea; phylum Asgardarchaeota; class Lokiarchaeia; order Sigyniarchaeales; family SOKP01; genus Loki-b32. Next base: position 981,912 of record JBHLNF010000001.1, read on the forward strand.
ATGTGTTAAATAATTGAAAATTGAGTATTCTGGTCCCCATATAACTCTAATAATGTCAGATATGATTGCAAATATTAATGAACCAATCAATCCCATCATTGTTAGATAAATAATAGCTTGAGGGTCTCCTGAACTAAATGGATATAACGAGAGTGGACCCCATATTATTTCATAAACAGGAGGAAATTGATTAAATACAACGAGTAAGGTATCATTAATTATACGAGCTAATGGATACAGAAGTGTAAAAAAACCGAAATAACCTAAAATAAGGATAAATCCCATCAAATGAAAGCTTTTTCTTATCATTTCTTTTTTAACGGGGAATTCTTCACGGTATGGGCTTTCATAAGATAATTTTTCAATATACCGCTGTAAAGGACGTTTTTTTCCTTCATTAATCTCTACTTTACCCCTATCAAAATCCATTTTCTTTATTGTCTTTTTAATTATCTCAATAAAGGTAAAATTTACTATTAGATTAATCCAAATCCACCAAATCATAAACCCATTAAATGGATATGGAAAAAATCTAACAATTGAATTATAATATCCAAAAATTAAAAAACAAACACCACAGATTATTGTAGAAATTCCCCCATATTTATTGTTTCCTTTAATCCCTTTTCGTCCTATATGAAGCATCAGGATCATTAGAATATAGAAAGTAAGAGATAATGTTACATTATAAAGATTATCAATAACTTCCCAATAGTCCATAATAAATCAAGCAAAGAATATTCTTAATTATTTTTATAATTAATAATCTATTAATTACTTTAGCTTTAATAATGACAACTCCAAGAAATAATTTCATCGAAGTATTAAAAAAAGAATCAAACACACCCATTCCATTGTATTGTACAGGCTACCCTGAGAAAGAATTTATTGATAAATATATCAAGAATTATAAAATAGAAACTAACAATACTGAATATGTTTTGAATTTAAAAAATTATGATATTATTAAGCAGATGGGGTTTGATGCCATTTCTCTTTGGGATTTCCGCCGGGGAGAAGGTGGTTATGCTATAGATGATCAAAGAAGAGTAGATGGATGGGGACGAATTTACAAAAGAGATTGGTATTCCTGGGAAGGAGTGTTTAAAGACGAGAAAATTTTGGAAGAGTGGGATTTTTTAAAAATACCTTCTAAAAAAAAATTAACGAATTTAAAAGAATTTTTAACTAAGGAAAAACAAGATTTAGCATACGTCATATCCTTACCTGGTCTTTTTGAAAAAACATGGCAATCAATGGGTTTTTATTATTTCGCTAAATGCTTAAAGAAAAATATTAAATTTGTAGAAATTGTAGTTTCTTTTTTCTCGAATTATATACATAAACTACTAAAAGAGCTTCAACGTACTGGAGTTGAGAATTTTTTAATAGCAGATGATTATGGATATAAAAATAGAACATTTATTTCTAAAGAAATATGGCTCCATCTATTTTTTGAAAAATATAAAGACATTATTAACCTCATTCAAAAAGCAAAACAGAATATTATAATACATTCTGATGGATATATTTCTGAAATGATTGATATTTTTATAGATTTAGGGTTTCATGGTGTTCAGAGTTTAGAACCCAATTCGGGAGTGGATATCCTCACTCTTTTCAAAAAATATCAAGACCAGATCTGTTTTATTGGTAATTTAGATATATCTCTTTTAACTTTTGGAACTGCAAAACAAGTGAGAAATTATATTATTAAATTAATTAAAAAATCAAAAAGATATAATTGCTTTTTAGCTGTTTCTCCAACACAACAAATTAATCAACAGTGTATACCCAAAAATATTAATACTATGATAGAAACCACTAAAATATTTAAATAATAATTTTGATCATTACTACAGGTATATACTTTTAAAAAAAATAGCAGTGCTTAAGGATCTTTTTTACAAAAATTTCAAAAGTTAATTAATAAAGAAATAATAATATAATTTATTAGAATTTACTAAATACAAAAAAATAAATAAAATTAAAATAAGTTAATTATATCTAATATTATAAGGTTATATACCATAAGTATATCCTCAAAAACACTAAAAAAAAATGATGAATTTGGAACCAACTACTGAGAACTTAGATGATATTTTGAAAAAACTACTCGCAGCTATCCCTGAAGTAAAAGCTGCCGCAATTGTGTCTGCTGAAGGTTTACCTATCGCCTCTGCATTACCTCAAGGAGTGGATGAAACGAGGATTGCTGCTATGACTGCCGCATTACTCTCCTTAGCCGAGAGGTCTGTTATCGAGATGGAGAAAGGAGAGTTCGATCAACTATATGTTAAGGGAAGTGATGGATATCTCCTAGTCCTACAAGCTGGTCCGAATGCCGTATTGACTGTTTCTACAACGAAGGATGTACGATTAGGCTTAATATTTTTAGATTGTAAGCGAACCTGCGAAAAAATCGCAAAGTTGATCTGATACAATTAAGATCTATTTTTATTTTTCGAAATTTTTTAGTTCACTTTTTTATATTTCTTCATTTCTTTTTATAAAAAAAACTTTAAATTGATTTTATTAGAATAGAATTTAAATATATACTAATATTATAATCTTTTGAGATCGAAATGCCACAAAAGATATGGAAGTACCCAATAAACACCCAGGAAGTAAATTTTGCACTTGAAATGCCAGAGGGTGCCAAATTATTAACTTTTGATGTTCAGAAAGAAATTCCTACCCTATGGGCATTAGTAAATTCTAACAAAAAATATGAGAAAAGATTTTTCCGATTTGTTGGTACCGGGGATACTATAGAAGAAGAAGTTAACTTAGACTATATAGGGACAATCCAGATGGCTGATGGTAAATTAATTTTTCATTTATTTGAGGAAATTAAATATTAGTATATTATGACAAAAAATAATAATTATTATTATGTAATCATAAAACCGTATCGGCAAGATTTTCTTACAAATCCGAAAGAAAGTGAAAATGAAATAATGAAGGATCATTTTAATTACCTCAAAACTTTATTAAAACAAAAAAAGTTATTTTTAGCAGGCCCAACATTAATACCTGAGGATCCTTTTGGACTTATAATCTTGGAAACAAACACAGAGAAAGAAGCAACAGAAATTTTAGAAAAAGATCCTTCAATCAAAGCAGAAATACAGATGGTTACAGATTTTAGACCTATTCGCTTATCCCTTATAAGGAAGAAGTTATCTTCAATTCAATATACAGTATAACATATTGATACCATTTCTTCTAAAGATCACTAGAACTATAGATTTAATTCTTTTATTACTTCATTCACTTCGTAATTTTTATGAACAATCATATATAGAGCTTTTACAAATTTTGTAGGATCATCTGCTTGGAAAACATTTCTCCCATAAGCAACACCAGCTCCTCCCACATCTATCGATTGTTTGGTTATTTCCAAGATTCCATTAATATCTGTTTTTTCACCTCCTGCAATTATGACTGGAGCCATGCAACCATCGACAACTTCTTTAAAAGAGTCCGGATCACCAGTCCAATTTGTTTTTACTATGTCTGCTCCTAACTCCGCTGCAATCCTTGCAGCTATCTTAACCACTTCGACATCATACTCATTTTCTATATTTTCACCTCGTGGGTACATCATAGCAATAAGTGGCATTCCAAGATCTCTACATTCTCTTGATACACTTCCTAATATTTCGAGCATTTCGGGATCTGACTTGGTTCCAATATTAATATGAATTGAAACGCCATCTGCCCCAAATTTGACTGCCTCGAGTACTGAATTTACCAAAACTTTATAATTTGAATCAGGACTTAATGAAGTTGAACCTGATAAATGCAGAATTAAGCCAATATCTGGACCATAACCCCTATGAGCATATAAAGGGATACCAACATGGCCTAATACAGCATTAGCACCACCTAGAGCTACTTTATTAACTATTTCCCCTAAATCTTTTTCGATTCCCTTAATAGGTCCCACCGTTAATCCATGATCCATTGGTATTATAATAGTCCTTTTTGTCTCTCTATTAATTATTCTTTCTAACCTAATTTTTTTACCTATATATCCAGACATTTTGAATTCAACTCATATTTTAATTCCATCAATAATGAATATTAAAAAAAGTATTATTATCTTTAATAACTCTCTCTTTTGAATTTTAAGTTTAATACCAGAATTAATTATTCTTCAGAGTTATATTAAAGTAAAACCACAAACTATTAATTTTTTATTTCATTTGGACAATTACTAAACTTCATTAAATTTCACAAATTATACGGTTATATTCATATGTTTAAACTTTACACCATCGAGGGAAAGATAGAGATCCCCCCCTTCTTATTTGACCAAGAAAAAGATGTTAGTGCAAGAATAATACTTTCAGAAGATTATGAAGGTATAATTACTCATGATTATGGATTTATAATTGCAGTTGTAGATGTTCTTGAGGTAGGAAAGGGAATAATTATACCTGGCAATGCTAATACTTTTCATGAAGTAATCTTTACAATCCTTACATTCAAACCTACAGTTTCGGAAGTAGTAGAAGGTACTGTTGTTGAAATTGTTGATTTTGGAAGTTTCATAAGATTAGGACCATTAGATGGATTAGTTCACGTTTCTCAAATTTGTGATGATTATATCTCTTATGAACAAGTAGGTAATCGATTTATAGGTAAAGAAACTGGAAAAATCTTAGAGGTTAATGATCAAGTTAGAGCAAAGATAATTGCTGTTTCTTTAGGTACAGGTAGAAGTGGAAAACTCGGCTTAACAATGAGACAAAAATTCTTAGGAAAAGAAGAATGGATAGAAGAAGATATTGAAGAGACTTATAATGAAGAAAAAACAGAACCAGTTGAATCAAATGAAAATAAAGATAATTCAGAATAATAAATTTGGAAGTAGTGTAAATAAGTTTGAAAGAAAAAGCTTGTAAAAATTGTCATTTAATTACTAAAAATGAAAATATCTGCCCAAAGTGCAAAACACATACTTTAAGCGAAGATTTTACTGGTGAAGTTATTATAATTAATCCTCAAGAATCTAAATTTGCTGAGTACCTTAAAATCCACTTTCCTGGAAAATATGCTTTAAGAGTGCGTTAGAAATTGATGAAAATAGTTTATTATAATTTACTTATCAAAAATTCCTAATAAACGTTATATAAAACTCTTTCTTTATATTCTTGATTTAGATGGATTACAATTTACGAATTCCTTATGAAAAAAGGCATTTATTTGCTGAACCCCTCGATATTTTAATTGCTGGGTCTCGAAAAGAAACATTAGCTCAGGTAATTAACATTTTTAAGGATTATCTAAGATCTAAAAAAGTGTTAAATTTTTATCTTGTAGGAGATATTGTTACCAATGATTTTCTATCTAATCAGTTTTTAAAGAGCTTTGTAAAACTCAGTATTATAGATGAAAAAACTAAAAGAAATCATATTAATATAGAATTTGAAAAATATTTTGAACAAACTTTAGAATTAAAAAATCCTGAAGGAACTATTAATAAGGATTGCTGGAATCTCTTCAGAGAAGTAATCAAATCTGAGAAGAAAACGTTGATTAAGATAATTGAAGGAGAAGAAGACTTATTACTACTTCCCCTCATACTTGAAATTCCAATAATAGAAGGAGTAAAAAATTTTGCTTTCTATGGACAACCTCCCATTACGGATTCTAATTTCGTGATTCCTCAAGGAATTGTCATAGTTGACATTGATAAAAATATTCAAGAAAAAGTTAAAGAAATTATCTCTATTATGGAAAAATACTGATTTTAAAAAGATAATTTAGAATTTATGTATATGACTTATTTACTTTAAAAACCAAAATTTTATTTTTTATCTATTCTTTTGAATGATATAATTTTGTAAAAATTATTTTTTATGATCTAATTTGTCTTAAAAGGCAGTACGTTAAAAATGACATTGAATATTGAAATAATGGAAGAAAAAAAGAACCCTTTAATTGATCGGACAGAATTAGAAATTAGGATTGATCATTTTGGAGAGGGAACCCCAAATAGATTGGAAGTGAAGAAAAAAATAGCTGCATTACAGGGTAGCGACGAAAAACTAACAATAATAAAAAAACTCGATACTCATTTTGGCAGTTCTCATACTATTGGAAAAGTATATATTTATGAAAACTCAAAAGATCTTGTTTATTTCGAACCATTTCATATTCAAGTGCGGAATTTTGAAAAGGATAAAAGAACAGAAATTTATCAATTGAAAAGGAGACGGGAACCTTTTAAACATCTTTTTGAATATTAATTATATAGTATTAAGTGAAAAAAAAATGAATTCCTCAAATTATTATAAAATTGAAGGGGGAAAGTTAGTTAGAACTCAAAGATCATGCCCTAAATGTGGGCCAAGCTATTTCTTAGCGAATCACTATGATCGATGGAGTTGTGGAAAATGCGGATATGCGGTATTCAAGAGAAAAGGACAGCCAAAGGCTAAAACTACAAGAAGATCTCCTCGAAAACGTTCAAAAGCGTAAAGTAAGATTTAACTTTAAATAACTTTTAAAAATTAAACTTATTCACCTAATATTACATACTATTAATTCTATCTTCACCTTATAGACTATTACTTTAATGAAAATTTGGCGAGCTTTATGAGAAAGTTATGTCTTGGAATAGAATCTACTGCTCACACGTTCAGTGTAGGAATTTTAGATTTTGAGGGAAATGTATATAGTCTTATAAATGATGTTTATGTCCCTGAAGAAGGGGGTCTCCATCCTGGTTTAGTTAGGGAGCAACATTTAAACAATTTTATGAACATAGTAAATAGTGCTTTAACTGAGGCTAAAATATCCATAAAAGACATTAATTTGATTGCATTTAGTCAAAGTCCTGGTTTAGGACCTGCGTTAAAAATTGGTGCATGGGTTGCACGTATGTTAAGCCAATTAGTCAATATTGAAATAGTAGGAGTAAACCATTGTATCGCTCATATTGAAATTGGACGTTTAAAATGTAATATTGAAGATCCACTTACTCTTTACGTGAGTGGTGGGAATACAATAGTTAGTGCCTTTGAATCTGAAAGATATCAAATTTTTGGTGAAACTCTTGACTTAGCTATTGGCAATATGATGGATACTTTTGCTCGTGATGCGGGTTTAAGCCATCCTGGTGGCCCAAAAATTGAAAAATTAGCATTAGATTCAAATAACTATATTGAATTACCTTATGTTGTAAAAGGTATGGATCTCTCATTTTCTGGTCTTTATACAGCAGCAAAATATCTACTCCAGTCTGAAGACTATGGTACTAAATATAATTTAAATGATGTTGCTTATTCTTTGCAAGAAACAGCTTTTGGAATGCTAACTGAGGTTACTGAAAGAGCTTTAGCCCATACAGAAAAGCAAGAAGTACTTCTTACAGGAGGGGTAGCAGCAAATAAAAGGCTACAGTCTATGATAGAATATATTAGTAAGGAACATGATGCTAGATTCGAAGTCGTTCCTCTAAAATTCGCAGGTGATAATGGAGCAATGATTGGTTGGGCAGGGATTTTAAGATATCAATTACAAGGGGGGCATAATATTTCTGATACAATTATTAAACCGAAGCAAAGAATGGATCAAATTACAGTTCCTTGGAGGCACTAACTAACCTTGAGTTCTAATGTAAAGAAAGAAAAAGTCATTAAAAAAGGAGCTGAAGCAAGTCTTTATTATGGACATTGGTTTGGGAAAGAAGTAATATTTAAGTATAGAATTCCAAAAAAATATCGTATAAAAGAATTGGATAAATCAATTAGAACGCAAAGAACATTAAACGAAGCCAAAGCGTTGATAAAAGTCAAAACATATGGTATTAATGTACCTCAAGTTTTTGAGATTGATTCAGTTAATTCCACAATAGTTATGAAATATATACAAGGTAATCGATTAAAAGATATTTTATCTGAATTAGATGATGATCTCAAGAAAAAATATTTCAATGATCTTGGCAGGATAATAGCAGTTTTGCATAGAAATGGACATATTCATGGTGATATTACTACGAGTAATATAATTATCACTCCTGAAAATCATATTTTTCTCATAGATTTTGGCTTACATGAATATTCTAATACAATAGAAGATAAAAGCGTTGATCTACATCTCCTAAAGAGAGTTTTAATCTCCTCACATGGGTTTGAAAATTATAAATTTTGTTTTTATGCGTTTCTCGAGGGATATAGGTTAGAATATGAAAAGATGGAAGATGATGAGTGTGATAAAATTATTAAAAACATTAATTCCATTGAGTCTCGCGGGAGATATATAGATTCCGAAGATAGATTATAAATTTTATCCTAACTTATTCATTTTGTCTAATAGAAGCAAAATGAAAATCTTAAAATATTTTCATCTAAACTATTAATTCAGTTGATAAAGTGTTCATCTAATTAAATAAATTAACTAAATAGTGTATATCTGATTTAGACTACTTTAAATACTCCAAATCATACCAATTAACTTTATATACATGTTATACTTATAATACAATATTGAAAAGAGTGAATAAATTAAGGGGCAAAGAATATATCTACATTCTAATTCACTTTTGACATAAAAAATAGGAGAATTTCAGATATAATTTCCGTGGAAATAAGTCAATGTCAGAAACTGAAAATTTGAAAAAAAAAAAGAAAATGGTTAATATTACCATAAATTTACCCGAAATCTATGACAAAAATATTAAAAAATTGATTGGTATGAAGGTTTGTTCATCCCGAAGTGAAGCAATAAGAAACGCATTAAGAGATTTCCTTCATAAAGAATATAAAAATCTTAAATTATTAGGATTTTTTGAAGAATCATCCTAAGAAGCTAATCTCTTCGGATTTACTCCTACTTAAGATTTATAACACTAGTTTACTTACTAATTTATTATCCTTATGAACTACTTAGAGAAATAAAATGCAATTATATCTAATAACGGAATCTGGATCTTTAAGAAAAGTCAATAGAGTAGATTTTAATGAAAACAAAGTATTTCTAATTGATGATATTAGAACATTATATTTATGGTTTGGATTAAAAGCTTCTGAGAAAAAAAAAAAAATAAGTCTTGAAAGAATCGATAAATTGAAAGCTCAAAGAAAAAAAACACCAGAACTTATAGTGTTAAATCAAAATAAAGAGTATGGTTCATTTTTAGCGATTATGGATGTTATAAGAAAAGGGTTGGATGTTGGTGCTGCTCTTGAAAGAAGACCTGAATTAAAAATTCAATACAATGATACTCAAGAACTTATCGAGGCGGGAATAGATCCAGATTTTGAAGGTGAAATTACTATTGCTGCCCACAATCTTGCTCAAGAAAACCACTCTTATGAAGATTTATGCAAAAAACTAGCTGAAATACAAATGAGATTAATAAAAGAGGATGCATCTGAAAAAGAAATTGAGAAAAAAACAGAGAAAATATATAAATCTTCATCAACATATGAAGAACTCTGCTGGTTGATTGCTGAATTAAGCAAACTTCTTGAGAGAAAACCTTAATTTTAGTCAACTGCTTTAATTTTAATTGTAATATGTATATCTTCTTTAGAAAAATTAATATGTTTATTAAAAAGTTTATTAATAGCTTTTATATAAATTCCATTTCTTCCAACTGCGATATGATATGTATTTAAATATTTCAAGAAACATATATTTATCTCATATTTTCCTTCTTTATCATTTATTTCAATTCTAACATCATGTATACACAAATCTGGAAATAGATTAAAAAGTAAATTTAATAAAATATTATCTAACCTAATTATTGAAATTTTTTTTATAATTTTATGTCTTAAAGAGTTTAAATAAGTTTTTGCTTCAAAATATCTATCCTGTTTTATAAAAAGAAATATAAATTCATCATCTTCAACATTTATGATGATTATATGTGAAGGGTCTATTTTTGTCTTGTCGTAGAAATATTTGTAGAGTTTAAGTTCATAATTAGAATATTTTATATTATCAATGGCTAATACTTGATAAAGAATTAAATCATCGAGAATCGTGTAAAACATATAATTGTTTTTTAGGATGTATTTTTAAAGTACGAGAAAAATAGTAATTATAATTACCTTAAAAAAAAGCTCTCTTTTCATTTAAGGTAATAATAAATTCAATCAACCAATCAAATTATAGAACTTAGCGAGTAAAAAGGCATTCACGGTCGAACTGTGAATAATATCACCATTTCTAATTAAATTATGTATTTCTTCAATGGTGAATTCATATACTGAAATAATTTCATTTGGATCTATCGGTTCTGAATTATTTTTTTTTACTTTAGCAAAATATAGGTAATTCCAAACAGTATTAAGAAAAGATATTCTTGTTTTTCCTAAAAAAGTAATACTTTCCACCTTATAACCTGTTTCTTCTTCTGTTTCTCTTATTGCTGCTTCCTCAGGTTTCTCAGCTTTATCAATCATACCACCTACGGAAGTTTTTGTTTTTATTTGCCATGGATATGGGTATGAGTCTACAAGAATAATTTTATTATCAACTGTCTGGCAAATAATTGTAACAAAATCTCTCCCTTCAATAACAACATATTCCGTTTGTTGACCATCTGGTTTTAATACTAAATCATTTCTCAAACCAATGAAACGATTTCGAAATATAACTCTTTCCTCTAATTGCCTCCAAATATAAAATTTTTGGTTCATATCATATTCAATGATTTATATTATTATATTTCTATTTATCAGAAAAAACCCAAATCTTTCTATTACAATGGTAATAATTTAATTCAATTTTTGAATATCTTATTTCTGCAGTACTCTATAAAACTAAATATCTATTATATTGCATTGCTAACTCCAATTGCATTTGAAATAACAGCAGCAAAGAAAATTTGAACTATTGTAAATGATATCAAAACAACAGGATAGAAAGCTTTCACGTTCTGAAATATCTTAGTATTTTGAATTATTATCAACAGAAGAACTATATACATAAATAAAACGGAGGGAAAATAAGACAATTGATTTGTTAATGTCATCAAAGTTATCATCAGTATAATTGCAGTGATTATTAAAACCCTATTCTTAGAATTCTCCGATTTTAAGAACTTTAACCTTGGATAAATCACTTTTCTTAGAAGTATTTCTATTGAGAGAAATACTGGAAGAGCAATGTAACTTAACATAAAATCTAAAACGAAATTTGATGGCCAAATAAAACCAAATGGATAATAAAAAGAGAACAGCATATATATAGCTATGAAATAACTTGCCGATATTAGATTAAAAATCAGGTAACTCAATTTAAATTGGTTTTTTATCATTTTTTTCAAGTTAATTAAATAACTTCTGTTTTTTAACTTTCTTAAGAGATTTATAATTCTTATTACAGTGAAAACTAGAAGCATAAGTAATGAAGCGTATAAAATTCCCTTTAATCCATAGAGCTTTTCAAACAAAACCCAATTAAGTAAAAATGCTCCAATGTAAATAATTGTCATTAAAATTAACTTTTGCTGATTTAAATCACTTACCGTTAATTTAGGGTTTATTAAATTATAATTTTCAAACAATTTTTCCTTTCTAAAGAAAATTCGACTCGATATTGAAATTAGGGAAATAACGCTAATAAATATGATAATAATGTTTATGAAAATTAACACATAATTATAATAGAATGTAATAAATATGTGTCCATTAATATTAGGTGACCCAAAAAAATGATTTTCAAACCAGTTTATTGATTCAATAAGTACTTCATCTGAGAAAAGTTGGTGTCCCCCACCTAACAAAAAGCCCTTTATTGGAATTACTGTACAATTTGTTAACTCTTGGGCTTTTAGAGCATTATCTGTAAAATCCAATGCTTCATCATCAACATGCATGATGATTAGTAAATTTTGAGTATTTTGTTCATTCAGTAAATTAATCGGAATGTAATTGATAAATTGGTCGTTATATACAAATCCATATCTTGGTGGTGTAAAATTTATAAGTGGAGCTAAGGCGACTATTACTTGAAATCGTGGATCTAATGCTTGATTCATAAGTACTACCATTCCACCAAGTGAATGACCAATAAGTCCAATTTGAGATCTATCTACATCTTTATAAAAAGATAATGTTTCTAATTTATCTAATAAGTTAGAACAATCCTGAGCTAACGCAGGAATACCAGTAATGGGGTCTATATTATTTATATTCCCTCCGCTCTCACCATGTCCTTGATAATCTAGAGCCGTAACATAAAACCCTCTCTTACTAAATTCGATTGGAATCCTAAGATCGAAATCTCGTTTAGATCCTATACCATGACAATAAATAATTAAAGGATATTTTTCCTGGAATTCCAAAGATTTTGAAGGATAATATAAATTTGCATAGAGAGTTGCCCCAGATGATTCAAATTGGACACGTTCATATCGATCATAACTCTGGGATTTATTTAATTGGAGTGCAGTTAATGTTATAATTAGAATAATAATAAAAACTAAAATTTTTTTAAGATGATGATAGTCTTTATGCGTCATCTCACCAACAATAATAAACTCAGATTCTTCCAAAACAGGTGTTTGTTTTTTTGAGATAATTTTTTGTCACCTTTCACAAGTTTTGAAATTTACAAACTTCCAATAAAAAGATATGAAATTGCATATTTAAATGTTTTCACAAGATTTGAAAAATAAAACAAAAATTAATAAGATGAATGTATGTTTACATAATTTTTTTCTTAAAAGTCTTCATCTATTTGCTAATGATATGCGTAAATCAATTAGTAATTAAACTCACTAAAAGTCATCTTTAATAGAATAGATTAAAATATAACTAATGTTAGTATTTATTAATAATTTGATGTGAAATTATTATGAAGTTGATTAAAGGATTTCCAGCTGAACCAGAAGGAACATATAACTATCAATTAAATGTTATTAACTTTATAAAACATGCGATGAGAAATTATGCAAGACAAGAAATAATTAGTAGAAAACATGATGGTACTCTTTTTAGGTATACATATAAGGAGTCATATGAAAGAATGCAAAGATTAGCAAATGCATTAGAATCGATTGGAGTAAAAGTAGCTGATCGTGTTGGTGTTTTAGCATGGAATACTCACCAGCATTATGAGATATATTATGGATTACCTGGAATTGGCGCTGTAATGGTTACTTTAAATTTACGTCTTGCTCCCCAAGATTTAGTGTATATAGTAAATCACTCCGGAACAAGTTATCTAATTGTCGATGAGGATTTAATTCAAATAGCTGAGAGCATAGCACCTTCATGTGACAATATAAAAGGCTATATTATTATTACTGAGAAGAATATAAACGAAGTGGAAACAAATCTAAACCCTATTTATAGTTATGAAGATATTTTAAATAAAGCATCACCAGAATATGAATGGATAAATCTTGATGAAAATTCCGCTTATGCTGCATGTTATACTACGGGTACCACTGGTAAACCAAAAGGTGTTTATTATTCACATCGAAATTTGTACTTACAAACGATGATGTTTGCATCTTTTTTTTCATTTACTGTAAATGATGTTGTTTTGCAGTTAGTACCAATGTTCCATGTTTTGGGGTGGTCAATGCCACACTCTGCTACTTATGTTGGGGCTAAAATAATTTTCTCTGGAAAGTGGAATTTGAATGATGTTGAGGAACTTACAAAAATTATGGTTCAAGAAAATGTTTCTCTTACTGGGGCTGTTCCAGCAGTTTTCATGACAATGCTAGAATTTATTAAAAAAATGAAAGAAAAGCCAGATTTTACTGGAGCTCGTTTTATCTGTGGTGGTTCTGAACCTCCAATTACTTTAATGCGTGGCTTTTGGGATGAAACTGGAGGAGAAATAATTCATTCTTACGGTTCTACGGAAGCTATGTCAAATACTACCCAAAACTCATTTAAACCATGGCTTAAAGAAGATCTTACAGAAGAAGAACTATGGGAACTAAAGAAAAAACAAGGTATAATCGTCTCTGGAATTGATGTTAAAATTGTTGATGAGAATGGTAATGAACTCCCTCATGATGGAAAAACTTCAGGAGAAGTTCTTTTCCGTGGACCTTGGATTACTAGAAGCTATTATAATGCACCACATACAATTAATAGTTTTACTGAAGAAGGATTTTATAGAAGTGGTGATGCTGGCTGTCTTGACTCAGAAGGATATCTTAAGATTACTGATAGAATAAAGGATGTAATTAAAAGTGGTGGAGAATGGATTAGCTCAATTGATATGGAAAACTCACTAGTATCACATCCGGGAGTATTAGAAGCAGCCGTTATAGGTATTCCTCATCCAAAATGGGATGAAAGACCTTTAGCTTTAGTGGTTTTACGAGATGGATTTCAATCCATAAATAAAGAGGAAATTCATGGTTATCTTGCCAAAACCTTTGCTAAGTGGCAATTGCCCGAAGAAATTTTATTTGTGGAGGCAATCCCCAGAACTAGCGTAGGGAAACTTGATAAAAAACTAATGCGAATTAAATATCAAGACTTATATACAAAAAGTTAAGAATATAAATTTAAACTCTATTTTGTTCAAATAAGCAATACTTTTCTATTAAATTAGAGTTCTATCTTCTTCCCCGAATTTTACGAGCTTCTCGTTCTACTTCGCGTAGAATTACGATGTCATCCATCCGAATTGGACCTTTCACATTACGAGTGAGAATTCGATTTTTATCTGGACCTTCAAGAATACGAACTTTAATTTGAGTAATTTCCCCCGTGAGACCAGTACGTCCAATTACTTGAATTACTTGAGCTGGAATAGATTGATCTTGAACTGTAACACCTTTTGATTTGTCTAATTTTACCAAATATCATCACCAAAACAATTATTTTTTTATCTCTTCAATTTTTTTAACAACATCATTTAATGCGTTTTCATTTCCAGAGCCGACATTTTCAATAGCAATTGCACTTGAAGATACATTGATTCTAATCACATTTCCAAGTTCTTTTTTAGTTGATAAATAACCATAGGGAATTCCTTTCTCTTCACAGAGAAGTGGAATGTGAAATAAAATTTCTGGAGGAGTTACATCTTCAGCCATAACAACCAATTTTGCTTGAACTCTTTCAATAGATTTAGTTACTTCATTCATACCTTTTCTAATTTTTGAATCTCTTGTTTCTGCTATTGTTGTTAAAGTATTCTTGAGCTGATTTTTTAACTTTTCAGGTATTTTAAATTTAACATATGAAATCTTTATTCATCTCCTTCAAATATATTTAATTAAAGATATATTTTCATAAATCATCGATTTATTATAATGAAACTAATTGGGGAAATTAAATAAAATTTTTCATTTAGGTAAAAAACCTAAAAATTTTTTTAAAATGAATCGTTTGATAGTTTATGATTATACCTATTCGCTGTTTTTCATGTGGTAAGCTCATAGCTCATGTCTATAAACCTTACCTTGAGATGATAGAAAAAGGAGAGCCTTCTGAAAAGGCTTTTAAAGAGTTAGGAATCGAGCGATTCTGTTGTAAACGCATGATCGTAAATTAGTAAGCATTTAAGCTTTCTAAGCGTATGTCATGTGGACCTAATAGATGAACTCCTTAAATTTCCGAGATTGCAATGAACATACACATCTAATAACAAAATTTAAGAGAAATGATCTAAATATTTTCTTTTGAATTTTATAATCTTTCTATTAAAATTTAGATCCCAAATCTTATTTTCTACTCTCTTCCAATATGAATGTGGCAGTGTTTCAACACTAAATTCATCACATAATCTCTTAAAAAGATCAAAACTAACACCAAAAAACTCGGCTAATTTAGTTCTAGGTCCAAGATTAATCAACTCATCTATGATATCTTTTTTCCCTATTTTTTCACGAAGAACTTCATAAGTATATCTCCCTCCCTTCATTGGATAAAATACTCTTTTTCTTTCCATACTGAATTCAAATGATTCCATCATAAAGTTAAATAATATTGGACCGATTCTTAAATACCAATGGTCTTTTATATCACAGTTTTTTATCCAAACTTTTTCTCTCCCTGCAATTTTCTTATTTTTAACTTCATGTCTTAAATTAAATTCTTCCTTAATTTGCTCAAGAAATTGCTTATTTGAATTATGAATTATAGGCGCTCCTTCTTCACCATCCCCATCATAAAAGCCGAGTAATACTGACAAAGCCACTTTATACATTAAATTTCTAAAAAAGCCAACTCTTAAACATTTTCCTTCTTTAAAATCTAAAAATCCCAATTTTATTAAATCCTTAATCATTGGAATACATCCAATTCTAATTCCATATCTTTCTGGATATTCTCCTGATTTTTTTCTTATCCTCCTATCAATTTTATGTTCAATTTTATTTATAACATGTAATTCATTACGAAATCTCTCAATAACCTTGGAATCCCTCTTTTCTAAAAAAAGGCCAATATGTCCATCCTTAGAAATAAATCCATCAGCAAGTAACAATCCAAAATAATAACCTTTGTTTGTTGTATTAAGTAATTTAAAGTAATGTTTTTTTAAATTAGGATTATGAAGATGCCATTGCTGTTGTCGATACTCAAGGAGTTGATTTTTTTCAATATAATTATAAATTAATTCTTTACATTTTTTAATATCTTTATTGCTCAACTTTTTTGATAAAGATTTGATAAAATCTATTAATTGCTCAACTTTTTTGATAAAGATTTGATAAAATCTATTAATTGATCTTTTGAAAATTTAAAATAGGGATTATGCTTTGGACTATTTGAATTCTTTATCCTAAACCGAGTATCTCTTATATATCTAATATGCATACCCAAATATTCAGAAAATTTGTCATATGAAAGTATTTTTCTATGTATTTTACTAGTTGATACTAATTCTGATATTTCTTTACGTAGATCTTCTATGAAATCTAATGTAGAATATTCCATAATTGTCTATGAAAATTGAACTGATATAGGATTTTTAGTTAGAAAATTAGTTATTCCAATATTTATGATAAATGAGAGTGATTGATTATTAATTTCATCTCTAAAGTGAGACAAAGAATCTTAGATATAATATAGATTTAAAATAGGTTTGAAAAATTAGATAAAAATTCTATAGATTTATTCGATGAATTACTTAAATTTCCTCGATTACAATAATATAATTATTTATAAATTAATAGAAGTAATAAGCAAGAGTTATTGTTTCCCGTAATGGGCAGTCCATCTCGTTTTTCTTGCTTTTTTATTATAATCTAACATTGATTTACGGCATTTGTTAGTACAAAAGTTCAAGACTGTACCATCTCTCTTTACAAACATGAGACCTCGGCCTATAGGAATATCATAACCACAAAAACTACATTTTTTTACCTTTACCATTAGTAACACATATAAAAATTGTTTAAACTCTATTCCTTCTTAAATATTTCAGCTTCTCCGTATTTTACAACTTTTAAGTTTATTAAAGTCATATCATGAGTAATTTCGTTTCCTCGAACGGTTTTTCTCCTTTTCTGTCCTTTTCTCTGAGGTTTATATCCACTACTTCTTTTTGAGACTAGTATTTTCTTTTTGACTGGTCCATGAACGCTCTTTCTCATTGGAAAACCACTAGAATCACTTCCACCCATGATTTGAAATTCATAATTTGCGAATCCTATCAGACCTCCCTTTATAATATCTCCAATTTTCATTCCTTCAAATCGAAATTTCTTCTCATCAATCTCAATAAGTTTGGATAATCCTTTTCCAGGACCCTCTTTTCCACCACTAATATTTAGTTTGTATACTATTTTTTCTGAGGACACGATGCATCAATATCGAACTTAAAAACGCAAGATTAACTTCTAAAATACATATTTTCATAAAAATTTTATGAAAAAGTAATATTTTGAATTAATTCCTATAAAATAAAGATAATGAAATTTATTTTAATGAATTACCTATTGTAATTATACAAGAAATTAATAGATATTCCTATATGCAAATATTTGAAGTTGTGGAATTATCAGAATTCCCTTACATGGAAACACGGGAAGTTAATCAAGGACAGGTAGTTAGTGATATCTTAAATGATAATAGTATTGAAAGAGTCTATATACTGGTAGATCATGATACTAAACGAATTTGGACATTTAATGGTTCAAAAAGTTCTTTTAAAACACAAATATATGGAGGAATTTTAGCTGGTAAGCTACGGCAACAATTAAAGTTATTTTATCGAGTTTATTCATTAAATATGTATTCAAAAGATGATCAAGAATACAAAGAAATATTGGAAAAATCAATTGGAGGAGGTAGAGCTAAAACTATTGAAAAAAAAGATTTTCCAAAACCAACTCCTGATAATTACGTTGTAAATATTTCAGTTTCAAATCCAAAAATTAATACTGCCCTAGAATACATAAATCAATTTCCACATCCAGAAGGTCTTATCCGAAGATTTATGATAATAGGTGGAATTATTTATACAGATGAAGAAATTACGGAATTTTTTGTTAAAGAAGAAAAAATTATTATTAAGCCTGCAAAATTAGGCCGATTAAACACAGGTTTTACATTCTTTCAAGATCATAAATATTCGACTCGATTAATTATTAAAGAACGAACTATTCAAGGACTTGAATTGTTTATTGATGAAGAAGATAAATCTCCATCTTTAAAAATAGAAATACCTCTAATACATGAGGAAAAATACAGTAATTCTGGATCTATGAAATCATTAATAGAAGCATTTCAAATCCCAGAAAAATTGGTTCAAGAAAACAAAAAATAAATAATGAATAAGTTCGAAATATCATTTAAAGATGATTCTGCTAATTAATCCTAGAACTTCTAAGCCTTCAGAAACGCGTTCAAGGTTTTTTAGGGAACCTAATTTAGGATTATTGTATTTAGCTTCAATTTTGGATTTAAATGATATTCCTGTTGAAATTTTAGATCTTGAACAATTTATAGATTTGAATGATCATCAATTGGAAAATGTGATTCGTAAAAAAATAATTGATTTTAAAATTTTTGGCATAACTTCTCTGACAAATACTTTCAATTTTGCTATAAAAATTGCTAGAATAATAAAAAATTATGATAGAAATAATTATGTTGTTTTAGGTGGACCTCATGTTTCATTTACCTTTGAAGAAATCCTAAAGAATGATAAAAAAACAGAACAACTCATTGATTTTATTTGTATTGGAGAATCAGAGATTTCATTCATAAAGTTGGTTAAATATTTATTAACTCAAATTTTAAATAAAAAAAGTATGACATATCATGAAGAACACTTAAAAAATATTAATGGAATTGCATATATTGATTCGAATGGAGAGATTTGTGTTAATAGGACTACTGATGAAATAGATTTAGAGAGCTTACCTTTACCTGCTCGTTATAAATTATCTCAAGAAAGTTATTATTATACTGTGGCAAATGTAATTGTTAATCGTGGATGTCCCAATCAATGTTCATTCTGTTCAAGACAAAATTTATTTAAAAAAACTCGAATCAGAACAATAAAATCACTCTTAGAGGAAATAAGAGATATTCAATCGTTACAGACATACTCTCATATCAATTTTTATGATAACATAAATATCAATAAAGAATTTTTTAGAAGTTTTTGCAAGATGTTTATTGAAAATAATATTACAATTGCTTGGGGATGTGAACTACGCGTTGATACAATTGGACCTGAAGATGCCCGTTTACTTAAGGAAGCAGGTTGCCAACTAATAGCAACTGGGATTGAATCAGCAAATGAAAGAGTCCTTAGGACTAATTTTAAATACCAAGATCCAGAAAAGGTTAAATCTGGAATTTTAAATCTGAAGAAATATAATATAGCAGTTCAAGCTTATTTTGTATTAGGATTACCTAGTGAAACTGAACACAGTTTTTCTCAAACAATTAATTTTATAAAATCACTTCCGTTCGATAAGAACGATGATATAAATTATTTTGTAGCAACTCCTTACCCTGGGTCTCGTTTGTGGGAAGAGCAAGAACAATTTGATATAAAAATATTTGAAGATGATTTTAATAAATATGATTGTAATCATATTATCTTTACAACTATGGAATTGGATAGAAAAAAATTAGAATATTTATATTTGAAAGCAAAAAAAATAGAAATGCAATATCATCGTTCCAGTTAATAAACTATATTAATACATAAAGGAATTTATCAATGCCAAGTGATTTTACAGAAAGAATTATTAAAATAATTAAAAATATACCAAAAGGAAAGATTCTTACATATGGATTTATTGCTAAAATGGCAGGAAACCCAAAAGCAGCTAGGCAAGTTTCTTGGATCTTACATTCTTCAAGTAAAAAGTATAATCTTCCATGGCATCGTGTAATTAGTTCCAAGGGAATAATATCATTGAAATCATTTGAAGATCGAACATACCAAAAAAACTTATTAGAAAAAGAAGGAATTATAGTTACAGATCAATTTCGAGTTGATCTTAAAAAATATCTCTGGAAAATTGATTCTATTAAAAAAATTTAACTCTCATTTTTGATAAAAGTAATTCCTTAGATATTAATACTTCACATATAGTTCAAAATTCTCAATTTTGATTTTATTTTCACTCTAAAGATATGAATTTGGTTTAATATTGACTTTTTTTTATAATATTTAATTAAATTGTCAAATAATATTTAAACATCATAAAATTTGATTTTTAATTCTATGATATAATATTTTATCAAAAATAGAAATTAACGAATTATGATGTCTGAAAATAACTCTAATTCTTGGATTAAAAAATTAATTATTCTAGGTGTATTCATCTATGTTATTTTCTTAACAGCAGGATTAGATTGGGCAGCAGAACACTCGGGAGTAGGAATAACTACACGATTTTTATGGCTAATTGGTTTAATAAGCCTAGGATTAATATTACCTGTTGGATTCATGTATCTTGCTGGTGATAAGGAAATTGAAAGAGAAGAATCTGATAAGAAATGGTTCATAATAGCTATTATTTTATTCTTGGTTGGGAATGGAATTCCAATTGTTTTTTATTTAATACTCGAAATTTCACCAGGATTTTTCTTATATGTGCAATTAATATTGTTTGGATTAGTTCCCACTTTTTTCATTCAACCAAAAAAGTCAAAATACAGAATTCTAATCCTAATCATTCTTTTTACTATGATAATAATTCCTTTAGGAATTCTTGTAAACTTCACCATTAATGATCTATGGTATGCGGGAGTAACTGATAAAACTATGTATTATTTATCCTTCTGGGGGCTTTTAATGACATTTTTTTATCTTATTATTGCTATTGGTTGGAAATTGGGTGGTGGTTCAAAAAGACAAAGTTGGAATATCTTTGTCGCAGGAACACTTTTACAGTTCAGTACTCTTGAAGATTTTTTATACTTTTTCACAAATGGAGAACCTCTTCCAGGACCACCGAATCATTGGTATTGGATGGAAAACTTTGTTATTAATTTAAAAGCTTTATTTGGTCATAATCCAACCAGTTTTGATCTATTGATTTTCTGTTTGATAATATCATCAATAGCTATATTCATTCTCTTTGATGTACATGGTTATATCTGGAAAAAAATTAAATCATAAATCTCAAAAAGTAACCTTTTTTTTTAATATTTTAAGGAATCAGAATTTCTTTTAAATAAAAAAAAGTTATTGAACCCAAAAAGATAATATATTACTTATATCTTTCTTATGTCATTAAGAATTATGTTTATTGATAAAGAAATTCAATTAATAAATAATTATATTAATAGAAGAATAACTCTAGATAATTGGAGATAATATTATCTCAAACATATACTATTATAAATAAAAAATATCTACAAATTAATCAATTAATTAAGAAGTAGAAGATACAAATTATGCCAAAAAGTGAGTATTATATCGGAGAAGCTTTAGTTGGAGATTCAAGTGACCCAAATTTGGCACACATTGATTTAATAATTGGGTCTAAAGATGGACCTGTTGGGGTTTCATTTGCAAATGCACTTAGCACGCCTTCTAAGGGGCATGGTGGATTGTTAGCAGGAATTCGACCAAATCTACTTGCTAAGCCAGTATCGCTTATTGTACCTAAGGTTACACTCGCTAAAATGGAGGATGCGAGCAAAATTTTTGGTCCTGCTCAAGCAGCAGTTGCTAAAGGTATTGCGGATGCTGTGGAAGAAGGAATTATACCAATGAATAAAATAGAGGATTGGTTGATAATTGCTAGTGTGTACATACATCCTGAAGCCAAGGATTATAGAAAAATCTATCAGTATAATTATGGTGCTACAAAATTAGCAATTCAGAGAGCTCTAAGAAAATATCCTCCTATAGAAAAGATATTTTATGATAAAGATCGAGCAAAACATCCAGTAGCAGGGATAAGAGTACCCAGACTTTGGCGTCCACCCTATATACAAGTTGCATTAGATCATCCCGCATTAGAAAAGCAAATAAAGGTAGTAAAGGAATTACCAAAAAGTGACCGAATTATATTAGAAGTAGGTACTCCATTTCTTAAGAAGTATGGTGTTGAATCAATCAAGCAAATTCGAGAAGTCGCAAAAGATAAATTTATCGTAGCTGATTTAAAGACCTTAGATGTTGGCAAATTGGAGGTTGATTTTGCATTTGACGCAACTGCTGATGCAGTGGTAGCAAGCGGTTTAGCTGCAACAGCATCTCTGGATAAATTTATATTAGAAGCACAGAGACTAGGGATTCATGCTTTCGTCGACACAATGGAAGTTACAAATCCTATTGAGAAATTAAGCTCTTTAAAGCAAACGCCAGATGTGGTTATAATTCATAGAGCTATTGATGTTGAACAATCTGCAGCTGGAGGTCAATCACCTGATGCTTCTCAAAAAGCAAGGTGGGCATTAGTTCCAAAAATCAAAGAATTATATCATAGTCAAAAGAAAGCTTCAGGAAGAGATAGAGTGTTAGTTGCAGTTGCAGGAGGTATCGAACCAAGTACAGCAACATATGCTATACAGCAGGGAGCAGATATTCTGATAGTAGGTAGATTTATAGCGAGTGCAAAAGATGTTGAATTTGCTATGAGAAGAATGCTTGGAGTTCTTCCTGGATATCAAGATATCGATCTTAAAAGAATTCACTCTGAAGATGATGATAACTCTATTGAAAAGTCAGGAGGCCCTAAATGGGACTAATCTAATTTTTTTAACTCTCATTATTATCAAAATAGTTCAATTTATTCTCTTAAATCTGAAGATATCCAAATTTTAAATTTGTTCTAATCTGAAAATTTTATCATTCTTTTTAACAGGATTATCAACTATTATTCCAACAGCTATTCGATCTTTATTAGAAGTGACTAATGGAGTTTCGGTTAAATTTTTCTTTTGCTTAATCTGAATGGAGCTAATCTTTTGTCTTAAATATGTATCTGTATGTGTTCCAATAATGAAAATTTCATCATTTAATTTTAGTTTCCCTGATGTTAGAAGAATTTTAGCAGCATTTTTTTCTGGAAAATAATTTATAACTTTTCCAATCTCAACTTTTTTATAATTTGAGATATTTCCATCAAATTTCCTTTGTATTTCACTACCTTTTGGTAATCCGAAATAAAAACCAGTAGAAAAACCCCTATTATATACTTTATTCAAGCGTTTTAACCAATTTTTGACTTTTTCTTGTGTGAAATCATTGTCATAATATGCCTCAATAGCTTCTTTATAACATTTAGTTGTCTCTTCTATATAGATTGGATCCCTCATTCGACCTTCGATTTTAAATGCATCTATTTTCGCATTAATTAATTTTGGGATATGTTCGATCATACAAAGATCTTTTGTGTTGATAAAGAATACTCCATCATACAGTAATTCATTATTTTGATCATCATAAACACGCCATTTTCTTCTACATGGCTGAATGCATTTCCCTCGATTTGCCGAATAATCTTGAGATTCGCAAATTTCAGCAGAAAAATAGCATCGTCCTGAGATTGAAGTACATTGAGCTCCATGGATAAAAGTTTCAATTTCAATTTTACCTACTTTTTTTTTAATTTCTTTAATTTGTTCTAATGCTAATTCTCTTGCTAGAATTAATCTCTTAGCTCCAATAGATTCATAGAATAGTGCTGTTTGAGAATTTGAAATGTTTGCTTGAGTAGAAATATGAAAATCTAAACCTTTTTCTTTAGTAATTTGAATAGCCCCTATGTCATGAATGATTACAGCATCAATTTCTGACTCTACGGCTTTATCTAATATTTGTTCTAAAAGAGGGACCTCATTTTCATAAATTATTATATTAGTCGTCAGATATGCGTTAATATTATGATTATGACATGTTTTGACAATATCATTTAGATCTTCTAGTTTAAAATTATCACTAAACATTCTCATATTAAGCGATTCTATGCCAAAATACACAGCATCAGCTTTTCCTAGTACAGCATTTAAAGATTTATAGTTTTTTAATGGAGCCATTAATTCTACTTTTTTTCTGGAGGGATCTATCATTATATTTTTCCGTTTCTAAGGATTTGATTCCAGATTTTATTAAATTTAAATAATTTCACATTGACTAAATATCTAACCTGAAAATTAATTTAATTTTTTTTTAAGAAAATTAGATTAATATTTTGGTTGTTTTTTTGATTTTACACTTCAAATCCAGATAATTTCTTATATCAATAATTTTTTTGTGATATTCGATAAGACATTTGATTTTTTGATTCCTATATTGATTTAATGATTGCATAATATTAAATACTAATTTGACCAAAATATACATAATCCATAAATTTGTTTATTTTTAAAAAAATGGTAATATCTTTAAACTCACAAAAAAAAGGATATAAACAAATATTATCATTAATTATAAGTATTTTAATATTTCAAGCGATTTTTCCTTATATAAAGGCAGACATTCTGAGCGATGGACCTTTAGAGATATCAACACCCCAAAATTCTTTTAACGTCTTTATAGGTAGTAGTATTACTATAACTTGGAGTTTTGAGGTTCCCTCTCATGAATATGCGGTATATTGGGAAATAATTGGAAATGGTGTCAATAAAAGTGGGTGGGGTCTAACTGCAAATTGTACAACGCCGGTTGTAACTTCTGATGGTAGTGTGTGGACTTATAATTGTAGTGGATATTATGCAAAATTTCATGTGTGGTGTACCGTATCTGTCATAGGTCAAGAAATAGTGAGTGGTAGAGAGAACGACGGAATTGATGGTATTTACTCTCAGAAAGTTAATTCTAATGGTGTAACCCGCTGGACTGCGGATGGTAAAGCCATCTGTAGGGCAAGTGGAGACCAAAAAAATCCCCAAATTGTCAGTGATGGAGTTGGAGGAGCAATTATTACTTGGGAGGAATCTGATATTTATGCCCAAAAGATAAATTCTAATGGTGAAATCCAATGGACTAAAAATGGTGTAGAAATTTGCACATCAAATGGTAATCAAAATTCACCCCAACTAATTAGTGATGGAGCGGGAGGAGCAATTATTACTTGGACGGATAATAGAGACGGAACTAATGATATTTACGCTCAGATGGTTAATTCTACCGGTGATATTCAATGGACTAAAAATGGTGTAGAAATTTGCTCATCAAATGGTAATCAAAATTCACCCCAAATTATCAGTGATGGAACAGAGGGAGCAATTATTACTTGGACGGATAATAGAGGTGGAACTAATGATATTTACGCTCAAAGAATTAACTCTACCGGTGATATCCAATGGACTCCTAACGGTATCGCAATCTGCACGGCAAATAGTAATCAAAATTCTCCTCAACTAGTTAGTGATGGAGCAGGAGGAGCAATTATAACTTGGCAAGATAAAAGAAATGGAACATATTATGATATTTACGCTCAGATGGTTAATTCTAATGGTGATATCCAATGGACTACTCCTAACGGTACCGCAATCTGTACGGAAAAAAATAATCAAGAAAGACCTCAAATAGTAAATATTAGTGCAGGTGGTGCAATTATAACTTGGCAAGATAAAAGAAATGGAACATATTATGATATTTACGCTCAGATGGTTAATTCTAATGGTGATATCCAATGGACTCCTAACGGTACTGCTATATGCACAGCAATTAGAGACCAAATATCCCCTCAACTTGTTAGTAATGAAACAGGAGGAGTAATTATTACATGGTCTGATTATAAATCAGGTAATTGGGATATCTATGCTCAGAGAATTAACTCTAGCAGCGATATCCAATGGAGTCCCAATGGTACGGCAATCTGCACGGCAAATAGTAGTCAAATATCCCCTCAAATTGTCAGTGATGGAGCAGGAGGAGCAATGGTCATATGGGAGGATTATAGATACAATGATTATGATATCTATATTCAAAAAATCAATCTTAACGGTGTAATTCAATGGAATACCAATGGTCTCGCAATCTGCACAGAAACTGGAGACCAAATTTCCCCTCAACTTGTCAATGATGGATCAGGTGGTGTAATTACTACTTGGGATGATGGAAGAAGCGAAGAAGAGCCAGAACCAGAGCCAGAACCAGAGCCTGAGCCAGAACCAGAACCAGAAAAAAAACCATATTACCCGGGATTTCCTCCTTATGTTATTTTAATTGTATTTTCATTAAGTGTGGTTGTAAGTGTTATCATATTCCATAAAAAGCTTAAAAGACTAAAATCAAAAAAAAATTAATTCATGCTGATAGAAATGGTTAATTCAGTAAATTATAAGCATAAACGAACTAGAATAAGTCTACTTTTTATTATGGCATTATTATTTGGCCAAGTCTTTACTCCTCAAGTTAAAGCTGATGACGAAGATGGACCTCTTAAGATTAGTAATGAAGGCTGGATTCAAATACAAGTCAATACAAGTACTACACTTTTTTGGCAGTTTCAAGTTAATACTAATGAACTTGCGATATACTGGGAAATATTAGGAGATGTTTTTCTTGAATATGGATGGGGACCCGATGCAAATTGTACAACGCCTATTTTAAATGAAACAGGTAAAAATTATGAATACACATGTCATGGTTATTATGCAAAATATCATGTATATAGCACAATTATAGTTACATGCACAGCACCAGGTCAAAGCAATGGAAACGGAAATGGAAATAACAGTATTGATCCTATGATTTTTTATATTGGTATTCCTGTTGCTTCTGTCGCTGTAATCGCTTTAGGTGTTGTCTTCTATTTGAGACATAAAAAGAAAAAAGCTTTCTTTTAAATCTGTTAAACAATAAATTCTTTTTAGCTTGGATTCAATGATCAATAAAAATTCTAAACCAATTCTTCGATTTAATGGAAAAAAATATATTTTTTCTTTAAAGGCTATGATTTTGTTTTTAATTGGTGGACCTTTTCTCTCTTTTCTTATATAAGTGTTTTTGGGCATGAAATTCAATTTTTGGATTCAAGAAATTATTACTAAACAAGTTGCTTTTTTATTAACAAACATATTTAATATTAATTCAATCGCCTTATCTAATCCAAATGTGAACAGATACTAGTAAATTTTTATCCATCAAAACAATACTTATATTTCAATAGGACCCATGTGTGCTGCTGTACACATTTTTAGTATTTATATCGTACTAATAATTTTCATTCCTCATTCTCAAGATCCTAGTGAAAAAGAAGATATTATTTGGAGAAAATCAAAAATTCTAATTATATCAATTGGAATAATCTATATTCTGAATTTACTTCGAATCTCTTTAGCTATCAGTTTTCTTTGTAGTGGATCTTCTTCAAACTTTATCCATAATCTCTTAAATTATTTTTCTGGGTGTATAGCAGCATTGATTTCTATTATTTTTATCTATAAATGGATTCCTGAGTTTTTTATTTCAATTTATTATTTATATCCTTTATTTACAAGTAATTAATAAGCTGAATATGTTTTATCAATTTTTTTTAATAGAATCAACCTTTTTGATAATAAAAAAACCTAGTTGTACGTTTTAATTTTCTATAATTCAAAAGACAAAGTTGATAGAATATTTCTGCTAGATTTAAAAAAGAAAAAACTAGGATTACTTTCTAACAATTTCTTGATGTAACTTATCAATAAACTCAGAAAAATTAACTTTAGAAAACTTGGTATTCAATAATGGGGTTAAGAGAACAGGAATAAACTTCTCGTCTTCATAGACAGGGATGATTTTGAACAATCCTTTTTTTCTTAATTGAAATGCTGCCTGCCATTCATCAGAAACAGCTTTAGATTTAAAACTATTTTCAGAGCAAAAAAGTATGAACACGTTGCATTTTTCAAGTGTTTTTTCCATATATTCTACTATATTTTCTCCACTATTTTCCTCCCAATAAAAAACCTCATTAATGTCTGGATAGGTCTCTAAAGATTTAGCAACATCATTAATTTGAAAGTATGGAGAGTCTAAAGTAGAATAGCTTAGAAAGATGTTCAAATCTTTTTTTTTACCTAATTTTACTTTTTTTCCAAGCTTTTTTAGAGGAATAGGACTTATATCTAAGGGCTGAACCTCATCCTTCAAAAAAATAATTGAATCTTTTTTTATTTGGGCATTAAGTTGTTTAGTGAAAATCATTTCTTCAAGTAAAACTCTGAGTTCTTTTAAATCGATCTCAACTTTGGACTGGATATCCTCAAATGATAACTCTTCATAAACTGAAGTTAATTTTTTAATGTTAGTAATGAATTCCTTTTTTTTATTTTCTTTTTCCCTACTATAATTGACTATCTCTTGTCCTTTTTGATCATAATAACGAGATCCAAACTTTTTTTTAATCATTTTTTCAGCAGGATTCTTAAATAGACCTAATTGACTTAAATTACTTAAATGAGAGAGTCCTGAAATTTCAATAATCTTATTTGCTGTAAAGTTAAGAAATTGTAAATTCTTTAAAGTTTCTAAACCTTCAATTTGACTCAATTTATTATAGGAGAGATCTAATTTTTTTAAACTTAGAAGTTTTTCTAAGCCCTCTATTTTTGAAATTGAGTTTTTTGATAAATCCAAAATTTCTAAATTAGTTAAATAATCTAAACCATCAATTGCTACAATACTATTTTCACTTAAGTATAATTCATTCAAAATCGGTAAATTATCTAATCCAGTTATTTCATGGATGACGTTATTCTGCAATTTTAATAATCTTAAGTTAATAAGCTTGTCTAAACCTTCAATTTCAATTATCATATTGTTATTTAGGTTTAAGATTTGCAAATTTAATAGAGTATTAAGTCCGCTTACTTTTTTTATCAGATTATTTTGGAGGTTAAGAGCTTTTAAATTATATAAATTTTCAAGGCCCCTCATATCGCTAATTTGATTGTAAGATAAATCTAAAACCTCTAAATTCTTTAATTTCTCAAGTTCAATTATTTCTTCAATATTATGAATTTTTTTCTGACTAATTCTAAGTGTAGTTACTTTTCTGTTAAAAAAGTCTATATAATTCTTTTCCATTAGAAAGGTCTTATTTTTATATCTTACTGACATTAGAGCCCTTGTTTTTTCAATGTCTTAAACTAGAATAATTAGAATTTCTTTATTATTTACTATAAAAACCTTATTATATTTATAATATTACAAAATTCTATTAGAAAAGAAAAAAATAAGAATATTCTAATTATTTTTTTTAGTTTATTAGTGAATTTTTTTAATTCATGAGTCTGCTGACATTTCAAAATTTAGGGTCCAAAAAAGTCAGATGGCTTAAGTATATGTTGATTTTCTTCTTTCTCCTTTTTCACCTTTTTGGAAGGATCAACCCACTCTTCTTCAGAACTTGATGTCTTAACACCTTCAGGTGGTTTCAAGTTAGCTACTGCGGATATAACCTCTGGTTGTTGGGTAAATGATACTGGTTGGGTAGTAGATAAACTAATTCCCCCTGCTTTTAATTCATTCAATACTTCTTCTAATTTCATCGTATGTTTACTTTTATTCAAAGCATTCATGATCTCAACCAGCATCTTCTTGAGAGTGTTGATTTGTTTATCTTTAATTTTTAAAGCGTCATTAAAAGCTTCAAGTATTCTCTCATAATCCAGATTAATCTGCTCTTCAAAATATTCGATTTCCTCTTCCCTCAGAATTATTAAAGACCAAGCAAAATATCAACAGAAAGCAAAAAGACAGAGAGAAAAATAATTCTAATCAATTCTTTTTTCATTTAATATATTTTACTAAGAATTCCTTAATTCTTTTCAGAAGGAGATCATGGGTCTCTGGATTATCATAATCCCCTCTATTTAACAGTCCTTCCTCTTTCGCAATTATATGAAGCCACAGAGATGCCAAAATGTGAAAAGTAGAACGGTAAAATCCCATGGTATGTGCTGCTTCTTTAATTCTGCCAAAAATCTGCTGAATGAATTCCTTTCGTATTTCTTTTATCTCATCACTTAATGCAGTCATGGTTATAGAGGAGATATAGGGTTTAATGATTAAAGAAGAACAGAGAAACGGTTAAGTGAACTATTGATGGATTTTTATAAGCAGAGCAAATCAAATATTCTGGATTTCAGCACCGCAATTGACACAGAATTTCTGATGTTGATCTGAGAGTTTATTCCCACATTCAGGACAGAATCTTTGTTGGGTTGAAATTGTATTTATAGGAGGGGTGGATAGTACTCTTTGAGGTTCAATTGTTTTTGCTTTAAAAATTGTACTCCACTTTCTTTTTAGGTTTGTGCCGAAAATAATTAGAAATATAGGAATAAGTTCCGCTATTATACTCCCAATAATAAAAGCTACTACTCTTAAGGGTCTTACAGGACCATAAGGATCATAAATGAAAGAACTAAACAAAAAGATATATAACGAGACGATAATTACCCCAAGAATTCCTATTACACGCATTACCGACCCCTTTCTCATTTTACTATCTTTAAGATCTCTAAAACAATCATAACAAAACGAGAAAAAATTCATTTGTTCATCTTGACTAAGTGGTCTCCCGCATATTTCGCATCTTACTTGAGTAGTAGACATTATTAATTCAGGATTTTCACTACTATTACCTTATTATAATGTGAACGCTTATATAATCTTTTCTATAAGAAACTCATCTCTGGTATCAAGCTTTTTTGGATTAAATGGATCCATTGTCGTCGTTCAATATCGGGTGTAATGACTTCTTGTATTCTATATCTTATAATCTCTATGATATCGCATTTTGGTATGGAACGGGAATCCTTATTTATGAATTGGATGAAATTATTCTCATCGGCAAAAAAGTCTGAGATATCTTCCTCATTTAAAAACCCAATTTCTGTCCTTATGGATCCGGCATGACCATATCGAAACTTGACTTTGCATAAGACGATATTTATATCTTCCATAGAATTATTGGGGAATGAGTATATAAAAAAAAAAAAGAGGGCTTTAAATACCTCCCGAACAAAGATAAGTCAATAGTTTGATCACTATTTTTAAGAAAAGAGAACTCACATTTTTGCTTAATATCTACCCTTTTCTTTTTCTCTTTTCAAAAATGATGGTACTATTATCGAAATTCCAACGTATTCTCTATCTAAGCTCTCGAAAGGGAATTTTTATGCTGAATATTTTCTCGACAATACTAATGGTAAAGATCAACTTAAGGAAATAGTGCATATATCAATGTTATATGGCTTTCGAGTTGAAATTGAGGAGAATGATAAAGGATATTTTTTAAGGATCTACGGTGATTCTCAGCAAGAGGTTGACGACTTTACAAACCGTATAGAGCAAAATTTTGATATCTCTCCTTATATATGAGACTCTAAGAAGAAATCAATTCATTTTATAAGAAAGTAAAAAAATAATATAAATTTCCTATACATCTATTTTAAGATTCTTTCTATTTCATTTCTTAGTATTCAGTTAGACTCCTCTACCAGAATTACTTGATAGGTCTTGAATTTGCCTGGAATATCGGTCCGATGAATTGTGAATACAAACGACTGTAACCTTCTTGATTAGAAACAACAGCAATCATTTCTGCTTCATTATCTGTTGCTGGAGCCAAAATTACCTCCTCAGCATCCCGAGTAACGGCGAAAAATTCTCCAGCTGTTTGCAATTGTCGGAATTGTATATTTCCGAGCTGCTTCATCTTTGATATGATCCCGCTAAATTTTTGCAAATCCCAATGTGATGTAAGCATGAACCTTACTGCTTTCTTCTGGAAAGCGTATTCCGAAACAACTTGTAATATATCAGGAACAACATAAGGAGTAACTATGATAATTGATGATTTTACACGATATATAGCATCTTTAATAGCAGCAACCATGGCATCTTTTCCAACTACAGGCCAGGTGGTTACTTTGGCTATTTCTGGAATTGAATTAGAGGCATTATGAATATCATTTAATTTTTCCTCATTAGTCTCTGCTAATTCAGTCCCATCATCAATAGAGTTCATAAATTGTAATGTAAAATCGGCGATTGCATCTTTTACATTTTGAATGGTGTCTCTTGTGGTATTCGATAGACTATTTTGAAGCGTCTTTGCGTTTTGTTCATACTTGGATTTGTGATCAACAAGCATATCACTCAAATTTGTATTCATATCTTTAGCTTCAGTATCCCATAATCTGATTTCCCCATCGATTTTATCTGAACAATCTCGTTTACCATTAGCAAAATTCATATCAACATCTCTATTCCAATCTGCATTTAATTTTTTAACTTCAACATCAAAATCAGAGTAATTTTTTAAGGAATTTTCCTTATGCGTGTTTATTGCATCATCATATTGTCTTTGATGCGTTTTGAGTGAGTTTTCTAAGGAATCTTTTAATTTTATATTGGTATCAGAACAATCTTTTACACCACTTTGCAAAGTATCATCCACTTCACCAGATAGATCGGTAGCCAGAGTTGATAATTGAGCATCAACAGTTTCTTGAGCACGGTAATCAAGATCGTTAGTTTCTGTAGCAAGACCTTCATTTTCTTTGACCATTATATCTGTTACGTCAGATTTAATTTGATCTGTGGTTCCTCGAGTATCAGCAATATAATCATCGCATGTTTTAATAAAATCTGGTTTCATTGGTTCACTATATTTTAAGACGTTTTCGATTGTAGTCTGATGTCTTGCTTTATACTTTTTCTTTTTTCCCATCCAGAAAAATCCTTTTTTTGCCATGTCTTCACTAAAATCAGTGAATCTATTTGCGTGTTCAAGTAAATTATCAATTAAGGTTAGAGTCATACTTTTAAAATCATTTGTTTGATCTGTTAATGTTCTATGCCTATCATCAACCATGGCTTTTAAATTTACTTGTAGAGTATCTGTAGTATTTTTCAAATGATTCATATGTTCTTTCAATAAATTTGAAATTTTAGCTTTTAAATCAGTAATAACTTTATCCATACGTTCCAAATATTTCTCCAATATTTGTTCCATTTTAGGTTTAAGTTGGTTTGCTGTATTTTTATGTCTTTCAATATGCTCATCCAATTCCATCTTTAATTCTTTTTCCAAATTTTCGACCCTAGTAGAAAAATCAAGTAATAATTTTGAAATTAATGAAGTCAGGTCATCTTTAGTTTTATTAACTTCTGCTTCATTTTTGCTAACAATTGAATCTGAAATTTTCTTTAGATCTGAATTTAAATTATCCATAATGGAATGTAAATTCGACTCTAATGTTTTGGAAGTTTCAGTAAACCGATTAGTAGCATTATCAATCCGTTTTTTTTTATTATTATTTTTGGAATCAGAATCTTCAAAAAAAGCAGTAATTTGAGTATCAACAGCATTTTCTACTTCTCCAATACTTTTATCTTGAATTGCTTCAAGTTTTTCAAAACGATCTGATTGATCACCCAAAATTGTATCCTTTATTTTCGCAATCTCATTTCTAAATTTTTCTGATTCATTGATGAATAGCTCAAAATATGGTTGAAGAGGTATGTATCTCTCAATAATTCCCTCAATCTTTTTAAGAAAACCTTTGTCAACTAACCAATTAGTAATTTCTAATACTGTTTCATATGATAAATCTTCATGATCCTCAACAAGAGTCATATATACTTCAGAGGTAGTTGCTCTAGGAACTCTTAAATAAACCAAATAAATATTAATATGATCCTCAGTAAAACCATATCGCGTGAATACTTCTTTAGTGAAATCTTTTAACGACATAAATTTATCTCCATCGTTATAATAAATATTTTTGTAAAATTCAAATTAAAATAAATTTAAGATGAATTCCTTATTAATATTTTAATCAGAAAAAGTTTAATAATATTTTCAAAATTCTGATATTAAAATTTAAGGTTCAAGGAAATCTCTTTAATTAAGAATAAATGGAATTTAACATATGATTAGATTCTATTTTTATAATAATTAACACTTTTAAGCCAGTTTTATTAAAATTCATTACTTTATTTGGGAAATTTTATTCCTCAATGCTTTTTATATCACTCTCGTTTATTATCTTAAACCAAATTAGGTGTTAAAATAAGAATGAAAAAAAATAGTAAAATTCTCATTGGAATTTTTGCTTTCGCAATTTTATTAACAATATTCAACATCAATACTGTATTAGCACAACCAGAAGACACACCAATTCCAGTAAATCAATCAGGAATATATCCCTATCGGGTACAAGCACAAAATCAGACTGCATATCAATTTCAAAATAAATCAAGGTTAACACTGAAATCAAATGTAACAATTGAAGGGTATTTGAACTGTGATAATCTCCCTCAAAATGGAGATAAACAATTTGAACTTGAGCTTGAAGCGGAGAAAGACCTTCAAATGAATATGACATGTACTAGAGAAGAAGAACAATTAGGATTACAATTAGGCCATACCTATCGTGTCAGAAATAGAAATCAGAATTTATCATACCAAGAAGGATTTTGTATTAGAATTCAAACTAATAAATCTGAACAAGAACAAATTCAAGCAAAACTCAAGATTCAAGCAAATGATGAAAATCAAGGTGGAACATGGGCATTTTATAATGAAACTCAAGGAGGATGGGAATCCGTACCAACTACTTTACAAGGGGGCTATTTAGTTTGTGAAACAAACCACTTTTCTTATTGGACAATACTTATACCTGATGCTACAACTGACGATTCAATTCCAGCTTTCACAGGAGTAGGTTTAGTTATAGTAGTATCAGTTATTGCTGTGGTATTAATTGTATATCTTAACAAAAGAAAGTAAAATAAATCAATAATTTTTTTTTTTTTGTAATTTATATATTGAATAAAGATTTTGAATGGATTTATTTGAATTTAATAGGATCTAAGAAAAGAAAAAAGTATATCATTAGCATAGTAGTAATTTCATTAATAATATTACTTGAAAATAATTTATTTTTTGTTGGTGGAAATGGAAGAAAAGAGAAAATCCCTGATAATAAGATTAATGATACCGTAAAACCTAGAGAAAGAGTTTCTTATGAATTGATGAATAATAATACATTTGAAATCTTATCAGATGTTTATATTGATCTTACTCTTAACTATCAAGATAGCATTTCATTTCGTCAGACTTATTTTATAATTAATAACACACTTCCAATTACGTTAAATATTTCAACCAAAACAAACTTTCAGAATTTTGGAATTTCTCAATCACCTCAAGAACCCCAGAAAAATAAATTTAACTTTAACTTTAGATATAATTGTATCTTTAGAATAAGAACAAATGTCTCAATTGTTAACTTAACAGTCAGATTTAGAAAAATTCAAGAGTATGGACTTAATCCGGACCTCTTGTATTCTTCTTCTATATTCGAAACTAGCCAAGAGTCATGGAATTTAATCGAGACTATTGAGAATATTAATGAGTCTAGCTCTGATAAATATATAGAGAGTTCGATTACGACACTCCAACAAAATACTGATTATTACTTTACTCTTTTTGAAGTGGAACCTATCACACAAGATTGGACATGGTTAATAATAACTGTTTTACTAATAACAATTGGAATTATAGCTTTAGTAATCCTTATCTCAAAGAGAGATTATTTTCAATATTTAAGAACAAGAACAATTCCAATTGAGAAAGGGGCACATCGATTATCTATAGATGATGTTTTGGAGAATGAAAATCGAAATAAAATAATTGATATAATTTTAAATGATCCTGGAATTCATTTTAATGAATTATTACGAAAAACTGGGTTAGCAGCAGGCAATTTAGTTTGGCATCTTGATATTTTAATTACTTATAAAGTCATAGGGAAAAAGCGTATAGGTAATTTCATTGCGTATTTTCCATATTATCAAAAAAATCCTATATCTAATGTAGATTTGAAGTTAAAAAAGAGTAAATTAACTTTAGAGATATTGGAAATGATTGAAGAAAAACCAGGAATATGGAATAATATGATAACCAAAAAATTTAAGGTAGATCATAAAACGATTCATTATCACTTAAATAAATTAGTTGATTTAGGGCTTATCAAGTTTAGAAAAGAGGGGAGAAAAAAGAAAATTTATCCTAATTTAGAATCAGATTATTTTAATCAAGATTGAAAAATTCTCATTATAGTTTTCGATTCTTTTTTCGTTTTAATTCAACGTAAGTATAAGAAATTGTTGCTATAGTTAAAATTGTGAAAAATGATATTAGAGCTCCAAGAAGCTCTATTAAATTATTTTGTTTTGAAATATGTTTATTTATAATTAATACTTTAAAAGCAACATTGGAAGAAGAATCATTAGCAAAAAAGATGAGTTCAAATTTTCCATTTACTAATTTTTCCCATTCCTCTTGATTTATAGTTGAATTTTCATTGAAAATAATATTTACATCACTCTCATTAAATGAATACCACATAGAATCTAAGTTATAATCAGTAATATAAACTGTAAAATTTGGAGGATTAATTCCATAAATTTCATTTTCTTGAGGATAAATAATAGTAATAATTGGAGCAATAGTATCTTTTCGAATCAAGACTTCTTTCCTCCCAATATTTCCCAAAGTATCATTAGCATAGAATAACAATTTTATTAACCCATCTCCTAAAGAGTACCAAATTGTTTGATTAATTGTTCCAGTTAACCCTGTAAAGGTAAAGTTCGTAATTCCATCGTTAATTGTGTACCAAGTCAAATTCAAATTTGGCTTGTCAATTAACAGAGTAAAATTTGGAGCATCTCTTCCAAAAAATTGATTTGGTAATGGATTTAAAATAGAGATATTTGGTAAAGTGATATCTCTACGTACTATTACTGAAGTGGAATCCCTATTTCCTAATGAGTCATTGACATAAAATTGAATATTTACAGTACCATTTGGTTGAAGATCCCATGAAGTCTGATTAATTGTTCCACTTTGCTCTGTAAAGGTAAAATTCATGATTCCATCATCAATTGTGTACCAAGACAAATTCAAATTCGGCTTGTCAATTAATAAAGTAAAATTTGGAGCCTTTTTTCCAAACACTTGATTTGGTGATGGATCTAAAATAGAGATGTTTGGTAACGTGATATCTTTACGTACTATTACGGAATTATGCTCTAAATTTCCTAGTGAATCATTGATATAGAATTGAATATTTACAGTACCATTTAGTTGGAAATTCCATGCAGTTTGATTAATTGTTCCAGTTGAACCTGTAAAAGTAAAATTTGTAGTTCCACCATCAATTGTATACCATGAAGTGTTTATTGTAAACCACGTCGGTTTTATTTTA
The DNA here is from genome assembly GCA_048937405.1 of Promethearchaeota archaeon. Lineage (GTDB taxonomy): Archaea > Asgardarchaeota > Lokiarchaeia > Sigyniarchaeales > SOKP01 > Loki-b32. Next base: position 1,019,510 of record JBHLNF010000001.1, read on the forward strand.
CCTTTATCAACATTGATGTTAAAATTAGGAGCAACCTTTCCAAATAACTGATAATTTTCAGGAGACTGAATATCTATATATACTCCTTTTTTCATTATTGTAATGTTATCAATAAGATATATTCCACTATAATCATCTGGCATTGCCCATGTTTCCAAAGTAAGATTTGTTTCTTCTTTAATATCATCAACATTAATATCAATAATAATAAAATGATATGTACTATTATAAAATGGAGCATAATCCGGATTTGTGGTACGCTCATGAAGGGATACTCCAGCACCTCCAGTTGTTAAATACATTGGATTTGAAGGATTTTCAAATTCATAGGATGAAGAATTATCATACTGTTTCAAACTGTTCATAGGATAACTTCTTTCATAATAGTGATTATGTCCAGCAAATACAAGGTCTAGATTATATTCTTCAAAAATAGGACACCAAGCAGAAATTAAATCACTTCGATCTGGGTGATATGAACCAAAAATTGGTTGATGCATATATGCAATATTCCATAAGCTATTATTATCTTTATAAGAATTCTTTAGTACTTCTTCTAACCAAGTAGTTTGAATAGATATATCACGTTCTGTATTAAGTCCAATAAAATTTATAGGACCAATACTAAAATTATAATAGAAAGAATTTAAACCATTTGAAGGTAATGGAATATTATCATACATATAACCATCTAATCTTTCATGATTTCCTTCAATATAATAACCGGGTATTTTTTTCGTTAATATCTCTATATCCTCAAAATAATCATTCCACTTAGTTTGAATACGCCCATCTTCAACTATATCTCCAGTATGAACAATGAATTCAATGTCAGCAAAATTTTCCATTATTTTTTTGACAAGTTCAGTTCGTTGTTCTGATTGAGATCGAGAATCCCCAAATAATAAAAATTTTAAGGAGCTTGCGTTTCGAGCTGGAAGTGTTGTAAAATTTAGAATGGCTCTTTCATTATAACCATCTGAACTTACTTTATAATAGTAAGTTGTATTTACTTTCAAGTCTTTAAGGTTTGCACTATATATATAAGTACTATCGATATATTTCGATGTAGGTCTAATAGTTATATTATTTGTTAAAGAAGAATCAGTAGAATACTCAACTTTTGGATCTGTAGCATCAGCAGTTGTATACCAGGTAATTACCATTGAATTACTTGAATCATTAACTACAGTTATTCTAATACCTGCTGGTGTTAAGGGAGCACTTATTTCAATGTGTTTATCAAATTTAAACTTAAAATTTTCGTTATAACGATAATTAAATAGGAAAATATTTGTGAGATTAATAAAAATAATAGAGACTATTAGAATTATAATTAAAAACTTTGAATTTAAATTCCTTTTGGCTACCAAACTCATTTTTCTTTTCGCTAAATTAACTAATGAGTTTCAGTTTTTTAAAATACTTATAAAAAATAGACTTAATAAATTTTTTAGTTATAAAAGTAAATGTTATGATTTCTTTATTGAAATAATTTATCTAAATGTCGATAGGATCTCTTTTATTATAAACTGGCAATCCAGGAGTTAATTTGTGGAGCAAATATAATCATTAATATAAATATAACTAAGAATAAAATACAAATCAAATTTTGCCATTTAAAGCGACTACCTATGTTAATATTATAAGCTCGTTCTTTAAATTCCCTCGCTTTCGCATTATAAAAAACTTTTAGACCTTTCGGGGTTAAAACCAATAAATCTTCAAAGCATTCTATAAGATTCCCTTCTATTAATTTATTTAAGTGTTTTTCAGCAATTTTTTGGCCTAAATCATCATAAAAAAAATCAGCAAACCCTTCATAATATTTACGCCCAAGATTTAATCCTAAATCGAAATTTTTCATAAGATTTGAACGAGTTAGGCGTTCTCTTCTAACACTCCCTAAAAGAAAGGCTGTTAATCGATTATCATATATATTATCAGCCATAACTTTTATTGCTGTAATATCAAAATCTTCTTCTTTTTTTAATAATTCAAATAATATTTCTAGTCCTTCTTTAAACACAAAAATCGATATAATTATCCCTACTATTGAATCAACAAAATAATAATCAAAAATAGCAAAGGTTAATCCTATTAAAACTCCAACTGATAATTTTACATTTAATCCAGAATCCTTTGAATCACTTAAAAATGATAAATTTCCAGAAATTCGGCCAACCATTCCTTTCAAGAACATTAAACCGATATTTATAACCATTGAAATAATACTTATAATATATGCTTGAACTGTTGGTATTATTTCTACAGGATTTATTAAAGCAATAACACTGGACCATGCTAAAGTTCCACCTGTGAATAACATTAACAAAATAATAATAATACTAGCAATCTTATCTTTCTTCAATTTCATTCCTATTATAACAATAATAACTATTTTTGCTAAATCTGTTAGATTTTCAAATCCATCTGTTATCATCCCTTGGGATCCTAAATTAAAGCCTGTCAAGATTTTCAATAAGGAAATAATAATTAAAAAAACTGCTGTACTAGACAAAACAGTGGTTTTAGAAAAGAATTTTTCCATCCAAAAAGATGTATGTAGATTCCAAAAATAACTATATTCAACAAGTTTAATCCCTTCATCAGTAAGTGCTATTGTATTATTTGTATGAGTTTGGATCAGTTTATTTCGGTTTGCTTTTTGCCAAAATTCCTCCACATCCTCCTCTTCTATAATCACATGTCTAGTAGAGGAAATAAACAAGAGTCTCATCTGTGCCTTTAGATCATCAAGATTATTAACTCCATCATATATTAAGCAGAGAAAAGCATATAAAAATGTATGATGGGGGTCATGATTATGAGAGTCATAATATTTTGTCATTAACTTATAGCCTTCTCTTCTTGGACCACTCTTTAAATCTCTTCTTGAATATTGAGGTTTTAAATCAGTTAAAGGCATATTATTGAGAAATGGATAGTTGAATTGAATTTATATATTTCGGATAGTAATTAACAAATTTTAAAAACTTTTATGTGAATTTAAAGCAAGCATTTTTAATTCTTCTTGATTAGTTATCAATAAATAAATAAAAAAAAACTGAATATGATTGATCCTGAAATATTTTTAAGATTCCTTAAAAGCAGAAGGAGCATTAGAAGCTTTCAAGATAAACCCGTTAAAGAAAATGAATTAAATATGATCCTTGAAGCAGGAAGATGGTCTCCAAGTGCATCAAATCGCCAACCTTGGGAGTTTATTATTATAAGAAATAAAGAAACTTTAGAAAAACTATCTAAGATGTCATTTTATGGTAAATTTATGAAAGGAGTCCCACTAGTGATTGCTATTGTTGGTAAGACTAAAACAAGTCCTAAATGGTATATAATTGACACATCTCTAGTTACAATGAATATGATGTTAATGGCATGGGCTCTTGGGATTGGTACATGTTGGATTGGAGCAATGAATAGAGAAAAAGCAAAAGAAATAATTGGTTTGGGGGAGAATGATTATCTTTTAACCGTTTTGCCTTTTGGATACATTGAAGGAAAGATTCCTGACCCTACCTCAAGAAAATCATTAAAAAATATCATAAGATGGATCGAATAGATATAAAAAATACTAAATTGGAATTGTAACTTCCTCTAATGTTTCTGGAGCTTTAGTTAACTTTTGATATCCCTCATCAGTTATTAATACAGTATCTGAATGACGAAATCCTCCAATACCAGGAATATAAATAGCTGGTTCAACACTTATAACCATATTTTTTTCTAATGGTTTGTCATACCCTTCAGCTAAGAATGGCGCTTCATGACCAGTAATCCCAAGACCATGTCCCGTTCGATGGAGCATATAATCTCCATATCCTTTTTCTGTAATAAAATTTCTTACTGATTTATCGATCTTACTCATTATTATGCCCGGTTTTAGCATACTGTATGCTAACTCTCTTGCCTCAAACATTACTTCAAATGGTTTAATAGTTTTCTCTGGAACTTCACCTAAGAAAAATGTTCTTTCAATCTCAACACCATAACCATCTACTTGAGCAGTGACTATTGAAACATGAGGTCCTCCATCTTCCATTTCTTTAAAAATGTGTGGAATTAAATGAGGATCATGTGAAATTGACGGTGGCCAAACCGCACCTGTAGTTTCTGTCGCTCTAAAATTAGCATTAGGTATGTCTTGAACTATCTTAGAAGTCATAGCATCTGTTACCTCTTTATATAAAGTAAACTCAAGAACTTTAGGGCGGCATTTTTTAAGTAATACTTTATGACCTTTATTTACAATTCTGCTTGCGTGATAAAGCCGACCAACTTCATAATCAGTTTTAATAATTCGAACTTTATCTATGATATCAGTAATTACTTTCTTACCAAGAGTTTTATTAGCGATGCCAATTGGTAATTCAGATTCCAATCCAACTGTAGCATCAGATCTTATTTGTTTTTGATAAAAATCATACCAATTTTCACCATCTCGGGCAGGAAATTCATAATATATCACAAATTCAAGATCACATTGTGCTCTGGATTCAAAATGTCCTTTCTCCAATTTGGGAATTAGCATTTTTGGTTCTCCTTGTCTTTCTATTATAAGGATAAACGGTCTTTCATGAACGTAAAAAGCAAAATTAGTCAAATAATAGATATTTACCGGATTGAATGAAATATAATAATCTAAATTCTGTTCTTTCATTAAATTTCTAACCTTTTCTAGACGATTTGATAATTCTTCTCGACTAGGAGGATTTTTAATTGTTTTTATCTTCAACGTCATAATTAATTTCAATTTTCTTATAGAATATAATTATCATATAAGATTAAATTATAAATAAAACATTAAACTTCTTGATAATGACTCTTGGATATCTTGGATTAGTATTACATGGACATATTCCGTGGTGTAAAAAGTCAGGTACTTGGCCTGCAGGAGAAGAATGGCTGATGGAAGCCATGAATGAAACTTATATTCCATTTCTAAATATTTTAAGGGAACTTAAGGGAAAAGGAATAAAAACGGCAATTACTGTTAACATAACACCTATATTGGCTGAACAATTGGCAGATGAATATATGAAACAGAGATTTACTGAATATATGGAGAATTTAATATCAAGAGCTAAAAATGATACTAAACGGTTTGAAAATCATCAAGATAGAAAACTCATTGCTGAATATCATTTAAAGAATTTTGAGCATATACTAGACACATTCTATCATAATTATTATAGAGATTTATTAGGTACATTCAAATGGCTTCAAGATGAAGGAATGATTGAATTGATCACATGTGGAGCAACGCATGGCTTTTTACCACTTTTTGAGAGTGACTCCGGAATCTTTTCTCAAATTAAGTTAGCTGTAGATACACATAGAGAGCATTTTCAAAGAGACCCTATAGGAATATGGCTTCCAGAATGTGCTTATAGGCCTAAAGAATATAAAAATGGTAAATTTCGAGAGAGTATTGATTATTGGTTAAATAATTCAGGTATAAAATACTTTTTTGTAGACTCTCATGGAATACTAAATGCTGAAATAATAGAGCAAAAGAATGTAATTGGATTAGATACGAATTATGGGTATAATTTAGAAACGGGTGTTTCAGTTTTTGGAAGAAATAAAAAGACAAGTCGTCAGGTATGGGATACACAAATAGGTTATCCCGGAAATGAACATTATAGAGAATTTCACAAAAAAGATCACGAATCAGGTTTGCACTATTGGAGAATTACCAGCAAAGGATTAGGAAATGAAGAAAAAGAATTATATAAAATAGATACCGCAGAAGAAATTGTTATATCTCATGCGAATCATTTTATATCATTGGTTACTGAAGAATTAAAACAATTCTCTACCACATATAGTAAAAAAGGGATAATAATTTCCCCTTATGATTTTGAACTTTATGGACATTGGTGGATGGAAGGGATAAACTGGTTGAATAAAGTATTTGAATTAATTTATAACTATGAAGATGTTGAAATGATAACTATTTCAGATTACCTTTCAAAATTTAAGGATGATTTTTCAGTGATTAGGATGGGAGAAAGTAGTTGGGGGGAAGGAGGACATTTTCAAGTATGGAAGAATCCCGATCATGGTTGGATTTGGCCCTATATCAATGGATCAATAAAAGCGTTTGAAAATATCTTAGAATCAATTCATAATCCTAATTCTTACGAACAACGAATTCTTAAACAGATCGCTCGTGAATTGATTTTAATGGAAGGTAGTGATTGGCCTTTCCTCTTATATACTAAACAAGCAAAAGAGTATGCAAACCAGAGGTTTCACCATCATCACCAAAGATATAATAGATTAATCTGGGCTGTAAAAGATATTAATGATAAAAAAAGATTGTCTTTAGAAACTTTAGAAGAAATTGAATCAATTGACTCTTGTTTTAAAAAAATTAATGTTAAACATTTTAAAAGAACAGATGGATGATTCAATAAGGATTTTTTGATAAAGCTTAAATTTATTTACAATATAAATATTGCTGCAGCGACAACAGAGGCCCATTCATCTTCTTCTCGGACAGTAGCATAAGCTGTAATATTTTTTGTCTCGACAATCTGTCCATCCATTTTGAATACTTCTTTTTTTTCATCATAATTTGAATTTGGATCAAAAGGAATACCTAAAGTCGTTGCTAACATTTCTGCTGCTAGATCTTCTGCAATATCTCCAACTTTATCAGGCTTAACTCCAAAACAATGATGTTCACTCAAATAACCATATTGACCTTTATTAGCAGGTTTAGCCACTCCAATGGCGGCACATATTAACCGATTAAATTCATTCGAAGTAAGTCTAGCTATTACTGCATATATAATTTGACCAGGACGAAGTTGCTTTAATCCATCTTCTTTTAAAATTTCTATACAATAGGGTGGTAAAATAGAAGATACATTTACTAAGTTATATTTCTCAATTCCAGCATCTCTGAGGGCTTCTTCAAAAGCACCTAACTTGGATTTATGAAAACCCTTACCAGATACAAAGAATACCTTCTTAGGAACTAAAGACATTATTTTATTATTCTTTATTTATAAATTATAATTAAGATTTTAATATTAAAGGTTATATTTAAATTTATTTTCTACTCAAGTAATATATTGAAACCTATGATACTAAGATTATTACATTATGCCTAATTTAATTAAATATTATTAGATTTTTCTTATATTAAAAAATTGGATAATAAATATCACTGAGATTAAAAAACAAAGCAAAATGAAAAGATTTATTCAAATTTGATATATTAAATGGCTGCATTTCAAATTTATTAATACACTTTTAAGACTTTTTAAATAGATTCCAATAGAACACTTTAAAACTATTAAAGCATATAATTTTATTTATGAATACATATCAAAAAGATGATTTTTTAATAAAAAAAGTTAAACCTTTCAATCCAAAAAAAGTTAAAAATATAGATGATCTTATTATAGCTTTAAAAGATTGTGGATTTCAGGCAAGAAATCTCGGTATAGCTCTTGATATCTTAGAAAAAATGGTTTCTGATGAAAATTGTCTGACTGTATTAACTTTAAGTGGAGCGATGGTCCCTGCTGGGATGGGAAGCTTAATTTCAGTTTTAATGGAATATAAGTTAATTGATGTATTAATTAGTACAGGCGCCAATATTATTCACGACTTAGTTGACACTGCAAGTAATATAGGACACTATTTAGGAAGCACAACTGTCGATGATGATGAATTATTTAAACATCGGATAAATAGAATTTATGATATCTTTCTTCCTGAGGAAAATTATGATAAAGCTGATATAAAATTACTAGAAATTATTAAATCTTCATTTGATATGAAAAACATCCATATTACACCCTCGGAATTCCTAAAGAGAATAGGGGATAAACTAAATGGAACAAATATCCTTTCAATGGGCGCTAAAAATGATATTCCCATATTTATACCAGCTTTTTCAGATTCAGAATTAGCTTTGAAACTGATAAAGTATAATCTTTATGAAGAATACGATTTTCAATTTGATATTCTAGGGGATGTGAAAAAATTTGGGGAGATAGTTAAAAGATATAAAAAATATGGAACAATAATAGTAGGTGGTGGCGTTCCTCGAAATTGGGCTCAACAGATCTTTCCCATGTTAGATCAATTCGATAAAATAGAGAAAATGGGATATAATTATTCAGTTCGTATTCATACCGCAATGGAATACGATGGAGGACTTTCAGGAAGTACTTTCTCAGAAGCAAAATCTTGGGGAAAATATTCTCTGGAGTCAAAGCACGTAAGTGTTTGGTGTGATGCTACAATTGCTTTACCAATTTTAATTACAGGTCTATTGCAACGGTTAAAACTTATTTAATCTAATTCAATTATTTTGATAATGAACTGTAATTAAAATTTAGATTTAGTCAAAAATATCTAAAAAAAGGTTCTTTTCAAAAAGAAATTTTTTAAAAAGCAAAAAATCTCTTTAATAAATTAGATTCAATATTTTTTATTCAGGTAATTTTTCTTGAAAGGAGAAATAATATATTTACGCTTAACAGATGTAGGACGTAGTATAAATTTAAAAAAAGCTACTACTATGATTCCTGTTATTCAGGATAAAAAAATTATTAAAACTAAAGATACACCATCATATGTTGATTTTCCTGATCCATTAAATTTAGAAGTTACTCAGAAGATAACTTCTGAACTAAAAAATATCGAAAATATATCTTTAAATATTAAGATATATGCTGAAGGCGTGATTTCTTTGATAGCAAGACTTGATTTTCATGATTTACCTTTAGATGATCTACACAAATTGAAAAAAATCATGTTTACTACTTCAGATGGTAAATTTCAAATAAATGATTTTTTAAAGTATCATCAAAATAAAGTTTTTAAACAAATAAGAGATTGCATTAGCGAAGAGGGTTTTTTATTTGGTGAATCTGAACATGAAAAATACACATTATATTGTTTAACTGATGATCTAGAAAGCCCTAAAGAATTTATTGAGAAAGAAAAGAAATATATTTCAGCTTTACTTATGGGAGAAAACCCTGAACTAAATCTTAGTAAAGAACAAATTGATAAAACATTTAAAAAGACTTTTTCATTTTTGAAAAAAGATTATATAATCTTTGATTTTGATAGATGTCTGATTATTGATCCAAATTTAGATTATGACGATATATTACTTGTAGTTGAGATTGCAAACTATCAATTGCTTGAATTACGAGTAATAGACAAGCTCTTAGATAAAAGATTAGCTGTAGCAGAAGAAGATATTCTTAAAATTTATTTTAGAAGCCGAAGTTTATTTAGAAGATTAAAAAAGAAAGTAGGACGCTTAATTCGATTAAGATATGATTTATTATTTTTACTAGAAAACATAGAAAATGTCTCAAAATTAATAGGAGATTATTATCTAGCGGAAATTTATAGATATTTATCCGATTTATTTCAATTAGAAGAATGGAGTAAAAGTATAAGACTTCGTTTAGAAACACTGGAAAATATATATAGTGTAACTCAAACAAATATAAATGAAAAATTCTTACTATATGTTGAAATTTTGCTTAGTTTTATTTTTATAATGGAATTTATACTCCTATTATTTGATTTTTTTTTGAAATAAATAAAATACTTATTTCAAACTTAAATCATAAGAAGATATTAGAATCAATTAAATTCTCTTTTTTTTTAGACATAATTTTATCTATTGCCATGATAAAATCTTCAATAGAGACTATTTCAGAATTCCTCCTTATAGCAAACATTCCCGCTTCCGTGCATATACCTTTTATATCAGAACCTGTTGCACCTTTAGTAAGAACCGCTAATTCTTTCAATTTAATATTTTCTTCAAAATTAAGGTTTTTAGTATGAACTTTAAAAATTGCTTCTCTTGCTTTTTCATTAGGAATAGGGAATTCTACTAATCGATCAAATCGCCCTGGTCTTAGTAAAGCTGGATCCAATACGTCTTCTCTATTTGTTGCAGCAATAAATTTAATGTTTCCTCTTTGATCAAAGCCATCTAATTCATTTAATAATTGCATTAGGGTTCTATTTACCTCTCTATCACCAGAAGTATCATCTTGCATTCTAATGGCTCCAATTGCATCTATTTCATCTATAAACAAAATGCTTGGCGCTTTTTGTCTTGCTAAGCTAAAAATTTCTCTAACATATTCAGATCCTTCACCAATAAATTTTTGAACCAATTCTGTAGCCACTATTTTAATAAATGTTGCATTTGTTTCATGAGCAACAGCTTTAGCTAATAAAGTTTTTCCTGTGCCTGGTAAACCATAAAAGAGAACACCCTTAGGAGGTTCTATACCTATCCTAATAAAAACTTCTGGTTTCTTTAATGGTAATTCTATTATCTCTTTTACTTCTCGAATTTGATTTTCTAAGCCTCCTATATCCTCATAACAAACATCATGAGGGGCATCTATTATTTCCATCCCTCTCACAAAGGGATTAAAATTAGGGGGTAAGATCTCCATTACAGCATAATTTCTTTGGTTTAATCCCACATGTAATCCGGGGACAATTCTCATTTTTTGCAATCTCCCACATATTCTTACTATAAAGCTAGAATTAGGTGGACAATCAACAATAGCACGATCATTAATATCATCTAAAACATCAGTTATATATCCAGAGATTAAGGGAAGTTCGCTTAATCGATCAACATCTCCTTGTAATCTCTTTATCTCTGATTCTGCTTTTGCAGTACTGGCTTTTAATAAATTTATTTCTATTTCATAATTCTTTATTTTTTTCTCTAGATAACGCATATATGAAATTATTTTCTCATCTTCTTCTGGATCTTTTTTACCATTTTCAAATTCTGTAGCTGACATTTTATCAACTGGAATTGCTATTTTAATTATTATTATGTTAATCCAAGCCTTTTTAATGCAGCCTCTAAAATTCTTTTTAACATTTCTTTATATGGAATATTTACAAAATTGCACATTTTTGCTAGATGACCATCCCAACACCAACCAGGATTTGGATTTACTTCTAAAAGCTTAGGATTTCCTTTTGAATCTAAGCGCCAATCAAATCGGGCATAATCTTGACATTCTAATCGTTCAAATAGTTTGAGAGAAGAATTTTCGATAATTTCTTTCGCATCTTGAGAAAGAACTGCTGGAAAAGATTTAATATTCCAATAGGGAGAATCTGGTAACCATTTTGCCTCATAACCGCATATTTTTGGCAATTCTGGAGGTAAATTTGAATAATCTTCTTCAATTATTGGCAATATAATAAAATTATCTGGAGGATTTCCAATAATTCCAATTGTGAGATCCTTACCAGTAAGAAATTGCTCAACTAAAATTGCTTTATCATATCCAAATTTTTCACGTATTTCTGAAATAGCATTTAATAAGTCTTCTCCATTTTTAACCACACTTCTTTGAGTAATGCCAAAACTAGAATCACCGAAATTAGGTTTTACAATGGCAGGAAAATATAATGGTAAATCAATAATTTTATCTTCAGGTTTAACATATATAGCTTCAGGAACAGGGATCTCTAATTCTTTTGCTATACCTCTTACTAACGATTTATCATAACAAAAGGCAAGACATTGAGGTCCAGATCCTGTATATGGAATTTTGAGAATATCTAATAAAGCAGGTAAATGTAATTCTTTTCTTGCATCATTATAGTAACCTTCATCACACAAATTAAATATTAAGTCAATTTTGCCATTTAGTCTATGTAAATCTTGAATAAGAGTGTTATGATTATCCATATATGAAAAGTTGCAGTCATGTAGTTCCTTTAATGCGACTTTTAATTGATTTATTGTAAAGAAATCATCATCATCAAATTTTTGTAAAGGTTTAAGTAAATCAGGTTTATTAGGGTCTCCAAAAATAACAACGATATTTTTATTAATATTATTTGTTTTTTTTTTAATCTTTGTCCATTCTTTTCTAACGGTTGCACTAACAACAATTCTTTTTTCCATCATTCCTAAATCTTGATCTCGTTGAGATTCAGAAGTTATTGAACCATGAAATTTTATATCACTAAAACCGACTTTTTTCAATAAATCTGAAATACCTATTTTCGAGTATAATCTTTCTGCATAAAATTGATCGATTAAAACACCCTTATTTACATGGTTAATTACTTCCCGCGAAATTAATTTTTGTTTGTCTAAAGATAATGATCTTTCTCGACAAACAAAATATTCTTTATCAATCCATTCCCAGGAACGCGATTGATAATTATCTTTAATATATTCTCCATCAGAAATCTCTACTAAAATTTGTCCCCAAGGCTTTAAAACACGAAATACTTCTTTTAATACAAGAAGATCATCTTTTATTGATTCAAAATAACCAAAACTATTACCTAAAATCAAGACAAAATCAAACTTATCTGTATTAAATGGTAATTTTCTAGCATCACCTTCGCGAAAGTTGCATGAAACTCCATTTTTTTTTGCGTCAGCTTTAGCTTTTTGAATTAAATATCTTGAGCGATCTAATCCCAAAATATTTTTAAAACCATTTTTGGCTAATTCAATGGAATGTCTTCCTTGTCCACAACAAAGATCCAGAATCTTATTATCTAAATCAAATTCCATAATTTTTGAAAAATATTTAACCTCAAATTCAGTAATTTTTTGATCTTCTACCACATCACCATCCGTTTTTAGATAATACGAGTTAAATATCCTTTTCCACCAATCCTTTTTGACATATTCTTCCAAGTCAACAACAGGACCTAAACATACTACATTATTTTTTTCTTTCTTAGCAAAATTTTTTCTATTATTATTTAAATTTCCTATTTGAGTTGTCATTTTAAGTATAGATTACCATTTTGATTTTGATAAATTTAACAAAAGATAAAGGTATTTTAATTCGAATGAAGATCTCAAAATTTTTGCATTATTACTATAGGATGAGATACAAAAATTAATCCTTCTAAATTTTTCAATCGAAATATTACCTATCATCGACTATTTAATCGGTTACCCTTAATATGTTATTTAGATTTAACTTTACTTCATTCTATTAAAATTATTTACTTGAAATTAATAATAAATAAACTCATTTAAAAACTTTTCCATAAGATTTTTACTCTTAAAGACAAATTTTAATGTGATTTAATAATTTACAAATATTATCATTTATCTCCAATCTTAGACATGGGATATAAGAATAATCCAATCAGATAAATGTGAATTTAATTTAACATTTTCTTTTCTTTTTGCAGCCATTTCAGAATGTTGGGCGATTGAATATAAAGATTTTATCTTAATTTTTAAAAATAAACAAGTAGTACAAAAAATATTTTCAAAGTTAGAATTTATCATAGAAATTTTAAATCTCCAATAATTTATTGATTTTTCTAAGACTAATGTAAATAATACACGACTGATTTAGAATTAAATCTTTTTTTAATAAATATGAAGAATATTATTTTAACATTGATAAGAATTAGCTCTTAGAAACAATAAGAGTGACCAAAGACAATTTTAAATATCAATCTATTTGAAGTAATTTACTTTCTTATAACTATTGTTATTTTAAACAAAAAAGTTTAAATATTAAAATTGTTTTTTATCCTAATTGAAATTCTATTAATAATTTATATTATTATAAATAGCTAAAAAGAGGTTGAAATATTGGCTTCAAAACGCAAAGGTGGAAGGAAGAAATTCGAGGAAGAGGATGATTGGGATGAAGAAGTAGAATATGATGATGAAGACTGGGATGAAGATTGGGATGACAATGAAGAATTTGGAGAAGACTTTTATTAATTAGTCCTATAACATCCATTAAAACATAATAAATTCATTCCTAGATTAAATAAAAATCGAACTTTTTTTTGTATAATATGAATTATATATTAATTCAAAATCTTAATATTAAGCATGAATAAGGAAAATAAAACTTATCTAGCAATTTTAATATTGATAGGGGGGAAAAGTACACGTTTTGGTGTAGAAAAGGCAATCATTGAATTCTATGGAAAGCCTCTGATATTACACCAAATAGAGATATTATCTAAATTTGAACAAGATATCTATTTAGTGGCTCATTCTGAAGAACAAATTTCTAAGTATCGCAAACAAATAGAGTTTCCTAAAGATGTTAATTTTATTGTAGATGATAGAGATATTTTTGAATATTCCAGAATTTACAAACCAATGCTAGGGATCTATTCTGGTTTTAAAGAACTGAATAAATTGGGTTTTGAAAAAGGATTTCTATTATCATGCGATATGCCCTTTATTAATCCAAAAATAATTAAATTGATGATTAATGAATCTCAAGGATTTGATTGTACTATTCCAAAGTGGAATAATGGTTTTTTAGAACCTTTCTTTGCAATTTATCCAGTAGAAAAGGGATATCTCAGAGCTAAAGAGATACTAATTAATGAAAATTATGGATTAATTAATTTGATTGATTCAAAATGGAATATAAATTATGTCTCAGTAGAAAAATCAATTCAACCTTTAGATAAAAATCTTGTAAGTTTAATTAACATAAATGGTCCTATTGATCTTGTCAAATTAGCTAATCTATCTAAGCAAGAATAAGTTATTCTTTAATATATATAAGAAAATTTTTTTTAACAAATAGAGATTTTTCTTCAATGGATTAATTTTAACATAAAATATATCCATTTCCTTTTTGTTCTACTAAGCCCTTGGTTATGAATTTATCAAAATGCTTTTGTATCATTATCATTTCGGATATAAGTTCATAATCCTTAAATAAACTATAATATTTATAGACTAGATTTTTACCTTTCAAATCTATTGCACTTTTTGGATTAGTTTCAGATAAATTTGATAAAATTCGCTCATCAGTTTTATCAATAATAGATTGATATTTATCTAACTCTGTTCTTATTTCTTTCACACCTCTCATTACTCCACGATGACCAGTAATAGCAATATCCATATTCATTTCTTTAAGTTTTTTAATTGATCTTTCAAAGTCTATCAAATTTGAATCCACGCCTCCATAAAATACAAACCTAGTGAGATCAATATCAGCAAGAAAACCGATTTTAGAATTAAGTTCAAAAAATGCACAATGTCCAGCTGTATGTCCAGGAGTATGAAGGACTTTCAATTCATAATTCGTTCCGATCTTAAGAATTTCATTATCTTCTATAGTTTTTTCTATTCTGGTATTTTCATATCTAAGCCCTTCCATAAGCCAACCCATTGCATCATCTCCGTAAGAGTCTGAAACACCATAATACTCATAAAATTTATCTACATTTTCTATCAAGAATTTATCTTCTGGATGGATATAAAATTTAGCATTTCGTAGTAATCTATTTCCTGAAATATGATCTTCATGCCAATGAGACAGGATTACATTATTTATTGTATATATTCTTTTAAACTTTCTTAAGAGTCTACTTGAGATTCCTGTATCTATTAAATAGTCTTCTATAAGTAAAGAGTTTGAAAAAGGATATTTACCATCCCTGGCTCCTTTTATAAACTTAATTTCTTTAAATTCTTCAGAAAGAGTTTCTATAAAATCATTCATTACAATTTTTATAAAATTATCGTAATTTTTAATAATTTTTAAAACCAATAAGTTAGAATAAGAATAATAAGAAAAATATTAGATTTGAATTTTGGGTAAGAAAAGAGGCAATATCCATTCTAATTTTTATTCATAAATCAATGAGTTATGTACCTCCTTTTCTATCATTATTGGAATTGTAATGGGCATTGTTTTGAGATCTTCAATTTTATTTATTGAATCGCAGTTCCAGAAGCTATCTTTTTTTGTTTTAAAGTTGGAAAATTTAGGCTCAGAAGCAATTTTAATATAAGCATCATATGACTTACATCTTCCAAATGCTAATGTATCATATTCTAAGAAAATACCGCAATTCCACTTTTGCGTTGTATTTTCATTTATACATTCTAATTTACTATATATTGATTTATCTTCACAAACTCGGCATATTTTTCTATCATAATAATATTTTTCTCCACACTTGGGGCATTTTAATGACATTTTTAAACACTTTTTTTATTTTTTATACTATTTGAAGGGAATAAATTCCCTCATTTTTAATCCTATAAATATAATTATGATCACTTATATATAAACCTTTACTTTTTCTAGCTCATATGGTTACAAAAAGTGTATGATCAATCATTATATGACATATAAATATCATCGAATAATGAACAAATAATCTCATCAATAATTTTTATTGTACTTTTAAATAATATTTATCAAATGTAAGTTAAGATGATAATAATCTAAATAGAAAGGTTTTGAAAAGTGTATTATTATTGTCCCAATTGTACTTCAATGAAAATGCCAAAGGTCTTAAATTACTATCCACCTAAAACAGTGAAATGCATGGAGTGTGGGTATATAAATACAGAGAATAAATTTATAAAGGAACAAGAAAAAAAATTTGCACCACTTCATTATACGCATTGAAGTCTAAATATATTCTTATTTTTTTAAAATTTTGATAAATTATTAATGAAATTTTAATAGATTTTAAATTATCGAAAAAGAGATTGAAATCTGTACTAAAAAAGGTTTTTTTTAAATGTTTATTTTAATGCATAATAGCAACGCTTAGGAGAAAATACTTTGCCTTCCTCACGCAATTCTTTTATGATTTTTGATACTTCTTTAGATTCAACACCAATTTGGTCGGCAATCTCGCCCGGACGTAAAGGCTTAGAAGTACTTTTAAAAACACTTAATATTTTCTCTTTAGTTATCATAATAATTTCTAATCTTTGATTGCATTTAATTTTAGTTGTAATAATTTAATATGTCAAAATTAAGTATTTTTTTTGTTTGAATGATTAATTCATTGGAATGTTTTAAAAATCTTTGAATTAAGTATATAATTTTCCTTTAGAAAGAAGAATGTTTAATTAAGCTAGTATAACCTTACCTGATGGAATTCTGAGTTCAATAAAAATTGAGTTCAAATTTAAGAGTTTATCAAGGATTGAATTTACTATTGGAGGTATTAGATTTAATCAATACCAAAATTATTATTTTAAGTTGAAACAATTTTAAATCTTACCTTAAATACTTAAACCTAATTAAATCATATTTTTGTTGATAAGGCTAAAAATGAAGGAATTCAGATTTCCAGAAGGATTTTTATGGGGTGCTGCTACATCCAGTTATCAAATAGAAGGCGGTTGGAATGAAGATGGGAAAGGAAAAAACGTTTGGGATTATATTTGTCATAGTACGAAAAATGTTCAAAATAGCGATACTGGAGATGTTGCCTGTGACCATTATCATAGGTTTAAAGAAGATATTCAAATAATGAGGGAAATGGGTCTTAAAGCTTATCGCTTTTCAGTATCTTGGCCTCGTATTTTTCCTTCGGGAAAAGGTACTATAAACAATAATGGTATAAATTTTTATGATAACCTCATTAATGAATTATTAGCAAATGGAATTGAACCAGTATTAACTCTTTACCATTGGGATTTACCGTTATCCTTACAGGAAATTGGGGGATGGGAAAGTAGGGAGGTTGTTGACGCCTTTGTCAACTATGCTTCATTTATGTTTGATCATTATGGTGATCGTGTAAAAAAATGGATTACTTTCAACGAACCTTTAGTTTTTACAATTTGGTTTTATTCCCGTGGGTTATATAATAAGCAGAATATTAGAGCTGGGTTAATATCCTCGATTAATGTGAATGTAGCACACGCTAAAACAATAGAAATCTATCACAATTCTAAAAATCCAGATGGACAAATAGGTATCTCTCTAAATTTATCTCAAGTATATCCTGAAACTGATTCTGAATTAGATAAGAAAGCGGTTACTTTTACGGATGGAATACAAAATAGATGGTTTTTAGATCCTGTTTTAAAAGCATCTTATCCAAAGAATATATTAGAATTAATAGAGAAACAATATAATATTCCTAATATACCTAAAGATGACATTGAGTTATTAAAGAACAATCCCATTGATTTTCTAGGTATAAATAATTATTCTTGCATTCGAGTTAGTGCAAAAAACGAAAAAGACCTAACTTTCCTTGGAAATTTTACTAAAACAAATAAAGTAAAGGAGCGTGAATATACTGAGATGGGTTGGGAAGTTTGTCCTAAAGGATTTTATGATCTTTTAATAAGACTTGATAAAGACTATAATCATCCTATTATATATATTACTGAAAATGGAGCGGCATATAAAGATGAAAAAGTAATTAGTGGAATAATACAAGATGATGATAGAATATATTATCTCAAACAATATCTTGAAGCTGCATATCAAGCACTTAAAAATGGTGTAAATTTGAAAGGATATTTTATTTGGTCATTGATGGATAATTTTGAATGGACTTATGGTTATTCTAAAAAATTTGGATTAGTTCATATCGATTTTAAATCTCAAGAGAGAAAATGGAAAAAAAGTGCATATTGGTATCGTGATGTTATTAAAGCAAATAGTATTAACCTATAAATCTTAGCCCCGTTTCTCAAATGAAAAAAAAAGTTTTTAGTATATAAAAAAGATTAGATTAACCCATTATTACTTTAACAAAATGCCTTTTCCCATCATTAAAAATAGATAGGAAATTATTTTCTTGTGCTATGTCATCTACTTGTATCTTCTTTATTCCTTTAGATAAATGTTCTGGATTTAAAACCTCGATATCATATACTGCGTTTCTAAAGTTTCTGATTACTTTAAATTTATTCCATATTTTTGGAATACACGGATCTATCATCAAACCATGAAATTCTGGACGTATTCCAAGAATCCAATCTGTTGCAGCTTTCAACGTCCATGATGCTGTTCCTGTAAGCCATGAATTTTTTGCTGCACCGAATTTTGGATGATCATTACCAGTTATCATTTGAGAATAGATATACGGTTCAGTTTTATGTATTTCTGCAATCTTATTTTTAGTAGTTGGAGCAATTTTTTTATAGTATTCGAATGCTGTATCACCACGACCTAATATACATTCAGCAATCTCTGCCCAAGGATTAGTATGACAAAAAACACCTGCATTTTCCTTTAAACCTGGTGGAAAAGTAGATATTCCTCCCATTTTTGGATAAAATTTTGTATATGGGGGATGTAATAATTTAATACCATAATCTGTGTTAAGATATTTCCTTACAGAATCCATACTTTGAAAAGCTCGTTCTTCTGGAGCAACTTTACTAAAAACAGCCCATGATTGAGTATTGAGAAAAATTTTACCCTCCTCATTTTTTTGACTACCTATTACTTCACCATCGTCATTATAAGCACGAATATACCATTTTCCATCCCATGCATTTTTATTTATGTTTTCTTTAACTTTATCTGCCAAATTTTTATATTTTATAAAATCATTTTTGTGATTGAATTCTTGTGCTATCTCACTTATATCTAATAATGATTTATAGTATTGCATAGCAACCATTACACTTTCTGCTTGTTTATTGGGACCATGTAATTGAAGGGTATCATTCCAATCCGCAGTACCTATAAGAGGAAATCCATGTGGCCCTTTATTATTATTTGTAAATTCTATTGCTCTTTTCAAATGTTCGTATAGATTTTCTCTAGATCTTTCAACATATTTAACATTTTCTTCTAAAATTGAGATATCTCCTGTCTCTTTTAAGTAATTACTAACAGCGAAAATTAGCCATAAATGATCATCCCCAAAAAAATTCATAATTGGATTGACATAATCAGGATAACCCCCTTCCCCTGTTAAAGGAAAAAAAAGATGATATACCTTTCCACTTTCGAATTGGTTTTTAGCAAGTTCTATTAACCGATCCCGAACCTTATTCGGAAGAATATGACAAATAGCTAAAGTATCTTGACTACTATCACGAAACCCTAAGCCTCTTCCTATACCAGTTTCATAAAAAGACACATAACGTGCCCAATTAAAAGTTACTCTACATTGATATGGATTCCAAATATTAATAATGGAATTAAAATCTTTATCTGGAGTCTCTACAAGAAGCCTTTTTAAATATTTATCCCAAACTTCCTTTATTTTCAATAATTCATTCTCAACATTCTTAAATTTTTCATATTTATGAATTAATTGTGTTGCTTGGGATTTTTCTTTAGTTACCCCTAACAAAAATATAATATTTTTAACTTCATTAGGATCTAAAATAATTTTATTGCATGTAGCAGCAATAGGATTTCCCCCAAGAGCTTGAGAATCAGCACATTTACCTTTTTCAACACTTATTGGATTTGATTCTGAACGATATTCTCCTATAAATGCTTCACGATCACAATCAAAACTAGTTATATTGCCATTTGAAGAAAAAAACGCGATATAGGTAGATAGATCAAATAAATGATAAAAAATAGCTTTACTTTTTTCATCATATTTAGCGACTGCAACATTTTGAATGTATTGAAGATCTCTTTGATCTGATATAGCACTCCAAAGACAAAACTCAGCATATGAGAAGATTTTTAATACTTTTCTTTCAGAGGATTTGTTTTGTACTGTCAAAGACCAAATCTCTAAATCATCCTCCAGTGCTATAAAATAAAGAATTTCAGCATGAATTTCTTGATAAGATGATGTAAATCTAGTATATCCTAACCCATGTCGACATTCATATTTGTCCAGACTCTTCATAACTGGTTGCCATGTGGGAGACCAATATTCAGAAGTTTGAGTATCTTTAATATAAATATATCTTCCTGGTCTGTCGATAGGTAAATTGTTATATCTATATCGAAGAATTCTAAGATCTCGTGGATCTATATAAAAGCTATACCCTCCTCCAGTATTAGAAATCATAGCACAATACTTACTATTACTTAAATAATTTATCCATGGAAGAGGAGTGTCTGGTCTGGTTATTACATACTCTTTTTTGCTATCATCAAAATATCCATATTGCATTTATATTCCCAATATTATGATATATTTTAAAATCTAAAGTTTATGACTTTAAATATTTTTTGAAAGCATTTTTAATTTTCACATTTACTTTTAAGTAAAAATAAATTTAGAAAAAGATTTTAAATGAAGTTAAATTTAATCCTGTTATTTTAAATAGCAGCTTAGCTTTATATATTTGCTAACTAATTTCTAAATCCGATAAATAGAGATAAGATAATTTAAGAATTATGTTGGCTTATCGACTACAATAAATAAATGAAGGCAAAAAGAAAATTAGATAATAAAATTATCAATTTACATAGATTACCTAGAAAAATAAATATAGATTAAAAAGTAGTTATGAATTCAAGAATTAAAATTAATGAATATATTGCAGTATCTTCTGAACAGAATAAAATAATAGTTTATATTCAGGAAGAAAAATTTCAAGAATTTGAGTATTCTTTCATAAATGGAATATTAAATAAATACAAAAATCAACTAAAGAAAATTAATAATTATTGTGATTATGTCGGAACTAAATTTGGGAAGGATTCATTTAATAGAGATTTCAATAATTTTGTTTATATATTGAAATTTTGGATTAGAAAAAATTATGATACAGAAATACTGCCATATACCATATCATTTCCTCTTCTGAAAAAATTAGTCGAAATTGGAGATATTAAAGCTAAAAAGATATTCATTAATGAAATTTTAAAAAATCTTTGGGAGGGTGATCCATTAGTTGTAAAATATATTTTTAACGAAAAATTTTATGATTTTGTAGCTCTGGATAACTACAGAAGACAAATACATACACCAAAAATTAATGAAATAAAACTCACAGTATTTATTTGTTTCATTAATATTTTCATTTATATTCTTTTCAATGAAATACTTCATATAGCAGATCTTTTCTTTTTTGATAGACAGAAAATTTTTAATAATTTTGAAGTATGGAGACTAATTACTGCAATTTTTATGCATTTAGAACGATTTTCTTTATTTATTAACACTCTCTTCTTATATTGTGTAGGGTCTTATTTTGAGGCAAATAATATTCTTTCTAAACCAATATACTTTATAGTATATCTTCTATCTGGTCTTTTAGGTAATATAGTATACATGTTGATAGGTTTTCAATTATCTTCTGATAATATATCATCTGGTGCCTCAGGAGCAATATTTGGATTAGCAGGAGCATTCATTGTTATTTTACTAGTAAAAAAGAAATATAATTGGATATTATTGTATATTTTTATATTCACTTTTTTGTATATCTATACCATCAACCCCCGAATTAATTATATTTCTCATCTATTTGGATTTATTTTTGGAATGGTAAGTTATTCATTTTTTGTGTTCTTTAACCGACGTAGATTAGCTCCTGACGGGTATGATGTGTCCTCTTTTTGAAATAAACATAAATATATTATGAGAAAAGTAGAATATTATCCTTGATAACAGGACTATGAAAATAAGCGAAAAAATGCTTTTTATTTGATTATACAAAATTTTGTAAAATAATAATAAAAATTATGATGTAATATATAGAC
This sequence comes from Promethearchaeota archaeon, assembly GCA_048937405.1. GTDB lineage: Archaea > Asgardarchaeota > Lokiarchaeia > Sigyniarchaeales > SOKP01 > Loki-b32. Next base: position 1,041,934 of record JBHLNF010000001.1, read on the forward strand.
TAACAAATAATTATCTCTAACGATAATTAGATAAAAAATTAGTTTTAAGTAATTATTATTGTATTTGACGAATATCAAATAAGGTGTTATGAGAAAAAAGAGTATTATAGAGGAGAAAAGATTAATGAACGAAAAAGTAAAAATTATAGGAGAGTCTCTTTCTAATGTACCTTGGGAAGATAATCCCCCAGATAGTAAAAATGTTATATGGAGATCTGCAAAAAATCCAATTATTCCCCGTAATTTAATTTCAAAATCAAATAGTATCTTTAATAGTGCAGTGATCCCATTCGAGAATAAATTTGCAGGAGTTTTTAGAGTAGATCATAAAAGTAGAGAAATGAAATTACATAGAGGATTCAGTGATGACGGATTTTCATGGAAAATTGATGAAGATTCAATCAAATTTATTTGTGAAAATCCTGAGATTGCTAATTTTGAATATGGTTATGACCCCCGCGTTGTAAAATTAGATGGAAAATACTATATTACTTGGTGTAATGGCTATAACCTCCAGCCTACAATTGGTGTAGCATATACGGAAGAATTTGAGGAATTTTATCAGTTAGAAAATGCTTATTTACCATTCAATAGAAATGGAGTTCTATTTCCACGAAAAATTAATAGAAAATATGCGATGTTAAATCGTCCCAGTGATAATGGTCACACTCCATTTGGGGACATATTTTATAGTGAAAGTCCTGATATGATTCATTGGGGATGTCATCGTCGTGTAATGACACCTATCCCTTTCACTTGGCAATCTACAAAAGTGGGTGCTGGTCCAAACCCCATAGAAACAAATATTGGATGGTTATTGATATATCATGGTGTATTAACCTCCTGCAATGGTTTTGTTTACAGTATGGGTGCTGCTATATTAGATATTAATAAACCTTGGAAAGTGTTATACAGAACAAAACCCTATTTAATGTCTCCTCAAAAACAGTATGAATGTATTGGAGATGTTCCAAATGTAATTTTCCCTTCTTCAACGTTAACAGATTCCAAAACAGGGCATATTGCTATCTATTATGGAGCTGCAGATACTGTCACTTGTCTAGCTTACACAAAAGTGGATGAGTTAATTGAATTTATAAAAGAGAATACTGTCGAATCCTAAAATTTCAATTTAATATTTAATTTAGATATTATTTAGAGTAAAAGATGAATTTTAGAATAAAGTGAACTCTTGAACTTAACTTTTTTTGTGGTTTTTTAGATTAAAAGACTTATAGTCTTATATTACTCGATCAAATTAGAGAATTTAAAATTTTTTTTTCAAATTGTAATTAGAATTTATTATTCTGGCATCGAAAACTTAAGTTTCATTCCATTTAATAACTTTTCAGAAGAACTCCCACCAAAATTCTTTCCAATTCGATGAATCTGGGAATAATCCTCCTGAATCAATTCATATCCATCGCCTGCTAAATATTTTGAGATAAGATATTTAACAAAAATCGAGAAATTATGATCCATGTCATGTTCTCCTTCAAAAATAAATTCATTTTCCTTTTTTGAGTAAGAAGCATTTTCAAACCAATTTTGACCATCAATAGAAAAAATAGATTTTATAATTTCGATAACATGATCGACATTACTAGAAATATATTTACATGGTAATTTGCAATTTTTATTTTGTGCCCGAATTTCCCATTGTTCTACATCGGATTTACCATTCAGAAAAGATATCTCAGCCATTTCTTCTAAGGTCTTGTCATCAGCTACTTTCAGTAACCTAGAAAATATATTATGACTTAAAATTAATTTAGGATTCGGTCTTTCAGTATTTATAGGATTCATAGTAATATATTGGTTAATTGCTTGTTTGATAATTTTTGAAGTAGATTTTACACTAAATGCATCTTTAATAAGTTCAATTTCATCAATAATAAATGGATCCAGACGAAGAGTAAAGATGTTGGATAAAGATTTTTTATCAGGCATTTTTCTCCATATTATAAGAGTTTTTTTAAAATAAAATACAACTAATCTAATGTAATTTCTTAAACTTGATAAATGTTTCTGAATCCTTTTTAAGGATACAAATCAGCTGAAATTCTATAATAATGAAGTAACATTTAAATAATATGATTACATTTATTTTATTGTAATACATAATTTTCAATATAAAATTTATAAAAAACAAAATATTAAGAGGTATAAAAATTGTATCGCTTACATCCGAATGAGTATAAATATAAAAAACATAAAAAAGTTATAATAATTTCACCAGATCTTGTTATCCGAATTATCTAAATTATAAATTAATTTTTTTATTTCTATATACAATTAAAGTAATGTATTCATCATTAAGAATTTATCTTCATTTAAAATTTATAGAACTTTTTAACCTATAATATTAAGAATAATAAAGTTTATTGATTATTATGATACACGATTTAAAAGAAACTGTCTTTCTGATTATATGTGAAATAAAATGAAAAAAAGATTACTTGGAAAAACAGGAATTGAAGTTAGTCCTTTAGGTTTAGGGTGTTGGGCTATTGGGGGGCCACTCTCTCGTATAGAAGGTACTGAAGCAGGTTATGGGACTGTCAATGATGAAGAATCTATTAAAGCAATTCATCGTGCTATAGATTTAGGGGTTAATTTTTTTGATACAGCAGATATATACGGTGCGGGACATAGTGAAGAAATCCTTGGTAAAGCACTTAAGGAGTATAGAGATGATATTGTTATAGCTACAAAATTTGGAAATACATTTGATAAAGGAAATAAAAAAATAACTGGGATAGATATATCTCCAGAATATATCAGAAATGCTTGTGAATCATCTTTAAAACGTTTAAATACAGATTTTATTGATCTATATTGGTTACACTGTTGGTCTGTTTCAAAAGAAGATCTTATTTCTGTGAGAGATACATTAGATGATTTAAGTAAAGAGGGTTTAATAAAATCATATGGTTGGAGTACAGATCTTTCAGATTTATCAGAATATTTTGTACAAAATTCAAAGTGTGTTGCAATTCAACATGAATTAAATGTTCTCCATGATATGAAAGAAATGATCGATTTGTGTAAAAAATATAATTTAGCAAGTGTAAATCGAACTGTTCTTGCAATGGGATTACTAACAGGAAAATATTCAATAAATTCAAAATTACCTAATAATGATGTTAGAGGAATTAATGCACCTAATTGGGTGAAATATTTTAAGGATGGAAAACCAAATGCAGAATGGTTAAAAAAACTGGAAAAAATAAAAGAAATTTTAATGAGTGAAGGAAGATCTATTGTACAAGGTGCATTATCATGGAATTTAGCGCGGAGTGACAAAACAATACCTATTCCTGGATTTAAAACATTAGAACAAGTTGAAGAAAACATACAGACAATTGAATTTGGACCATTAAATAATGATCAAATGAAAGAAATTGAGAGAATACTTGGAAAGAGAAACTTTTTATATACTATGAATGGATAAATTCAAAATAAGTAGATTCAATGAGTTTTTCCTTATTTTAATCTATAATAATAGCAAATAGAGATAATTAAGATATTATACCCATTTTTCCAATGTTTTTTCTAAATGGGTAATTCCTTCTAATTCACATACTTTGACATTTTTAAGAATTTCTACGCCTTTCTTTCTTTTTTCTAATGTAAGAGTACTATTCTCTGGTTCGAAATATGGGAAGAGGAAAGTAAATTGTTCTAAATGCATTTTAGCATCCCTATAACTTTTACTTGCTTCCTTTAAATGAACGCCCTGTGGAGTATTTTTATATTTACGAGCTAATCTATCTAAATATTCAAATATTACACCTTTAGCATCAAAAAAGTAAATTCCCAAAACACTATTTCCATAGAGATCTATTTCTTCTTCCCCTTTTTCTAACATGTATATCCAGAAATCATATGCTTGAGGACCAACATAATATCCTCCACTAGAATATTCTGTTCCTTTAGCAAATTTTAAAGCTCGTTCTAAAGCATTTCTTTCTATAATATCTATTTCTTCTGTTTCCTTTTTATTATCAAAATAGTAATATCTAAACTTATCAAGTATTCTAAGTTGATCGAATCGAATTGGAACTTCATTACGTCCTTCTTTTCGATAGTAACTACTCACAAGATAACTATCATTTCTATAACCATTAACAATCCCAAAATTTGCATCATGGATACCAAATAATATTATTGGTGTATCATTATCTATAAATTCTTTAACTTGATTGAAAACCTTTAATGCTAAATCAATGTCTTCCCCCGTTAAATTCCATTTACCCGGATTATTTCTCTTTTGTTCCCAATTTTTTATTTTCCAGCCAAATGATTCAGTACCTTTATAGATTTCTTGCCATGCATCAGGTGGATTGTTTTCCTTAATCAGGGATGTTCTAATTATTCCAGGTATACTTACAAGAAAACAATAACCTATAATACCGCTTATGTATACGTAATCGTGTTGAACTCCCAAAAAATTTAGCACACCTGTAATTGAGGATATATATGAGTTCCAACCACCTTCATATAAAGCGGGATTATTCACCTTATTTTCATTAATAATTCTAGGTTCCTTCAAAAAATCTGGCCATTCAGGCCATTCATTGAATATTTTTTCTTGTTCATTTTGAGAACTTTCAATAATGAGTTTATATGCTTTAATTATACTTAGAATAAATTCAACACCAGCTTCAGTTATTTGATATCTTCCCCATTCTTCTTTTTCGATTAATTGTGATTTTAATAGCAAATCGAGATGATGATTAATCGTAGTCCGCTTGATTTTTAAGCGATCCAACATGAAGGAAAAACTTTTAGATCCCTTTAAGAGATATGCTAAAATTATTAGGCGTTTTGAAGAACCAGTAGCCTTTAAAACCATCGTAATATCTTTATAAGATTCTAAGATAATTTTTGAGGCATCTTCCGCTGTTATTCGATGCTGCATTTTTATACCTCTAATTATATTTGAATAATTGATCTAATAAATAAATAATTTACCTATAAATATAGTATTTTTTACATTTAAGATAGTATTTAAAGTTATAAATTTTTCTCAAAAAATTTTCTATTAAATAACATTTTCAGTTCAATTTTATAGTATTATTATATATATTAATAAAAGAAGAAACCGAAAAGTTTATAAAAAAAAAAAGAAAAATATAGAATAAATATACTATATTTTTAGTATATTAAAAAAATTTAAAAATAAAAATATGAACTGTTATAAAAACTTGTTTTTTCAATAGATTATTTATTGAAAATCCAGTTTAAAAAAAAAAATTGGGAAAAAAAAATGAAAATAAAAAAAAATTTTTTAATCCTTATAAGTTTGCTTATATTTGTAGCGATATTTACAACTCGTTCAACGATAGCGGATGAACAGCCTATGCTTTCATCAATCCCTGGCATTCCCAATCAGCGAACTACAGAACCACCTCGTCATCAAACTATGTGGATGGCAGGAAGTTATAATTCTCCAACTTCTTTTATACCATGGAGTACTAGTTTAGCACCAGGTACAGATGCTGGTATGTACGAAGCGTTATTTGGATATAATAGTTTAAAAGAACGAGATGAACCTTGTATAGGTACTAATTATTCGTGGAGTGCAACTGGAGATAGTGTTACTATTGATCTAAATCCTAACGCTAAATGGTCTGATAACCAAACTATTGATGCTAGTGATGTAGCATATAGTTTTGAACTTGCTGGAAACCAAACAAGATATAAAGAAGATTTTGCATTAAGATTTGATGATTTTGTCGCAGTAGATAATGATACTGTCCGATTTGATATTAATCCTGGTTATGAATTTAGCCGACAAGTCGAAATCTGGATGAAATACAATATTCCAATTATACCAGAACATATTTGGACTGAAATTGTTGCTGAAGAAAGTGATGATGGTGATTTTTCAACTTCCACCTTTCAATATGATTGGTTTGATGATGAAGATACACCTGACGAATGGAAAGTAATCTCTGGACCTTACGCTCCTGTATATCGAAATGCAGACGAAACGACTTGTGTATTTCAATATAGAGAGGATTGGTGGGGTGCTGATATTCTTTATACAAATCTTCCTAATTATTCCCCAGCTCAAAGAGCTAACCCTGGCGAGGAAGGCTGTATTCCTAAATATATAGCAGCCAACGCGTTTTGGGACAATCCATCACAAGATCTTGCCTTTATTGAAGGAAGAATAGATTTATTTGCTGGTTATTATGCTAACATCTGGGAGGTTTGGGAAAATGCTGACGAAGGTGATCCTGAATCATTTGTAACTACTTGGTATGGTCATGACTCTCCTTACCAATTAGCAGCAAGTGCTCTTATGAATATGGCTCCCAATCATGCCGCAGAAGATGAACCTTTTGATATACCCGAATTCAGACAAGCCTTAGCATATGCTATTAATTATGACCCTATTCCAGATGATGCAGCTTCTGGATACTGGATACAAGCGAATCCTGGATGGCTTGCTCCTGAAAGCGTATTACATGAGCCCTATTATAATGCAAGTATTACTGAAACATATAAAAAGGAATTAAATGTTACTAAGGCAATATGGTTATTAGGAAACATTACAGATATGACTGGAAACGTGAATGATGGATGGAAATATAAGGGAAATGATGTTGGCCCTTACACAATGATATGTCCTATTGGTTGGACTGATGCTATTGCATTTACAACTTATGTATGTGAGGATATTTCCACAAATTTAGGTATTTCAATAACATTATCAGAAGTTGAATATGAAACTGTATATAAAGATTCAATAGCCAATCAAGACTATGATTTTGCAATGTTCGTTGGTGGAAATCGATTAGCTGATTATCCTCCAAGATTTCTTGATTCCATGAGAGGAGAACACTTATGGAATAAGAATGTAACCAGTTGGGATAGTGCTTTAGCGGAAGAATTTAACGACTTATGGAATTTATTAGATGCTGCACCAGAGGCAGAATATAAACAATATCTCAATAGAATGCAAGAAATTTTAGCTCAAGAAGTTCCAGAAATTCCTGGTTTTGTTAATGGATATTGGTATGCTGTTTCTGAATATCAATGGACAGGTTGGGCTACTGAAGATAATGACTTCCAACAGCTAGTTACCACTTGGTCAGATAGTCAATTCGCCATAAAAACAAGATTAGTATTGAATTTAGTGAGTACTGGTAGAAAGCCAAGTGAAGCAATTCCATGGTTTGGTTTAGAAATCCTAACATGTTTAGGTATCGCTTCTATTGTAATAATAACAGCTATAAATTTAAGGAAAAAAAGGAAATGAGCTATATAAACATACAAAAAATATAAAAAATAATTAATTTTTTTTTTCTTTTATTATAATAATAACGATTAAGTATTTAGAATCAACAAACTTAAATTATATGGGTAAAAAAATGAGTCTGAATGAAAAGGGGATGGTAGAAACAATTAAAGATGATGACCTCAAATCTTTTTCTGAATCACACAAAAAACAAAGTACTTTTAAAAAGATCACTTCAAATTCCTTTCTACATATGGCAATAAAAAAAGGAATTTTCTATTTTGTTGTATTTTTCATCGCCCTCTCATTGGCCTTTCTGATACCACGATTGGTAGGAGGGGGCGATGTTTTACAATATATTTATCAAAGACCATCCGGAGTCACTCAGGAGGCGTGGAATGAGGAGATAAAGGAGTTGGAAGAGTATTTAGGATTAAATTATCCTCTTCATATCCAATATATTAATTTCTTAAGAAGTTTCTTTTTTGAATTTGATTTAGGATATTCTACGTTATTTAGACTTGAACCGGTAATAAATATAGTTGAAAGAACACTTCCCTTTACTTTAATGTTAGTTGTTCCAGTTTTAATAGTTACTTTTTACGTTGGAAATTGGATTGGGGCCCGTGCGGGGTATTCTCAAAAAAGAAAAGATAAAATCCCTTATTATGTCTTTATGGTATTACAAACAGCACCATTTTTTTGGATGTCTTATGTATTTGTGGATTTGTTTATTGTTGAATTAAACTGGTTCCCTTATGGAGAAAGTACACCTAGTTGGGCATGGGATTGGAGAGCAATATATACAATATTTAATCATTTCTGGTTACCTTTTGCGGTTTTAAGCCTTACGAATATTGGAGGATGGTCTACTGGAGCATATTCACTTATGACTTTTGAAAAAAATGAGGATTATATAGCTTTTGCAAATAAATTAGGATTTAGAGATAAAACATTGCGTAAATATGCATTTCGTAATAGTATGTTGCCACAATTTACTGGATTAAATTTACGATTTAATGGATTAATTGGGGCGACATTGATTACGGAAGTAATCTTTAGATTTCCTGGTTTAGGTTATACAATGCTTCAAGCTTTTAACAATCATGATTATAATTTGATTATTGGAACTTTTATAGTGACTATTATAGTAGTGGTTTTGGGAAATTATTTAATAGATATGTGTTATGCTATACTTGATCCTAGAATACGAGTTGGAGGTAAAGGTGAGTAATAAAGATGACTGAAGAAATATTATTTGATATAAAAGGTCATGAATTAGAGGATAGATCTTTTAAAGAAATCTTAAAAGAGAAATATCATAATATTATAACTCGATATAAGGCTCAAGTTATCTTACTTTTTGTTTTTTTTGTTATAATATTAATAATTGTAATTTTAACATTTATTCCTCCCTTTAATAAACCTGATAAAGTTTATTGGGTGGGTGGTTATAGAGATAATTTTCATGATCCAACATTAAAACATCTTTTAGGGACTGATCAACATGGAAGGGATTACTTAACTCGTCTATTGCATGCTATTAGAAATTCTTTAGCATTTGGTTTTATCACTGGTTTACTATGTACTGGAATAGCTGTATTTATCGGTATAATTGGACCCTTTAAAGGAGGAGTTTCAGATACAACTACTTCATTTATTACAAATATCGCTTTAGTTTTCCCTCAGATACCTTTTATTTTGTTAATGTCGGCTATTTTAAAAACTCGTGAATGGTGGATAACGATGCTAATTATAGGATTATTCACATGGCCTTGGGCTGCACGTTCTATTAGATCTCAAGTTTTGACTTTAAAAGAAAGAAATTATATAAAAGTTGCAAGAATGTCTGGCTTAAAAAGTTCGAAAATAGCTTTCGGAGAAGTTTTACCTAATGTGCTACCCTATATATTCTTGGCTTTTATTAT